>CAWHIO010000074.1:0-19114 GCA_963829315.1 uncultured Alphaproteobacteria bacterium | reverse complement strand
TGATCAGCCCGCGACCGCGGCCGCGCCGTTTCAGCCGCTCGATCCCGGCATCGTCAATGCGTCGATTCCGGCATTCTTCATCGGCCGCAACAGGGAAGGCTTCTGGCTCGCCCGCGACGTCAAGGGAAAGATCGGCGGAGTTTTCCTGCTCGAAAGTTCGGCCCTGGCATTTGCCAGAAGGAATTCCCTGCCCTCGGGATGCGCGACGATATTTCCGTCCGAACGGTTCGAACTCGATCTGGACAATCAGGGTAATCCGTTAATCGCTTGCCTTAGGCAATTGATGCGCGTTGCGATGCGCGGCCGGCGGCGAATGGTTGTCGTGACCGGCAAAATAGCGGAAGCGATCGGACGCCGCTTCAGGCATTTTCACGTGCCTTGAATCCGATCGAGCGTAGGACTTCCGCGCCCCGCGATCGATCAGTTCATGATCCGCTTCACTCCGCGGCGGTGCGCATCTCGATGCGTTCGGCCTTGACCGCGCAGAACTTGAACTCGGGAATTTTCCCGAACGGATCGAGCGCCGGATTGGTCAGCAGGTTGGCCGCGGCTTCCGCGTAGCAGAACGGCATGAACACCATGTTCTCCGGCACGTCGCGGTCGGAGCGCACCTTGATCTCGACCGCGCCGCGCCGCGTTTCCAGCCGGATGAAATCGCCGGGGCGCACGCTCATCCGCCGCATGTCCTTGGGCGACATGAACGCCACCGCCTCCGGCTCGATCTGGTCGAGCACGATGCGAGCGCCGCGTCATCGAGCCGGTGTGCCAGTGTTCGAGCACGCGGCCGGTCGACAGCACCATCGGATATTCGCTGTCGGGCAGTTCGTCCGGCGGCAGCACATGCGCCGGCACGATCTTGCCGCGACCGCTCTCGGTCGGGAAACCCGTGGTGAAGATGATCTCGTTGCCGGGCTTGTGCGGATCGTCGACCGGATAGGTCACCGCGCCCTCGCGCACCAGCCGCTCCCAGGTAATGTTCTTCAGCGACGGCATCACCTCGGTCATTTCGGTAAACACCTCGGCCGGACCGCTGTAATTCCACGGCAGTCCCATCCGCTTGGCGATCTCCTGGATGATCCACAGATCCTGCCGCGCGTCGCCGGGCGGCTTGATGACCTCGCGCGCGAGCTGGACGCGGCGGTCGGTGTTGGTGAAGGTGCCGGACTTTTCCGCGAACGCGGACGCCGGCAGGATCACGTCGGCATGAAACGCGGTCTCGGTGACGAACAGATCCTGCACCACCAGATGTTCGAGTTTGGCCAGCGCCTCGCGCGCATGCTGCAGATCGGGGTCCGACATCGCCGGATTCTCGCCCTCGATATACATGCCCGTAATCTCGCCGGCATGAATCGCGTTGATGATCTCGACCACGGTGAGGCCGCGAACCGGATCGAGATCCTGATGCCAGAGCTTTTCAAAAGGCGCGCGCAGATCGGTGCGACCGACCGGCTGGTAATCCGGCAGGAACATCGGGATCAGCCCCGCATCGGAGGCACCCTGCACGTTGTTCTGGCCGCGCAGCGGATGCAGGCCCGTGCCGGGGCGGCCGACCTGGCCGGTGATCAGCGCGAGCGCGATCAGGCAGCGCGCATTGTCGGTGCCGTGCACATGCTGGCTGATGCCCATGCCCCAGAAGATGATCGAGGCCTTGGCGCGGGCGTACATCCGCGCCACTTCGCGCAGGGTCTCCGCCGGGATGCCGCAGATCGGCGCCATCTTCTCCGGCGTGAAATCCGTGATCCTGGCCTTCAGGTCGTCATAACCCTCGGTGTAGCCGGCGATGTACTGCTCGTCGGTGAGCCCCTCGGTGATGATGGTGTTGATCATCGCGTTGAGCATCGCGACGTCGCTGCCCGGCTTGAACGCCAGGTGCTTGTAGGCGTGGCGCGACAGCGTCTGCCGGCGCGGGTCCATCACGATCAGCTTGGCGCCGCGCTTGGCCGCGTTCTTGATGAAGGTCGCCGCAACCGGATGGTTGACGGTCGGATTGGCGCCGATCACGATGATCACCTCGGCGTCCATCGCAGCCGAAAACGGCGCCGATACCGCGCCCGAGGCCAGACCTTCGAACAAGGCCGCGACCGACGAGGCATGGCACAGCCGCGTGCAGTGATCGACATTGTTGGAGCCGAAGCCGGTGCGCACCAGCTTCTGGAACAGATAGGCTTCCTCGTTCGAGCCTTTTGCCGAGCCGAAACCGGCGAGCGCCTTGACGCCCTTTTGATCGCGGATCTTCACCAGGCCTTTCGCCGCGATATCGAGCGCCTCTTCCCACGACGCCTCGCGGAAATGCGTAAACGGATTGGCCGGATCGACCTGGTCGTTGGCGTCCTTTTTCGCGTTCGGCAACCGCACCAGCGGCTTGGTCAGGCGATGCGGATGGTGGATGTAGTCGAAGCCGAAGCGGCCCTTGACGCAGAGCCGGTTGTGATTGGCCGGGCCGTCGCGGCCTTCGGCGTAGATCACCTTCTCGTCCTTGACCTGATAGGTGACCTGACAGCCGACGCCGCAGAACGGGCAGAGCGAATCCACCTTCCTGTCGGCATAGGTGACGCGGGTCTGGTTCTCGTCCAGCATCACCGCCGGCATCAGCGCGCCGGTCGGGCAGGCCTGCACGCATTCACCGCAGGCGACGCAGGTCGATTCACCCATCGGATCGTCGAAATCGAACACGATCTTGGAATCGTGATTGCGATAGGCCATGCCGATGACGTCGTTGACCTGGACCTCGCGGCAGGCCCGCACGCACAGGCCGCACTGGATGCAGGAATCGAGATTGACGCGCATCGCCGGATGGCTGGCGTCGCCCTGCCAGCGCTCGGCGGCGGGAAAGCGGCTTTCGGTGACGCCCGCCTTCTCGGCCCAGTGCCAGAATTTCGAATCGGGATCGTGCGAAGTTTCGCGCGCCGGCTGGTCGGCGACGAGAAGTTCCATCACCATTTTTTGCGCCGCAATCGCGCGGGTGCTCGCCGATTTCACCTTCATGCCGACGCTCGGCGTACGCTTGCAGGAGGCCGCCAGCACGCGCTCGCCCTCGATCTCCACCATGCAGGCGCGGCAATTGCCGTCGGGCCGATAGTCCGGCTCGGGCGAATAGCACAGATGCGGAATTTCGCGGCCCTGGCGCTTTGCAACCTGCCAGATGGTCTCGCCGTGTGACTGGCCTCGACCTGCTGGCCGTCGAGTTCGAACTGGATTTTGGTCATTCCGCAGCTTCCTTCGGCACGAATTCTTCCGGGAAATACTTAATAACCGTGGTCAGCGGATTCGAGGCCGCCTGGCCGAGACCGCAGATCGAGGCGTCGCGCATCGCCTGGCTCAATTCGTCGAGCAATTCGCGGTTCCAGACCGGCCTTTCCATCAGCAGCGCCGCCTTCTGGGTGCCGACGCGGCAGGGCGTGCACTGGCCGCAGCTTTCGTCCTCGAAGAACCGCATCAGGTTCAGCGCCGCGCCCTTCACGCTGTCCTGCTCGGACAGGATGATGACCGCCGCCGAACCGATGAAGCAGCCGTATTTTTCCAGCGTGCCGAAGTCGAGCGGGATATTGTCCATCGAGGCCGGCAGGATGCCGCCGGACGCACCGCCCGGCAGATAGGCATGGAACCTGTGGCCTTCCGCCATGCCGCCGCAGAACTCGTCAATCAATTCGCGCACGGTGATGCCGGCCGGCGCCAGCTTCATGCCGGGATTTTTGACCCGTCCCGACACCGAATAGCTGCGCAGGCCGTGGCGTTCGTTGCGGCCGTGGCTCTTCCACCAATCCGCGCCCTTCTCCACGATGTCGCGCACCCACCACAGCGTCTCGATATTGTTGATCAGCGTCGGCAATCCGAACAGGCCGACCTGGAACGGGTACGGCGGCTTGTGCCGCGGCAATCCACGTTTGCCTTCGATGCTTTCCAGAAGCGAGGATTCCTCGCCGCAGATATAGGCGCCGGCGCCGCGCCGCAGATGCAGCCGCGGCCCGCCGGGCGGCAGCTTTGCGATCTCGCGCTTCGAGGATTTGGCGCGAGGCCGGGTATTCGTCGCGGATGTAGATATAGACGTCGGGCGCCTCGACGACATGCGCGCCGATCAGCATGCCCTCGAGAAAACGGTGCGGATCGGTCTCGAGATAATAGCGGTCCTTGAAGGTTCCGGGCTCGCCCTCGTCGCCATTGACGGCCATCAGCCGCGGGCCCGGGCTCGCCGAGCACCGCGCGCCACTTTCGTCCCGTCGGAAAGCCGGCGCCGCCGAGACCGCGCAAGGACGCGTCGTCGAGCGACTTCAGCAGATCTTCCTTCTTCAATTTGCCGGAACGCAGCCGGTTCAACAGCGTGTAGCCGCCACCGGCGACATAGGCGTCGTAATCGACATAGTCGGGCAGATGCGCGTGGGTGTCGCCGCTCTTTGCCGCCGCGAGCACGCTTGCGACGCTGGCGTGGTCGACAAAGTGATGGCCGACCTCGGCCGCCGGCGCGGTGTCGCAGCGGCCGACGCAGGGCGCGCGCACCACGCGAATACCGGGACCCGCGGCGTTCTGCAATTCATGCAGCAGCTTTTCCGCGCCCAGCATGGCGCAGGTCAGCGAATTGCAGACCCGAATGGTCAGCGGCGCGATATCCGGCTCGCCCTCCTTCACCACGTCGAAATGGGCGTAGAAGGTCGCGGTTTCGAACACTTCCGCGAACGAGAGCTTCATCTCGTCGGCGAGCGCTGCGAGATGGGCGGCGGAAATCTGGTGATATTTGTCCTGGATCAGATGCAGATGCTCGATCAGGAGATCGCGCCGCCGCGGCTGGTCGCCGAGCAGGAGTTCAATCTCGTGCGCAGCGGTCGGATCGATCTGGCGTCCCTTGGGAGTCGACTTCGCGCGCCTTCGTCCCTCGCCGGGATGTTCGAACGGGCGAACCTTTTGAACGTCATGGCTCATCGAAGCGTCTCGTTCCTGCCGTGGCGGTCGGCGGCTAGCTTCCGCAGTGCAATCCTAATCGGTGGCATGCCAGATGCCAAGCGCAATTATGTAGCCGCAGGAAGCATTTAAGGGGCACGCAGCCTCGCTGTCATGCCCCCTCTGGTGGTCGATTCCAGCAAGTCGCCGACTTCAGGTCTTGTCCATGCAGTCGCCAATGTAGAACCAGCGGTCATCGCCGACCAGTCCCTTTGCCTTCACCTCTTTGCGACAGGCCCTGAGCTTGCCCTTGTTGGCAAGCCACTTGGCCTTCATCTCTTTCAGCTTCTCGGCCGTCAGCTTCATCCGCGAAGACTTTGGGGCGGCCGGAGCAGCGCCCGCCGCCGGCGCCGGGGTGGTCTGGGCCGAAGCGGTGTGAAGGCTGCCCGCGACAAGCAGCAGGGCGACGAGACAGGCAATGATGCGAAGCATGGGAATCCCCTTGGGTCACTTCTTAGATTGATTGAAGAGGCAAATCCGCGGAACGCAATCGGTGTTGCGTCCCGCGGTGATGGAGCCGCGATCAGAGTATCTTGGCCGCGCTTTCCAGTGTCTTCCACACGCCCCAGGCGAGCGGGATGCCGACAAAGGCCCAGAACAGGGCAGCTTTGACGTCCAACCCGCCACCCGATGCCGAACGATCCAGACTGCACCGCCGCCGCGCTCTTGGCGCTCGCGGCCTGCAGCTTGGCCACCTCTTCAGCGCTCATGTGCCATTTGTGGTCGACAGGCTTGATCAGGTAGTTGCAGATGATGCCGGCGATCAGCATCGCGCACAGGATGTACATGGTCGTGTTGTAGAGTTGATCGCGTGGCACACCGGCCGCGAGCTGGAATTCGCGGATATAGTTGACCACAACCGGGCCGATGATGCCCGCGGTCGACCACGCCGTCAGCAGCCGCCCGTGAATGGCGCCGACGAACTGCGTCCCGAACATGTCGGCGAGATAAGCCGGCACGGTAGCGAAGCCGCCGCCATACATCGACAGGATGATGCAGAAGGCGGAAACGAACAGCAGCTTCGATCCCATCGCGGCGAAGGTCGGCGCCAGCGCGTAGAGCGCGATGCCGAGCACGAAGAACGTATAGTAGGTGTTCTTGCGGCCGATATAGTCCG
The DNA here is from genome assembly GCA_963829315.1 of uncultured Alphaproteobacteria bacterium. GTDB lineage: Bacteria > Pseudomonadota > Alphaproteobacteria > Rhizobiales > Xanthobacteraceae > Bradyrhizobium. Next base: position 13,065 of record CAWHIO010000074.1, on the reverse strand, counting down.
ACAGCGACGCCCAGAAGAAACGGCCACCGATGTTGAACAGCGACAGCATGCCGGCAAAGCCGGCCGCGATCCCCGCGATCACCGTCCTCTGCTCGCCCGAAAGCGCGCCGAAGTTCAGGTCGGGCATTCCGATCAGCTTGCCGGCGAAGATCTCCTGCAACATCGGCGAGGCCATGCCGATCACGCCGATGCCGGCGGACACGTTCAGCATCAGCACCCACCAGATCAGCCAGAATTGCGGCGTCTTGTGCGCGTTATCGAGATGGACGTTGTTGGTCGAGATCATCGCTTGGCTTTCGCGGGCGGCGTCCAGCCTTCGGGCTGCCAACCAGCCGGCGACACGCGATAGGCGAAGGCGCCGATCATCATGAACACGAAATAGATCACGCCCATCGCGACGAAGGTTTTCCAGACACCGACATCGGGTCGGGGTCTTGAAATAGTTGATCAGGAGATTGGCCAGCGGCGCGCCGATCATGGCGCCGCCGCCGAAGCCCATGATGGCCATGCCGGTCGCCATGCCGCGGCGATCGGGAAACCATTTCACCAGCGTCGACACCGGCGAGATGTAGCCGAGACCGAGGCCGACGCCGCCGATGACGCCGGCCCCCAACCACATGATCCAGAGCTGATGCACGTAAACGCCGAAGGCGCCGATCAACAGGCCGCCGCCCCAGCACAGCGCCGCGACGACGCCGGCCTTGCGCGGGCCCAGCGCGCTCGAGCCAACCGCCCCAGATCGCGGCCGACACGCCGAGCAGCACGAAGAACAAGGTGAACATCCAGCCGAGGCTGGCCACCTTCCAGTCGCAGGTGGTGGTAAAGAGCTCCTGCCATAGCGAAATATCCGGGCAGGCCTTCGGCGCCGTCAGGCCGATCGCGCGCGACAGCGGCAGCCAGAACACGCTGAATCCATAGGCCATGCCGATGCACAGATGAATGCAAAGCGCTGCCGGCGGCACCAGCCATCGGTTGAAGCCAGCCTTTGCGATCGTGTGCTCGCGATCGAGAATTCCCGACCCACCGCCGGACATAGTCCCTGCGCCGCTAATTGTCGTCATCAAGCCCTCCCCTACAGCCACCCTTGCCGGGCATGTCTGTCGTCCACGTTTGCCGTTGTCCTATACCCTAAATTCCCTCGCAGCGTGCCAACCTCGCATTGCTGCTCCGCAGCAATTCTTCAATGCGCCAAGATCGCAAAGGCGCATTCGCGAATAGTTAACCCCTGCTGCGACAAGTTATGCCCACTAACAGCCCACACCGGCGCCTCGCTGATTGTCGAGGTACAGCGCCCGCACCCGAAGGCACGACTTCACCTCCGCAACCCCTCACGAAGATGAAGAATTGGGGCAGAAGCCCGGGCCGATGTCGATAGGCAAAAGGTAGCGATTGCCGCCGTTCGAGCCGGTTCACGGGTGCGTCTAACTGTCCCGGTTTCAGCATCGACCCAGTACGCGACGGTCCATTCGCATTCTCGATAGGACCATTTGCTTTTTCAATCACGAAGACAACGCGATGCTCGGCGCGTTCGCGTGATCTCGACCTTGTCGCCGGTCTCCCGGATCAGGTTCGGGATATCGATCACCGACAGCGGATCGGTGCAATGGACTTCCAGAAGGTCGCCCAGGCGCCAGCGCCTTCAGCGCCTTGCGCGTCTTCAAGGCCGGCAACGGACATTTGAGACCGGTGAGGTCGAGTTTCGTCGTGGTCATGACCCATCCTTGGCGAACCGGCCTCGCATCGTCAACGGACAAGGAGGCGGCTCACAATCAGACTCGCATAGCCGAGAAACCCGACCGTCTGCCCCGGGGCGACCTGCGTGATCTCCTCGCCAAGCTCGACCAGCCCGTCGGTGTCCACCAGCGACGACAACAGGCCGGCGCCCTCGCGCGGAAATTTGGTCGCTTCGAGCCTGCCGTCATCCATCTTGTCGCAGACTGACCCGCACATATTCGCGGCGGGCGATCTTCTTCTTGTAGGTGAATGCGGCGCGAACCGGCATCGGCATCAAAGGCTGCGGCTGGGCGCCCGACAGCGCCAGCACGGTCGGCCGCACCACATGGACGAAGGTGACAAAACTCGCCACCGGATTTCCCGGCAGCCCGATGAACGGCGTGCCGCCGATGATTCCCATCGCGACCGGGACGCCCGGGCTTGATCGCCATCCGCCACAGCACCAGCGAGCCGACGTCTTTCGACGGCGGCCTTGACGTGGTCCTCCTCGCCGGTCGAAACGCCGCCGCTGGTCAGAATCAGATCGTGGGCGCCGGCCGCTTGCTTCAGGCCCTGCGCCAGCGCGGCGCGATCATCGCGCAAGATGCCGAGATCACTGACCTCGCAGCCCAGCCGGGCCAGCATCGCCATCAGCATGAAGCGGTTGGAATCGAACAATTGCGCGGCTTGCGCGGGTCGCCCGGCGACACCAGTTCGTTACCGGTCGAGAACACCGCAACGCGGATGCGCCGCCGCACCTCGACCTGCGTCAGGCCGAACGCGGCGGCGAGCGCGACATCCTGCGGCCGCAGCCGCAGGCCGGCTCCGAGCGCGGCAGATCCGGCCGGAATGTCCTCGCCCGCGGGGCGCACATTGGCGCCGGGCCTCAGTCCCGCCGGCACAACAACCCTGCCGGCTGCATCGAGGCGCACGTCCTCCTGCATGAACACGGTATCGGCGCCTTCCGGCATCGGCGCGCCGGTAAAATCCGCATGGCGTGGCCCGGCTTGACCGGCTCGTTGCGCCGAGGCGCCGGCCTGAATGCGTCCCGACACGGGAAACGCCGCTTCCTCCCGAAGCGGAAGATCGCTGCTCCGCACCGCATAGCCGTCGACGGCGGAATTGGTGAAGGGCGGCAGCGGCAGCGGATGCGGAAATATCGCCGGCGAGAATGCGCCCATCGGCCTGCTCGAGCGGCACGGTCTCGATCTCATGCACCGCGCTCACACGCGCGGCGATGATGCGCGACGGCTTCATCGACCGACATCATCGGTCCGCCGAAGGCAAAGCAATCGTCGGACAATTGCGCCATGGTGTCTCTCAGGCCTCGCTGACGCTTGCCGCCAGCACGTCTTCCACGGATATCGCGAACTCTTGCATCATAGCGGCGATGGCCGGGATGTCATCGAGATGGGCAACCGGCAGCGTGGTTTCAATGGTCGCGTCGGTTGCAATGCCGGCAATGGCGGGATCGTCAGGGAACAGCGGCGCCTTGCCATTGGCGGTCCGATGCACCTCGATCTTGCGATGCGGCTCGGACTTGAAGCCTTCGACGACGACGAGATCGACCCGCGACATCTTCGCCAAGCAGTTCCGGCAGCCGCGGCTCGGGGGCGCCGCGCAGTTCGTGCATCAAGGCCCAGCGCTTGCCCGAAGACACCAGCACTTCCTCGGCGCCCGACTGCCGATGCACCCAGGAATCCTTGCCCGGCACGTCCACGTCGAAACTGTGGTGGGCGTGCTTGATGACGGAGACGCGAAGCCCCTGCTTTCAGGAAATGCGGGATGACCCGCGCCAGCAGCGTCGTCTTGCCGGCGCCGCTCCATCCTGCCAGGCCAATCACTTTCATCACTTTCTCCGAACCGCAGACGGAACCGGGCTATGTTTTGCCCTGAGGTGCTTTATATCGGCTAACAGGCAATTGTCATGCTAACCTGCCATTATGACCAAGATCGACAAAACCCCCGTCCCTCTGATCCTGCCAAATCCAGCGGATCCGCGGCTGACCGAACGCGTCGCCGGGACCGATCAGACCGGCGCGGCGGTCGAGATCAACGTGCCGGTGGAGCGGCCGCTGACGCTTTACCTGAACGCGCAGGAGATCGTCACCATGATGACGATCGGCGATTATCCGGAATATCTCGCGCTCGGCTATCTGCTCAATCAGAACATGCTGAAATACGACGACGTCGTCACCGGGGTCGAATATTACGACGATCTGCAGGTCGTGGTGGTGCGCACCGAGCACCACACCAATTTCGAACAAAAATTGAAGAAGCGCACGCAGACCTCGGGCTGCGCGCAGGGCACGGCGTTCGGCGATCTGCTGGAGGCGGTGGAAAACGTCGCGCTGCCCAAGGCCGAATTGCGCACGTCCTGGCTCTATCAGATGACGCACGCGATCAACACCATGCCCTCGCTCTATCTTGAAGCCGGCGCCATCCACGGCTGCGTGCTGTGCAAGGAAGGCACGCCGGTCTGCTACACCGAAGATGTCGGCCGCCACAACGCCGTCGACAAGATCGCAGGCTGGATCTATCGCCACGGCGTCGATCCCGCCGACAAGATCCTCTACACCACCGGCCGGCTGACTTCCGAAATGATCATCAAGACGGTGCGGATGGGCATTCCGATCCTGGTTTCGCGTTCGGGATTCACCGCCTGGGGGGTCGATCTGGCGCGGCAGGTCGGGTTGACGCTGGTCGGCCGCGCGCGCGGAAAGCGGTTCATCGCGCTGTCGGGCCAGGAGCGCATCGTCTACGACCAAAATCTCGCTTTCGTCGAAGAAGAAGTCGGCGCGGCACAAGCGCAAGGGCGCCGAACGTGACGAGTGAATTTCCGCCGACGCCTGGTGTGCTGCTGGCCGGCGGTCTGGCGCGGCGGATGGGCGGCGGCGACAAGCCGATGCGCCGGATCGGCGGCCGCACGATCCTGGAGCGCGTGATCGCCCGGCTCAAGCCGCAATGCGACGGGCTGATCCTCAACGCCAATGGCGACCCGGCGCGGTTCGCAAGCTTTGGCTTGCCGATCATTCCCGATTTGGTGGCGGATTTCCCGGGTCCGCTCGCCGGCATTCTCGCCGGCCTCGATTGGGCCGCGGCCAACCGGCCGGAGGTTTCCTTTGTATTGAGCGCGGCGGCGGATTGTCCGTTCCTGCCGCGCGATCTCGTCGCGCGCCTGCACCGGGCCCGCGCCGAACAGAACGCGCCGCTCGCGGTCGCGGCCTCCGGCGGACGGTCGCATCCGGTGATCGGGTTGTGGAGCGTCGCGTTGCGCGACGAGCTACGCCACGCGCTGGTGGTGGAAGACATCAGAAAGATCGACCGCTGGACCGCGCGCTACCCGCTCGCCACCGTGACATGGCCGGTCGAGCCGCTCGATCCGTTCTTCAATGCCAACACCATGGACGACATCGAGGAGGCGGAGCGCCTGGCGGCGCTGGATGGGGGCTGAAACCCTTCGCTCGTCATTCCGGGATGCGCCTCTTCGCAGACCCGGAATCCATACTCCCGATTGTGCTTGTGGATTCCGGGCTCGCTCGTTTCACTCGCGCCCCGGAATGACGAGTGCCAAACTCACGCCGGCCGAAACCCCGCTTGCTCCAGCGCCGCGCGGCTTTCCTCCGACGCCAGCGCGTCCAGGAACGCCTGCACCGCCGGGCGCTGCTTTCGCGCCGTGACCAGCGCGAAATCGTAGTGCTCTTCGGCCAGCGGAATGAAGCCCAAGCCCGAGGCGAGCGCGACCGGCGCGATCGTCATGCCCCAATCGGCGCGGGCCTGCGCGATCGCCGCGGCGACCGCGTTGTGGGACTTCGGCTGGTTCCAGTAGCCGTCGGGGCGCGCCTCGCCGAGCAGCCGGTCGATCAGGATGCGTGTGCCCGCGCCCTGGTTGCGGTTGACCATGATGCAGGCGGGGTCGGCGAGCGCGGCGTGCACCGCACCTTCCGCGCTCAATCCCTCGAACCGCGCATCGCCGGCACGAAACACGATGCCCTGCATCCGCCGCCAGCCCGGCACCAGTTCAAGGCCCTCGCCAAGGAACGGCGTGTTGTAGGTTTCGGACTTTTCGTCGAACAGATGGATCGGCGCGAAGTCGCACTCGCCGCGTTTGGCGGCCGCGAGGCCGCCGAGGCTGCCGACCGCGATCGAGCGCACGACAAGACCGGCGCGTGCGAGCGGCGCGGTGACGAGATCGAGCCCGGTGCAATGGCTGCCGACGATCACCAGATCAGGCACCCGAACATGCGGCGTGAACAGTGTCACCTCGGCCTCGCCACCTGCCGGCATCTGGTCGGCCAGCGCATCGATCTTCAGGAATCCATCGGCCTGTGCGAACGAGGTGATGGCGCCGCTTCCCTTGCCGGAGGGATAGGCGATCAATCCTTCCGTGCCTTCGACCAGCGACACCATGACGAATTCGGTACGGCCGAGTTCCGAGGCAATCCGCACCGGCACTTTGGCTGTGACCTTGGCGTCGGATCGCGGCGGCAGGCCCGCCATCCGCCGCAGCACCGGCACGATCATGTCGTGGAAGGTGAACATCGCCGAGGTCGGAAACCCCGGCAGGATCACCACCGGCTTGCCGTCGCAGACCGCAAGACACAGCGGCTTGCCCGGCTTCAGCGCGACGCCATGGGCGACGATGCCGGGTTTCCCCAGCCGCGCGATGATGCGGTGGGATACATCGCCGGCGCCCTTCGAGGTGCCGCCGGAAAGCACCAGCATGTCGGAAGTCGCAAGCGCCTTGCGCATCGCGGCCTCTAACTGTTCCTCGTCGTCGGCAATGGCGCCGAGGAATACCGCATCGCCGCCGTTCTCGTTGATCGCCGCGCTGACGATCGGGCCGTTGGTGTCGTAGATCGCGGCCGGGCGCAGCATCTCGCCCGGTTGCACCAACTCGTCGCCGGTGGAGATCACCGCCACGCGCGGCCGGCGCACGACGGACACCTGCGCGATCCCGCAGGCCGCGCAGATGCCGATCTCGCGCGAGCCGATCACGGTGCCGGCGCGCAGCACCGCCTCGCCGCGCGCGATGTCGGAGCCGGCATAGGATACGAATTGACCGGGCGAGGCGGCGCGGCGGATGTCGATCGCGCTGATACCAACGGGGTGGGTATGCTCGACCATGACGATGGCGTCGGCGCCGCGCGGCAAGGGGCCGCCGGTGGCGATCGACGTCGCGGTACCCGACAGCACCGGCCATCTCGGCGCGGTGCCGCAGGCGATGACTTCGTCGTTCAGCACGAAACGAACCGGGCTCGCTTCGGAGGCCGAAGCGAGATCGGCGGAACGCACCGCAAAGCCATCGACATTGGAGCGATCGAACGGCGGCACGTCGATGTCAGCCACGATATCGCGCGCCAGGGGATAGCCGAGCGCAGCCGCCAACAACCGCGCATCGGCGGGCATCGCGCGCGGAAACAGCGCGGCTTCGAAACGTGCCAGCGCTTCCTCGCGCGTCAGGATGGTCAGGAACTGGTCCTGATTCCTGCTGTCACGAATTTTCGGCACGGAACCGCTGGTCATGTCGGAACTCATACCTGTCAGTCCCGCATGATATAGGCATCGACCGGCGTGTCCGCAGCGAACCCCTCGGACCCGCCTGGCACCACCAGCCATGCGTCCGATCGGGCGATGGCCGCAAGCGAGAGATCGCCCACCGCGAGCGGCATCCAGCTTTCATCCGCTCTCTCGAGCAGGACAATTTCGGCGACGCCGACGTTTGAGGCGATCTTGCGTGCCAGCGGCCGCGATTGCCTCCGTCGGCTCTCGCGACCGGACAACCGATCCAGCGCGGCAAGCGCCAGCGCCCACCACGCCCCGAGCGCCTGATCCGGCGCGCCCGGCAGCGCCAGAACGGGAACGTCTTCGATCCTGCCGATCGCGGAGGTTCGTCCGGGCTGCAGCGCGAGGCCATGCACGACAACCTCGCCGCGCTTTTTAAGCGCCGAGATCACCGCATCGGCGCGGCCGACCCCGGTGCCGCCGATCGTCACCAGCAGATCGCACGCGGCGGTATCGAGCGCTACGGCGATAGATGCGGCCTCGCGTCCGGCGGCCTCGGAGCAGACGATTTCAGCGCCTTCCGCGCGCGCGGCTTCGGCAATCAGTTGCGCGGTCACCGCCTCGCCCGAGATTGCGGGAATATTGACGATACGCAGGCGCGGACGGCGCACGCTCAGTCGATGCAGGCCCGCGGCGCGGGCGATCAACAGATCGCGCCGGCGAACGCGCCGACCGGCGGCGATGACGGCGGCTCCCCCGGCGATGTCGCCACCGGCGCGGCGCACCCCCTGCCCCGGCGTGGCTTCCGCCAACACTTGGACCATCGGACCTACCCGATCGACGGAATTGGAGTTCACGACGCAATCGCAATTGTCCGGCATCGGCTCGCCGGCTTCGACCCAGACCGGCGCCGCTGGAAGCGGCAGCGGCGAATAGGACGAAGCGCCGACGAGATCGCGGGCGCGCAGGGCCCAGCCGTCGGCGGTTGCAACATCGCGCGACGGAAGCGGCTGCAGCGGCGGCATGTCGGAAGCCGTGCAGCCCAGCGCGTCCATAAGCGCAAGCTCGACCGGCGCGACCGGCGCGAGACGGTGCAGCAACGCGGCGATCGCCACATCGAGCGGAGTAAGCGAGGCCGGCAGGCGCTGGGTCGGAGTCATGGCCCGCCTATGTACTGAATCAGGCCCGAAATAGACAGCCCAATGCCGCGACGCATTTCATGCCGCATTTCGTAGAGGCGCCTGTGTTGACGGTGTCCATCAAATGAAGGCAAAAAGGACGGGCCGGCCGAGCCAGACTCCCGGCCAACGATACCGCCAATGCGGCTGGCGCGATGGGAGGAGCGAGATGTTTACCAAGAGCATGACCGTGGCTGGTGTCCTCGCCGCCGCGCTGCTGTCCTCACCCCCGGCGCTCGCCCAGATCTCGGACGACGTGGTCAAGATCGGCGTTCTCACCGACATGAACGGGCCGGCCTCCACCCCGACCGGCCAGGGATCGGTGACCGCCGCGCAAATGGCGGTGGACGATTTCGGCGGCAAGGTGCTGGGCAAGCCGATCAGCGTCATCGTCGGCGATCATCAGGACAAGCCCGATATCGGCGCCGGCATCGCGCGGCGCTGGTACGACACCGAACAGGTCGACCTGATCGTGGACGTGCCGGTGTCGGCGGTGGGCCTCGCCGTGCAGAACATCGCCAACGAAAAGAAACGGATGTTCATCGCGCATTCGACCGGTACCGCCGATTTCCACGGCAAGTTCTGCTCGCCCTATGCGATTCAATGGGTGTTCGACACCCGCGCCCTCGCCGTCGGCACGGCGCAGGAAGTGGTCAAGCGCGGCGGCGACAGCTGGTTCTTCATCACCGACGACTATGCGTTCGGCCACTCGCTCGAGAAGGACGCTTCCGCCGTGATCGTCAAGAACGGCGGCAAGGTGCTGGGCGCGGTTCGCCCGCCGTTTGCCACGCCCGATCTGTCATCGTTCATCCTGCAGGCCCAGGCCTCGAAGGCGAAAATCATCGGCATCGCCGGCGGGCCCCCCAACAACGGCAACGAGATCAAGACCGCCGGCGAATTCGGCGTATTGAAGGGCGGCCAGCAGATGGCCGGTCTGCTGGTGCTGATCACCGATATTCATGCGCTCGGTCTCCCCGTCGCCCAGGGCCTGTTGCTGACCACCTCGTTCTACTGGGACATGGATCAAAAGACCCGCGACTGGTCGATCCGCTATTTTTCCAAGATGAACCGGATGCCGACGATGTGGCAGGCCGGCGTCTATTCCTCGGTCATGCATTATCTCAATGCCGTCAAGGAGAGCGGCACCGACGAGCCGCTCAAGGTGGCGGCGAAGATGCGGGAAAAACCGATCGAGGATTTCTTTGCCCGCAACGGCCGGCTGCGCGAGGACAACCTGATGGTTCACGACCTCATGCTGGTGCAGGTCAAGAAGCCGGAAGAGTCCAAATATCCGTGGGACTATTACACGGTCCTGGCGAAAATCTCCGGAGAGGAAGCGTTCGGCCCGCCCGATCCGGCATGTCCGATGGTGAAGAAGTGACTGCGTAGCAGTCATTGCGGGATGGTCCCATCGGGCCGCGCTCCGCGCGGACCCGTTGGCGTCGCCCCGCAATCGACTCGTCCCCCTTAGGGGGGACAAGTCACTTCACCACGCCGATCTCGCGGAAATATTTCAATACGCCGGGATGAATCAGCTCCGCACTCGGCACCGCCGCCACCGTATTCGCGGCCGTGGTTTCGCAGGCCTGCGCCAGCTTCCTGCAGAACGCGGCTTCGGCGCCGTGCAGCGTACGCGCCAGCCGATAGGCGACCTCATCGGGAAGATCGACCCGGGTCAGGATGAAGCTCCACGATCCCATCGAATGGATCGCGGCGTTCTGGTTCGGATAGCTTCCGGCCGGAATCGTCATCGCCTTGAGAAAGGCGTGCCTGGCGCTCATCCGCGCGATCTCATCGGCGGTCGGCGCGATGAACCTGACGCCCGCGGGACTTTTCGCCAGGGTGGTGAATCCGGGATAGCCGATGCCGGCTCCCCACAGCGCCGCGACCCGGCCATCAAGCACCATCTCCGGCGCATCGCCCGCGTGATCGAGGTAGATCGATTTGAAATCCTCGTCCTGCTTCAATCCGATCCCGTCCAGCATGTAACGCGACAGGATCGGAATGCCGGAACCCTTGGCGCCGAATGCAATCGGCTTGCCGACCAGATCCTGAATGGTCCGGTAGGGAGAATCGCCGCGCACCGCGAACATTCCGGCCGAGGAATAGATTGCGGTCAAAATCCTCAGATTGACGCGCGGCCGGCCGATACCTTCCAACGCCTGGTAGAAAGATTCTCCGGCGACCAGCGCGAGATCGAGCTGGCCGGCTTCCAGCATCGGGATGTTCTCGCTGCTGCCTTTGGTGTTGCGCGGTTGAATTGACAAGGCCGGATCGGCGTCCGCCATGACTTCCGCAAAGGCGTTGCCATAAAGCGGAAAGCCGCCCCCCTGGGTCGCGGTCCCCAAACTGATCGTGGTCTTTTGAATGGGCTTGCCTCCATCTTGCGCTGCGGCACCGCCCGCCAACAGCAGCAGCGCGCCGGCACAAACCATAGCAGCGAGTTTCATCGGCGATCCTCCGGCATCCGCGTGACGGGTGGAAGACCCATGCAGGAACATGGGACAAAACGCAATGTAGGCAAATTCCGGTTTGTATGAAAGCATGCCGGATGTTCGTTTCCAGGGGAGCGCTCGTCATGCGTATCTTGCGCGCGGCTGTCGTCGGCACGATCTGCCTTTTGAGCCTTGCGGGTGGGATCGCCCCGGCGCCCGCAGCCGACTACCCAAACCGCCCGGTGCGCTGGCTGATCGGCTTTTCCGCCGGCGGCCCGGTCGATGTCGTGGCGCGGATCATGAGCCAGTGGCTGTCTGAGCATTTCGGCCAGCAATTCGTGGTGGAAAATCGCACCGGTTCCGGCGGCAATATCGCGGCGGCAACCGCGATCAACTCGACACCGGACGGCTACACGCTGTTGTTCGTCGCCCCCAACAACGCGATCTCGGCGTCGCTCTACAAGCATTTGTCCTATGATTTCATCCGCGACACCGTGCCGGTCGCGAGCATCATCCAGCTGACCAACTTGCTGGTTGTCTCCAACGCCATGCCGGTCAAGACCGTTCAGGAGTTCATCGACTACTGCAAGGCCAATCCGGGCAAGGTCTCCTATGCCTCGTCGGGCAACGGCACCTCCGTGCACATGTCCGCCGAATTGTTCAAGGCGATGACCGGGGTCAACATGGTGCATGTGCCCTATCGCGGATCGGCGATCGCATTTCCCGACATCATCTCCAACAAGGTGCAGTTGATCTTCGACAATCTGCCGTCGGCGCTTGAACAGTCGCGTTCCGGCACCGTGCGCGCGCTCGGCGTCACCTCGCCGCAGCGCTGGCCCGGCGTGCCCGACGTGCCCGCCATTGCCGAAACCGTGCCGGGATTCGAGTCGGTCGGCTTCTATGGCATTTCCGCGCCGAAGGGCACGCCGCCGGAGATCGTGGAAATCCTCAACAAGGCGGTCGGCGAAGCGCTGAGGGACCCCAAGGTGGTCGAGCGGCTGACCGCCATCGGCGGAATCCCCAAGCCGATGACGCCGGCCGAATTCGGCAAGCTGATTGACGACGAGACCGAGAAATGGCGCAAGGTGGTCGAGTTCGCCGGCGTCTCGGTGGATTAGAGCGTTTTCGAGCGAAGTGGATACCGGTTCGCGTGAAGAAAACGCGTCAACACAAGAATCTGGAGCCCCGTTTCGATTAATCGAAACGGAAAAGGCTCTAGAGACGGCCGCGGGGCGAACCGCCGGGGGTGCAGATTGAGCTTTCGAACAGCCGCAACGCGTGACGGGTACAAGCCACAGCCTCGCATCTCGCCGCGCCATTCACGCGAGTTTTGCCAAAACGTTTCGCCTTCTGAATTCAGAGGGCGCAGGGAAAGCCGGGTGCCGATTGCACCGTGGTTCCCGTGCAAAAAAAGCACGGGAGTAGGACCACAGGTTCAACCGGAATCACACCGGCTTTCCCTGCGCGATGGTTTACGGCTTACTTCGCGCTTTCCCCAGTGACCGGGCTTTCTTGCCACTGTCGCCCGCGAGAATTTCTTCTCGCGAACTTGATGCCAGCGTTGGGGCATCAGGACCACACGACTTCGCCGTCCATGTGCAGGCGCTCTCGTCTTTAGCGCCGCCCATGTCCACCGCATCCCGCTTCCCACGTCCGTGACGATCGCGAAACGCCCCTCGAAAGGAGGCGGGATGCGAATCACTCTAAGGCTGCTTCTACCGGGCGGTCAAGCAAAATTCGGAAATTCAGAAATCGCGCGCCGGCATTGCCGGATCGCCCCCCGCATTGTAAGGGGTGCCAGCACCGTTGCCTGCCGCCCAAATCGGCAGTTCGCGGCGGGGCCTGTAGCTCAATGGTTAGAGCCGGCCGCTCATAACGGTCTGGTTGCAGGTTCAAGTCCTGCCGGGCCCACCAGCGAAGTCAGTAGGTTATTAACCCTCTGGCTAACCAGACCAGATCACCGCACCAGAAATGCCCTGTCTTCGCCCGTACACTGCCATGCCTCAGCAGCCGCTAGACTAACGTCTGCACTTCCTACCCGACTAGGCCCTTCGATCTTCAGTGTGGATCGGCCGGTTGACCGTACGAAAGGCTGGACTTTGTCTTGCCGACCGGACGATCAACAGCCAACGAAATTTTTGGAAGATTTTTTTAGCGCCACAAGCGGTATTGGCGCGAGCGTACGAGGATTTGTCGCACGGGAAATAGCGCAACGCCGTAACGCTGAGCCACAT
>CAWHIO010000073.1:0-36496 GCA_963829315.1 uncultured Alphaproteobacteria bacterium | reverse complement strand
GCCTAAGTGAGGTTGCCTCGTCCGCTTCCTGTTAATTCTGCGCAGCGTATTGCCCAACAAAGCCACAGCCAGAGACCGATTTTCTTCGATGGCGTCTCTTAAGACTTGGGTTCTGAGCAAACGCTTTTGCTTTTAACCGCCGCGTACAAAACAAGAACTTGATGATTTCGGCCTGTACGGCAGATTTCGGTCCGTACGCAGATTTCGGGTTACCACGGGACCGGCTTACAATTTTAATATATAATTGAGCCAATTGCAAAACGTTGACTGTTTACGCGGCGGGGAGCCGGCTTTGGGCGGGAAGACCCGCTGTTTTTAATGGTTTTGTAGTTTTTTTAGCGCTTCTGCACCGATTTTGGACGCAACTTTCCTGTGGCTTGCCGCGGTTGAGGGCGAGGCGAACTGCCGGAGCGCCGTTCAGGCAACCAGCCGCATCAACTGCTCGATGGTCAATGCGAGGATGCCAAACATGAGATGGCAGAAGACCTTGGCGTGACTTTGCACCCGCACAGTCCGTCCGCCATAGCTGTCCTTGAGCGCGCCGTTGACGCGCTCCGCGGCGGTTCGCTCGTTGTAACGGATGGCTTCGGCGGGTTCGTAACCGGCGCGCCGTCTGGCCAGTTCCTCCGCCGCGGCTTGGGCCTTGCAGCCGCGGCGCGGTTTGGCGTCGATGATGGGCGCATGCCCAAGCGCGCGGCTTTTATCCCAGATTTCCGGCGCGTCGTAAGCGCTGTCCATGAGATCATAGAGGTTGGTGACGCGGCCAGCACTTATCGACGCCAAGGGGATGGCGGCTTGGCTGTCGTGAACGGATGCCGAAGTCAGCAGGCAAGAGATGGGGATATCGCCATCGGCGGTGTCGATATGCAGCTTGTAGCCGATCCAGCTGACGTTATGGCCTTTTGCAGTGCGCTTAATGCCGGTGCTGCACGCCGTTGGCAGATCGGCCAGCATTGCGGCCAACGTCATGCCAGCTTGCCGCTCCAGCCGGCGTGGCTTCTTCTTGGCGGCCGCCTCGCCTTTTTTGGGCCGCCCGCGCTTGCGCGGCGCGGTTGCCGGGGCTGGCTGCGCCTTTAGCGGCGCGCTACTTGAGCGCTTGACCGGCCTCTCGCGTGCTTCGATCGCCGTGGCGTCGCGCGAAATGTGTCCAACCAAGCGGTCCTTATGGGTTTTTCGAATGAGCGCTTCGTGCACGCGCGCTGGCAGGCTGCTTGCCGCAAACTCCGCGAAAGCGCGCGAGAACGTGCTCTCGCTTGGCAATCCGCGCCTGCTTTCCCAGCCGCACAAACGCCGGAGCACGGCATCGGCGGCAAGCCGCTCGATGAGCGCCAAGGTTGTGGGCAGGTTGAGCACGGCCTTCGCCACAAACGCGCGCGCCAGGGCATGGCGGTCTGCCGGCGGCCGCCCTGGCAATCCAGGCCACATCTGCACAAAGGCCTCGATACGCGCGACATCCAACACTGTCACGAGCCGCTCATGCTGTGCAGTGAGCGGTCCAACTTCTTCCCGCAGCATCGGGAAAAGAAAACCTTGAATGTGAGTCCACGCGCTGGTTAGCGTCTCCCGCATGTCCGAGTCCCGATTCGGGTGGTGATTTATTGCAAAAGCACCATGCCAGACTCGGGCCCCGGGCGCCTCATGTCGCCCCCGTTAAAACGGGAAATCCAGCGCGCCGCTGCTATTTTGCAATTGGCTCAATTATATTTTTTTATAAATGTTCAATCAATATTGCCCGATTCCCTCGATAGACGAATGAAGGGATTTTTTCATGCTTTTCAATCTCAGGTCAGTCCTGTCGAACGCCCGGCCGGCGTTGTCTGCTCTCCTCGCAAGCGCTGCTGTTGTCGCCGCTGCCGATTTCGAACCGGCGCGAGCGGCTGAAACCGTGCTCTACAGTTTCAAAGGCCAGCCAGACGGGGCCAACCCGCAAGGTACCCTGATCGCCGATACGCAGGGCGCCCTCTACGGCACGACAGTGAACGGAGGCAGCCACAATCATGGTACGGTGTTCAAGCTGGCGCCGCCGGCGGCCGGACAGACGCAATGGACCGAGAGCGTGCTGTACAGCTTCACCGGCGGGGCAGACGGCGGAACTCCCGTGGCGGGTCTCATCCTCGATACTCATGGCGCCCTCTACGGCACCACGCAGAGTGGCGGGAGTTCGTACAATGCTGGCATCGTCTTCAAACTGTCGCCGGCGGCGAAGACGCCGTGGACCGAGAGCGTGCTGTATACTTTCCATGTCACAGCAGGGTTCGGGCAGGAGGATGGGGGTGCCCCAAGCGGGCGGCTCATCTTCGACACTCAAGGCGCACTCTACGGCACCACAAAGGATGCATATGGACATCTCGGCGTAGGCACTGTATTCAAGCTGTCGCCACCGGCATCCGGCATAGGCCGGTGGAATGAAACGATTTCCGGTTTTGGCTATGTTCAGCCTTGGGGCGCGCCGGTCGCCGGTCTCATACTCGATACTCAAGGCGCACTCTACGGCACGGCCGGCGGTAGTCCGGGTTGGGGCGAAGTGTTCAAGGTGACAGAAGCTGGTGGTAGTATAAACCGCTCTGTTTTCACTACCCGTTAACGGCTTACTTATCGGCGACCTAACCTTCGACGCCCGGGGTGCGCTTTACGGCGCTATGAGTGATGGCACCGTGTTCAAGCTGACGCCGCCAGCATCCGGCACAGGGCCGTGGACTGAGACCGTGCTGTATGAACTAAAGAGCAGCGTCGGCAGCATCGCTCTGATCTTCGACACGCAAGGCTCGCTTTACGGCACGACAGCAAATGGAGGAAGTTCGAACAACGGCACGGCGTTCAAGCTGACGCCGCCGTCAGCATCCGGCATAAGGCCGCTGACGGCGGCGGCATCCGGCACAGGGCAGTGGACTGAAACTGTGCTTCACAACTTTGCTGGGAGCGACGGCGCCAATCCGCAGGCCGGCTTGATTTTCGGCCCTGGCGGCGTCCTTTACGGCACGACCTCTGCTGGAGGCAAATCGGGCAACGGCACGGTGTTCCAAGTATCATCGCATCCAAGCTGTTCGTCCAGCGGGCCCCAGCCCTTACCCTATTAGTGAATATCTTTCCCGATCGGCAGAATATCAATAAAGGGGTTTTTTCCGGGCAAGAGCTATCGCCAATTTTTGGTGATGGCCTGATGGGTCAGGCGGCGGCGAATTTGGCAGTCAAACACTCGAAACGTATCGCGATCGATAAACGCGGCTGGCGTTGCCGTAAGCCCAACCATGCGCGCGTCGAAGTATTCGATTACCTCGGTGAAGCGATTGAAGATAGAGCGATGCGCTTCGTCGAAGATAATGAGGTCGAAAAATCCGGGGCTGAACCGTTCGTAGCAGACACCCATGGCGTAGTCTTGGCTTTCCGGAATTTTCCCAACAGCAGCGCGATTTGATCTCGATCTTTATAATTATTTTTTGTAGTTACCCATCCATACTGACAGTTAGCTATCTAATCGATCGTCGTGCAGTGGGGCGCCTTCAGCTTGGCGGCGATCTCAAGTCCGTCGATGAATTTCACACCCTGGATGATCTTTGGCAACTGGTTATGGCCGTCGAGCCTGCGCCAGCTTTTCTGAGCGCCCTCGACCAGCTTGAAGACCATGGCGAGCGCGGTCTTGTTCGAGAGGCAGCCCTTCGAGCGGATCGTCCTGTGCCGCACCCTCGCAAACGTGCTTTCGATCGGGTTCGAGGTTCGCGAGTGCTTCCAATGCTCGGCAGGGAAGTCGTAATAGGCCAACAGCGTATCGCGATCCTTCTTCAGGCAGTCAGCGGCCTTCTCGTATTTGAGCTCATAAGTCTCGATGAAAGCGTCGAATGAAGCCTCGGCGTCGTTTCTCGTCTCCGCCATCCAAATCTCCTGCAGCGCGCGCTTGGCCTTCGGCTGCTGGCTTTTCGGGAGCTTGTTTAGCACATTGGCGGTCTTGTGAACCCAGCAGCGCTGTTCGCGCGTGGTGGGCCAGACCTCGCCGAGGGCCTTCCAGAACCCCGAGCCTCCGTCGGCGACGGCCAGTTCCGGCGCCATGGTCAAGCCCCGCCGCTTTAAACCGAGGAGCAGTTCGCGCCAGTCATGGGCGCTCTCGCGCGCCCCGTCGGTGAAGCCGATCAACTCCTTCTTGCCTTCGGGCGTCGCGCCAATGATGACAAGAATGCACTGCTTTTCGTCCTCGAGCCGCGCCTGCAGGTGGATGCCATCCGCCCAGACGTAAACATAGCGCCTGGCCGAGAGATCGCGCTTCTGCCAGCGTTCGTGCTCGCCGATCCACCCTTCCTTCAACCGCGCGACGGTCGATGCCGACAGGCCGGGCGCATCCTTGCCGAGCAGCGCCGCCAGCGCCTCCTCGAAGTCACCGGTCGAGATGCCCTTCAGGTAAAGGATCGGGATCAGCATCTCCAAACTCTTTGAGCGCCGTGCGTACGGCGGAAGGATCGCAGGCGTGAAGCGAATGCGATTGGGATCGCCGGCAGCCGCCTCACGGTCGCGCACGCGCGGCTGGCGCGCAGCCACCGGACCGATACCCGTCATGACCTCGCGCTCGGGCAGGCGCCCATGACGCACGATGCGCCGATGGCCATCGGGGGTCTTGAGATCGGCATGCTTCGCCAGGAACTCCGAGACCTCCGCCTCGACGGCCTGGGTCAACAGCGTGCGCGCTCCGTCGCGCAGAACCTCGGTGAGCTGGTCATCGAACGTCCCTGGCTGAATCAGCTTGATAACGCTATCGTTGGGCAAGGCATATCGCTCCTTCAGTGGAGAGTGGAGGCGTCAAACACCCCCACGATATGCCGCCTTCACCGATTCACGCCGTCACCAACTTTGGGACATAGCTCAGCTTTGGTGAAGAACAGTGCGGGCGGTGCTGGAATGGCTGCCCATCCACAACCCGCACACACGTCTTCGCGCGCTCCGGATGTTTGTGTGACAGCAGACGGTTGCTGTTGGTGAGATCGAGAAGGCGGGTTCGCAAATCGGCGATAAGCTTGCCCGCCAGATCCTCCTCCGACATTGTCATCTCGCCCCGCGCACGAATTGATAAGTGTTTATTATCTACTGACGCGAAGGTGGGCAATTCTAAGCCCGCTGTGGTTGGGAAATGACGGGGACAACCTAGAACGCCACCCAGGATTGCATTGAGTTGCTCTTGGGAGACACCGCCGCCCGATCGCGCGAGGCCAGAATTTCGTCACGTTCGACGCCCGTCTATGGTGCTGGAGAGGGTTCGCTTGGCGCGATCATGCCTGAAATTGACGAAACGCGTGAGGTTCTTGCTGGGCTTGTGGAGCGGGTGACCTTCCACAACGAGGAGAACGGCTTCTGCGTTCTGAGGGTCAAAGCACGTGGCCATAAAGACCTTCTCACGGTTATCGGACACGCGGCGTCAATCTCGGCTGGCGAATGGGTGACGGCGAGCGGCGTTTGGCAGAACGATCGCACCCACGGGCTCCAATTCAGGGCACAGTTCCTCAAGACCTCAGCGCCCACTTCGGTCGAGGGCATGGAGAAATACCTCTCCTCCGGGCATGATCCGCGGCATCGGGCCCGTTTACGCCAAGCGGCTCATCAAGGCTTTCAGCGCGCAGGTTTTCGACGTGATTCAAACGGCGCCTGAGCGCCTGCGCGAGGTGGAGGGCATTGGTCCGCGCCGGGCAGAGCGCATCGTCGCTGCCTGGGCCGAACAGAAGATCGTGCGCGAGATCATGGTCTTTTTGCACTCCCATGGCGTCGGCACGTCCCGGGCGGTGCGCATCTACAAGACCTATGGCAACGATGCCGTGCAGGTCATGTCCGAGAATCCCTATCGGCTGGCGAAAGATATCCGCGGCATCGGCTTCAAGACTGCGGATGCTATCGCGTGCTCGGCTCGGCATCGAGAAGACCGCCATGATCCGCATCAGGGCCGGCATCTCTTACGCACTCACCGAGGCGCTGAACGAGGGTCATTGCGGACTGCCTGTGAATGAACTCCACACGCTCGCCGAAAAGCTCCTCGAGGTCCCAGTCCCGCTCATCGAAACAGCCATCACCCTTGAGCTTGGCGAAGGGAGCATCGTCCGGGACAGCGTTGAGAGCACCGAATGCCTGTTCCTCTCAGGGCTGTATCAGGCCGAAAAGGCAATCGGCGGACGACTCTTAATGCTTGCGGCCGGAAAGCCCCCATGGCCACAAATCGATGCGGGCAAAGCTATGGATTGGCTCGCCGCTCGATCAGACTTCGCATTGGCCGAAAGCCAAAAGCGCGCCGTCGAGCTCGCCTTGACCTCCAAGGTGCTCGTCATCACGGGCGGCCCTGGCACTGGCAAGACCACCATCGTGAACTCGATCCTGCGCATCCTGAAAGCGAAGCACGTCGAGATGCACCTATGCGCACCAACAGGCCGGGCTGCTAAGCGCATGAGCGAGGCGACGGGGCTGGAGGCCAAAACAATTCACCGGCTGCTTGAGGTCGATCCGAAGGCGGGAGGCTTTCGCAAGGATCAGGACAACCCGCTCGATACCGATTTGCTCGTTGTCGACGAAGCCTCCATGATTGATGTGCCGCTCATGCACGCCCTTCTAAAAGCTGTGCCGAACCGTGCCGCGCTCTTGATCGTTGGCGATATCGATCAGCTCCCTTCGGTCGGGCCGGGTCAGGTGCTCGCCGATCTCATCAGCTCGGGCGCTGTTCCGGTGGTCAGGCTGACAGAAGTGTTTCGGCAGGCGGCGCAGAGCCGGATTGTCACCATGGCGCACCGCATCAACAAAGGCGAACTTCCGGATTTTGCGAAACCCGACGGCGAGAGCGATTACTATTTCATCGAGGCCGAGGAGCCCGCCGCCGTCATTCTGGAACTCGTCCGCGAGCGCATCCCGAAACGATTTGGCCTCGATCCTATCCGCGACATTCAGGTTCTCTGTCCCATGAACCGGGGCGGGCTTGGAGCGCGCTCGCTCAATGTCGAGCTGCAGAAGGCTTTGAACCCGCCGGGCGCCGACAAGATCGAGAAATTCGGCTCGACCTTTGCTCCCAAGGACAAGGTGATGCAGATCGAGAACGATTACGACAAGGAGGTCTATAACGGCGATATCGGCTTTGTGACGAGAATCGATGCGGAGGAGGGCCAGGTCTTTGTGAGCTTCGACGGCCGCGAGGTCGCCTATGACAGCGGCGAACTTGACAGTCTGGTGCTGGCCTATGCGACGACCATCCACAAGGCACAAGGCTCGGAGTACCCGGCTGTGATCCTGCCGCTCGCGACCCAGCATTACGCCATGCTGCAACGCAATCTGCTCTATACCGGCCTCACGCGCGGCAAGCGGCTTGTGGTGATCGTGGGACAGAAGAAAGCGGTGGCCATTGCCGTGCGGAATGTCTCAGGGCGGAAAAGGTGGTCGAAATTGCGGGAGTGGCTTGTGTCGTGATTTCAATAAATCGTTGGTCCTTGGGCGCCGCCGCAGCATTTTTTGTACTTCTTGCCTGATCCGCAGGGGCAGGGCTCGTTACGGCCCGTTTTGGCTGATCGCATCGGCCCGCTAGGAAACGCGCTTGGATTCTGCCAGTAGGCCGCAATGATGTGCAGGATATCGGGCAGTTGATTCACGATTTCGGCCCGCATGCTTTCCGGCAAGGGCTCACCGTCTTTCGCAAGAGCGGCGATCACCGGCACCGTGTCTGACACACGCTTGTTTTCGAAAAGAGGCGCCCAGGCGAATTCGTAGAGGTCCACGCCTGCGATGAACCCTTCGGCCCAGAGTTGGCCTGGCGCTTCCTCGCCGAAGTGGTCCATGAACGGCAAGTGCGGCGCATGAGCATTTCCTCGCGCTGCGATCGCGTTCCAATGCTTTTGAAGCAAGCTCATAAAATAGCGAAGCTGCTGCTCGCTATCCCAAGCGGGAACCGATGCGTCGGCGGTCCCCCAGATTTTGGGAAGGTAGTCGGACGCCATCGCGGACGTAGGGCCGATCACCAGGGCGGTGAGAAAGCCATCGAGCGCCTCGAAGGGCATAGTGCCGTCCGGCACTTGTCGGCACACAAGAAAGCCCGAAAGCCAATCGCGCTCCTCGCTTGTAAGGCGCAAAGCCCTCGCCGGATCATCACGTTCGAGAGCGGGCTCGTCCTTCCGAAGGGCCATCGCTTTCGAGCGTTGCTCAACCCACCCGACGGCTTCGACGGGGTCGTCGATGGAGCGAATGCCGTTCATCGAAGATGCTGGCATCGTTTGGATCAGTGGCGGCGCGGCAAAGCTCGGAAAGGCTGTCGGCGTGGTCCACCTCGGCGTGCTGATCAAAGATCACCTTCGACCAAACTCGGCGCAAAGCTGGCTCCAGCTCTGTGATACCGAGCCTCGTGACCGCCTCTTCCCAGCCCCACCACGCCAAGTCACCGTCTTCAATCAGCCCTTCGCTCTCAAGGCGCCCAAGAAAGGCAATGGTGCGATCGCGAGGGATGCGTTGCTCGAAGGTAAGCCGGGCCAAGACCTCGAACAAAGCCCAGGTCACGTCGGTGATGAAGTTCCCATGCTCGATCGCTTCGAAGTGGGCATCAGCATCGCCGTTCCAAACGCTCAGGAGCAAGCGGGTGAGACCGGTCGAGATATAATGGGGGAAGAGCTGTTCGAGCTCGTCTTCGAACTCATGCGCAAGCTTCATAAGACATGGAAAAAGATCGGGATGTCGCGCCGCAGCCAAGATATGAAGGCCGTAGAACAGAAGTGCGTTATCTTCGGGGATCAGGTAGACGCCGCTGCAGAGCTTATCCACGAGAGCAAAGACGATCGGCGCGAGCTCGTCTGCCTTGGCAACTCCGGCTTTGATGGCATCCACCGGGACGATCGCTTTTCTCGAGGACTTCAGCGCAGAGGCAATCTCTTCAAGGGTCATCCCCAGAACTTAGCGAGGCTACAAGCCAAGCGCGAGGGCGGACAGTGCGCCGTCCACATTGGCGTGAAGCGCTTGTGGGCTGATCGCACCCGGCGTAATGTCGCTACCTTGTCGAAATTCGCCAGGCCTGAACGGGAGAGCCCGAACGGCTTCAAAGCAATGCGCCAATGGACGCGATTCCGCGCCATGACATTTGTTGACACCTTGTTGACACGGCAAACGCGACCGGATCTCGGTCTCGCCTGCGTGTGCTTAAAGCCTTGATTTTCTTGGGATTTTTGGTGGGCGCACAAGGATTCGAACCTGGACCCGCTGATTAAAAGGAAGAAGCACAAAAGGGTCACAAAAAAGTTGGGAAGCGTCAACAACATTCATATAACGCTTGATTTTGCTATCGTCTTGTATATACCCTCTGTCTGATAATTTCACAAGCATCCCCTGGGAAGCACTGGGAAGCAATCTGGTGCTTCCCATACGCTTCCCAGAATTCCACTGAAGCCCTGATGAAGCTGACGAAAGCGACTATTGCCCGTCTCCAGTTGCCTGAGGGCAAGAGTGACGCAATTTTCTTCGATGACGACGTCCCTGGGTTCGGTCTCAGAATTCGCGCGGGCGGTAAGAAGACGTGGATTTTGCAGTACCGCGTCGGCAAGCATGCAACGCCGGATAACACTCGGCGCGGTTAATGCTCTAGACCCGGAAATGGCACGGAAAGCGGCACGTGATAGGCTCGCTCAAGTTACCCTCGGCGGAGACCCGCAACGCGACAGGTTAGAGGCTCGCGTCAGCGCTGCGATAACCCTCGGCAGCTTGGTGAATAGATACCTGACATTCAAGGAAGCGTCGGTTCGTAAGAGCACACATTCGGAAACCAAACGCTACCTCAGCGACTATTGGAAAACGTTGCACAAGGTGCCAATCTACGAGGTGCAGCGTCGGGATATTGCGGTGCGCTTGACCCAAATCTCTGAAGAACACGGCCCCGTCGCCGCCGCTCGCGCCCGCATTGCGCTATCAGGCATCTTCGCCTGGGCTATGCGAGAGGGCATTGTCGATGCCAATCCTGTGATTGGCACCAATAAACCACCCGAACCGCCATCGCGTGACCGCGTCTTGACCGACGCCGAACTCGCCGAAATCTGGGCAGCGTGCCAGGACAATGACTACGGTCGCATTGTCAAGTTGGCGCTTCTCACCGGCGCGCGCCGTGAAGAGATTGGCGGTCTCACATGGCAAGAAATCGATATCGAACGTGCCGAAATCAATCTGCCGCCGGGCGGACGAAAAATGGGCGTCCTCATATGATTCCGCTTTCGCCGCTTGCGCTGTCGATTGTGAGAGTGGTGCCCGAGCGTGAAGGGCGCGAATATCTCTTCGGCGAGGGTGCCGGAGCATTCTCAGGGTGGTCGAAAGGCAAGTCCGCGCTGGACCGCCGCATCCTCAAAGCACGACGCGATGCCGCGAAGGTCAATGGGGCAAGCGATGCCAAACCCATGCCAGATTGGCGTCACCAAGATTTGCGCCGGACCGCGGCTACCCGAATGGCTGACCTTGGTATCCAGCCCCATGTGATAGAGGCTATCCTCAATCATGTGTCCGGCTCCAAGGCAGGAGTGGCTGGAGTGTACAATCGGTCGCTGTATGCCGCCGAAAAGCGCGCCGCCCTTTAAGTCTGGGCCGACCATGTCCGGGCGTGCGAGGCCTATCACGAAGTCGGTGCCGGCGGTGGCGATCGTTTCGCCCTATCTACTATCGCCTGGCCCCCGACTCGGTATACGCATACTTCGCCGAGATCGCGCGCAATTCGCCAATCGACATCACGCTCTACAACATCCCGATGTTCGCCAGTCCGATCGATGTGCCGACGATCCGGCGTCTGGCCGAGTTCCCGCGCATCGTCGGCATCAAGGACTCCTCTGGCGATCTCGCGTTCATGATGCGGATGATCGCGGGCGTCCGCCCTTCGCGGCCGACTTCTCGTTCCTGACCGGCTGGGAGGCGGTGCTGGCGCCGATGCTCATGATCGGCTGCGACGGCGGTACTCATGCCTCCAGCGGTGTGGTGCCGGAACTGACACGCCAGCTGTTTGATTTGACGAAGGCCGGAACTTGATGCGGCCATTAAACTGCAGTACCGGCTGCTCGAGTTGTTTGATGTCATGCTCTTTTCTGCGGATTTCCCGGAAGGCTTCCGAGCCGCCGCGGAAGCCTCGCGGGTCGGCATTCTTGCGCAGATCGCCGGATGGCTGGCGTCGCCCTGCCAGCGCTCGGCGGCGGGAAAGCGGCTTTCGGTGACGCCCTCCTTCTCGGCCCAGTGCCAGAATTTCGAATCGGGATCGTGCGAAGTTTCGCGCGCCGGCTGGTCGGCGACGAGAAGTTCCATCACCATTTTTTGCGCCGCAATCGCGCGGGTGCTCGCCGATTTCACCTTCATGCCGACGCTCGGCGTACGCTTGCAGGAGGCCGCCAGCACGCGCTCGCCCTCGACCTCCACCATGCAGGCGCGGCAATTGCCGTCGGGCCGATAGTCCGGCTCGGGCGAATAGCACAGGTGCGGAATTTCGCGGCCCTGACGCTTTGCAACCTGCCAGATGGTCTCGCCGTTGACGGCCTCGACCTGCTGGCCGTCGAGTTCGAACTGGATTTTGGTCATTCCGCAGCTTCCTTCGGCACGAATTCTTCCGGGAAATACTTAATAACCGTGGTCAGCGGATTTGAGGCCGCCTGGCCGAGACCGCAGATCGAGGCGTCGCGCATCGCCTGACTGAATTCGTCGAGCAATTCGCGGTTCCAGACCGGCCTTTCCATCAGCAGGGCCGCCTTCTGGGTGCCGACGCGGCAAGGTGTGCACTGGCCGCAGCTTTCGTCCTCGAAGAACCGCATCAGGTTCAGCGCCGCGCCCTTCACGCTGTCCTGCTCGGACAGGATGATGACCGCCGCCGAACCGATGAAACAGCCGTATTTTTCCAGCGTGCCGAAGTCGAGCGGGATATTGTCCATCGAGGCCGGCAGGATGCCGCCGGACGCACCGCCCGGCAGATAGGCATGGAACCTGTGGCCTTCCGCCATGCCGCCGCAGAACTCGTCAATCAATTCGCGCACGGTGATGCCGGCCGGCGCCAGCTTCATGCCGGGATTCTTGACCCGTCCCGACACCGAATAGCTGCGCAGGCCGTGGCGTTCGTTGCGGCCGTGGCTCTTCCACCAATCCGCGCCCTTCTCCACGATGTCGCGCACCCACCACAGCGTCTCGATATTGTTGATCAGCGTCGGCAATCCGAACAGGCCGACCTGGAACGGGTACGGCGGCTTGTGCCGAGGCAATCCACGTTTGCCTTCGATGCTTTCCAGAAGCGAGGATTCCTCGCCGCAGATATAGGCGCCGGCGCCGCGCCGCAGATGCAGCCGCGGCCCGCCGGGCGGCAGCTTTGCGATCTCGCCTTCGAGGATTTGGCGCGAGGCCGGGTATTCGTCGCGGATGTAGATATAGACGTCGGGCGCCTCGACGACATGCGCGCCGATCAGCATGCCTTCGAGAAAACGGTGCGCATCGGTCTCGAGATAATAGCGGTCCTTGAAGGTTCCGGGCTCGCCCTCGTCGCCATTGACGGCCATCAGCCGGGGCCCGGGCTCGCCGAGCACCGCCCGCCACTTTCGTCCCGTCGGAAAGCCGGCGCCGCCGAGACCGCGCAAGGACGCGTCGTCGAGCGACTTCAGCAAATCTTCCTTCTTCAATTTTCCGGAACGCAGCCGGTTCAACAACGTGTAGCCGCCACCGGCAACATAGGCGTCGTAATCGACATAGTCGGGCAGACGCGCATGGGCGTCGCCGCTCTTTGCCGCCGCGAGCACGCTTGCGACGCTGGCGTGGTCGACAAAGTGATGGCCGACCTCGGCCGCCGGCGCGGTGTCGCAGCGGCCGACGCAGGGCGCGCGCACCACGCGAATACCGGGACCCGCGGCGTTCTGCAATTCATGCAGCAGCTTATCCGCGCCCAGCATGGCACAGGTCAGCGAATTGCAGACCCGAATGGTCAGCGGCGCCATATCCGGCTCGCCCTCCTTTACCACGTCAAAATGGGCGTAGAAGGTCGCGGTTTCGAACACTTCCGCGAACGAGAGCTTCATCTCGTCGGCGAGGGCCGCGAGATGGGCGGCGGAAATCTGGTGATATTTGTCCTGGATCAGATGCAGATGCTCGATCAGGAGATCGCGCCGCCGCGGCTGGTCGCCGAGCAGGAGTTCAATCTCGTGCGCAGCGGTCGGATCGATCTGGCGTCCCTTGGGAGTTGACTTCGCGCGCCTTCGTCCCTCGCCGGGATGTTCGAACGGGCGAACCTTTTGAACGTCATGGCTCATCGATGCGTCTCGTTCCTGCCGTGGCGGTCGGCGGCTAGCTTCCGCAGTGCAATCCTAATCGGTGGCATGCCAGATGCCAAGCGCAATTATGTAGCCGCAGGAAGCATTTAAGGGGCACGCAGCCTCGCTGTCATGCCCCTCTGGTGGTCGATTCCAGCAAGTCGCCGACTTCAGGTCTTGTCCATACAGTCGCCAATGTAGAACCAGCGGTCATCGCCGACCAGTCCCTTTGCCTTCACCTCTTTGCGACAGGCCCTGAGCTTGCCCTTGTTGGCAAGCCACTTGGCCTTCATCTCTTTCAGCTTCTCGGCCGTCAGCTTCATCCGCGAAGACTTCGGGGCGGCCGGAGCAGCGCCCGCCGCCGGCGCCGGGGTGGTCTGGGCCGAAGCGGTGTGAAGGCTGCCCGCGACAAGCAGCAGGGCGACGAGACAGGCAATGATGCGAAGCATGGGAATCCCCTTGGGTCACTTCTTAGATTGATTGAAGAGGCAAATCCGCGGAACGCAATCGGTGTTGCGTTCCGCGGTGATGGAGCCGCGATCAGAGTATCTTGGCCGCGCTTTCCAGTGTCTTCCACACGCCCCAGGCGAGCGGGATGCCGACAAAGGCCCAGAACAGGGCAGCTTTGACGTCCAACCCGCCAAACCCGATGCCGAACGATCCAGATTGCACCGCCGCCGCGCTCTTGGCGCTCGCGGCCTGCAGCTTGGCCACCTCGTCAGCGCTCATGTGCCATTTGTGGTCGACAGGCTTGATCAGGTAGTTGCAGATGATGCCGGCGATCAGCATCGCGCACAGGATATACATGGTCGTGTTGTAGAGTTGATCGCGTGGCACACCGGCCGCGAGCTGGAATTCGCGGATATAGTTGACGACAACCGGGCCGATGATGCCCGCGGTCGACCACGCCGTTAGCAGCCGCCCGTGAATGGCGCCAACGAACTGCGTCCCGAACATATCGGCGAGATAAGCCGGCACGGTAGCGAAGCCACCACCATACATCGACAGGATGATGCAGAAGGCGGAAACGAACAGCAGCTTCGATCCCATCGCGGCGAAGGTCGGTGCCAGCGCGTAGAGCGCGATGCCGAGCACGAAGAACGTATAGTAGGTGTTCTTGCGGCCGATATAGTCCGACAGCGACGCCCAGAAGAAACGGCCACCGATGTTGAACAGCGACAGCATGCCGGCAAAGCCGGCCGCGATCCCCGCGATTACCGTCCTCTGCTCGCCCGAAAGCGCACCGAAGTTCAGGTTGGGCATTCCGATCAGTTTGCCGGCGAAGATTTCCTGCAACATCGGTGAGGCCATGCCGATCACGCCGATGCCGGCGGAAACATTCAGCGTCAACACCCACCAGATCAGCCAGAATTGCGGCGTCTTGTGCGCGTTATCGAGATGGACGTTGTTGGTCGAGATCATCGCGTTGGCTTTCGCGGGCGGGGTCCAGCCTTCGGGCTGCCAACCAGCCGGCGACACGCGATAGGCGAAGGCGCCGATCATCATGAAGACGAAGTAGATCACGCCCATCACAACGAAGGTTTTCCAGACACCGACATCGGTAGGGGTCTTGAAATAGGTGATGAGGAGGTTGGCGAGAGGCGCGCCAATCATGGCACCGCCGCCGAAGCCCATGATGGCCATGCCGGTCGCCATGCCGCGGCGATCCGGAAACCATTTCACCAGCGTCGACACCGGAGAGATGTAGCCGAGACCGAGGCCGACGCCGCCGATGACGCCGGCCCCCAACCACATGATCCAGAGCTGATGCACGTAAACGCCGAAGGCGCCGATCAACAGGCCGCCGCCCCAGCACAGCGCCGCGACGACGCCGGCCTTGCGCGGCCCAGCACGCTCGAGCCAACCGCCCCAGATCGCGGCCGACACGCCGAGCAGCACGAAGAACAAGGTGTACATCCAGCCGAGGCTGGCCACCTTCCAGTCGCAGGTGGTGGTAAAGAGCTCCTGCCATAGCGAAATATCCGGGCAGGCCTTCGGCGCCGTCAGGCCGATCGCGCGCGACAGCGGCAGCCAGAACACGCTGAATCCATAGGCCATGCCGATGCACAGATGAATGCAAAGCGCTGCCGGCGGCACCAGCCATCGGTTGAAGCCAGCCTTTGCGATCGTGTGCTCGCGATCGAGAATTCCCGACCCACCGCCGGACATAGTCCCTGCGCCGCTAATTGTCGTCATCAAGCCCTCCCCTACAGCCACCCTTGCCGGGCATGTCTGTCGTCCACGTTTGCCGTTGTCCTATACCCTAAATTCCCTCGCAGCGTGCCAACCTCGCATTGCTGCTCCGCAGCAATTCTTCAATGCGCCAAGATCCCAAAGGCGCATTCGCGATAGTTAACCCCTGCTGCGACAAGTTATGCCCACTAACAGCCCACACCGGCGCCTCGCTGATTGTCGAGGTACAGCGCCCGCACCCGAAGGCACGACTTCACCTCCGCAACCCCTCACGAAGATGAAGAATTGGGGCAGAAGCGCGGGCCGATGTCGATAGGCAAAAGGTAGCGATTGCCGCCGTTCGAGCCGGTTCCGGGTGCGTCTAACTGTCCCGGTTTCAGATCGACCCAGTACGTGACGGTCCATTCGTATTCTCGATAGGACCATTTGCTTTTTCAATCACGAAGACAACGCGATGCTCGGCGCGTTCCGTGATCTCGACCCTGTCGCCGGTCTCCCGGATCAGGTTCGGGATATCGATCACCGACAGCGGATCGGTGCAATGGACCTCCAGAAGGTCCCCAGGCGCCAGCGCCTTCAGCGCCTTGCGCGTCTTCAAGGCGGGCAACGGGCATTTGAGACCGGTGAGGTCGAGTTTCGTCGTGGTCATGACCCATCCTCGGCGAACCGGCCTCGCATCGTCAACGGACAAGGAGGCGGTCACAATAGGCTCGCATAGCCGAGAAACCCGACCGTCTGCCCCGGGGCGACCTGCGTAATCTCCTCACCAAGCTCGACCAACCCGTCGGTATCCACCAGCGACGACAGCAGGCCGGCGCCCTCGCGCGGGAATTTGGTCGCCTCGAGCCTGCCGTCATCCATCTTGTGGAGACTGACCCGCACATATTCGCGGCGGGCGATCTTCTTCTTGTAGGTGAATGCGGCGCGCACCGGCATCGGCATCAAAGGCAGCGGCTGGGCGCCCGACAGCGCCAGTACGGTTGGCCGCACCACATGGACGAAGGTGACAAAACTCGCCACCGGATTTCCCGGCAGCCCGATGAATGGCGTGCCCCCGATGATTCCCATGGCGACGGGACGTCCGGGTTTGATCGCCATCCGCCACAGCACCAGCTTGCCGACATCTTCGACGGCGGCCTTGACGTGGTCTTCCTCGCCGGTCGAAACGCCGCCGCTGGTGAGAATCAGATCGCTGGGACCGGCGGCTTTCTTCAAGCCCTGTGCCAGCGCCCCGCGATCATCGCGCAAGATGCCGAGATCACGGACCTCGCAACCCAGCCGTGCCAGCATCGCCATCAGCATGAAACGGTTGGAGTCGTACAATTGCGCTGGTTGGCGCTGGTCGCCCGGCGGCACCAGTTCGTTACCGGTCGAGAACACCGCGACCCGGATGCGACGCCGCACTTCGATTTGCGTCAGGCCGAACGCGGCCGCGAGCGCGACGTCCTGCGGACGCAGCCGCAGGCCGGCTCCGAGCGCGGCAGTCCCGAGCTGGAAATCCTCGCCCGCGGGGCGCACATTGGCGCCGGGCCTCAAACCCGCCGGCACAACAACCTTGCCGGCTGCATCGACGCGAACATCCTCCTGCATGAACACGGTATCGGCTCCTTCCGGCATCGGCGCGCCAGTAAAGATTCGGACGGCGTGGCCCGGCTGGACCGGTGGTTGCGCCGAAGCGCCGGCCTGAATGCGACCCGACACCGGGAACGCCGCTTCCTCCCGAAGCGGAAGATCGCCGCTCCGTACCGCATAGCCGTCGACGGCGGAATTGGTGAACGGCGGCAAGGGCAGGGATGCGGAAATATCGCCGGCGAGAATGCGCCCATCGGCCTTCTCGAGCGGCACGGCCTCGATCTCATCAACCGCGCTTACACGGGTGGCGATGATCGCGACCGCTTCATCGACCGACATCATCGGTCCGCCGAAGGCAAAGCAATCGTCGGACAGTTGCGCCATGTGGTCTCTCAGGCCTCGCTGACGCTTGCCGTCAGCACGTCTTCCACTGATATCGCGAACTCTTGCATCATAGCGGCGATGGCCGGGATGTCATCGAGATGGGCAACCGGCAGCGCGGTTTCCAGGGTTGCGTCGGTTGCAATGCCGGCAATGGCGGGGTCGTCAGGGAACAGCGGCGCCTTGCCATTGGCTGTCCGATGCACCTCGATCTTGCGATGCGGCTCGGACTTGAAGCCTTCGACGACGACAAGATCGACCCGCGACATCTTGCCAAGCAGTTCCGGCAGCCGCGGCTCGGGGGCGCCGCGCAGTTCGTGCATCAGGGCCCAGCGCTTGCCGGACGACACCAGCACTTCCTCGGCACCCGACTGCCGGTGGACCCAGGAATCCTTGCCCGGCACGTCCACGTCGAAACTATGGTGGGCGTGCTTGATCACGGAGATGCGAAGCCCCTGTTTCAGGAAATGCGGGATGACACGCGCCAGCAGCGTCGTCTTGCCGGCGCCGCTCCATCCTGCCAGGCCAATCACTTTCATCACTTTCTCCGAACCGCAGACGGAACCAGGCTTGTTTAGCCCTGACGTGCTTTATATCGGCCTACAGGTAAAGTCATGCTAGCCTGCCATCGATGACCAAGATCGACAAAACCCCTGTTCCTCTGATCCTGCCAAATCCGGGGGATCCACGGCTGACCGAACGCGTTACCGGGACCGATCAGACCGGCGCGGCGGTCGAGATCAACGTGCCGGTGGAGCGGCCGCTGACGCTTTACCTGAACGCGCAGGAGATCGTCACCATGATGACGATCGGCGATTACCCGGAATATCTCGCCCTCGGTTATCTACTCAATCAGAACATGCTGAAATACGACGACGTCGTCACCGGGGTCGAATATTACGACGATCTGCAGGTCGTGGTGGTGCGCACCGAGCACCACACCAATTTCGAACAAAAATTGAAGAAGCGCACGCAGACCTCAGGCTGCGCGCAGGGCACGGCGTTCGGCGATCTGCTGGAGGCGGTGGAAAACGTCGCGCTGCCAAAAGCCGAGTTGCGTACGTCCTGGCTCTACCAGATGACGCACGCGATCAACACCATGCCCTCGCTCTATCTTGAAGCCGGCGCCATCCACGGCTGCGTGCTGTGCAAGGAAGGCACGCCGGTCTGCTACACCGAGGACGTCGGCCGCCACAACGCGGCCGACAAGATCGCAGGCTGGATCTATCGCCATGGCGTCGATCCGGCCGACAAGATCCTCTACACCACCGGGCGGCTGACTTCCGAGATGATCATCAAGACGGTGCGGATGGGCATTCCGATCCTGGTTTCGCGCTCCGGATTTACCGCCTGGGGGGTCGATCTGGCGCGGCAGGTCGGGCTGACGCTGGTCGGCCGCGCGCGCGGCAAGCGGTTCATCGCGCTGTCGGGCCAGGAGCGCATCGTCTACGATCAGAATCTCGCTTTCGTCCAAGAGGAATCGGCGCGGCACAAGCGCAAGGGCGCCGAACGTGACGAGTGAATTTCCGCCAACGCCTGGGGTACTGCTGGCTGGCGGTCTGGCGCGGCGGATGGGCGGCGGCGACAAGCCGATGCGCCGGATCGGCGGCCGCACCATCCTGGAGCGCGTGATCGCCCGGCTCAAGCCGCAATGCGACGGGTTGATCCTCAACGCCAATGGCGACCCGGCGCGGTTTGCAGGCTTTGGCTTGCCGGTCATTCCCGATTTGGTGGCGGATTTCCCGGGTCCGCTCGCCGGCATTCTCGCCGGCCTCGATTGGGTCGCGGCGAACCGGCCCGACGTTTCCTTCGTGTTGAGCGCAGCGGCGGATTGTCCGTTCCTGCCGCGCGATCTGGTCGCACGCCTGCACCGGGCCCGCGCCGAACAGAACGCGCAGCTCGCGGTCGCAGCTTCCGGCGGACAAACCCATCCGGTGATCGGATTGTGGAGCGTCGCGTTGCGCGACGAACTCCGCCACGCGCTTGTCGTGGAAGACGTCCGCAAGATCGACCGCTGGACCGCGCGCTACAAACTCGCCACCGTGACGTGGCCGGTCGAGCCGCTCGATCCGTTCTTCAACGCCAATACAGTGGACGATATCGCGCAGGCCGAGCGGCTGGCGGCGCTGGACGGCGCTTCCGACGCCAAATGAAAGAGCGGCCCATCTAGTTCTTTGGAAACTCCGCCAGCAATTGCATCCAGACCACCGCGAATGCGATCAGACCGCCGACGCCCAAGGCGAAGGCGAACCTCGGGAATCTCCCGATGGCGACGAGGAGCCATGCCGGCAGGAAAAACCCTGCAAAGATTGCTCCGAGAGGAAATACGGCGAGCCATTGAAAGCCGGTACCGTCGCCTTGGGGAACGCGATCGATCGCGTAGAAAGTATAGAGCCAGAATAGCGTGCCAGCCGCCGTGAGGACGACCGCGGGCCTGAGAAAATCGAGATGAGTGGACAGTTTCATGGCATCGTTCGCACGATAACCGGCAACTCGCCGATGCCGGTTCATGCGCTCCTCGCGCCGTTAGTCGCGGCAGAGCGCGCCAGGTTCACGTGGCGAGGCGGCTAGGCCGGCCGGAACCCCGCCCGCATCAGCGCCGCACGACTTTCTTGCGACGCCAGCGCGTCCAGGAACGCCCGCACCGCCGGGCGCTGCTTTCGCGCCGTGACCAGCGCGAAATCGTAATGCTCTTCGGCCAGCGGGATGAAGCCCAGGCCCGAGGCATGGGCGACCGGCGCGATCGTGATGCCCCAATCGGCTCGGGCTTGCGCGATCGCCGCGGCGACCGCGGTATGGGACTTCGGCTGGTTCCAGTAGCCGTCGGGACGCGCTTCGCCCAGCAGCCGGTCGATCAGAATGCGGGTGCCGGCGCCCTGATTGCGGTTGACCATGATGCAGGCGGGGTCGGCGAGCGCGGCGCGCACCGCACCTTCCGCGCTCAGCCCCTCGAACCGCGCATCGCCGGCACGAAACACGATGCCCTGCATCCGCCGCCAGCCCGGCACCAGTTCAAGGCCGTCGCCGAGGAACGGCGTGTTGTAGGTTTCAGACTTTTCGTCGAACAGATGGATCGGCGCGAAGTCGCACTCGCCGCGTTTGGCCGCCGCCAGGCCGCCGAGGCTGCCGACCGCGATCGAGCGCACCACAAGACCTGCGCGCGCCAGCGGCGCGGTGACGAGATCGAGCCCGGTGCAATGGCTGCCGACAATCACCAGATCAGGCACCCGAACATGCGGCGTGAACAGCGTCACCTCGGCCGTAGCTCCTGCCGCCATCTGGTCGGCCAGCGCATCGATCTTCAGGAATCCATCGGCCTGCGCGAACGAGGTGATGGCGCCGCTTCCCTTGCCGGAGGGATAGGCGATCAATCCTTCCGTGCCTTCGACCAGCGACACCATGACGAATTCGGTGCGGCCGAGTTCCGAGGCGATCCGTACCGGCACCTTGGCTGTGACCTTGGTATCGGAACGCGGCGGCAGGCCCGCCATCCGCCGCAGCACCGGCACGATCATGTCGTGGAAGGTGAACATCGCCGAGGTCGGAAACCCGGGCAGGATCACCACCGGCTTGCCGTCACAGACCGCAAGACACAGCGGCTTGCCCGGCTTCAGCGCGACGCCATGCGCAATGATGCCGGGCTTTCCAAGCCGGGCGATGATGCGGTGGGACACATCGCCGGCGCCCTTCGAGGTGCCGCCGGAAAGCACCAGCATGTCGGACGTCGCAAGCGCCTTGCGCATCGCGGCCTCTAACTGTTCCTCGTCGTCGGCAATGGCGCCGAGGAATATCGCCTCGCCGCCGTTCTCGTTGATCGCCGCGCTGACGATTGCACCATTGGTGTCGTAGATCGCGGCCGGGCGCAGCACCCCTCCAGGCTGCACCAACTCGTCGCCGGTGGAGATCACCGCCACGCGCGGCCGGCGCACGACGGACAGCTGCGCGATCCCGCAGGCCGCGCACATGCCAATCTCGCGCGAGCCGATCACGGTGCCGGCGCGCAGCACCGTCTCGCCGCGCGCGATGTCGGAACCGGCATAGGATACGAACTGGCCGGGCGAGGCGGCGCGGCGGATTTCGATCGCGCCGGCACCAATGGGGTGGGTATGCTCGACCATGACGATGGCGTCGGCGCCGCGCGGCAATGGGCCGCCGGTCGCGATCGACGTCGCGGTACCCGGCAGCACCGGCCTGCTCCGCGCGGTGCCGCAGGCGATGACTTCGTCGTTCAGCGCGAAACGAACCGGGCTCGCTTCGGAGGCCGCAGCGAGATCGGCGGAGCGCACCGCAAAGCCATCGACATTGGAGCGATCGAACGGCGGCACGTCGATGTCAGCTGCGATATCGCGCGCCAGGGGATGGCAGAGCGCATCCGCCAACTGCCGCGCCTCGGCAGTCATCGCGCGCGGAAACAGGGCGGCTTCGAAGCGCGCCAGCGCCTCCTCGCGTGTCAGGATGGTCAGGAACTGGTCCTGATCCCTGCTGTCACGGCTTTTCGGCACGGGAACGTTGGTCATGTCGGAACTCATCTCTGTCAGTCCCGCATGATATAGGCATCGACCGGCGTACCCGCAGCGAACCCCTCGGACCCGCCGGGCACCACGAGCCATCCGTCCGATCGGGCGATGGCCGCAAGCGAGAGGTCGCCCACGGCTAGCGGCATCCAGCTTTCGTCCGCTCTCTCGAGCAGGACAATTTCGGCGATGCCGATGTGTGAGGCGATCTTGCGGGCCAGCGGCCGCGATTGCCTCGGTCGGCTCTCACGACCGGACAAGAAGTCCAGCGCGGCAAGCGCCAGCGTCCACCACGCCCCGAGCGCCTGATCCGGCGCGCCCGGCAGCGCCAGAACAGCAACGTCTTCGACCCTGCCGATCGCGCAGGATCGTCCGGGCTGCAGCGCCAGGCCATGCGCGACAACCTCGCCGCGCTTCTGAAGCGCCGAAATCAGAGCATCGCAGCGGCCGATGCCGGTGCCGCCGATCGTCACCAGCAGATCGCACGCGCTTGGATCGAGCGCGCCGGCGATGGACGCGGCGTCGCGTCCGGCGGCCTCGCAGCAGACGGTTTCAGCGCCTTCCGCGCGCGCGGCTTCGCAAATCAGCTGCGCGGTTACCGTCTCGCCCGAGATGGCGGGAATATTGACGATACGCAGGCGCGGACGGCGCACGTTCAGCCGATCCAGGCCCACGGCGCGGGCGATCAACAGATCGCGCGGGCGAACGCGCCGGCCGGCGGCGATGGCGGGGGCTCCCCCGGCGATATCGCCACCGGTGCGGCGCACCCCCTGCCCCGGTGCGGCCTCCGCCAGCACCTGGACAAGCGGACCTGCCCGATCGACGGAATTGGAGTTGACGACGCAATCGCAATTGTCCGGCATCGGCTCGCCGGCCTCGACCCAGACCGGCGATGCCGAAAGCAGCAGCGGCGAATAGGACGAAGCGCCGACGAGATCGCGGGCGCGCAGGGCCCAGCCGTCGGCGGTGGCGACATCGCGCGATGGAAACGGCCGCAGCGGCGGCATGCCGGCAGCCGTGCAGCCCAGCGCGTCTGGGAGCGCGAGCTCGACCGGTGCGACCGGCGCGATGCGGTGCAGCAGCGCGGCGATCGCCACATCCAGCGGAGTAAGCGAGGCGGGCAGACGCTGGGTCGGAGTCATGGCCCGCCTATGTACTGAATCAGCCCCGAAATAGACAGCCCAATGCTGCGACGCATTTCATGGAGCCTGCCTGTGTTGACGGTGTCCATCGAATGAAGGCAAAAAGGACGGGCCGGCCGAGCCAGGCTCCCGGCCAACGATACCGCCAATGCGGCTGGCGCCATGGGAGGAGCGAGATGTTTACCAAGAGCATGACCGTGGCCGGAGCCCTCGCCGCCGCGCTGCTGTCCTCACCCCCGGCGCTCGCCCAGATCTCGGACGACGTGGTCAAGATCGGCGTTCTCACCGACATGAACGGGCCCGCCTCCACACCGACCGGCCAGGGATCGGTGACCGCCGCGCAAATGGCGGTGGACGATTTCGGCGGCAAGGTGCTGGGCAAACCGATCAGCGTCATCGTCGGCGATCATCAGGACAAGCCCGATATCGGCGCCGGCATCGCGCGGCGCTGGTACGACACCGAACAGGTCGACCTGATCGTGGACGTGCCGGTGTCAGCGGTGGGCCTCGCCGTACAGAACATCGCCAATGAAAAGAAGCGGATGTTCATCGCGCATTCGACCGGTACGGCCGATTTCCACGGCAAGTTCTGCTCGCCCTATGCGATTCAATGGGTGTTCGACACCCGCGCCCTCGCCGTCGGCACGGCGCAGGAAGTGGTCAAGCGCGGCGGCGACAGCTGGTTCTTCATCACCGACGACTATGCGTTCGGCCACTCGCTCGAGAAGGACGCTTCCGCCGTGATCGTCAAGAACGGCGGCAAGGTGCTGGGCGCGGTTCGCCCGCCGTTTGCCACGCCCGATCTGTCATCGTTCATCCTGCAGGCCCAGGCCTCGAAGGCGAAAATCATCGGCATCGCCGGCGGCCCCCCCAACAACGGCAACGAGATCAAGACCGCCGGCGAATTCGGCGTATTGAAGGGCGGCCAGCAGATGGCCGGTCTGCTCGTGCTGATCACCGATATTCATGCGCTCGGTCTTCCCGTCGCCCAGGGCCTGTTGCTGACGACCTCGTTCTATTGGGACATGGATCAAAAGACCCGCGACTGGTCGATCCGCTATTTTTCCAAGATGAACCGGATGCCGACGATGTGGCAGGCCGGCGTCTATTCCTCGGTCATGCACTATCTCAACGCCGTCAGGGAGAGCGGCACCGACGAGCCGCTCAAGGTGGCGGCGAAGATGCGGGAAAAACCAATCGACGACTTCTTTGCCCGCAACGGCCGGCTGCGCGGGGACAACCTGATGGTTCACGACCTCATGCTGGTGCAGGTCAAGAAGCCGGAAGAGTCCAAATATCCGTGGGACTATTACACGGTGCTAGCGAAGATCTCCGGAGAGGATGCGTTCGGCCCGCCCGATCCGGCGTGTCCATTGGTGAAGAAGTGACGGCGTAGCAGTCACCCTTGGAGGTGACGGTCACTTCACCACGCCGATTTCGCGGAAATATTTCAATACGCCGGGATGAATCAGCTCCACGCCCGGCACGGCCGCCACCGTGTTGGCGGCCGTGGTTTCGCAGGCCTGCGCCAGCTTCTTGCAGAACGCGGCTTCGGCGCCGTGCAGCGTGCGCGCCAGCCGATAGGCGACCTCATCGGGAAGATCGAGCCGGGTCAGGATGAAGCTCCACGATCCCATCGAATTGAGCGCGGCGGTCTGGCTCGGATAGCTGCCGGCCGGGATCGTCATCGCCTTGAGAAAGGCGTGCTTGGCGCTCATCCGCGCGATCTCATCGGCGGTCGGCGCGATGAACCTGACGCCCGCGGGACTTTTCGCCAGGGTGGTGAAGCCGGGATAGCCAATGCCGGCTCCCCACAGCGCCGCGACCCGTCCATCGAGCACCATCTCCGGCGCATCGCCGGCGTGATCGAGGTAGATCGATTTGAAATCCTCGTCCTGCTTCAATCCGATCCCGTCCAGCATGTAGCGCGACAGGATCGGAATGCCGGAGCCCTTGGCGCCGAAAGCAATCGGCTTGCCAACGAGATCCTGAATGGTCCGGTAGGGAGAATCCCCGCGCACCGCGAACATTCCGGCCGAGGAATAGATGGCGGTCAAAACCCTCAGATTGACGCGCGGCCGGCCGATGCCTTCCAGCGCCTGGTAGAAGGATTCTCCGGCGACCAGCGCCAGATCGAGCTGGCCGGCTTCCAGCATCGGGATGTTCTCGCTGCTGCCTTTGGTGTTGCGCGGTTGAATCGACAAGGCCGGATCGGCGTCCGCCATGACTTCCGCGAAGGCGTTGCCATAAAGCGGAAAGCCGCCGCCCTGCGTCGCGGTCCCCAGACTGATCGTGGTCTTTTGAATGGGCTTGCCTCCATCTTGCGCTGCGGCACCGCCCGCCAACAGCAGCAGCGCGCCGGCACAAACCATATCAGCGAGTTTCATCGGCGATCCTCCGGCATCGGCGTGACGGGTGGAAGACCCATGCAGGAACATGGGACAAAACGCAATGTAGGCAAATTCGCTTTTGTATGAAAGCATGGTGGATGACTGTTCCAGCGGAGTGGTTTTTCATGAGTATCTTGCGCGCGGCTGTCGTCGGCATGATCTGCCTTTTGAGCCTGGCAGACGGCATCGCCCCGGCCTCCGCGGCCGACTACCCGAACCGCCCGGTGCGCTGGCTGATCGGCTTTTCCGCCGGCGGCCCGGTCGATGTCGTGGCGCGGATCATGAGCCAGTGGCTGTCCGAGCATTTCGGCCAGCAATTCGTGGTGGAGAATCGCACCGGTTCCGGCGGCAATATCGCGGCGGCAACCGCGATCAATTCGACTCCGGACGGCTATACGCTGTTGTTCGTCGCCCCCAACAACGCGATCTCGACGTCGCTCTACAAGCATTTGTCTTATGACTTCATCCGCGACACCGTGCCGGTCGCGAGCATCATCCAGCTCACCAACTTGCTGGTCGTCTCCAACGCCATGCCGGTCAAGACCGTTCAGGAGTTCATCGACTACTGCAAGGCCAATCCGGGCAAGGTCTCCTACGCCTCGTCGGGCAACGGCACCTCGGTGCACATGTCGGCCGAATTGTTCAAGGCGATGACCGGGATCAACATGGTGCATGTGCCCTATCGCGGATCGGCGATCGCATTTCCCGACATCATTTCCAACAAGGTGCAGTTGATCTTCGACAATCTGCCGTCGGCGCTTGAACAGTCGCGTTCCGGCACCGTGCGCGCGCTCGGCGTCACCTCGCCGCAGCGCTGGCCCGGCGTGCCCGACGTGCCCGCCATTGCCGAGACCGTGCCGGGATTCGAGTTGGTCGGTTTCTACGGCATCTCCGCGCCGAAGGGCACGCCGCCGGAAATCGTGGAAATTCTCAACAAGGCGGTGGGCGAAGCGCTGAAAGACCCCAAGGTGGTCGAGCGGCTGACTGCCATCGGCGGCATCCCCAAGCCGATGACGCCGGCCGAATTCGGCAAGCTGATTGCCGACGAGACCGAGAAATGGCGCAAGGTGGTCGAGTTCGCCGGCGTCTCGGTGGATTAGAGCGTTTTCGAGCGAAGTGGATACCGGTTCGCGTGAAGAAAACGCGCCAATACAAGAATTTGGAGCCCCGTTTCGATTCCATCGAAACGGAAAAGGCTCTAGAGACGGCCGCGGGGCGAACCGCCGGGGGTGCAGATTCAGCTTTCGAACAGCCCCAACGCGTGACGGGTGTAAGCCACAGCTTCGCATTCTCGCCGCGCCATTCACGCGAGTTTTGCCAAACGTTTCGCCTTCTGAATTCAGAGGGCGCAGGGAAAGCCGGGTGCCGATTGCACCCATGGGTCCCGTGCAAAAAAAGCACGGGGGTAGGACCACAGGTTCAACCGGAATCACGCCGGCCTTCCCTGCGCGATGGTTTACGGCTTATTTCGCGCTCTCCCCAGTGACCGGGCTTTCTTGCCACTGTCGCCCGCGAGAATTTGTTCTCGCGAACTTGATGCCAGCGTCGGGGCATCAGGACCACACGACTTCGCCGTCCATGTGCAGGCGCTCTCGTCTTTAGCACCGCCCATGTCCACCGCATCCCGCCGCCCACGTCCGTGACGATCGCGAAACGCCCCTCCAAAGGAGGCGGGATGCGAATCACTTTAATGCTGCTTCTACCGTACCGTCAAGCAGATTTCGGAAATTCAGAAATTGGGCCCGGCATTGCCGGATCGCCCACCAGCCTGTAAGGGGTCTGTCGCAACGTTGCCTGCCGCCCAAAGCGGCAGTTCGCGGCGGGGCCTGTAGCTCAATGGTTAGAGCCGGCCGCTCATAACGGTCTGGTTGCAGGTTCGAGTCCTGCCGGGCCCACCAGTTTTTGCATGATTGCAGGTGGTGCGGCACCCACCCCGTATTCGTACGGCTCCGCAAATTAACCGGCGCGCCAATCACTGGCCCTAGGGTCGGGCATCCGACAACGGTCACCAGAAAGGATCAGCCGCCATGAGCGCTGAACCCATTTGCATCGCGTGCGACGTCGAGAGGAAGCTGACCGACGTTACGCCGGTCAAGAACCGGCACGACATGCTGAGCTACGAATGCCCGCAATGCCTGAGCATCTTCAGGCTGGTCGTCCGGCGCGAGCGACGCGAGCCCGCCGCAACGAACCCTGGGCGACCCATATTCGCGGCGGCAGAGCTGACTTAAGCAGCAGACCTGCCGGCGGCCCTTGATCGAATGGCGCGGCCGCTGGAGGGCAAGGGACAAAATTCGCCAGGGGGCGTAGCGCGGCGCGAGAGCCTCGCGTCACGCCATCGCCAGCCGCGCGCGCGAGCGGATCAGCAACGCCACCACGATAGTGATGTTGAGCGCATTCCACAAAAGCCCGTTCAGGAATGCCGCGGCGTAGGAGCCGGACGCATCGAAGATCACGCCGGACACCCAGCCGCCGAACGACATGCCGAACACGGAGGCGAAAATCACCAGGCCGACCCGGGTCCCCGCTTCGCTGGCCGGCATCGATTCTCGGACGATGATGGCGTAGCTCGGCACGATGCCGCCCTGAAACAGGCCGAACATCGCCGAAATGACGTAGAGCGAGGTGAGTCCGTCGAAAAACAGGTAGAACAACAGCGCAAAGCCCTGCGCCACCGAACCGATCAGCAGCGTACGGATGCCGCCGATCCGGTCGGCAAGAAATCCCGAGCCGATGCGGCTGACGACGCCGAAGGCCATCATCAGCGACAGCATTTCCGCGCCGCGCGCCACGCCGTAGCCCAGATCGCCGCAATAGGCGACGATATGAACCTGCGGCATCGCCATCGCCACGCAGCAGGCAATGCTGGCGATGCACAGCATCGCCGTCAGCGTATTGGTCGAGAGCTTGAGATCGATCCGCGGCGGGGGCGCATTCTCGTGACTGCGGCGGCTCTCGGCGCCGATCTGGGCGCGTAGCAATGCCAGCACGATCGTCATCGCCACCGCACAGAAAATCCCGATCGCGATGTAGGTGGTGCGCCAGCCGGCCGACTGGATGCCCCAATTGACGACCGGCGGCCACAGCGTACCGCCGACATAATTGCCGCTGGCGACAATGGTGACGGCGAGGCCGCGGTAACGTTCGAACCAGTGCGAGGCTTCCGCCATCAAAGGCGCAAAGGTCGCCGAGGTGCCCAATCCGATCAGGATATGCACCGCGATGAACTGCCACAGCGTGGTCGAAAGCCCGGCGGCCACATAGGCAAGCCCGAGGAAGACGATGCTGAGCCCCATCGCCACCACGATGCCGAAGCGATCGGTGATCCGCCCCGTCGCGACGCCGCCAAGGCCGAAGCCCAGCATGGTGAGCGTAAAGGCCAGCGATATGGCCCCGCGGGTGGCGCCGAATTCGCCCTGCACGACCGGCAGCACGACCACGACCGACCACATGCCGACGCTCCCGATCGCCCCGATCACCAGCGCAAGCGCGAGCCTCACCCAGGCCTGGCCGGAGTCCGGGGTGAATGCGGTGGAACCCTTGGATGAGTTGGAAGGTGCGTGCACGGGCGGCAACTTCCTCGGCTACCGCCCCCCGGTCAAGCAACATGGCGCGATATTGGGCATGCAGATGCACCGCAACAGAACGTCGTGTCCGGGCGCACTGCGCTCCCCTCCTCCCGCGAACGAAGCGAGCGGCGGGGTCGAGACGAGCGAAGCTCGCTCTTAGGGGTCGGGGGTGGGGGGACTATCCGCAGGAACCGCTGCTTCAATGATCGTGGCACCACCCCACCCCCGACCCCTCCCCGCCGCTGCGCGGGGGAAGGGCAGCAGGAAGAGTTGTCGCGGCGAGGGAGACGAGATGCAGCCGCCGTTAACCCTTTCCTAACCATAAACCGGGCAAAAATTGCCGAGTGAAGAAGTCTGAGTGTCGTCAGCCGCGTAAAACGGGGGAGTACCCGTGGACGCCAGTGCGGTGCCTCACTTTCGAAGCGGCGGTCCTTCGGCCGCCGCGCAGACGTTTGGCGCCCGTGAACGGCATTCGCGGGGGGAAGCAAGTACCATGGTCGATGTCACGGCAGGTTCGGGCGGAGCGGCGCCGGCGTCCAGGTTTCTGACCCTCGGTGAAATCGGCGACATTTTGAAGCGCGGCGATCTCGCGCTGGCGTTCGGCATCCTCACCATCCTGGTCGTGCTGATCCTGCCTTTGCCCTCGATCGTGCTCGATCTGTTCCTGGCGATCTCGATCACGCTGTCGATCCTGATCCTGATGACGTCGCTGTTCATCCAGGCGCCGCTGGAATTCTCGTCGTTCCCGACCATCCTCCTGATTTCGACCATGCTGCGGCTGTCGCTCAACCTCGCCTCGACGCGGCTGATCCTGTCGCGCGGCCATGAGGGCACCGATGCCGCCGGCCACGTCATCGAGGCCTTCGGCAATTTCGTGATGGGCGGCAATTTCGTCATCGGAATTATCGTCTTCGCCATTCTGGTGATCGTGAACTTCGTCGTCATCACCAAGGGTTCGGGACGCATCGCGGAAGTCGCCGCCCGCTTCCACCTCGACGCCATGCCGGGCAAGCAGATGGCGATCGACGCCGACCTCTCTGCAGGCCTGATCGACGAAAAGGTCGCCAAGGAGCGGCGCAAGGCGCTGGAAGACGAAAGCGGCTTCTTCGGCGCCATGGACGGTGCATCGAAATTCGTGCGCGGCGACGCGGTGGCCGGCCTGCTTGTCGTGTTCATCAACATCATCGGCGGAATCATCATCGGCGTGGCCCAGCAGGGCCTGAGTTTCGGCGAAGCCGCGCGCACCTATACGCTGCTGACCGTCGGCGATGGCCTGGTCACGCAGGTACCGGCGCTGATCGTCTCCACCGCGGCGGGCCTGCTGGTCTCGAAAGCCGGCGTCAGCGGCGCCGCCGACAAGGCGCTGATGAGGCAGCTGTCCGGTTACCCGCAGGCGCTCGGCATGTCGGCCGGCGTGATGCTGGTGCTGGCGATGCTGCCGGGCATTCCGATGCTGCCGTTCCTTATGCTCGGCGGCGGCGCGGCGGCGCTGGCGTTTTCTGCGCGCAAGAAAAAACGTGCGGCCACCGCTGCCGCGGCGGATGCGGCGGCAGCTCCCGCCGCGGCAGCTGCGGCAGCCAATGCGGCCGACGAGCCGATCTCAACGGCGCTGAAGATCGACGACCTCAAGATCGAACTGGGCTATGCGCTGCTGCCGCTGGTGAACGGCCCCGACGGCACCGACCGCCTGACCGAGCAGATCAAGGCGCTGCGCCGCTCGCTGGCGATCGAGATGGGCTTCGTGATGCCGTCGGTGCGCATTCTCGACAACGTGCAGCTCGAGGCCAACACCTACATCATCAAGATCAAGGAAGTGGATGCCGGCTCGGGCCGGATCTGGCCGAACCAGTTCATGGTCATGGATCCCGGCGGAAGCCAGGTCGACGTGCCGGGCATTCACACCATCGAGCCGACCTTCGGACTGCCCGCGACCTGGGTCGACGCCAGCCTGAAAGAGGAAGCTTCGCTGAAAGGCTATACCGTGGTCGACGCCGCGACCGTGCTTTCGACTCATCTGACCGAGCTCCTCAAGAACAACGTGTCGGACCTGTTGTCCTATGGCGAGGTGCAGAAACTTCTGAAGGATCTGCCGAAGGAGCAGGGCGAACTGGTCAAGGACATCGTGCCCGCCCAGGTCACGATATCCGGCATCCAGCGCGTGCTCCAGCTTCTGCTGGCCGAACGAATCTCGATCCGCGATCTCTCCACCATCCTCGAAGGCATCGCCGACGCGGTGGCGTTCTCGCGCAACCCGGCGACCGTGGTCGAACATGTTCGCGCCCGGCTGGCGCGACAGATCTGCGCGCAGAACACCTCGGCCAGCGGCTACCTGCCGCTGATCGCGCTGTCGGCAAAATGGGAGCAGGCGTTCGCCGAATCGCTGATCGGCCAGGGCGAGGAACGCAGCCTGGCGATGCAGCCTTCCAAGCTCTCGGAATTCATGACCGTCGTGCGCGAGCGGTTCGAACAGGCCGCCCGCGAGGGCGAGGCGCCGGTATTGGTGACCTCGGCGGCGATCCGGCCCTTCGTGCGCTCGCTGGTGGAGCGCTTCAGGTCGCAAACAACGGTGCTGTCGCAGGCCGAGATCCATCCGCGGGCGCGGCTGAAGACG
Source organism: uncultured Alphaproteobacteria bacterium (assembly GCA_963829315.1). Classification (GTDB taxonomy): domain Bacteria; phylum Pseudomonadota; class Alphaproteobacteria; order Rhizobiales; family Xanthobacteraceae; genus Bradyrhizobium. The sequence goes on along the minus strand of CAWHIO010000073.1, from coordinate 4,889 downwards.
GTCGGCAGCGTCTGATCCGCGGCTCAATCTCGTGCGATTGAAGTTGCGTGTCATGCGCAGAAAAAACCTTTCAAGAATCGTTCGAGACTACGCGTGACGCTGTTGCTGTCGAACCATCGCGGCGCTACTGAGATGCCATGCTTGCTTCGCCTGCCGCATCCGATCGCCCCTGGCCTCTGCCGCTTCTCCGCTTCCTGCCTCTTCCGCTTCTGCAACCCATTCTCACTCTCATCGGCACCCAGGTTGCCAAAGCCCAGCCCGACGTCTTCTTGCGGCTCGGACCACACGCGCTGAAGTCTTTCATCATCGACCCGACCGATCTTCCGTTCGTGCTGATGTTGAGACCGAAGCCCGAGGCACCATCGCTGAGCGCCTGGCGCCGCGATAGCGCACCCTATTCCCATGCCCGCATCGCAGGCACATTTCTCGATCTATTCGACCTGATCGATGGCTCGCTCGATGGCGACGCCCTGTTCTTCTCGCGCAAGCTGCGCGTCACCGGCGACACCGAAGCCATCGTCGCGCTGCGCAACGCGCTCGACGACGTGGACGGCGGGGTCGTGGAAAGCATCACGAAAGCTTTCGGCCCGCTCGCGCCGATCGCCGCGATCACGGTCTCGCATCTGCGCACGCTCGGCGGCAGGGGGAAAAATCATGAATGACAATGTCGCACCGCGGCGCCCCGAACTGGTCTGCCCGGCCGGAACGCCGGCCAGTCTGCGCACCGCGGTCGATGCCGGCGCGGACGCGGTCTATTGCGGCCTGCAGAATGCGACCAACGCGCGAAACTTTCCCGGACTAAATTTCTCGCCCGAGGAGCTGCGAAAGTCGGTCGACTATGCCCGTGCGCGGGGCCGCAAGGTGCTGCTCGCCGTCAACACCTTTCCTCCCGCTGGCCAATTCCAGCTCTGGAAAGACGCCGTCGGGATCGCCGCTGCGGTCGGGGTGGATGCCATCATCGTCGCGGACATGGGGGTTGCCGCCTATGCCTGCCGCGAATTTCCGCAGCTGCGGCTGCATTTGTCGGTACAGGCCGGCGCATCGTCGCCGGAAGCCATCCGCTTTCATTGCGAGGAGTTCGGCATCAGGCGCGTCGTGCTGCCGCGTATTCTGACGGTTGCCGAGATCGCCGACGTCCACCGGCAGATCCCCTGCGAGATCGAGGCGTTCGTGTTCGGCAATATCGGCATGATGGCGGAGGGCCGCTGCAGCCTGACCAACTATGTCACGGGTATTTCGACCAATATGGACGGCGTGTGTTCGCCGGCGGCCGATGTCCGCTATGAAGAGGATGCCGACGGCACGCTGACGACCCGGCTGGGGGCGTTCGTCATCGATCAATACCGGTGCGGTGAGAATGGCGGCTACCCGACCATCTGCAAGGGACGGTATAGCTGTTCGGCCCAGAGCGAGCCCTATTACGCGTTCGAAGAGCCGCGATCGCTGAACCTCTCGGCGTTGCTGCCTGATCTCATGCGCGCCGGCGTAACGGCATTGAAGATTGAAGGACGCCAGCGCAGCCGCGCCTACGTGAAATCCGTCGTTGCGGCCTTTCGCCTGGCTGTTGACGGGATCATGGCCGGCGAGGAGCCGGCGCTGACCGATCTCATCGCGCTCACCGAGGGTCACAAGGAGACTCAAGGCGCCTTTCAGAGCAAGAGTTGGAGATAATCGAGCATGAGCGGCGCGCGAACCGAGCTGACGCTTGGCCCAAATCTGTTCAACTGGGCGCCCGAAAGATGGCGCGACTTCTATTTCCGGATCGCTGACGAAGCGCCGGTGGCCGTTGTCTATCTCGGTGAAACCATCTGCTCCAAACGCGCGCCGCTGTTTTCGGATTATTACGAAGCCGTCAGCGAACGGCTTGGCGCGGCGGGCAAGACCGTGGTGCATTCGACGCTTGGCGAGACCGCTTCGCGGGTCGATCGCCGGCTGGTCAGCGATGTCTGCGAAAGAACGGCTGATCTGGTCGAGGCAAACGATGCATCAGCGGCGCTGTTCTTGCGCGGGCGGCCTCACTACATCGGCCCGCTGATGAACGTCTATAACGAGGAGACCTTGCGGTTTCTTGCGAGCAAGGGCGCACAGAATATCTGCCTCCCGATCGAACTGCCGTTTTCAGCAACGTGCGTGCTCTGCACGGCCGCCGCTTCGGAGAAGGTGACGATCGAGGTTCAGGTGTTCGGTCGCCAGTCACTGGCGCTTTCGGCACGATGCTATCATGCAAGGGCGCACGGCCGCACCAGGGATACGTGCCGGTTCGTCTGCGAGAATGATCCGGACGGCCTGGTGCTGACGACGCTTGAGCGAACACCCTTTCTTGTCGCCAACGGCGTGCAGACGCTGTCCTACGAGTATCTCAATCTTGTGCAGGAAATCCCGGCCCTCAAGGCGGCGGGCGTTGTTCGGTACAGGCTATCCCCGCACAGCTGCGACATGGTGCAGGTTGCGACCACCTTTCGCAGCGTCCTTGACGGGACTTTGGCGACCGAAGAGGCATTGGCGCGTCTTGAGGAATTGCCTATCGATGCGCCATTTTCGAATGGCTTCCATCATGGCCGGCCAGGCCATGGCTGGAGCGTACCGGATGTCCGATCTTGACCCGCCGGGAGCAAATCAGTCCGGCAGCGTGTTTTTTGGCCACAGGCAAATGATTTCTTGATCCGGGCCGCTCGGCGTCATTTTGCGGCTCCAAACCATTCGAATGAACTAAGCCATTGTAAAAATTATTTATTTTTGAAATTTTCGATTCTTGGCAAAAACTCAGATCGCGAACATTCACGTCTTATCACTGCTTTGTGATCGCCTCTAAGGAACCGAAAGGCGAATCCTTACGTTTCCTGCATCGAGACGGTGAACCTGTCAGCGGGCCGACCATACAAATCCGCAACAAGGCAGGTGGCAGGAGGCTTCGATGAACCATTCGATCTACAGCGCAGATCGCTCGACCCACCTCAAGATCGTGGTGGTCGCGCTCGTTGCTGGCATCGCAGTGGCGGGCTTCGGGATCTCGGCTCGCAATTCGGATGACGGCTACACGCAGACCGCGCGCGTCATCAAGGCCGGCAAGCCCGTCACCGTAACCAGTTCAGATGCGTCGTTGGTGCGTTAGTGATTTTGTGAATTCACGCGGCCCTAACCAGCCCCCAAATTGGGCCGTGTGAGTGTAGAAGACCCAACTACCCCCAAGTTGGCCAAGACGACCGAAAACGCCCGCTCCCCACGGGCGTTTTCTTTTTGTGGCTTCGGTTGCCTTCCCGTCGCCGGGCGGGAGCCGGCGGGGGTAGATCCGGTTACAGGGGGTGAGCGCAGAACTGCGCTCGCTGCGCCGGGCCACTTCTGCGGCCGCAACACGCAAACGTCGGATTGATGAAAATCGGACTCTACCGCGCGGATGCCGGCGCTGCCGGCGGGACGGCCTCGATCAGCTTGCCGGTGTAAACCGGCGCCGAATGCGGATTGCCGTCGGGCGATCCTCCGGCCTGCTCGATCGTCACCGCGTAGGTCGCCGCCTTGACCATATCGGCGTCATACGACGCCAGCACCGGACGCGAGGTAAAGTCGCTACCTCCGATCACGCCCAGCGAGCGCGGCCGCGGCAGCTTGTCCGAGATCAGCCAGAGCTCGAAGCTCTTGCCGGGCTCCGCGGAAGCGCCGACCTTGCGAACCGTGAAATTCCTGGTTGCTCCGTCAACCGTCAGAATGAACGCGGGCGAGCCGCCCTCCTTCTGCAGGACGGCAACATACTGGGCTGATGGCACCGCGGCAGCCGGAGCCTTTGCCTCAACCACCTGCGTTCGCGGCCGGCGAATGCTGTCCGGAAGCAAATCCGGCTGAAACAGCCCGACCGCGATGATCGCAACCAGCGCCGCTGCGATCGCGGAGGCGGCGGTTGCGACGCTGCGCCAGCGCCTGGCTCTTGCGGACAAACGGATGACATTGGCGTTGTCCGCCGCGACGTCCGGTTCGTCGACGCCAGGGGTGACCGGTGGCGGAGGCTGCGGCAGCACGATCGGCGCCTGCGGTTCGGAATGTCCCACCGCTACCCTGATCCTGTCCCAGACCTCGGGCGGCGGCTCGACCGACCCGACCATCTGGTTGAGGGCGCCGAGCTTGTGCTGCCACGCCTCCACCATCGCCGTGAAGTCCCGATCGACGGACATCATGGTCTCAGCCTGCGCCCGCTCATCGGCATCGAGAGTGCCGAGGGCATATTCCGCGGCGAGCGCGATATGGTCGTCGCTGTAGGCCGTCATCTAGAAGTCCGAGACACTCCCTGATATCCATCATGCTGCGCCGCAGCCATGTCTTCACGGTATTCACCGGCGTCTCGAACTTTGCCGCCAACTGCTCGCGGCTCCAGCCATTGTAGTAAGCCAGCAATACGAGCTTTTGCCGATCCGGCTCCAGCCGGCCAACGCACTCCAGCAGCCGCTTCAACTCTTCCGTCATCTCCCGGCGCGCCAGCGGATCGGGGGTTTCGGCCGCCACTTCCATCGCCGCCGGCTCCTCCTCGATCGAGACCTCGCCGCGTTTGCGTACCACGTCGATGGCGCGGTTCCGGGCAATCGAGGCCATCCACGTGATCGGGGAAGCCAAGGCCGGATTGAACTGTCCGGCACCGTTCCAGATCTTGACGTAAGCCTCCTGAATGACCTCCTCGGCGAGATCCTGTCGGCGCAAGATACGAAGCACCACGCCAAAGAGTTTCGCGCGCGTGGCGGCATACAGGCGCTCGAAAGCAGCCTCATCCCCCTTCGCAACAGCGGCAATCAGCCAGACCAGCTCAGCTGGCGTCAGCATTCAGCATCCCCAAAATCGCGATGCCCCATCGCTTCAAATCGGCGGCACCAGCCGTATCATATCTTGGGCCAAACCGGTCCACCAAG
>CAWHIO010000072.1:0-19755 GCA_963829315.1 uncultured Alphaproteobacteria bacterium | reverse complement strand
GGGGTAGGGTGAAGTCGCTCCTCTCGAATGGTGATCGAGTGGAGAGATCACCCCACCCCGTCTCACCTTTCGCTAGCGCTCAAGGTAAAAGTGACCCTCCCCCTCCAGGGGAGGGTAAGAAGTGGCGTTGCGTCGCGACGCCAACATCGGTCAAATGTGGCGCGAATTTGCCTGCTCGCGAAGAGTAATTCCACGGTGCGGTATAAGAGCAACAACAGAACACCAACAACAAGACGGGAGCGACCTCGCCATGGAAGAGGGCATCTTCGAAGGCCTCAAGGTTCTGGATTGCGCGAGCTTCATCGCAGCACCCGCGGCCGCGACCGTGCTGTCGGATTTCGGCGCCGAGGTGATCAAGATCGAGCCGCCGGGATCACGGCGATCCCTACCGCAACCTGCCGAACCTGCCGGGATACCCGGTCAGCCCGCATAATTATGCGTGGCTGCTGGAATCGCGCAACAAGCGCAGCCTTGCGCTCGACCTCTCGCAGGCCGGAAGGACAGGCGGTGCTGTATCGGCTGGTCGCCGAAGCCGACGTCTTCATCACCAATTTTCCGCCCGGCGTGCGCCAGCGGCTGGGCATCACCTATGAGGAACTCAAGCCGAGGAATGCGCGGCTGGTCTATGCGTCGTTCACCGGCTACGGCGAAAAGGGCGAGGAAGCCAACAAGCCCGGATTCGACAGCAACGCCTATTGGGCACGCTCGGGCCTGATGGATCTGGTGCGCGCCGACGAGAACACCACGCCGGCGCGCTCGGTCGCCGGCATGGGCGACCACCCCTGCGCGATGGCCTTCTACGGCGCGATCGTCACCGCGCTCTACAAGCGCGAGCGCACCGGTGAGGGTTCGCATGTCAGCTCGAACCTGATGGCCAACGGCGTCTGGGCCGCCGGCGTGCTGGCCCAGGCCAAATTATGCGGCGCGAAATTCGGGGAGCGGCGCCCGCGCGAGCGCGCGCTGAACGCGGTTACCAATCACTACCGCTGCAAGGACGGCCGCTGGCTCATTTTGTCGCTGCTCAGCGAGGAGCGGCAATGGCCGGTGCTGGCGCGCTGTCTCGGACGGGATGACCTGATCGCCGACGCGCGATTCGCCACCAAGCCCGACCGCCACGCGCGGTCGCTGGAACTGATCAGGATATTCGACGAAGTCTTTGCCACCAGGGAGCTGGCCGAATGGCGCGCCATCCTCGACGGCAACGGCCTGGTGTTCGGCGTGGTCGGCATCCTCGACGACATCCCCAACGACAGACAGATGATCGAGAACGAAGTGCTGGTGCCGTTCGAGAACGACACCATGCTGACGATCAACAGCCCGATCTGGATCGACGGCAGCCGGAAGGTCAAGCCGCGGCGCCCGCCCGGGATCGGCGAGCACAGCGATGACATCCTGCGCGACGCCGGTTACGACGAGGCGTCGATCCGGCAATTGCGCGCGTCCGGCGCGGTGGCGTGAAGGCTGGACGATAAGGCGAAGTCAACCGGCATCGTCGCGCGACGGTTCAAACAAGGAGATCGGGAATGCCTGTCTACCGCCTGCATTATTTTCCGGAGTCCGGGAACAGCTACAAGCTGGCGCTGATGCTGACCCTTTGTGGACAGACGTTCGAACCGGTCTGGACTGATTTTGGCGGCGGCGTGACGCGTACAGCGGAGTGGCGGCGGACGGTGAACGAAATGGGCGAAATTCCGGTGCTGGAAGAAGATGGCGTGCGCCTCACCCAGACCGCGCCGATCCTGCTCAAGCTCGCCGAACAATATGGCCGGTTCGGCGGCGAGAATGCCGCGGAGAAGTTCGAGATATTGCGCTGGCTGTTCTGGGACAACCACAAGCTGACCGGCTACATGGCGACTTATCGGTACTATCGGACGTTCACGCCGTCGCCCGATCCGCATGTGCTTGCCCACTACCGCAAGCGCCTCGACGATTTCCTGAAATCCTGGAGCAGCACCTGCAACGCTCCGCGTTCGCCGTCGGCGACCGGCCGACCGTGGCCGATCTATCAATGATCGCCTATCTGCACTATCCGAGCGACGAAACCGGATACGATCTTGCGGCGAGCCACCCGGCGGTCAGCGCCTGGCTCGGCCGCGTCGCCAGCCTGCCCGGCTGGCGCTCAGCCTACGATCTGCTGCCCGGCAAACGTCTCACGCATTACGCGCGCTAGGCGCCGGCCGTCGTCGACGGACGCAGGCTCGCCTCAAGCGAGGCCGAGGATTCGGCAACGCCTCTGCCGCTTCCGCCGAGCCCCGCGAGCCGGCTCAGCGAAAACGCCGCCAGCGCCGCGCATAACGCGGCGGCAGCGGCCGCCACGAACACCTGCCCCGCGCTCCATTTCATGGTCAGCAGCGCGCCGCCGACCAGCGGTCCGACGATCGAGCCGACCCGGCCGATCCCGAGCGCCCAACCGACGCCGGTAGCCCTGACCGAGGTCGGATAGAACCCTGCGGCCAGCGCGTTGGCGGCGATCTGGCCGCCGACGATGCAAAACCCGGCCGCGAAAATCGCCATGGTGACGAAGCTGGCCGAATGCCCGAGCTGGCCGATCGCGCCGACCGCGAACACGGCGATGAAATACACCAGCGCCAGCGCGCGAAACGAGAAGCGGTCGATGATGCTGCCGAGCGCAAAGGTTCCGACCACGCCGCCGACCTGCAGCATCGATCCGATCAGAGCCGCCTGCGGGACCGAAGCGCCGAGATCGTTGAGCACGGTGGGCAGCCAGTTCGACAGGAAATAGAGGTCGAGCAGGCTCATGAAGAACACCACCCACAACAGCAGCGTGGCCAGCGTTCTGCCGCCCTTGAAAAGATGCTTGACCGGGATCCCGGCCAGTTCCGGCTCATCCACCATGAACCGGGTTTCCGCTGCGAACAGCGCCTTCGGATTGATCAGCCCGAGCAGTTGCGCGACGCGCGCATTGGCGCGGCCGGTGAGTGCCAGAAACCGTACTGATTCCGGCAATTTCAGCGCCAGGATCGGCGCCAGCAGCAGCGGAGCGATGCCGCCGACGACAAACACCGACCGCCAGCCGAGCTGCGGAATCAATGCGGCCGCCAGCAGACCGCCGAGCGCTGCGCCCACCGAAAACCCGCAGAACATGATCATCACCATGGTGGCGCGGCGGCGGCGCGGGTTGAACTCGGACGTCAGCGCGATCGCGTTGGGCATCGCGCCGCCCAGCCCGAGGCCGGTCAGAAAGCGGATGGCGATCAGGGTGCTGAGGTCCTGGACGAAAGCCGTGACCAGCGCGCCGATGCCGAACGCCAGCGTCGACAGGATGATGATCTTCTTGCGTCCGACCCGGTCCGCCAGCGGTCCGAACACAAGCGCGCCGATCATCAGCCCGAACAAGCCGGCGCTGAACACCGGGCCGAGCGCGCCCTTGCTCAGGCCCCATTCCCTGGCAAGCGCAGGCGCGACGAAGCCGATCGCCTGGGTATCGAAGCCGTCGAGAAACAGCACCGCCGCGCAGGTCAGCAGCAATTTTAGCTGAAACCCGCCGACGGGTTGCGCATCGATGTACCCGGCGACATCGACCGTCGTTGCGTCGTTTTCTTGAGTTATCGGCGTCGTCATCGTTTTCCCTTGACCTCTCCGTCATTGCGAGGAGCGTGCGACGAAGCAATCCATTTTCCGAGCGGTCAAATGGATTGCTTCGCTGAGTTTATCATCGGGCGCGCATACGCGCGACCCGTTGGCTCGCAATGACGGTCCCAATGGGGCCGTCGCGCTGGTCTCACACCCGCAACGCTTCCTTCGAATAGCCGGCGATCTGCTTGTAGCCGTCGGACAGGGCGACCAGTTCGTCGCGGCTGATGACGTCGTCGATTCGCGCGAACGGCCGGTCGTGGGTGCGCTGAAACACCTCGCGCAGGATCGCGTCGGGCGGATTGGTGCGGTTGGTCAGAACGACGCGCGTGGTCGCTTCAAGCCGCTGCTTCTCATAGGCGGCGAACGCGGCGGCGGGATCGGCGTTGCCTGATAGCGCCGACGTCAGCGCCCGGGTATCGAGGATCGCCTGGCCGGCGCCGTTGGAGCCGCGCGGCACCATCGGGTGGGCGGCATCGCCGAGCAACGTCACCCGGCCGAAACTCCAGCGCGGCAGCGGGTCCTGATCGACCATCGGAAATTCCAGCACGCTGTCGGCGGCGCGAATCAGGGCTGGAACGTCGAGCCAGTCGAAATGCCAATCGGCGAACGCGCCGATGAAATCCTCGATCGATCCCGGCCGGTTCCAGTCGCGCTTGCGATAGACCGGCGTTTCGATTTCGGCGACCCAGTTGACGAGCTGCCATCCGTCGCTCCCGGCGGCGCGGATCGGATAGATCACCATCTTGCCGTGCGACAGCCACCCCGCCCGGATCAGGCTCGCGCCCGACAAGATCGGCTTCCATCGCGTCACCCCGCGCCACATATTGACGCCGGAATAGCGCGGCTCGCCTTCTCCCGGAAAAAACTGCTTGCGGACCGCGGAGTTGATGCCGTCACAGGCAATCGCAGCGCCGCCGCGGATGGTGTGGCTGGTGGCGCCGCCCGGCGCGGCAGAAAAATGCACGCTGACGCCGGTCTCGTCCTGCTCGACGCCAACGCAATGATGGCCGGTGAGGAGCGCCTCGGCGCCGGCGCGCGCGCGGAACGCCTCCAGCAACGCCATCTGCAGGTCGCCGCGGTGGATCGAGAATTGCGGATGGTCGTAGCCCGCGGCGCGGCCCAGCGGCTCCTGGTAGATCAACTGGCCGAAGCGGTTGAAGAAGGTAGCATCCTGGGTGGCGATCGCGGCCCGCGCCAGATCGGCCTCGAGGCCCAGCGCGGCCAATTCCCTGGTGGCGTGCGGCAAGAGATTGATGCCGACGCCGACGGGGCGGATTTCAGCCGCCGACTCGAATATCCGGCACGGGATCGCGGCGGCGTGCAATGACAGCCCGAGCGTCAACCCGCCAATGCCGCCGCCGACGATGATGATCTCGTCCATGTTTCCTTCCCGACATTTATCGTAACGCGGTTGCCGCGATGAAACAGATTGGTGAGCTTACTGTCAATCTGGGCCCCCGACACGAATCGCCCCCGCACGTCATCTCACCGATTGGTCCAACCGCGGCGCGAGCAAGCTTCGTCATGAACGGTTGGCCCGTGCTTTCGCAGCGCACTGATTCAAAAAGCGGTGTAAGCGGCGGATTGCAGGGGCGAGATTAAGTGCCTATACTTTAGGCAACAGAAAAACAGCGTTTGTAACTGATCAGGGGGGAACATGACTTCGTCAACATTGCTGTCTCGCACGGCGCTCGGCACCTGCGGGGTCTTGATTCTTGGTGCAACAGCGCTGGCCCAGACATCTCCGCCTCCTGCCGCCACGCCGGCATTCCCGCCAACGGCGACGATCACCACGCCCGGCTATCCCGGCGTCGGGCCGGCTGATTTCAAGCTTCGCGTCGTGAATTTGCCGAACGGCAAGAAGATGCATCTCTTGCCGGCAACGCTCGACACCACCCAATGGGGCTGGTTCGATAGCGCTCAACCGCCCGTGCTTCGGGTGAATTCCGGCGACACCGTCGTGCTCGAAACCATGATGCACAGCCACAATCAGGTGGTGCCGGGCACGACGATCGAGCAAATCAAGAAAACGCGGACGGATTTTCCCGGGCCGTGGCCCGCACACGCTGACCGGGCCGATCTATATCGAGGAAGCGCAGCCGGGCGATGTGCTGAAGGTGACCCTCAACAAGATCGTGCCCCGCGCCTACGCCACGAACTTCAACGTACCGGGCATGTTCGGCGAATTTCCGTCGCTCTACGCCGATGGCCAGGTCAAGTATGTCTATCTCGACCTCGACAAGATGACGACCGAGTTTTTGCCCGGCGTGGTGATTCCGCTAAAACCGTTCCCGGGCACCATCGCGGTCGCGCGAAAGGAACCGGGGCGCTTCGGCAGCGTGCCGCCGGGAGAATACGCCGGCAACATGGACATCCGCGATTTCGTCGCGGGCTCCTCGCTTTACGTGCCGGTCTATATGCCGGGCGCTTTGCTGTGGACCGGCGATTCCCACGCCGGCCAGGGCAATGGCGAGGTCAATCTCACCGCGCTGGAGACGGCGTACAAAGAGTTCAACATCACGGTGGAGGTCATCAAGGGCAAGCCGCTCGACTTCCCGCGCATCGAAACCAGGAAATCCTGGATCAGCATGGGCTTCGACCAGGATATGAACAAGGCCTGGGTGCAAGCCAAGGCGCAAACCGTCAAGCTGCTGACCGAGTTGCGCGGCGTTTCCGCCGAACAGGCCGAAAAACTGATGCCGACGGTTTCGGATTGCCGTGTCTCGCAAGTGGTCAACGTCAAGAAGGGCATCCACTGCCTCAGCCCGAAAAATCCGCGCGAGGCGGAAGATATGGAACGCCCGACCAAGGAGACGTCGAAATATCTGGTGTCGTACGCCAAGGACGCCGATCTGAACAAGGCGATGGACAACGCCTCGATGGGCATGATCAAGCTGCTCGAGACCGACAGGAAGATCGCCCGTCTCGACGCCTATGGCCTTGCCAGCGTCGCGATGGACTGCCGGATCGGCGCCATCTCGGACACCGAGAAGAACGTTCACTGCCTGATGCCGAAGAGCATCTGGGTCAAATAGCAACGTGAGCCCGAAGGGCCAGCTCAGGCGGCCCTTCGCCGGTTCAGCGATGCGGCCATATCAACTCTTCATCGCGCTGTGCCTTGCGAGCGGCTTGGCGCCTGGCTTGTCTTATGGACAGGCAACGCCGGCGCGGGCGGAAGATCGCGTGCACGTCGTGACCACGACGACGGATCTGCGCAGCCTAACCGAGGCGGTCGGCGGCGACCTCGTCGAAGCGGTCAGCCTGGTGCCGGCCAATCTCGACGCCGAGGACTATCAGCCGAAACCGCAGGACGTGCTGCGATTGAAGGGCGCGCGGCTCATCGTGCGCGTCGGGCTCGACTACGATCTGTGGTTCGATCGCCTGCTCGGGGCGACGGCTGCGCGCGAACTCGGGCGGGGCGGTCCCGGTTACGTCGATGCTTCCTGGGGAATTGCGCCCCTGGAGGTGCGTGGCGTCACGGTCGGGCCCGGCGACGGTCACGCGCATGGCAGCGGCAATCCGCATTATTGGCTTGATCCAAAAAACGCCGAGTTCATCACGGCCAACATCCTCTGGGGATTGGCGCGCATCGATCCCGCCCACGCCAAGACCTTCGAGGCCAACCGGCAGGCTTTTCTCGCGCGCCTTTCGATGAAACTGACCGAATGGGAAACCAGACTGGCGCCGCTGCGGACCACGTCGCTGATCGCCTATCACAACAGCTGGCCTTACTTCGCCCGCCGCTTCCGGCTGGATTTTGCGGATTTCCTCGAGATCAAGCCGGGCGTGCCGTCCACGCCGTCGCATCTCGCCGCGATCATCGACACCATGCGCACTCACGGTGTGCGCCTTGTCGTGCGCGAACCGCACGAGCCGGAGCGCGACGTTGCCTTTGTGGCATCCAAAGCGGGCGCGTCGGTGGTGGTGCTGGCGGCTTCCGTGGGCGCACTGCCCGGGACGGGAGATTATCTCGCGCTGTTTGACACGGATGTCGCGGCGCTCGTCAATGCGGTTGCCGCAAGATGACCGAGGCGATCGGATTTCTCTGGCCCTCCTTCCTGGTCGCGGTGTGTCTGGTCGGCATCCACGCCTACTTCGGAATCCAGGTGCTCGCGCGCAATGTTATCTTTGTCGACCTCGCGCTGGCCCAGATCGCGGCCCTTGGCGCGACGGTCGCCTTCATGCTCGGCCATCCCGCGCAGAGCGTTGCGACCTACGGCTACTCGCTGACGTTCACCATGCTGGCGGCTGTGTTGCTTGCATTCACCCGCGCCTGGGCCACGCGCGTGCCTCAGGAAGCGCTGATCGGCGTCATCTATGTCGTTGCGGCGGCCGCCTCAATTCTGCTGATCGACCGGGCCCCGCAGGGCGCTGAGCATCTCAAGCAGATCCTGACCGGGAATATCCTGACCAGCGGTCTCAACGAAATCGCCGTGATCGTCCCGCTCTACCTGACGGTTGCGCTCGTTCATTTTCTTTTGCGCCACCGGCTGGCGCGATCCGGTTCGCTATTCTGGGAATTCGTGTTCTATGCAACCTTCGGATTGGTCGTGACCAGTTCGGTCGCGCTCGCCGGCGTGCTGCTGGTATTTTCGTTCCTGATCATCCCCGCCGCCATCGGCGTGATGTTCGCTTCGACGCTGTCGAAGCAGCTGGCGATCGGATGGATCGCGGGCATCTTGACCAGCGCCGCAGGGTTTGCCGCCTCCTTTGCCTTCGACCTGCCCACCGGCGCTGCGATCGTCTGCGCCTTTGGCGTCGCGCTGGCGCTGGCGGGACTTGTCCATCCCTTCGTTCGAGGCGATCGCGCCGCAGCACTTGGAATCGCAATCAGTACCATCCGCTGGGGTATCGCCGCTCTCATCGCGGGCTCCGCCATCCAGCTGGCCGCAACGCCCCGCGCCGACCTTCCGGTCATCGACATGCTCGAACATGCCGCACCTTCGTTGCGCAATCTGTATTTTACCAAGGCCGAGGCGGCCGCCTATCAGGACGCCAGTGAAACCGCGGAACGCCACCACCTGGCGGCGGAGCAATTGATCGAGCAGGAACGACGAAGCCGGACCCAGGGTGAGGTGCTCGATGAGACGGCGGTGCAGCGGATGTCTTCGTTCCTGAAATCCTACGCCGAGATGCGCAAAGGCGAGCAGTTCGTGATGGGGGAAGTCCGCGCCCGCGCGCGGGAGCGTGTTCGCTGGAGCGCGAGTCTGGGTTTGCTGGCCGCAGCTCTACTGTTTGCGCCCATCCCCTGGCGCCGCCTGTGGGTGCGATTGCGAAGCCAGGCTCTAGCGACTACCCACAAAGCACATTCCCATGCCCGAGGCATTGCTGAGGACCTGACAGGCGAGCCCCCTGGCGCAGGTCCATGAGCTGAAACTGCGGTCGATGTCGGCGGCGTTGGCGCGCGGGCCATAGCAATGCGCGCCCCAGCCGTCGTCATATTCGCTCCCGGCGAGTTCGCCACTGCCGCGCAATTGCGGCCGGCTGGAAAAGCCCCGCGAGTAGTCCGGGCGTTCGCCGTCGCGCATCGAGGTCAAAATGGCGCGGCGGCGGATCTGGTCGCCGAAGAAGTGCGGTGAGCCCGGTACCACCGTCGAATTTGAAGGATGGGCCGCCATCCAGTCGACGCCGGGGAAATGAAACCCGCCGATGCCATGGGTCTGATGGCAGCCGGAACACGTGATGTCGTTGAGCCGGCGCTCGAAGCCTGCGACCGAACGGATATTCTGCAGGCTGATGCCGCGTTTTACCGCGTATTCCAGGGCCGCGACGACGTCGCTCTTCGTGAATACCGGATCAGCGGTAGCGCTCTCTCCTTGCACCAGGCCGAAGGCCGGCTGCAGGTCGGAGGACGAAAATCCGGTCGGGGTCGGAGCGATCGCGCGGGTCGCGAGAAATTCTTGCGGGATCAGGATAGTTCCACGATCAAGCTCGCTGAAATGCGTCGGCTCCAGCAACCAGGCCTTGAAGTCGCGCGCCAGACTCTTGTCCGCCAGGATTCGCTCGCGATCGATCTGGTTTTCGAGCAGCGCTTCCTCAAACGTCTTGGTCGGCGCGTTGTAGTCAAACACTTTCAGGAGATAGTCGGTGCGGAAATCGCGGGCCGGCGATTTCGGCGCATGCGCGATCTGAAGATTGGTCTCGATGCGGACGATGTTGTCCGGCCCGATCAAATCCAGCGGGCCTGCGTCGGATGTCAGTTTTTCCGCAAGCTCAGCCCCGGTCAGCGGCCAGTCTCCCGCAGCAAGCCACCGGCGCGCGATCCCGGCGCAGTCAGGGGCGGCATCCCTGCCGTCTGTCCTCTCGCCGTTCCTGGCCCTGAGCACCAGGTTGAGGGTCATTGGCAGCCGCGGCGAGACCGCCTGATCGACGGCCGCCGGCGCATCGGTCCGCGTCAGCCGGTAGATCAGCCGGATTTCACCGCAATTGGCCTCGGACAGATACGCGCGGTCCATCCGGTTGACGATGCCGGCCAGCACGAAGCGGGTATCGGAAGAATAGAGCGAGGCGCGATCGAACAGCTGAAAGTCAAAGCCCGCTCCAACCCCGATGGTTTCGTTCGGAAGCTCGGCCTTGTGTCGTCGCGTGTACCGCTCGAACTCCTCGTCGAGCGCCCTGCGGACGGGCACCATCGCGGGCAACGCGAACAACTCGCCGCCGGTAACCGGCGCATCCGCCGGCCGCGCCGGCGCAAGGAGGCGGACGAGGCCAAATCTGCCGCGGTCGAGCTCGCGCAAGGCAAGGGGATCGGTGATCGCAACGCCACGCTCCAGCGCCGGTGCGCTATCGGCGTGGCGTAGCGGAAACAGGCTGCAAAGCAGAACGAGGATGACGACGAGAAATCGCAAGGGCCGGCCCATATCCTGACAACACCGCGCAAGAAGCCGCATTCCCGGCCTCTCGCAGCCAGCGCTTCTAGTTCAGGAAAATAGCCGAAAAGCGGGCCGGCTGTCGCGCCGCCATCAAAATCACCACGCTTGGCTTCACGTCGCAGTGAAGCGAATGGCCCAGCCTTGCTGGACCAGACCCCGCTTCGCGGTATCGTAGCTTATCGCGCGACGATCAGGCCCTTGCCGGTCACGACCACCCAGCGACCGTCCTGGCGGCGGATGGCATCGATCCGACCGAGACCCGGCACGTAATCGCCGGCATACACTTCGTAAACGCCCTGCCGGCCGTCGATCAAGGCGCCGCCCCGGGCGACGTCACGCAGCACCCAGCCGTCCACCGTCGGCAACCTTCCGACTTCGACCTTGGGCGCCGTGGCCGCTGCCGCCGTTGCCGGCGGCGTAATCGAGCCGGTAACGTCCTTTGCCGGCGCCGCGGCGACGGGCGCAGGCACAGCGGCCGGCGCGGCGCGCAGCTTGTCCACGGCCTCGCTGAGCTTGGCGATTTTGGCGGCGGGCTCGGCTTGCGCCTTCTCGAGCTTGTCGAGACGATCGCTGGTCTTGTTGAACTGGCTCATCCCCAGCTTGGAAGTGTGTTCGACGCCGGCCTTCAGCGCCAGGATTTCCGCATCGATCCGCGCGACAGTCGCCTCGAGCGCGTGATTGCCGGGGATAGCTGCGTCATCGCCTGCAACATGCGTCAGCGCCACGGTCGCCAGCGCGCCGCCGAGCGCCCCTGCCAAAATGGCCAATGCCACCACGGCAGCAAGGGCTCCGATCCGGCGCTTGCCGAACATGGCCTGGCTCTCCGTGACCTCTGGTTCCGAACTGTGCTCGTTGTCCGTCCAGTCCCCATCGCCGGATGACATGATCATGATTTTGCCGGGGATGCGCGGCGCATCGGCCTTGGGCGTCTCGATCTGGGGTGCGTCGGGCTTGGGCATGTCAGCCTTGGGCGCGTCGGCCTCCGGCATTTCGGCGGCGGCGCCCTGCTCCGGCGCCAGAGCTGGAGATTCGACGTTGGTCGATCCGTGCGCCGCCGGCTGCGCCGAGGAAGCCACCGGTTGGCTTTGCCCGTCCGAGGAATGGGGGACGGCAGGCCCGTCGCCGAGGGTACCGGATTCACCGCTGATCTGTTCGCCCGTTTGTTCGCTCACGATCAAAATCTCCAGTAAAGGTTGACCATTTGGTAACTTTTATTGCTTGCGAAATCGTTACCTGGCCGCCGGCTTACCGAAATTTAAGGAAGTCGTTGGGCGCGGGTCTCAACCCGGAACCGCATCCTTCGGCCGGCCCTTGACGGGGGAAAACGCATTTCGAGCCGGTCATGCCCATCGCCGCCGCGCCCTCAACAACCCGATGGGCCCTGAGCACCCCGGTTTGACAAAACGGGGCGCGGTCTGCTCAAAAGCATCGACAAAATGCCGGTATGGATTCTGGGGGGAGCGCCATGAAATTCTACGACTCGATCGGACCGAACCCGCGCATCGTCCGCATGTTCATGGCCGAGAAGGGCATCGAAATCCCCAAGCAGACCGTCGATCTGCGCGGCGGCGAAAACCGGCAGGCCGACCATCTCAAGCGCAATCCGCACGGCCAGATGCCGACGCTGGAGCTTGATGACGGCAGCTATCTGTCGGAAATCACCGCGATCTGCGAATACCTCGAAGAGAAAAATCCGGAGCCGGCGCTGATCGGAACGACGCCGGAACAGCGCGCCGAGTGCCGGATGTGGACGCGGCGGGTCGACCTCAATATCTGCGAGCCGCTCGCCAACGGCTATCGTTTTGGCGTTGCCCTGAAATTTTTCCAGGACCGGATTCCCTGCGCGCCCGAAGCTTCTCCGGGCCTCAAGATGATCGCGGCCAACCGCCTGCAATGGCTCAACGTTCAGATGGCGGCCAAACAATATCTCTGCGGCACGCGCTTCACGCTGGCCGATATCCTGCTCTACTGCTGGATCGATTTCGGCAATCAGGAGCGAGTCGGCCAGCCGCTCGATCCCGCCAATACCAATATTGCCGCCTGGTTCGCCCGCGTCGGGCAGAGGCCTTCGGTGAAGGCGTAGGCCGCTTCGTGTCTTCGACGCGGCGCAGCGCCTCTATCGGCGCGCGACGCGGCATCCGGAAGACGGCCCGTGCGGCGCTCTTTGCGAATCGCGAAACCGGAAGCATTGAATTGAACCTCTCATGGCACCACCGGCGCGCCCGGCAGTGCGTTCGGTCCTGCCCCGCGGGTGGCGAGCGCGGCCATATCGACTGTCCCGTCGACAAGGATCCGGCGATCGCCGCCTGATCGGAAGCCGGAGGCCCGGGACGCTGCGCTTCTCGGGCCTTGCTTGCTCTATTGCGATGCATTGTCTCAACCGTTCGGCCAACACCTGTGCCCATACTGCCCAAGGTGAAAACCGGGCGGGCAATGAGCTCCTCCGTAAGGACCAAAGAATGGACGGATGCTGCCGTTGCCCCATTGTCGGCCCGGGAAACCCCATTGTCCGCCCGGCTGGCATCCGCCAAAGGGACCACGGTGCCCATAGGTACCGCAGCCGCCGTAAACGAGAATCAAGTCCGCGTCGCCGCTGCCGGCGTTGCCGATCGGCATCGCCTGGACGTTCGGCATTCCGGCCATCAAACCCAAGGCGCCGGCGGCTATCCAATTCTTCAACATGACGGTTCTCCTTTCATCGGATCGCGTGACTACTGATCGACATGACGGTCGCATTATCGGCCATCATGTCGTCGCCAGGGCCGCGCCCCGTGCCGTCGATCGGCAGAGCGAGCCCTATGCGAGAGAGAATGGTGTGGTCAGTCTGAACCAACGCCGAACGAACGGTTCATCATCCTGAACGGCTCGTCGCCGGTCTATTCCCGTCCGGCGGAAGCAAACGCATCCTTGCGACGTGTCAGATCACCACCGGCTTATCGGAGAGTTCGTTCGGCCCCGCCCGGTGCCTTGGAAAATGCGCCGCCAATTGCTGCGAGACCGCCTGGATTCCCTTGACGACGCCGCCAGCGAAATTGCCCGCCTTGAAATCGATCTCCATGGCCTTGCAGATCCTCTCCCAGCCGGCGGCGCCGACCTTGGCGTCGATGCCGCGGTCGGCGACGATCTCGACCTGGCGGTCGGCCAGCAGCAGGTAGATCAGCACGCCACTGTTGTGGGCGGTGTCCCAGATCCGCAATTGCGAGAAGATGTCGAGCGCGCGCTCGCGCGCGGACTGGTTCGTGAACAGCGGTTTGCCATCCAGCGCACCCTCGACCACGAAGCGGACCTGGCCGGAGTGGGTTTCCTCGCCGGCCTTGATGGTCCGCTCGATCACGGCCAGCGCTTCCGGCGGGAAGATGCGCCGAACCCGCCAGCCGTGCTCGAGAAGGTGCTTGCCGATGCGCTTGATGCTCATGCCTGCCTACCAGCTACCCGACGCGCCGCCGCCGCCGAAACTGCCGCCGCCGCCGGAAAATCCGCCGCTGTCGCTCGAACTGCCGCCGGAAAACGAACCGCCGCCGCCGGCCCAGCCGCCTCGCCCGCCCGACGACGCAAAGCTGCCACCGAACAGGGTAAAGACGAAGCCAACGGCTGCCACGATCAGCGACAGCGCCAGCGATCCCAGCATGAACCACGCAACAAGTCCGACAATGCCGCCGGTGGCCGTCGCGCCGAGCAACCTGCCAAGCGCCATCCGCAGGAAGCCGCTGAGCACAATCGTGCCGAAGATGATAAAGGGCAGCGCGTCGCCGAACTGGTCGGGCACACTCCAGCTCTGCTGCGGCTGCGGCGCGGGCAGCGGCTCGCCGTTGATGACAGCGACGATCCGCGCGACGCCTGCGGCAATCCCGCCGGCGAAATCGCCGCTCCTGAATTTCGGCACGATGATCTCGTCGATGATGCGCTTGGAGGTGACGTCGGTCAGCGCGCCCTCGAGACCGTAGCCAACCTCGATGCGAAGGTGACGGTCGTCCTTGGCGACAACAAGCAGGGCGCCGTCGTCGATCTTCTTGCGCCCGATCTTCCAGGCTTCGGCGACCCGGATTGAATATTGCTCGATCGTCTCGGGCGCCGTGGTCGGGACGATCAGCACCGCGACCTGACTGCCTTTGCGCGTTTCCAGATCCTTGAGGGTCTGCGTCAGCGACGATATGTCGTCCGCCGACAGCGTGCCGGTTTGATCGACCACCCGCCCCGACAGCGGCGGCACCGCGACGTCGGCTGCGGCGGCGAAGGCCCAGCACACCAGCAGCGCAAGCAGGGAAACCCTTGCAGCGATCATCGAGGAGCCAGTCTGTTGATCGAAAGCTACTTCGCGGGGGCCGGCGCCGGATTGAAATCCACTTTCGGCGCGGTCGAGATTTCCTTTTCGTTGTCGACCGTGAAATTGGCCTTTTCCTTGTAACCGAACGCCATCGCCGTCAGGTTGTTCGGGAAGGTGCGGATGCCGACATTATAATCCTGCACCGCCTTGATGTAGCGATTGCGCGCCACCGTGATGCGGTTTTCGGTGCCTTCGAGCTGTGACATCAGGTCGTGAAACAGCGCGTCGGATTTGAGCTGCGGGTAATTCTCGGTCACCACCAGAAGCTTCGACAGCGCGCTGGAGAGTT
The DNA here is from genome assembly GCA_963829315.1 of uncultured Alphaproteobacteria bacterium. GTDB lineage: Bacteria > Pseudomonadota > Alphaproteobacteria > Rhizobiales > Xanthobacteraceae > Bradyrhizobium. Next base: position 4,673 of record CAWHIO010000072.1, on the reverse strand, counting down.
CGCCCTGGGCGGCCTGGAATTTCGCGAACGCGCCGGGATCGTTGACGAGTTCCGGGGTCGCCTGGATGCTGCCGACCTTGGCGCGGGCGTTGGTTACCCCGAGCAGCACATCCTTTTCCTGCTGCGCAAAGCCCTTCACCGAATTGACGAGGTTGGGCACCAGATCGGCGCGGCGCTGGTACTGGTTCAGGACCTCGGACCAGGCCGATTTGACCTGCTCGTCATTGGTCTGAATCGCGTTGTAGCCGCAATTGGTCAGGCTCAACGTCGCCAGCGCCGCCAGCACGGTCCATAATCTGCGCATCGAAATCACTCCGGTTATGCTTGGACCGCACGGTATCAGAACGATGCGACAGGGAACACAGTCATTCCGGGCGCGCAGCAAGCGCGAACCCGGAGCGAGTTCCGGGTTCACCTCTCCCATCGGGAGAGGTCGGCGCGCAGCGCCGGGTGATGGAGTATGGCCTAACGATAGACCGTAACCCCTCACCCTCACCCCAACCCTCTCCCTATGGGAGAGGGAGCGCAGTTCCGACGCGGATAGATCGAATTTCCCGGCTTACACCCGCGCCGCTTTGGCCTCCTGAATCGCCTGCCAGACCTTGAGCGGCGACAGTGGGGTGTTGATCGACTTGATGCCAAGCTCGCTCAGCGCATCGATCACGCCGTTGGTGATGCAGGGTGGACCGCCGATCGCACCGGATTCGCCGCAGCCCTTGGCGCCGAGCGGATTGGTCTTGCAGGGCGCCGAACCGTCGAGCGTGACCTCGATCGGCGGAATGTCGTCGGCCCGCGGCAGGCAGTAATCCTGATAGCTCGCGGTCAGCAATTGGCCTTCGGCGTCGTAGGCCACGCCCTCATACAACGCCTGCCCGATCCCCTGCGCGACGCCGCCGTGAACCTGTCCCGTCACCAGCATCGGATTGACGGCGACGCCGACGTCATCGACAGTGGTATAGCGCACGACGCGCGTGATGCCGGTCTGCGGATCGACCTCGACTTCGCAGATATGGGTGCCGTTCGGCCAGGTCGGCCCGTCGACGGCACCTTCGCTGTCCACGCTGAGGCGTCCGCCATTCTCCTTTTTCGCGATATCGAACAGGCCGATCCGCTTGTCGGTGCCGACCACCGTGAGCGCGCCCTCGCGATATTCGATGTCCTCGATCGAGGCCTCGAGCATGTGCGAAGCTTTCTCGCGCGCCTTGGCGATCAGATCGTTGGCGGATACCACCGCCGCCGTACCGCCGACGAACAGCGAGCGCGAGCCGACGCTGCCGAATCCGATGGCGAGATCGGTGTCGCCCTGCACGACGTCGATCTTGTCGATGGGAATGCCGAGCGATGCCGCCACCATCTGCGAAAACGAGGTTTGCAGTCCCTGTCCCATCGCCTGCGTGCCCGCATTCAGGATGACGCGCCCTTCGGCGGTGGCGTGCAGCGAGACTTTTTCGGTATGCACGGTTCCACCGGTCCACTCGATATAGCTGGTGAGACCGCGGCCGTAGAGCAGCCCCTTCTTCCGAGCGGCCTTCTTGCGCGCGGCAAAGCCGTCCCAGTCGGCAAGCTTGGAAGCGCGCTCCAGCATGTGCGAAAACGCGCCGGAGTCGTAAACCTGACCGACGGCGTTGGTGTAGGGCATCTGCGCCGGCTTGACGTAGTTCACCTTGCGGATGGCGCGCGGGTCCATCCCGATCTGGCGGGCGGCGGCGTCCATCAGCCGCTCGACGATGAAAACCGCCTCCGGCCTCCCGGCGCCGCGATAGGCGCCGACCGGCGCGGTGTGGGTCATCACGGCCTTGGTCTCGTAATGCACCAGCGGCAGGTCGTAGACGCCAGTCTGCACGAAGGGACCGAGTACCAGCGGAATGAGCGCGCCGGTGCCGGACACATAGGCGCCGGTGCCGCCGATCGAGCGCACCCGATAGGCCTGCACGCGGCCTTTGGCATCGAGCGCGAATTCGGCTGTCGAGGTCAGGTCGCGGCCATGGGTGCCGCCGAGGAATTCATCGCTGCGGTCGCCGCGCCAGCGCACCTTGCGGTTCAGCTTGACGGCCGCATAGGCCACCATGCCGTCTTCCGGATAGAGGCTGGTCTTCTGGCCGAAGCCGCCGCCGATGTCGCCGACCAGCACCCGCACGCTTTCCTTCGGCCGCTTCAGCACCGCTTCGGCAAGAATGTCGCGGGTCGAGCCCGGCGTCTGCGACTGCACATGCAGGATCAGCCGTCCGGTTTTCTTCTCGACCTCGGCGATGCTCGAGCGCGGCTCCATCGCGGAAGGGGCCAGGCGCTGGCTGACCAGATCGAGCGAAACCACGTGGGCAGCCTTGGCGAAGGCCGCCTCCACCGCGGCCGCATCGCCATAGCTCATCGCCGCCACGATGTTGTCGGGCGCCCCCGCCCATACCACCGGCGCGCCAGGTTTGGTCGCGGCGACGGGATCGACGACCGACGGCAGCACCTTATATTCGACCGTGATGGCCTCGGCCGCGGTCTGCGCGGCCACACGCGATTTCGCCACCACGGCCGCCACCGGCTCGCCGGCGAAGCGCACCACCTCATGGGCCAGCAGCCGCCGCGGCGGCACCGTCATCGGCGAGCCGTCGGGGCGCGGGAAAACCAGCAGCGTCGGCAGGGTGCCGATGTCGTCGGCGACCAGGTCGGCGCCGGTGTAGACGGCCTCGACATCGGTCATCGCGGCAGCGGCCTTGGTGTCGATAGAGACGATTTTGGCATGGGCATGCGGCGAACGCAGCACATGCAGCCACAGCGCGCCTTCTTCCGGTTTGTCGTCGATGAACTGGCCTTTCCCGGTAAGAAGCCGCTGGTCCTCAAGGCGCTTGACGGATTGGCCCGCACCGAAACGCATGTTGCCGGGAAGAATGTTCATGAGCTGGTCCTTCGAGTGTCTTGCTGGATCGGGGATTGTTTTAGCCGATAGGCAAGGAACAGGCCAAGCCCATGCAACGCCAAGAATCGTCATGGCCGGGCTTGACCCGGCCATGACGGAGAAATCAGCCCAACTCCCGCAACACCGCTTCGACCGCCTTGCGCTCGTCGGCGGTCAGGGCGGCCTGAGGCGAGACGGGATCGCCGACATTGTAGCCCTGGATCGCCAGCCCGGCCTTGATGCAGGCGGCGAGATTGTAGCGCGCGAAGGCTTCGTTGACGCGCCACAGTTTGCGCTGCAGCACCAGCGCCTGGTCCCAGCGCCCGGCCTTGCACAGATCATAGAGTTCGACGCTCTGCCTGGGAATGATGCAGGCCGGCCCCGCCATCCAGCCGACGCCGCCGATCAGCATCACCGCGGCCGGGATATGCGCCGATGCCGAGAACACGCGGATCGCGTCGCCGCAGCGGTTCATGATCGACAACAGCCGCCCGGTATTGGTGGAGGCGTCCTTGATATATTGAATGCGCGGATGGGCCGACAGCCGCGCGATGCAATCGAGCGAGAGGTCGGAGCGCTGAAATTGCGGATTGGTGTAGATCACGACGGGAATATTGACCGCATCCGCGATGGCGCGAAAATAGGATTCTACCTGCGCATCCGCGAGCGGGAAATACGCCTCCAGGATCGCGAGAATGCCGTCGGCGCCGAGCTTTTGACAGGCTTTTGCCTGCGCCACAGCATCGGCGGTCGAGGTCGAGGCGACGCCCGCGACCACCGGCACGCGGCCTTTGGCGGCTTCGATCGTCGCCTGCACCACGCTCGCGCGCTGGGCGTTGTTCAGATAGGCGAACTCGCCGGTCGAGCCGAGCGGCGTCAGCCCGTGCACACCCGATGTGATGAGATCGTCGCAGAGCCGGCCGAGCACCTCGGTGCGGATTTGCCCCGACGCATCGATCGGCGAGACCAGATAGGGAAAGACACCGTGGAAATCAGGCATGACACGGCCGCTATAGCGTTTATCCGCTCGCCGGTCTATCCGCCTGATTGGCGCAAATGCGCGAACCAGCTATTTCCAGCCAAGTCAATTCAGGACACAGTTGAGCATCCATTGCACGCCGAATCGATCCGTGAGCTTCCCGTAGTAGCTGCCCCAAGGCTGGATGCCGAGCGCAGTCGTCACCTTTCCACCGCGCGCCATTCGCTCGAACAACAGTCGCGTCTGCTCACGATCCCGCATCATCAGGATGTGTGCCGAACCCCTCATCGGTTCGGCATCATCGTTGTCGGAGGCGTAGAACAGAACGCCTGGTCCTTCGAACTTTGCGTGCATGATCTTGCCGCGCATGGCTTCGCTCTTCGCGGGCATTCCGTTCTCGCCATAACGCAGCATCTCGACGACGTGACCCAAGCCGCATTCGGTATAGAACGCGAGAGCGTCTTCACACCTCGTCGTAAAGAAGAGATAGTTCGAAAGCTGCATCGTCATCGTTGCGCCAGCCTGTGTCCGTCTGAAAACGTCGACGTGCCCGGTTTCGCAGGTAGACGGTTTTCCCGCAATGCACGGCGCCCGGACGCCGTGTCGTTGTCCCTCTATAGTTCAGCCGATGCCAACCGGGCAACCGATCAGGCACAGCCCATCACTGTCCCGGCGACCAGGCCGGAAAAGCCTCCTGGATCCGCAGCATGACGAAATCGAGCAGCAGGCCGACGGCCAGCATCGTCAGGATATGGGCGAGCACGGTCGGCTCTCGAAAAAGCGCTGCGAATACATCAGCGTGGAAGA
>CAWHIO010000071.1:0-127304 GCA_963829315.1 uncultured Alphaproteobacteria bacterium | reverse complement strand
GGCGCTGGCGATGAGCGGGCCGATGCCCGGAGCGGTCATCAATTGGCGGCAACTCTCGCTGCCATGCGCCAGAACCTCGATCTCTTCGGTGATGTGCTTGATCGTCGCGCCGTTCCACCTCAAATGGTTTGATGCGTCGACATCGGCCAAGCGACGCCGAAGCTTCCGCAGTGCGAGTTGAATCGATTCTCGCGTCCAGTCTTTCTCAGCTGGTTTCTCAGATGGGGGCGGTCGCGCCATGGAATGCGTCCAAATTGATAGCCCCAACGATCAGGGATCCAAATTCCCGTCAACCTGCGCTAGTTCGCAAGGCAAATCAACCCTCGATCAGCTCGCTCATCCTACGTTGACATTTCGTTTTTAAGCGCACAATCGTTGTATCAATGATATCAATAACTTAACTTGTAGCCGACGTTGACTCAATGCTGCGAGATCGTCATCCAGGAATTGTTGTCCTTCGCGACTTCGCTGCACAGGACGAGTACGACGATGCGGTGAAAGCATTCGCGCGTGGTGGGAGCCGGCAGGATCTGATGGCCCGGCCCATGGCCATCGGAATGACCGCCGACGAGATACGCTGGCACTCTGAATTCCCTGGGCGCCGAAGGTCCGCCGTCGCCGGTGAGTGATTGGCACCGCAATTGGCACGGCATTCCGGCGCCCGCGCTCTTACCAAGGGCGCGGGTTTTTCTTGTCCGCGTGTTGCGCCTCATATTGCGCAGATTTGCCGGGAGTGTAGGGGAGACGTTGATAATTCAGAGGAATTTTGCGCAACAGGCGCAACACGTAAGCGGTTATTTGAAGCTTCATTGAAGCGGAAATATCTTCGCATATTCAATCGCTTACCAACTGGCTGGGGAACTAGGATTTGAACCTAGACAAACAGAGTCAGAGTCTGTTGTGCTACCGTTACACCATTCCCCAATATTTCCTAATATATTCAATTACTTAGGAAAAGTTCTTCGCGTTGTTGCTGCGGACGTGCGACTTCCGTCGCAGTGTGGCGCCGTTCTACCCGCTCCGAACCGGCCTTGGCAAGCACGGGGCGATACTGCTCTGCTGGCGGGGCCACAGGTCATCCGCAGCCATCGTGCCGGGCCGTTGCTGTGGCAGTCAGATCGGTCATCCCATGAGCGTGAATTTCGAAGAGCTGGATTTCCGCCCGACCCCGATGGGGGCGCTCAGCCTGCGGCGGCGCAGGTCGCTGACGTCGGGGGACGACATCTACGAGATCAAGCTCGGCGATGCCTTCCTGATGTCGAGCCAGTTCACCGCCGCCGAGATCGCGCTGGCGCGGCTCGGCCTTGCAACGCTCGAGCGCGACGGGCTCGAAGTCGTGGTCGGCGGCCTCGGGCTCGGCTACACCGCGCTCGCCGTGCTCGAAAATCCGAAGGTCCGATCGCTGGTCGTGATCGACGCGCTGGCCGAGGTGATCGAATGGCACGAACAGGGATTGTTGCCGCTCGGCAAGCCCCTCACCGGTGATCCGCGTTGCCGCCTGGTCCATGGCGACTTCTTCGCGATGTCGCATTCCGCCGCCGGTTTCGATTCCGACAAGGCGGGTCGCCGCTTCGACGCGGTGCTGGTGGATATCGACCATTCGCCGCGCAACCTGCTGCATCCGCGCCACGCCGCGCTGTACCAGCCCGAAGGGCTTGCCCGGCTCGCCGCGCATCTGCATCCCGGCGGCGTTTTCGCGCTCTGGTCGAACGACCCGCCGGACCACGCGTTTGAGCAGGTGCTGGCCGAGGCTTTCGCGACGTCGGCGGCGCATGTCGTGACCTTCGACAATTTGCGCGGGGAGCACGAGGCGAGCAACACCGTCTATGTCGCGGTCAAGGCTGACGTGCAGAAGGCAGCGACAGAGGTGGCGCCTTCAGCCGCATGATGGTCGCGCAACGGACACGCGCAAGGCGGTCCCGCAAACTTGCCCCGGCCAACCGGGCATGCCATGCTGAAAGCGTCAAAAATAAGGGAAGAGCCGGCGGCAACGCCTCGCTCATTCCGGCTCTTCAAGAGCCTGGCCAAGGGGTGACGCGTCTCGGAGACAATCAGACATGATATCCAAGCATTTCCTCGGGCTGCTTTGCGCCGCCGCGATTTGCGTGTTGCCGGCGGGTCATGCGTTCGCGCAGGACAAGACCGTCAAAGTCGGTGCGGTATTTCCACTGAGCGGCGGCTCCGCCAGCGCCGGCGTCCATGCCAAGGCCGCGATCGAAGTCGCGATGGATATCATCAACAATGCGCACCCGGAGTTCGGCAATTTCCCGCTTGCCAGGAACGCAGGCCTCGCGGGGCTCGGCGGCGCCAAGGTCGAGGCGGTGTTCGCCGACAATCAGGGCAGCCCGGCCACCGGACAGAACCAGACCTTGCGGTTGATCACGGAAGAGAAGGTGGTGGCGATCACCGGCGCCTATCAGTCCGGCGTCACCCTGACGGCAAGCGCGATTGCCGAAAAATACGGAATACCTTTCGTCAACGGCGAGTCGGTGGCCGCCAACCTGACCGAGCGCGGCTTCAAATGGTTCTTTCGCGTCACGCCGGTCGCAGCCGATTTCGCCAGGATCTTCTTTGAGTTCCTTGCCGATATGAAGGCAGCGGGCGCCAGGACCGACAACGTTGCGATCGTCCATGACACGACCGAATACGGCACCTCGGTCGCGAGCGTAATCGCAAGCGTGTTCAAGGAGAAGGGCCAGACCATCGCGCTCGACATCGCCTACACTTCCAATGCGACGGATGTGCAGAGCCAGGTTTTGCAGCTCAAGGAGAAGAAGCCCGACGTCGTGATCATGATTGCCTACACGTCGGACGCGATTCTCTATCAGAAGACCATGCAGTCGCTCGACTACAAGCCGCCGATGATCATCGCCGATGATTCCGGATACTCCGATCCATCCTTCATCAAGGCGGTCGGCAAGATCTCGCAAGGCGCCTTCAACCGTTCGTCGTGGAGCGTCGGCCCGCCCGGCTCGCCGACCGCCCTGATTGCCGAGATGTACAAGAAGAAGAGCGGTGACGACCTGGACGATACCGCCGCGCGAGCGATGCAGGCGTTCTTCGTGCTGTGTGAAGCCATCGATCGCGCGGGCTCGACCGAGCCTGCCAAGATCCAGGCGGCGCTGAAGGCCACGGACCTCAAGCCCGACCAACTGATGATGGGCTACAAGGGCGTCAAGTTCGACGAAAAGGGCCAGAACGTGCTCGCGGCCGGCCTCATCATTCAGCTGCAGGACGGCGAGAATTATGTCGCGGTCTGGCCGAAGGCCGGCGCCGCGAAAGCACCTGTTCTGCCTTACAAGGGCTGGTGAGGTATTGAGCGTGGGACAATTGGTCCCGCGTTTTTTAGACTTGCCGTCATTGCGAGCGAAGCGAAGCAATCCATGCCGATCCCGGGAAAGATGGTTTGCTTCGTGGCTTCGCTCCTCGCAATGACGATCGATGCGACCTGACCCGATCGGTTGCGTTGCAGGACCATCGAAAAGAATAACGGCGCCATGTCCTCCATCCTTGTTCAGGTGATTGTCGGCGGCCTCTTGTTGGGCGCCGTCTATGCGTTGTTCTCCTCGGGCCTCACGCTGGTCTGGGGCATGATGAACATCGTCAACTTCGCCCACGGCGATTTCGTGATGCTCGGCATGTATGTCGCGTTCGTGGTCTGGACGCTGTTCGGCGCGGGGCCGTGGGCCGGTGCGCCGATTGCCGCGCTGGTGCTGGCGACGCTCGGCGTCGTCGTATACTTCGGACTGATCCGCGACATCATGAAGGGGCCGATGCTGGCGCAGATCCTTGGCACCTTCGGGCTCGCGCTGTTGCTGCGTTATTCGGTATTCTGGTGGTTCGGCGCCAACTTCCTGTCATTGCCGGAAAATCTTGTCGGCGGCACGTTCGATATTGTGGGCCTGAGAATCCAGGCCTCGCGTCTGCTGGCCGGCGTGGTCGCCTTGCTGGTGACGCTCGGGTTGCACCTGCTTTTGACGCGTACCTCGCTGGGATCGAAAATGCTGGCTGTCGCCGAGGATGCGACCGCCGCCCAGCTGATGGGTATCCGGCCCGATACCATGCAGGCGATCGCCTGGGCGATCGCCGCGGGAGCAACGGGTCTTGCCGGCGCGTTGATCGCGACATTCTTTTACATCGTGCCGACCGTCGGCGAGACCCTGGGCATCGTTGCCTTCGTCACGGTGTCGCTGGGTGGTTTCGGCAGCGTGCCCGGCGCGCTGGTGGCGGGGCTCCTGATCGGGGTCATCGAGTTGCTGTCGGCGTATCTGATCGGCGCCGTCTACAAGGACATGGTGGTATATTCCCTGTTCCTCGGCTTCCTCTGGTTCCGGCCGCAGGGCCTGATGGGCAAGATGTGATGCGGCGCTGGCTTTGGCTTTCGGTGGCGCTGGCGCTGGTCGTCGCCTATCCGCTGGTGCTGTCGACGCCGTTCCAGCAGCGGCTCGGCGCACTGGTGCTGCTGTATGCGATCGCAGCATCGGCCTGGAACGTCGTCGGGGGCTATGCCGGCCAGGTGTCGGTGGGGCATGTCGTGTTCTTCGGTTGCGGCGCCTACGCCGCGATGGGTGCTTACGCCCATTTCGGATTATCGCCGCTGGTGGGCATTCCGGTCGGCATCGTCGTGAGCGTTGCGATATCGGCGGTCGTCGGCGTGCCGACGCTGCGGCTGTCGGGACACTATTTCAGCATGGCCACGATCGCGGTGGCTGAACTCGTCAGGTTGATCGTCACCAACACCGATTATCTCGGGGCCGCTGTCGGGCTGAGCGGTCCGACCGTGCCGCGCAACGTCTTCGACCTCTCGTTCATATCGGCGTTGCCGTATTATTACCTGTTTCTGGCGATCCTCGCGATCACGCTTGGCATCACCTGGTGGATGGTCAATAGCCGGATGGGGTTTTACCTTCGCGCTATCCGCGACTCCGAACGCGCGGCGCGTTCGCTGGGTGCTCCGGCAAGCCGCACCAAGCTCTATGCCTTTATGCTGAGCGCGGGCCTGACCAGCATCGCCGGCGCGCTGTACGCGATGATGTTTGGATTTGTCGATCCGGAGTCCGGCCTTGGCATTCTTATCTCGGTGAAGATCCTGATCATGGCGGCGCTCGGCGGCGCCGGCCTGCTGTTCGGGCCGCTGGTCGGCGCTGCGATCCTGGTGCCGCTGGAAGAGATTTCCAACAATCTCTTGGGTGGCAAAGGCGCCGGCCTGACCTTTGTTCTGTACGGCGCGATGATCGTGCTGATCGCGCGGTTTCAGCCCGGCGGCATTCTGACGCTGATCAACCGCGTTTGGGCGAAACGAACCGGCAGGACGCCGGAAACCGAAGCGGCGAGGGGAGCCTGACATGCTCCTTGAAGCCCGCGAGATCACCAAGGCGTTTGGCAGTTTCAAGGCCGTCGACGCCGCCTCGGTCACGCTGGAGCAGGGCGACATCCTCGGCCTGATCGGGCCGAACGGCGCCGGCAAATCCACCTTCTTCAATTGCCTGACCGGTGACCTGTTGTCGACGTCCGGAACGGTGCTGTTCGAAGGCCGCGACATCACCAATCTGACGCCCGAAGCGCGCGCGCAGATCGGGCTTGCACGTACCTTCCAGGTGCCACAGACGTTCGAGGGCATGTCGGTGCTGGAGAACGTGATGATCGGCGCGTTTCTTCGCACTTCCCGCAGGTCCGAGGCCGAGACGCGCGCGCGTGCCGTGCTGGATCGTGTCGGCATGGGAAGGCTCGCGGATGCGCCGGCGCGATCGCTGGGCACGCCGGGCCGCAAGCGTCTTGAAATCGCGCGGGCGCTTGCGACCGAGCCCAGGGTCTTGCTGCTCGATGAAGCGATGGCAGGCCTCACCCAGCGCGAAGTGCAGCTCGCCATCGATCTCGTGCGCGACATTCATCGTTCCGGCATTACCCTCGTCATCGTCGAACACATCATGGAAGTCATCATGTCGCTGGCGACCCGGGTCGTGGTGTTTCACCAGGGCCGGGAGATCGCGCGCGGCAGCCCGCGCGAGGTCACCGGCAACCCGGCGGTCGTCGAAGCCTATCTCGGCAAGCGCGCCGCAAGGGCCGCCGCGGGCCACACCCCGATCGAGCTGATGGGCGGACCCGCGACATGACCATCCCTTTGCTCAAAATCGAGCATCTGGAAGTTCGCTATGGCGACCTGATCGGCGTCTCCGATGTCTCCCTCGATGTGCCCGAGGGCAGCGTCGTCGCGCTGCTCGGCTCCAATGGCGGTGGCAAGACCACGGTTCTCAACGCCGTCGCCGGCCTGATCCCGGTGCATTCGGGGAGCATCGGATTTCGCGGGCAGGAGATCGGCGGCCAGAGCGCGTTTTCGATCGTGCGCAAGGGCCTTGCCTTGTCGCCGGAAGGCTGGCGGCTGTTCGTGCAGCAAAGCGTCGAGAATAACCTCAGGCTGGGGGCGACCCCGCTGCGCGACAAGGCTCGCGCGGCCGCACTGCTTGAGCGCGTCTACGAAATTTTTCCGAAGCTTGCGGAGCGGCGCGGCCAGCGCGCCGGCACTATGTCCGGCGGCGAGCGGCAGATGCTGGCGGTCGGTCGCGCCCTGATGAGCGACCCAAAACTCCTGATGCTGGACGAGCCGTCGCTGGGCCTGGCGCCGGCCGTGGTCGAATCGATGTACGAGACCTTTGGCCGGCTGCACCAGGAGGGACTGACCATCCTGCTCGCCGAGCAGTCGATCGAACTCGCGCTCGAAGTTTCGGATTTCGCGACCGTCCTGCAAGTCGGCAAGAGCGTCTTGTCGGGTACCGCAGCCAATCTCGCCAACGATCCGCAGGTGCAGAAGGCCTATCTCGGCACTGGCTGACGCCCGCAGCGCGACCACGCGGGCCGGGTGACTTTGTCGCGTCCAGCTATTTGATCTTGTCGTAGGCTGCGGCGAAGTCATCGAGCGGCATTGGAATTGTGATGGTCTCCTTGGCGAGGTCCTGGAACGACACCTTCAACTGCTTTCCGGATTTGAGGGCGGTCAGCAGTTCCGGCGTGACCGGAGCGCTGGCGTAGCAGCCCCTGTTCTCACAGGTCTGGATCGGCAGGTCGACGGCCTTGCCGTCATCGACCTGGAATTTCGCTCCGGTCTGCAGATTGAGTCCCAGCGGCAACTGCACGAGTGCGAGCGGTGCGCGGGTATCGCCGGGCACGCGAATGACGACAAGGACCAGGACTTGTCCGGTCTTGGTGAGAATCGCGTTCTGTTCGATTGTGCATTCGAGCGGGGCGTTGCGGCTCACGCTGTTGCAGTGCGTGGCCCAGCCAGGTGGGGCGGGAGGGGCTGCGGCGGCAGTGCCGGATGGCGAGGGTGCCGGTGCCGGCGTCACCTGGGCCGGGCCCTTGGACTTGGCCGCCTGCTGGGCGTGACTGAACCCGATCGGTCCGAAGAACGCGATGGCAGCGACCAAGACCAATTTCAGGGTTATTTTCACGTATCGGCCTCCGGGGAACGCCTCCCCGATGCGGCGACAGGCGATCAAAGTCAAGTCATTCGGCCGCTTCTTTGACGGCGCCGTGCTCGGCAATATGGCCGTCGTCGTCGTCCTTCGAGCGGCCCCAGTTTGAAAAGGCCACCGAAAGCTTGTCGAGATAGAGATAGACGACGGGCGTCGTGAACAAGGTGAGCGCCTGACTGACCAACAGGCCGCCGACCATTGCGTAGCCGAGCGGCTGGCGGATTTCCGATCCGGTACCGGTTCCCAGCATCAGCGGCACGCCGCCGAGCATGGCCGCCATCGTCGTCATCATGATCGGGCGGAACCGCAGCAGGGCAGCCTTCCGGATCGACTGCTCCGGGGAGAGATGCTCGTCGCGCTCGGCCGAGATCGCAAAATCGACCATCATGATGCCGTTCTTCTTGACGATGCCGATCAGCAGGATGATGCCGATCAATGCGATCAGGCTGAAGTCGTATCCAAACGCCATCAGGATCGCCAGCGCGCCGACACCCGCGGAGGGCAGCGTCGACAGAATGGTCAGCGGATGAATGTAGCTTTCATAGAGAATGCCGAGGATCAGGTAGACGACCACGAGCGCCGCCAGAATCAAGAGCGGTACGGTGCCGAGCGACTGCTGGAATGCCTGCGCGGTACCCTGGAAGCTCGAACTGAGCGTCGCAGGCGTGCCGAGATCGGCCATCGCCTTTTGCACGGCATCGGTCGCTTGCCCGAGGGCTGCGTTCTGCGCGAGGTTGAAGCTGATCGTAATGGCCGGGAATTGTCCCTGGTGGCTGATCGAGAGGGCACGGACCGGCACACTGGTCCAGCTCGCGAATGCCGACAACGGAACCTGATCGCCGGTCGTAGGCGATTTGACGTAAAGCTTGTCGAGGGTGTCGAAGTTGCCCTGCAACTCGGGCAGGATTTCCAGAATGACGTGATAGCTGTTGAGTTGGGTGAAATACTGGGTCACCTGCCGCTGCCCGAACGCATCGTAAAGCGTGTCGTCGATCAATTGCGGCTGGATGCCGTAGCGCGACGCGGTGTCGCGATTGATCTTCAGCTGCAGTGTCGTTCCCTTCGTCTGCTGGTCGGTGGCGACGTCGCGCAGCTCCGGCAGCGTCTGCATCCTGGCCAGAACCTTGGGCGCCCACTCGTTCAGCTCTTCAAGATTGGCATCCTGCAGTGTGAATTCAAACTGCGTCCGGGTCGGCCGGCCGCCGAGCCGTACGTCCTGCGCCGCCTGCATATACAGGCGGGCGCCCTCCACCTTTTCAAGCTTGGGACGCAGGCGGGTAATGACCTGTTGCGCCGAGGCATCGCGTTCGCTGAGCGGCTTCAGGGTGATGTATACGCTGCCGTTATTGCCGGCCCTGCCGTTGCCGCCGATCACCATCGCCGTGGACGCGACGGCGGGGTCCGCCTGCGCGATCGCGCCAAGAGCCTCCTGCCGCCGCTTCATCTCGGCAAAGGAAATGTCCTGATTGGCTTCGGTTGTAGCGGTAATCAGGCCGATGTCCTGCTGAGGGAAGAAACCCTTGGGAATGATGACAAAGAGATAGACCGACAATCCCAACGTCGCAAAGAAAATGACCAGCGTCGTCCGTCGCCAGCGCATGGCAACGTCGAGCCCGCTTTCGTAGGAGTGCAGCATCGCGTCAAAACCGCGCTCGCTCCACTGGTAGAACCGGCCGTGTTTGGGGGCCTCGCTATGCGAGCGCAGGAAGCGCGATGCCATCATCGGCGTCAGCGTCAGCGAGACCACCATCGACACGAAGATCGTCATCGCCAGCGTCACCGCGAATTCGCGGAACAGGCGCCCGATGATGCCACCCATCAGCAGCAACGGGATCAGCACGGCGACCAGCGAAATGCTGATTGATATGATCGTGAACCCGATTTCACGGGAGCCCTTGAACGCAGCGGCAAGCGGCTTCTCGCCTTCCTCGATGTAACGGGTGATATTCTCCAGCATCACGATGGCGTCGTCGACGACGAATCCGACCGCGATCGTCAACGCCATCAGGGAAAGGTTGTCGAGCGTATAGCCGAATACCCACATCAGCGCGCAGGCGCCCAGCAGAGCCAGAGGCACGGTCACGGCTGGAATTACAGTCGCCCAGAAATTGCGCAGGAAGACGAAGATGACCATGACGACGAGGGCGATGGTCAGGAGCAGTGTAAACTGAACGTCCTCGACGGCAGCGCGAATGGTCTGGGTGCGATCACTGATGACTTCGACCTTGATTGAGGCCGGAATCGAGGCCACCAGCCTCGGCAGCAGCGACTTGATCTTGTCGACGGTTTCGATGACGTTGGCGCCGGGCTGCTTGAAGACCACCAGGAACACGCCGCGCTTGCCATTGGCCCAGGCGGCCTGTTTGGCGTCTTCCGGCCCGGTCACGGCCTGGCCGATGTCGCGAATCCGCAAAGGACCGCCGTTGCGGTAAGCGATGATGACGTCGTTCCAGTCCTTCGAGTCCAGCATCTGGTCGTTGGCGTAGATCGTGAAGGCGCGCTTCTCGCCGTCGATGTTGCCCTTCGGACTGTCGACCGTCGTGATCGCGATCTGGTTACGCACGTCCTCGAGCGACAGGCCCTTGGCGACCAGCTTCGCCGGATCGACCTGGACGCGGATCGACGGCTTCTGCTGGCCGCCGATGATGACCTGCGCCACGCCGGAAATCTGGCTGATCTGCTGGGCCAGCTGGGCATCGACCGAGTCGCTGACGGTCGTCAGCGGCAACGTGTCCGAGGTTGCGCCCAATAGCAGGATCGGCGAGTCCGCCGGGTTGACCTTGCGGTAGGTCGGGGGGAGGGAAGGTTCTTGGGCAACTGGCCGCCGGCGGCATTGATGGCGGCGAGGACGTCGTTGGCGGCGCCATCGATGTTACGGTTGAGGTCGAACTGGATGGTGACGGCGGCGGTTCCCAGGTAACTCGTCGAAGTCATCTGCGCGATGCCGGGAATCTGCGCGAATTGCCGCTCGAGCGGCTGCGCCACCGACGATGCCATGGTTTCAGGGCTGGCGCCCGGCAATTGTGCAGTGATCTGGATGGTCGGGAAGTCCACCTGCGGCAACGGCGCCACCGGCAGCAGCGGATAGGCGACGAGGCCGACAAAGAGAATACCGGCCATCATCAGCGAGGTGCCGATGGGATAGCGAATAAAGGGTGCCGAAATCCCCTCGCTCATTCCTGGCGGACCTTCGGTTGGGCTGGATCCGAACTCGCCACAGCCGTGCTGACGAGGGTACCGTTCTGAACCTTGAAGTGGCCCGACGTGATAACCTGCTGTCCGGGCGACAGGCCTTGCTCGATCACCGAGCGTCCGTCGATCGACTGGCTGACCTTGATCTTGCGCAGCTCAGCCTTGCTGTCCTGATTGACGACAAAAGCATAGAGGCCGTCAGTGCCGTGCTGGATTGCGTCGTCTGGAACCACGGTCGCATCCTTGAGCGTGTGCACCAGGAGCCGCGTCGAGACTGATTGACCCGGCCACAATGCATGGTCCTTGTTCTCGAACACGGCCTTGAGGCGGATGGTGCCGCTGGTGGAATCGACCTGATTGTTGACTACCGCCAGTGTTCCTTCCGCCAACGGTTTCTTGCCGTCGGTCGTGATCGCGATGGTCTTGAGCGGCTGAACCGCCTGCGCCTCATTAATATAGGGCAATTGCTCTTCGGGCGCGGTAAAAATAACGGCAATCGGCTCGATCTGGGCAATCGTGACAATGCCGGTCTGCGTCGCGGCGTTGACAATGTTGCCGACGTCGACCTGGCGCAGCCCGACAACGCCGGAGATCGGTGCTTTGATCGTGGTATAGTCGAGCTGGGTCTGGGCGTTGTAGATGGCGGCGGCGTCGGCCGCGATCTGGGCGGTCAACTGCTGGACGCTCGAGCGCTGGGTGTCCAGCTGCTGCTTGGTCGCGAACTCGCCGAGCTTGATGAAGCGCTGCAGATCCAGATTGATATTTGCCAGATTGGCCTCGTCCTGCTCCTTCTTGGCCTTGGCCTGGTCGAGCGCGGCCTGGTATGGCCGGGGATCGATCTGGGCGAGCAGGTCGCCCTGATTGACCAGCTGTCCTTCCTTGAAGGCAATCTTGTCAATCTGGCCGTCGACCCGCGAGCGCACGACGACGGTGTTGAAGGCCTGAACGGTTCCCAAACTGGTCAGATAGACCGGAAAGTCGGTCTTCTCGACCGGGGCTATGGTGACGCGGACCGGGTTTCGGGCAGCCTTTTGGGCATTGTTCGCCGTCGCCGCCTGATCCTCACCGTGAAATCGCTGCCAGCCGAAATAGCCCAGCCCGGCAACGGCCAGCAGCAGCAAAATCCAACGCGTTGTCCGCGACTTGTTCATGTTGGCTCGTAAATTCAAAAAAATATAAGTAGCGGGTCTTCCCAAGGGTTCATAGAGAATCCAGATATAATATGCGTGCACTTAATGTGTAAACACACTATGGCTTGAGAAACCCTAAACAATTCGCAATCTTGGGCGTCGTGGAACGCATGTCTCTCGATCTGAAAAAGCAGCTAATTACACAACTTGTCGAAAGCTCGCGCTTTTTGCGCAACTATATCGACCATCGCGCCAAGGGCCGAGGCACGACCCGCGCGCAGTGGATTGTGCTGTTCCGGTTGCGCGACCAGGAGGGGTTGTCCCAGGTGGATCTGGCGGATGTGCTCGAGCTGCAGCCGATCTCGCTGGTGCGTCTGCTTGACCGGCTGGTCGAACATGGCCTGGTCGAGCGCCGGCACGACCCCAGGGATCGCCGGGCCAACCGCCTGTTCCTCACCCCGAGCGGACGCCAGCTCGCCGATGATCTCGACAGCCTGCGCGACGGCATTGCCACCGATGTGCTGCGGGACGTTCCGGCCGCGGCCATCGAAACCAGCCTCAAGACGCTTCGGGACATCAAGGAGCGGATCAAAGCCTTCGCCGAGCCTTCCGGCAGTATCGCGGCGAAGTGATGCCCCGGCGGTTCATTGCAGGTTGGTCGTTGCGTCTTGAAATCATCCCGCGATGCGGTTGTGCTGTCGAGACCGGCGATCACCTCATTGAGATCGGTCGAACGTTGAGACCAGGTCGAACGCAAGCGCCGCGTCTGTGATCGGGGGGAAACTCCGAACATCGACATGGATGACTGATTAGAACGGTTTCAAACTGTCCATTTAGAATCATTTCGATGTAGCGTCGCACCGGGCGTTGCGCCTTTTTTCGCGACACGGAGCATGTTACGGGATGCGAGCGCCCGCGGCCTGATCGACTTCTTGATCGCGTAATTCAGGGGCTGACCCTGAAACGGTCAAATTGACCGGTATCTGTCACAACTCTTTATCCTTCTGCGGCTGAACCCAACCATGTCCACATCACGTTTTCGAGCGATCCAGGGCCTGATCTTCGCGCTGTCGATGCTGTCGATGGCGCAGCCTTCGCTCGCGCAGCAAAAGATGGTGCCGGCCCCGCCGCAGGCGCCGCTGCCGTCTCCATCACAGTCTGCGCCGGCGCCGGCGGTTGCTCCGCTTCCGGCCGTTGTTCAGCCCGCTCAGCCCGCGGTGAGCGATGCGGCGACGGCTACGCCAGCGGACAACGCCGGCCGCGCGCTGAAATCGACGACCGTGGCGCTGCGCGAATTGTCGCCGTGGTCGATGTTCCTGTCGGCCGATGTCCTGGTGAAAGCTGTGATGATCGGCCTGGCTTTCGCCTCGCTGGTGACGTGGACCATTTTCTTCGCAAAAATGATCGAGCTTTCGCTGGTTCAGCGCAGGCTGCGTGCCGCGCTCGGCAAGATCAGCGATGCAAGATCGCTGGCGGATGCGCAATTCGCGCTGGGAGCAAAGGAAAGCGTATTGTCGTTGTTGCTGGCGGCGGCGATGCGCGAGGCGCGGCTGTCGGCGGGAATTTCCAGCGACGCCGGCATCAAGGAGCGGGCGGCATCGAGCTTTGCCGAGATCGTGCGCGCGGAAGCACGCCGGATCCGGCTAGGCATGGGACTGCTTGCAACCATCGGTGCCACATCGCCGTTCGTCGGGCTGTTCGGCACCGTGTGGGGCATCATGAACAGCTTTATCGGAATTTCGAAATCGCAGACGACCAATCTTGCCGTCGTCGCCCCCGGCATCGCCGAAGCGCTGCTCGCGACCGCGATGGGCCTGGTCGCGGCCATTCCGGCGGTCATCATTTACAATCATTTCGCGCGGCTGACGAAGGGCTATCTCGAACAGGTCGGGCGGTCGTCGGGCGCCGCGGGACGATTGCTGTCGCGCGATCTCGATCGCACCCACGGCAGCACGCACTCACGCGCCGCGGAGTAGACGATGGGCGCCTCGATCACGGATACGGAGATTGATGACGACGGCGATTTCGCGGAAACCCACGAGATCAACGTCACGCCTTTCATAGACGTCATCCTCGTCCTGCTGATCATCTTCATGGTGGCGGCGCCGTTGTCGACCGTCGACCTGCCGATCGATCTTCCGACCTCGACCGCGACCCCGCAGAAGAAGCCGGACAAGCCGACCTATGTCAGCATCAAGCCGGATCTGGCGGTGGCGATCGGAGAAACCGCGGTCAAGCGCGTCGATCTGGTGCGCTCGCTCGATGCGATGGCGGACGCCGGCAAGGACCGATTTATCTTCCTGCGCGCCGATCGCGCCGTACCCTATGGTGAACTGATGGACGTGCTGGAAATCCTGCGCGCCGGCGGCTACGCGAAGATCAAGCTGGTGGCGCTGGAAGGCGTTTCGGAATCCGCGACGCCGCCTTCGGTATCCGGAAACCCCAAGCCTTAGGTTGCGAAGCCCTAGACTACCTGGACTACGAAGTCGCGACTGCGAAGCCTCAGACGAGAAAGCCCTGGATCCTCAAATCGCGATGCCCAAGTTCGACACCGAACCAAGACCTTCGCTGCGGCTGTGGATGATCGCCGCAATGGGCGCGGTCGTGCTGCATGTCGGCGGTGCGGCGCTGGCGGTGGCGCATCTGCGGACTGACGAACCCGACGATACGTTCGGCACACCGGCGATCGAGATCGGGCTCGAAATGACCGCGCCGCATCTCGAGCCGACCGATCTGCCCGCGGGTCCGGACGCGGAGGCTTCGGTGGCTTCGCCCGCGCTCCCCGAACAGAAGGCCGAGGTCAAGGAGACCGAGCTTCCGAAGGACGTTCCGACCGAAACCGACGATCCCGATCGCGTGGTGGCGCCGAACAGCCCGACCAAGCCGAAGGAAGACGAGTTCAAAGATCGCCGAGGTGCAGACTTCCGCCTCGATGGAATCGGTCGCCGCCGAGGCAACCGCGACGCCCAGCTCCGAAGCCATTCCGGAGGGGCCGCGTTCGGTGGCGCCCGCGCAGGGCACCGGAGCAAGCGCGCAGCGCCTGCGCGCCACATGGCAGAAGGAACTGGTCGCCCATCTCGACCGGCACAAGCGCTACCCCGCGGAGCGCTCGCAGAAGAGCGCCGAGATCGTGGTCAGTTTCGCGCTGGACCGGATGGGCCATGTGCTGTCGGCGAGCATCGTCAAGGGGTCGGGCGATACGGCTTTCGACGAGGCGGCGCTGGCGATGGTCCGGCGATCCGATCCGGTGCCGCAGCCTCCGCCGGCGGTGGCCGACGAGGGATTGAATTTCACCTTGCCGGTGATCTTCAAGCTCAAGGGGCATGGCTGAAGGTCAGTGCCGTGAGCCATCGGCGCCCTCGAAGCCGAAACCGCCCGGCGAGGGTGCGCCGGGCGTCCGGGTCGATCGGGTGACTTTGATCAGCTCTTCTTGACCATCGGGCAAACGCTCTTCTCCAGCGGGATGAAGGCTTCGTCCGCCGGGATCGTGGCGATCAGCTTGTAATAATCCCAGGGATATTTCGATTCCGCCGGCTTCTTCACCTCGAACAGATAGGCCGGGTGAATCTTGCGGCCGTCGGCGCGGATCGAGCCTTTGCCAAACAACGGATCGTCGGTCGGCATTTCCTTCATCTTGTTGACGACCTTGACGCCGTCATGCGGATTGCCGCCCAGCGCCTCAAGCGCCTTGAAGTAATGGATCAGCGACGAATATACGCCGGCCTGAACCATGGTCGGCGGGTTCTTCTTGAACCGCTCGTTGAAGCGCTTGGTGAAGGCCCGGGTCTTGTCGTTCATGTCCCAGTAGAACGTTTCGGTGAAATTCAGGCCCTGCGCGACATTGAGCCCGAGCGCATTGACGTCGGTGATGAACATCAGCATGCCCGCGAGCTTTTGCCCGCCCGCGACGATGCCGAACTCCGCCGCCTGCTTGATGGCGTTCGTGGTATCGCCGCCGGCATTGGCCAGTCCGATGATTTTCGCCTTCGAGCTCTGCGCCTGCAGCAGGAACGAGGAGAAGTCGGCATTGTTGAGGGGATGCTTGACGCCGCCAAGCACCTTGCCGCCGTTGGCGATGACGACCGCGCTGGTGTCGCGCTCGAGCGCCTGGCCGAACGCGTAGTCGGCGGTCAGGAAGAACCAGGTGTCGCCGCCCGACTTGACCAGCGCCTTGCCGGTGCCGTTGGCCAGCATGTAGGTGTCGTAGACCCAATGCACCGTGTTGGGCGAGCATTGCGAGCCCGTGAGATCGGAGGAAGCCGAGCCCGAGTTCAGGTTGACGACGTTTCTCTCCTTCGCCACGTTGGCGACCGCAAGGCCGACACCGGAACTGGCGAGATCGACGAACACGTCGACCTTTTCGACGTCGATCCACTGCTTGGCGATGTTGGTGCCGACGTCCGGCTTGTTCTGGTGATCGGCCGAGATCAGATCGATTTTCCAGCCCTTGGCCAAGAGTCCGGAATCCTCGATCGCCATTTGCGCGGCGACGGACGAGCCCGGGCCGCCGATGTCCTGATAGAGACCGGATTGATCGCCGAGGCTTCCGACCTTGACGATTTTGTCGAGTTTTTCCTGCGCGAGCGCGGTGCCGGCAAATCCGAGACCTGTAAATCCTGCGGCGGCAGCCAGCATCAGGGCTGCGATCGATCGCTTCATTTCCCCTCCAAATTTTGTTTTTGAATTAAGCAGCAATAATACGCCGGCCATTATGCCCGGCCTTGCCTGTCCCGCCTAGCCGATGCGGCAAAATGAGGCGCGCGCCTCGGAAGCTTCGTCTTGCGACGAATTCATCAGGCGCGTCGGCGGCGCCGCGCAGCGGCGCCTCACCGCAGGAAATATCGAAAACCGGTATAGACGACGACCAGGCAGGCAAAGATCAGGGCGACGGGAAGCCGGGGTTTTGCCTCCGAACCACCGGCGGACTTGGACCGCTGGGGTGGCGGACGCTTGAAGGCGGTGACGTTGCCCGTCACCTGTCCGACCGGATGCGCCTGGATATCGGGCGGTGCGCCGGCACCGCCCATCTCCTCATAATAGCTTTTGTAGATGAGATGGATGGCGGCTTCCGTTGCCTCCGCCTCGGTCATTTCCTTCAGAAGCGCCTTGTAGCGATCGAGGAACGTCTGCGCCTCCGGGGGCAGCGAGGAGGCACCGTTCAGTTTCGCCATCATTTTCCAGGTGGCAAAATCCGCTCTCGCCCTAGTATCGGCGCGTCGCGCGATCATCATATCGGCTGCTTTGATCAAGATGGCCTCTGCTCTTTCCGGCGGGTTCCAGGTCCTTGTTTGACGCGTTTTCCTAACGCGACGGTCGCCACTTCGTTTGACGACGCTTTGGGAAATGCGACTAGGCGTTTCCGGTGATCGCGAGGATCAGCTGAATCACATAGCCGGTCGATGTTCGCAGTATTGCCGAAATAACATCAAGATTTAGACCGAACTGCGAACCGGCGAGCGGAAGCAGGATCAGGATTCCGATCAGGATCAGCATCCCGAACGGCTCCAGCCGGGAGAGCGGGTAAGCCAGCACCCTCGGCAGCAACCCGACCGCGACCCGTCCGCCGTCCAGCGGCGGGATCGGGAGCATGTTGAAAACCGCCAGGATGACGTTGATCAAGACGGCGTTCTTCAGGTTGGCGGCCAGCCACTCGCCCGCGTTTGCCGGCAGGTAATCCACCGCATGAAACGCCGCGGCTGCGATCAGCGCCAGCGCTATATTCGTGGTCGGGCCCGGCCAGCGCCACCCAGACCATATCGATCCGCGGACTGCGAAGTCCGCGGAAGTTGACCGGCACCGGCTTGGCGTAGCCGAACAGGAACGGCGAGTGCGACAGCAGCAGCATCGCCGGCAAGATCAGGGTGCCGAACGGATCGATATGCCGCAGCGGGTTGAAGCTGACGCGGCCGAGGTCAAACGCCGTGTTGTCGCCGAGGCGATGCGCGACAAAGCCGTGCGCGGCCTCGTGAAAGGTGATGGCGATGACCAGCGGCAGGACCCAGACCGAGACGTCGTAGAGGGTGATGTTCACGGATGTCCTGACCGGTTGGACGGAGGGGCGAGGGTAGCATTATTGCCGCGCTCGCATCAGATAGGGAACCGTGCCCGGATATTGCGGCAGGCCGTCGTCGAGCTTCACCCACTCCATCTTTTCCGCAGACCCAGATTGTTCGGTCGGCGCAAAGGCGTTGCGGTCGTCGAAGACGGCGAGCGCCACGCCCGCCGCGGTGCCGTTCTTGCGCCAGGCAAACAGCCGCGTGCCGCACGTCTTGCAAAAAACCCGGTCGAGCGCCTCCGATGAGGGATAGCGGATAGTGTCGCCCTGGATCGTCAGCGCTTTCTGGTCGAACAGCGCGCGGGCAAAGAAGGGCGATCCCATTGCCTTCTGGCAGTTGCGGCAGTGGCAGATGCGGACATTGATCGGCTCTCCCTCCGCCTTGAACCGCACCGCGCCACACAGGCATCCGCCTTCCCTGATCATGACATCTCCCGGCTAGCCGATTTCTAATACGTCGCCCGCCCGCCGGAAATGTCGAACACCGCGCCGGTGGAGAACGCGCAATCTTCCGACGCCAGCCACGCCACCATGGCCGCGAGTTCTTCCACCAGCACGAAACGGCCCTTCGGAATCTTCGACAGCATGAAGTCGATATGCGCTTGCGTCATCTGGTCGAAGATCGCGGTCTTGGCGGCGGCCGGCGTCACCGCGTTGACCATGATGTCGTGCTGGGCAAGCTCCTTGCCGAGCGATTTTGTCAAGGCGATCAGGCCGGCCTTCGAGGCCGAGTAGTGAGCCGCGTTGGGATTGCCCTCCTTGCCGGCGATGGAGGCGATGTTGATGATGCGGCCGTAACCCTGGCTGATCATCGCCGGCGCGATCGCCTTGCAGCAGATGAAGGGCCCGTCGAGATTGATGCGCAGCACCTTGCGCCATTCGTCGAGGTCGGTCTCCCACACCGTCTTGTTGATGCCGGCGATGCCGGCATTGTTGACGAGGATGTCGATCTTGCCGAAGGCTTTCAGCGTCGCGTCGCGCGTCTTTTCAACCGCGGCGAGATCGGACACGTCGACCTTGAACGCGGTGACGCCGGCGCCGATTTCCTTCGCCGTCTTCTCGGCGAACGGCTGGTCGTGATCCCAGATCGCGACCTTGGCGCCGGAACTGACAAAGCGCTCGGTGATCGCGCGCCCAAACCCCTGCGCGCCGCCGGTGACGACGGCGCAACGGCCGTTCAGATCGATCTTGTTCATGGGGAAAATCCTTATTCAGACCGGTTTCGAATTGAACTCGTCATTCCCGGACACGCCGTTTGGCGCGGGCCCGGAATCCATACTCCCGATCGTGGTTATGGATTCCGGGCTCGCGCTTCGCGCGCCCCGGAATGACACTAAAGCGTCCAGCCGCCGTCGATGATATGCGCAACGCCGGTGGTGAAGGCGCTTTCGTCGCTGGCGAGATAGAGCGCGAGCGAGGCGATCTCTTCCGCGGTGCCGAGCCGCCCCATCGGCTGCCGGGAGACGAACATCTCGCGCCCGCCCGGGCCTGCGGCCGCGGCGCGGTTGAGCATCGACGGCGTCTCGATGGTGCCGGGGCAGATGCAGTTGCAGCGGATGCCCTTGGTGATGAAATCGGCGGCGACCGCGCGGGTCAGCGCGGCGACGGCGGCTTTGGTCGCGCCATAGACGTAGCGGTTGGGGGCGGCCTTGAACACGCCGGCGGCGGACGAGATGTTGACGATCGAGCCGTGGCCGCGTTCCAGCATGCCCGGCAGGAAGGCGCGGATCGTCCGGTGCATCGATTTCACGTTGAGGTCGAACGAGAAATCCCAGTCCTCGTCGGAGCAATCGAGCACGGTGCCGTTATGAACGAAGCCGGCGGCGTTCAGGAGGATATCGATCGGGCCGACGCGTTTGGCCATCGCAGCGACAGCCGAGGTGTCGCGCACGTCGAGCCGCGCGACCTCGGCGATGCCGTCCTTGGCGAGCGCCGCCAGTCCCTTTTCGTCGATATCGGTCGCAAAAACGCTCGCGCCCTCGCGCGCAAAAGCGATGGCCGAGGCGCGGCCGATCCCTGCCGCTGCCGCGGTGACGAAAGCGCGTTTGCCCTTCAGGCGGTCTGACATTCGAATCTCCTTTTCGATCTTCGTCATTGTCGGGATGTCACCGCGAGGCGCAGACCCGGAGCAATCCATACTCACGATGGTGGTTATGGATTCCGGGCTCGCGACTGCTGTCGCGCGCCCGGAATGACGACGGTTTGCTCTAATGATTATCCCTGGCCACGCCGACCCGGCCGGCGATGTCGTGGTAGCGCGTGGCGAACTCCATGCAGGCGCCGGTGGCCTGCTGGCCGACGGTGGAGCGATAGAGTTCCTGCCACGGCGTCTGGCTGGCCGGATAGGGGAAGCCGCCCTTGGCTTTCAGGTCGGCGTGGCGCTTCTTCACTTCCTCGTCGGAAATCAGGATGTTGGCGCTGCCCTTGTTGAGGTCGATGCGAACCTTGTCGCCGGTCTTGAGGATCGCCAGACCCCCGTCGGCGGCGGCTTCCGGGGTGGCGTTGAGGATCGACGGCGAGCCCGAGGTGCCGGATTGGCGGCCATCGCCGATGCAGGGCAGCGACAGGATGCCGCGTTTGATCAGCGCCGCCGGCGGCTGCATGTTCACCACCTCGGCGCCGCCGGGATAGCCGATCGGGCCGGTGCCGCGCACGAACAGGATGCAATGCTCGTCGATATCCAGCGCGGAATCGTCGATCCGCGCGTGATAGTCCTCCGGACCCTCGAACACGATCGCGCGCCCCTCGAATGCGTTGGGATCCTTGGGGTTGATCAGATAGCGGTCGCGGAATTCCTTGGAGATCACGCTGGTCTTCATGATCGCGGAATTGAACAGGTTGCCGCGCAGCACGAGGAACCCGGCGTCCTTCACCAGCGGCTTGTCGTAGCTCCAGATCACATCGCCGTCGGGTTTGGTCGCCTCGCGGCAATTGTCGCCCATGGTGTGGCCATTGACGGTGATGGCGTCTTCATGGATGCGCCCGGCCGTCATCAATTCGCGCACCACGGCCGGCACGCCGCCGGCGCGATGGAACTCCTCGCCGAGGTAGAAGCCGGCCGGCTGCATATTCACCAGAAGCGGAATGGCGTGGCCGAATTTCTGCCAATCGTCGATCGAAAGTTCCACGCCGATATGGCGGGCCAGCGCGTTGATATGGATCGGCGCGTTGGTCGAGCCGCCAATCGCCGAATTGACGACGATGCAGTTCTCGAAGGCCTTTCGCGTCAGGATGTCGGACGGCTTCAGGTCCTCCCAGACCATGCCGACGATGCGCGTGCCGGTCTCGTAGGCGATCTGTCCACGTTCGCGGTAGGGCGCGGGGATCGCGGCGCAGCCGGGCAGCGACATGCCCAGGGCCTCGGCCAGCGAATTCATGGTCGAGGCGGTGCCCATGGTGTTGCAATGGCCGACCGAGGGCGCCGACGACGCCACGATATTCATGAACTCCTCGTAGTCGATCTCGCCGGCGGCCAGCCGCTCGCGCGCTTTCCAGACCACGGTTCCGGAGCCCGAGCGTTCGCCGTTGTGCCAGCCGTTCAGCATCGGCCCGCCGGACAGCACGATCGCCGGCAGATTGACGGTTGCCGCCGCCATCAGGCAGGCGGGGGTGGTCTTGTCGCAGCCCGTGGTCAGGACCACGCCGTCCAGGGGGTAGCCGAACAGGATTTCGACCAATCCGAGATAGGCGAGGTTGCGGTCCAGCGCCGCGGTCGGGCGCTTGCCGGTCTCCTGGATCGGGTGCATCGGAAATTCCATCGCGATACCGCCGGCGGCGCGGATTCCCTCGCGGACCCGATGCGCCAGTTCGAGGTGATGGCGGTTGCAGGGCGACAGATCATTGCCGGTCTGGGCGATGCCGATGATCGGCTTGCCGGATTGCAGCTCATGCCGGGTCAGGCCGTAATTGAGGTAGCGCTCGAGGTAGAGCGCGGTCATTCCGGGGTTGTGCGGGTTGTTAAACCACTCGCTGGAACGGAGTTTGCGTCTGGTGACGCCGGTAAGCGGCTTGTTCATGGGTTCTCCCGCAGCGCACACGCCTTATTTTTGTGCGAAATCTTCGTGTTGGCGGCCAATGTTCGCATGCCACCGCGCGCTTCGCAACGTGTGCGGCCGAGGCCAATACCTACGACTTTGATCCAAGGACATCATCGAAAAAGTCTGGTATGACCCCGGTCAAATCAGCGATGACCGCGGTTTTCGCCGCGGGCCAGAGGCGTATTCGGGAGGGTTTCTATGTCGTCAGTGCAAATCCGCGACGTGCGAAAATCGTTTGGCGGCTTTGAGGTCCTGCACGGCGTGTCGATACCGATCGAGGACGGCGCCTTTGTCGTGCTGGTCGGTCCCTCCGGCTGCGGCAAATCGACCTTGCTGCGGATGCTCGCCGGGCTGGAAAACATCACCTCCGGGACGATTTCGATCGGCGACCGCGTCGTCAACAATGTCCAGCCCAAGGAGCGCGACATTGCCATGGTGTTCCAGAATTATGCGCTCTATCCGCATATGACGGTCGCCGACAATATGGGATTTTCGCTCAAGCTGCGGGGTGCGAGCGCCGACGAGATCAGCAAGGGCGTCAAGCGCGCCGCGGAAATTCTGGCCCTGACGCCGCTGCTCGATCGCTATCCCCGGCAATTGTCCGGCGGACAGCGCCAGCGCGTCGCGATGGGGCGCGCCATCGTGCGCGATCCGCAGGTGTTCCTGTTCGACGAGCCGCTGTCCAACCTCGACGCCAAGCTGCGCGTGGCGATGCGCACCGAAATCAAGGAACTGCACCAGCGGCTGAAGACCACGACCGTCTACGTCACGCATGACCAGATCGAGGCCATGACCATGGCCGACAAGATCGTGGTGATGCACGATGGCATCGTGGAGCAGATCGGCTCACCGCTCGAACTTGTACGACCGGCCGGATAACCTGTTCGTCGCGAGCTTCATCGGCTCGCCGGCGATGAATTTCCTCAAAGGCAAGGTCAACGTGAACGGCAGCGCCAGTTTCGAGGGTCCAAACGGCGTCAAACTGCCGCTCAAATCCGCGCCGGCCAATTCGGACGGCCGTCCGGTGGTCTTCGGGGTGCGGCCCGAGCATTTCACCATTGCCGACGACGGCGCGGAAGCCGAGATCATCGTGGTCGAGCCGACGGGATCGGAAACCCAGGTCTTCGCCAAGCTTGGCGGGGAACAGGTCGTCGCCGTGTTCCGCGAGCGGCACCAATTCAATCCGGGCGACAGGATCCGGCTGAAACCGGACCCCTCGGTGGTGCATTTGTTCGATGAGGCCACCGGCAAGCGATTGTGAGTTAGCGAAAAGCAATTGGTCGATGAAGCCAATTAAACAGGGAGAAGAGGGACAATGAGTCATTTTACAACGGATCGGCGGTCCTTGCTCAAAGGGGGCGGCAGCCTGCTCGCGGTCGCGGCCGCCATGTCGAGCGAACAGTTGCTGGGCTATGCGAAGGCCTGGGCGCAGAGCCGCGCCGTGGAAGCCGGAAGCGGGCGCCAAGATCAACCTGTTGCGCTGGAAGCGCTTCGTCGAAGCCGAGGACACCGCCTTCATGAAGATCGTCGATGCCTTCCAGAAGGCGACCGGCGTGACGGTCAACGTCTCCAACGAATCCTATGACGATCTCCAGCCCAAGGCGTCGGTGGCGGCGAACACGGGGCAGGGCCTCGATATCGTCTGGGGTCTTTACTCGCTGCCGTTCCTGTTCCCGTCCAAATGCGTCGATATGACCGACGTCGCCGATTACGTCGGCAAGAAGGGCGGCGGTTGGTCCAAATCGGGTGAGGACTACGGCAAGCTGGACGGCAAGTGGATCGGCGTTCCGGTTGCCGCCACCGGCGCATTGGTGAACTACCGCATCGCCGCCATGGAAAAGGCCGGCCACAAGGAGTTTCCCAAGGATCTCGGCGGCTTCGCCGACCTGGTCAAGGGATTGAACAAGAACGGCACGCCCGCGGGCATGGCGCTTGGACACGCCTCAGGCGACGCCAACACCTGGCTGCATTGGGCGCTGTGGGCCCATGGCGGCAACCTGATCGACAAGAACAACAAGGTCATCGTCAATTCGCCGGAAACCGCCAAGGCGCTGGAATACGTCAAAGGCCTTTACGACAACTTCATTCCCGGCACCGCGTCCTGGAACGACAGTTCCAACAACAAGGCGTTCCTGGCGGGCCAGCTCCACATGACCGTCAACGGCATTTCGATCTACGTCACGGCGAAGAAGGAAAATCCGCAAATCGCCGCGGACATGAATCACGCCCATTTGCCGGCGGGGGTGGACGGAAAAACGAAAGAGATGAATTTCGGCTTCCCGATCCTGGTCTTCAACTTCACGAAGTTTCCGCAGGCCTGCAAGGCCTTCACGGCTTTCATGCTTGACCCGGACCAGCTCAATCCCTGGGTCGAATCCGCGCAAGGCTATCTCTCGCCGTTCCTGCTCGGCTTCAACAAGAACCCGATCTGGACCGCGGATCCCAAGAATACGCCGTATCGGGACGTGGCCGAGACGTCGCTGACGCCGGCGGGCATCGGCCAGATGGGCGAGAATGCGGCGGCCGCGATTGCCGACTTCGTGGTGGTCGACATGTTCGCCAACTACTGCACCGGTCGCGAGGATGTGAAGACCGCGATGGCTTCGGCGGAGCGTTCCGCCAAGCGCATCTTCCGGTAAGATGAACTGCCGGCGCGGTTCGCCGCGCCGGCCTGTTTCTGTTGAAAATCCGGACAAGCGAACGGCCCGCCGTCGCATTCCGGCCGTGGAATTGGAGCGAGATGACGACCCTTCAAACATCTGTGCGGGTGCAGGCCGCCGGCGTCGATACACCGTCGCTGTGGTCGCGGCTGCGGACCAACCGCAACTGGGTGGCGCTGTGGTTCATGCTGCCCGCGGCGGCATTTCTCATCCTGTTCCTTGCCTATCCGCTCGGCCTCGGTGTCTGGATGAGCTTTACCGATGAGCGGATCGGCCGCCGGGGAATTTTCATCGGCCTGGAGAACTATCAGTGGCTCTGGGACGACTCCATCTTCTGGCTCTCCGTCTTCAACACGCTGCTCTATACGATCGTCGCCAGCGCCATCAAGTTCGCCATCGGTCTTTATCTGGCGTTGCTGTTGAACCGGCACATGCCGTTCAAGGCGATGATCCGTTCGATCGTGCTGATCCCCTTCATCGTGCCGACCGTGCTGTCGGCGATCGCGTTCTGGTGGATCTACGACTCCCAGTTTTCGATCATTTCCTGGTCGTTGATCAAGCTCGGCCTGATCGACCACAACATCAATTTCCTGGGCGATTCGAATTGGGCGCGCGGCAGCGTGATTTTCGCCAACATCTGGCGCGGCGTTCCCTTCGTCGCGATTACGCTGTTGGCCGGCCTGCAGACGGTGTCGCCTTCGCTGTATGAGGCGGCGACGCTGGATGGCGCCACCAACTGGCAGCGATTCCGCTTCATCACCTATCCGCTGCTGACCCCGATCATCGCGGTGGTGATGACGTTCTCGGTGCTGTTTACGTTCACGGACTTCCAGCTGATCTGGGCCCTGACGCGCGGCGGCCCGGTGAATGCCACGCATTTGATGGCGACCCTGAGCTATCAGCGCGGCATTATCAGCGGTCGCCTTGGCGAGGGCGCCGCCATCGCCACGGCCATGATCCCGTTCCTGGTCGCGGCGATCGCGATTTCCTGGTTCGGCATGCAGCGCCGGAAATGGCAGCAAGGATCCAACAATGACTGATTCCGCGCTGCCATCGAAAGTCCCGGTCGCCAGCCGTGGCGACGAAAGCGAGGGCATGAGCTATCTGGAATTGTTGCCGCGGCGCGTGGTGACGCTTTATCTGCCGCTGTTCGTGATCCTGGTCGTGCTGCTGTTTCCGTTCTACTGGATGGCGCTGACGTCGATCAAGCCGGACGAACAGCTGATCGACATGAACAAGTTCAACCCGTTCTGGGTGGTTCATCCGACCTTCAAGCATATCAGCAAGCTGTTGTTCGAGACCCAGTATCCGCGCTGGCTCTGGAACACGATGTACGTCGCGGTGGGCGCCACGACGCTCTCGATCATCGCCAGCGTATTGGCGGCCTATGCCATCGTGCGCCTGAGATTCAAGGGCGCGGACACCGTCGGCGTGCTGATCTTCTTTGCGTATCTGGTGCCGCCGTCGATCCTGTTCATTCCGCTGGCGTCGGTGATCCAGGCCTATGGCCTGTTCGATTTGCCGCTGGCGCTGATCCTCGTCTATCCCACCTTGCTGATTCCGTTCTCGACCTGGCTGTTGATGGGATATTTCAAGACCATCCCCTATGAGCTCGAGGAATGCGCCCTGATCGACGGCGCCTCACGCTGGCAGATCCTGACGCGGATTATCGTGCCGCTGGCCATTCCCGGCATGATCTCGGCCTTCATCTTCTCCTTCACGCTGTGCTGGAACGAATTCATCTACGCGCTCACCTTCCTGCAATCGACGCCGAACAAGACCGTTCCGGTCGCGATCGTCAACGAATTCGTCGATGGCGACATCTACAAATGGGGTTCGCTGATGGCGGGCGCCCTGGTCGGCTCGCTGCCGCTGGTGATCCTCTATGCGTTCTTCGTCGAGCATTACGTGTCGGCGATGACCGGAGCCGTCAAAGAGTAAGCGCGGGCCCGCGGCCACGAACTAAGAACAACAAGGAGTTGGGTCTTGCATATTCTGGTTTTGGGCGCCGCCGGCATGGTCGGCCGCAAATTGACCGAGCGGCTGCTGCGCGATGGCCATCTCGGCAAGCGCGACATCACCCGCATGACGCTGCAGGACGTGGTCGCCCCCGCCAGTCCCGCCAAGGCGGGATTTCCGGTCGATACGGTGACCTGCGATTTCGCGGTAGCAGGCGTCGCCGAGAAGCTGGTCGCCGATCGTCCCGACGTGATTTTCCATCTCGCCGCGATCGTCTCCGGCGAAGCCGAGCTCGATTTCGACAAGGGCTATCGCATCAATCTCGACGGCACGCGCATGCTGTTCGATGCCGTCAGGCTCGCCGGCGGCGGTTACAAGCCGAGGGTGGTGTTCACCTCCTCGATTGCGGTGTTCGGCGCGCCGTTTCCCGAAGCGATCGGCGACGAGTTCTTTCATACCCCGTTGTTGAGCTACGGCACCCAGAAGGCGATCGGGGAACTGCTGCTCGCCGATTATTCGCGCCGCGGCTTCATGGACGGCGTCGGCATCAGGTTGCCGACCATCTGCATTCGCCCCGGCCTGCCCAACAAGGCGGCCTCCGGATTCTTCTCCGGAATCCTGCGCGAACCGCTGGCGGGCAAGGAGGCTATCCTGCCGGTGTCCGAGGAGGTCCGGCACTGGCACGCCTCGCCGCGCTCGGCGGTCGGTTTTCTGATCCATGCGGCGGCCATGGATACCGCAGCGATGGGCGCGCGCCGCAACCTCACCATGCCCGGCCTTTCGGTCACCGTCGGCGAGGAGATCGCCGCCTTGAAGCGGGTCGCCGGCGACAAGGTGGCGGCGCGGATCAGGCGCGAGCCGGATGCCTTTATCATGGGGATCGTCGCGGGCTGGCCGCGCAATTTCGATCCCAGGCGGGCGTTGCAGTTGGGCTTCACGACCGCCGAAAAGACCTTCGACGACATCATCCGGATTCACATCGAGGACGAACTTGGTGGCCAGTTCGTCGCCTGAACCACGGATGCGGCCATGACCAGGGTCGCCTGCATCGGCGAGTGCATGATCGAGCTGAAGCAGGCCGAGGGCGGGCTGTTTTCACGCGGCTATGGCGGCGACACCCTGAACACCGCCGTTTATCTTGCCCGCCTTGGCGTCGAGGTCGACTACGTCACCGCACTCGGGGTCGATCCCATGAGCGACGAGATGCTCGCGGGCTGGGCGGCGGAGGGCGTCGGCACCGCCCGGGTTGCGCGGCTGAAAGGCAAATTGCCCGGCATCTATATGATCCAGACCGACGAATTCGGCGACCGCCGCTTCTTTCACTGGCGCGACAACTCGGCCGCGCGAAGCTTGATGGATTTGCCCGAGACCGACGACATTCTGGAGTTGCTTGCGACCTATGACGTCGTCTATCTCTCGGCCATCACACTGTCGATCTTCAGCGCTCCGGGGCGGACGAAATTGATTGGCGCGCTGCATCGCGCGCGAAAGCATGGCGCCCGCATCGTCTTCGATACCAATTTCCGCGCCCGAGGCTGGCCCGATCCCGACGTCGCCCGCGCCGTCTTCGACGAAGCGTTTGCCGTGTCCGACATCGTGCTGGCTTCGATGGAGGATCTGTTGCCGCTCTATCCCGATGAAAGCGACGAGCAGCTGATGCGACGCATTCCGAGCAGCGAGGCCGTACTGAAACGTCTCCAGCCCGGCAGCATCGTGCGGTTCAAGGGAGTTTCGCGCGAGGTGAGAGCGGAGTCCGCGACACGGCCGGTTGTCGATACCACCGCGGCCGGCGACAGCTTCTCGGCCGCCTACATCGCCACACGGCTGGAGGGCGCGGAACCAATCGTAGCAGCGCAGGCTGGGCATCGTCTTGGCGGCGTCGTGGTGGGCTATCCCGGCGCGATCATTCCGCGCTCGGCCATGCCACGAAAGATATTGCCTGATCGTAGGGCCGCACGATGACGGCGCAACCGGACAAACTCGCCGCGCTGTTCAAGTCGGCCCGCGTCATCCCCGTCATTGCCATCGAGCGGCTTGAAGACGCGGTGCCGCTCGCCAAGGCTCTGGTTGCCGGCGGCGTGCGCGTGCTGGAAGTCACGTTGCGGACTCCGGTTGCGATTCCAGCCGCCAAGGCGATCATGGACGAAGTGCCGGAGGCCATTGTCGGCATCGGCACAATCCTGAATGCGGCTGATCTCGCCCGTGCGGAGGCGCTCGGCGCCAAATTCGGCATCAGTCCGGGCGCCACGCCCGATCTGCTGAAGGCTGCCGCCGCAAGCGGCTTGCCGTTCGCGCCGGGGATCGCCACGGCGTCCGACCTGATGCAAGCGCTGGCGCACGGCTTCGATCTGGTCAAATTCTTTCCAGCCGAATCGTCAGGTGGCATCAAGGCGCTTCGCGCTCTGGCGGGGCCTTTTCCGGATGTGCGGTTCTGCCCGACCGGCGGCATCGGCGAGACCAATGCGGCGGCATGGCTCAGCGAGCCGAACGTGGTGGCGGTGGGCGGATCCTGGCTATGCCCGGCGGCGGATATCAGGTCCGCCAACTGGGCCGGCATATCAGCCATATGCCGCCGGACGATGAATTCCCTGAAACCGGCGTGAATTATTCCGCCCGATACGTTACATATCGGTCCAGCAAGACAGGGAGAGCACCATGACAGCCAGTATTGTTGGATGGGCGCATACGCCGTTTGGCAAGTTCGATACCGAGACGGTCGAGAGCCTGGTGGTGCGCGTCGCGAACGAGGCGCTGGCCGACGCCGGCGTTGCCGCCGCCGATGTCGATGAGATCATGCTTGGGCATTTCAATGCCGGCTTCTCGCCGCAGGATTTTACCGCTGCCCTGGTGTTGCAGGCCGACCCGCATCTGCGGTTCAAGCCGGCGACCCGGGTCGAGAATGCCTGCGCCACCGGATCGGCCGCCGTGCACCAGGGCATCAGGGCGATCGCCGCGGGCGCTGCGAAGATCGTGCTGGTGGTCGGCGTCGAGCAAATGACCCGGACGCCGGGTCCCGAGATCGGCCGGAACCTGCTGCGCGCCTCCTATCTGCCCGAGGATGGCGAGACCCCCGGCGGCTTCGCGGGCGTGTTCGGCAAGATCGCGCAGGCCTATTTCCAGAAATACGGCGACCAGTCCGACGCCCTGGCGATGATCGCCGCCAAGAACCACAAGAACGGCGTCGCCAACCCCTATGCGCAGATGCGCAAGGATGTCGGTTACGAATTCTGCCGCTCCGAAAGCGAGAAGAATCCGTTCGTGGCGGGGCCGCTGAAGCGCACCGATTGCTCGCTGGTGTCG
This sequence comes from uncultured Alphaproteobacteria bacterium, assembly GCA_963829315.1. Taxonomy (GTDB): domain Bacteria; phylum Pseudomonadota; class Alphaproteobacteria; order Rhizobiales; family Xanthobacteraceae; genus Bradyrhizobium. Next base: position 97,502 of record CAWHIO010000071.1, on the reverse strand, counting down.
GACGGCGCGGCGGCGCTGGTGCTGGCCGATGCCGAAACCGCAAAGTCGATGGGCAAGGCCGTCAATATCCGGGCGACCGCGCATGCCCAGGATTTCCTGCCGATGTCGAAGCGCGATATCCTGCAGTTCGAAGGCTGCACGGTGGCGTGGCAGCGCGCGCTGCAATCCGCCGGCGTTGAGCTTTCCGATCTGTCCTTTGTCGAAACCCACGACTGCTTCACCGTCGCCGAATTGATCGAGTACGAGGCGATGGGATTGACGCCGCGGGGGCAGGGTGCCCGCGCCATCAAGGAAGGCTGGACCCAGAAGGACGGCAAGCTGCCGATCAATCCCTCCGGCGGGCTAAAGGCAAAGGGTCACCCGATCGGCGCCACCGGCGTCTCGATGCATGTGATGACGGCGATGCAGCTGCTCGGTCAGGCGCCAGAGGGGATGCAGATCAAGGACGCCAAACTCGCAGGCATCTTCAACATGGGCGGGGCTGCAGTCGCCAATTATGTTTCGGTGCTGGAGCCCGCAAAGTAGGGCTTGAGCGATGAACGTCGCCGAATGGCTGGCGGCATCGGCGCGGCTTCGCCCCGATGCGCCGGCGCTGTTGACCGGCTTCGATCTCGACGCGGACTACGCCACCTTCGCGCGGCGCGCGGCGGCCATCGGCGCGGCACTGTCGCGCCAATACGGCATCGCCCCCGGCGACCGCGTCGGCCTGTTCGCGACCAATTGCACGCAATACCTCGAATGCCTCTACGGCATCTGGTGGAACGGCGCGGTCGCCATCCCGATCAATGCCAAGCTGCATGGTCGCGAGGCGGCCTGGATCTGCAGCGACGCCGGCGCCAGGCTGACATTCGTTTCCGATGACACGGTTGGCGCATTGATGGAAGCCAAGGACGGTCTGCCGGCAGCGATGAAGACGCTGTCGGTCGACAGCGATGCCTACCGCGCGATGCGCGAAGGCGAGGGCGCGCCGGCGCCGTTGGCCCGCGAAGTCGATGATCTCGCCTGGCTGTTCTACACCTCCGGCACCACCGGCCGGCCGAAAGGCGTGATGCTGAGCCACGGCAATCTGGTGGCGATGTCGCTGTGCTATCTCGCCGATGTCGACCAGGCGACGCCGAACGACGCCTCGCTTTACGCCGCGCCGATCTCGCACGGAGCTGGCCTCTACAACTTCCCGCACGTCCGCATGGGCGGGCGGCACGTCATTCCCGAATCCGGCGGCTTCGATCCCGATGAAGTGCTCAATCTTGGCCGGCAGCTCGACAATGTCGTGATGTTCGCGGCACCGACGATGGTGAGACGCCTGGTCGATGCCGCCAAGCGCCGCGGCGAGAACGGCGAGGGCATTCGCACCATCATCTATGGCGGCGGGCCGATGTATCTCGCCGATATCCAGGATGCGATCGCGACCATGGGCCAACGCTTCGTCCAGATCTATGGTCAGGGCGAATCGCCGATGACGATCACTTCGCTGAACCGGGAATGGCACGCCCGCAGCGATCATCCGCGCTATCTCGAACGCCTCGCTTCCGTCGGGCCCGCGCAGAGCGTGATGACGGTTCGCATCACCGGTCCGGACGGAAACCCGCTGCCGGCGGGCGAAACCGGCGAAGTCGAGGCCAAAGGCACCGCCGTCATGCTGGGTTATTGGAACAACCCGAAAGCCAATGCGGAGACGCTGAAGGACGGCTGGCTGCGCACCGGCGACGTCGGGCGGCTGGACCAGGACGGGTTTCTGACGCTGTCGGATCGGTCCAAAGACGTGATCATTTCCGGCGGCACCAACATCTATCCGCGCGAGGTGGAGGAGGCGCTGTTGACGCATGCCGACGTGCGCGAGGTCTCGGCGATCGGCGTGCCCGATCCGGACTGGGGCGAAATCGTCGTCGCCTGCGTGGTGCTGGAAGACGGCGCTGTCGCCGACGATTCCGCGCTCGATGCCCATTGTCTCGCCTCGATCGCGCGCTTCAAGCGGCCGAAGCGTTACGTTTATCTCGGCGCATTGCCGAAGAACAATTACGGCAAGGTGCTGAAGACCGAGCTGCGGGTGATGATGGGGAAATGACCTCTATCGTCGTCCCGGCGAACGCCGGGACCCATAACCACTGACCCTCGTTGGCGAGGGGCAACTAACCCCGGCGCAAAATTGCACGGCGTATGGGTCCCGGCTCGCGCTTCGCTTGGCCGGGACGACACTGAATGTGTGGTCTACACGCATGCGCCCATACGCCCGACGGCCTTGATCTTGCGGACTGCCTGACGTTACTAGGCCTGAGGGTGGCGCCGACCAGGCGCTGCGCCGTGCCGGGAGCAAACGGAACCATGGGACCGCTGGAGGGCGTCAAGGTCATCGACATGACGACCGTGCTGATGGGACCCTATGCCACCCAGATGCTCGGCGATTACGGCGCCGAAATCATCAAGGTTGAGACCTTGGACGGCGACGTGACGCGGCAGATCGGCCCGACCCGTCATCCGGGCATGGGCCCGGTATTCCTCAACACCAACCGCAGCAAACGCTCGATCGCGCTCGACCTGAAAAAGCCCGCGGGCCGCGACGTGGTGCTGCGGCTGATCGCGTCGGCCGACGTGCTGGTCTACAATGTGCGGCCGCAGGCGATGGCGCGATTGCAGCTCGGCTATGACGTGGTTGCGAAGCTCAATCCGCGCCTGGTCTATGCCGGCGTGTTCGGCTTCGGGCAGGACGGTCCCTATGCCGCCAAGCCCGCCTACGACGATCTGATCCAGGGTGCGACCGCGCTGCCGGCCCTGATGGCGCAGACCAGCGACGGCGTTCCGCGCTATGTCCCCAACGCGCTGGTCGACCGCATCGTGGGGCTCACGGCGGTGGGCGCGATCTGCGCCAGCCTCGTGCATCGCGACCGTACCGGGCGCGGTCAGCGCGTCGATATTCCGATGTTCGAAACCATGGCCGGCTTCGTGATGGGCGATCACATGGGCGGTCTGACCTACGAGCCGCCGCTCGACAAGGGCGGCTATGCGCGGCATCTGTCGCGCGACCGGCGGCCCTACAAGACCTCGGACGGCTATATCTGCGTGATCGTCTATAACGACAAGCAATGGGAAAATTTCTTTGAGGCTACCGGCCGCGATGATCTGCGCCGCGACCCCAAATTCGCAACCTTTGCCGGGCGCGCCACCAATATCGACACCGTCTATGCCGAATTGGCCCGCATCTTCCAGACGCGGACCACGGCCGAATGGACCGAGCTGCTCGACAAGGCCGACGTGCCCGTGATGCCGATGCACGATCTCGAGACCATGTTGCAGGATCCGCATCTGGTTGCGACCGGGTACTTTCCGGTGGTCGAGCATCCCAGCGAAGGCAAGATCCGCAGCATGAAGGTGTCCGCGACCTGGTCGGATACATCGGTGGAACCGACGCGACTGGCGCCGCGCCTGAACGAACACGGCGCCGAAATCCTGCACGAGGCCGGGTTTTCCGCAAGCGAGGTCGCCGCCCTGGTGCGCGACGGCGTGACCAAGCCGGCGCCCGGCGCATCAACGGATTGAGACGCATGGATTTTGCCCTCACGGCCAATCAGGAATCGATCCGCGACGCGGTGGCGAAAATCTGCGCGCGGTTCGATGACGCCTACTGGCTGAAGAAGGACAGGGAAGGTGGCTTTCCCGCCGACTTCCATGCGGCGCTGGCCGAGGCCGGCTGGCTCGGCATCTGCATTCCGGAACAATATGGCGGCTCCGGTCTGGGCATTGTCGATGCCGCGATCATGATGCGCACGATTTCGGAATCAGGCGCCGGCATGTCCGGCGCTTCCGCCGTGCATATGAATGTGTTCGGGCTCAATCCCGTGGTCGTGTTCGGCACCCCCGAGCAGTGCCAGCGGATGCTGCCGCCGATTGTATCGGGAAAAGAGAAGGCGTGCTTTGCCGTCACCGAACCGAACACCGGTCTCAACACCACGCAGTTGAAAACCCGCGCGGTGCGATCGGGCAACAAATACGTCGTCAACGGCCAGAAAGTCTGGATCTCGACCGCGCAGGTCGCCGAGAAGATCCTGCTCCTGGCGCGTACCACGCCGCTGGAGGAGGTCAAGAATCCGACCCATGGCTTAAGCCTGTTCTATACCGATTTCGATCGCGGCCGCATCGCCGTGCACGAGATCGAGAAGATGGGTCGCAAGGCGGTCGATTCCAATGAACTCTTCATCGAGAATTTCGAAATTCCGATCGAAGATCGTCTCGGCGAGGAGGGTCGCGGCTTTGAGTACATCCTGCACGGCATGAATCCGGAGCGCATCCTGATCGCCGCGGAAGCGGTCGGGCTCGGCAAGCTGGCGCTGTCGCGTGCCGCGGCCTATGCGAAAGAGCGTATCGTGTTCAATCGACCGATCGGCAAGAACCAGGCGATCCAGCATCCGCTGGCGAAGAACTGGATGGAGCTGGAGGCCGCCTGGCTGATGACACTGTCGGCGGGCTGGCAGTACGATCAGGGCCTGCCATGCGGTCCGGCGGCCAACGCCGCGAAATACCTCGCCGCTGAAGCCGGCTTTCAAGCCTGCGAGCAGGCCGTGATGACCCATGGCGGCTTCGGCTACGCCAGGGAGTTTCATGTCGAGCGTTACTTGCGCGAATCCCTGATCCCGCGCATCGCCCCGATCAGCCCGCAGCTCATTCTCAGTTTCATCGCCGAGAAGGTGCTGGGCCTGCCGAAGTCGTATTAGGGACGATTTCCTTTGGCCCGTCGCGATAACGATCGTTCCATCGGCGATTTGGTATCCGTGCGATTTTCGCAGGACCACTTCGCGCATCATTCCCTGGTTACAAGGACAACATCATGAGCCGTCTCAAGGCCGCGCTGGATCCGCGCTCCATCGCCATCATCGGCGCATCGGAGAATCCCAACAAGGTCGGCGGCCGCCCGGTGCATTACCTCGACAAGTTCGGCTTCAAGGGCAGGATCTTCCCGATCAATCCGTCGCGCGCCGAGGTGCAGGGCCACAAATGCTACAAGAGCCTCGACGATCTGCCGGAGGCGCCGGAGATGGTGATTGTCGCCGTCGCCGGCGATAACGCGATCGGCGTGGTGGAGGATTGCGCCGCGCATGGCGTCAAGGTTGCCGTGGTGATGGCGTCGGGCTTTGGCGAGGTCGATGCCATCGCTGGCAAGGCGAAGGAGCGGCGAATGGTGGAAGCCGCGCACAAGGCCGGCATGCGCATCGTCGGCCCCAATTCGCAAGGGCTTGCCAATTTCGGCACCGGTGCGATCGCGAGCTTCTCCACCATGTTCATGGATATGGACCGCGCCGAGGGACACGTCGCGATGCTGAGCCAGAGCGGCGCGCTCTCGACCGTGCCGGTCGGGTTCCTGCGCCAGCGCGGCATCGGCGTCCGCCATACCCACGCCACCGGCAACGACGCCGATATTACGGTGGGCGAACTGGCGGTCGCGGTCGCCGAGGATCCTGAAGTCAAGCTTCTGCTGCTCTACCTCGAGAGCATCCCCGAGACCAAATATCTGGAGGAGCTCGCCGCCGTCGCGCTCGACCGCGACCTGCCGATCATCGCGCTGAAATCCGGCCGCTCGGAAGCCGGACGCCAGGCGGCGCAGTCGCATACCGGGGCGCTGGCCAACGAAGACCGCGTGGTCGACGCGTTCTTCGAACAGCACGGTATCTGGCGTGCGCCGGATATGCGCGGGCTGGTCGAAGCCACCGAGCTCTACCTCAAGGGCTGGAAGCCGAAGGGCCGGCGGCTCGTGGCCATCAGCAATTCGGGGGCGGTCTGCGTCATGACCGCGGATGCGGCGACCGCGGTCGGCATGCCGATGGCGAAACTGTCGGATGAAACCGACAGGAAGCTCAAGGGTATCCTGCCGAGCTTTGCCACCACCACCAATCCGATCGATCTGACGGCGGCGCTATTGTCCAACAGCCGGCTGTTCGGCGACATCCTGCCGGTGATCGCGGAAGACCCCGCGGCCGACGCGTTCCTGATCGGGGTTCCGGTCGCCGGACCCGGCTATGATGTGGAAGCCTTCGCCCGCGACGCTGCCGCCTTTGGCAGGCAGACCGGAAAGCCGCTGGTGATCGCGGCGACCCAACGCAGCGTCGCCGATCAATTCGCAGCCGAAGGCTCTTCGGTGTTTCCGACCGAGACCGAGGCGGTCACGGCGCTGCATCAGTTTCTGGCGCATCGCGAATTGATGGCGCGCACCCTCGCGCGTAAGGCGCAGCGCGCCACGGTCCGTCCGCCACAGATCACGTCGGCTGCGACGACGATGCTGAACGAGGCCGACAGCCTTGCTCTGCTGGCGGCGCGCGGCATTGCCGTGGTGCCGCACCGGCTGTGCCGGTCGCGCGCCGAGGCCATCGCCGCGTTCGAGACGATCGGCGGTCCGGTCGTGGTCAAGGGCTGTTCCGCCGATATTGCGCACAAGTCCGAACTCGGCCTGGTGAAGCTCGGCGTCACCTCCCGCGAGGAGGCGGGCGAGGTCTGGGCGCAGATGGAAGGCATCATCCGCAAGCAGGGCGCGCGGTTCGATGGCGTCATCATCGCGGCAATGGCCGGCGGCCGGCGCGAGATCATGATCGGCGCGCACCGCGATCCCGTGTTCGGCCCCGTGGTGGCGGTCGGCGACGGCGGCAAATATGTCGAGATTTTCCGCGATACCGCGCTGCTGCTCCCGCCGTTTTCGAAGGACGACGTCAGGGAGATGCTTGGGCGATTGAGGATTGCGCCTTTGTTCGCGGGCGTGCGCGGTGAGCCGCCGATGGATATCGACGCGCTCTGCGACGCAGTGGTCCGGGTAGGCGAGTTGATGTTGGAATCCCCGGCGAAGGTGATGAGCCTCGATCTCAACCCCGTGCTGCTCGATAGCGCCGGCAAAGGCTGTGTCGTTGTGGATGCCGTGGCGTTTCAGGGCTGATGTGTTTCTGGCTGATTTTTCATTGCGAATGCAACGAAGCATCCCCCCGGTTACGCAAAACTGTGTCCCGGATTGCTTCGTTGCATTCGCGTCTGGGACACGGAAGCTTCACCGCGCGTAGAACACGAAACTGGCGATGACGAGCATCGCCGTCACCGCCAGCATCTGCGCAAGCGCCTCCGAGGCGGCCCTCTTGGTGGCTTCCTTCATGCAGTTCTCCCTAAACTTGGGCGCGGCTCATCGATGCCCGCAAAGGCCCGACGACCCTATTTTGATTTACTCGGAACACCCCTCGACGAGTATTCGCTTGGACGAGTCCCCACTCAGCGAATATCGACAGTGCCAAGGTCGAACAGCAATGCGGCGGCAATTTGGCTCGCCTGCAGCCGGTTTATGCGCGTGGAATGGAATTTTGAAAGCGAATTTCTGGCGTGATGCATGATCAGGGAACCGCGCGAGCCGTTGCTCGCCCAGTTCCGTCCGGATACGCTTGCCGAAAAAGCCCGCCAGGCGATAAGGCGGTTCGAACAGTCCCCGGAAAAACCCAAGGTGAATGATGGCCCGCATCGACTATTGCGATACTTCGAAATCCAACGAGCGCACCCGCGAAATTCTGGGCAAGAACCGCAACGCCAATATCTTCCGCATGATGGCGCACTCGCCAAGCTATTTTGAGCAATATTGCCGGCTCGGCGGCGCGATCCGCCACCGGGGAGAGCTTGATCCGGTCGTGCGGGAACTTGCCATCACGCGCACCGGGATCCTCTGCGAGGCACAATACGAGGTGGTGGCGCACAAGCGCATCGGCAGCAATGTCGGGGTTACCGCTGAGCAGAATGCGGCGCTGGAGAACTGGCAATCGGCCGGCTGCTTCAACGAACTGCAGCGCGCGGCGCTGGCCTTCACCGATGAAATCGTCAGGCTCCGCCGTCCGACCGACGCGACGTTCAGGGCCATTGCCGAAAAACTGACGCCGCCGGCGCTGGTCGAGTTGCAGCTTTCCGTCGGCTTCTACATCATGACGTCGAAATTTCTGGAGACCTTCGACATCGACATGCAGCCGGTGGAGCAGGTGGTGTGAGCCAGCCCGCGCGCCGGAAAAGGCGCGTTCAGGTCTCGATCACGACGAGCACCTGTCCTTCGGCAACGACTTCGTCGAGGCCGACAAGGATCGATTTGATTTTCCCGGCCGCGGGCGAAGCCACCGGGATTTCCATTTTCATGGCTTCGACAAAGGCCACATCGTCGCCTTCGCCGACGTCGGCGCCGGCCTGAACCGGAAGCGCGCAGACGCGCCCGGCGACCTCGGTCACGATCTTGATCTCAGGCATTCCGATCTCCGGGACCGTTGCCGCGCGATTATCCGTGCGGGTTGTTTGAGGGGCGGCCGACGCCCGCCTCCAGTTGTGGCCGCAGATTGCCTGAGGTAGCCTGTCCTGCAAGCGGAATTTCATTCCGCAGGGCGGAATAGCGGGGACCGGATGGGACGGCGTTCGGAGCGGCTCAGTGGACAGGGAATGCTTGCAGGCGAGGCCGCGGGCGAGGGCGACGTCATTCAGGTGGTGTCGCGCGCGTTCGACGTCCTGCGCTGCTTCGAGGGGCATGACGCGCGGCTCGGCAATCTGGAAATCTCCAACCGCTGTGGGCTGCCGCGCTCGACGGTGTCGCGGCTGACCCATACGCTGACCCGGATGGGCCAGCTCGTCTATCTGCCGCGCGATCAGAAATACCGCATCGGTCCGAGCGCAGTTGCGATGAGCACCGCGATGATGCGGGGCTTGCAATTGCGCAATGCGATCCGGCTACGGTTGCAGGAGGTCGCCGAGCAACTGCCCGGCACCGTCGGCTTCGTGATTCCGGATCGCTTCCATCTGGTTTATCTCGAGGTCGGCCGCGCCGCCAACGCGCTTGGCCTGAGCTCGACATCGGGCAGCCGCATCGCGATGGCAAGCACCGCCGCGGGCCATGCGTACACGGCGGCGCTCGAGACCGCAGTCGGCGATGCGCTGCTCGCGGAAATGGAGCGCGAAGTTCCGGAGCACGCAAAACTGCTGCGGCCGCGCCTGGAGGCCAACCGCCGCGCGTTGCGCGAGCGCGGCTATGTGGTGGCCTGCGGGTCGTGGAGCCCGCATATCAATGGTCTCGCGGTGCCGCTGTGGTCGCCACAGTACCAGACCTATGTCGTCGTCACGATTGGTCTTCTGTCCGCAATGTTCGACGAGAAACGCTTGCACAAGGAAGTCGCCCCGCGGCTTCTGGAGCTGAGTGCGACGATCGCTCTGATGCTCGAGGGTAGCGAGGTCGGACTGTTCAGCGATCGTGCGCAGGTAAAGCCGGTTCCGGCATCGGGCCGCAATAGCAAGATCAAGACGGAGGATCCGAATGAATTGGAAGCCGGAACTCGACGACCTCGCGCGGCGCGAAGCCTTCGCGCGCGAGATGGGAGGCGTTGACAAGGTCAAGCGGCAGCGCGACCAGGGCCGGCTCACCGTTCGCGAGCGCATCGACAGGCTGCTCGATCCCAAGAGCTTCCACGAAATCGGCGCGATATCCGGCACCGCCGAATACGACGAGCAGGGCGAGCTGACAAATCTGACGCCGGCGAATTGCGTGTTCGGCCGCGGCAAGATCGACGGCCGCACCGTGGTCGCTGTCGGCGACGATTTCACCGTGCGCGGCGGCTCGGCCGACGCCTCGATCTCCGCCAAGCCGCTGATGGCCGAGGAGATGGCGCATGATTTCCGCCTGCCCATCATCCGCATGATCGAAGGCTCCGGCGGCGGCGGCTCGGTGAAAACCATCGAAACCAAGGGCGCTGCCAATCTGCCGGGCGGCATCGGTGGCACGCGCTGGTACGCCTACACGACCGCGAACATGGCCCGCGTGCCGGTGGTCGGCCTGGGGCTCGGTTCGGTGGCGGGATTGGGCGCCGCCCGGCTTGCCGCCAGCCACTATTCGGTGATGACGAAGGCTTCCGCGATGTTCGTCGCCGGGCCGCCGGTTGTGAAGCGGCTTGGCCAGGATCTCTCCAAGCAGGAACTCGGCGGCGCCGATATCCAGACCCGCGCCGGCGGCGTCGATCATGCCGTCGATACCGAGGAGGAAGCGTTCGCCTGTGCCAGGCGTTTTCTCTCTTATCTGCCTTCGTCGGTCTACGAGCTGCCGCCGACGATCGCGAGCGACGACGACCCGGAACGCTCGGAGGAAGCCTTGATGACGGCGGTTCCGCGCAACCGCCGCCAGGTCTACAAAATGCGCCCGATCATCAACGCCGTCGTCGACCGTGGATCGTTCTTCGAGGTGGCTGCGAATTTCGGGCGCCCGGTCATCGTGGGGCTGGCACGGCTGGAAGGCCGTGCCGTGCTGGTGCTTGCCAGCGATCCCTTTCACTATGGCGGATCGTGGACGGCGGACGCCTGCCAGAAGGTGGTGCGCTGGGTCGACTTCGCCGAAACCTTCCATCTCCCGGTGGTCTATCTGATGGATTGCCCGGGCTTCATGATCGGCCTCGAAGCCGAGAAGGCCGCCACCATCCGCCACGGCGTGCGTGCGATGGCCGCGGTCAACCAGACCACGGTGCCCTGGTGCACCATCATCGTGCGCAATTCCTTCGGCGTCGCCGGCGTCGTGCACCAGCCGGCCGACCGGTTCTCGCTGCGCTATGCGTGGCCATCGGCCTATTGGGGCTCGCTGCCGCTGGAAGGCGGCATCGAGGCGGCCTATCGCGCCGACATCGACGCCGCGGACGATCCCGCCGCGAAATTGAAGGAGATCGAGGATCGGCTCAACAAGCTGCGGTCGCCGTTCCGCACCGCCGAAAAATTCTGGGTCGAGGAAATCATCGACCCGCGCAAGACCCGCTCGCTATTGTGCGAATTCGCCCGCCTCGCCGAACCGCTGCGCACGCCGGGGCCGGCGACCAATATGGCGATCAGGCCGTGAGTCGAATGGTGAAGGGCCGACGTCCTTCCCCGTCATTGCGAGGAGCAAAGCGACGAAGCAATCCAGAGCCATTTACGGCATGGATTGCTTCGCGGAGCCTGTCATCGGCCGCGCATTCGCGCGACCCGTTGGCTCGCAATGACGGCTGAGGCGTCTCACGCCGCCACCGGCTTTGGCGCTCGCGAGATCGACAACACGATCAACGCCGCCACGACGCAAAGCGCGCCGGCGATGAAGAAGGCCGGCAGATAGCTCGCCAGCACGGTCCGCGACAGCCCGGCGCCGAATGCCGCAAAGGCGGCACCGAGCTGATGACCGGCAAAGATCCAGCCGAACACCAGGTTGGCGCGCTCCGGCCCGAAGCGCTGTGCGGTCAGCCGCACCGTCGGCGGCACCGTGGCGATCCAGTCCAGCCCATAGAACATCGCAAACAGCGACAGCCCGTAGAACGAAAAATCGCTGAACGGCAGCAGCAACAGCGACAGACCGCGCAGGCCGTAATACCAGAACAGCAGCCAGCGATTGTCGTAGCGGTCCGACAGCCATCCCGACATGATGGTGCCGAAGAAGTCGAATACGCCCATGGCGGCGAGCAGGCTCGCGGCCTGAACCTGCGGAATTCCGAAATCGAGGCACATTGGAATCAGATGCACCTGGATCAGGCCGTTGGTGGACGCGCCGCAGATGAAGAAGGTGGCGAACAGAATCCAGAACACCCGTGTCTTTGCGGCATCGCGCAGCGTGCCAAGCGCCGCGGCCATGATCGGCGCGGTGTTGGGAGGCGGCGCCGGCAGCGGCGCGGTGCCGTCGTCGCCGAATGGCCGCAAGCCGAGGTCGCCGGGACGATCGCGCATCACCATCAGAACGGCCAGCGCCGCGACCCCCAGCATCACGCAGATCAGCGCCAGCGCCATCCGCCAGCCCATCCGCTCCGTGATGGCCGCCAATAGCGGCAGGAACACCAATTGCCCGGTGGCCACGCTGGCGGTGAGAATGCCGACCACAAGGCCGCGCCGCGCCGCGAACCAGCGCGCGGCGACGGTCGCGCCCAGCACCAGCGCGGTCATACCGGTGCCGACACCGATCACGACGCCCCACAGCAGCATCAATTGCCAGACTTTTGTCATCGCCAGTGACGCCGCCAGCGCGGCGGCCACGATCAGCAGCGCCGACAACGTCACGTTGCGTAGCCCGTAGCGGTTCATGAGCGCCGCGGCGAACGGGGCCATCAGCCCGAACAGGATGAAGCGGATCGACAGCGCCGAGGAAATCTCGGCCGTGGTCCAGCCGAATTCGTGCTGCAGCGGCACGATGAAGACGCCGGGCGCGCCGACCGTGCCGGCGGTGATCAGCGCGGTGAGAAATGTGACGCCGACCATCACCCAGCCGTAATGGATGTGGCGGCGGGCGAGGGCGGCTGACAGCCAGTTGGAGATCATGGCGTTTCCCGGCCCGGCGCCGTGCAGGTGGCGGAAACAATGACGACGGGATCGGAAGTTGCGGCCATGGCGGTGATCCTGAAATGTCCAGACGTTGTTGGATGATATTCATCATATTATGCGCCGCAAAAAATGCAACGCATGCGTCTCATGACAAAATATCGTGATCGCATGAGCGCCGCGGGACTTGAGGCTCGGGTTGGCGTCACCGCTTCCGGTCGATAAACCCCTGCATCAGCCGTTGCGGCTCACCGGTGAGGAACGATTGCCCGAACACGCCGATGCTCAAATCGACGGATTGCTTTAGCGGCAGTTCCTCCCATTGCCGGAGCAGCGCCTTTTGCGCGCGCAAGGCTTCCGGGGCGCATTCCAGCAGTGCCGCGACGGTGTTTTCGACCGCGGCGTCCAGACCGCCTTCCGGCGCCACCACATCGACCAGTCCCCAGGCCAGAGCGGTGGCGGCGTCGATATTCTCGGCGGTCATCACCAGCCAGCGGGCTCGGCCCGAACCGATCAGGCGCGGCAACAGCGCGGCATGGATGACAGAGGGGATACCGACCCGGACCTCCGGCATGCCAAATCGGGCGTCGTGCGCGGCGATCCGGAAGTCGCAGCATGCGGCGACCTCGAGGCCGCCGCCGAGGCACCAGCCGGGCATCCGGGCGATCACCGGCGAGGGAAACGCCCGCACCGCCTCGCAGAGATCGCGCAGGCCGGTGATGAATTTCTCGGCCGACGCCTGATCCAGCCTCGCCATTTCCTTGATGTCGGCGCCGCCGATCAGGCTCTTTTCGCTCTGACCGGCCATGACCAGCACGCGAATTTGCCGCTCCGTTGCCAGCACTTCCAGCCCTTCGCGGACGCCCGCAATGGCGGCAGATCCGAGAATATTGAGCGAGCCGGCGTTGCAGATCGTCAGGCGGACGACGCCGCGCGGGTCGCGATCGACGCCGCAAAAGGGATTGAGCATGTGCATGACGGTCTCGCGATGGGGAAGTGTTGGGGCTGATCGTGCCACTTCCCGGGCAAAACCGGGCCTTGTCAAGACCGGCGGGAGCGGCGATCGCCGCGATGGCGACAGCCGGCGAACGAAACAAAATGGGAGCTTTCCGAGGTCGCGGATGTTATGACGGTGCCGGAAGTTATTATATGACTTCGAACATCTTATGGGACCGCCATGCGATACTCCAGGGAACACAAGCTCGAGACTCACGCGCGGATCGTGAAGAAGGCCTCGGTCAGGCTGCGCGAAAAGGGCGCCCACGGGATCGGCGTTGCCGACCTCATGAAGGACGCCGGGCTCACCCATGGCGGGTTCTACGCCCATTTCGATTCGCGCGAAGCCCTGGTGATCGAGGCCTTTACCCATGCGATGGACCGATCGACGGAGCGCTGGCGAAAACTGGGGGAGCAGACTCCGCCCGAAAAGCGCCTGGCCACCATCGTGAATTCCTATCTGACGCCAATTCATCGCGACGATCCCGGCCACGGTTGCGCCGTACCGGCGCTGGGCGCGGAAATCGCCCGCGAGAGCGCAAAGACGCGAAGGGTGTTCGCGGGCAGGCTGGAGCAGATGATCGACATGCTCGCCACGCAAATTCCGGACGTCCCGCGCAAGGCCGCGCGCAAGCAGGCGATGGCCGTGCTCGCCACCATGATGGGGACGCTGGTGCTGGCCCGCATCGCCGGCAGCGGAGAGTTTTCCGAGGAAATACTGGGTGCCGGGCGCGACGCGCTGCTCAAGCCGGCGACGTCGGCGGTGCCAGGGCCGCGGAAATCCAGGCCCAGGAAAGCCGCCGCATCGGCGCCGCACTGAGGCGTCCTCGCAGGGGCGCATTCGACGATGGTCGTAGGCGGCGAAAAACGCCGCCAAAGCCCGCATTTTCGCAAATCCGTTGCGCGTTGAAAAACCTTTCCAAAGCCGGCAAAGACTGCAAGATGCTGCCAAAATCGGCACCCTTGCAAAGGCCTTGGAGGAACGCATGCGTATGATCGGACACTTTATCGGCGGCCGCGAGGTCAAGGGCACATCGGGCCGCTTTGCGGACGTATTTGAGCCGATGACCGGCGACGTCCAGGCCCAGGTGGCGCTGGCCTCAAAAGCCGAACTGCGCGCGGCGGTCGAGAATGCCAAGGCGGCGCAGCCGGAATGGGGGGCCACCAATCCGCAGCGCCGGGTTCGTGTCCTGATGAAGTTCCTGGAACTGGTGGCGCGCGACAATGAGGCCTTGGCCGAATTGCTTGCCCGCGAACACGGCAAGACGATTCCCGACGCCAAGGGCGATATTCTGCGTGGCGTCGAAGTCGTGGAGTTCGCTCTCGGCATTCCGCAAATGATGAAAGGCGAATATACCGAGGGCGCAGGTCCCGGCATCGACATCTATTCGATGCGGCAACCCCTGGGCGTCGTTGCCGGCATCACGCCGTTCAATTTCCCGGCGATGATTCCGATGTGGAAATTCGCGCCCGCGATCGCCTGCGGCAATGCGTTCGTGCTCAAGCCGTCGGAGCGCGACCCCGGCGTGCCGATGAGGCTTGCCGAGTTGATGCTGGAGGCGGGATTGCCGCCGGGCATCCTCAACGTCGTCAACGGCGACAAGGAAGCGGTGGACGCTATCCTCGACGATCCCGATATCCGCGCGGTCGGCTTTGTCGGTTCGTCCGCGATCGCCCAGTACATCTATGAGCGGGCGGCCGCGACCGGCAAGCGCGCGCAGTGTTTCGGCGGCGCCAAGAATCACGCCATCATCATGCCGGATGCCGACATGGATCAGACCGTCGACGCGCTGGTCGGAGCCGGCTACGGCGCGGCCGGCGAGCGCTGCATGGCGGTGTCGGTCGCGGTCCCCGTCGGCAAGACCACTGCCGACCGGCTGATGGAAAAGCTGATTCCGCGGGTTGAGAACCTGAAAATCGGCCCTTCGATCGATCCGACCGCCGATTTCGGTCCGCTGGTGACCAGAGCGGCGCTGGAGCGGGTCAAGGACTATGTCGAGATCGGCATCAAGGAAGGCGCCAAGCTCGCGGTCGACGGCCGCGGCTTCAAGATGCAGGGCTACGAGAACGGATTCTACATGGGCGGTTGCCTGTTCGACAACGTCACCAAGGACATGCGGATCTACAAGGAAGAGATTTTCGGTCCGGTGTTGTCGGTGGTACGCGCCCATGATTACGATGAGGCGCTGCGACTGCCCTCCGATCACGACTACGGCAACGGCGTTGCCATCTTCACCCGTGACGGTGACGCCGCACGCGACTTCGCCGCCAAGGTCAATGTCGGCATGGTCGGCATCAACGTGCCGATCCCGGTGCCGGTCGCCTATTATACCTTCGGGGGCTGGAAGCGTTCCGGTTTCGGCGATCTCAATCAATATGGGCCGGATTCGATCCGCTTCTACACCAAGACCAAGACGGTGACCTCGCGCTGGCCGTCGGGCGTCAAGGAAGGCGCCGAGTTCTCGATTCCGACGATGAATTGAGCGAGCGCAACGGTCTCGTGGACAGGCGCGAACATTAGATGCAATTCGCTCTCAACGAGGACCAGATTGCGGTTCGCGACATGGCGCGGGATTTCGCCGCGGAAAAAATCGCGCCGCATGCGATCCGCTGGGATGAGGAGAAGCATTTCCCGGTCGATGTGATGCGCGAGGCGGCGACGCTCGGCATCGGCGGCGTCTACATCCGCGACGATGTCGGCGGCTCGGCGCTGACGCGGTTCGACGCGGCGCTGATCTTCGAGGCGCTGGCCCAGGGTTGTCCGACGGTGTCGGCCTTCATCTCGATCCACAACATGGCGGCCTGGATGATCGATGCCTATGGCAACGATACCCAGCGCAAAAAGTGGCTGCCGAAGCTGTGCACCATGGAGTATTTGGCGAGCTACTGCCTGACCGAACCCGGATCGGGATCGGATGCGGCGGCGTTGCGAACCCGCGCGGTGCGTGACGGCGACCACTATATCCTCAACGGCCAGAAGCAGTTCATTTCCGGCGCCGGCAAAGGCGACCTTTACGTCGTGATGGTTCGGACCGGCGAGGGCGGCCCCGGCGGCATCTCGACGCTGGTGATCGAGGGCGACACGCCCGGGCTCTCGCTCGGCGCCAACGAGCGCAAGATGGGCTGGAACGCGCAGCCGACCCGCGCGGTGATGTTCGAGAATGCGCGGGTTCCGGTCGCCAACCGGCTCGGCGATGAAGGCATCGGATTCAAGATCGCGATGGCCGGGCTCGACGGCGGCCGCATCAACATTGCCGCATGCTCGCTGGGCGGTGCGCAATGCGCGCTCGACAAATCGCTGGCCTATATGAGGGAGCGCAAGGCCTTCGGAAAGCGCCTCGACGAATTCCAGGCGCTGCAATTTCGCCTCGCCGACATGGCGACCGAACTGGAGGCGGCGCGGACCTTCGTATGGCGCGCCGCCGCCGCGCTCGACCGCAAGGACCCCGACGCCACCATGCTATGCGCGATGGCAAAACGCTTCGGCACCGATGTCGGGTTCGAGGTCGCCAACCAGGCGCTGCAACTGCATGGCGGCTATGGTTATCTCAGCGAATACGGCATCGAGAAAATCGTGCGCGATCTGCGCGTCCACCAGATTCTCGAAGGTACCAACGAAATCATGCGGCTGATCGTGGCCCGCAAGCTGATCGAGGGGGCGCGATGACGGCTCCGGCTGCGCTCGCGGATTCCGAAGGCGATCTCATCGTCCGGCGCGAAGGCTCGGCCGGAATCATTCGGCTGAACCGGCCGAAAGCACTCAATGCGATGACGCTGGAGATGTCGCTCGGCATCGATGCGGCGCTCGACCGGTTCGAGAAGGATCCGGCGATTGCAGTGGTGTTGCTGGAAGGAGCGGGTGAACGCGGCCTGTGCGCGGGCGGCGACATACGCGGACTCTATGAGAGTTCGCGGGCTGGCGGAGACCTTGGCAAGATCTTCTGGCGCCAGGAATACATCATGAATGCGCGCATCGCGAAATTTCCCAAGCCGTATGTCGCGTTGATGGACGGGTTGGTGATGGGAGGCGGCGTCGGCTTGTCGGCGCACGCCCGCCATCGCGTCGTGACCGAGAAGACCAAATTGGCTATGCCTGAAGTGGGTCTCGGGTTCTTTCCCGATGTCGGCGGCACATGGCTGCTGTCGCGCTCGCCGGGCGAGATCGGGCCCTATTTTGGCCTGACCGGCCAGACCATGAACGGCCCCGATGCGATCTATGCGCGGTTTGCCGACGCGGTCGTACCATCAAGCAAGCTGTCCGCCTTGCGCGAAGTCCTCACCAAAATCCGCCCCGGCACGGCATCGGGCGAAGTCCAGATGCTGATCGATGGCTATGCGACCGGCGAGACCGCGGGTCCGGTCGCCGCCATGCAGGCCAGGATCGACGGCTGGTTTGGACATGACCGGATGGAAGATATTTTCGTGGCGCTTCAGCGCGATGGCTCGGAGCTCGCGCAATCGACGCTCAAGACATTGAACGAGAAGTCGCCGCGCGGCATGGTGGTCAGCCTCAAGTTGATGCGGCTGGGCCGCCGCTCCTCGTCGCTGGAGGAGTGTCTGGTGCGGGAATATCGCGCCGCGCTGGAAGTATTTCGAAGCGATGATTTTCGTGAAGGCGTCCGTGCGGCCGTCATCGACAAGGACCGCAATCCCCGTTGGTCGCCGCCGCGCGTCGAGGATGTCACGCCCGGGATGCTGGCGCCATATTTCGCGGAAATCGGCGCCGACGAACTGATATTCTAGCACATAACATAGAAACGGCTGAGCGGAGGGAGTTGGAGATGGCAAGCATCGCGTTCATCGGTCTCGGCAACATGGGCGGCCCGATGGCGGCCAATCTGGTCAAGGCCGGCCACAAGGTGGTGGCCTTCGATCTGGTGGCGGCCTCGCGCGATCAGGCCAGGGCCGACGGCGCCGCGATTGCCGAAAGCACGGTGGCCGCGGTGAAAGGCGCCGAGGTCGTCGTCACGATGTTGCCGGCGGGCCGGCATGTGCTCTCGGTCTGGAACGAGGTCGTCCCGGCGATGGCAAAGGGCGCGCTGATCATCGATTGCTCGACGATCGATGTCGAAAGCGCCAAGCAGTCCCATGCGCTGGCCTCGAAACACGGCGTTGGTTCGGTCGATGCGCCGGTATCCGGCGGCACCGGCGGCGCCAAGGGCGCGACGCTGACCTTCATGTGCGGCGGCGAGGAAAAGGCGTTCGCATCTGCCAGACCGGTGCTGGAAAACATGGGCAAGAAGATCGTGCATTGCGGCGGCGCCGGCGCGGGCCAGGCGGCAAAAATCTGCAACAACATGATCCTGGGGATTTCCATGATCGCGGTCAGCGAGGCCTTTGCGCTCGCGGAAAAGCTCGGGCTATCGCATCAGGCGCTGTTCGACGTCGCCTCGACGTCGTCGGGGCAATGCTGGTCGCTGACATCCTACTGCCCGGTGCCGGGCCCGGTGCCGACCTCGCCGGCGAACAATGACTACAAACCGGGTTTTGCCGCGGCGCTGATGGTGAAGGACCTGACGCTGGCGCAGGATGCCGCCACGGCCGCAGGTGCTGCGACGCCGCTCGGCAAGCATGCGCAGGAGATCTACAAGGCGTTCGACGCCGCCGGCAATGGCGGGGTCGATTTCTCGGGGATCATCCAGCATGTTCGCAGGCTGGCGGGAAAGTGATGGCATCATTGCGAGGAGCGGAGCGACGAAGCAATCCATGGCTCTACCGGGCGGGAAAATGGATTGCTTCGCGGAGTTCATCATCGGGCGCGCTTTTCGCGCGACCCGTTGGCTCGCAATGACGACAAATCTGACCGGTTTGCCCTGTAGGCTACGAACATGACGACATTCCAGGAAGCTCGTTCGTTTCTGCTCAGGCATCGCACCGACTACGATGCCGCGGTGAAGGGATTTCGCTGGCCCGATCCGGTGCCGTTCAACTGGGCGCTGGACTGGTTCGATGCGGAACTGGCGCGCAATGCGGAAGCCAGGGATCGGCCCGCGCTGTGGATCGTCGATGCCGGCAGCAACCGCGAGACCAAACTGTCGTTCGCGGCGCTGTCGCGCCGTTCCAACCAGGTCGCGAATTTCCTGCGGGCGCAGGGATTGAAGCGGGGCGATCACCTGCTGCTGCTGCTCGGCAACGTCATTCCGCTCTGGGAGACCATGCTGGCGGCGATGAAGCTGGGGGTGGTGGTGATTCCGGCCACGACGCTTTTGACGCCCGACGAGCTGCGCGACCGGCTCGATCGCGGCCGCGCCAGGGTCGTGGTGGCGGCGCAGGACCAGGTCGCCAAATTCACCGGCCTCGGCGGTGACCAGCTTGTCCGCATCGTCGTCAATGCATCGTCGAAGCAGGAGGGGTGGCTCGCCTACGAACAGGCCGCGGAATTTCCCGATGATTTCGCACCCGACGGGCCGACCCGCGCCGAAGACCCAATGCTGCTTTATTTCACCTCGGGCACGACCGCAAAACCAAAACTGGTGCGTCACAGCCAGCGCAGCTACCCCGTCGGCGGGCTGTCGACGATGTACTGGCTCGGGCTGCAACCCGGCGATATCCATCTCAACATCTCATCGCCGGGATGGGCCAAGCACGCCTGGAGCTGCTTCTTCGCGCCCTGGAATGCCGGCGCCACCGTGTTCGTGGTCAATCAGCCGCGCTTCGACGCCAAGGGATTGCTCGCGACCATCGGGCGTTGCGGCGTCACCACGCTGTGCGCGCCGCCGACGGTATGGCGGCTGTTCATTCAGGAGAAGCTTGCGACCTTCAAGGTCAGCTTGCGCGAGGTCTGCGGCGCCGGCGAACCGCTCAATCCCGAGGTCATCGATCAGGTGCGCGCGGCGTGGGGGCTGACGATCCGCGATGGCTACGGCCAGACCGAAACCACCGCACTCGCCGGCAATTCGCCGGGCCAGAAGGTGAAGGTCGGATCGATGGGCCGGCCGTTGCCGGGATACCGGGTGCAGATCACCGACGCCGACGGGCACGTGGCGAGCGAGGGCGAAGTGACCCTGTTGCTCGGCGACGTCAGGCCCGCCGGCCTAATGCAGGGCTATCAGGGCGAGGACGGCAAGCTCAGCGGCGCGGACGGCGAACTCTATCGCAGCGGCGATGTGGTGTTTGCCGATGACGAGGGCTATCTGACCTTCGTCGGCCGCTCCGACGACGTTTTCAAGTCCTCCGACTACCGGATCAGCCCGTTCGAGCTCGAGAGCATCCTGCTCGAACATGAATTGGTCGCGGAAGCGGCGGTCGTTCCCAGTCCTGATCCGATCCGGCTTGCCATCCCCAAGGCCTATGTGCTGCTCATGGCCGGCGCTGAGCGTTCGCCCGGGACCGCGTTGTCGATTTTCCGGCATCTGCACACCAGGCTGGCGCCGTTCAAGCGTATCCGGCGGATCGAATTTGTGACCGAACTGCCGAAGACGATTTCCGGAAAAATCCGCCGCGTGCAGTTGCGTCGCCTGGAGCACGACAACGATCGCGAGGATTCGCTGCGCGGCGAGGAATTTCGCGAAGAGGATTTCCCGGAATTGCAGCAGGTACGATCGGCCGGATCGGCGGAGAGCTAGGGGGGATTTATGAAACGACGCGGCTTCATGATGGCGCTTGCTGGCGGTGCTGCGGCGCTCGGCACCCTGCCGCGCGCACGCGCGCAAGCAAAAAACGCGCCGGTGATAGGGTATCTTCACTTCGCCACTCCCGATTACACCCCTGGCGCCAGCGCCTTTCTGCAGGGAATTCGTGAGAAGGGGTATGTCGAAGGAGAAAATCTGCAGATGGAATACCGCTGGGCAGAGGGTCGTTATGACAGGCTGCCGGCACTGGCCTCCGAGCTGGTCGCGCGCAAGGTTGATTTGATTGCCGCCTTCGGACCTCCGCCGGCGCATGCAGCGAAAAGCGCAACGTCGGCGATCCCGATCGTATTCGAGGTCGGCAATGATGCGGTCGAGGCGGGATTGGTCGCCAGCCTGCCCCGGCCGGGCGGCAATGCCACCGGGTTCAGCATCCTCTTCACGCAGATTACGCCGAAACGCGTGGAGTTGTTGTGTGAACTGGTTCCACACGCCAGGACCATTGCGCTGCTGATCAATCCGGCAAGCCCGACGGCCGAGCCTTCGATTCGCGGCGCGCAGGAAGGGGTTCGCGCCCGAGGTCTGCAACTGTCCATTCTCAAGGCCAGTACCGAGAACGAAATCGACGCGGCGTTTGCTTCCGTCGCCAGCGCGCAGGGCGATGGGCTCGTCGTCGCGGCTGACCCGTTCTTCGACACCCGCCGGGAACAGCTGGTCAATGCTGCCGATCGTAACCGGGTTCCAACGATCTTCTTCGAGCGCGGATTTTGCGCAACCGGCGGCCTGATCAGTTACGGATCGAGCCTTTCCGATGTCTACCGTCAGATGGGCGTTTATGCCGGCCGAATCCTGAATGGCGAGAAGCCGGCCGATTTGCCGGTCATGCAGCCGACCAACTTCGAACTCGTCATCAACGTGAAGGCTGCAAAAGCCCTCGGACTTAAAGTGCCGGAAAGGCTTCTTGCAACCGCCAACGAAGTATTTGAGTAAAAGGCAGCCTGGCGCGTCGTTTGGAGAATTGGCTTAATGAACGAAGTCTGGAAGAAGCCGCCGATTTCGCTTGAGGCGTATCAGGAGTTGGTCGGCCGCGAGGTCGGCGTGTCGTCCTGGCATCTGGTCGATCAGAACCGGATCGATGTCTACGCTGACGTGATCGAGGATCATCAGTTCATCCACGTCGATCCCGAGCGCGCCAGGCGCGAAACCTCGTTTGGCACCACGGTGGCGCACGGGTTCCTGACGATGTCGCTGATGAGCATCATGTCGTATGAAGTGATGCCGGTGATCGAGGGCACCACGATGGGCGTCAACTACGGTTTTGACAAACTACGGTTCATCTCGCCGGTACGATCAGGTTCGCGCGTGCGCGGCCGCTTCAACTTGATGGAAGCGAAGCTGCGCAAACCGAAGGAGCTGCAATCGCGCACCAATGTCACGGTCGAGATCGAGGGCGAGGAAAAGCCCGCTCTGGTGGCCGACTGGATCGGCCTGATCTATTTTTCTTGAGGCGGACGGCTTTGATGGCTGCGGTCGGCCAGCGGGTTCACTTCGACCTCTCCCCAATGGGGAGAGGTCGAAGTGCGAAGATCTGATCTTACCATGCTCTAAAAAATTCGGGAAATGCAATCATGACAATCAGGTTTGATGGACGCGTCGCTATCGTCACCGGCGCGGGCAATGGTCTTGGCCGCGCGCATGCGCTCGGTCTGGCGAGTCGCGGCGCCAAAGTCGTGGTCAATGATTTCGGCGGCGCCCGCGACGGCACCGGCGGGTCGCTGACGGCGGCGGAGACCGTGGTCGAGGAAATTCGAAAAGCCGGCGGCGTGGCGATGGCCGACGGCGCCGACGTCTCCAACTTCGAACAGGTCACGGCGATGGTCGATCGCGCCGCCAAGGAGTGGGGCAGCGTCGACCTGCTCGTCGCCAATGCCGGCATCCTGCGCGACAAGTCCTTTGCCAAAATGGAAATCGCCGATTTCGCCAAGGTGCTGGACGTCCATCTCAACGGCACCTTCTATTGCTGCAAGGCAGTGTGGAACGGGATGCGCGAGCGCAATTATGGCCGCATCGTCGTCACCACCTCGTCGTCGGGCCTGTTCGGCAATTTCGGCCAGGCCAATTACGGCGCGGCGAAAGCCGGCATGGTCGGGCTGATGAACGTGCTGGCGGAAGAAGGCCGCAAGAACAATATCCGCGTCAACACGATTTCGCCGACGGCGGCGACACGCATGACCGAAGAGCTGCTTCCGCCGCAGGCGCTGGCGCTGATGCGGCCGGAAGCGATCACGCCGGCGGTGCTTTATCTGCTCGCGGAGGACGCGCCAACCCGCACCATCATGGGCGCGGGCGCGGGTTCGTTCGCGGTGATCAGGATTGTGGAAACCGAAGGCGTCAATCTGGCCCAGTCCGACTGGACACCGGAGGCGATATCAGCGCATTTCGCCGAGATCGGCGACATGTCGACGGCGAGGGCGCTGGAGGGCGCGTTCCAGCAGACCCAGAAATATGTCGCCCAGGCCGCGGCGCGAGCGGGAATCAAGCTGTGACATCGTCATTCCGGGGCGATGCAAAGCATCGAACTACGATGTTCAATTGCACATCGGAGAATCTCGGGATTCCGGTTTCACGCGAAGACGCCTGCCCCGGAATGACGTAAACCCAGCCCATGTCCATCCTCGCAACTCAAGTCGCCGTCATCGGCGCCGGTCCCGCCGGCTTGATCGCGGCTGAGGTGCTGGCGCGAGGCGGGGCCCGCGTCACGGTCTATGACGCGATGCCGTCGGTGGGCCGCAAGTTCCTGATGGCCGGCCGCGGCGGCCTCAATCTGACGCATAGCGAGAAGCTGCCGGTGTTTCTCACCCGCTACCGCGAGGCGATGCCACAGCTTGCCGCCGCCATTGAAGCATTTCCGCCGGATGCCTTGCGGACATGGAGCGAGGCGCTGGGGCAGCCGACCTTCGTTGGCTCCTCTGGCCGGATTTTTCCGAAAACGCTAAAGGCATCGCCGCTGTTGCGGGCCTGGTTGCGGCGGCTCGATGCGATGGGCGTGAAATTCTCACTGCGTCACCGTTGGACCGGCTGGGACGAGAGCGGCCGTCTGTTGTTTCAGACGCCTGACGGGCAAAGCGCGGTCGACGCGGGCGCCACTGTGCTGGCGCTCGGCGGCGCCAGTTGGCCGCGGCTCGGCTCCGATGGCGGATGGGTGGAAACGCTGCGGAGCAAGGGCGTAACGGTAGCGCCGCTCAAGCCTGCCAATTGCGGTTTTGCGGTTGCCTGGTCGGACATCTTCCGCGATCGCTTCGAGGGCGAACCGCTGAAGGGGATCGCGCTGTCGTTCGGCGCGGACCGCGCCCTCGGCGAAGCCATGATCACCCGCAACGGCATCGAGGGCGGCGCGATCTATGCGCTCTCGGCCGAATTGCGCGAGGCGATCCTCGGTTCAGGGGAGGCAACCCTGCATATCGCGTTGCGGCCTGACCTTAAAGCCAGCGATCTGGTCGCGCGGCTGTCGGCGCCGCGCGGCAAGCAGACATTTTCGAACTGGCTGCGCAAGGCAGCGCAGCTTCCTCCGGTTGCCATCGGCCTGTTGCAGGAGACTGCGATCGCCTCAGGCATGGCGCTGGCGTCGTTGTCGCCGGAAAACCTCGCTGAGCGGATCAATGCCGTGCCGATAAAACTCAACGGCATCGCCCCGATCGCGCGTGCGATTTCGACCGCGGGCGGAATTGCCCTCAGCGAACTCGACGCCGACTTCATGATCCGCCGCTTGCGAGGGGTGTTCGCCGCCGGCGAGATGCTCGACTGGGAAGCGCCGACCGGCGGCTATCTGTTGCAGGCCTGCTTTGCCACGGGAGCGGCGGCAGGGCGGGGGGCGTTGAAGTGGCTCAAATGAACGCCGTCGCCCTTCGAGGCCTCCGCTGCGCTACAGCACCTCAGGGTGACGGCTACGAGAGAGCGTCATCCTGAGGTGCGAGCGTAGCGAGCCTCGAAGGATGCGCGGGCGCCTACCGCAATTTCCCCCGCGCCGCCACCGGCAGCACGCCGACGATCTCGTCGCCGCGCACCATCACCACCTCGTCCATCATGTTGACGACGACGCAAACATGATTGGGCACGATCCGCACGACGTCGCCGACGTTAGGGCGGGTGTTGCTGCGGGTGAGGTCGAGAAAGCCGTGTTCCTCGGCGAAGCGCGCGATTTTCGCCTCGGGATGTTCGAGGATCAGTCCGTGGCCCTCGAGGCCGCCGCCGGTGTCCGAGGTCAGCGTCTTTGAGCCGGCATCGAGAATGCCGCGATCGGGGCCGGCGCGGCTGACCACGGTGGAATAAATGTTCAGCGCGCAATCGTCCCAGCCCGCGACCCCGGCCCCGACCTGCATCCGGTCGTTATAGATATAGGTGCCGGGCCGGTGCTCGGTGGCGCCCTTGAGCTTGCCGAGATTCTTCAGGTTCGGCGAGCCGCCGGTCGAGACCATCGCCGCCTCCAGCCCGTGCGCGCGGACGCCCGCCAGCGCCTCGTCGTAGAACCGCTGCGCCTCGGCCCAGCCGGTCTCGGTCGGGTACAGCATGAAGCCGGTGAACACCAAACCCTCGGAGGCCGCGATCGCGCGGGCGAGCGCGATGGCCTCCGCCGGCGTCTCGACGCCGGCGCGCTTGCGCCCGGTGTCGCATTCGACCACCACCGCGAGCGGCCGGCCGGAGTGGGCGGCCGCCTGCGGCAGGCCCGCGATCACGGTCGGATTGTCGGCGGCGACCGTCATGTCGGCCTTGGCCTGCAGCGCGCCGAGCCGGGCCATCTTTTCGTCGCCGACGAGGTTGTAGCTGATCAGGATATCGTCAATCCCTGCATCCGCCATCACTTCGGCTTCGCCCAGTTTCTGGCAGGTGATGCCGTGCGCGCCGGCTTCGATCTGAAGCCTGGCCAGCATCGGACTCTTGTGTGTCTTGATGTGCGGCCGGTTGGCGACGCCTGCGGCATCGCAGGCCGCCTGGATGCGCGCGATGTTGCGCTCGACGCGATCCATGTCGATGACGGCACAGGGCGTGCCGTATTCGCGGGCGATTTTGGCGGCGAGGGGAGTGGTCATTAGGTTGGCTCCAGGTTTGTCAACCTCGTCATTGCGAGCGAAGCGAAGCAATCCACCCATCCGCGGTGCACAATGGATTGCTTCGTCGCTTTCGCTCCTCGCAATGACGGAGGAAAAGGCGCTACGATTCAAGCCTGCTCGATCTCTTCACGTAACACTTCAAGTTCCAGCCATTTGTCCTCGGCCTGCTGCAGGTCTTTCTGTGCCTTGGTAAGCGCGTCGGAGGCCTGGTCAAATTTCTTGCGATCCTTCTTGTAGAGGTCGGGGTCGTCAAGGTGACGCTGCTGCTTGGCAATTTCCGCCTGCAGCCGGGCGATGGTCTTGGGCAGGGTTTCCAGCGCGTGCTTTTCGTTGAAATTGAGCCGGCGCTTTGTCGCGGTGGACGGCGCGCCGGCTGCCGCGGTCTTTTCGCGTTCGACCGCGGCCTTCTTCGCGGCCTCGCGCTTCAGGTCGGCGCCGCGTTGCGCGAGCATGTCGGTATAGCCGCCGGCATATTCGATCCAGCGGCCATCGCCCTCCGGCGCGATCACCGAGGTCACCACCCGGTCGAGGAAGTCGCGGTCGTGGCTGATCAGGATCACCGTGCCGTCATAGTCGCCGAGCATTTCCTCGAGCACGTCGAGGGTTTCGAGGTCGAGATCGTTGGTCGGCTCGTCCAGCACCAGCAAATTGGAGGGTTTGGCCAGTGCCCGCGCCAGCATCAGCCGGCCGCGTTCGCCGCCGGAAAGCACTTCCAGCGGCGTGCGCATCTGTTCCTGCGCGAACAGAAAGTCCTTCATGTAGCTGACGACATGCTTCGGCTTGCCCCCGACCATCACGTAGTCGCTGCCGCCGCCGGTCAGGGCGTCCGCCAGAGTCGATTTTGGGTCGAGGCTTTCGCGGTGCTGGTCGAGGGTGGCCATTTCGATATTGGCGCCGAAGCGGATGGTGCCGGTATCCGGCGGATTGGCGCCGGTCAGCATGTCGATCAGCGTGGTCTTGCCGGCGCCGTTCGGTCCGACGATGCCGATGCGGTCGCCGCGCTGCACGCGGATCGAGAAGTCATCGACGATTCGGCGATCGCCGTAGGATCTGCCGATGTGCTTGGCTTCGATGACCAGCTTGCCGGATTTGTCGGCTTCCGCGGCGGCGAGGTTGGCATTGCCGGCAGCGCCCCGATAGTCGCGCCGCTGCTCCCGCAGCGCATAGAGATTGCCGAGCCGCTTGACATTGCGCTTGCGGCGGCCGGAGACGCCGTAGCGCAGCCAGTGCTCTTCATTGACGATTTTGCGGTCGAGCTTGTGCTGGTCGCGTTCTTCCTCGGCCAGCACCTCGTCGCGCCAGGCTTCGAATGCGGAAAAGCCGCGGTCGATCTGCTTGATCTGGCCGCGGTCGAGCCATGCGGTAGAGCGCGACAGGTTGGAAAGGAAGCGGCGATCGTGGCTGATGATGACCAGCGCACAACGACGGCTGTCGAGCTCGTGCTCGAGCCATTCGATGGTGGTGAGATCGAGATGGTTGGTGGGCTCGTCCAGGAGCAGGATATCGGGCGAGGGCGCCAGTACATGCGCCAGCGCGGTGCGGCGGGCTTCGCCGCCGGACAGATGCGCGGGGTCTTCATCGCCATGAAGCCCGAGCTGCTCGAGCAGATAGCGGGCCTGATAATGGTCGTCGCCCGGGCCGAGACCGGCTTCGACATAGGCCAGCGTAGTGGCAAAACCCGAAAAATCGGGCTCCTGCGGCAGATAGCGGATCGTTGCGCCGGGCTGCACGAAACGGCTGCCGCTGTCCGGCTGGACCAGGCCGGCCGCGATCTTGAGCAGCGTCGATTTGCCTGAGCCGTTGCGGCCGATCAGGCAGACGCGCTCGCCTGACGATACCGACAATTCGACGCCCGACAACAGCGGCGTGCCGCCGAAGGTCAGCTTGATGTCTTTCAACTGGATAAGCGGAGGCGCCATGGTTTTGCGTTCAATTCTGGTTTTGCGCGGTCTGGCCCGCGCTCTGGCGCTGGATGCGGCGGATAGTCTGATCGAGCGCGGACAGAAACGCCGAGCGGTCGCGCGATGCGAACGGTCTGGGACCGCCGGTCACTTCGCCGGACGAGCGCAGATCGGTCATCAGATTGCGAACCGCGAGCGTCATCCCGATCGACGCTTCGCTAAACGGCTTGCCGTTCGGCGCGATCACCTCGGCGCCGGCCTTCACGCAGCGGCTCGCCAGGGGAATGTCGGAGGTGACGACGATGTCGCCTTTGCCCGCGCGTTCCGCGATCCAGTCATCGGCGGCGTCCATGCCGGAACCGGCCGCGACGCGTTCGATCAGCGGATCCGGCGGCACCCGAATGAAATTACCCGCGACCACGCTGACGGGGAGGCCGTGGCGGGCCGCGACCCGGTAGATTTCATCCTTCACCGGACAGGCGTCGGCGTCGACATAGATGCGGGTGGTGTTCAAATTTGACGTCATCGGTTGAGGATTGGATGGGAAACGCGCGCGGCGCTCCCGGAAGGGCAACGGCGCTCCCCAGGATGCGCGTGGTACCCCATCAGATAAGAAATTGCGAGGGAAACACGAGGGGCGAACAGCCTTGCCACGGCATTTTCTTTGCGTACGATTATCGGAAGAAAGAACGCCGCAATAAGGGAAACAGACATGCCAAGCCGGCTCGAGGCCTATCGCGTCCAGGCGTACAACACCGCGAAGCTTTCCGAGAACAAGATGCATGACGATGCGGTGGCCAGGCGATTTGGATTCAGCGGCGGCCTCGTCCCCGGCGTCGATGTCATGGCCTACATGATGCATTTGCCGGTGGCAAAATGGGGCCGCGCGTTTCTCGAGCGCGGACTGATCGAGGCGCGCTTCGTCAAGCCGGTCTATGACGGCGAAATCGCCAATGTGACGGGCGAGGAGAGCGACGGCGTGGTTTCGATCGAGGTCGAAAGCCGCGGACAGCTCTGCGCCACTGGAACGGCCTCGCTTGCCGAATCCGCCCCGTCGCTTTCGATCGCGGATTTCCCGCCGGCCACGCCGGTGCCGGAACGCCGGCCGGTGGACGAAGCCTCCTACGAACCCGGCAAATGGCTCGGAACGGTGCCGCGGGCGTGGGCGGGCGAAGCCGCAACGGAATATCTGACGGATGTCCGCGAGCGCGACCCGCTCTATGCGCGGGAGGGCCTCGGCCATCCAGGCCTGCTGCAGCGGGTGATGAACAAGGTGCTGGTCGACAACGCCGTCCTTGGTCCGTGGATCCATGTCGGCAGCCGGATGCAGCTGCTGGCGGCATCGCATAGCGGCGACGAGTTGACGGCGCGTGCGCGCGTGACCGGCAACTACGAGAAGAAGGGCCACCGCTTCGTCGAACTCGACGCGCTGGTCGTCGCCAATGGCAGGACAGCGCTGGCGCACTGCCAGCACATCGCGATCTACCAGCCGCGCGAGCAGGCGGCGGCGTAGGGGCTAACCTCGCCCCGCTTGCGGGGAGAGGTCTGCGCGTAGCGCCGGGTGAGGGCGACTCACCGCGAGTATCCTTGTCAGTGATTTCGCGGAGGCAGCCCCTCACCCCAACCCTCTCCCCGCGAAGAGCGGGGCGAGGGAGAAAATCACAGACATCACGCCGCCTTCTTCGCGTCCTTGATCGCGCGCCAGACCCGTTCCGGCGTCAGCGGCATGTCGATATGGGCGATGCCATAGTCGGACAGCGCGTCGAGCACCGCGTTGACCAGCGTTGAGAGCGAGCCGGCGCAGCCGGCTTCGCCGCAGCCCTTGGTGCCCAGCGGATTGGATTTGGCCGGCACCGGATGATCGCCGATCTCCATCGAGGGGATGTCCTCGGCGCGCGGCAGCGCGTAGTCCATGAACGAGCCGGTGATCGGCTGGCCGCTCTCGTCATAGCTGACGCATTCCATCAGCGCCTGTCCGATGCCTTGCGCGACGCCGCCATGCAACTGTCCGGCGACCAGCAGCGGATTGACGATGGTGCCGAAGTCGTTGACGCCGGTATAGCGAACGATCTGCACGATTCCGGTCTCGGGGTCGATCTCGACTTCCGCGACATGGCAGCCATTGGGGAAGGTCGACGGAACAGGTTCGGTGACATGGTCGACGTCAAGTGACGACGGCACGCCCTCCGGCATCTTGCCTTCGCGCATCCGTTTCGAAAGCTCGATGATGTCGATCGAGCGGTCGGTGCCGGCGATGGTGAAGCGGCCCTTGCCGAATTCGATGTCGCTTTCGGCGGCCTCCATCAGATGGGCGGCCGCGCGCTTGCCCTTTTCGATCACCAGTTTCGAGGCCTCGACGATCGCCATGCCGCTGGCGGTGATCGAGCGCGAGCCGCCGGTGCCGTTGCCGTTATGCACGACGTCGCTGTCGCCCTGTTCGAGCTTGACGCTTTCGAAGGGCACGCCGAGCTGCGCGCACAGCACCTGCGCGAACGGCGTCGCGTGGCCCTGGCCGTAGTCGAGTGTGCCGGTGATCAGCCGGACCGAACCGTCATCCTCGAACACGATCTTGCCGAGTTCGACGTTGGGTGGCGCGGTGACCTCGAGATAGGAGCCGACCGCAATGCCGCGCAGCTTGCCGCGCTTGCGGCTTTCCTTCTTCCGTTTGGCGAAATTGGCGTGGTCGGAGATCTCGAGCGCCTTGTTGAACACGCCCTGGAAATCGCCGCTGTCGTAGATCATTCCGGAGGAAGCCGTGAACGGCATCTGCGCCGGCTTGACGAAGTTGCGCTTGCGCAGCGTCAGCCGGTTGATGCCCATCTCGGCGGCGGCGCGATCGATCAGCCGCTCCATGAAATAGTTGGCCTCGGGCCGTCCGGCGCCGCGATAGGGGCCCATCAGCGTGGTGTTGGTCAGCACGGTCTTGATGTCGATCGCCATCAGCGGCGTGCGGTAGACACTGGCGATGTTCTTGCCGATGTTGAGCGACAGCGGCAGCGGCGCGACACCGGTAATGTAGGCGCCGAGATTGCCGTAGCCCGAAACCTTGACCGCGAGGAACTTGCCTTCGGCATCGAGCGCCAGTTCGCAATGGATCTTGTGCGCGCGGCCGTGGCTGTCGGAGAGAAAACTCGTCGAGCGTTCGTCGGTCCATTTCACCGGCCGGCCCAGCGCCTTGGCGGCATGCAGGATGCAGACATATTCGGGATAGTTGATGTTCTTCATGCCGAACGAGCCGCCGACATTGGCGGTGAGCAGATGCACCTTCTCGTTCGGAACCTTCAGGATGTTCTTGGCGAGAGTGGTGCGGTTGCCGGCGACGCCCTGGGTCGGAACCTGGATCGTGTAGCGCTCGCTCGCTCTGTCGTAGGAGGCGAGGCCCGCGCGCGGCTCCATCGCCACCACCGCCACGCGGGTGTTGACGATATCGAGCTTTGTCACATGCGCGGCGCCGGCGAAGGCGGCCTCGACCTTGGCGGCGTCGCCATAGTGATAATCGAGCGCCACATTGTTGGGGATATGATCGTAGAGCTGCGGCGCGCCGGGCTTTGCCGCTTCGTCGGGGTCCGTGACGGCGGGCAATGGATCGATATCGACCACCACGGCCTCGCCCGCCTCGCGGGCCTGCGCCAGCGTCTCGGCCACCACGAACGCCACGGGGTCGCCGACATAGCGCACCTTGTCGGTCATCAGCGCGGTACGGTTGGTCTGCAGCAGCGGAGTGCCGTCGCGGTTCTTCAGCGGCAGCCCGCAGGTGAATGGGCCGTAATCGGCGGCGGCAAGGTCGGTTCCCGTCCAGACGCCGAGCACGCCCGGCATCGCTCTGGCGGCGGAGGCGTCGATGCCGCGGATGATGCCGTGGGCGTGGCTTGAGCGCACGATCCAAGCATAGGCTTGCCCCGGAAGGTTGAAATCGTCGGTGTACTTGCCCTTGCCGCGGACCAGCGTGTCATCCTCCTTGCGGCGGACCGGCTGCCCGACTCCGAATTTTTGCAGTGCAATAGCGTTTTCCAGAGAGGATGGAGACGTGTGATCTTGCATTGAAAGCACCCGAAATGGCCGATTTTGCACGATTTGGTGGCCTGTTATCCCCAGATAAACCACCGCTCACCGAACGACAACGCCTGATTGGACATAGTCCCATGTGAAGGGTTGTTGCGCCGCCCCTTGGCGCTGCTAGAGTTTCTCCCGAAACGAAATTCTCGTCGGCCCTCGTAGGTCGGGAAAAGACATCTGGATGAAGGACGACACGCGGCTTCGCGATGACCGAGCGTCGCGCGGAAGCTCGATCATACCGGTCGCCGCAGGCGATGACGGAGGAGCCGGCCTGGTACCGGGTTCCGGCGTCTACGCCGCGCTTGACCTCGGTACCAACAATTGCCGCCTGCTGATCGCCTGTCCGACCGATGACGGTTTCCGCGTGGTGGATTCGTTCTCGCGGATCATCCGGCTGGGCGAGGGCATCTCCGCGACCGGCTGCATCAGCGACGCGGCGATCGAACGCGCCATCGCCGCGCTGAGCATCTGCCGCGACAAGATTCAGTCCAAGAAGGCCAGGCGGCTGCGGCTGATTGCGACCGAGGCCTGCCGCGCCGCGTCGAATGCCGAAGGCTTTCGCGATCGGGTCGCCGCCGAAACCGGCATCCGCCTCGAAGTGATCGACCGCGAGACCGAGGCGGCGCTGGCCGTCATCGGCTGCTCGCCGCTGCTCGATCCGCACGGACGCGGCGCCATCCTGTTCGATATCGGCGGCGGATCCACCGAACTGGTTCGGATCGAGTGCGATCCGGGTGAGCAAAATCCGTCGCCGCGCATCAGGGCGTGGATGTCGATCCCGCTCGGTGTCGTCACGCTGGCCGAGCATTTTGGCGGCCGTGACGTCACGCCGCAATCCTACGCCGCGATGGTGCAGGAGGTCGCCAAACATGTCGCACCGTTCGCCGCCGAGCATGGCGACGATCTGGCGGATATGCATCTGCTCGGCACCTCCGGCACGGTGACGACGCTCGCCGGCGTCCATCTCAATCTGGCGCGCTACGATCGCCGCCGGATCGATGGCGTCTGGATGAGCGATGCGGATGTCACCGCCACCATCGCGCGCCTGCTTGGCATGAGCTACCGGGAACGCGCCGCCAATCATTGCATCAGCGTCGAGCGCGCCGATCTGGTGCTGGCGGGCTGCGCCATCCTCGACGCTATCCGCCATGCGTTCCCGTTGCCGCGGCTGCGCGTCGCCGATCGCGGCCTGCGCGAGGGCATGCTGGTCGAGATGATGCGCGAGGACGGCGCGCTGAGCGCTGGCCGATAGGCATTTCGGTACGCGATGTGCTAGGGCATGGTTCGGTGGCTTTCATCCTTCGAGACGCGCAAGGGCGCTCCTCAGGATGAGGTCTAACCCCTCATGGTGAGGAGCGCGGCAGCGCCGCGCGTCTCGAACCATGTGGCCTGGATGCCCGACTGAGATTCAGCGAAACCAACATGGCGAAAGACACCACCGGGCGGCTACGCGTCACCGTCAAGAGCGGCGGCAGGCTGAAGCTGTCCTCGAAGCTCTGGCTGGAGCGGCAGCTCAACGATCCCTATGTGGCGCAGGCCAAACGCGACGGCTTGCGCTCGCGCGCGGCCTACAAGCTGATCGAAATCGACGACAAATACCACTTTCTCAAGCCCGGCATCACCGTGGTCGATCTGGGTGCGGCGCCCGGCGGCTGGAGCCAGATCGCCGCCAAGCGGGTCGGCGCCGCCGACGGCAAGGGCAAGGTGGTCGCGATCGATCTGCTGGAGATGCCGGAGATCGTCGGTGTCAGCTTCGCCCAGCTCGATTTTCTCAGCCCGGATGCGCCGGAAAAATTGCTCGCCATGATGGACGGCCGCGCCGATGTCGTCTTGTCCGACATGGCCGCCAATACCACCGGCCATCGCAAGACCGACCAGCTGCGCATCCTCGGCCTGGTGGAGGGCGCCGCCGCCTTTGCCGCCGACGTGCTCAAGCCCGGCGGCACCTTTGTCGCCAAGGTGTTTCAGAGCGGCGCCGACGCCTCGCTGATGACCCAGCTCAAGCATGATTTCGCGACCGTCAAACATGTTAAACCGGCATCGAGCAGGAAGGATTTCCTCCGAGCGCTATGTGCTGGCGATGGGATTTCGGGGACAGCAGGCAAAACCGCCGCTTTGAACTCCACCGCAATCACCCCAGCCGCTGATCCCGCGCGTTGGCGGTCTCGGTGGCGGCGGTCTCTTCCGGTTCGGCGTCGCGCTCGGGCGAGGCAACCACGACGACGCCGCGTCCGGACACCTGATGGCCAGCATCGGCGGGCATCTGGTAGAAGAAATAGGCCGAGACCGTCGAGATGATCGACACCACGATGAATGCCGGCGCAAAGTCGCCCGCGGTCAGCTCGCTCACATGATGCAGCAGCATGGTCGACTCCACCGAGAACGCGCCGACGGCGACGCCGGCGGAAACCGCCAGTTGCTGGTTGACGCTGACCAGCGTGGTGGCGCGGCTCATCTGGGCCGGCTCGACTTCGGCATAGGCCAGCGTGTTGATGGCGGTGAACTGCAGCGAGCGGAAAAAGCCGCCGACCACCAGGAGGATCATGATCAGAAGCAGCGGGGTTGCGATCGTGAACAGCGCGCAGGCGGCAAGGAAGACTGAACTCACCACCGCGTTGATCACCATGATATTGCGAAAGCCGAAGGTCTTGATGATGCGCGCCGCCAGCGTTTTCATGCCCATGGCTCCGGCCGCCGATGCGAAGGTCACAAGCCCGGAGTTCAGCGGCGAGAGGCCGAAGCCGACCTGTAGCAACAGCGGCAGCAGAAACGGCAGCGAGCCGATGCCGAGCCGGAACAGAAAACCGCCGATGATGCTGGCGCGCATCGTCGGCAATCGCAGCAGCGCAAAATCCAGCACCGGCGAAGCCGTCCGCCGCGCGTGGATCACATAGAGCGTCATGGAAATCGTGCCGATCCCGACCAGCGCGACGACGATGTGCCATGGCACGAGATTGAGACCGGCGATCGAAAGGCCGAAGGCAATTCCGCCCAGCCCGATGCCGGCCAGCACCAGCCCGTAGAGATCAAAGCGCTCCGGGTCTTCGCTCCTGATCGGGTCGATGTAGCGCAGCGCCATGTAGATGCCGAGCAGCCCGATCGGGATATTGATCAGGAAGATCCAGTGCCAGGAGAAATAGGTGGTGATGAAGCCGCCGAGCGGCGGGCCGATCACTGGCCCGACCAGCGCTGGCACGGTGACCCAGGCCATCGCATTCACCAGCGCGCTCTTGTCGATCGAGCGCAGCAGCACCAGCCGTCCGACCGGGGTCATCATCGCCCCGCCCATGCCTTGCAGGACGCGCGCGATGACAAAATCGTTGACCGAGGAAGACAGCGCGCAGCCGATCGAGCCCACCATGAAAACGGCGACGGCGCCGGAGAATACCAGGCGCGCGCCGAAGCGGTCGGCGGTCCAGCCGCTGGCCGGAATGAACACGGCGAGCGAGAGCAGATACGAGGTGATGGCGAGTTTCAGCGTCAGCGGGCTGGTGCCGATGTCGGCGGCGATCGCCGGCAGCGATGTCGCAATCACCGTCGAATCCATATTCTCCATGAACAGGGCGGTGGCCACGATGAGCGGGATCAGGCGTTCTTTGTTCATCGAAAATTTCAGCAAGGCGGGAAGATGGCAAAGGCGTGGCAGCAAGTGGGCTGTATCACCGCGGTTCCGCCTTCCATGATTGAACCCTAAAATCACGCAAAATGTGCTTGATCAGCAATTTCAACGGCTTCCGGGGACGTATTCGCTCAGGCTTCGAGGCCTGTTTAGTGCCCTTTGCGTGGCAACCTTAACAGACGATAGCTCGCATAGCTCCTCTGCTTGATATGCCCGATATTGGCTTGCCTCACGCACGGCATTGTGAGACCTAGGCCCCAGTTGAGCCGTCAGGCTCTCTCCCAAGCAAAATCTTGAAGAAGGAAAAACCCGGGATGGGGTTACGCACTCTTTTTGCTTTAGCTGTTGTTTTTGGACTTTCTTCCCCGGCATTCGCCGGCGAGGGCATTTTGCATCGCGCTTCATGCTCGGTCGTTCGATACTACGTCGCAAAATACAGCGCCGAGACTGCTGAAATGTATGCGCGCGCCAAGGGCGCTTCGGAGGCCGAGATCGAGGCCGCCCGGCGTTGTCTGGTCGGCGCTCCGGCGCGGACGATACGAACCGCTCAGGATACCAACTGACAAGAGGCTCGTGGCGCGCGGCAACGCCGCGGCCACCAATGCTGCGGTGGCGGCCCGTGCATGGCCCGCTACCCGCGATCCGCACAGAGGCGGGATTTGGGGCCGCGGCCCCTTTGATTTGTCATGGTGGCGTGCTATCGACCACCGCCAACCCTACCGATGGGCTCTGATTCGACGGTGAAGCCGATTGCTTCGCCGGCGCATCCGCTTATCCCGGGATCATATCGCGGCCAATGGGCCGCCGAATGGAGTTGGTAATGGCGCAGCTACAGGGACTTCAGGGTATCCGCGAAGCCTATACGTTCGACGACGTGCTTCTGAAGCCCGGTCTTTCGGATATCCTGCCCTCCGAGGCCGATATCCGCTCGCACGTCACCCGCGCCATTCCGCTCAACATTCCCATCATCGCCTCCGCGATGGATACCGTCACCGAAGCGCGCATGGCGATCGCGATGGCGCAGGCCGGCGGCATCGGCGTCATTCACCGCAATTTCGACGTCGACGGTCAGGCCGCCCAGGTCCGTCAGGTCAAGAAGTATGAATTGGGAATGGTGGTCAATCCGCTGACGATCGGTCCGGATGCGATGCTGTCGGATGCGCTGGCGCTGATGACCACTCACGGCTTCTCGGGAATTCCCGTGGTCACAGGTGGCAGCGAGGGCAGGCCGGGAAAACTGGTGGGCATTCTCACCAACCGTGACGTGCGGTTTGCCACCGACCCGCGACAAAAGATCTCCGAGCTGATGACGCACGAAAACCTCGTGACGGTGCGCCAGGGCGTCAGCCAGGACGAGGCCAAGCGCATGCTGCACAAGCATCGCATCGAAAAGCTTTTGGTGGTCGACGATCAATACCGCTGTGTCGGATTGATCACCGTCAAGGACATGGAAAAGGCGGTCGCCCATCCGCTGGCCTGCAAGGACGCGCAGGGCCGGCTGCGGGTCGCGGCCGCGACCACCGTGGGCGAGGGCGGCTTTGAGCGCACCGAGCGGCTGATCGACGCCGGCGTCGATGTGATCGTGGTGGACACCGCGCACGGCCATTCCTCCCGGGTGCTGGAGGCCGTCAACCGCATCAAGCGGCTCTCCAACGCGGTCCAGGTCATCGCCGGCAATATCGCCACGCAAGAGGGCGCCCAGGCGCTGATCGATGCCGGCGCCGATGCCATCAAGGTCGGCATCGGTCCGGGTTCGATCTGCACCACACGGATTGTCGCGGGCGTCGGCGTGCCGCAGCTCACCGCGATCATGGATGCGGTCGAGGCGGCGAGGAAGGCCAACGTGCCGGTGATCGCCGATGGCGGCATCAAATATTCCGGCGACCTCGCCAAGGCGCTGGCCGCGGGCGCCGACATCGTGATGGTCGGCTCCCTGCTCGCCGGTACCGACGAGACGCCGGGCGAGGTGTTTCTGTGGCAGGGCCGCTCCTACAAGGCCTATCGCGGCATGGGTTCGGTGGGAGCGATGGCGCGCGGTTCCGCCGACCGCTATTTTCAGCAGGACATCAAGGACACCCTCAAGCTGGTCCCGGAAGGCATCGAGGGGCAGGTCCCCTACAAGGGGCCGGTCGCCAACGTCATGCACCAGCTTGCGGGGGGCCTGCGCGCCGCGATGGGCTATGTCGGCGCCCGCGATCTTGCCGAATTCCACCAGAAGGCGCAGTTCGTGCGCATCACCGGGGCCGGCTTGCGCGAAAGCCACGTCCACGACGTCACCATCACGCGCGAAAGCCCGAACTATCCCGGCGGGGTCTAGGTCGACCGGGCCAGATTGATCAGCGCCGGATCGCGAAAAACGCTATTGTCCAAACCAGGATTGCCGCCTTGCGGCGGAATTGAAGTTCCCGCCGCGGCTTGCACGAGATTCACCTAAACACAATTCAGAAAAGAAGTTGGTTCCTATGGTCGATTGGTCGGACGAAAGAATATCGGTGCTTTCAGATCAGGATCTGAAAAATCTGCTCGTCAATGCGGAACGGAAATCTGTCGCCGACTTGATCGCGCAGTGCAAGGCCGAGATGGAAAAGCGCGACGCCTTGAAGCCGCGCAAGGCCGCCAAGCCGCGCACCGAGCTGAAGGAATTCGAGCACGCGATGTCGGCCGAGCTTGCCGCGGTCGGCAAGGCGATGGCCGAGAAATACGATCTGTCGGAAGAAACCGCGAAGGCAAGGTCGGTGGGCGTGAAGGGCTTCAAGGCGCACCGGCTGTTGGACGCCAAGGGCTACGCCAAGCTCGGGGGCATGCAGCGCGACGGTTCGGTCGCGGTCGACCGCTATATTTCCTACCGGCGCGGCAAGGACATCGTCTCGCTCAGCGTCTTCCTTCTGAAGGACCAGCCGGTCGAAGCCCACGAATTTCAGGTGATCGCGCCTTTGACTCTGCTTGAAGGTGGCAAGCCGGTCGCCGAGATTCGCCCGACCGCGACCGCGGCGCAGAAACAGTCGGCGGACGGCGGGCTCGCGTTCAAGGATCTGCCGAGCGCTGCTTCGGCATTCGACGCGACGCTGGCGAAAATCACGGCTTAAACCCGGAACCGTCATTGCGAGGAGCGAAGCGACGAAGCAATCCAGCCTCCGTCATTCCAGGATGGTGCGTTAGCACCAGACCTCAGATGCGCAATTGCGCATCGGGGAATCTCGAGATTCCGGGTTCGATGCTTCGCATCGCCCCGGAATGACTGCTTAGATTTGCTTCGTCGCTTCGCTCCTCGCAATGACGAAAAATAGTAATTGGAGGAGGAAACCATGTCCCAGGCAAAGCGCGTCGTTCTGGTCTCTCGCCCGGTCGGCGAGCCCAAGGCGTCTGACTTCCGTATCGAGGAATATGCGCCACCTGCGCCCGGCGAGGGCCAGGTCCTGCTGCGTACCATCTGGCTGTCGCTCGATCCCTATATGCGCGGGCGGATGAGCGATGCCCCGTCCTATGCCGCGCCGGTTCCGATCGGCGGGGTGATGGAGGGCGGCACGGTGTGCGAGGTGATCGCCTCGAACAATCCGGGCTTTGCCAAGGCCGACATCGTGGTGTCGCACACCGGCTGGCAATCGCACGCGCTCTCCGATGGCAAGAATTTGCGCAAGGTCGATCCGAAGCTCGGACCGGTCGCGACCGCGCTGGGCGTGCTCGGCATGCCCGGCATGACCGCCTATACCGGCCTGCTCGATATCGGCAAGCCGCAACCCGGCGAAACCGTCGTGGTTGCGGCGGCATCCGGCGCGGTCGGCTCGGCGGTCGGCCAGATCGCCAGGATCAAGGGCGCGCGCGCCGTCGGCATCGCGGGCGGTAAAGACAAATGCGACTACGTCAGACGCGAACTCGGCTTCGACGACTGCCTCGATCATCGCGATCCCGATCTCGCCGCCAAGCTGAAGCAGGCCTGCCCGAAAGGGATCGATGTCTACTTCGAGAACGTCGGCGGCGCGGTATTCGAGGCGGTGTTTCCGCTGCTCAATGCGTTCGCGCGTGTACCGGTGTGCGGGCTGATCGCACACTACAACGACACCGAAGCATCCATGCCGAAATGGGCATCATCGTTGATGCGCGCGGTGCTGACCAAGCGCCTGACGATCAGGGGCTTCATCGTCAGCGATTTCGCCGCGCGTCATGCGGATTTCCTGCGCGACATGTCGCAATGGGTGCGCGAGGGCAAACTCAAGCATCGCGAATCCGTCACCGAAGGTCTGGACAGCGCGCCCGGCGCGTTCATGGGGCTTCTCAAGGGCGCCAATTTCGGCAAGCAACTGGTGCGCGTCGGGCCTGACGCGGCGTGAGCCGGGTCCGATAGCGCTTGCCCGGCGTGGACATTTATCAAGCCCGCCGCATATGCATCATGCAAGATAGCGTCTGGGGACGGCGCTCTATCCATAGTACATCCGGCCTGGCGGCGGGACGCCCCGCTACCTGACCGGAGAGCTCTGCGGGATGCTGAAGGATCCAAACGCGGCAAGGGGCGCTTCCCCGCTCGCGATCGACGGGTTGCCGGCGGAACGCAGGCGGTGGGCGGTGGCCGCGATCTTTACCGCGCTGGCGATGGCCTCGCTGGATACCGCCATCGCCAACATCGCACTTCCCGCCATCGCCGCCGACCTTCACGTCAGCCCGGCGGATGTGGTCTGGGTGGTCAATGTCTATCAGATCGCGCTGGTCGCCACGCTGTTGCCGCTGGGCGCGCTCGGCGAAATCGTCGGCCATGAGCGAATCTATCTCGGCGGCCTGTTGCTGTTCACGCTGGCGTCGCTCGGCTGCGCGCTGGCGTGGTCGTTGCCGAGCCTGCTGACGTTCCGCGCGCTGCAGGGGCTCGGCGCCAGCGGAATCATGAGCGTGAATTCGGCGCTGATCCGCTACGTCTATCCGAGCCGCATCCTGGGCCGCGGTTTTGGTCATAACGCGCTGGTGGTCGCGACCGCCTTCACGCTCGGGCCGACGGTCGCCTCGGGCATCCTGGCGATGGGGCCGTGGCCGTGGCTGTTCGCGGTCAACATTCCCTTTGGCCTCGTGGCCATTGCCATCGGCCTGAAGACCTTGCCGTATCCGCCGCGGGCCGTGCATGCCTTCGATTTTCCGGGCGCGATGCTGGCGGCGAGTTGCCTCGGTCTCTTCATTCTCGGTATCGGAAGTGCCGCGCACAAGGCATCGCCCGGCCTGGTGTCGATGGAGCTGACCGCCGCGATCCTGTTGGGCTGGCTGCTGATGCGCAGGCACGCCGATCATCCGGCGCCGATGCTGCCGATCGATCTGTTTCGCCGGCCGGTGTTCGCGCTGTCGGCGGCCACCGCCGTCTGCGCGTTTGCGGTCCAGGGACTGGCGTTCGTCTCATTGCCGTTTTACTTCGAGGACATCCTGATGCGGACCCAGGTGGAGACCGGCTTCTTCATGACGCCGTGGCCGCTGGTGGTCGCGATCATGGCCCCGATCGGCGGCCGGCTGTCCGACCGTTATCCCGCCGGCATTCTCGGCGGCCTTGGGCTGGTATTGCTGGGTCTGGGCATGGTGCTGCTGGCGACCCTTCCGATGAACCCCGGCGTTGCCAATATCGTCTGGCGCATGGCGCTCTGCGGGTTCGGATTTGGCTTTTTTCAGACGCCGAACATCAAGACCCTGATGTCGAGCGCGCCGCCGCATCGCAGCGGCGGCGCCAGCGGCATCGTCGCCACCGCGCGGCTGACCGGACAGACCATCGGCGCGGCGCTGGCGGCATTGTGCTTCGGCCTCGCCGGCCGCGATGGCGCCACGCTGGCGCTGGCGCTCGGCGCGGGATTTGCCGCGGTCGGCAGCGTGATGAGCTTTCTGCGCATGGCGGTGGCGCCGCCGCGCGGCGCCTAGAGCTTATCTCTTGACGAGCTTTCTCTACGCTTCGCTCGAAAACGCTACGGCAAGGTTCAGCCCCGCCGCACGCTGGCGCCGCCGTCCACCGGCAGCGTCACGCCCGTGACAAAACTCGCTTCGTCGGAGGCCAGGAACAGCGCGGCGTTGGCGACGTCCCAGCCGGTGCCCATCTTGTGGCGCAGCGGCACCTTGGCGTCGCGCTCGGCCTCGACTTCGGCGCGGCTCTTGTTGAAGGCCCGGGCGCGGGTGTCGACCGCCATCGGCGTATTCATCAATCCCGGCAGGATGACGTTGGCGCGAATGCCGTATTCGGCGTTCTGGTAGGCGAGCTGTTCGGTGAAGGCGATCATCGCCGCCTTGGTCGCCTTGTAGGCGACGTAGGGGTAGGTGGTGATCGCCGCCATCGAGGAGATGTTGATGATGGCGCCGCTCATCTGCCGGCGCATGATCGGGATCACATATCTCGCCGCGAAAATGCAGCTCTTGAGATTGATCGCCACGCAGCGGTCGATCGCCTCCTCGGTGATGTCGAGCAGTTCGGCGTCGCCGCCGGCAAGGCTGACGCCGACATTGTTGTGCAGGATATCGATGCGGCCCCAGCGCGCATGGGCGTCGGCCGCCATCGCCTTGAGCTCGGTCTGTTGGGTGACGTCGGCCTTGAAGGCCGCCGCGGTGCCGCCCTTGGCGGCGATCAGATCGACAGTGGCTTGCGCCGAAGCGAGATCGCGATCGACGCACAGCACGGAGGCGCCTTCCCGCGCGAACGTCAGCGCGGTGGCGCGGCCGTTGCCGATGCCTTCGCCGGGGCTCTGCCCGGCGCCGACCACGATGGCGACGCGATCTTGCAGGCGCATGTGGTTTCACTCCCGAAAATTGGGTACTGCTTCAGTACCTCTTGGTTGAGGGGCGGGCAGGGGATCATTCCCGGTGCGCCCGTCCTGCAGCGTGCCCGCGCGTCCGGCGGCGCGCAAGGTGCGGGCATGCTTTGCCCGATGCTGGAACGATCGGGGGATCTGGAAAACTACAGCACGCGGTAGCGGATCGCGAAGGCGTCATTGGGTCCGCTGCCCTGGGGATCGCCGGGCGATACGACGCGATCGGCCAGATGCCAAGGCCCGAACTGGTCGGAGCGCGAAGGGCTGGCCGCGAGCCGCAGCTTGAACTGGTACTGGGCCGGGCCCGGCAGGTTCAGGATCATGACGCGGTCGGTGGTGCGAAACTCCAGCGCCACCGAGCCCCGCAGCACGCTGCGGCCATCGCCGTCGGACGACAGCCCGCCTTCGATCCTTGCCAGGGTCTGGTTCCGGTCGGTGTGCAGCTCGACCTGAGTCTCGGCCAGACTGGCCGCCGTCTGCGGCAGCCGAATTTCAAACTCGACCGCGGGGTTGGCCGGATTGATGCCGAGATAGGCGAACGCGGCGTGCCGCAAATCATAGGCGACGAAGGCGAGCAGTCCGAGCACCAGGGCGAGCGCAAGACCGTGCCGGATGATGTCCCTGGCGCTGCGATAGCCCGTCCGGAAATAGACCGTCAGGGCGATGCCGACCGCCAACGCGGCCGCGACGCCCGCGAGCCCCGATATCAAGAGGCCGAATGCGCCGTCCGGGCTGTCGTCCGGGAACAGTCCGACCGCTTCCGCCAGCGTGCCGAGGAACGCGGTGACGGAATCGAAGGCGCCCCCGGCCATCGCGGTTGACCCTTTCAGGAGGGAGGATGCAAGTTCCATCGCAGCGTCTCGCGCGGGGTCGGGATCGATTGGGCTACCGGAATTGACGGGCCCGCTGAGACTTGGTCGCGGCAGCGATGATGCCGGTTCAACGTTTTCGGTTGGCCGGAAGGCTGCCCAGCCTGATTTATTGTCAGCCGGACGCCCGGCCGCTATAGCGGGGGGCGGGCGCATTCGGGGGGAATTTCGATGTCGGTTCCAACGGTTTTACTGCCGGTCTTCGTCCTGATCGGGCTCACTTTCGCGCTGATGCTCTGGATGGCCGGCGCCCGCAGAAACGCGCTGGTCAGCCGCGAGACCAGGGTCAAGGATATCGTGCTCGGACAGCCGAACTGGCCGGTCCGCGCCACCCAGATCGGCAATTGCTTCAAGAACCAGTTCGAACTGCCTGTGCTGTTTTACATTTTGATCGCGCTGGCGCTGCCGCTGCGGCATGCGGACTACCTGATCGTCGTGCTGTCCTGGGTGTTCGTGGTGACGCGGCTGGTACATGCCGGGATATTCGTCAGTTCCAACGATCTGAACCGGCGGTCGCTGGCGTGGTTCGCCGGCGTCGTGGTGCTGCTGATCATGTGGATCTATTTCGCGCTGAAGATTCTGTTGTTGATCTGAGCGCGCTCTCTTTCTCGAACCGAAAGCTTTGAATGACTCCCGTAGCGCGGCTCTCCGCCGCCATCGAACTCATCGACACCATCGATGCCCAGCGCATTCCGGCGGCGAAGGCGCTGAAGGAGTGGGGCACCGCG
This sequence comes from uncultured Alphaproteobacteria bacterium, assembly GCA_963829315.1. GTDB lineage: Bacteria > Pseudomonadota > Alphaproteobacteria > Rhizobiales > Xanthobacteraceae > Bradyrhizobium. Next base: position 53,608 of record CAWHIO010000071.1, on the reverse strand, counting down.
CATCGCTTCGCCGGCTCGGGCGATCGCGCCGCGATCTCGGGCCTGGTCTGGGACGTGCTGCGGCGGCGGGCCTCGAGCGCCTGGATCATGGATGCGGATACCGCGCGCGCGCGCCTGCTGGGCATGCTGAAACTCGAGCGCGGGCTCGATACGGAGCAGATCGCGGCGCTGTGCGACGGCGGCCGTTTCGCCCCGGCGCCGTTGACCGACGCCGAGCGCGCCGCGCTCGCCTCGCGTTCGCTCGCTGACGCGCCGGCGCCGGTCGCCGGCGATTACCCGGACTGGCTCGATGGCTACCTCGCCCAGGTGTTCGGCGATGACCGTGTCGCCGAGGCCGCCGCGATGGCGAGCCGGGCGCCGCTCGACCTGCGCGTCAACACCCTGAAGGCCAGGCGCGAGAAGGTGCTGGCCTCGACCGCGCATCTCGGCACCATGCCGACGCCGTGGTCGCCGATCGGCCTGCGCATCGACCTGTCCGCCGATGCGCGCAATCCCGGCATCCATGCCGAGGAGGACTTCATCAAGGGCCATATCGAGGTGCAGGACGAGGGCTCGCAGCTGGCGGCGCTGTTGTCGGCGGCAAAACCCGGCGAGCAGGTGATCGACCTCTGCGCCGGCGCCGGCGGCAAGACGCTGGCGCTGGCGGCAATGATGCAGGGCAAGGGCCGGCTCATTGCCACCGATCACGACAAGCGGCAGCTGGCGCCGATCTACGAGCGGCTGTCGCGCGCCGGCGTGCACAATTGCGAGGTGCGGACGCCGAAGGGGCCGAACGATACCCTGAGCGACATTCATGCCTCCGCCGATCTGGTGCTGATCGACGCGCCCTGCACGGGAACCGGGACCTGGCGGCGCAACCCGGACGCCAAATGGCGGATGCGGCCCGGCGCGCTCGAGGTCCGCCTCAAGGATCAGGTCGAAGTGCTTGATCGCGCCGCCGCATTGGTCAAACCGGGCGGCCGGATCGCCTACATTACGTGTTCAGTATTGCCGCCGGAAAACGGCGACCAGATCCGCGGCTTTCTCGCCCGTCATCCCGATTTTGCCGTGGTGCCGCCGGCCCAGACCATGGCCGTGCTCTGGGACAAGGCCGAGGATTTCGCCGCCGCGACGCTGCAATCCGCCGAAGGCCTTCTGATGACGCCGCGCCGCACCGGCACGGACGGGTTTTTTGTGAGCGTGCTGAAAAGGCAGGCCTAGATCAGCGTAGGGTGGGCAAAGGCGCCTTGGCGCCGTGCCCACCGCCGCACGCGGCGTAACTGATGGTGGGCACGCTTGCGCTTTGCCCACCCTACGATCTGAACCTCCGGCGTCATTGCCTGCGACAAACGCGAAGCGTTTGCGCAAGGGAGCGAAGCGACGAAGCAATCCATGTTACGGCGCAAGAAAAGCGTGGATTGCTTCGCGGAGCCTGTCATCGGGCGCGCATTCGCGCGACCCGTTGGCTCGCAATGACGGCTGATGGAAGGTCAGAGCTGCGACCCGGCCGCAATCGCTTTCTCCCCTCCCTCCGCGCGCGTCAGCGCGTGGCGGGGAGGGGTCGGGGGGTGGGGGGTGGGGGGTGGGGGGTGGATCGGCAAATTCGGTGAGAGCGGCGTTCGCGGCGCGACCCCCCACCCTTAATCCCTCCCCGCCGCTTCGCGGGGGGAGGGAAAAAGATCGGCGCCAGCATAGGGTGGAGACTCGCAATGCGGGCGTATCCCCAGCAAGCCCGTCCCTCGGGCTCTTTCAGGGTTGCCCGGCCGCGCCCCGTCGCGTAATTCCTGTCCATGACTTCAGCCCAGCCAGCCCGCGAGCCGAGCGCCCCAGTGGCCTCGGCGCATGACAAGATTCTGATTGTCGATTTCGGCAGCCAGGTGACGCAACTGATCGCGCGCAGGGTGCGCGAGGAGGGCGTCTATTCCGAAATCGTACCGTTCCAGAAGGCGGAAGCGGCGTTTCTGGCGATGAAGCCGAAGGCCGTGATCCTCTCCGGCGGCCCGGAATTGGTGCACGAGGCAGGCTCGCCGCGCGCGCCGCAGGCGATCTTCGATTCAGGGGTGCCCGTGCTCGGGATCTGCTACGGCCAGATGACCATGGCGGCCCAGCTCGGCGGCGAGGTCGAGGGCGGGCATCACAGGGAATTCGGCCGCGCCGATGTCGAGGTCAAGGCGGCGAGCCAATTGTTCGATTCCTGCTGGGCGACCGGCGAAAAGCATCCGGTCTGGATGAGCCACGGCGACCGCATTACCCGGATGCCGCCGGGTTTTACCGTGGCCGGTGTTTCCGCCAACGCGCCGTTCGCGGTGATCCAGGACGAGAAGCGGAAATATTACGGTCTGATGTTCCACCCCGAAGTGGTGCATACGCCCGACGGCGCCAAGCTGATCCGCAATTTCGTCCGCAAGGTCGCAGGCCTCACCGGCGACTGGACCATGCGCGCCTTCCGCGAGGAGGCGATCGAGAAGATCCGCGCGCAAGTGGGCAAGGGCAGGGTGATCTGCGGCCTTTCCGGCGGCGTCGATTCGGCGGTGGCCGCGGTCTTGATCCACGAGGCGATCGGCGACCAGCTCACCTGCGTGTTTGTCGATCACGGGCTGCTTCGCAAGGACGAAGGCAAGACCGTGGTCGACCTGTTCCGGCATCACTACAACATCCCGCTGGTTCATGTTGATGCCTCGAAGCAATTTCTGGGGGAACTCGCCGGCGTCAGCGATCCGGAAGCGAAGCGCAAGACCATCGGGCGGCTGTTCATCGACGTGTTCGACGCCGAGGCGAAGAAAATCGGCGGCGCCGAGTTCCTGGCGCAGGGCACGCTCTATCCCGACGTGATCGAAAGCGTCTCTTTCACCGGCGGCCCGTCGGTGACGATCAAGTCGCACCACAATGTCGGCGGCCTGCCCGATCGCATGAAGATGAAGCTGGTCGAGCCGTTGCGCGAATTGTTCAAGGACGAGGTGCGCGTGCTCGGGCGCGAACTCGGCCTGCCCGAAATCTTCGTCGGCCGGCATCCGTTCCCCGGCCCGGGCCTCGCCATCCGCTGCCCCGGCGACATCACCCCCGAAAAGCTCGAGATCCTGCGCAACGCCGACGCGGTCTATATCGACCAGATCCGCAAGGCCGGTCTCTACGACAAGATCTGGCAGGCCTTCGCGGTGCTGCTGCCGGTCAAGACCGTCGGCGTGATGGGCGACGGCCGCACCTACGAATACGTCGTCGGCCTGCGCGCGGTCACCTCGACCGATGGCATGACCGCCGACTTTTATCCGTTCGACATGAAATTCCTCGGCGAGACCGCGACCCGTATCATCAACGAGGTCAAGGGCGTGAACCGCGTGGTATATGACGTGACGTCAAAGCCGCCGGGCACGATCGAGTGGGAGTGAGGCGGAGGACACCATGGCTTCGTCTGATGACCGACCGTCGCCGCATAGGCTCGTCGAAATCGCGATCGAGCCGAAATCTAGGGCCGACCAGGAGAAACTTGGTGTAGCGCTGGCGGAGCTTGCCGCAAACGACCCTTCGTTCAGCGTTTCCAGCGACCCGGAATCCGGCCAGACGGTGCTCGGAGGCATGGGCGAACTGCATCTTGACCGCAAGATCGATACCCTGCGCCGCATCTGCAAGGTCAACTTCAATGTCGGCGCGCCGCAGGTGGCGTTCCGTGAGCGCGTTACCAGGCGGGTCGAGCACAGTTACACCCATAAAAAGCAGACCGGCGGCACGGGACAGTTCGCGGCGCTAACGCTCGTGGTCGAACCCAACGAGCCGGATAAGGGCTACCAGTTCGAGTCAAAAGTTGTTGGTGGCGCGTTGCCCGACAGATTTATCGCCGCCATCGAAAAGGGCATTCGCAGCGTTCTGCCCTCCGGTGTTGTCGCGGGTTTCCCGGTCGTTGACGTCAAGGTCCAACTCGTCGACGGCAAATACCACGACACCGACTCCACGGAGTTCGCCTTCGAAATCGCGGCGCGCGCCTGCTTTCGTCAGGCGTTGCAGGAGGGAAGGTCGATTTTACTCGAGCCGATCATGAAGGTCGAGGTGATGACACCGATGGATTATATCCGCGTTGTCATCGCTGATTTGAAATTGCGACGCGGGGAGATTCAGGAGCAGGACGTGCGCGGCAACGCCAACGTCATCACCGCAATCGTGCCGCTCATGAGCATGTTCGGTTACGTGAATGGCCTGCGCGAGACCAGCCGTGGCCGCGCCACCTTTACGATGCAGTTCGATCGCTATGCGGTAGTGCCCCCCACCGACGATAACGATCCGCCGTTTCGGCCGGCGATTGGAATGCGAGGCTGATCACTTACGCCGTCCGACATGAAGTTTCCTTGGCTAAACCGCGACCCGCATCATCAACGAGGTCAAGGGCGTCAACCGCGTGGTCTATGACGTGACGAGCAAGCCGCCGGGCACGATCGAGTGGGAGTGAGGGGACGCGTGCTCCCTCTACCTTGCTTCCTCTTTTTCAAGCGTCCTCGGGAATAAAGGGCAAGCCGCGAAGGTCTTGAACGTAGTCGGCTGCACCTTCGCAGCCGGAGCAGGAGATCTTCGAGTCCGGATGCCGCGTCTCATCCGGGCTTTGCCAGTCCCAGCCGACGCTTACCAGCCTGGTTGACATGAGAAAGCTCCTATTGGTTTTGACTGTTCTATTGGCCGGCTCAACGGCGATGGAAGCGGCCCAGCCGTCCACGAGCCCTGCGATGCCCCAGATATGGTTCTTCTTAAGGGGCTACAAGAATACATGGCACGAAGTCGACAGTCTGCAGGGGTGGCAAAAGCTGTTCATGCAGCCAGATGCGCCTTGGCCGCCGTTCATGGACCACGTTCAGGTTCTGGCAGTGGCAGGTACCGATACCCTGCTGTCGATACCAGACGATGTTCTCGCGAAAGCCTTCGCCCAGCTCAGGCAAAAGCACATTGCCTTTGCTATCGAAATGCCCGCCCAGAATTTCGTGGGACAACCGAAGTGCGGACGGGGTGTGGAAGGCTACACCGATCCCGCTACTTCTGCGCGCGTGGCGCGGAAGATAAAGGCCGCTGGAGGAGAAATCTCCTTTGTTTCAATGGATGGGACCTTGATGAGTGGCCATTTCTCCAATGCCGACAACGCCTGTCATAGTTCGATACAAAATGTCGCGGAACGCGCCGCACAGATCATGCGTGTGTACCAGGAAGTATTTCCCGACGTTGTCGTAGGAGACATTGAGCCTATTCCATCGCTGGTCCAGCAGCCCGATTGGCAAGCAGCTTATCGGCAATGGCAAGATACTTTTAGAGCTGCTTTCGGAAAGCCGATTGCCTACGTGATCTTTGATGTAAATTGGCCACAAGACAACGGACGCTGGCGGTGGGCTCTTCCGCAGGCGGCAAGCTTTGCCCGCGCCAATGGCCTGCCGATTGGCGTCATCTACAATGCATCAATTCCGGGAGGGGCTAAGTCCGACGAGGAGTGGCTGGACGCCGCAGCGCATAATTTCGCGGAGGTCGAGACAAAACTCGGCATTGTTCCAGACAAGGTACTGTTTGAATCCTGGGCCTACTTTCCCAAACGTTCAATTACGGATGCCAACGGCCTTGGTGAAGATTATCTGGTGAAGCAGTATTTGCAGATGCACAAACCCAATAACTCCCTTCGTTCTCGAGAAGCGCGATGAGAAAGCTCCTGTTGGTTTTGATCGTTCTGTTGGCTGGCTCAACCGTGATGGCAGCGGCTCCGCCGTCCACGCGCGCTTCGATGCCCCAGATCTGGCTCAGCCTTGGCGGCCAGGGCAAACCCGCTAGCTATCAAAGCTGGGATACACTATTTTATGAACCGGATGCTCCATGGCCGGAATTTATGGATCACGTCCGGACGGTAGGCGTCTTGACGCAGGTGTTGGCACAGATTTCCGCTGCCGATCTTGGCAAAGTCGTCGCCAGACTGAAGCAAAAGCATATTGCGCTGGGCATCGAGATGCTGGCGCAGGCCTATGACCCTCCAGGATGCGGCAGCGGCGTGGAGGGCTATTTCCCGAGGGACCAAGTACGGTCGCTGGCGGCAAAGCTGAAGCAGGCGGGCGCCGAGGTCAGCTATATCGCGATGGACGAACCCCTATGGTTCGGGCATTACTACGACGGACCGCATGCCTGCCACTCATCGATCGACAATGTCGCCGAGCGTGTTGCGGAAAACCTGAACGAGTATCTGAAGGTATTTCCGAATGCCATAATCGGCGACGGAGAACCGTTTCCAGCCATCACCAATCAGCCGACGTGGAAAGATGACTACCGGCATTGGATCGCGGCATTTCATGCGAAGACCGGCAAGCCGTTGGCATTCACCGATGTCGATATCAATTGGGGACAGACAAACTGGCCGGAGAGTCTGCGAGCGTTTGTTAGCTTTGCACGCGACGTCAATATGCCGGTCGGCGTTATCTATAACGCTGCTCCGCCAACCAAGACCTCGACCAATGAGGACTGGCTGAATGAAGCTCAGCGGAATTTTACCTATATCGAAAGAACGCTTGGAGTCGTTCCCAACTGGGCCGTGTTCAGCTCATGGGTGAAATATCCCGGCCGGATCATTTCAGTTGAGGACGGCCTTGGTGAGGATTATCTCGTAGCGCAATATCTAAAATTGCACGCGGTGCATTGATCGGTGAGCTTCACTCGCCGGCGGAATGTGGAAGATGTCCGTTCCACCTCCTGGGTCGAGCATGTCCGACTGCTCCAGGAAACGCGCGAACGCCTGGCAATCCCGCAGTACCAGACGAAACGTAACCCGCTGGACGGGGAGACGGCGCCGGCGGCCACCGCGCGGGCGGCGGAAGAAGGCTTGAGCGGGCTTTCCGCCGCCTTGACATATTTTTCGAAAGGAACATGGTCCGCGGGAGCCGGCGCCCAGAATTACGGTGACGGTGCACCAAACTTGCCGAAGACTGTACCAAACCGTGTTCTATTCGCGCCCGCAAGCAATCCGCGGCCACCACGGCAAGGGGCGTTGTGGATTGCTTCGCTTCGCTCGCAATGACGAATGAGCGTGGTCGCCTGCGACCAATCGACCCGACGGGCAAATCACCGAAAGTCTGTCCATCCCTTCGCGCAAAAATATTTCGTTTTCGCCGACGGGCAAATCACTGATTTAAATCTGCGCGTCTCACGGCGGATGAGGGGCGGGTCGCGATCGTCACGAACGTTGCGGTGAGATGCGGTGGATGCCGATGTCACGAAGACGAACGTGGCCGACGCGGACGGCGAAGTCGTGTGGTCCTGACGCCCCGACGCTGGCGTCAAGTTGGCGATGATGCTTCGCATCACGCTAGCGATGGTGGCAAGAAAGCCCGGTCACCAGGGAGAGCACGTTATAAGCCGTAAAACCATTGCGCAGGGAAGGCCGGATTGCCTCCGCTGAACCTGTATGCTCGTGTGCGATTTCTTGTTTCCCTTTGCACGCGAGACCGCGGGTGCAGCGCGCATCCGGCTTTCCCTGCGCCCTCTGTTGATCGAGGGTGAAAGGTGACGCAAACCTCGGGCATGTGATGCCGCGAGCATGCGGACGCACGCCCTCACGCTGTTTGATAGCTAGTCGTCCGTGAAGAACGTCTTGCACGACTATACGAGGCGCAGCCTTATCCCGCGATGACATAGCATCGATAACAGGACACGCAAAAGATCCTCGAACCAGCGGCGGAGCAGGCTGAAGTTGTAGCCGGCCGCAGCGAGCACGGCATTGATGCGATCACCATCTCGGCCTTTGAGATAGTTGCGCCGCATCCGATGGTCGTCCTTGAGGTGGCCGATCACGGGCTCGACGGCGGCGCGGCGACGCATTTCGCGGCGGATGGCTTTGGTGACCCGGCGGACCTGGCCGCTGATCCAGACTCTGAACCGGTCGGGATAGGTGTGACCGCGATAGCCCTTGTCGCCATGGATGCGGCGCACCGCAGCCCCTGTGAGCTTTTCAAGATCGGCGATGACGGGACCAAGCGTATGGCCGTCATACGGGTTGCCGTGCAATGCCTTGGCGTGCAGCACGAATTGTCCGCCCTTGGGCGCGGTGACCGGGGTGACGATCGAGACCTTGCAACCGAACTCATACGGCGCTCGGACCTTGCCTTTGCCGATGCACTCCACCTCGGGGGCGTGCAGCGAGTAGACCTTGGGGCCGCGCTGGCGCTGTTCCTGGAGGCGAACCCGCAGCGCCAGATCGAGCAGCGGGCCAAAGCGATCCTCGAGCGCGGGATTGCCCTCGATCTGGCGGCGAATGTCCCGGATGATGCGGCCGAGCCGGGTGCGCAGGAATTTGAGCTCTCGGCGGGCGCGTTTGAACTGATGGGCATGGGTATAGCGCCCCACCATGATGGCGGCGCGCTTGGCCAGGCGCAGATAGCTCTGGCGCAGCTTGACGCCCTCGCGTTTGGCCAGATCGACCAGCTTCTCGATTGCCCGGTGGGTGAGCCGGGCGTCGGTGGGATGCGCGACCGCTTTCTCCTGCACGGTGGTGTCCACCACAACCCGTTCGAGATCCTTGGTCTCGATCGCCCCGGCCCGATGTGCCACCGAAAGGCTCTCCTGCAACAGCGCCGCAATCTGCTCCTCACCCAGCCGCTGGCGCCAGCGCGTCAGCGACGAGCGGTCAAACGGTGCTGCGTGCTGGAACACCACTTCGCCGCAGAAATATTGAAAATACGGGTTCTCCACCCAGCGGTCGCACAACGCCTCATCGGAGAGGTTGTGCATGTGCTTGAGGATCAACAATCCGGCCATCAGCCGTGTTGGCAGTGGTGGCTGCCCCGGCCCGACGCGGCAGACCGAGCTGAAGCGTCCGGCCAGGAACTGCCAATCGATCTCCGCCGCCAGACGGACCAGCGGGTGGCGAAGGTTGATGATCTCCTCCAGGCGGGGCCCAAACAGATCATCCTGACGATCGTCGCGTGGCTGGCTCACGGCTCTCCTCCAACAGCGAATCCCGCCGTCAAAGGAATCACGAACCGCCTAAATCCGGAATCCCAAAACGCAAGAAAACCGAGGCCCGCCCCCGGCTTTCTTGCAAAATCCAATACTTCCTCAGCCCAAATTACAGCGATGCATCAATCGCTTCCGAATTCCTCACGGGCGACTAGCTAAATCAGAAGACGCCGCCATCCCCGGCGTGGCGCGCTCACGCCAGCGCGGAGAACGTCGATCCCGGTGAACTGATCCGGGTCGATTGCGCGGACACTGACATCGCGGATTGCTCCACGCTGATCTGGCCGGTCGCATAATTGACCAGGAACGTGATCGACGATGACTGGGCGCTCACCGAGTCTGTCGAGATCGAGCCGGCCGATGACGAGGATATCGAAGCGCTGCTTGCCGTGGCGCTGCTCCGCGTGATCGTGATGGCGTCCAGGGCCTCATTGTTGTTGTTGGCGATGCCGCTGCTGATGCCGACACCGGGAGACGCCCCGCTGCCGCCGCCGGCTCCGGCACTCGGCCCGAAATGCTTGTCGTAGGCTTGAACGCCGTTTCCACTCAGCTCGATCCCGTAATACTGCGTGCTGGCGTTGGTATCGAGCGTCAAGGTGTAGCCATCGACGGTCACGCTGTTCGACAGGCTCCTGGTCGGCGTGAATGGCTGGAATGGCTGTGGTTGATTGGCGTCGGCGAGCGCCTGGATCTGCGCCACGATCGCCTCGACCTTCGCGCCGGTGGTTGGCGGTGTGCCGGTGGTGCTGGTGTCGTTGGTCGCGGTTGTCGTGGTGCCGGTCCCGTCGCCGTTGACGCGGTGGGCCTCGACAAAGGCTTGCAGATCGTCGGCGGCGGTCTGATCGGACACGGCCCTGGCGGCGGCCGCCGCCTTCGCCTGATCGGACAGGGTGATGAAGGCGGCGGGACCACTCGACGGCGTGCCGGGCGAGGCAGCCGAATCCGGGTTCGCGGCGACAGCGGTCGGGGTTGCGTCAGCGCCGCCGGATATCAGCTGAGCCAGCGAGGCGCCGATCGACGGCGGAGGTGCAGAAATCGTTGTCAAAAGGACCTCCGCAAGTTGCGCCTTTCAGGGATTGGACGTTGCCGGATGTAAGTTAAGAATGCCTGAATTACGCGCCGCCCATCGATCCTACCTCCCGCGCAGCCGCCGCGCCGTTGTTCCGCCGCGCGGGGCCTCGGTGCCCTGATGTTTGACGTGATCGATGAAGGCGCGCAGCTTCGGCAGCATCTGGTGGCGGCTGGGATAGTAGAGAAACACGCCCGGCGTCATCGGCGCGAACGGCTCCAGAACGTGGACGAGTTTTCCCGCTTTCACCGGTCCCGCAGCGATCGGCGCGGGCACTTGCGCCAGACCGATGCCTTCGATCGCCGCATCCAGCATGGTGGGGAAGTCGTTGGCGATCAGCGGCCCCGCCACGATGGCCTCGACGGCCTTGTTGCCGTCGACGAACGACCAGGGTGCGATCGACCCGTTGGAGCGGCGCATGCGCAGGCAGGCGTGGCCGCGCAGGTCGTCGAGGCGCGCCGGCGGCTTTCTCCGGCGCAGATAGTCGGGGCTGCCGACGACCACGAACGGGAACGGCGGCGTCAGCCGGACCGCGACCATGTCGGCGGCGATGAACTGGCCCATCCGGATGCCGGCGTCGAACCCATCGGCCGCGAGGTCGATCAGCTCCTTGCTCGCGGCGATCTCGACCTCGACCTCGGGATAGGCCTCGCAGAACGACGCGATCAGGGGCTTCAGCAGGATCGGCACCACGGCAAGCGGCACCGTCAGGCGCAACAGCCCGGCCGGCCGCTGCCCGAGGTCATGCGCCACCTCGCTGGCGGCGACCAGTTCCTCGAAGGCGGGCTTTGCGCGCGCGAGAAATCGTTCGCCGGCTTCGCTCAGCCCGACGCTGCGCGTGGTGCGGATGAAAAGCGCCGCGCCGATGCGCGCCTCGAGGGTGCGCACCGCCTGGCTGATCGCCGACGGGGACACCCCGAGCTCGGCGGCCGCCTGGCGGAAACTGCGGTGCCGGGCGACGCTCAGGAACGCCTCGACGCCGTCGAGCGCGCCCTGCCTGACTGTGAAGTTCTGCTTCATGGCCCATCGACATTATCGCGGATAGTCGCTCGCGGGAAGCGGTCGTATGTCAGGGATCAAAGGAGCCCGCCGTGATCGTCAAAACGAGAACCACAAAAGCATTCCGCAACGTCTTCTTCGCACTCACCCTCACTCTGACAGGCACTGCTTCCATGACCCATTCATCCCAAGCCCAGACGCAGACCCAAACTCAAGTCCAAGCCCAGGCCGTCGCGCCCACTACCACGGGCGTGCTGGTCATCCTGACCGTGAAGGCGGGCGTCACACGTGACCAGGCCATGGCCGTCATGCCCGCCGAAATTCGGGAGACCGTGCAGCTCTATCTGAATGGCAAGATCCGCGAATGGTATTCGCGCGGCGATGGTCGCGGAGCCGTCTTCCTGCTCGATACCAGGGATGTCGCCGAGGCGGAGGCGATCATGGAGGCGCTTCCGCTGGCCAGGGAAAAAATCATCGACCACGAGTACATCGCCGTCGGGCCGCTGTTTCCGCTTCGCCTGCTCATGGCCAATCCCCCGCGGTGATGTCGAGGCCTCTGAATTGCGCTTGTAGGTGAGGATCTGCCCGCTGACAATGCGTACTACTTGGAAAGGATCTCCATCGTGCCCCCTGATTTTAACTTGCCCTTCGTTCTCAGCGTATTCGGCGCCTTCGTCGCCAGTACCGTCATGACGAGGCTCTATGTCTGGCCCGTGCTTCGCTCGATGCCGCGATACGACGCGCTGAGAGTCCTGGCCGCGCTGAGTGCGTTTCGCTTTGAGGGAATGAATTTCATGGTGACTGGATTCGTGTCTCCCCAACTCCCCCATTGGTTCGGCAGCCAGGTGGGATGGGGCGACTTCGCAGCCGCAATCCTGGCGCTTCTTTCGATCGCGGCGCTGACCTGGCGCTGGCCGTTCGCCCTTCCGATCGTCTGGCTCTTCAATCTGGAGGGGACGGCCGATCTATTGAACGCCTACTTCAAGGGCGTCACGCAAGTTGCAGACCCCGGACTGATGGGGGCCGCAATCTACATTCCGACCGTGTATGTCCCGATCCTCCTGATCAGCCACACGCTCGCCTTCATACTCCTGTCGAGGCCGCAATCGGATCGAGTAACATCGTGATCGACACAGAAGTGGCGCGCATTGCTGCAGGTACTGGCGCGTACCATCCCGGAACGACGTCCGATATTCTGGGCTGCACGTGCCGCCGGTCACACCGCGCTGGAGCCACCCACCACGATCTTCTCGTTCAGTTTGTGATCGACGATCTCCACCGTGCGATCGATCTCAGCATTGGGCATGCCGAGCTGCTGGGCGATCAGCTTCACCAACAGGTCGACCCGCTCGATGAAGGGGGCGCCACTGGCCACCGCGCGGGCGGCGGAAGAGGGTTTCAGCAGGCTTTCCGCCGCCTTGGCGTATTTCTCGAACGGAACCTGGTCTTTCGGATCGGCGCCGAGGCGGCGGGCGATGGCGTCGACATGGTCGTAGATCGACTGCGAGAGCTTCAGATCGCCGTGCACGGCGTCGCGGATCGAGCGCGGCTCGTGCAGCGTGATGCAACGGTAATTGCCGGTCAGCAACATCGACCATTTCGCCAGCGGCACGAACAGCGAATTCGAACACCTTGAGTTTCACCGGAACGTCCAGCCCGTCGAGCTTCACCGCGTCGATGCCGGCTTCCAGTTCGCGAAGCAGCAGATTGTGTTTCTCGTCCTCGAACACCGACGCCTTGAAATTAGTGGCGAGGCCGACATGAAGCACATTGGCCGCCTCTTCCGGCGGACGGAAGGCCTGCGGATCGGGCGAGCACAGCGTCACCAGGCCCGGCGTGAACCGTTCCCAGATCTGGGCATTGGTGTAGGCCTCCTCCAGATCCATCTCCGCCAGCGCCGGAATTCGTTTCAGATAGGGCAATGGCGGCATGTTCATGATCGACAGACACGGCAGCTTCGCCGCGGCGATCTTGATCATCAGCACCCGGATCGTATGGTTGGTGTATTGCGGTTCCTGCATCGCAAGGCCAACCAGATCGTAACGCGACACGTCGACCTCGCCGGGCGTCACCGCGTCGAGTTTGCCGGGCAGGTTGCGGGAGAAGATCGCCCGGTGCATCGGCTCGTCGCGCAGCTTGATGCGGACTTGCGTGCCGTCGCGGTTGATCAGTTCCGCCGTATTCCTGCGGCAAACCAGCGTCACGTTGTGACCCGCCATCAACAGCTTGGTCGCCAGCAACGAGCCATAGGAGGCTCCCAGGATCAGAATGTTGCGCGCCATAATTCTCTGCTCCACCGATGACGTCACGCGCCCCGCCGCACGCCGAAAAAATCTCTGTCGGGATACCCATCGGGCCTAGCGCAAATTGATGGACATGACAATCACATCGCGATTGCCGATGTCATCCTTAAGGTTACGCCTTCGGCTCACCCCCGCGACGGCTTCGCAAAGCGCTTGATCAGCCGCTCGCGCTTGAGGCGGGACAGCCGCTGAAGCCAGAACACGCCGTTGAGCTGATCGATCTCATGCTGGTGGCAGACGGCGCGCAGCCCATCGGATTCCTCGGTCTGCATATTGCCGTGGAGGTCGCGATAGCTGATCCGGACGCGCGCATGGCGCGAGACCTCGTCGTTGAGGCCGGGCATCGACACGCTGCCCTCCTGATGCAGGATCATCTCGGGCGAGGCCCAGACGAGCTCCGGATTGACATAGGTCCGCGCGCCATCGACCGGATCGAGATCGAGCACCACGACCCGAAGGGAGACGCCGATATGCGGCGCGGTGATCCCGATGCCGGGTGCGGCGTGCATCGTCTCGAGCAGGTCGCCGGCCAGCTCGCGCAGCGCGCCGTCGAACACGGTCACGGGTTGCGCCGGCAGCGCAAGGCGAGGGTCGGGATAGCGGAGGATGGGGCGGATGGGCATGGCTGTTGACGTGGTCGGTGACCGTTTGCGGGCCTCGGCGGCTTAGTCAACACCTGGCTCCATGCCCTTCGATTTAAACAACGCCTGGGCCGATGGGCCAACCAATGAGGCGATCAATGCCTTGGCGGCGTCGCCGTCTTTGGTTCCTGTACCAATGCCGGCGGCGTACACGGTGTAGTTTTGAATTTCCTTCGGCAGCGGTCCGACCAAGGTTACGCCGGGATGCGGCAATATCTCGCTGATCTGGTGAATTCCAAGCTCGGCCTGGCCGGACTCGACGTAGTCGGCGACATAGCCACCCTGTTTCAGCTTTTCCCTGGGCTTGACCTGATCCGATATGCCGAGGCGCTCGAGCAGCTTCTCGATGTAGATGCCGCTAGAGCCGCCACTCGCGGGATCGATGAAGCTTATCGACTTTGCCTCGAGCACTGCTTTCTTGAAAGCTTCGACGGTCGAAATGTCGGGTTTGTTGGCGCCTGTCTTCACCATTACTCCGACGCCGATGCGGGCGAGGTTGGTGCGGCTGCCGGAAATCACTCTGCCCTCGCCAGTTAGCCGGTCCACTCCCTCAGGAGTCATCACGACCACATCGAAAATTTCGCCGGCCTCGATCCGCTTCATCAGCGCGCCGACAGTATCATTTTCGACCGAAACCTTATTGCCGCTTATCCTCTCGTATTCAGGTAGCAGCGCCAGCACGGTCGACTTAAACGCGCCGGCGGTAAGCAGTTTCAGCTCGGCGGCTTGGGTAGCGGTTGTGGAAAGGGCGGCACCAACGGCGCTGACGAGCAGCAAAACCTTGTATCGCATTTCAATTCTCCGGTTGTCCGCGAGGCATTTAGCCGAATTGTCTACGAGAGCGAACGGCGAAGCGAGTAAATCATGCGGTAATCGTTGCTCAGGCCATGACAGAACATTACCGAAGAGCGCCAGCGACCGCCGACTGCAAAAAAATTACAAGGCAAGTCAATCAACCTGTCGGTTTCATCCCGTCCCATTCGTCTTGCACCTGGAGAGACGCATTTGGAGATCGAAATGACCAATTCCAACTACCGCTGGGTGATCGTCGCCGCCGGGGGCTTGCTCGGCTGTGTCGCGATCGGCGGCATGTTTTCGTTACCGGTGTTCCTGCAGCCGATCGCGCGGGATACCGGCTGGTCGGTGACCGGCGTGTCCAGCGCCATGACGATCGCCTTCCTCGCGATGGCGTTCACCAGCATGATCTGGGGCACCTCGTCCGACCGGTTCGGGCCGCTGCCGGTGGTGCTGACCGGGTCGATCGTGCTGGCGGCGAGCCTCGCGCTGGCCAGCCGGGCGTCGTCGCTGCTCGCGTTCCAGATCCTATTCGGCCTGATGGTCGGCGGCTCGATCTCGGCGATCTTCGCGCCGATGATGGCCTGCGTCACCGGCTGGTTCGACACCCATCGCAGTCTCGCGGTGTCGCTGGTGTCGGCGGGCATGGGGATGGCGCCGATGATCATGTCGCCGCTCGCCGCCTGGCTGATTTCGAACCATGACTGGCGAACCTCGATGCAGGTCATGGCCGTCGTGGTCGCCGCCATCATGATCCCGGTCTCGCTCTTGGTGCGCCGCCCGCCGGCGTTTGAGGCGGCGTCCGCGACCGCGTCGGACCTCGCCGCGCCGGAGCCGGAGATGTCGCTGGCGCAGGCGCTGCGTTCGCCGCAATTCATCATCCTGCTCGCAACGAATTTCTTCTGCTGCGCGACGCATTCGGGCCCGATCATCCATACCGTCAGCTACGCCGTCAGTTGCGGAATTCCGATCGTCGCTGCGGTCACGATCTACAGCGTCGAGGGGCTGGCCGGACTGGGCGGCCGCATCGCCTTCGGCCTGCTCGGCGACCGTTTTGGCGCCAAGCGGGTGCTGGTGTTGGGATTGCTCGCGCAGGCCTTCGGCGCGCTCGGTTACGCCTTCGTGCACGAATTGGCCGCGTTCTACGCCGTGGCGGCGGTGTTCGGTTTCATTTATGCCGGCACTATGCCGCTCTATTCGGTGATTATTCGCGAGAATTTTCCGCTGCGGATGATGGGCACGGTGATCGGCGGCACGGCGATGGCCGGCAGCCTCGGCATGGCGACCGGGCCGGTGGCCGGCGGTCTGATCTACGACGTGTTTGCCAGCTACGCGTGGCTCTATATCGGTTCCTGGGCGTTCGGCCTCGGCGCGTTCCTGATCGCGATGACGTTCAGGCCGTTTCCGAAGGGCAGGGCGGAGGCGCAGCCGGTGCCGGTGTGAGCAAGGGGTGCGTGATGACCTCGCGATACGCTAACGCCGTCATTGCGAGCCAACGGGTCGCGCAAATGCGCGCCCGATGACAGGCTCCGCGAAGCAATCCACGCCCCAGCAAGCGGCGCTATGGATTGCTTCGTCGCGGAGCTCCTCGCAATGACGAACGGACTTCGTCGGCCAGGAGCCGAACCACCTCTTTTTCGGCCACGCCGAGCCGCTTGAAATCGCCTTCGACCAGACCGTCGCACAAGCGCTCGAAGGTGAGAAGCCGGGCGACCTGGTCGGCGCGCGGCAGCCGCGCATAATTCGGCAGCCGTCGGCATGTGGCCTCGATTTGCCGATCGCGCGAGGTAGCCCTCGCCTTGGCCATTTCGGGATGGCGCGCCGTCAGATCCCGCAGCGAGCGCCGGAAGATTTTGCTCCGGCGATGTTGCGCGAGGATGGCGGCGGCGATTTCTTCCGCGCTGCCGGCCGAGGCGATGAAGCCAATTTCCTCATCGGTCCATTGCTCGTAAACCGCGATGAAGACCTCCAGCTTGTCGCGGAAATGGCGATAGAAGGTCTGGGGGGCGTAACCGGCGCGCCGGGCGATCGCGTTGCTGTTGGTGCCCTCATAGCCGACCGTGTCGAACTCCTTCCGCGCCGCCGCAATCAGGGCGGAACGTCCTTCTCCTCGGGGTTTGGGCGGTGGCATGGTGCGGTGCTGCTCCTTGACATCTCATGTGATATACGTATCACTTAGTGATATGCAAATCACATGCTCAAATCTCAGAGTGCAGGCCGGCGTCGCCGAGCCGTTTTCATGGATCGACGCCGCCGGCATCCGGCTGGCGCTGTCCAGGCGCGGTGCGGGCGCGCCGGTGCTCTGCCTTCACGCGATCGGGCATGGGGGCAGGGATTTCGAGACGTTCTCGAACCGGATGCACGACAAGGGTTTTGAGATCGTCTGCCTCGACTGGCCCGGGCAGGGGCGTAGCCCGGACGACGCCACCGGCGTGGAGGCGTCGGCCGGCCGCTACGCGCAGATTCTGGCCGGCGTGATCGCGGCCGCCTTCGCGCCGGGCGATCCGCCGATCGTGATCGGCAACTCGATCGGCGGCGCGGCGGCGATGATCGTCGCGGCGACACAGCCCGCGCTGATCCGCGCGCTGGTGCTCTGCAATCCCGGCGGGCTGGTGGAGGTAAACGGTTTCGCGCGAACCTTCTGCGCCGCCATGGCGGGCTTTTTCCGGGCCGGCGCGCGTGGCGCCGGATGGTTTCCGAGTGCGTTCGCGATCTATTACAGGACGGTGCTTCCGCGGCGGCCGGCGCGCGAGCAGCGGCAGCGGATCATCGCGGCAGGCCGCGAGACCGCGAAAGTTCTAGCGCAAGCCTGGGCCAGTTTCGGCCGTCCGGAGGCCGACATTCGCGAGTTGCTGTGGCGCATCGATCGCCCCATGCTGTTCGCCTGGGCGAAGGGCGACCGAATTGTCAGCTGGGTGCGCTGTCGGGGCGCGGTCAGCCAGACGCGCGCCGAAGTGCAGATGTTTCGTGGCGGGCACAGCGCGTTCATGGAAGACCCCGACGCCTTCACCGCCGCCTTTGAAGTCTTCGTCCGGCAACTCCCTGAGCGATCGGCGTGACAGGCAATGACACCGTCATTGCCTGCGACAAACGCGAAGCGTATGCGGCAAAGCCGTCACTGCGGGGAGCGATAGTGACGAAGCAATCCACGTCCCAGCAAGCGTTCTTCGCTTCGCTCGCAATGACGGTGAAAAGCCTTTGCTAGTCAGAGAGACTGTGTCGGACTGCGCCGGACTTCGTCGTCAAGAAGCCGAAGCATGTGGCTGTCCGCAACGCCGAGCCGCTTGCGACATCGGCTTGCCTATTCGATCACCTCGTCCGACAGGGCGAGGACCATCGGTGGAATTGCGAGCCCGAGCGCGTTTGCTGTCTTGAGATTGATCACCTGCTCGAATTTGGTAGGCTGCCATACCGGTAGGTCGCCAGGTTTATCGCCTTTAAGGATTTGCCCAGCGTACACGCCGCCTTGGCGATAGCCGTCTGCGATGCTGGAGCCATAGCTCATCAAGCCACCGGCCACGACAAACTCGCGGGTATAATAGATAGCCGGAATCTTGTGACGCTCCGCCAGCGCGATAATTTGATCGCGTCGAGAAGCCAGAAACGCATCAGCACCGAGCATCAGCGCGCCGCCTTCGCGCTGCGGGATCGTCGACAATACGTCATCGACATCTCCTGCGGATGACGCCTTCAGCACTGAAAGGTGCCGCCCACGCTTGCGCGCGGCGACTTCAGCCCCTTCAAACAGGCCTTTGGCATCCGGATTGTTGGAGTTTACGAGCATGAAAATTGCGGTTGTCCTGGGTAAAAGGTCGTCCAGAATCTCCAACCGCTTTCCTTCGAGATGCCAGGCGATCGAACTCACGCCCGTGATGACGCCACCCGGTCGATTCAGGCTTGCAACGAGCCCGAGCGCGACTGGATCATTACCGGTCACAAAGACAATCGGAATTGCCGATGAAGCAGCCTTGGCTGCAAATGCCGACTGTGATGCACCGACAGTTACGATCAAGGCGACCCCACGGCGGACAAGATCGTCTGCATGGCCTGCAAGCCGGTCGTATTGACCGTCCGCCCACCGGAATTCGACGGTGATGTTTTGACCTTCGACAAACCCTGCCTCGCGCAACCCACTGGCAAATGCAGCGACGAGATAGCGGGACTCGGCGGACGAGCGGGTGCTGAGAAAACCGATACTCGGCTTCGCTGTTTGCTGCGCCCGCGTAATACCCGGCAACGCCAATGCCGCACCGCCAGCAAGCCCGATAAACTCGCGCCGCTTCATCTTCTCCCCCTAAGGCCTGGATGGGCATCGTAACGATGGAACCCCGGTTCTGACAACCAGCATCGTTTCGCTGGCGCAAGTCCAAATGTCAGCGAAGGGTCAATCGCGTCACTTTGAATGCGCGCTCCTCACTTCCGGTCTTCCCCGATTAACGGACATCCTCAGGGTCGTTCGGCATGTCTCAAAAGTGCCATGTGTGGACGGCTCCGGGTTGGCAAGAGCTTTTTTCACGTTTGCAGCATTGGTCGGTGCAGCCATGTGTTCGGCCTTTTGATGCGGTTCACATGACCGCTGGCCATAATGCCCTCCGCGGATCGGGTCCCGACCAACACCTCGCATTCAAGAATGCCTTGGCACATGTGGGTTGTCCTGATCGCCGGATCGACCGGCTCTGCATTACGTGCTGTTCGCCCTCCCAACCTTCACATCACGCCAGTTGTCCGGCGCGATCTCGTTTATCGCGCCAGCGCGATGGGTTCCTTGTATCGCTCGCCCTTGGCCATCATGGCCCAGACCATTCGCGCGATTTTGTTGGCGAGCGCGATAGCCGCAACCTTGGTCGGCCGCCGCGCCAGCAAGGCCGTAAGCCAGGGCCGATGGTTGGTGCCATGGATCTTGGCGTAACGGATGACAGAAAGCGCGCCGGCCACAAACAGGCCGCGCAGATAGCGGTCACCTTGTTTGCTTATATTGCCGAGCCTGTTCTTGCCTCCACTCGAGTGCTGTTTCGGCACAATACCTATCCAGGCCGAGAAGTTGCGCCCTGATCGGAAGGACCTTGGATCAGCAACGGCAGCGACCAAAGCCGTGGCCAGCACCGGACCAACGCCGGGGGCTTCTTCGAGCCTCATGCTCATCTCGTTGGATCGGTGCCAGGCCCTGATCAACCGGTCGAACTCCAGGATTTGCTCCTTGATCCTGCGCAATTGAGCTCCGAATGCCAGGAGACACGCACGAGCTATCTCCGGAACTCGCCTGTCGTTTGGATCGGCGACGACAGTGAGCAGCTCCTCGACACCGTGACGCCCGACCGGCGCAATGATCCCGAACTCGGCAAGATGAGCCCGGATCGCATTGATCACTGCAGTCTGCTGACGGATGAACAGATGGCGGGCGCGGTGGAGCACCAGGCCGCTCTGCTGCTCGGGGGTCTTGGTTGGTACAAACCGCATGTTGGCCCTGGTGACCGCCTCGCAAATGGCCTCTGCGTCAGCCGCATCGTTCTTCTGCCGCTTGACGTAGGGTTTTACGTAGGCCGGCGGGATCAACCGCACGGTGTGACCCAGTGCCTGGAGCTCGCGCGACCAGTGGTGCGACGACGCGCAGGCTTCAATACCGACCAGACATGGCGACAGCTTCTGGAAGAACGTCAGGACATAGCGACGCTTCAATTGCCGGCGAACGATCACCTGGCCGCCAGCGTCAACGCCATGAACCTGGAAAACTGACTTGGCGATGTCTAAACCGATTGTCGCTATCGTCTGCATGGCTCGCTCCTTTAAATCATGGGAGCCTCAACAGCCCCACATCCATGGCACCGATGTGCCGGTGGAGGAGCCGTCCACAGCATCAACAGCAGACGCCGCGCGCCGATGCGTCTGGTCTGCGATCGAGAAGTCAGCGCGTCAGCACGAGGTGGGTAGCCAGCTCCGTTGGGACCACCTCCGTCACCCGATAGCCAAGGCCCGGCAGGTCGACGCCTGCGAACAGGGATTCACCGCGGCCCAGAACGACGGGCGACGGCGCCAAGTGCATCTCGTCGATTGCTCCTGCGAGTAGATACTGGCGGACAGTCGCAACGCCCCCGCCGATCTTTACGTCCAGGTCGCCCGCGGCGGCCTTTGCCTCGGCAAGCGCCGCCTCGATCCCGTCGGTAACGAAATGGAAGGTCGTCCCGCCCTCCATCACGATTGGCGCCCGGGCATGGTGGGTGAGGATGAAGGTCGGCGCGTGGTACGGCGGATTGTCGCCCCACCAGCCCTTCCAAGCGGGGCCGCCCCAATCGTCGCCGGCCGGCCCGAACATATTGCGGCCGAGGATGAAGGCGCCGAAGCCTTCCATTGCGGCTTCAGCAAAGCGGTCGTCGGTGCCCCCGTCTTTCCCGATCATCGATCGAAAGGCCAGGGTCGGGAAGAACCAGTTCATCAATTCCTGGCCACAAAATTTTTAGAATTTCCGACCTTCGCTGACTCGGTTGGGGAAGCCAGTCATGTTGTGATGGTCCGCGAATGGGATGGACCGGCCGTGCTCCCGCCCAGAACCGCTCAGAGAATGAGCGGGGGGCTTAGAAGCACGAGGAGCACATCGCTATGTCCCATAAGACAGCCGCTATAGCCGTACAAACCATTGGCATCGATACGGGCAAGAACACCCTGCATTTGATCGGCCTCGACGACAAAGGGGCAATCGTTTTGCGGGAGAAGATCGCCCGCGGCCGGATCGCAGCCCGGTTCGCCAATGTGCCGCGGTGCCTGATCGGAATCGAAGCTGGCATGGCGACGCACTATGTGGCTCGCGAGCTAATTGCGCTCGGCCATGACGTAAGGCAGGTACCGCCTGCCTATGCCAAACCGTTCCGGCAAGGCCACAAGAACGACTTTCGGGATGCCTACGCAGTCGCCGAAGCCGTGCAGCGTCCCTCTACACGCTGCGTTCCAGTGAAGACCGACGATCAGCTTGATCTACAAGCACTGCACCGGGTGCGATCTCGCCTGGTCGGCCAACGAACGGCTGTGATCAATCAGATCCGCGGCTTTCTCCTGGAGCATGGCATTGCGGTACGACAGGGGCTTCGCTTCCTCCGCCAACAGCTTCCGGACATCCTGGCTAAACGCGGCGATGTATTGTCCCCGCGCATGACCAGGATCATGGAAGATCTCAGCGGCGATTGGCGGCATCTTGATGAGCGTATCAAGCACATCACCGAAGAGATCGAGGTTCTGGCGCATGGCAGCGAGAGTTGCCGCCAATTGATGACCGCTCCGGGCATCGGCCCGCTCATCGCCAGCGCCATGGTAGCGGCCATTGGCAATGGCACTGCCTTTGCCAAGGGCCGTGACTTTGCCGCCTGGCTCGGCTTAGTGCCGAAGCAGATGTCGACCGGCGACCGGACGATCCTCGGGCGCATCAGCAAGCGCGGCAATCGCTATCTCCGCACGATGTTAATGCAGGGTGCTCGCGTTATTCTGCTCAGGCCAAAAAACTGGGCGAAGCATAGCTTTGGATTGTGGCTCACGGCTGCGGCGCAACGCTTACACCATAACGTCCTGGCAACCGCACTCGCCAATAAGCTGGCGCGGATCGCTTGGACTGTGCTGGCACAAGGTCGCAGCTACGAAGCGCGCGTCGAACCAAAAGTCGCATAGGATCAACGTGTTCGGGTCCGCCGAGGGGATGCCAAACGCTGATCCCTGAGGAATGCAAAGCTATACCTGCCGAGGTCTGCGAGTTGGATGGAGGAAATGGAGAAACGGTCTCGCCGTCGTACCCGTGATCTGGTGACCCATGCGGCCTCTCAGGGCCTTTCCGAGAATGAGATCGGGTGCGCGCGGATATCCATGATGGCCAGGAGCACAAACGCTCCATGCAAGGGCCGGATACAGATGCGCAAGACCAACCCCCTCCATTTTTGCACATTCGGCTTGCAACGCACGGCCGGTCCATACAAATGGGTCAATCGCGTCGGTTTGGCCGTGGTCCCGTCACTTCCGGTCTGCCCTCAGCAGCGGACATCATCGCTCCCGTCTCACGGCAAAGCATCATTATGAAAAACTAGGGCCTATTGGGGCCTGCCTCATCCGGGTGGACCTTCTTTTCCTCGGCACGCATCTCCTTAACGCTTGGTTCTTTGGCGTTTTCTTCGATCTCTGGCGGTCGAAAAAGGTCTTTACATCAAGTCGTGTGGTCCTGACGCCCCGACGCCGGCGTCAAGTTTTCGCAGGGTGACCTGCGGGCGCGACGGTGGCAAGAAAGCACCGGGGAGCGCGAAGTTAGCCGTAAAACCACTGCGCGGGGGAAAGCCAGAGTAATTCCGGTTGAACCTGTGGCCCTAACCCGGTGCTTTTTTTATAGACCCATGGGTGGAATCGGCACGGCTTTCCCTGCGCCCTCAGTTCGTTCGAGGGCAGGGTTCATGCAGAACCTCGGGCGCGCTTGGCGCCGCGGGACCGGACCGGCGCGTCGGAACTCCATTCTCCCTCTTGACTCATATAGCTGACTGGTTATTGGTTTGGTCAATAGCCAACGGGTTATCAATCGCCATGCCACAGCCCCATGAAATCCTGTTCCGAACGCTCGCCGATCCGACCCGGCGGGCCATCTTCGAGCGGCTGTGCCGCGACGGCGACCAGACGGTCGGGGCCCTGACGGCCAAGGCCGGGGTCTCGCAACCGGCGGTCTCCAAGCATCTCGGGATCCTGAAACAGGCCGGGCTGGTGAGCGACCGCCACGAAGGCCGCCAGACCCATTACAGCGCGCAGCTCGGCGCGCTGGCGCCGCTGACCGACTGGACCAGCCGGATGACAAGCTTCTGGCAGAGCCGGTTCGACCAGCTCGAAGATCTGCTCAAGAGGATGGACCAATGAGCAAGCCCGCGACCAAAACCCGCGCCGCCGTTGCCAAGCGCGCGACGACCACCACAAAGAAAAGCGCAGGCGGCGCGGCGGAAGCAAAAGCCGAAGACGATGCCTCCCGGCTGATCGACGGCAGAATCAGGGAGTTGAAAGACTGGCGCGGCGAGACGCTCGCCCGTGTCCGAACGCTGATCAAGCAGGCCGACCCCGAAGTGATCGAGGAGTGGAAGTGGCGCGGGGTTCCGGTGTGGTCGCACGGCGGCATCATCTGCACCGGCGAGACCTACAAGAGCGTCGTGAAGCTGACCTTCGCCAGAGGCGCGGCGTTGCCGGACCCCGCGGGGCTGTTCAACTCCAGCCTCGAAGGCAACACCAGGCGCGCCATCGATATCCCCGAGGGCGGCAGGATCGATGAAAAGGCGTTGCAGGCGCTGATCCGTGCCGCCGTGGCGCTGAACCTGTCGAAGAAAAAGAGCGCCTGAGGCGCGGATCGTTCAGCCGATCTCACGCCGGTTCGAGCACCCAAAAGTTCGCCGCAAAAGGATGCACCCATGAAGGATCGACCCATGACCAACACCGCGACCGAAACGCTTTCCGTCGTCATCGAACGCGAGATCGCGTTTCCGCCGGAAAGAATCTGGCGCGCGCTGACGCAGCCGCAGCTGATCGCGGAGTGGCTGATGGAGAACGACTTCAAGCCGGTGGTGGATCACCGTTTCAGCTTTAGCGCCGACTGGGGTGCGGTCGACTGCCAGGTTCAGACCGTCGAGCCGAACAAGACGCTGTCTTACACTTGGGAGGGCATGGGCCTCGAGAGTGTCGTGACCTGGACGCTGACCCCGACCGGCGCGGGGACCCATCTGCGCATGGAGCAGACGGGTTTCCGGCCGGATCAGCAGCAGGCCTACCAGGGCGCCAAGTTCGGCTGGCCGCGGTTCTTTGCAAACCTGGAACAGGTGCTGGCGCGGATCGAGTGAGGCGCGTCCTACGGCGAGGGAATGACGCATTCGTGGACCATCATCCAATGGTGACATCGAACACGGCCGGCGTTACCTCGACGTGTCCTCAGGCTTTGACCTTCTCAAGCACGTTGGCCACGAATTCTTTCTTCTCGTCCGCGGTCAGCCCCGCACAGCCTTTTTCCATCTCGACGTCGACCATCTTCAGGATGAAATCCAGCCGGCTCTCCTTGGGCATGTTGGGGAGCATGGTTCCCAGGCAGTGCGGCATCATTTCGCTCATCATGTGCGGCATCATCCCGCCCTGGGTTTGTCCGGCGCCGCCTATCATCTGGGCCATCGTGCCGGGCATGCCGCTGTTGCCTTTGCCGCCTCCCATCATGCCCATCATCATCTTGGGCATCATCTCCATCATGTTCACGCCTGCCATCATCTTGGGCATCATCTCGGACATCATCGACTTCTTGTCTTCGGCCGACATGGTGGCAAAGAATTTGTCCATCATCTTGCTCATCATCTCTTCTTTTTCTTGTTCGCTCATGCGGCCCATCATGAATTCCATCATCTTGCCCATCAGGTGCATGAAACATCCTCCTCCAATTGCGAGTGCGTAACGGGAATTCCCGGTGATCAAATGCGCCGCCGAGGCGCCGGACCAACGTCGCGGACTTAACGCGTCAGCGCCAAGCTGCCTTCCAAAACAGAACCACGCCCAGTAGAATGAGCAAGATCGGAGCGAGTGACCATGGGATGGCAAGAAGTTCCCAGACACCGCTTGCGAGAAACACCGTCCCGCAAGCCACCCAGAAGCCTTCGATCTTCATGTCCATCTGGCGGCGGGCAAACTGGGCCGCAAGGGTCAGGACGCCGACACCTACGAAGAACCATCCCCATGGCACCCCCGCGAGCAGCGAGATACCGGCCCAGATGAAGAAGACGGCCCACGCAGCAGCCTCCAGCCGCCGAGCGAGCCCGCTGGTTTCATCGGGTGAAGCCTGGTCGAAAGCTGATTGCGGGCTGTTCATGGCAAAAACTACGCACAACCGCGATTTCGGATATTGACCTGCATCAACCGGATCACGGCGAGAGCGGATGAGGCGAGTGGCCACAAGAAATGCGACATCACCGCCCGCGAGCGAGGCGGGATGGTCACGCGCTCGTGTTCAGCTCCTCATATCGGCGCTGACTCCTTTTCGGTGGCTCAATCGTCCTGACTGTATCTGGACGCGAGACAACGGAGCCAAACATGAGCCTCAAAGACAAACATGTTGTCGTCACCGGCGGAAGCCGCGGCCTGGGGCTGGGCATGGTCGAGGCGCTGCTCGCGCACGGCGCCAGGGTGACCGTCGTCGCCCGCGACGCCGATACGCTCGCTAGCGTTCACGCCCGGCTGGGGGTGGCTACGATCGCCGCCGACGTGACGGACGAGACCGCCGCCCACCGTATCCTTGGCCAGGTCCGTCCCGATATCCTGGTGCTGAATGCCGGTGCCGAGCCGCGGATGGGTCGGTTGGACCAGATCAGCTGGGCGGATTTCACTGCGACCTGGGAGACCGACGTCAGGGGCGGGCTCTATTGGCTGCAGGCCGCGCTCAACCTGCCACTCAAGCCCGGAAGCCGTGTCCTGGTCGGATCAAGCGGCGCGGCCGTGAACGGATCGCCGCTGTCGGGCGGCTACGCCGGCGCCAAACGCATGCTCCTGATCATGGCCAGGTACGCCAACGGCATCTCAGAGCAAAAGCAGCTCGGAATCCGCTTCCAGGCGATCGTGCCGATGCAGATTATCGGCGGCACCGGTGTCGGCGACGCGGGTGCCAACGCCTATGCGCGCGCCGCGGAACTCAAGCCCGAAGCGTTCCTCGCTCGCTTCGGCGCGCCGATGCCGCCACGGGAGGTGGGCGAGAAAGTTGTTTCCGTGCTGATTGAGCCGAAATATGCCGAGGGCTTTGCCTTTGCGCTCAAGGGCGACACCGGAATCACCATGCTTGAGGGAGCGGCGGCTTGAGCGAAGGACCGACCTCACCGCCCTTGGCGCGCCATGCCCAGCTCCTGGCGCTCGCCGACGGATTGCGGCCGGAGCTGCACCGCTATTGCGCGCGCCTGATGGGCTCGGTGATCGATGGCGAGGATGTGGTGCAGGATACCTTCGCGCGGGCCTTCGCGGCCGTTGACGAGCTAGAGGAGGACGCACCCATGCGCGCCTGGTTGTTCCGGATCGCCCATAACCGCGCGCTCGACCTGTTGCGTGGCCGGGCGGTGCGCATGACCGAGCCGATCGACGCCGCCGCTGAAGTCGTCGACCAGGCCAGCCCCGACCCCGTGGAGATGCTGATGCGCCAGGAAGCGGTCAGGACCGCGGTGACGCGCTTTGCGGAGCTTCCGACCCTTCAGCGCAGCGTCGTCATCCTGAAGGATGTGCTCGACGAGCAGTTGTCGGAGATTGCAGCACTTCTCGGCCTCACCGTCGATGCCGTGAAGGGCCATCTGGCGCGGGGCCGCGCCCGTCTTCGGGAGATCAACGCACACGCCGCCACGCTGGCGGAGGCGCAGCCGGCGTCCGCCGCGGTGACACGCTACGTCGCGCTGTTCAACCAGCGGGACTGGGAAGGCCTGCGGGCGCTGCTGGCGGACGACGTCAAACTCGTTCAGTCGACGTACCCGCTGCGCGCCGGCGCCGCCGACGTGGGCATGTTCTTCGGCATCTATTCGCGCGGCGCCCCGGTGCGGCTCGCTCCCGCCTGGCTCGATGGCCGTGAGGTCATCGCGGTCTACGAGGATCCCCACGCGGTGAAGCCCGACTACCTGATGTGGCTGGAATGGCGGGACGGCCGGATCAGCTTCATCCGCGACTACAAATATGTTCGCTACGTCATCGATGATGCGGAACTGGTCGCGGCGCCGGAGGCAAGCGCCGATGGATGAGCCGCGCTCCTCAGTATTGATCGTTCCCACTCAACAAGCAGGAGGTTAGCGATGCAGACAGCACATCAGACTGAGCGGAACGGCGGCAAGCTCGCCATCCACACACCGCCGATCGTGACGCCGCAGGCGTGGGAGGCCGCGCGCGAAGAGATGCTTGTGAAGGAGAAGACTTTCAGCCGCGCCCGCGACGCGCTGGCCGCCGAGCGTCGGCGCATGCCATGGATGGCGGTGGAGAAGGCCTATGCGTTCGAGGGGCCGAAGGGCAGGACGAGCCTGCTCGGCCTGTTCGAGGGCCGCCGTCAATTGATCCTCTACCGCGCTTTTTTCGAGCCCGGGGTATATGGATGGCCGGAGCATGCCTGCCGTGGCTGCTCGCTGGGCGCCGACCAGGTCGCCCATCTCGCCCACCTCAACGCCCGCGACACCACGCTTGCCTACGCATCGCGCGCGCCACAGGCGGACATCGCGCGCCTGAAAGCCCGAATGGGCTGGGAGATGCCGTGGTACACCCTGACCGACAGCTTCGATGCCGACTTCGGCGTCGACCAGTGGCACGGCCACAATGTTTTTTTCCGCGACGGCGACAAGGTGTTCCGCACCTACTTCATCAACTCCCGCGGCGACGAGGCGGTGGGGACCACCTGGAGCTATCTCGACGCGACGCCGCTCGGGCGCCAGGAGACCTGGGAGGACTTGCCGCAGGGCTATCCGCAGAGCCCGCCCTACAAATGGTGGAACTGGCACGACAATTACGCAGCAGACGCCGCGCCCGATCAGAAGTGGGTCGAGGTGTCGGACGCCGGAGAGGCCGCCTTCCGCAACCGTGACGGCGGCGCGAAGGCATGACCGGCGCCTATCCCGCCAGCTCGAGCGGCGGCGCCCGCTGCGATGACGAGGGCGCCGCAGCGGCGCGCGGCATAGCCAAATGGTTGGGCCTCGCGGCCGCGCCGACCTTCGCCATCATGGCGCTGCTGACAGGCGTTCTGGGTGACGGCAAAATGGCAATGATGTGCTCGGGCGCGGCAGATCCGTCGTTGCTGGGCGGAATGGTCCCGATGTACCTGCTGATGAGCGCCTTCCATTCGGCGCCGTGGCTGAAGCTGATGGCCGGCCGACGGCGCTGACCCTTGTCACATCCGGCAACAGCCGTACATTGGGCGCGCAACCCTCGAACCGGCAAAGAACGAGTTGTGATGTCCGACCTTTCCGCCTTTCCGATCATCAAACGCTGGCCCGCGAAACATCCGGACCGGCTTCAGCTCTATTCACTGCCGACGCCGAACGGCGTGAAGGTCTCGATCATGCTGGAAGAAATCGGGCTGCCCTACGAAGTGCATCTGGTCGACTTCAACAAGGACGACCAGAAGACGCCGGAGTTCCTGTCGCTCAACCCGAACGGCAAGATCCCCGCAATCATCGATCCGGATGGGCCTGGTGGCGAACCGCTCGGGTTGTTCGAGTTGGGCGCGATCCTGCAATATCTCGGCGAGAAAACCGGCAAGCTATTGCCGGCTGACGCGGCACGCCGCTACCAGACCATTCAGTGGGTGCACTTCCAGATCGGGGGAATTGGCCCGATGTTCGGCCAGGTCGGCTACTTCCACAAATTCGCCGGCAAGGAGATCGCCGACAAGCGGCCACTCGAGCGTTACGTCACGGAGTGCAAGACGCCTGCTTGACGTCATGGACTCTCGTCTCGGCGGACGGCAGTGGATCATGGATGACGACTACACCATCGCTGATATCTCGATGCTCGGCTGGGTACGCAATCTGATCGGGTTTTACGGGGCACGCGAACTGGTCGCGTTCGATGGTTTTGGCAACGTCTCGGCGTGGCTCGACCGCGGCCTGGCGCGGCCCGCGGTGAAACGCGGGCTGGAGATTCCGAAACGGCCGTAAAGGAGACACCATGCCCGCGGAGATCAACATCTACAATCCGGGCGAACTTGGCCCTCCGATGGGCCAATACAGCCATGTCACGCGCGTGAAGGCGAACGAGTTCCTCTTCATTGCCGGCATGCTTTCCGGCGATGCTGCGGGCAACATTGTCGGCGCGGGGGATTTCGATGCGCAGACCACGCAGGTCTTTCGCAATGTCGAAGCCGCCCTCAAATCCGCCGGGGCTTCCTGGCGCAACGTCGTTCAGTTCACGACGTTCCTGGTGCATTCGCAGGACATCCCGAAGTTCATGGCATTCCGCCTGCGCGAGTTTCCAAAAATGTTTCCCGACGGCAAGTATCCGCCAAACACCTTGCTGATGGTCGACCGGTTGGTTCAGGAGCCATTTCTGGTCGAGGTGCAGACAGTGGCGGCGATCTGATCAGGCGATGACGAACCCGTTGACGCCTGGCCTGGCTTGATTGATGGTCAGGTCGGAAACTCCGGGGCAATCGGAAAATGACGATTACCATCTACGGCATCAAGAACTGCGACACCATGAAGAAGGCGCGCGCCTGGCTCGACGGCCACGGCGTGGCCTACGGCTTTCATGACTACAAGGCCGAAGGCATCGCCAAGGACAAGCTCAAGCAGTGGTGCGACGAACTCGGCTGGGAAACCCTGCTCAACCGCGCCGGGACCACGTTTCGCAAATTGCCCGACGACGACAAGGAAGGCCTGAACGAGCGCAAGGCGCTTGCCTTGATGCTGGCGCAACCGTCGATGATCAAGCGGCCGGTGCTCGATCTCGGCGGCAAGCTGCTCGTCGGATTCAAGCCGGACATCTATGCCAAGGAAGTGGCGGCTCCGGGCGGGGCGCGGCGCGCGAAGGGCTAGGGTGATTCTGCCGCAACTTTGCTAGCTGAATTCGATCAGGTCACCGGCGGGAATGCGGCCGGGTGCGCGATGGAACAGATCGCGATCGATCACGACGCGAAGTTTTGAGGTCGGCAGCGCGTCATTTCCCCGCATCAGATTCTTGATCTCGAATCCGCCGTCTTCGCTGATGGTCTTCAACGACGCGATGACGTGAGTGACGTCGCCGCCATCCGAGAACGGCAGCAACAGCCGCTCATAGGCGACGAGGCGCCCGTAGCTGTCGTCGATGTTGGAAATGGTGTAGAGCGGACGCGCGCGCGCCAGACATTCATGGTAGACCGGCATAACCACCGAAGCGAGCTTGGCGCCGAGATATTCGTCGAGATAACGGCCCTTGCCGGTGTAGCCATAGGCGGCGGACATCCGTGTGCCGTCGCTCTGGATCACCAAACGCGGCGGCGAGTGTGCTGCATCGACGGTGTAAAAGACGAGGTCCGGAAGCTCCTCGGCGAACCGTTCGGGCTGGTACTCCACGATGCGCGGCAAGAGCTGCGCGCGGGCATAAAGCCGCAGCCACGTGTTCAGCAGATCACGTTGCTTGATCGACTTGACGATCGTTGGGTTGGCGCTGTCGAATTCCAAGGCTGTGGGTCCGGTCTCGATGCAAAACACCCTAGCATCGATCCCGAGGCGGAAATATTTAATGAAAACCCGAAAATGCAGCTTAACAGCGTTAATGACTGCTTTCCGTCCCGCCTGGTCGGCTCTCAAAAACAACCCTGGGCGAGCCGCTCCGATCGTCTCCTCTAGACCGCTTTGTCATTCGACTAATGGCCAATCGGCTCAATGCGCGCTTGCGGATATGCCCAGCTTTCCGCCTTGCGTAAGGCGGGCCGTTGGCGGCATATTCCGCCCCGGAGGCGGCTGGCCCAAGGCGAATTTCCAAGACGCTTGGGAGAACCAGCCGATGAAAAAAGATTGGCCACCCGCGATGGGGCGTCGCGGCGATGGCTGATGGGGGAAATTTGATTGGCCGATGAGTTCATTCTCGAAACCCACGGATTAACCAAGGAATTCGCGGGTTTCTTCGCCGTTCGCGACGTCGATCTTCGGGTCCGCCGCGGCAGTATTCATGCGTTGATCGGCCCGAACGGAGCCGGCAAGACGACATGCTTCAATTTGCTGACCAAGTTCCTGAGGCCTTCGGCGGGTCAAATCCTGTACAAGGGGCAGGACATAACGGCGCTGGCGCCGGCTGACGTGGCGCGCCTCGGTCTGGTGCGCTCGTTCCAGATCTCGGCGGTATTTCCACATCTGACCGCGCTCGAGAATGTGCGGGTCGCGCTGCAGCGCCAGCACGGGCACTCCTTCGACTTCTGGCGTTCCAAAACCGTGCTCGACCGCTTCAACGGCCGCGCCCACGAACTGCTGGACGATGTCGGCCTCAGCGAGTTTGCCAAGACGCCCGCGGTCGAGATGCCTTACGGACGCAAGCGCGCGCTCGAAATTGCGACGACGCTGGCGCTCGATCCGGAAATGATGCTGCTCGACGAGCCGATGGCCGGCATGGGACACGAGGACATCGACAAGATCGCGGCGTTGATCAAGCGCATCTCCGCGAAATACACGATCCTGATGGTCGAACACAATTTGAGCGTCGTTGCCAATCTTTCCGACATCATCACCGTGCTGACGCGCGGCCACGTGCTGGCTGAAGGCAATTATGCCGACCTGTCCAGGGACGAGCGCGTCAAGGAAGCCTATCTGGGGGCCGGTCATGGTTGATTCGACAATGGCCGATACCGCCGCCAGGTCCGTTGCCGCAGCCGGCGCGGCCGTGCTGTCGGTTCAGAATCTCGAAGCCTGGTATGGCGAGTTGCATATCCTGCACGGCATCAATTTCGACGTGAATGCCGGCGAGGTCGTCACCCTGCTTGGGCGCAACGGCGCCGGCAAGACCACGACGCTGAAATCGGTCATGGGGATCATCGGCAAGCGCACCGGCTCGATCCGCTTCGATGGTCAGGATATCACCCGCGCCTCGTCGGACAAGATTGCGCGCATGGGCGTCGCCTTCTGTCCGGAGGAGCGCGGGATTTTCGCCAGCCTCGATGTTCGTGAAAACCTGCTGTTGCCGCCGGTGGTGCGCAGCGGCGGCCTGTCGCTGGACCAGATCTTCGAACTGTTCCCCAATCTCAAGGAGCGGTTGAACAGCCAGGGTACCAAACTGTCCGGTGGCGAGCAGCAGATGCTAGCGATCGCACGAATCCTGCGCACCGGCGCGCGGTTTCTGATGCTGGACGAGCCGACCGAAGGTCTCGCGCCGGTCATCATCCAGCAGATCGGCCACACCATCAAGCGCCTCAAGAAGGAAGGTTTCACCATCCTTCTGGTCGAGCAGAACTTCCGGTTCGCCGCGACCGTCGCGGACCGCTACTACATCGTCGAACATGGCAAGATCATCGATGGTTTCGCGAACGCGGAGCTGCAGGCGAATATGGACAAGCTTCACACCTATCTCGGCGTCTAAAGAACAGCGGGAAGGATCCACAGAGGGACCACCATGAAAAACAGATATCTCGCATCGTTGCTGCTCGGTACGGCGCTGAGCCTCGCGGCCGGAAGCTTGGCTTTTGCCCAGGACAAGACCGTCAAGATCGGCGCGCTGTCCGATCAATCCGGGCTTTACGCCGATCTCGGCGGTCCCGGCTCGACACTTGCGGCCCAGATGGCGGTCGAGGATTTCGGGCCTTGCCGCCAAAGGCTGGAAGATCGACATCATTTCCGGCGATCACCAGAATAAGCCGGATGTCGGCACCGCGATCGCGCGGCAGTGGTTCGACGTCGACAAGGTCGACGTCATCGTCGACGTGCCGAACTCGGGCGTGGCACTCGCGGTCAACAACGTCATCAAGGAAAAGAACGGCGTCTACATCAATTCGGGTGCTGCGACATCGGATCTCACCAATGCGCAGTGCTCACCCAATACCGTGCACTGGACCTACGACACCTATATGCTCGCCCATACCACCGGGCAGGCGCTGGTGAAGGCCGGCGGCGATACCTGGTTTTTCCTCACCGCCGATTATGCCTTCGGCGCAGCGCTTGAGCGCGACACTACCGCGGTCATTTTGGCCAATGGCGGCAAGGTCGTCGGCGGCGTCAAGCATCCGCTGAACACGTCCGACTTTTCCTCGTTCCTTCTGCAGGCGCAATCGTCGAAGGCCAAAGTCATCGGGTTGGCGAATGCCGGTGGCGACACCACCAATTCCATCAAGCAGGCCGCCGAATTCGGCATCGTCAAGGGCGGGCAGAAGCTCGCGGCGCTGCTGCTGTTCATCACCGACGTCAAGGCGATCGGCCTTGAAACAGCGCAAGGGCTGAACTTCACCGAAACCTTCTATTGGGACATGAACGATCAGACCCGCGCATTCTCCAAGAAATTTGCCGCGCGGATGAAGAACGGCGCACCTCCGACCATGGTTCAGGCCGGCGTCTATTCCGGCCTGATCCACTACTTCAAGGCCCTGGAAGCCCTCGGCGGCAATCCGCACGATGGCATCAAGGTCGTGGAGAAGATGAAGTCGATCCCGACCGACGATCCGCTGTTCGGCAAGGGCGAGATTCAACCCAACGGCCGCACCATCCATTCGGCCTATCTGTTCGAGGTGAAGAAGCCTTCGGAATCCAAGGCCCCCTGGGATTACTACAAGCTGATCGGCACGGTTCCAGGCGACCAGGCATTCACGCCGCTGTCGGAAAGCAAGTGTTCGATGTTGAAGAAATAACGGCCAGCCCCCGCCGGCCTCGTGCCGGCGGGGCTGCCTCCAGCTGACAACGAGATTGGGCGCGAAAGATCGATCGATATGCAAGCTCTCTACGCACAGCTCCTGGTGGGACTGATCAACGGCTCGTTCTACGCGCTGCTCAGCCTTGGGCTCGCCGTGATCTTCGGGATGCTCAACATCATCAATTTCGCGCACGGCGCGCTCTATATGATGGGCGCATTCTGCGCTTATTTCCTGCTCAACGTCACGGGCATCGGATACTGGCCGGCGCTGATCATCGCTCCGATCGCAGTCGGTATTTTCGGCATGATCCTCGAACGGACCATGCTGCAATGGCTTTCCGGCCTCGACCATCTCTACGGGCTATTGCTGACATTCGGCATGGCACTGATCATACAGGGCGTATTCCAGAATTATTTCGGCTCGTCCGGGCTGCCCTATGCGATCCCTGACGAGCTGAAAGGCGGCATGAATCTCGGCTTCATGTTCCTGCCGATCTATCGCGGCTGGGTGGTCGTGTTCTCGCTCGTCGTGTGTCTCGCCACCTGGTATCTGATCGAGCGAACCCGGCTTGGCGCCAACCTGCGCGCCGCCACCGAAAACCCGACGCTGGTGCGCGCTTTCGGCATCAACGTGCCGCGGATGATCACGCTGACCTACGGGCTCGGGGTCGGTCTTGCCGCACTCGCCGGCGTGTTGTCCGCGCCGATCAACCAGGTGCGCCCTTTGATGGGGGCGGATCTGATTATCGTGGTGTTCGCGGTCGTGGTGATCGGCGGCATGGGTTCCATCATGGGTTCGATCATCACCGGCTTTGCGCTTGGCGTGATCGAGGGACTGACCAAATACTTTTATCCCGAGGCTTCCAACACCGTGGTATTCGTCCTCATGGTGCTGGTGCTGCTGGTGAAGCCTTCAGGACTGACGGGGCGGGCGACCTGACATGACCGCAATGACCGACGATACGTTACCGGTGACGCCGCGCACGATCCGCGACGAGATGATTGCGTTTGGCCTCATGACCGCGCTGTTGCTGGTGGTGCCGCTGACCGGCGTCTACCCGTTCTTCGTGATGCAGGCGCTGTGCTTTGCGCTGTTGGCTTGTGCCTTCAACCTCCTGATCGGCTACGGCGGATTGCTGTCGTTCGGGCACGCGATGTTTCTGGGAACCGCGGGCTACGTCACCGCCCATGCGTTGAAGGTGTGGGGCGTTACCCCCGAGCTTGGGATACTGGCGGGAACCGCCGGTGCCGCAGGGCTTGGCGTCATCACCGGGCTGATCGCGATCCGCCGCCAGGGCATCTATTTCGCGATGATCACGCTCGCATTGTCGCAGCTATTGTATTTCATCTATCTGCAGACGCCGTTCACCCATGGCGAGGACGGCATCCAGGGGATTCCGCAGGGGTATCTGTTCGGGATCTTCAACCTCGCCAGGCCGACGGTGCTTTATTACGTCATCGTCGCCGGCTTCCTGTTCGGATTTCTGGTGATCTTTCGCACCATCAACTCGCCGTTCGGCGAGGTGCTGAAATCGATCCGGGAGAACGAGCAGCGGGCGATCTCGCTCGGTTACAAAACCGACCAATACAAGCTGCTCGCCTATATCCTGTCCGGAACCCTGGCGGGTTTCGCCGGCTCGCTGAAGGTATTCGTGGCGCAGAATGCCTCGTTGACCGACGTGCACTGGAGCATGTCCGGCGAAATCGTGCTGATGACGCTGGTCGGCGGTCTCGGGACCGTGTTTGGCCCGGTGGTCGGCGCCTTCGTGATCATCGCCATGCAGCAATACCTGGCCGGATTCGGGCAGTGGGTGACGGTGATCCAGGGGGTGATCTTCGTGGTGTGCGTGCTGACCTTCCGCCGCGGCGTGATCGGCGAGATTGCGCATTATTTCCGGCGCTCGCTCTAAGGCGGCCGGTTTACGGAACATTTTCAGGCCCTACAAAGCGGTGGATGACCCGGTTCCGTCGCCAGCCTGCCGCGCGCTTTACCGGGGAAAAGGTTTATGACAGTCCTGTGACAGGCCGCTTCAGCCGGCCATTTCTCCGACAATGGATCTAGCCCATGCTGATGCGTTGGTTTCGCGCCTTTCTTCCCAGGGAGGAACGATTTTTCGACCTGTTCGCCCGGCACTCCCAGGCCGTCGTTCAGGGCGCGCTGGCGTTGCAGGACATGCTGCGCGGCGGCGATGAAACCCCGGTATTCTGTCAGCGCGTCAACCAGTTCGAGAATGACGCCGACAACGTCACCCGCGAGGTGCTCACCGCGGTGCGCCGGACGTTCATCACGCCGTTCGACCGCGGCGACATCAAGAACCTGATCACCTCCATGGACGACGCCATCGACCAGATGCAGCAGACCGCCAAGGCCGTGATTCTATTCGAGGTCCGCACCTTCGAGCCGCCGATGCGTGAGATGGGCACGCTGTTGGTCGAGTGCGCCAACCTGGTCGGCCGCGCGCTGCCGCTGATGCAATCGATAGGCAGCAATGTCGCGATGCTGACGGCGATCACCGAGGAACTGACCAAGCTGGAAGGCCGCGTCGACGATCTCCATGACATCGGCCTGAAGGAACTCTTCCTCAAGCACCGCGACGCCAACGCAATGGATTTCATCGTCGGCGCCGAAATCTACGATCATCTGGAGAAGGTTGCCGATCGGTTCGATGACGTGGCGAACGAGATCAACAGCATCGTAATCGAACAGGTATAGGGCAGGGCCGCGCAGTGGACGCCACCCTTGGTCTTCCGGTTCTGGTCGGATTAATCGCCGTCGCGCTTCTGTTCGACTTTCTCAACGGTTTGCACGACGCCGCCAACTCGATCGCAACAATCGTATCGACCCGGGTGCTGCGGCCGCAATATGCCGTGCTCTGGGCCGGCTTCTTCAATTTCGTCGCCTTCCTGGTGTTCGGGCTCAATGTCGCCCAGACCATCGGCACCGGGATCATCGAACCCAGCGTGATCGACGTGCAAGTGATTTTTGCAGCCCTCGTCGGGGCGATCGTCTGGAATCTGATCACGTGGGGATTGGGGATCCCGTCCTCCAGTTCGCACGCCCTGATCGGGGGACTGGTCGGGGGCGGAATGGCGAAGGCCGGACTTTCGGCCGCGGTCTGGAGCGGCCTGTCCAAGACATTGCTCGCGATCGTGCTGTCGCCGGTGGTTGGATTTCTGCTGGCGCTGGTGCTGGTCGCGATCGTGTCGTGGGCGTCGGTGCGCTCGACGCCATTCGCGGTCGATCGCGCCTTCCGCATCCTGCAGTTCGCTTCCGCCTCGCTGTATTCGCTGGGCCACGGCGGCAACGATGCGCAGAAGACCATGGGCATCATCGCCGTGCTGCTGTACTCCCAGGGACACCTCGGCGCGGAATTTTCGGTACCGTTCTGGGTGGTGCTGGCGTGCCAGGCGGCGATGGCGCTGGGCACCCTGATGGGCGGCTGGCGGATCGTCCGCACCATGGGCCTGAGAATCACCAAGCTGACGCCGATGCAGGGGTTTTGCGCGGAGACCGGCGGCGCCGCGACGCTGTTCATCGCCACCTGGCTCGGGGTTCCCGTGTCGACAACCCACACCATCACCGGCGCCATTGTCGGCGTCGGCGCGGCGCGGCGGGTCTCGGCGGTACGCTGGAACGTGGCCAGTTCGATCGTCTATGCCTGGGTGATCACCATTCCGGCCTCCGCCGGCGTCGCGGCGCTGGCCTATTGGGGCACACAGCTGCTGCGATCTTCAGCACCCTGACTGGAGTAACGCCGCGCAACGCATATATGTGTTTGCGCCGTTCCTCCTTGATCCGGCCCGGTTTCCCTGCCAAACGCTCAAACCCGATGTCCGACCTCGCTCTCACAGCCGAATCGCCGTCCCGCTCGCCGCTCGCCGCTGAGGTGGCGCGCCGCCGGACCTTTGCGATCATCTCGCACCCCGACGCCGGCAAGACCACGCTGACCGAGAAGCTGCTGCTGTTCGGCGGCGCGATCAATCTGGCCGGGCAGGTCAAGGCCAAGGGCGAGCGTCGCAACACCCGTTCGGACTGGATGAAGATCGAGCGCGAGCGCGGCATCTCGGTCGTCACCTCGGTGATGACCTTCGAATTCGAGGGTCTGGTGTTCAACCTGCTGGACACGCCGGGCCACGAGGATTTTTCCGAGGACACCTACCGGACGCTGACCGCGGTCGATAGCGCCGTCATGGTGATCGACGCGGCCAAGGGCATCGAGGCCCGCACGCGAAAGCTGTTCGAGGTCTGCCGGCTCCGCGACATTCCCATCATCACCTTCGTCAACAAGATGGACCGCGAGAGCCGCGACACCTTCGATCTCCTGGATGAAATCGAAAAGACGCTGGCGCTCGACACCACCCCGATGACATGGCCGGTCGGCCGTGGCCGCGACTTCCTCGGCACCTACGATCTTGCCACCGGCGGCGTACGCCTGCTGGAAGGCGGCGGCGCCAAGACCGGCGCGGCGCAACAGATCGACATTGCCGATCTCGCGGGCCGCAACGCCAATCTCGACGTCGGCGCGATCAAGGAAGAACTCGCGCTGGTGTCGGAAGCCTGCAAACCGTTCGAACTGGAGGCGTTTCGCGAAGGCCACCTGACGCCGGTCTATTTCGGCAGCGCGCTGCGCAATTTCGGCGTCGGCGATCTCTTGGAAGGCCTGGGCCGTTTCGCGCCGCCACCGCGCGCGCAGGAAAGCAATCTGCGCAAGGTGGAAGCGGCCGAGCCGCGCATGAGCGCCTTCGTGTTCAAGATCCAGGCCAATATGGATCCGAACCATCGCGACCGCATCGCGTTCGCGCGGCTGTGCTCGGGCAAGCTCACCCGCGGCATGAAGGCGAAACTGGTGCGCACCGGCAAGAACATGTCGCTCTCCAGCCCGCAATTCTTTTTCGCGCAGGACCGCGCGCTGGCCGACGAGGCCTTTGCCGGCGATGTCGTCGGTATCCCCAATCACGGCACGCTGCGGATCGGCGACACCCTGACCGAGGGCGAAGACCTCACCTTCGTCGGCGTCCCCAGCTTTGCGCCGGAAATCGTCCGCCGGGTGCGGCTGACCGACGCCATGAAGGCCAAGAAGCTCAAGGAAGCCCTGCAGCAGATGTCGGAGGAGGGCGTGGTGCAGGTGTTCCGCCCGCGCGACGGGGCGCCCGCGCTGGTCGGGGTGGTCGGCCCGCTGCAGCTCGACGTCCTGAAGGCGCGGCTGGACGCCGAATACACGCTGCCGGTGGAATTCGAGGTCTCCGAGTTCCAGCTGGCGCGCTGGATTTCGTCCGACGACCGCAAGAAGCTCGACGCGTTTATTGCGGCCAACAGTTCCGGCGTCGCCGACGACGTCGACGGCGATCCGGTGTTTCTGGCCAAGAATGAATTCTATCTCGGCTACACCAGGGAACGCGCCGAGGGAATTACGTTTTCCAGCATCAAGGATGTGAAGAAGAAGGCGTAAGGCGAAACGCGAAACGCTGAACCTGCGCTGACCGCAAAGCCGCGACATGAAATAGCCATCCGGAGAGCCTCCGTTTGGTGGCGGTCATGGCGGTTAGAACGCAGCCCGGACGCTCCCGCTGACCGCAAAGTCGCTGCCTCCTTCGCGCGCGAAGGTGGTCGAGGCCGTCAGTGTTGTATTGATATAGCCCCCAAAAGCAGCGCCGATGCCGGCGGCGACCTTGCCGTAGGTTTGGTCATGCGCGGAGACCGGCGTCAGGATCGGGAGCATTGGCGCCGTCACCAGCGTCGTCGTCACGTTGCGGCCCGAGCCGGCGAAGTCCTGCTCGGCGGTGAGGTTGATGAAAGGGCTGTACAGCGCCGTCCCCGCGACGAATGGCAATCGCAGTTGGAGCCCGGCGTTGCCGGTCAAGGCGCTGATCGTTTGCCTGTCGACGATCATGGTCAGCAGGACGTCGCCGCTCTCGGTGTAGGCGCCGATGACGCCGTAGGTGTAGGTGAAACCCGCGATCGGCCCGACGCGGAACGCGCCGGCGTTGACCAGATAACCGGTCTCGCCAGCCGCCGTGAAGGTGTCGACGCTGGTGCTGCCCTGGATCACGTCGATCACGCCCTGGCGGTCGAGCGAGAAGTCGTGATGGCCATAGGCAATCACTGCGTCGGCGAACCAGTGGACGTCGGTAAACGAGCTATAGCCGGCGAACTGATAGGATTTCAGGTGGTCATGCGCGTTCTGAACACCAAGCGCGACGTCGGGTTGCGAGTAGCCCAGCGCAAAACCGAGCCGCCACCTCGAAGTCGTAGCGGTACTCGAGTCCGAAGGTGCCGGCGGCGGCGTGATAATCATAGCCGGCATTGAGGAACTGCTTGTCGAGGCTGGCGCTGGCGTAGCCGAAGTCGCTGTAGACCGACCATCGGTCCTCCGGCCTGAGCGGCGCCGGCGCCTTGGTCGGGCCCGCATAGGCCATGGCGTTACCGATCCCGAACGGCTGCAAGCTGCGGGTGGCGTCGAGCCGGCCAAGCACCGAAGTGGCGAAGCCAGTGGCGATGCTGGTGGTGATGGCGCCCTGCGGCACTACCGTGGTCGGCGCGTCGATCTGGTTCGCCATGTAGCTCGCGATCATTGCCATCGCGGCGCCGGTGGGATGCACGGAGTTCTGGTAGAAACAGCCGGCGAAATTCGAATTGACGCTGGGCGGCGTGGTTCCCGAGGGAGGCCCGGCCTCGCAATTGGTGGCGCTGGTGAAACCGTACATGCCGGGATTGTTGGCGACGCGCTCCTGCAGGATGCCGAAATTGAACAGAAAGATGCGAACGCCGGATTGCGCCAGCGGCGCCAGCAATTGCTGGGTCTGCCGGTAATAGGTGTTAGCCCAGGTGTCGCGCAGCGCGTCGGTGAGCAAGGGGTCACCGGGCTTCTCGGGAAACCATTTCGAGCTGCCGGTGCTGAGCCAGGCGATGTTGCGAGCGCCCTGCGCCGCCATCTGTTGCACGCCGGCCGCCGCATTGCCGGCCGAAACGGTCGCGCCCGAGACGATCAGCGCGTGCGGATCGGGCGCGCTCGCAAGGCTGATGGCCGACAGATCGTTACCGCCGATCGACAACGCGATCAGGTCGCTGCTGCTGTAGCGCCGGCCGGCCGACTGGGCGAGTTCGTAGCTGAAGCCGTAGCCCGAAGCGAGAGGGGCGAGCGTGTTGGTATTGTCGGTTCGCGCGCCGCCGATCGAATAATTGGTCATCCCCGGCAGGCCATAGATCGATTGCAGCGACTGCACGAAGGTGGTGCTGCCTGTGAACGTGCAATTGGGATGGTAGATGCAGGTTATGCCCGCAAGCTGGAACGCACCGCCCGGAGCAGCACCGGTATCAGCATAACTGTCGCCGAAGCCGTAAAGCGCGGTGAACTGCGCCTTGGCCGGCAGGATCGAGGCTCCCAGTATGGCTAGGGACAAAAGCGTCGCCGCCACGGTGACGCCAAACGTCGTTTGGCGCTCGATAGACCGTCTTGGTGGAGCGGTGTTGCCGCAACCCGCGAGAGTTCAACTCCGATGCATCGAAATCGATGGCTTCGGCGCAAGATCGTGGCTCATCGCAAATCCCTTGGTCGCTGGAAACCGAAACGCAGTCACGACCCAAGGTTGTTAAGTGATTCGCACCGGCGGCGAGTTGTTCCAAATCAATCACACAGAACCGTTTCCCGGCAGCACGAGTTCATTCCGCCAAACGTGCCAGGCAAGCGCGATCTGCGGAACCATTGGCCATGAACGCGCGGATGTGAACGGGGCCAGGCTTGATACGGCTCACGGAGCGTATCATTTTGGGCTTGTTCCACCCTGGTTGTGCTATTTCCGAGGGCTTGTCGTGTTCCGTCGCATCGCCATCGGTGTCATCGTCGCCATCGTCGGACTGACCGTTGCCGGCTCGGCCGACGCCCGGCG
This sequence comes from uncultured Alphaproteobacteria bacterium, assembly GCA_963829315.1. Lineage (GTDB taxonomy): Bacteria > Pseudomonadota > Alphaproteobacteria > Rhizobiales > Xanthobacteraceae > Bradyrhizobium. The sequence goes on along the minus strand of CAWHIO010000071.1, from coordinate 11,693 downwards.
GCGGCACCCGATCGATGCCACCCCGTTTTCGCATGCGCCCTGCAGCGTGCTTTCCGGGCGGCCGTGCACGCCGTCATTCTGCAGCGTGCTCAATCGCGGACCCTGCATTCCCGAGATCGACTATCCCTATGGCGAGAACCTGCAGCTGACCATCGAGAGTGCGCCTGCGAAGGATGACGAGGCCAGATACCGGAAGCCCGATCATGATCTGGACAATATCGGCGACCTCTTCGCCGCGCTGCGGTCCTGCTGGACGCCGCCTTTAGCCGAGGCCGCCAAAGAGGGCATGCAGATGACGGTGCGCTTCAGTTTCAAGAGATCCGGTGACATGATCAGCCCGCCGCGCGTGACCTACGCCACGGCGGGGGTGCCTGCCGATGTCCGAGACGGCTATTTCAAGGCGATCAGCGCCTCGCTTGACGCCTGCGTGCCGCTGAAATTCACCGGCGCTCTCGGCGGCGCGCTGGCCGGACGGCCGATCGCGATCCGCTATGTCGATAACCGCGAACTCGACAAGCAGAAGGCGACGCCGTGAGCGAGGGAGAACCGGACCGGCCGTCCCGCGTTGCCGTGGCGGCAACCGGGGGCATGAAATCGGCAGAGCCAAAGGCTTGTAAAGGCAGGCGTTGGTATGGGAGGCTTGCGACGCTGCACACATGCGGGTAGCAAGAAATAAACAAGATCCCGGGAGAAAATTTCATGAAATTGGTCATCGCAATATGCTGCACAACCATGCTCGTCACCTGCCAGGAGGCGGCGGCGGCAGCGCCACCATTGGCCGCGGTAAACTTTTCGACGATGAGCTGTGATCAGTTCTGGCAGAAAACGCCTGCGTCTGATCGCGGTCCGTTCCTGTTCTGGCTAAGCGGCTATTTCGGGCATAAGAAAAGCTCTCCCGTGCTGGACCCGGCGAACTTTACCGAGAAGACCAAGGCTCTCGCCGACTACTGCTCCAAGCAGCCCGGCGACAACGTTCTGTCGGCCGCCGAGAAGGCGTTCTCCGATTAGGCGACCGGACCGTCCTGCGCTTTTGGCGCATTGCAGCCTGTGCCCCGAAAGTGTTACCCGATGCCCGCAAAGGCCGGCATGCGGAGGAGAACATCATGGGACTGGCGGTGATGATCCTGGGCCTCGTCGTGTTCCTCGGCGTCCATACGCTGCCGGCGCAACGCGAGTTGCGCGCCCGCGTCATCGCCTCGATGGGCGAGGGAGGCTACAAGGGCGGATTTGCCGTGGTGTCGCTCCTGGGCCTCGCGCTGATCGTTTGGGGTTTTGCCCATTATCGCGCGACCGGGTGGATCGCTGTCTGGGATCCGCCGAAGGCGCTCAAGCACCTCGCCATGGCGCTGATGTTGCCGGCCGTCATCCTGGTGGCGGCAGCCTACATCCGCGGCCGCATCTACACCACGCTGAAGCATCCGATGCTCGCCGGCGTCAAGCTGTGGGCGGCGGCGCATCTGCTCGCCAACGGCGATCTCGGCGGCATCATCCTGTTCGGCTCGTTCCTGGGATGGGCGGTGTTCGACCGGATTTCGCTCAAGCGTCGAACCGATGCCGGCGCGCCACCGATTCCGGTCGGCGGCTGGGGTAACGACCTGATCGCTGTTTCGGTCGGGATCGTCGCCTATCTGGCGCTGGCGTTCGCGTTCCATCCTGTCGTGATCGGCGTTCCCGTCGTAGGAGTTTAGCAAAATGTCAGTCCAGTCCGCGATCAGGCGCAAGACTGCGCCGGATATCCGCGCCCGCAAGAATGGCGAACCGATCGTGATGCTGACCTCCTATCACGCCCATACCGCCGCATTGGTGGACCGCTATTGCGATGTCATCCTGGTCGGCGATTCCCTTGGCAATGTGATGCACGGCTTCGAGACCACCGTGCCGGTGACGCTCGACATGATGATCCTGCAGGGGCATGCGGTGATGCGCGGCTCGCAGCACGCGCTGGTGGTGGTCGACATGCCGTTCGGGTCGTATGAAGCCTCGAAAGAGCAGGCGTTTCACGCCGCGGTGAGAATCCTCAAGGAAACCCATTGCGGCGCCGTGAAGCTCGAAGGCGGCGCGCGGATGGCCGACACCATCGCGTTTCTGTCCGAGCGCGGCGTTCCCGTGATGGGCCACATCGGATTGACCCCGCAGTCGATCAATACGCTCGGCTCGTTTCGCGCCCAAGGCCGCGAGGAGGGCAGCTGGGAGCCAATCGAGAACGATGCCCGCGCGGTGGCGCAAGCCGGTGCCTTTTCGGTTGTGGTCGAGGCGGTCGCCGAGCCGCTGGCAAGGAAGATCACCGAGACCATCGCCATTCCCACCATCGGCATCGGCGCCAGCGCCGCCTGCGACGGTCAGGTCCTGGTGCTGGAGGACATGCTGGGGCTGTCGCCGCGGGCGCCGAAATTCGTCCGCCGCTACGGCAATCTCGGCCCGATGATCGAGGCCGCAATCGAAGGCTACGCCACCGATGTGCGGTCACGCGCCTTTCCAGGACCCGAGCACGTCTACGGCATGAAGGCGAAGGGCTGACCGGGACCGGCGGCGGACCGGTCGCCTACCGGCCGGAAAACGCTGGCCTGAGGCTCGCCGCACGGTCGCGAAGCTGTTGGCGGCACCGCGGGGAACCGCTGCGCGGCAGCGTTAACGCTCTGACGGGGCTAGCTTTGCCTTGCCACCGCCATATCGCTAGGATATCGCCGCCGCCACGCGGGGATCAGGTTTGTGGCAACGCCGGTTTCAGGCGCGGCCTATCGGGGATGGGACATCTGTAAGTGACTGAATTATTTGACGAAGTCGACGAGGAGGTCCGCCGCGACCAGCTCAAGCGGCTGTGGGACCAGTATTCGATCTATATCGTCGCCGGCGCGCTGCTGATCATCGCCTCGGTGGGCGGCTGGCGCGGTTATCAGTATTTGGAGGCCAAGAAGGCGGCCGAGGCCGGCAGTGCCTTCGACGCCGCCGTCGACCTTGCCGAGCAGAACAAGCCTGCCGAGGCCGAAGCGGCCTTCAACAAGCTGGCCGCGACCGCGCCGTCCGGCTACCGCATGCTGGCGCGGTTCCGTGCGGCGGCGGAAGTCGCGACGCGGGATCCGCAGGCCGCGGCGAAGATCTATGACGACATCTCGGCCGATCGCAGCGTCGGGGCGGTGGAGCAGGATCTCGCCAGGATCCGCGCCGCTGGCTTGCTGTTGGAGACGGCGAGCTATCCCAACATGCTCCAGCGCCTTGAGGCCTCGACCGGGCCGGAGGCGACCTTTCGCCATACCGCGCGTGAATTGCTGGCGCTGTCGGCCTGGCGCGCCAATGACACGACAGCGGCGCGGCAGTGGCTGGATATGATTGCCAATGACGGCGAGACGCCGTCGGGCCTGCGTTCGCGCGCCGAATCGCTGCAGGCGTTGCTTCCACCGGTCGCGAAGAGCTGACGGCAGGAAAACGAGTTGAACGAGAAATCGACCATGCGCCGTCCGCAACGCCTGATCGCGGCTTTCGTCCTCATCGCGCTCTCGGGCGCGTTGGCAGGCTGCTCGACCGGATTCAGCAGCTGGGATCCGATGGATATGCTCGATTGGCTCGACACCAAGAAGAAGCTGCCGGGCGAACGCAAGCCGGTTTTCCCCGAGGGTGTGCCGGGCCTGGAGCAGGGCGTGCCCAAGTCGCTTTACAAAGGCGCTTCGCAGCAGGAAATCGACCAGCAGAATGCCCGGGCCGCGGCCGCCGCTGCCGCGCCGCCACCTGCCCAGGACGCCAAGCCGAAACGATCGGCCAAATCCAGGAGCAAGCAACCCGACACGGCCAGCACGGACCCCGCGGCAACGCCGGATGAGGATGGCACCGCGGCAGCGCCACCGGCTCCCAAGCCCAAGAAGATTGTCCGCCAGCGCACGACCGCGCCACCGCCCGACCAGCCGGCCGATGCGCAACCGGCGCAGCAGGCCCAGCCGACGCAGCAATCGGCCGCGCCATTCCCGGCGCCGCTGCCGGGCGGCACGTTCCAGCGCTGATTTCGGGCTTCGCGCCTCATCGATACGCGCCTCTTGCGGCGCATTTTCCGGCAAAGTCGGGAGCGGTTTGTCGTGAGAGCGTTTTCGAGCGAAGCATGCCCCGGACTTGATCCGGGTGTGGTACCGGTTCGCGTGAAGAAAACGCGTTAACGGCCCAAGACGGCGGCATCTGTTCTGATTGAACCAGAACAGACGCTGCCGAAGATGCTCTAATAGATTCCCCGCGCGCATGGATCGCTTATGCCCTTTACGATCGCCATCATCGGCCGGCCTAACGTCGGAAAATCGACGCTGTTCAATCGGCTGGTCGGGCAGAAGCTTGCGCTGGTCGACGACGAACCCGGCGTTACCCGCGACCGCCGCGAAGGCGCGGCGCGCCTTGGCGACCTCGAATTCGCCGTGATCGACACCGCGGGCCTCGACGAGGGCGCCAAGGGCTCGCTGACCGCGCGTATGCAGGAGCAGACCGAAGCCGCCATTGGCCTCGCCGACGCCCTGATGTTCGTGATCGACGCGCGCGCCGGGCTGACGCCGAACGATCGCGCCTTCGCCGATTTCGCACGCCGCGCCAACAAGCCGGTGGTTCTGGTCGCCAACAAGAGCGAGGGCAAGCAGGGCGATGCCGGAGCGATGGAATCCTACGCCCTGGGCCTCGGCGAGCCGATCCAGATCTCGGCCGAGCATGGCGAGGGCCTCAGCGATCTCTACGACGCGCTGCGCGCCCTGATGCCGGAGCCCGCGGACGAGAGCGCGGAGTTCGACGATGACGACGTCATCGATCCGGATGAGGATATTTCCAAGCGTCCGATCAGGGTCGCCATTGTCGGCCGTCCCAACGCCGGCAAGTCCACCCTGATCAATCACCTGCTCGGCGAGGAGCGGCTGTTGACCAGCGCCGAGGCCGGCACCACGCGCGATTCCATCTCCGTTGAAATCAACTGGAAGGGCCGCGATTTTCGGGTGTTCGATACCGCGGGCCTGCGGCGGCGCTCGCGGATCGAGGAGAAGCTGGAGAAGCTTTCGGTGGCGGACGCGCTGCGAGCGGTTCGTTTCGCGGAAGTCGTGGTGCTGATGATGGATGCGCAGAACAGGTTCGAGGAACAGGACCTGCGGATCGCCGACCTGATCGAGCGCGAGGGCCGCGCTTTGGTGATCGCGGTCAACAAATGGGACTTGATGGGACGCCAATCGAGCCTGATTTCGGCGTTGCGCACCGACGCCGATCATCTGTTGCCGCAAGTCAAGGGCATGCCGATCGTCGCGGTGTCCGGCCTGATGGGCGAGGGCATCGACCGGCTGATGAGCGCGATCGAGGAAGCTTACGCCGTGTGGAACCGGCGGGTGCCGACGGCTTCCCTCAATCGCTGGTTCGAGCAGGCGGTGGACGCCAATCCGCCGCCCGCGGTCTCCGGCCGCCGGCTGAAGCTGAACTACATCACGCAAGCCAAGGCACGGCCGCCGAGTTTCATCCTGTTCTGCTCGCGCGCGGACGCCGTGCCGCAATCCTATCTGCGCTATCTCGTCAACTCCTTGCGCGAATTTTTCGAGCTTCCGGGCACGCCGGTGCGGATTTCGCTGCGCGAGAAGGCCAATCCGTTCGCCCACAAGCGCAAGCGGCCGTCGTGAGCGAGCAGGCCCCGGCGCGCACCGCTGAGGTGCCCCGGCAGGCCTCGCAAGTGCGCGGCGCCGCGGTGGCGTTCATCTTCGTCACCATCCTGCTCGACATGTTCGCGCTTGGCCTGATCATGCCGATCCTGCCCAAGCTCGTGGAAAGCTTCGTCGACAACGACACCGCGAGCGCTGCGCGCATCTTCGGCCTGTTCGGCACGGCATGGGCGCTGATGCAGTTCTTGTTCTCGCCGATCCTCGGCGGCCTGTCGGACCGGTTCGGGCGGCGTCCCGTGGTTCTGCTGTCGAATTTTGGACTCGCTCTGGACTATGTCCTGATGGCGCTGGCACCGTCCCTGATCTGGCTTTTCGTCGGCCGGGTGATTTCGGGCATCACCTCGGCCAGCGTTTCAACCGCCTTCGCCTACATCGCGGACATGACGCCGCCGGAACGGCGCGCCGCGGTGTTCGGCAAGATCGGCGTCGCGTTCGGTGCCGGTTTCATCCTGGGGCCGGCGATCGGCGGGCTGCTCGGCGGTATCGATCCCCGGCTGCCGTTCTGGGCGGCGGCGGGTTTGAGCTTCGCCAATACGCTCTATGGCCTGTTGATCCTGCCGGAGTTGCTTCCGCGCGATCGCCGCTCTCCGTTCCGCTGGAAAAGCGCCAATCCGCTTGGCGCGCTGCATCTGTTGCGCGCCGACCGGGTTCTGGCCGGTCTGTCGGTGGTGAATTTCTTTGCCCAGCTCGCCCATGTGGTTCTGCCCTCAACCTTCGTGCTTTACGCAACCTATCGATATGGCTGGGATGCGACCACCGTTGGGCTGACGCTGGCGATGGTCGGCGTCTGCGCGATGGCTGTGCAGGGCGCGGCGATCGGGCCGATCGTCCGGCGTTTCGGCGAACGCCGGGCGCTATTGTTCGGGCTTGGCTGCGGCGCCGCCGGCTTTCTGATTTTCGGCGCGGCGCCGAGCGGGCCGCTGTTCTGGCTCGGGATTCCCGTGATGGCGTTGTGGGGGGTGTCGGGGGCGGCGTTGCAGGCGCTCACGACACAACGGGTCACGCCGGCGCAACAGGGCCAGCTGCAGGGTGCCACGGCCACCGTGCAAAGCGTGTCCCAGCTCTTGGGGCCGTTTCTGTTTACCCTGATATTCGCCTATTTCATCGGCGCGCAGGCGCCGCTGAATTTGCCTGGCGCGCCGTTCCTGCTGGCGTCGGCGCTGTTGCTGCTGGCGCTCGGCATCGCCGTTCGCACGATGGCGGGCGTGCAGCGCTCAACGTAACGCGTCCGAGGCGAAACACAGCGCTCCTCACGTCACGCCGGCGCGCGAAAGCTCATCAGCGTGCGCGTCGGATAGTCGTAGAACTTCCCGGTCTCGTTCCATGACGGCAGGCACATCGGTACGATGAATTCCGCGGCCTGTTCCGGCGTATCCAGCGTCAGCGGATCCTCGCCGGGAAATACCGTCGCGCGCATGCGGGTGCGGATCGGGCCGGGGCTGAACAGGTTGACGCGAAGCGGCGTCGAGGCGTTCTCATTGGCCCACACCCGCGCCAGCGTCTCAAGCGCCGCCTTGGAGGCCGCATAGGGGCCGAGATAGGCCAGCGCCTTGTTGGAAGCGCCCGAGGTGAGGAACACGGCGCGGCCGGCATCGGACTTCTTCAACAGCGGCTCCATGCAGCGGATCAGTTGAAAATTGGCCGACACGTTGATCGCCATCACCTCGTTCCACGGCTTCAGATCGATATGGCCGAGCGGCGAAGAGGGGCCGGCGACGCCGGCATTGCCGACGAGGATGTCGAGCTTGCCGTGACGTTCGTGCAGCGCCGCGCCGAGCCGTGCGATGCCGTCGGAATCAGTGAGGTTGAGCGGCACCAGAGTGGCGTTGCCGCCGTCTTTTCGGATCTCGTCGTCGAGTTCCTCAAGGCCGCCTTGCGTGCGCGCCACCGCAACCACATGCGCGCCTGCCCTGGCCAGCGCCCTCGCGGTGGCATAGCCGATGCCGCGTGAGGCGCCGGTGACGAGAGCGATACGGGAGGCGAGGGGGAGGGTCATGGAACTAACTCTATCAACAGTCGTCCCTGCGAACGCAGGGACCCATACGCCGTGAAGGTCATGATGGGAGAAGGTGTTTGTGTCTAACGGTGTTCAGACAATGAAGGCCGGGGGTTATGGGTCCCTGCGTTCGCAGGGACGACTATTAACTCGCTTCCGCCAATAGCGACAATTGCCGCGGCTGCGGCTCGACCTGGGTCTGGTCGGTGAGGTGCGTCGGATAGGCGCCCGTGAAACAATGATCGGAGAATTTCGGATTGGCGGGATCGCGGCCGGGCTCGCCCATGGCGCGATACATGCCGTCGATCGACAGGAAGGCGAGAGAATCGGCGCCGATGATTTCCCGCATCTCCTCAAGGCTATGCGTCGCAGCCAGCAAACCGCCGCGATCCGGCAGGTCGATGCCGTAATAATCGGGGTGGATGATCGGCGGCGAAGCGAGGCGGAAGTGGACTTCGCTGGCGCCGGCGTCGCGCATCATGCGAACGATCTTTTTCGACGTGGTGCCGCGCACCAGCGAATTGTCGATCAGGATGATGCGCTTGCCTTCGATCGCGGCGCGATTGGCCGAATGCTTCATGCGCACGCCGAGTTCGCGCACGCTCTGGGTCGGCTGGATGAAGGTGCGGCCGACATAGTGGTTCCGGATGATGCCGAGTTCGAACGGCACCCCGGATTCCCTGGAGTAGCCGAGCGCGGCCGGCACGCCGGAATCCGGCACCGGCACCACCACGTCGATCTCGACGTGGCTTTCGCGCGCGAGCTGGGCGCCGAACGCCTTGCGGACTTCGTACACGCTTCGGCCGCCGACGATCGAATCCGGCCGCGAGAAATAGATGTATTCGAAGATGCAGGGCCGCGGTGGCTTCGGCGGAAACGGCTTGTGGCTTTGCGCGCCGCGCTCGTCGAACACGATGATCTCGCCGGGCTCGACGTCGCGGACATATTTCGCGCCGATGATATCGAGCGCGCAGGTCTCCGACGCCAGAATTGGACAGCCGTCGAGCTCGCCCAGCACCAGCGGACGGATGCCGAGCGGGTCGCGCGCGCCGATCAGCTTCTTGTTGGTCAGGGACACCAGCGAGTAGGCGCCTTCGATCGCGCGCAGCGCCTCGATGAAGCGGTCGATGAAACGGTTGCGTTTGGATTGCGCGACCAGATGCAGGATCACTTCGGTATCGGTGGTGGATTGCATCATGGCGCCGCCCCGCACCAGGTCGCGGCGCAAGGTCAGTCCGTTGGTCAGGTTGCCGTTATGGCCGACCGCAAACCCGCCGGCATTGAGCTCGGCGAACAGCGGCTGCACGTTGCGCAGGATGGTCTCGCCGGTGGTGGAGTAGCGGACGTGGCCGACAGCGGCATTGCCGGGGAGGCGCTCGATCACCTCGCGGCGGGAGAAGGTGTCGCCGACGAGGCCGAGGCGGCGCTCGGAATGAAATCGGGCGCCGTCGAAGGAAACGATGCCTGCGGCCTCCTGGCCGCGGTGCTGCAAAGCGTGCAACCCGAGCGCGGTGATCGCCGCGGCCTCGGGATGACCGAAAATGCCGAACACGCCGCATTCCTCGCGTAACGTGTCGCCTTCAAGATCGGTGTCTTCGAGATAGAGCGGACCGAGATTCAGCCCGGGCTGTTCGGCGTCGTCGGAAGGGCCCTTTATCTCGTCCATCGCGCCTCTCTTTTGGCCAAATATCAAAAGCTAGCCAGCATCAACGTCCCGCGGGCTTCTCGATCAGCTTTTTCAAGCTGTCGCGGGCAGGCTTGCTGTAGCCGTCACCTGACGCCGGCGCCGCCTGATCGGTGTCAGTCTGCTCATCGTCTGGTTTATTCTTCTTGAATCTCTTCAAGATGGTGTTCTCGGGGTCGTCCGGCAAGAGCGCCATCAGCCATTGGCCGGTTCCATCCAGCACGGTCCGGGATTTTGCGTTGGTCACCCAATCGGGCCGCTGCTTGTCCGGAACCAGCCAGCTGAAAAACAGGAAGGCGACAACGACGATAAGCAAGCCGCGGGCCAGTCCGAACAGGAATCCGAGGGTGCGGTCCAGCGCCCCGATCCGAGAATCCAGGATCATGTCGGAGATCCGCACCGTGACGATGGAGACCACGATCAGGGTGCCGATGAAGACGCCGGCCACAACCACCACGCTCGCGACCGTGTCGTTATTGAAATAGGTCTTCGCGGTCGGCAGCAGCTTGCCGAATGCATACAGCGTCACCAGCGCGGCCGCGCCCCACGCCGCGATCGACAGAATTTCGCGCATGAAGCCGCGCACCATCGCGAGCAGGCCTGAGATCAGCATCACGGCGAGCAGGACGAGATCAAGGATCGTTATCGGCATCGGCTGGTCAGGTCCGCATCAAAGTTCAAAACCGCGAATTCGGCGTGTCGGTGCCGCCCTAGGTGACGGTCAGACGGGTTGTCCCGCAAGGCCGGAAATCGTGCCATCCAGCCCGGTGCGCGGGTTGTATAGAGCATGATCCGGAAAAGTGGAAACCGGTTTTCCAAAAAGATCATGCTCAACAAAAAGATACCGTTGGAGTCTGATCAACTGGATTGAACCAGACCCTGGCAGCGGGAGCGGGAACGTCACCTCTCGGCTAGCCCTCCTGACGCCGGAATCGCGCAGGTGTGGCATTTTTCTCAGCCGCAGAGCTCTCCCGGTTGGCTTTCGGCGCACCGCGCGCGGCGATATCGGCGACCAGGCTGGTCAATCCGCCGACGGTCGTCAGGGAGAGCCCGGCGTCGCCGCCGACCTCGCCGCGGGCCGATTCGGGCAGCACGGCGCGGCCGAAGCCGAGTTTGGCCGCTTCCTTCAGCCGGGCCGAGGTCTGCGCCACCGGCCGGACCGCGCCCGAGAGCGAAATCTCGCCGAAATAGACCGCATCCGTCGGCAACGGCGCATTGACCAGCGACGACACCAGGGCAGCGGCGGCGGCAAGATCGGCCGCCGGTTCCTGGATGCGCAGGCCGCCGGCGACGTTCAAATAGACGTCATGGCCGGACAGTTTGACGCCGCAATGGGCCTCCAGCACCGCCAGCACCATCGACAGCCGGCTCGGGTCCCAGCCGACCACGGCGCGGCGGGGCGTGCCGAGCGTGGTCGGCGCCACCAGCGCCTGCAATTCCACCAGCACCGGGCGGGTGCCCTCGATGCCGGCGAACACAGCCGTGCCCGGACTGCCGAGATCGCGCTCGGATAAAAACAGCTCGGAAGGGTTGGAGACCTCGCGAAGCCCCAAGCCCGTCATCTCGAACACGCCGATCTCGTCGGTCGGGCCAAAACGGTTTTTCACCGCGCGCAGGATACGGAATTGCTGCGAGCCTTCGCCCTCGAACGACAGCACCGCGTCCACCATGTGCTCGACGACGCGGGGGCCGGCGATCTGGCCGTCCTTTGTGACGTGGCCGACCAGGATGATCGCCGCGCCTGATTTCTTGGCAAACCTGATCAGCGCCTGCGCCGACGCGCGTACCTGCGTCACCGTGCCCGGTGCGGATTCCACCGTGTCGGTCCACATGGTCTGGATCGAAATCGATCACGATCAGCCGCGGCACCGCGCCTTCGGACAGCGTCGAAACAATATCCTCGACCGAGGTTTCCGCGGCCAACTGCACCGGCGCGTCCGCGAGTCCGAGCCGCTCGGCGCGCAACCGTACCTGGGCGACGGCTTCTTCGCCTGAAATATAGACCGCGCGGTGACCGGCGCGCGCCATCAGGCTGGTGGCCTGGGTGAGCAGCGTCGATTTGCCGATCCCGGGATCGCCGCCGACCAACAGCACCGAGCCGCGCACAAAACCGCCACCGGTGACACGGTCGAGTTCGGCCATGCCGGAGGGCAGGCGAGGGGCCTCCGTGCTCTTGCCGGTCAGGCTTTCCAGTTGAAACAGCCGGCCCTTGCGCTTAGAGCGGATCGAGACCGGCATCGTGGTGGCGCCGGTGATGTCCTCCTCGACCAGCGTGTTCCACTCGCCGCAGGATTCGCACTTGCCCTGCCAGCGGTTATACGCCGCGCCGCAGTTCTGGCAGACGAAGGAAAGGGCT
>CAWHIO010000070.1:0-21615 GCA_963829315.1 uncultured Alphaproteobacteria bacterium | reverse complement strand
GTCCTCAGGCTGAGGAGGCCAAGAGAGCCGTCCCGAAGCACGAGGGCGAATTCGTACGCCGTCTCATGCTTCGAGACATGCCAAGAGTGAGATCCTCACAGGATGAGGTTAAATCACGCCGCGTTCTGGCCTGCCGCATCGAGCCCGGCATAGACGCCGCGCTCGAAGCCGGCGAAGGCTTCCAGGCATTTGCCGTCCGCGAACGGCAGCACCTGCATCAGGATCACGCCGGTGACGTCGCGCGCCGGATCGATCCAGTAATAGGTGTTGGCGAGGCCCGCCCAGGCGAGGCTGCCCGGGCTGCGGCCCTCCGGCGTCGTTTCGGTCGTGATCAGGAACGAAAGCCCCCATTTCTTCACCATGTCCGGATAGAGATCGACATCGTTGGTCGCAAACCCGACCGCCGAAATCATCCGGGTCATGGTGAGTTCGCCGATGTGGTTCTGTCCCATCGTCGCGACCGTCTCCGGCTTCAGCACCTGATGGCCGTTGCCATTGCCCTTGTTGAGGATCATCCGGGTGAATTTGATGTAATCGCCCGCGGTGCCGTAGAGGCCGCCGCCGCCCATGTGAAATTCCGGCTCCTGTTCGAGTTCAAACGGGATCGGCGCAGCGATCCGTCGGGTCCCCGCCCGTGCATGGCGACCAGACGCTTGCGTTGCGATTCCCCGATTTTGAAACCGGTGTCGGTCATGCCGAGCGGGGCGAACAGGTGATCGCGCAGGTAGGCATCGAGCCGCTTGCCGCTCACCGCCTCGACCGCCTTGCCGACGAAGTCGATATTGATGCCGTATTCCCAGCGCGTGCCGGGATCGGTCACCAGCGGCAATTTCAGCGCGTCGTTCTTGCAGGTGGTGACGGCGGGAAGGCCGGTCTTTTCCAGATACTGCACCATGTCGCCGTTCCACATGTTGTAGCAGTAGCCGGCGGTGTGGGTCATCAGGTGGCGCAGCGTGATCTCCTTCTTCGCGGGCCGCAGCTTCGGCTCGCCGTTGGCGTCGAAACCTTCGAGCACCTGCGGCGCGGCGAGATCGGGCAGCACTTTGCCGATCGGAGCGTCAAGCGAGAGCTTGCCCTGTTCGACCAGCTGCATGGCGGCTGCGGCCGTGATCGCCTTGGTCATGGAGGCGATCCAGAACACGCTGTCCGGCGTCATGGCGTCGTCTTTGGACAGGTCGCGTTTACCGAACGCTCCCTGATAGATCACCTCCTTGCTGTTGGCGGCGATTGCGACCACGCCGGGAATTTCCCTGGCGTCGCTCTTCTGGCGCAGGATCTGATCGATCTGAGCTTTGCTTTGCATGGGGTCACCTCCAGGTTGTTTTCGAGTTATTTTTTGAAGCGGACGATCTTCCTCCCGGCCCTTTCCTCCGGCAAGAGCGGCTGAAAAGGCGCGCCGGTCGCGATCTCGTGATCGATACCTGGGGATGAGCGCGACCGAACGGCCACACTTGCCATAATTTGCGGGAAATCCGGCCGCATGGTCGCTGACCTCGGGGCCGATCGGCGATATCGTCAAAGGATCGTCCGGAACCGAAATTCAAACAAGGCGTTCAGGTCGCAGCATAAATGCCGGCTCGCGACCTGATGATTTGATTAAATGATGTGGCGGCGCCGGATTGGCCGCCGTGGGGGCGTCAATGATCTCGACCTGGAGCGAATGGAAGCGATATCCCCGGGCTGGACGCGGCGAAAATATCGAGGCGCCGATCTCGCCGGGCATCTACGAGGTCCGCTTTGCCTCGACGGGCGCGCTGCACTCGTTCGGCGCGGTCGATAATGTCGCCCAGGCGCTGGCGCTGCTGCCGGTCGGTTCCAAATCGTGGTTCGGCCGGCGCGAGCCGGCCGAAACGCCGGACCTCGAATATCGCACCTGCGCGACCTCCAGCAAAGCCGACGCCAAGGCCGCGGCCGAACGCATGATCGGCCGCCGCGAAACCTATATGAGCGGCGCGGCCTGACGTCGTTCCGGGGCTGGTGCGCAGCGCGAACCCGGAATCTCAGATTCTCCGATGTGCAACTGCACATCGTCGTTCGATGCTGGCGCATCGCCCCGGAATGACGGGCGGAGTTGGCTTGGCGGGCCGGTGCATCGCGGCCGGTTTAGGCCTATAATCAAATCAATGCCCAAAAAATCCCAGGAGTAACGCCATGACCCCGACCGCCGCCGCAGCGCGTCCCACGCCATCCGCCGCGCCATCGCTGCGCGATCGCCTGAAGGACCCCGTCGCTGCTGCGCGAGCATTGCTACATCGACGGCGCCTGGGTCGGCGCGCCGGTGCATCCCGTCATCAACCCGGCCACCGGCGCCGAGCTTGCGAAAGTGCCGCAGCTGACCGCCGCCGATGCCACGCACGCGGTCGAAGCCGCCGAGCGCGCGTTTCCCGCCTGGGCGAAATTCACCGCCAAGCAGCGCTCCAATATCTTGCGCAAATGGTTCGAGCTGATCGTCGCCAACCGCGAGGACCTGGCGCTGATCCTGACCTCCGAGCAGGGCAAGCCGCTGGCCGAGGCGCTCGGCGAGGTCGATATCGGCGGCGCCTATGTCGAATTTTTCGCCGAGGAGGCGCGCCGCGTCTATGGCGAGACCATTCCGACGCAGCGGGCGGATGCGCGGCTGCTCGCGATCAAGCAGCCGATCGGCGTCTGCGGCGCGATCACGCCGTGGAATTTCCCGAATTCGATGATCACCCGCAAAGTGTCGCCGGCGCTGGCCGCCGGCTGCACCGTGGTGCTCAAGCCCGCCAACGAAACCCCGCTCAGCGCGTTGGCGCTGGCGGCGCTGGCCGAGAAGGCCGGCGTGCCGAAGGGCGTGTTCAACATCGTCACCGGCGACGCGCCGCCGATCGGCAAGGTGCTGTGCGAGCATCCCGCGGTGCGCTTCGTCGGCTTCACCGGATCGACCGAGGTCGGCAAGATCCTGTACCGGCAGGCGTCGGTCGGGGTGAAGAAGCTCGGGCTCGAGCTCGGCGGCAACGCGCCGTTCGTGGTGTTCGACGACGCCGATATCGACGCCGCCGTCGAGGGCGCCATGGTGTCGAAATATCGCAACATGGGCCAGACCTGCGTCTGCGCCAACCGCCTCTACGCCCAGGACAAGATCTACGATGCGTTCGTCGAAAAGCTTTCGAAGAAGGTCGCGGCCATGAAGATCGGCGACGGCACCGGGCAGGGCGTGACCCAGGGTCCGCTGATCAACATGGAAGCGGTCGACAAGGTCGAGCGGCATATCGCCGACGCGGTGAAGGGCGGCGCCAGGGTCGTCACCGGCGGCAAGCGCCATGCGCTCGGCGGCACGTTCTTCGAGCCGACGGTGCTCGCCAATGTCGCGCCCGACGCGCTGGTGTCGCGGGAAGAAACTTTCGGGCCGCTGGCGCCGGTGTTCCGCTTCAAGGACGAGGCCGACGTGATCGCGATGTGCAACAAGTCGCCGTTCGGGCTGGCCTCGTATTTCTATTCGCGCGATCTCGGCCGGGTCTGGCGGGTCGCCGAAGCGCTGGAATCCGGCATGGTCGGCGTCAACACCGGCCTGATCACCACGGAAGTCGCGCCCTTCGGCGGCGTCAAGGAATCAGGCCTGGGGCGCGAAGGCTCGCATCACGGCATGGAAGAATATGTCGAGATCAAATATGTGATGATGGCGGGGATTTGACGGCGTATCGCCATGCGCGGCCGTAAACATGATGGCTTGATCGGTCAGTCGGCGGGTTGCCTTTACCTCTCCCCGTCGGGGAGAGGTCGATTTGCTCCTGGCGATGCGAAGCATCGTCCAGTGCAAATCGGGTGAGGGGGCGCTGGTCCAACGAGGGAGCGTAGCCCCTCACCCGGCGCTCCGCGCCGACCTCCCCAATGGGAGAGGTGGACGACTTCCGATGCCGCTCCAACTCAACCCAATCATACCATTCACGCCCTAAAGGCCCAGCGTGACCTCGGCCCAGTGCACGATGACCTTGCTGTTGAGGAAGTCGATGACGCTGGGCTCGACCGTCCCGGGATGGTCGTGGTCGACCACCGCGGTGGCGACGACGGCATCGCAGCGGTCGTTGAACGCCACCGACAGCGCCGAGTTCGGCGCGCGATAGGGACCGGCGACCGCATAGGCCCGGCTGCGGCCCTTCATCCAGGCGACATTGATCTGGCGGCCCGGCCCCAGCACCGAAGGCGTTTCGCCCATCAGCGGGAAGTCGCTCAGGCGATCGAGTTCGGCGTCATCGGAAACGCCGGTCTGTGCAGTTGCAAAACCCGATCTTGGCCCGGATAAAAAGGTTGACCTCGACCCCGCAGTCCGCCGCCGCGCAGCGGAAGGCTTTGCCCTTGCCCCATTCGTCGGCCGGATAGGGCCATTGCACTTCCGAAAATTGCGGATGGCTTGGTGGTGCCACCGCCGTGCCATGGCCCAGGATCGGCCATGCGAAGAAGGCCGCCGCCCCGGCGAGCGCGCCGAGCGAGATGCCGACGACGACGGCAAGGATGGTGGCTGTTCTCATCGCATTCCCGGCTGTCCGGCCTGACCGCACTTAGTTGCTTGCGACGAACGCCCGGGCCGTGGCCAAGGCCGGCCGCTCGGCGTCCGGGCCGTCGGCCAGCGCGACCAGCTTCTCATAAGCCGCCTTCGCCTTCGCGGTGTCGCCGAGCGCCTGGGCGGCCCTGGCGGCGCCGACATAGCCGTTGAAGCGGTTGGGCTCCTTCGCCATCGTGGCCTCGAACGCCGCCAGAGACTTCTTTCGCCATGCCGCGATCCAGCAGCATGAAGCCATATAATTCGCGGGCCGGCGCCAGCGGTCCGGGGGTGACCGGCGCTTTCTCCGTCTGGTCCTCGGCCGCGACGGCCGCAGCCATCGCTTTCAGCGCGTCATCATATTTGCCGTCCGCATAAAGCACCCAGGCGTTTGCCGCCTGCTGCTGGACGTCGACCTGGCCGGCCCAATAAGTGTTTTTCGCTTCACGCAGGCTGTCGCGAATTTCGGCAAGTTTGGCGACATCAGCCCTGGCGGCGGCCGGATCGCCGGAGCGCGCGGCGCCGATCGCACGCGCGAAATGGGTGATCGCCATCACCTGTGGAAATTTGCCCGGTTCGACCGCGAGATTGGCCGCGCCCTTCCAGTCGCCGCGTTCCACCATGTAGCGCGCCGGCGCGGCGGCCCGCGAGAAAGCGCCGCCGAAGGAATCGGGATCGGGCCGTGCGGCCTCGATTTCGTCAATGACATCGTGCGCCGCCTTGTCCTGACCCAGCTGCAGATAGGCGTAGACCAGATAATCCTGTCCATGCAGTTGCTCGCCGCGCTCGTTGTTGGCCTTTGCGGCCCGCACCGAAGCCAGGTTCGCCGCAATCGATTCCTTCCAGTAACCGACGCGCGTGAAAATGTGCGACGGCATGTGCTGCGCATGCGGCGAGTTCGGCGCGATCCTGGAATAGCGCAGCGCCGCCGGGAGACCCTTGGCGGCGATCGCCGGATAGTCATACAGATGGATCAGATAGTGGGCGACGCCGGGATGCTGGGGTTGCCGCTGCCAGATCGGCTCCAGGATGGCGGCTCCCTTGAGCTGGTTGGCGTAGGTCTTGTCGGCGGGCGACGCCGCCACATTCAGGGTGATGGCATAGAAGATCTGCGCTTCGTCGTCGTCGGGATATTTCGCCGCCAGCGCCGCCATCGCCTTCAGGTAGGACTGCACGCGCGCCTGTTGCGGGGTCTTGTCGTAGTCAACATACATCACCGCCAGCGCGTCGATGTAGTCGCGCTCGCGCTCGGTCTTGGCGCCGACGGCTTTCGCTTTCTCGATCGCCGCAAGTCCGGGCTGAAGATTGGGCGCCGGTATCGCGCCGTGGGGGTTGCCGAGCAACGACAGCGCGATGCCCCAATAGGCGATGGCGCATTGCGGGTCGGCCTTGATGGCTTCCTGGTAGATTTCGCTTCGATTCCGCATACCAGAACGAGTGCTGGTATCGCATCGCGCGATCGAACCGCCGTTGCGCCGTCTCGTTGCACGATGTCGCGAAATGCACCGTGCCCAGCTTCTGGTCCGCATCCTCCTGGGCCATGCCGGGTGCGCAAGGCCCGAGCACCGCCACGGCCGCCAGGGCCGCCGCACAGCAGAATTCACGCATGACGTTCTCCCGGACGCGGGTGAAGGATGGCACGGCCTTTAGGGCCCGCACGACAAGCATAGGGCCTTGCGCGGGCCGACTCAACGTGCTCGGGCCCGGGGCCGCCTTCCCTTTGACTCAGGTCAAACCCGATGGTCGGGGATCGCGTAATTTTGATCGATGTCCATTCCGGCCAGCGTCGTTCGGCGTCGTCGCGCGGCCGATGCAACCGAACAGAAACATGCTGCAGCGGCCCTACTTCGCTCCGAACGAGAAGCTGCTTCTTTCCCGATTCTGGCAAAGCGCTTCCGGATATTGGCGGGGCCCAGGCGCATGGCGGGCCTGGCTTCTGGTGGCGGTGCTGATTGCTACCGTGCTGCTGCAATTACTGACGCAGTACGCGCTGAATTACTGGAATCGCGACTTCTTCAACGCGGTCGGGCGCCGGGACGCCGCCGGGCTTTGGGCCCAGGCATTGCGATTTGTGCCCCTGGCCGCGGCCAGTCTCGCCCTCACGGTGTTTTCGGTCTGGGCCCGCATGACCGTGCAGCGCACCTGGCGCGCGTGGCTCAGCAACCACCTCTATGACCATTGGCTGAAGGACGATCGCTATGTCCGGCTCAGGTTCGTGGCCGGAGACCATGACAGTCCGGAATTCCGCATCGCCGAGGACGCCAGGATTGCAACCGATCTGCCGGTCGACCTCGTGCTCGGGCTGTTCCAGTCGCTGCTCAATGCCGTGACCTTCATCGGAATTCTCTGGTCGGTGGGCGACGGCCTGGACATCGACCTCGGCGGTTTCGTCCTGAACATTCCCGGCTACCTCGTCATCGCGGTGATCGTTTATTCCGCCCTGCTTTCGGCCGGCATCTTCCTGATCGCCCGCCACCTGACCCGCGTGATGGAGGAAAACAAGCGGACCGAGGCTGAGTTGAGGTCGATCGGCACGCATCTGCGCGAGAGTGGCGAAGGAACAGTCGTGCCGGACGGCAAGAAGGACGCGCGCCAGGTCATCGGCGCGCCGTTGAAGGCGGTGATCGCCATCTGGCGGATCTATATGTGGCAGCTGATGCGGATGACGGTGGTGACCTATTCGAGCCTCCTGGTGACCCCGGTGATCGGCCTGCTGCTGTGCACCCCGAAATATCTCGTGGGCACGATGAGCCTCGGGGAAGTGGTTCAGGCGGCCGCCGCGTTCGTCGTCGTGCAGACCGCGTTCAACTGGTTCACCGACAATTATGCCCGTCTTGCGGAGTGGGCCTCCTCGGCCAACCGCGTCGCGTCATTGCTGCTCGCGCTGGATCAGATCGACCAGCCTGACCGGACAAAGGATGCCGCTCCCCCTGCTATCTTCTGAGCACCGTGATCATGCGGTTGGCGAAGGTCAGGCGCTCGGCCATCACGGCGACGAAATAGGTCAGCAACTTCTGGCCGAGCAGCGGATTTTCGGTCTTGAGGGCCTCGAATTGATGCGCGCTCAAGACATAAAGAATGCTCGCGGCCTCGGCCTGGATCGTGGCGCTGCGCGGCGCATGCGAGACGAGGCCCATTTCGCCGATGGTGGTATAGCGACCGAGGCTTCGCACCCGCGTGGTGCCGCCTTCGCCCGCGGGAATCATGATTCCGACGCGTCCGTCCAGAATGAAATGCATCGAATTCGGCGGCATCGCCGGCGCGGACGATAACCTCGCCGGCGTCGACCTCCAGGCGCCGGCAGCGATGGATCAATTCCGCGGCGTCCTCGCTCGGTCCCGAGGATCCGGGTGAACCAGTCGTGCAAGGAGGCTTCTTCCTGCTCGCGGCCCTGATGCTGCGCGATGAGCTCGTTCTCGCACCACTCCAGCGCGTGATCCAGTTCGGCCACGATCGAGACCTCGTGCGAGACGAACTCGCTCGATCGCAAGGCCTTCTCGGCCGCCGGCGGAAGATGCACCAGCACCAGCTTGATGCCGCGGTCCTGGGCCGCCCGCTTGATCTGGGCGAAACTGTAGGCCGCCGAGGAATCGATGCCGGTGACGAGCTTGAAGTCGAACAGCAGGAAGCGGCATTCCGGATGGCGCGCAAGCAGCGCCTTGACGTGCTGGTAAAGCCGGTTGGCCGAGCCGAAGAACAGATAGCTCTGCAGGTTCAGGCCCTGGATTTTGCCGCCATGCGCCGACAGCACCGCCTGGTCCTCGCGTGAGCGGTCGAGCGAGCTGCGATATTCCGAGCCGTCGAAGCTGTATTTGATGGAATCGATGCGCGAGGCGCTCAAGGCAAAGGTCGCGCAGCCGATCACGACGCCGATCAGGATGCCGGCAATGAAGCCCCATTGCACGATGATGACGATGATCGCCAGCAGCGACAGATATTCGACGACGGAAAGCCGCCGCCGCGACTGAACGATCCATTTGTGCAGCTGGTCGGCTCCCAGATAGATCAGGAGGCCGCCGAGCACGAACTTCGGCATATAGCCGAGAAGCGTGGGAGCAAAGGCCAGCATCAGCAGGGAGATCGCGGCGACGGTGAGCCCGGACAGCGGGCCGGTGCCGCCGCTGTTGAAGTTGAGGATGGAACGGCTGATGGAAATGCAGCCGGTATAGCCTCCGAATGCGCCCGAGAGCACATTGGCGACGCCGGTGACGTTCAGTTCCCGCTCCAGATTGGCTTCGCGCTGCGTTGCGACTTCGATGCCCGTGGTGTTGAACAGGGTGCATGATGCCGTGACGAAAATCACGGCGATAAAATTGCCCGAGAGCTCCGGCAACGTGTACCAGGGATAGCTGCGAATGGCGTCCGCGCTCCACGGCAACATGAAGTTCACGGCGGGCGGCGGCTGAAAGATCCAGCCCGCGGCCTGCGCCTGCGCCAACGAGATGCCGGCCAGCCAGAACACGATGTGCGCGGCAATCACGCCGCCGACGAGAATGGCCGGCAGCCCAAACGAGCGTGCGGGAGCGGTGCCAGGTCAGATAGAGGACGAGAGCCATGGCGCAGGCGGCCGCCAGCTCCGACAGCGTCAGGATATTGTCGAACCGGTCGAGCGTTGCGAATTGAAGGCGCTGGCCGGTGATGACGCGGATGGCGCCGAGAAGGATCAGGCAGCCGGTCGCGCCGAGAAATCCGCCGACCACCGGATAGGGCACATAGCGGATCGCGCGGCCCATCCGCGTCATGCCGAAGCCGCAGAGCACGATCCCGGTCGCGACGGTGGCAAGCGCGAGGGTGAGCAGTACGGGCGCGAGCAGCGGCGCCGAGGGGTCGGCCGCAATGACCCGCTCCACCATCGATGACGCCAGGATGCCCGTCATCGCCGCGGTGGAGCTCTCCGGCCCCGCGACCGCGAACGGCAAGGAGCTCCCGATCCCGATCACCGCGGCGAGAACCGCCGATGAAATGAAGGTCGCGGCGACGCCATAGGACAAATAGGGCGCGAGCGGTCCGGCGAAGATCAATAGCGCGTAGGACAATCCGAAGGTCACGGTCAAAACGCTGGCGGCGCTGCCGCCGAGAACGTCCTTGAGCGCTGCACGCAGCGACAGTTTCGGACGAAGACTGATGGACCGGCTAGTCACGCGCGCGTCTTGCCCCCCGGCACACCTGTTAGTGGTAGACGACTGCGATGCACGAGGACAAGACAATTCTCATGACAGTGCTGCCGCCGTACCGGCGTTAAAGGCTGAGGTCGCTCGCCGGTGATGCGGCGGTAGGCTTCGAGATAGCGCTTGCTGGTGGCGTCCACCACGCTTGCCGGCAGCGGTGGCGGCGGAGCCTCGCCGTTCCAGCGGCCGGCGCGGCGCTCGGCGTCGAGATAGTCGCGCAGCGGCTGCTTGTCGAAACTCGGCTGCGGCTGGCCGGGCTTGTAGACATCGGCCGCCCAGAACCGCGAACTGTCGGGGGTCATCACCTCGTCGATCAGGATGATGCGGCCGTCGGCATCGCGGCCGAATTCGAATTTGGTGTCGGCGATGATGATGCCCTGGTCGCGGCTGATTTTCTCGCCGAGCGTATAGACCGCGCGGGTCATGCTCTCCAGCGTGTAGGTGGCCTCATCGCCGACGATCTCGCGCATCCGCGCCACCGTGATGTTTTCGTCGTGACCGGTCTCGGCCTTGGTGGCCGGGCTGAAGATCGCGGGCTCGAGTTTTTCGCTCTCGAGCAGGCCGGGCGGGAGTTTCTCGCCCGCCAGCGTGCCGTGCGCGGCATATTCCTTCCACGCCGAGCCCGAGAGATAGCCGCGGATCACGCATTCGATCGGAAACACTTTTGTGCGCCGGCACAGCATCGCGCGTCCTTCAAGCGAGGCGCGATGATCCCGCAGCGCAGGTACTTCGCCGATGATCTCGTCGGCATCGGCGCTGATCATGTGATGCGGAACCACGCCCTCGAGTTCATTGAACCACCAGGCGCTGATCTGGGTCAGCACCGCGCCCTTCATCGGGATGGTCTCGGCCATGACCACGTCGAAGGCGCTGATGCGGTCGGTGGTCAAGCAGCAGCACGCGGTCGTCGCCGACGGCATAGATGTCGCGAACCTTGCCGCGCCCGATCCGTGGAAGGGGCAGGTCGCTGGCGAGCATGGTGGTCATGGGGCAACTTTCGAAGACAGCCATCGACGCGGATGCGCGCGGCTGAACGAGGGAGAGGGGATAGCTCACTCCGGAAGCGGAATGAACTCGTGTTCGTTGGGGACGGCGGCGAAGCGGCCGGTTTTCCAGTCCTGCTTGGCCTGCTCGATCCGCTCCTTGCTGGAGGAAACGAAGTTCCACCAGATATGGCGCGGGCCTTCCAGCGCGTCGCCGCCGAGAAACATCATCCGCGTCGGCTTTGCCGCCTTCACGGTGATGCGATCGCCGGGACGAAAGATCAGCAGGCGCGGACCTTCGTAGCGTTCATTTGATATCTCGACCTCGCCGTCAACCAGATAGATGGCGCGCTCTTCATGGTCAGGGTCGAGCGGGACGCTGACGCCTTCCTCGGCGGTCACCTCGGCATAGAACCACGGCGACACCATCGCGACCGGCGACTTCACGCCGAACGAGCCGCCGGCGATGATTCGCGCGGTGAAGCCGCGATCCCGGACCACCGGCAGGTCGGCGGCGGCGTAATGCTGGAACGAGGGCGCGATTTCCTCCGAGCCCGCCGGCAGCGCGATCCAGCTCTGCAGGCCCAGCATCTTCTGGCCGTTCTTGCGCTCCAGATCCGGGGTGCGCTCGGAATGGGCGATGCCGCGGCCCGCCGTCATCAGGTTCATGGCGCCGGGCTGGATTTCCCTGACATTGCCCTCGCTGTCGCGGTGCATGATGCTGCCGTCGAACAGATAGGTGACGGTGGCCAGCCCGATATGCGGATGCGGGCGCACGTCCATGCCCTTGCCGGACATGAACTGCACCGGCCCGAAATGATCGAAGAAGATGAAGGGGCCGACCATCTGCCGCTTGCCGTGCGGCAGCGCGCGGCGCACCGCAAAGCCGTCGCCGAGGTCGCGGGTGCGCGGCACGATGACCAGTTCCAGCGCATCGCAGGATTTGGCGTCGCCGAGGACGGGGTCGTTGTCGGGAAGCCAGCTCACCGTTTTTCCATTGGGTTTTCCATCACCTGTTCGCCGGCATCATAGCACAATCCCCGGGCCTCGTCCAAGCGCGGAAACGTCACCCGTCACTCCGCCGCGGCGATTCGCGGCCGCCCGACATAGCCGGTCTCCTCGCCAAAGCGCTCGACCATGACCGCGGGCAGGTCCTTGGCCTTGTCGGTGACGCAGGCGCCGGAGCGCACCGCGTAACGGTCCTGATGCGCCAGCTGCGCGGGCGCCGTTCCCTCGCGCAGCGCGCGGGCCGACTCCATCACCAGTTTGCGGAAATGCATGATGCCGAGATCGGTCGGGCCGAGATGTTCGCGGCTGCGGTCGGCGATCGGGCCCTGGCTGTCCTGCACCGCCGCGTCCTGTTCCGACACGCCCTTGATGCCGGTGTAGCTTTTGGTCTTCTGCAGCTTGCGGTCGATCAGATAGTCGTTGGCCTTGTTGCGCAGCGGCACGTAATTCTCGTCGACCTCCGCAATCACGCCGTTGCCATGCGCATAGATCTCGCGCTCGGCCCCGGTCAGCGGGCGCTGCGGATTCCAGGCGTAGGTATAGATCCAGCAATTGGGTGTCGGTGACGGGAATAAAACTCTGGCCGAAGATGCTCTCGCCCGGCATCGCGCTCGGCGCATAGGCGTGTACCGGCATCAGGAATTGGGCGATGCGCCAGTAGATATTGTCGTCGGCGGCGAGCCGGCCGCCCGCGATCGTCAGCCCGGCGTCATGCGGCTGAATCTTGATGACGGGGCGGGGATCCTCGGCGATCCAGCGCATGTGATCGGTGTTCATGCGCGCGATCGGATTGACGAAGTGCTTCCTGATATCGAGGATTTCATCCTCGTCCTTGTCGAAGCTCAGATGCGCGAAAGTGAAATGCGCGGTGTCGATCGAGCCTTCCAGCGCCTGCACCCAGTTGCAGTCCTGCCATTTCTTCGAGACGTAGCGGTGCGAGGCCGGCACCAGCGCCATTTCCAGGTCGGGCAAATCGGGCATTTCACCGGCCGGGCCCATATAGGCCCAGATCATGTCGCCCCATTCGCGCGCCGGATAGGATTTGATGCGGATCAGATCCTTGGCATTGAGATCGGGATAGGAGGTCGGCATGTCGACGCAGCGGCCCTCGGTGTCGAATTTCCAGCCGTGATAGACGCAGCGGATGCCGCATTCCTCAACGCGGCCGAGCCAGAGATTGGCGCCGCGATGCGGACAATATTGATCGATGATTCCGACCACGCCTCTGCTGTCGCGGAACGCCAGCAGTTCCTCGCCCATCACGACGATCTTCTTCGGCGGGCAATCGGCTTCCGGCAATTCCTCGGATAAAAGAACCGGCAACCAGAACCGCCGCAGCAATTCGCCCATCGGCGTGCCCGCACCGCTTTCGGTGAGGAATTGGTTGTCCTCCGCGCGGAGCATGGGGCCGCCTCCGGGATTTTGTCTTGCCTTGGGCAAGCTTGACGCAGGCCAGGCAAGGCGTCAACGCGAGGTGTTCTCGCGGCGCAATGCGTCCGAGTCATGCGTGATCTGTCCGCCCCCGGTGAGGGTGTGGGGAATACCAGGCGTCAATTTCGTTCGCATCAAGCCCTTTGCGGGTCATTCAAATCAAAAATAACCACGGCCGACACCCGGAATGTCACCTTTGTTTACCTTTATTTATTTCTTAACGGCTAAGTCTCCATTTTTCGTACAAAACCTAGAATGGGTTAGTCAGTGTCCGGCATCGTTCTTTCGTCGTCAGTTCGTCAAAATCTCCTCTCGCTGCAATCGACAGCTTCGCTGCTTGCGACGACCCAGAATGACCTCGCCACCGGCAACAAGGTCAACTCGGCGCTCGACAACCCAACCAATTACTTCACCGCGCAAGGCCTCAACAACCGCGCCGGCGACATCGGCAATCTGCTCGACGGCATCGGCAACGGCGTGCAGGTTTTGCAAGCCGCCAACACCGGCATCACCTCGTTGCAGAGCCTGGTTTCGAGCGCCCAATCGATCGCCAACCAGGTGCTTCAGAGCCCGGTCGGCTATTCCACGAAGTCCAACGTGACATCGACCGCCATCGCCGGCGCAACCGCGGCCAACCTGCTTGGTAGTTCAACCGCCGACGCCACGGTGACCGGTGCGGTGCTGTACGATGCGGCGAGCGGTATTATTTCCGGCACTAACACGCTATACGGGAGCAGCCCGACCACTGACCTGGCGCCTCCCGTCCCCAACAACTCCACGCTCGTGGTCAATGGCGTCACCCTCACCTTCACGACTGCCCAGAGCAACATCACCGGCAGCAACAGCACCGGCTACACCATCGGTACGGCCTTTGGCACCGGCAGCACCGTCAACCAACTGCTGGCCACGATCGACGCCATTACCGGAACCTCCGTTGCGTCGAGCGTGAACGCTTCGGGCCAGATTGTGCTGCACACCGGTACCGCCTCCGACCTCACGATCACCGACACCGGCGGTGCACTTGCGGCCCTCGGATTTTCGTCCTCCATCCACCAGGCGCGCACCACCGCGCTTTCCGGCCAGACGCTGACGATCGGCGCCACCGGCGGCGGCACGGCGACCAACCTCACCTTCGGCACCGGCGCCGGACAGGTCTCCACGCTCGACCAGCTCAATGCCGCGCTGGCGGCGAACAATCTGCAGGCCAGCATCAGCTCGACCGGGCAGGTCAACATCGTGACCTCGAACAACGCGGCGTCGGCGACGATCGGCGCGGTCGGCGGCACGGCTGCGGGAGCAGGCAAGGCCTTCAACGGCTTGACGGCTGCGGCTCCGGTTGCTGATCCGAACTCGCAGGCCACCCGCGCCAGCCTGGTCGCGCAGTACAACAACGTGCTGGCGCAGATCAACACCACGTCGCAGGACGCGTCCTTCAACGGCATCAACCTGCTGAACGGCGATACGCTGAAACTGACGTTCAACGAGACCGGCAGGTCGACGCTGAGCATCACTGGCGTCACCTTTAACGATGCCGGCCTCGGCCTTTCGACCCTGGCCACGGGCACCGATTTTCTGGACAGCGCCTCGGCCAACACCACGTTGACCGCGCTGACCAACGCCAGCACCACGCTGCGCTCGGAGGCATCGGCGCTCGGTTCGAACCTGTCGATCGTGCAAATCCGCCAGGACTTCAACAAGAACCTGATCAACGTGCTGCAGACCGGCTCGTCCAACCTGACGCTGGCCGACACCAATCAGGAAGCGGCCAACAGTCAGGCGCTGTCGACCCGTCAGTCGATCGCGGTCTCCGCGCTCGCACTGGCCAACCAGTCCCAGCAGAGCGTGCTTCAGCTGCTCCGCTAACCCACCGCGCCTTGCTCGTATTCCGCGGCGGCCTCCGGTGTCCGCCCGCTCAGCACAGCTTGCACCAACCGCTCTCGACCAATCGGCGTCAAACGGGCATTCTTGTGGACGTTCATCCGGTCCTCCGGGGTGGGGTGAAGCCTCGACAACTTCAGCTTCCCCGGTCCGGACCGGATGGACAACCTATTGAAAGCCCACATCTAGCCCCCGGTATTGACCGGACGGGCCGCAGACGCTGTCGCCATCGCCTCCGTCGCGTTCGCGAACTCGGTCGACTTCGACGGGGCCGCGATGCGGCTCAATGCGTATGAGGCCAGACACGCGAACAACGCCGGCACCGCGGCGGCGACGAACACTGAATTCGTTGCTCATTCGCCTCGCCAGCATCATCCCGCCGACCAGCGGGCCGACGATCGATCCGACCCGGCCAATGCCGAGCGCCCAGCCGACGCCGGTCGAACGGATCGCTGTCGGATAGAATGTCGCCGACAGGGCATTGGACGCGGTCTGGCCGCCGATGACGCAGAAGCCCGTGCAGAAAATCGCCAGGGTCGTGAGCGCGATCGAATGACCGGAAAAACCAATCGTCGCCACCGCGATGGACGCGACGAAATAGGTGAGCGCCAGGGCGCGGAACGAGAAGCGATCGATGAACTGGCCGAGCGTGAAGGCGCCGACGACGCCGCCGACCTGCAGCATCGACCCGATGACCGCGGCCGCGGACACGGAAGCGCCGAGGTCGTTGAGCACGGTGGGAAGCCAGTTCGACAACAGATGGAGGTCGAGCAGGCTCATGAAGAACAGGACCCACAAGGCCAGGGTTGCCCATGCGCGGCCCCCGCCCAACAGATGCACGACCGGAATTCCGGGCAGCTTGACCTCCTGCACCACGAAGCGCGTGCCGGCCGGATGGCGAACGGACGGGGCGATCTGCGCCAGCAGCGCAGCGACGCCATCGTTCGCCCGGCCGCTCAGCGCGAGAAAGCGGACGGACTCAGGGAGCCGGAGCACCAGAAGCGGAACAAGAAGCAGCGGCACCACGCCGCCGACGACGAAGACCGAGCGCCAGCCGAAGGCGGGGATCAAGGCGGCGGCCAGCAAACCGCCGACGGCCGCGCCGATGGAAAACCCGCAGAACATGGCCATGACCATGGTGGCCCGGCGGCGATGCGGGCTGAATTCCGATGTGAGGGCGACCGCGTTCGGCATTGCGCCGCCGAGGCCGAGGCCGGTGAGAAATCGAATGGCCAGCAGGCTGGGGACGTCGCTGGCGAAAATGGTCGCCAGCGTGCCGATGCCGAATGCGGCGGTGCAGGCAATGATGATCCGCCTGCGCCCGATGCGGTCGGCGATGGGGCCGAACACCAGCGCGCCGATCATGAGTCCGAACAGACCCGCGCCGAACACGGGTCCAAGCGCGCCGCGCGCCAGTTTCCAATCCTGCGCAACGGCCGGCGCGACGTAGCCGATCGCCTGGGTGTCGAACCCGTCGATGAACAGCACGGCGGCGCAAGCCAGCAGGAGCCCGATCTGGAAACGACCGACCGGCTGCCGGTCGATGAATCCCGCGACGTCGATCACATCCGCTACACGCGTGTCCGGAGCGCTGGTTGGACTTTGGGCCATCTCGTCTCCCCGGACGCTTTTTTTGTATATCTATGACTTAAAATCATAAATCTTATATATTGAGATTTATGCTATTTCCTGATCCGTCGCAATCGGGTTCTTGCGGCAGCGGCAGGCAGCAGATTGCCGTAGTGCGCGGCGATGCGCAGGGGTACCAACGATCGGAGAGGCGCGCATGCGCCGTCCAGAAGATGAAGACGACAAATAGTCTCCAGCGGATGCTCGCGGTCCTCGACGCCTTTTCCGAAGCGCGCCTCGAATGGACCCCTGAAGAGTTGATGAAGGAGTTTGGCTACAGCCGTCCAACTCTCTATCGCTATCTCAAGACGCTCAAGGACGCCGGACTGTTGGTGCCGACGCACGGCGCCGGCTTCACGCTTGGTCCCAAAGTGGTTGAGATGGACTATCTGATGCGAAAGTCCGATCTGCTCGTCCTCCACGGATCGCCCTATCTTCAGCGTCTCACGAACAAGTACTCATGCACGGCGTTTTTCGTGCGCTGGTATGGCAACAAGATCCTCTGTGTCGCCTCCGAATGCTCGACAAACAATCCGGTGAGCAGCTACCCGCGAGGCCGCCCCATGCCTCTTGGACGAGGCGCGATCGCGCGCTCCATCATGGCGTTCCTCCCAAGACCGCACCTTCGGCGCCTGGTCGAGCTCAACTCGACAGAGCTGCGCTCCGTGGGTCTCGGCGACACGGTCGAGGAGATCTTGAAGAGCATGAATCGCGTGAAAAAGGCGGGCTATGCGGTCGCTCATGGCGAAGTCACGCCGGGTGCCCTGGGGATCGCCGCGCCCGTCTTCGATTCGAGCAATAGTCCGATCGCGAGTTGTTGCGTCGTTATCGCCGGCGCTTCCGTGACCGGTGCGCAGATCGACGAGATCGGCCAGACGGTGCGTCAGGTCGCGTCGGACGTGGGCGCCGAGCTGTTTCGAATCCCACCAAAAATCAGCAGAATAATCTCACAATGCGAGATTTTTGATTGACTTTCTTCCCGTCCCCGGTTCTTTTTGCGGCCAAGGCATCGCGGCGATCCATTGCGACCGCGATCGAGACCGGCGCGGCGTTTGGCTTTCACCGCGACAAGGACCACTGGAGGAACCGCAGATGATGAGGATCGACGCCTATACGCATTTCTTCCCGAAGCGGATCTTCGAAAAGCTGCAGGACGTCGCCGGCGACTACAAGGACATCGGCAAGCGCGTCCGCTCGGTGCCGGCGCTGTACGACCTCGATCGCCGCAAGAGCATCATCGACGGCCACAAGGACTACGCGCAGATCCTCTCTTATCCACAGCCGGCGGTCGAAACCTTCGCGCAAAGCCCGGCGCAGATCGACGAGTTCATCCGGATGATCAACGACGGGTTCGCCGAACTGTGCGCAAAGGAATCCGATCATTTTCCTGGATGGGTCGCGCAGGTTTGCCTCGACGCGCCGGACGCCGGGGTCGCCGAAGCCGAACGCGCGATCAACCAGCTCGGCGCGCTCGGCGTGCAGATCTACACCAACGTCGCCGGCAAGCCGATCGACCGGCCGGAATACCGGCCGTTCTGGAAGAAAATGGCAGAGCTCGGCAAGCCGATCTGGATTCACCCCGCGCGCGGCGCCGAGATGCCGGACTATCTGTCGGAAAAAAAGTCTCTCTACGAGATCTGGTGGACGTTCGGCTGGTCCTATGAGACGGCCGTCGCAATGTCCCGGCTGGTGTTCTCCAAAATTCTCGACGATCATCCCGATCTCAAGATCATCACCCATCATTTCGGCGGCATTGTTCCGATGCTCGAGGGACGCATCGGGCCGGGCTGGGACGTGCTGGGCGACCGAACGACGGATGAGGATTACGTTTCGCTGCGCAAGAGCCTCAAGAAGCGCCCGCTCGACTATTTCAAGCAGAACTTCTACGCGGATACCGCAGTTTTCGGTGCCCTTCCGGCTACGAAATGCGGCCTTGATTTCTATCCGCGCGACAAGATCGTGTTCGCCTCCGACTGTCCGTTCGATCCCGAGAAAGGAACGATGTACCCGCGCATGACGCTGGAGATTTTTAAATCGCTGGACCTTTCGAAGACCGATCGTGAGATGATCTATTACAAGAACCTCGAAGCGGCCACTGGCCGCAAGCTGGTCAAGTAAGGCAAGCGGCGACAATCTCCCCAAGAAGCTGAGGGATGCGAGCGACGACGGGCCTGCTCTGTGCCCCGACGCCGCCGCCGGGGAGCCGCAGTTTTACTCCGCTGCGGCCGTCGGCTTGGCGCCCGCGCCGTAGCGCTGGTCGATATAGTCGATCACCATCGCCTTGAATTCGGTGGCGATGTTGGGGCCGCGCAAAGTGCGGAATTTCTTGCCGTCGACGAACACCGGCGCCGCCGGGGTTTCGCCGGTGCCGGGCAGCGAGATGCCGATATCGGCGTGCTTGGATTCGCCGGGACCGTTGACGATGCAGCCCATGATCGCGACGTTGAGCTCCTCGACGCCGGGATAGCGGGTTTTCCAGCTCGGCATTTCTTCGCGGATGAAATCCTGGATCGAGCGCGCCAGTTCCTGGAACGTGGTTGAGGTGGTGCGGCCGCAGCCGGGGCACGCCGCCACCAGCGGCACGAAGGTGCGGAAGCCCATGGTCTGCAGCAGTTCCTGCGCGACCTGGACCTCCAGCGTGCGGTCGCCGCCGGGCTCGGGCGTCAGCGAAATCCGGATGGTGTCGCCGATGCCGTCCTGCAGCAGGATGCCGAGCGCTGCGGACGAGGCGACGATGCCCTTCGATCCCATGCCGGCTTCGGTCAGGCCGAGATGGATCGCGTAATCCGAGCGCGCGCGCCAGTTCCTGGTACACCGCGATCAGGTCCTGCACCGCGGAGACCTTCGCCGACAGGATCATCCTGTTCTTCGGCATGCCGAGTTCCTGGGCGCGCGCGGCCGACAGCAGCGCCGACTGCACCATCGCCTCGCGGGTGACCGCGCGGACATCGCGTCGGCTCGGCCGAGCGCCGCGTTCTCTTCCATCAGCTTGGTGAGCAGTTCCTGGTCGAGCGAACCCCAATTGGCGCCGATGCGGACCGGCTTGTCGTTCTTGTTGGCGATCTCGATGATGTCGGCGAATTGGGTGTCGCGCTTGTTCTTGAAGCCGACATTGCCGGGATTGATGCGGTATTTGTCGAGCGCCTCGGCGCAGGCCGGGTATTCCGCCAGCAGCTTGTGGCCGATGTAATGGAAGTCGCCGATCAGGGGCGTGGTGATGCCGCGCTTGCGCAGGCCGTCGCGGATATGCGGGACGGCGGCGGCGGCTTCGTCACGGTCGACCGTGATCCGCACCATTTCCGAGCCGGCGCGCGAAAGGGCCGCGACCTGGGCGATGGTGCCTTCGACGTCGGCGGTGTCGGTATTGGTCATCGACTGCACGACGATCGGCGCGCCGCCGCCGACGGCGACATTGCCGACCATGACCTGCGTGGTTTCATGCCGGGCCTTGGGGCCGGCGACGTCGTCGTGTGGTGGCTTTTCGGGCTTGTTCATGGGGCCTCAAATATCAGGTTTTGGTGACATTCAGCAATGGATCAGTGGAACCGGGACCGCGGATCGGGCCGATTAACCAGATAGAGCCCGGCGATCACCAGGAGCGCCGCGGCGCCGAATGCCAGGGTCAGGGCTTCATGCAGGATGAAATAGCTAGCCACGACGCCAAACAAAGGGGTGATGAAGGTAAATGCCGACAATTTGCTGGCGGAATAGGTTTTAACCAGCGCAAACCATAGCAAAAACGTCAATCCGACCACCCAGAACGCCTGATAGGCCATCAGGGACAGCGCCAGGGATCCGGGAACCCGGGTCAGGGTTTCGCCGGAAATCCAGGCCGCCAGCCCCAGAATCGGGATCGACAGCGCCACCTGGTAGCCCAGCGCCTTTTCGGGCGGGGCCCGAAGCAGCGGGGTTGCCTTCACAAGCAGGGTCGTAGCCGCCCACATGGCGCCGCCGCCGACGATCAAAAGGTCCCCGAGCAGCACCTTGGCATCGACATCGGCCTGGGGAACGCCGATGGCCAGTGCGACGCCGGCGAAGCTCAGGCCCAGCCCGCCCCATTGCGAGGCGCGCAGCCGTTCGCCGAGAAACCGGTAGGAGCCGAGCGCGACGAAAAACGGCGCGGTATAGAGGAATACCACCGCGCGCGACGCCGACGTCAGCAGCAGCCCCTGATAGATCAGCACGAATTCGAAGCCGAACAACAGCCCCGCGAACAGGCCGGCGCCCAGCGTGCCGTCGGATGCGAACATCTTCACGCCGCGCAGCCGGGCGATCAACAACAGCACGGGCAGCGCGCCGGCGGAGCGGATCGTGGCCTGCAGCATCGGCGGAATATCCGGCAGCGCCAGCTTGACCGCGATCTGGTTAAAGCCCCAGCTCAGGCAGAGCATCAGCATCAGCGCGATCGCGCCCGGGCTGAGCGGACGCCCGGCCGATGCAATCGCCAGTTTTTCTGAAGACATGAATCCTCGTGCCGGCTTGTCGCCGTGTTGTTGTTGTCAAATCAACTTCTGGCAATGCGCGCAAATGCCGGTGATTTCGACGACCGACATTTTGGGGGCAAAGCCGGTGGCGCGCGCGGCGGCGTTGAGGCTCTGCGCCACCGGGGCTGCCGGGATTTCGCCGACCGAGCCGCAGCGCTCGCAGATCAGAAATGCCACCATCGCGGCCGCGTCATGGTCATGCGCGCAGGCCAGAAACGCGTTGCGGCTTTCGATGCGATGGACGAGGCCGTTCTCCATCAGGAAATCGAGCGCGCGATACACCGTGATCGGCGCCGGCCGCGGCATCGATCTCGGCGAGTTCGTCGATCACCTCATAGGCGCCGAGCGGCCGGTGGCTCGACAGCAGCGCCTCCAGCACCTGACGGCGGATCGGCGTGAATTTCTGCGCCCGCTGCTCGCAGACCCGTTCGGCATGCCGCAACGCGTCCGCGGTGCAGCGGCCATGATCGTGATCGGGCGCGGGAAATGTCGGTTTTGGCCAGCCTCATGCGCGCCAACCTAGCATTTCGGCGGAC
>CAWHIO010000069.1:0-261254 GCA_963829315.1 uncultured Alphaproteobacteria bacterium | reverse complement strand
CGACACTATCTTTCAAGGTTTAGGGTTTTCGCGGCCCAAGGTTGCGTCCGCCTCCTTGCAGGCCCTGCCCCCCCTCCTATATGAGGCTCACCGTCGCAATATCGCGAGTATTTGATCGTTGGGGGTTTGGATTGGTGCGCCGTCAGGGCCCAGCCAACCTGCCGCAAAAAGAAGGATATGAGGACCATGGGAAAGGTCATTGGGATCGATCTCGGCACCACCAATTCGTGCGTCGCCGTAATGGATGGCAAGACTGCGAAAGTCATCGAAAACGCCGAGGGTATGCGAACGACCCCCTCGATCGTCGCCTTTAGCGACGATGGCGAGCGCCTGGTCGGCCAGCCCGCCAAGCGCCAGGCGGTGACCAATCCCGAGCGGACCTTCTTTGCGGTCAAGCGCCTTGTCGGCCGCCGCTACGATGATCCGATGGTCGAAAAGGACAAGAAGCTTGTCCCCTACAAGATCGTCAAGGCGTCCAATGGCGATGCCTGGGTCGAAGCCGACGGCAAGACCTATTCGCCCTCGCAGGTCTCCGCTTTCATTCTGCAGAAGATGAAGGAAACCGCGGAAGCCCATCTCGGCCAGAAGGTCGATCAGGCCGTCATCACCGTTCCCGCCTATTTCAACGACGCGCAACGCCAGGCCACCAAGGACGCCGGCAAGATCGCCGGCCTCGAAGTGCTGCGCATCATCAACGAGCCGACCGCGGCCGCCCTTGCCTACGGTCTCGACAAGTCGAAATCCGGCACCATCGCGGTGTACGACCTCGGCGGCGGCACCTTCGACGTCTCGATCCTCGAGATCGGCGACGGCGTGTTCGAGGTGAAGTCGACCAATGGCGATACGTTTTTGGGCGGCGAAGACTTCGACATGCGGCTGGTCAGCTATCTGGCGGATGAATTCCAGAAGGAGCAGGGCATCAACCTGCGCAACGACAAGCTTGCCTTGCAGCGCCTGAAAGAGGCCGCCGAAAAGGCCAAGATCGAGTTGTCCTCGACCACCCAGACCGAAATCAATCTGCCGTTCATCACCGCCGATCAGACCGGGCCGAAGCATCTGACGATGAAGCTGACGCGCGCCAAGTTCGAGGCGCTGGTCGACGATCTCGTCCAGAAGACCATCGAGCCCTGCCGCAAGGCGCTGAAGGATGCCGGCCTCACCGCCGGCGAGATCGGCGAAGTGGTGCTGGTCGGCGGCATGACCCGCATGCCGAAGGTCCAGGAAGTGGTGAAGCAGCTGTTCGGCAAGGAGCCGCACAAGGGCGTCAACCCCGACGAAGTCGTTGCCATTGGTGCTGCGATCCAGGCCGGCGTGCTGCAGGGTGACGTCAAGGACGTGCTGCTGCTCGACGTGACGCCGCTGTCGCTCGGCATCGAGACGCTGGGCGGCGTGTTCACCCGCATCATCGATCGCAACACCACGATCCCGACCAAGAAGAGCCAGGTGTTCTCGACCGCCGAGGACAACCAGAACGCCGTCACCATCCGCGTCTTCCAGGGCGAGCGTGAAATGGCGGCCGACAACAAGGTGCTCGGCCAGTTCGATCTGATGGGTATTCCACCCTCGCCGCGCGGCATGCCGCAAATCGAGGTGACCTTCGATATCGACGCCAACGGCATCGTCAACGTGTCGGCGAAGGACAAGGCGACCGGCAAGGAACAGCAGATCCGGATCCAGGCATCCGGCGGTCTGTCCGAGGCCGACATCCAGAAGATGGTCAAGGACGCCGAGGCCAACGCCGCCGAGGACAAGAAACGCCGCGAGGCGGTCGACGCCAAGAACCACGCCGACGCGCTGGTGCATTCCACCGAGAAGGCGCTGGCCGAGCATGGCGCCAAGATCGCGGAAGGCGAGCGCCGCGCCATCGAGGACGCGGTCAGCGACTTGAAGGAAGCGCTGAAGGGCGAGGATGCCGAGGCGATCAAGACCAAGACCAACACGCTGGCCCAGGCTTCGATGAAGCTCGGCGAGGCGATGTACAAGCAGCAGGCCGAGAGCGATGCGGCCAAGGATGCGGCCAAGGACGACGTAGTCGACGCGGAGTTTACCGAGGTCGACGACGACAAGAACAACAAGAAGTCTGCTTAAAGGCCGACATCATGACCCTCATTCCGGCGGGCACGCAGATCGCGTCTCGAAGGATGGGGGTCATTTTTCGTTAAGCCGGAGGCGGCATTGTGTGAGCCGCATGGCTTCGGGATCAGGATGAACTTCGGGCGGGTTTGACGGATGTCCACCAAGCGCTGCTATTACGAAACCCTTGAAGTCGAGCGGAACGCGGACGAATCCAAACTCAAGGCGGCCTTCCGCAAGCTCGCGATGAAATGGCATCCGGACAAGAATCCGGGCGATGCCAGCAGCGAAATCCGCTTCAAGGAAATCAACGAAGCCTACGAAGTCCTGAAAGACGGCGACAAGCGCGCCGCCTATGACCGGTTCGGCCATGCGGCGTTCGAGCAGGGCGGCGGCGGCGGCCCCGGCTTCGGCGCCGGCTTTGCCTCGTCGTTTTCGGATATTTTCGAAGATCTGTTCGGCATGGCCGGGCAGCGCGGCCGCGGCGGCGGGCGCGAGCGCGGCGCCGACCTGCGCTACAACATGGAAATCACGCTGGAAGAAGCTTTCCTCGGCAAGACCGCCCAGA
The DNA here is from genome assembly GCA_963829315.1 of uncultured Alphaproteobacteria bacterium. Taxonomy (GTDB): domain Bacteria; phylum Pseudomonadota; class Alphaproteobacteria; order Rhizobiales; family Xanthobacteraceae; genus Bradyrhizobium. The sequence goes on along the minus strand of CAWHIO010000069.1, from coordinate 258,613 downwards.
TCGAGATTCCGGTTTCGGTGACCTGCGAATCCTGTTCGGGCACTGGCGCCAAGGCCGGCACCAAGCCCAAGACCTGCGCGATGTGCGGCGGAGCGGGGCGGGTGCGGCAGGCCCAGGGATTTTTCACGCTGGAGCGAACCTGCCCGGGCTGCCAGGGCCGCGGCCAGATGATCGAAGACCCCTGCCCTTCATGCGTGGGCTCCGGGCGGGTGACGCGCGAGCGGAACCTGTCGGTCAATATTCCCCAAGGTGTCGAAGACGGGACGCGGATCCGGCTCGCCGGCGAAGGCGAGGCCGGCGTCCGCGGCGGGCCGCCCGGCGACCTCTACATCTTCCTGTCGCTCGCCAGCCACGAGTTCTTCCAGCGCGACGGCGCCGATCTGCATTGCCGTGTGCCGATCTCGATGGTGACGGCGGCGCTCGGGGGTGAGTTCGAGGTGCCGACCATCGACAAGGGCAAGACCAAGGTGAAGATTCCCTCGGGAACCCAGTCCGGCCGCCGCTTTCGCATTGCATCAAAGGGCATGCCGGTGCTGCGCTCGCGGCAGACCGGCGACATGTATGTCCAGGTCGCGGTCGAAACGCCGCAGAATTTGACCAAGAAGCAGCAGGAATTGCTGGCCGAGTTCGAAAAATTATCCTCCGGTGCAACCCAGCCCGAGGCCGCGGGTTTCTTCACCAAGGTCAAGGACTTCTTCGGCACCCGCGCCAATGGCTGAAGCGCGTTTGGCTTGACCGTATCGTCTGCTACCTATACGTCTTTATGACTATTTTCTGACACTGCCGCCTAAGCGCGGTCCCGCCTGGTAGCGACATGCCTCTGCAATCGTCCGTGCGTGCGTTGAAAAAGCCTCCTCGTCTCGACGACGAGGTGCGTTTTCTTCGTTCATGGATCGAGAAGCCGCTGCACATGGGCGCCGTGATGCCCTCGGGACGGGTGCTGGCGCGCACCATGGCCCAATATGTCGACATCAATTCCACAGGTCCGGTCGTCGAGCTTGGGCCCGGCACCGGCGCGATCACCAACGCGCTGATCGAGCGCGGCGTCGATCAGAAGCGTCTGGTGCTGGTCGAATACAATCCAGGCTTCTGCGCGCTGCTGCGCGATCGCTATCCGCACGCCAAGGTGGTGCAGGGCGACGCCTATACGTTGCGCGACTCGCTCTGGAACGTGCTGAGCACGCCGGCATCCGCGGTCGTGTCCGGCCTGCCGCTCGTCACCAAGCCGATGCTGACGCGCTTGAAACTGATTCGCGATGCCTTTCTGGCGCTGGCGCCGGGTGCGCCGTTCGTGCAGTTCACCTATTCGGTCGCGCCGCCGATCCCGAAGTCGCTGCCGGGCGTCTCCACGGAAGCTTCCGAGCGCATCTGGATGAACCTTCCGCCGGCCCGCGTCTGGGTGTATCGGAAGGACTGACCCTTCGCCGTGCGGAGGGTTCGTCCTGAACCGATTTAGGCCATGTCCGCACTGAAAATCCTGGTGATCCCCGGTTCGCTCCGCACCGGCTCGCTCAATGCGAGCCTGGCGGCCGCCGCCGCGGACCAATTCGTGCAGGCCGGCGCCGAGGTCTCGCCCATCTCACTCGCCGATTTTCCGCTGCCGATCTATGACGGCGACCTGCAGACCAGATCGGGCGTGCCGAAGAACGCGGTCAATCTGAAGCGCATGATCGGCGTCCATCATGGCGTCCTGATCGTGACGCCGGAGTACAACGCATCGGTGCCGCCGCTGGTCAAGAATGCCATCGACTGGGTAAGCCGCGTGCAGGACCCGCATGAAACCCGCGGCCAGGTGTTTCGCGAGCGAGCGTTTGCGATCGCGGCGGCGTCGGACAACCGGCTCGGCGGAACGCGGTCGCTGGCGGGGCTGCGCCTGATCCTGTCCGCCTGCCATGCCGTGGTGATTCCGAACCAGCTCGCGCTGTCGTTCGCGTCGGAAGCCTATGATGATATGGACAGGCTGAAACATCCGGCCGATATCGAGGCGCTCGGCGCGCTGGTGCGGCAGTTGATCGAATTTTCCCAACGCATGATGTGAGGTGACATGCAGCCATCGACCATCGCTCTCCGCGACCGCCTGATCGTGGCGCTCGATCTGCCCGGCACGGCGCCCGCGGAAGCGATGATTGCCCGGCTCGGCGACAGCGTCACGTTCTACAAGATCGGCTATCAGCTCGCTTACGCGGGCGGACTTTCGCTGGTCCGTCAGCTGACCGGGAACGGCAAGAAGGTGTTCGTCGATCTCAAGCTGCACGACATCGGCAATACGGTGGCGCGCGGCGTCGAGAGCCTCGCTGCCCTCGGCGCGACATTCCTGACCGTGCACGCCTATCCGCAGACCATGAAGGCGGCGGTGGAAGCGCGCGCGGGATCGGGCCTGCAAATCCTTGCCGTCACCGTGCTGACCTCCTATGACGATGCCGATCTGCAAGCCGCGGGCTATCGCCTTTCGGTCTCCGATCTGGTCGAGGCCCGCGCCCGGCAGGCACAGGCGCTCGGCGTCGATGGACTGGTGTGCTCGCCCGAAGAGGCGGCCAGTTTGCGCCAGATCGTGGGCCGCAGCATGAGTCTCGTGACGCCCGGCATCCGGCCGGCGGGCACCCCGAGCGGCGACCAGAAGCGGATCATGACGCCGCAGCGCGCCATCGCGGCCGGCGCGGACTATCTGGTGGTCGGACGGCCGGTGATGGAAGCCGCCGATCCCAAGGCGGCGGCCGAGGCCATCCAGGCCGAGATCGCACAGGCGCTGGGCTGAACAAAAAGGAGAAGCACAAGATGGCGAAAGGCTACTGGATCGCGCGTATCGATGTTCACAACATGGACGGCTACAAGGACTATGTCGCGCAGAACGGCGCGGTATTCGCAAAATTCGGCGCCAAATTTCTGGTGCGCGGCGGCAAGCATGTGCCCAAGGAAGGCTCGTCGCGCTCGCGCAACGTGGTGCTGGAGTTCAAGGACTACGAGACCGCGATCGCCTGCTATAATTCACCTGAATATGCCCGCCTGGTCGCGCTGCGCAGTCCCCATGCCGAGAGTGATCTCGTGATCATCGAGGGCTATGACGGGCCGCAGCCGTAAAGTGCCGTCTGCCCTTTCGGGACGGCGCCCGCCATGACGGTGGGCAACGCCCGATCGGTTGCCGGAACTGGCTGCCGCGGTTATACGGCTTGGGTGAGGTCTGAAAAATGTCCGACATGCGCTTGATCGTTGCGGGAGCCGGCGGCCGGATGGGCCGCGCGCTGACACGCGTCATCTCCGAGACCAAAGGCGCGGTGCTGGCCGGCGCGCTGGAGGCACCCGGCTCTGAACTGCTGGGCAAGGATGCCGGCGTGCTGGCGGGCCTGCCCGCCAATGGCGTCAAGCTGTCGGCGGATTTGTGGACGATGTCGGCCAATGCGGATGGCATCCTCGACTTCACCGTGCCGGCTGCGACCATCGCCAATATCGCCATCGCCGCCGAGCGCGGCATTGTGCACATCATCGGCACCACCGGGCTCTCGGGATCGGACGACGCCGTGATCAAGAGCGTCACCTCGCGCGCCATCGTCGTCAAATCGGGCAATATGAGCCTCGGCGTCAATCTGCTGGCGGCGCTGGTGAAGCGGGTGGCGCAATCGCTGGACGAGGGCTTCGACATCGAGATCCTGGAGATGCATCACCGCGCCAAGATCGATGCGCCGTCGGGCACCGCCTTGATGCTGGGCGAGGCCGCCGCCGCCGGCCGCGGAATCGCGCTCGACGCGCATTCGGCGCGCGGTCGCGACGGCGTCACCGGCGCGCGCCGGATCGGCGACATCGGCTTTGCATCGCTGCGCGGCGGCACCGTCACCGGCGATCACAGCGTGATCTTCGCGGGCCCCATGGAGCGTATCGAACTGACCCACCGGGCCGAGGACCGCACGATGTTCGCGCAAGGCGCCGTCAAGGCCGCGCTGTGGGCACGCGGCAAGAAGCCCGGACTGTACTCGATGGCCGACGTGCTCGGGCTCGGCGATTTTTGATCTTACGATTCGAAACGGAAACCTGGAAATGAGCGATCGACTTCTTGTGCTGGTGCGTCACGGCCAGAGCGAATGGAATCTGAAAAATCTTTTCACCGGCTGGAAGGATCCCGACCTGACGGAGAAGGGGATTGCCGAAGCCCAAGATGCCGGGCGCAAGCTGAAGGCGCAGGGGCTGTCATTTGACATCGCCTTTACGTCGGTACTTCTGCGCGCGCAGCACACGCTGGATTTGATGCTTGCCGAAATCGGCCAGAGCGGCATTCCGGTTCGCAGGCACCTGGCGCTCAACGAGCGCGACTACGGCGATCTGTCCGGCCTCAACAAGGACGAGGCGCGCAAGAAATGGGGCGAGGAACAGGTGCACGTCTGGCGCCGTTCCTATGACGTGCCGCCGCCCGGCGGCGAAAGCCTGAAGGACACGCTGGCTCGGACGCTGCCTTATTACGTGCAGGAGATCCTGCCCTGCGTGCTGCGCGGCGAGCGCGCCCTGGTCGCGGCCCATGGCAATTCGCTGCGCGCGCTGATCATGGTGCTGGAGAAGCTTTCGCCGGAAGGCATTCTGGCGCGCGAATTGGCGACCGGCGTTCCCATCATCTACCGGCTGAACGCGGATTCCACGGTCGCCTCGAAGCTCGACCTGGCGGCGTGAGCGCCGGCGCGGAGATCATCTCTCTTGCGGCGCCGGTCATGCAGCCGGCGCTGGATCAACTGGCCGATGTGCTGGTCGACTGTGTCGAGGGCGGCGCCAGCGTCAGCTTCATGTCGCCGTTCTCGCGCGATTCCGCGCTCGGCTTTTTCCGCAAGGTCGAGCGCTCGGTCGCCGCGGGCGATACCGTGTTGCTGGCGGCGAGATCCGACGGCACCATCGTCGGCACCGTGCAGCTCGGCCTGGATACGCCGCCCAACCAGCCGCACCGCGCCGACATCAAGAAAATGCTGGTGCATCGCTCCGCGCGCGGCCGCGGCATCGGCGCGGCGCTGGCTTCTGGTGCTCGACACCGTTCCCGGCGAAAACGGTCACCGGCTCTATCTCCGCGCCGGCTGGACGCAGAGCGGGATCGTTCCGGATTATGCGCTGTTTCCCGATGGCCGGCCTTGCGACACCGCCTTCATGTGGAAGCGGCTGGCGAAGTAATTCTCGGGTTCAACTACCAGCCGTCGTCCCCGCGAAAGCGGGGACCCATACGCCGTGTAGTTCGTTTCGGAGCACGCGGGCAGTTGCCTTTCTCGACAACGCAGAGCGGTGGTTATGGGTCCCTGCTTTCGCAGGGACGACGAAGCGAAGAGACCAGCCTATGGCGTGGCTATCCTAATGCACGCCAACCTGGCCGGCTTCCCAACCGATCATCGCCTGCTTGCGGGTGATGCCCCAGTGATAACCGGTCAGCGCGCCGCTCTTGCCGAGCGCGCGGTGGCAGGGAACCACGAACGAGATCGGATTCTTTCCGACCGCGGCCCCGACCGCGCGTGACGCCTTGGGGCTCTTGATCCTGGCCGCGATGTCGGAATAGCAGACCGCGCGCCCCATCGGGATTTTCAGCAGCGTCTCCCATACCCGGACCTCGAAATCGGTGCCGATCAGGACGACGCGCAACGGCTGGTCCGGCCGCCAGAGCTTGGTGTCGAAGATGCGCAGCGCCAGGCCGGCGGTCGCGGCACGGTCCTCGATATAGGTCGCGCGCGGCCAGCGCCGCTGCATGTCGGCGAGCGCCGCGGGCTCCTCGCCGGGGTCGGCAAACGCCAGACCGGCCAACCCGCGCCCGCTGGCGATCACGATTGCGGTGCCGAACGGGGAGGGATGAAATCCGAACCGCAGCGTCATGCCGGCGCCGCCGTTCTTCCATTCGCCCGGCGACATCGCCTCATGGGTGACGAACAGATCGTGCAATCGGCCGGGGCCCGAAAGGCCGGAGTCGAGCGCGGCGTCGAGCACGCTGGCGGAATCGCGCAACAGACCCTTGGCATGGTCGAGCGTCAGCGCCTGCATGAAGGCTTTTGGCGTCAGCCCGGCCCAGCGGCGAAACAAATGGTGCAGCTCGTCGGGCGTGACACCGGCCGCATCCGCGATCGATTCGATGGTCGGTTGCGCGCGCCAGTGCTCCGAGATGAAGGCGATGGCGCGCCGCACCGAATCATAGTCGCGGAGCGCGGCGTTCTGGGATCCGGGCCCGGTCAGGTGCCGATCGTGGATTGCGAGGTTCATGTCGTCATTCATGGCTAGGTTCATCATGCCACGGATGTAGGACGGCGGCTGGGTTCAAACCACCCGATTCCCGACTACCAGCTCAGGTCACTGGATTATAGCTCGGGCCACGCCGGGCGGCCTGCAGGGCTTCCGCCAAGGCTTTGGCAAAGCTTGCTTTTTCGTCTGGACCCAGGAAGCTAGCGACGGCGAATCGGCGGCCTTTTGAAACCAGATAAAGCTTCGCGATGCCGAATTCGGCGTGGACTTCGCGATCGAGCTGCACCCATAGCGGATTGAGCACGAATTCTACCACATGGCCGCGGTGGCTGACCCGGCGAACGCGAAGTTCGGACGGTGTCACCAGGATTTCCTCGCTCGCTTTGGCGTGGCGGAAATTGACCCGGAACGCCCAGTAGATCGCCAAAAGATCGAGGCCGAAAAAGCCGAGTACCGGCCAGGCGCCCATCAGCAGGAAGGCGAGGCCCGCCGCGAAACTGACCACGCTGACAAACGCCATCACCACCAGAAAGCCGGTGCGATTGAGCGAGCGGTGCGGCGTCAGCAGCGCGGAGAATATTTCCGGCGCGTCTTCCGGATCAAAATCATTGCCTGCGGTCATTGCGGGTCAGTATACCCGGAAGATGTCGAAAATAACCCGTAGACCTCTGCCCAAATCGAAGTCAGGCGTGGCCAAGCGCGCCGGGAACCCGAAGCTGCGCGCGGCGGCGATACCGAAGCGCGGTAAATCAGCCACGAAAGCCGCGGCCAAATCGGGGCCATCGCGTGCGGCAGCAACAAAGCCAAAGCCATGGACGTCGACTGAAGTCCGCGAGGCCTTCGGCCGCTTTCGCAAAGCCAATCCCGCGCCGAAGGGCGAACTCGAACACCTCAATCCCTTCACGCTCTTGGTCGCGGTGGTGCTGTCGGCGCAGGCGACCGATGCCGGCGTCAACAAAGCGACCCGCGCGTTGTTCGAGGTGGCCGACACGCCGCAAAAGATGCTGGCGCTCGGCGAAGAGAAAGTGCGCGACCACATCAGGAGCATCGGGCTTTACCGCAACAAGGCGAAGAACGTCATCGCGCTGTCGGAAAAACTGATCGCCGAGTTCGGCGGCGAAGTGCCGCGCACCCGCGCCGAGCTGGAATCGCTGCCGGGCGCCGGGCGCAAGACCGCCAACGTCGTGCTCAACATGGCATTCGGCGAGCACACCATGGCGGTGGATACCCACGTGTTTCGCGTCGCCAATCGGACCGGGCTGGCGCCCGGCCATACGCCGCTCGAGGTCGAACTCGGGCTTGAGCGGGTGATCCCGGCCGAATTCATGCTGCACGCCCACCACTGGTTGATCCTGCACGGCCGCTACACCTGCCTCGCCCGCAAGCCCCGCTGCGAACTCTGCCTGATCAATGATCTCTGCCGCTGGCCGGAGAAGACGGTGTGAGATCCCATTCTCAAGCGCCGCCCGCGCCGGCGAGGCAGCTTGAAGGATGGGCAACGTCCCTCAAATCGCGCACGAAGACGCCGCGCTCGTGAAGCACTGATCGGCCTGCATCCGTCCTCGCCACCTTGTGCCCGGATCAGGCCGAGCCTAGGCTTGGCTCAAGCGCCAAGGCCTCGATCAAGGGCCGCGCACAATGGGGAGGCACGCCATGCGATTTCGGCTTGGGCTTGAACTTGTGCTTGGTTCGGCTTTGGCCGCCATGAGCCTTGGGACGCCGGCTGCGCGCGCGCAGATCTCCGACGGTGTCGTCAAGATCGGCGTGCTCAACGACCAATCGGGCCTCTATGCCGATCTCGGCGGCCCGGGCTCGGTGGTGGCGGCGCGGATGGCGGTGGAGGATGCCGGTGGCGCCGTGCTCGGCAAGCCGGTCGAGATCGTGGTCGCCGACCATCAGAACAAGTCCGATGTCGGCGCCGCGATCGCGCGGGAATGGTTCGAGGTCGGCAAGGTCGACATGGCGATCGGATTTGACCATTCGGCCGTAGCCCTTGCGGTCGAGCAGCTCGCCGCCGAGAAAAACCGCATCGCGATTGCCGGCGCCGTGGGGAGCACCGCCTTTACCGGCAAGTCCTGCACGCCGACCGAAGCATCCTGGATCTATGACAGCTATGCGCTCACCACGAGCCTTGCGAAGGCGATCGTGGCCGAAGGGCGCGATACCTGGTTCTTCATCACCGTCGACTATGCCTTCGGCCATTCGCTGGAGGCCGATGCGACCGCCGCGGTCAAGGCGGCCGGCGGCAAGGTGCTCGGCAGCGTCCGTCATCCCCTCAACACCGCGGATTTCAGTTCCTATCTGCTGCAGGCGCAGGCCTCCGGCGCCAAGGTGGTGGCCTTCGCCAATGGCGGTGGCGACATGGTCAACGCCACCAAGCAGGCCAACGAGTTCGGGCTGACGAAAAACCAGACCATCGTCTCGCTCTTGGTTTTCATTTCCGACGTGCACAGCATGGAGCTTTCCGCGGCGCAGGGATTGAAATTCGTCACCGCGTTCTACTGGGATCGCAACGAGGAAACCCGCGCCTGGTCGAAGCGCTTCTTCGAGCGGCAGGGCCGGATGCCGACCATGCCGCAGGCCGCGGTCTATTCGGCAATCCGCCACTATCTCGCTGCCATTGCCGCCGCCGGCACCGACGAGGCCAAGGCGGTGATGGCGAAGATGCGCGAGCGGCCGGTCAACGACTTCTACGTCAGGAACGGACATCTCCGCGAGGACGGCCGTCTGGTTCACGACATGTATTTTGCGCAGGTGAAAACGCCGCCGCAATCCAAAGGCGCCTGGGACTATTACAAGATACTGGCCACCATCCCGGGCGATCAGGCGTTTCGCCCCTTGGCGGAGGGTGGCTGCCCGCTGGTGGCGCATTGACCGGGGCTTGAACCGATAAATTCAGAGCGGTCGGCGGACGGTCGCTTTGGGGCGCATTCCAGGCTCAAGTCGGACATCGCGTGAGGTACGAGAAGTGCCAGCAACGGGCTTGTAAGAACCGGCATTGCAGGAACGTGAGAATGCGCCGGGATCTTCCGAACGGCGCAGCGTCCGCTAGCAGAGAGGTTCGTCGCGTGGGCGAATCCACGTCCGTAGATGCTTCAATGCCGTGCTTCGCCGGTGCTGCCCCTGCACGGCTGCCCAGAGCTGGCTTGACGAAGCTCGCTTTTCAGCTTCGTTGTTTCGTCGGCGAGCTGCCTGAGGATCATTCGTCGCTGGGCAACGTCCGTTGAGGAAGCAAGCTGTCTGTACAGCTCTACGTTCTCGTCGCTAAAAAACCTGTCGAGGTCCATTGAGCGTCTCCCTCATGTAACGCGATGCAACGGTCCCCGCGCCTGAGTGGCACTGCGGCTGGTGAGGCGGTCGTGGGCTGCGATCGCGCCTGACGAGCACTACGCAGCGAAGCGAACGGCCGCTTCGTGGGCAACCTCGGTTGTTTCGCCTAGTCCCCGCTCGACGACCACGACTTCGCCGCAAGCCCCGCACTCCAGGCACTGGACTTCCGGAAATCCGTCCGCTTCTCGAAGCCTCTCGCGCAGCCGGAGGCTGGCTAGACGTCGACACTTAGGACAGATCAGGCTTTGATTCGGGCGCAAGCGGAGCTCCTTATCATTCATGACGTCAGCCAAGGTGAATGCCCCCGGTCAACGTCACCACAAGTAACAGGGCTGTACTAGCAAGTGCCGCAGCAAACGCTGCAAACACTCCCCAAGGCATCACTTCCTCAATCCCGGGCACCGGCTTCATCTCCGATAGGCTCCCTTGATGCCGGATCGAGGAGGCAGGCGGGGCGTTTGGGGGTCGCGGGTTCTGCGGGGTGGAGTGAATGGCCGGAGAAGCCGTCTCTCCCTTCCGGAGATAGAGTGAGCGCCATTCGGCCGAACGCATCGAAGGCGCCAATTGATCTTCGGTGCGTGACGATCTGTTCCAGCAGAAGATATTTGGTTTCACGGCCGCCTCCAATCTTCTTCCTTATTCCGTGCCGCTTTGGTGCGCGTCGCCTGATTGGCCTATAACAGCTAGCGCAACAGGCGGCTCTGGATAACTCGGCGGATTGCGAGCTAGTAGATTTGCGGGGTTCGAGCGGCCCAACCGTCAGGCCTGGAGAGCTATCTTGCAGATCGCGGGTCGGGCAACGGGCTGATTGATCAAAATCAAACTCGCCATAAAGCCGGGCTGCTATTGAAAAACCTGCGAAGGAGGCCGTTGGAGCCAGGGTGGCAGCTAAGGACGCTGCTCTGCAGCGCTCCGATCCGTTTGCGATTGTTGTGGAGGCATCGGCTTTGGCCAGCAAAAGCGTCATCCATGTCGTGGACGACGACAAGGCTATGCGGGACTCTCTCGTGGAGTTGCTCGAGGACGCCGGCCACGCCACCCGTGCCTATACCCGGGCCGAGGAGTTGCTGGCACGAGGCGCTGCCATCGAGTCGGGCTGTATCGTCAGCGACGTGCGCATGCCGGGCATCGACGGTCTCACATTGCTGCGGCGACTTCGAGCCAGCGGCTCGACAGTGCCGCTGATGTTGATCACTGGTCATGGCGACGTATCGATGGCGGTTGCCGCGATGAAGGCGGGCGCCGTGGATTTTCTGGAAAAACCATTTGAAGCAGACACTTTCCTGGCTGCCGTCGAGACGGCTTTGAGCCATCCCAGGAGCGATATCAAAACGAAGGACAGCGAAGCGTCTCGTGAGCGTCTGCGCAAGCTGACTTCGCGCGAGTACGAAGTGTTTGAGCATCTGGTCGCGGGCAAGTCGAACAAGGAGATCGCGGCGCAGCTCGGTATCAGTCCGCGCACCGTGGAATTTCACCGAGCGCACATCATGGAGAAGATGACGGCCAGCGGGTTGCCCGAGCTCGTCCGCCTTTGGCTCTCAGCCGACCTCTCACTATCAACGTAATGATCGCGCGGGCAAATCCGGACCAGTCGGCGAGCGCGGTTGCAGCAGGTGCAGAGACTACCGTGGCATGGGCCGACCAATTCGACGGCGCCAATGCATGGCTAATAAACCTTCGACCCACGTCCAGACAGAAGCTATCGGCGCTCGCGGCAGTTGCTGTTCTACTGGTGGCAGCTGCCTGCGTGGCTCCGTATGCAGCCAGACCGCTACAACGGTTCGCCGCCTTCGTTCCATTCCTGAATGCGACAATATTGGTCACTGACCTGATTACCGCGGTTCTGTTGTTTACTCTTTTTTCGATTTCTCGATCGCGGGCCCTCCTGGTACTTGCCGGAGGTTATCTTTTTACGGCGCTGATCGTAATTCCGCATGCGCTCACCTTTCCAGGCGCGTTTTTACCGAAAGGCCTTCTCGGAGCTGGGCCCCAGACTGCCGCCTGGCTTTACATCTTCTGGCATCTTGGCTTTCCAACGAGTCTCTTGCTGTATGTCTGGCTGAAGGACGAAGAATACACCGTCCAAGGTTCGCTTCGATCTGCGATCGGCTGGTGTACCGCGATCTCAATCAGTCTGGTACTGGGACTCGTATGGATAACCACCGTGGGCGACCCGCTCCTGCCTCGCCTTTTCCTGAATGTATCGGACCTTACTGCGCTGGGATTTTACGTTACCTACTTCGACTTGTTCATGGGCGTTGTTGCACTTGCATTTCTGTGGACACGCAGACGTTCAGTCCTTGATCTGTGGCTCGTGGTCGTTGCCTGCGCGTTAATCAGCGAACTGGCTCTTGCCAGCGTCCGTTTCAGTCTTGGCTTTTATGTCAGCCGTATATTCTCGTTTGCCACCTCGACTATCGTGTTAGTCGTATTGCTTGCGGAGACGGCGGGATCGTACAAGCGCGTTACCCTTGCAAACACATTGCTGCGGCGCGAACGAGACAACAAGTTGATGAACCTGGCGGCGGTAGTAGCGTCGGTTTCACATGAAGTGAAACAGCCACTGGGAGCAATAGTCATGAGAGCCAGTACCGCGCTGCGATCTCTGGGGCACACGCCCCCCGATGTTGAAAAGGCGCGATCGGCTCTGAACAAAATCATCAGCGATGGCCATCGCGCGAGCGAAATATTTAACAACATTCGCGACCTGTTCCGGGCGTCCGACCAGGGGCGAGTGCAAATTGATGTAAACGAAATCATTGTGAGCATACTGGACCTCATGCAGAGGGAGCTGACAGAACACCACATTACGACACGCACCGAGTTCATGCCTGAACCGCCATGCGTGATCGGCCACAGGGGCCAGCTGCAGGAGGTCCTTCTCAACCTGATCTTCAATGCAATCGAGGCGATGGACGGCAAATATGGAGACCGCGTGCTGCGCCTGAAGACGGAACGCCGTGAGGACGATGGAATTGTCATCAAGGTGATGGATACAGGACCGGGAATCGATCCGACAAAAATAGATAACATATTCGACGCGTTCGTGACGACCAAAGCCCGTGGGATAGGATTGGGTCTGGCCATCTGCCGGATGATTGTCGAGCGCCACGGAGGACAGCTGCTGGCATCGTCCGGCGGAGAAGGCGGCGCAGAATTTGACATCATTTTACCAGTCAACAGACCGGCCGACTCTGCTGCGCAATAACGGGCACCCGCTCAGTGACGCAAACGCGTAGCCCCTGGTGCCATCCATTGGGTCGCTTTAACCTCGTAAATCTACTAGCTCGCAATGCCCCGAGTTACGGACCCATCACAGTCTTGCTAAACGAACTCATACGGGTCAGGTCGCGGGTCGGCCAGTAATTCAAAGTGTTCGAGTTCGCCCTATGCTTTCTTGAATTAGTTGAATTGCGGGATCTCTAAATGGCTAATGCTATCGAGAGCTTCGTTACCGCTCAGAACATCAGTCTCTTCAAGGCACTGCTAAAAAAGGAAACCGATCCAGACAAACGCGCAATACTGCTCCAATTGCTCGAAAATGAATTCGTGAAGCTTCCTGAAGCTGTGAAGCGTGTTGAGATGGCCAGAACGACCAGTTTTCGATGATTTCGTCATGGTTTTCGTCAGTGTGGCATCCCCCTTTGCCCCACCCACACTGAACGAACAGGCCGTCGAATGTTAAGTTCGACGGCCTTTTTTCTTGTTAGCCAGGTTAAGACCGAGACAGATACATTTCAGCGACAGCGGTTCATCCGAAGGACAACCTCCGGTATGGTCATTGGCGTCGATTTTGCCGCGTCGTGTCCGTTAAGGGACCGATCCCGAAAATGCCGCGCGCACCGCTTGTCACTTCGTAGCGTGTTTCTCACTATGAGAGAACTTACGCCACCGGCATGCCCGTCTTGCGCGACGGCTCGATCAGTTCCGGCCGTGGCCCGCTCAGGCGCTTGTGCATGTGGACCATGAACGCCATCCCGAACAATGGCGTCGCCAGGTTGACGATCGGGATCGAGACAAAGGCCGCGATGAAGAGGCCGGCCGTGAAAATCGTGGCGGCGTTGTCCTTGCGCATCGCCTTGGCCTCTTCGGGGGGTCGAAACCGCATCGCCGCGAGCTCGAAATATTCCCGCCCCAACAGCCACGCGGTGGCGATGAAGAACGCCAGAAAGCCGGCGCCGGCGATGAACACAAATGGCAGCGCGATCAGATAGACCAGGATGGTCAGCAGCGCGGTCTTGACGCCCTCGGTCATGGCGAGGCCAAACGGCAATGCCGTGCCGGGACGCTCGGCCGGATAATGCTCGCGCTCGACATGGTCGGCGACCTCGTCGACGAACACGCTCGCCACCAGCGAGGTGATTGCGGGCATCAGCATGACGGCGCCGAACACGACGCCGAGACCGGCGGCGATCGAGACGATCCAGGAAAGGATGTTCAGCGGCGTCTGGAAGCCGGGGCCGAGCATCGCCTCGGCCCAGCCTTCGCCTGAGGTCGCAAACCAGCTCAACAGCCGTTGCAGGCCGATCGCCAGCACCACGATCAATACCAAGGCAAGCCCGATCGATCGCCACAGGATCGAGCGCATCGGCGGCGACAGGATTTGCGACAGCGCCTTGATGGCGGCATCCAACATGATGGTTTTGTCCTTCTTGAAGTCCCCGCAAGAGGTAGACACGCTCGGAGGGTTCAGCAAGAGCGCACGGTGGGCTCGATCAAAGCCGCGTCACGCGCAGGCGCAGAGCATTGCCGACAACGCTTACCGACGACAGAGCCATCGCCGCCGCGGCAATGATCGGCGAGAGCAGGATACCGAAATTGGGATAGAGGATGCCTGCAGCGATCGGTATCCCGGCGGCGTTGTAGATGAACGCGAAGAACAGATTCTGCCGGATGTTGTTCATGGTGGCCTGCGACAGCCGGCGGGCGCGAACGATGCCGCCCAGGTCGCCTCCGAGCAGGGTAATGCCGGCGCTCTCCATGGCGACATCGGTGCCGGTGCCCATGGCGATGCCGACTTCGGCGGCGGCGAGCGCGGGGGCGTCGTTGACGCCGTCCCCGGCCATGGCGACGATGCGTCCGGCCTTCTGCAGCCTGGAGACAACCGCGCTCTTCTGGTCGGGCAGGACCTCGGCCTCGACATCGGTGATCCCGAGTTGTCCTGCGATCGCATTGGCGGTGGTCCGGTTGTCACCGGTCAGCATGATGACTTTGACGCCTTCCGCTGCCAGCGCCTTCAGCGCCGCCGGCGTCGACGGCTTGACCGGATCGGCGATGGCAAACAGCCCGGCCAGCTTGCCGTCGACGGCGATGTTGATGACGGTGGCGCCGTCTCCCCGCAGACGTTCGGCTTGCTCGGTTAGCGACTGCGTTTCGATCCCGAGCGATGTCAAAAAGTTCGAATTGCCGAGCAGGATGGATTTGCCGTCGACCTTGCCGGTCGCGCCCTTGCCGGTCGGCGAATCGAATTCTTCGACCCTGCCGAAATCCAGATTGCGTTCCTTCGCGGACCGCACGATGGCATCCGCAAGCGGATGTTCGCTGGACCGCTCGACGCTGGCGGCCAGCCGCAAGATCTCGCTCTCGTCGAATCCTGCCGCCGGAACGATCGAGATGACCTTCGGCTTGCCTTCGGTCAGCGTTCCCGTCTTGTCGACCACCAGGGTATCGACCTTCTCCATGCGCTCCAGCGCTTCGGCGTTCTTGATCAGCACGCCGGCCTGCGCTCCGCGTCCGACGCCGACCATGATCGACATCGGCGTGGCGAGGCCGAGCGCGCAGGGGCAGGCGATGATCAGTACGCTGACGGCGGCCACCAGGCCGAATGCCAATCGGGGTTCCGGCCCGAACCAGGCCCAGGCGCCAAAGGCGATCAGCGCCGCGACGATCACGACGGGCACGAACCAGCCGGAAACCTGGTCGGCCAGCCGCTGGATCGGCGCGCGCGAGCGCTGCGCCTCCGCCACCATCTTGACGATCTGCGAAAGCAGGGTATCGCGCCCGACCTTGTCGGCGCGCATCACGAAGCCGCCGGACTGATTAAGCGTGCCCGCGATCACTTTGCCGCCGGCCTCTTTGGTCACCGGCATGGATTCGCCGGTCACCAGGGACTCGTCGAGCGAGGAGCGACCCTCGAGGATGACGCCGTCCACCGGCACTTTTTCGCCCGGCCGGACCCTCAATTTATCGCCTACGGCGAGGCTCTCGATCTGCACCTCATGGTCGGCGCCATCCTCGCCGATCCGACGTGCGGTCTTGGGCGCCAATTCGAGCAGTGCCTTGATCGCCCCGGAGGTCGCCTCGCGGGCGCGCAGCTCGAGTACCTGTCCCAGCAGAACCAGCACCGTGATGACAGCGGCAGCTTCAAAATAAACGGCAACCGCGCCGCCATGGCCGCGGAAGGTCGCCGGGAAGATGTCGGGGGCAATCGTCCCGATCAGGCTGTACCCATAGGCGACACCTGTGCCCATGGCGATCAGGGTGAACATGTTGAGATTGCGCGTCTTCAGCGATTGCCAGCCGCGGACGAAGAACGGCCAGCCCGCCCAGATCACAACCGGTGTCGCGAACACCAGCTGAATCCAGTTCGACAGCGTCTGGTCGACCCAGCCGTGACCTCCGACAAGGTGGCCGCCCATTTCCAGGACGACCGCAGGCAGCGCGAGCACGAGGCCGATCCAGAAGCGCCGCGTCATGTCGGCCAATTCGGGATTGGGCGGCGTATCCAGGCTGGCCACTTCCGGCTCCAGCGCCATGCCGCAGATCGGACAGCTTCCGGGACCGACCTGACGGATCTGCGGATGCATCGGGCAGGTGTAGACCGTGCCCTCCGGCGCGGCGGCCTTCGGCTGGCTCTTGCCGAGATAGGCCTTCGGATCGGCGGCGAATTTGGTTCGGCAGCCGGCCGAGCAGAAATGAAAGGTTTCGCCATCGAAGTCGAACCGGTGTTTGCTGGTCGCGGGATCGACGCTCATGCCGCAGACCGGATCACGGACTTTTGTGCCGCCGCCGGCATGATGGTCACCGTGATCGTGGGGGTGGTCATGGTGGCGGGAGTGGTCACCGCCGCCGCAGCAGGCGGCTTTCGCCGTCGCCATTGGCTCCGCGACCGCCACCCCCGGTCCGCCGCCCGCGCCGGAACCCGTTGAGGCATCGCCTGTATTTACGTTGTCGGCCGCGGTCATCGCGCTCTCCCATCCACCTTGCAACCCATACCCTGTAGGGGTATATAGAAGGCATGCGAAAAGACATCAAGACATCGTGCCAAAAACGTCTCAGCCGGATCGAAGGCCAGGTTCGCGGGCTGTCCAAAATGGTTGACGACGACCGCTATTGCATCGATATCGTGACGCAGATTTCCGCGGTGCGCGCCGCGCTCCGGCGCGTCGAGGAAGAAGTGCTGAAAGATCACGTATCGCATTGCGTCGAACACGCGATCACCAGCGGCAACAAGGCCGATCAGCGGCAGAAGATATCGGAATTGATGGCCGTGATCGGCCGCTCCGACAGATAAAGTGAACCAAACCGCTGTCGGGAACTTGATACGGATCAATGCGGGCGGGATTCTGCTGATATTCAATTGAAACTTTCTAATCTGCGAGAAATCGGGTCTGTGAAACGAAACCTTGCCATACGCCGGCTGCTCGCGGTCCTCGTGATCGCCGGCCTTGCGTTGGCTCCGCTTTCCCGGCCTGTCATGGCGGCAACGTCGTCCGATGCCTCGATGCAGGCCATGGCGGATGAACTGTCATCGTCGGCGACGGCGGACGAGATGGCAAACGACATGCCCTGCTGTCCGCCCAAGGCCCCGGCGCCGGTCGGTTGCGACAAGTGCTTGTTTATGCCGGCCTGCACCTCGAAATGCTTCGCAGGCATACTGGCGGCCGTCTTTCATCCCTTGATTACCGCTTCGGATGATATGGCTCTGCCGAAGAACGATTCCGGGCCCGATCGCCTCGGCTACCCGCCTCCCGAACATCCGCCTCGAACTCAGGTCTGAACGGCGTCACGGCGCCGTTTGCTGCCGCGCGACTGGATCGCGTGGGACCGACGCATGCCGCCTTGCGGCACGACCATGACATCAGAGGATTTTCGAAAATGAGGACATTGGACATCTCGCGCGCCGCAGCGGCCGCGCTCATCGGCATCGCCGTTATCGGCTCAACCGGAATCGCCCGTGCCGAAATCAAGGACTACGAGTTCAGGCTCGTCGAGCCGACCGTGACCGTCGGCAAGGACAAGATCGTCACGTTGCGGCTTGTCAACAAGACGACCGGCAAGCCAGTGCCTGACGCCGTCATATTCGCCACCCGTCTCGACATGGCCCCCGAAGGCATGCCGGAAATGGCCACCAAAATCGTGCGC
This sequence comes from uncultured Alphaproteobacteria bacterium, assembly GCA_963829315.1. Taxonomy (GTDB): domain Bacteria; phylum Pseudomonadota; class Alphaproteobacteria; order Rhizobiales; family Xanthobacteraceae; genus Bradyrhizobium. The sequence goes on along the minus strand of CAWHIO010000069.1, from coordinate 240,733 downwards.
GAACCCGACGGCGAACCCGGCAGTTACCGATTCAAGGCGGCCTTCGGCATGGAAGGAAGGTGGCAGCTCTCGCTCGGCGCCAAGGTGCAGGGCGAGACCGGCACGCTCGAAAGCAAGCTCGTCATCACGGCGCAAAAATGAGGCGCGCCCTTATCGCCGGTGCCATCATTGCCGTCGCGATCGCGGCGGCGGGTGGCGGATTCATCGCCGTCCGCGGGCATTTTCATTCGACGGGCGCATCAAACGTGGCGCTCGTCGCACCGGCGGCGGCGCAGACTGGCGGCGAGCCGATCTATTATCAGGATCCGGACGGACGCCAGTTCTACTCGCTGTTGCCCAGGAAGACGCAGGACGGGCGGGATTACCAGGCCGTGCCGCCCGGTGCCGACCTGAGCTTCGATGACGAACCTGTGGCGGCGCCGGCGCCGGCTGCCACGGCGGACCGCAAGATAAAATACTACCGCAATCCAATGGGGCTCGCCGACTCTTCGCCTGCTCCCAAGAAAGATCCGATGGGGATGGACTACATCCCGGTCTATGAGGGCGAAGACACCGACGACGGAGCGATCAGGCTGTCGCCGGGAAAGATCCAGCGAACCGGCGTGAAATCGGAGCCCGCCGCGCTGCGCGTGATCCGGACGGCGATCCGGGCCCCCGGCACCATTCAACTCGACGAACGCCGTATATCGGTCATCTCGATGCGATCGGAAAGCTGGGTTCAGAAGGTTGCGAACGTCACGACCGGCACGAGGGTCGTGAAGGGCCAGCCGCTGATGGAGATCTATAGCCCATCCATTTCGTCGGCCGCGGCGGAATACGTGGCGACGATCAACTCAAAGACATCAGGCGTTACGGCAGGGTACGGCCGCGGCTCGCGGCAGCGACTGATGAACCTCGATGTACCGGACGAGGTGATCGTGGCGATGGAAAAGAGCGGTTCGGTTCCGATCGCGATCGAGTGGTCGGCGCCGCGCGACGGCGTCGTTCTCGAACGCAATGCCGTCGAGGGAATGCGGGCACAGCCAGGCGACGTGCTGTTTCGCGTCGCCGATACATCCGTCGTGTGGGCGATGATCGACGTTGCAGAGCGTGATCTCGGTGCGCTGAACACCGGTCTGCCGGTCACCGTGCGGGCCCGGAGCTATCCGGGCCGGGAGTTTGGCGGGAAGATCAGCGTAATCTATCCGCAAGTGAACCGGGAGACGAGGACCGCCCGCGTGAGGGTTGAACTCTCGAACCCTGATGCGGCCCTGCTTCCCGATTTGTACGTGGACGCGGAGATCGAAACCGGAAGCCGGCAGCCGGTGCTGTCCGTTCCGGACAGCGCGGTTCTCGATACCGGAAGCCGACAGGCCGTATTTGTGGAAAAAGGCCAGGGACGTTTCGAGCCACGCGACGTGAAGCTTGGGCATCGAGGCGGCGGCTACGTCGAAGTCCGCGAGGGTCTTGCCGAAGGAGAGCCCGTCGTTGTCTCGGCCAACTTCCTGATCGATGCCGAAAGCAATCTGAAAGCCGCTCTCAAGGGCTTCTCGGACGGCGGAGCGCACCCATGATCGCCCGCCTCATTGCCTGGTCGGCACGCAACCTGCTGCTGGTGTTCTTCGGCGCCGGGTTTGCGGCCGCTGCCGGACTCTACGCGCTCACCCATCTGCCGCTTGACGCCATACCGGATCTTTCCGACGTCCAGGTCATCGTCTACACGGAATATCCGGGTCAGGCGCCGCAGGTCATCGAGGATCAGGTCACCTATCCGCTGACGACCGCGATGCTGACCGTGCCGCGCTCGAAGGCGGTGCGCGGTTTCTCGTTCTTCGGGGTGTCGTTCGTCTACGTCATCTTCGAGGACGGCACCGATATCTACTGGGCCCGCTCGCGGGTTCTGGAATTCCTCAACAGTGCGGCGTCGCGGCTGCCCCCGGGCGTAGCGCCCACGATCGGTCCGGACGCCACGGGGGTAGGTTGGGTCTATCAATACGCGGTGGTCTCGAAAGAACTGAATCTTTCGGACACGCGCACCATCCAGGACTGGAACCTGAAATTCGCGTTGGCGAAGGCCGAAGGCGTCGCCGAGATCGCCAGCATCGGCGGCTTCGTCAAGCAATACAACGTCATCCTGGATCCGCAGCGGATGCGCGACCTCGGCATCACCATGCAGAAGATGCGTGATGCGATCCGCGCCAGCAACGCCGATGTCGGCGGCCGCACCGTCGAACTCTCGGAGTTCGAATACGTCATCCGCGGCAAGGGATACCTGAAAGGCATCAACGACCTCGGCAATATCGTACTGAAAACCAGCAACGGCACGCCCGTCCTGTTGCGCGACGTCGCCCGGGTCGAGATCGGCCCTGACGAGCGGCGCGGCATTGCCGAACTGAACGGAGAGGGTGAAGTCGCCAGCGGCATCGTACTGCAGCGCTTCGGTGTCAACGCGCTCGATGTGATCGAGAACGTCAAGAAGCGCTTCCAGGAGATCGCCGCCAGTTTGCCGAAATCGGTCGAAATCGTTGCGGTCTACGATCGCTCGAACCTCATCAAAGCGGCTATCGAAACGCTAAAGCGCACTCTTTTCGAGGAGAGCGTTATCGTTGCGCTGGTCTGTATCGTGTTTCTGCTGCATTTCCGCAGCGCGCTGGTGGCCATCATCATGTTGCCGGTCGGCATCCTGATGGCGTTCGGCGCGATGAAGCTGTTGGGACTGGGCGCCAACATCATGAGCCTTGGCGGCATCGCCATTGCCGTCGGCGCCATGATCGATGCGGCCATCGTCATGATCGAGAATGCCCACAAGCACCTTGAGCGGGCCGAGCCGGGACGCTCGCGGACCGACGTCCTGATCGAGGCCGCCGCCGAGGTCGGACCGGCGCTGTTCTTCAGTCTGCTGATCATCACCGTCTCTTTCATGCCCATCTTCACGCTGGAATTGCAGGAGGGACGGCTGTTCAACCCGCTTGCCTTCACCAAGACCTTCTCGATGGCGGCGGCAGCGTTGCTGTCGGTCACGCTGGTGCCCGCGCTGATGGTCGTCTGCATCCGCGGCCGGATCGTTCCGGAGCACAGGAATCCGATCAATCGCTTTCTGATCTGGATCTACCGGCCTGCCATCGCGGCAGTGATGCACGCCAAGGTGCCGGTGATCCTCGCGTCACTGGCCATTCTCGCCGTCACGATCTGGCCGGCACGGCAACTGGGCACCGAATTCATGCCCAGCCTGAACGAAGGCACGCTGCTCTATATGCCGACCACGCTGCCGGGCATTTCCGTCACCAAGGCCGCAGAGCTTTTGCAGATGCAGGATCGCATCATCCGCTCGTTCCCCGAGGTGTCGTCCGTCTATGGCAAGGCGGGCCGTGCAGCGACGGCGACCGATCCGGCTCCTTCCGAAATGTTCGAGACCATCGTCAACCTCAAGCCGAAAGAACAATGGCGTCCTGGCTTGACGGTCGACGGCCTGATCGCGGAAATGGACAGGGCGCTGCAGTTTCCCGGGGTGTCCAACGCCTGGACCATGCCGATCAAGGCCCGTATCGACATGTTGTCGACCGGGATCCGGACGCCGATCGGGGTCAAGGTGATGGGCACCGATCTGGTCGAGATCGACAGGCTGGCGAAACAGATCGAGCAGGTCCTGAAGACCGTTCCGGGCACGTCATCGGCTTATGCGGAACGCGGGATCGGCGGCTACTATCTCGACGTGACGCCAGACCGCGCCGCGCTGGCGCGCTACGGCATCATGATCCAGGACGTCCAGGACGTCATCGCCACCGCGCTCGGCGGCCAGACCGTGACCACGACCGTGGAAGGCCGCGAGCGTTTCAGCGTCAACATGCGTTATCCGCGGGACCTGAGGGACAATCCGCAGGCCATCGCCAACGATATCCAGATTCCGATGCCGGCCGGCGGCACGGTGCCGCTTGGCGAGGTCGCCAAGGTCGAGCCGGCGCGGGGGCCGACGTCGATCCGGACCGAGAACGGGCAGTTGGCGAGCTATATCTACGTCGACATCCGCGACCGCGATCTCGGCGGCTACGTCGCCGATGCCCAGCGGGCGGTGCAGGCCAGCATCCATTTCCCGCCCGGCTACTACGTGATGTGGAGCGGCCAGTATGAGTACCTCGAACGCGCGATGGCGCGCCTGAAGGTTGTCGTTCCGGTCACGTTGATGATCATCTTCCTGCTGCTCTATCTCAATTTCCGCTCCATCGCCGACACGATGATCGTGATGCTGTCGCTGCCCTTTGCCCTGGTCGGAGGGATTTGGCTGATGTGGTGGCTCGGCTTCAATCTTTCAGTAGCCGTCGTCGTCGGCTTCATCGCGCTCGCCGGCGTCGCCGCCGAAACCGGCGTGGTGATGCTGATCTACCTCAATCACGCGCTGGAGGAAGTCCGGGCCCGGCGCCAGGCCGAAGGCCGCGGGCTGACCCGATCCGACCTCTATGACGCCATCATGGTCGGCGCCGTGGAGCGCGTGCGTCCGAAGATGATGACAGTGGTCGCGATCATGGCGGGTCTGTTGCCGATCATGTGGAGCACCGGCACCGGCTCCGAGATCATGCAGCGGATCGCGGTACCGATGATCGGCGGCATGGTTTCATCGACCCTGCTGACGCTGATCGTGATACCCGCGATCTATGGCCTGGTGAAGGAAAGAGGTCTTCGTCCCGACAAACCGACGGTGTTAAAACAGGCACAACCTGTCACATTTTAGGCGGCATGGCTGTCATCGAAAAAATTACCGACATTCCAGCGGTCGCCGAGTCTCGGGCGGAGTGAGGAACTCCTGCGAATGGAGGACGCCAAGGTCAATCTCGGCGTTTGACATGCGTCAAGTGTCCGGGTGCCGCTCTCGGTTATTTTCAACCCAAGGGAAGTAGGGCCGGGAGGGTCCGCCTTCGCCGACGGGAGATGAGCCATGAAGCGATTGATGATGGCGACCGCACTCTCGGTCGCGGCACTTGTCACCCCGACATGGGCGCAATCCCCAGCCGAACACGATTCGCATCACCCGGCGGACAGCGCACAATCCACGCCCGCTCCGGCAAATCCGGCGCCCAGCTCGCCCGGCATGGGCGCGCCGGGCGGCATGGGTAACATGTCCATGATGGGCATGATGAATGACATGAAGAACATGATGAGCGGCATGTCCATGGTGCACAACATGGGGATGATGCAATCGATGGGGATGATGGGCGCCGGCATGGGCGGCATTGCAACCATCGATCGCATTGAAGGCCGCATCGCGTTTCTGCGGGCCGAACTCAAGATCACCGATGCGCAGGCGGGCGTCTGGAATACCTTTGCCGACGCGTTGCGCGCAAACGCCAAGAAGCTCGCCGAAGTTCGCGCATCGATGACGGTCAAGCCGGCCGATGCGCAGGCAAAGGTTGCGACAATGGCAGATCGTCTCGACCGGCAGGAGCAATGGCTTCTGGCGCGGCTCGACGGCGTCCGGACGATGAAATCTGCTTTCGCCAAGCTGAACGAGACCCTGTCGGATGAGCAAAAGAAAACCGCCGATGATCTGCTCGCTCCCCATATGGGGATGGGAATGATGACGATGATGGGTTCGCAGATGGGATCGGGGAAAATGCAGCCCGGTCAGATGCAAATGCCCGGCGCGGGAAGCAAATAGCCAACACGCTCGTCTCGCGCCTGCTCGGCTGGCCCGCAGAAAAGAAATACGGCAATGGCAAAATTTGGCGTGCCGGAATGCTCCGGGAACTTCCAAGGCCGCCTGAGACCTGGGCTCGCTTGCTAGGCGACCGGCGCTTCCGCCCGCACGGCGCGGGGCTCCGGCGGAGATGCCGTAAAACATTCGACGCCGACTAGATGTTCGGTCACGGTGACGCGCTCGGCCAGCATCACCTCTTCAACTCCAAACGCTACTTCTCCAGCCGGAAGCGGCGCTTCTTGGTCAATCTCTTCAGGAACAAGCGGCGGTGATTTGACCGTTTCTGGAAAGATACCGAATTGGCCCGCTACCTCCTGGAGCGGCTTTTGTTTGTCGGCCCAGTGCAGGGCGGTATAGTCGAAGCCGTGCACGATGGTGGGTTTGACGATTTCGAAATAGGGCGAGATGTCGAAATCGCGCGGCATGTAGAGCGATGAATCGCGGATGTGAAGGATCTCGCGCCGCGCCTGCCTGGAGCCGGCGCGGGTGATCTTGGGCAGGATCGGGTAGCGCACGGCGTCGAATGCCTGCGCGATCAGGGCCGAGCAGATGATCTTGGTGGGATCGCCCGAACCGAACGCGATCATGCGCCGGCGCCAGCGCTGCGGGATCGGCAGCGGAATCAGATAGCGCATCAGGTCGAGAATATTCTTGGTGTCGTAGCCGAAACCGATCCGGTTAATGGCGTAGCGGCAGACCGTGTTGCGGTCCTCATACATCAGGCCGACCGGCCGGCACAGCCGGGTGTGATAGGGGAAATATTTCGACAGCGGCGCCGACGTCACGCCCTCGCCGATATTGGCTTCGATCAGGACATGCGGTTCGCCGTCGGGTTCGGCCGCGCCGTCGATCGGGCCGACGTAAAGCGCGGAATGCGACCAGGTCGACTGCGTGAGATATTTGATGATGCCGGAAACCCGGTTGTTGCCCTCGACCAGCAGGACATCGCCGGGTTCGATGACACCGCGCAGATGCTCGGGATCGCTCGGCGTGAACGGCTCATAGCCCGGCACTTCCTTCTGAAGGTAGGAAGCGATCAGCTTGCCGACGGTATCGAGCACGAAGCCCACGGTATCTTCCTCCCCAGCGGCGTTGCTGACCGCCTTTTCTCGTTGCTCTATCATGGTCGAAAGCCGTTGCAATTTAGTTCATGGGATAGGCTGATCAAACATGATTGATTCACCATGATGGTTGCCGCTGGCGTCCGGATGCGGCAAGTTCGCTGGATGTTCCGCCTGTTTTCAAAATTCCGGAAACCATGACATGGCAATGACGCGGCGCGATCTCCTGTCGGCATCCGCGGCGATCGCGGTCGCGCCGGCCCTTGGCGGCCGCGCATGGAGCGCGCCCTTGCCGCGCGAGGCCGATATTGTCGTGATCGGCGCGGGCGCCGCCGGCATCGCCGCGGCGCGGCGTATCCAGGCCGCCAACCGCAGGGTTATCGTGGTGGAGGCGGCGGGCCAGATCGGCGGGCGCTGCCTGACCGATGCCGCGACATTCGAGGCGCCGTTCGATCGCGGCGCGCGCTGGCTGCATAATCCCGACACCAACCCGATGATCAGGCTGGCGCGCAATGCCGGGCTCGATGTCGCCGCCACGCCGCTCGGCCAGAAGATCCGCGTCGGCCAACGCAACGCCCGGGCCGGCGAAACCGAGGAGCTTCTGGCAGCCCTCGTGCGCGCCAACCGTGCGATCGACGAGGCCTCCCGCGGCAAGGCCGACGTGTCCTGCGCCTCGGTGCTGCCGAAGGATCTGGGCGACTGGACGGGGACGGCGGAATTCGTGCTCGGCGCCAGCGCCACCGGCAAGGATCTCCGGGATGTCTCGGTCATGGACAAGATCCGTGCGCAGGAGCGCAATGCCACGATCGGCTGCCGCCAGGGCTTGGGCGCCTTGATCGCCAAGCTCGGTGAGGAGGTCCCGCTGGCGCTGTCGACGCCGGCAAGCCAGATCAGCTGGAACGGCCGCGACGTCACCGTGGAGACGCCAGCCGGCAGGATCGCCGCGCGCGCCGCCATCGTCACAGTGTCGAGCAATGTGCTCGCGGCGGGGAATATCAAATTCACGCCCGAGATCCCCAAGCGTCAGCTCGATGCCGCGGCGAAATTGAGTCTCGGCAGTTACGATCGCATCGCCCTGCAACTGCCGGGCAACCCGCTGGGGCTCGGGCGCGACGAGGCGGTCATCGAGCAGAGCAACTCCACCCGCACGGCGATGCTGTTTGCGAATATCGGGGGATCGTCGCTGTGCGCGATCGATGTCGCCGGCTCGTTCGGCCGCGATCTTTCCGGCCAGGGCGAAAAGGCGATGGTCGCGTTCGCGGTGGAATGGCTGACCAGACTGTTCGGCAGCGAGGTCGCTGCCGCGGTCAGGAAATCGAGCGCGACACGCTGGAATGCGTCGCCGTTGACGCTCGGCGCGATGTCGGTGGCGCTGCCCGGCGGGCAACCATCGCGAAAAATCCTGACCGAGCCGATCGGCTGCATGTTCCTCGCCGGCGAGGCTACCCACGAAACCCTGTGGGGCACGGTTGACGGCGCCTGGGAAAGCGGCGAGCGCGCGGCCGAGGCGGCGCTGCGGAAAATTGGCGCGCTCAACGAACCGTTGACGGCCCCCGCGCGCGCACCGAAAAAGCGCGGCCGCGGAGCGGGAGCATCCGTCAATTGAATCCCATCAGCGATGTCGAGGCCGCTCCCGGGAGCGCCGGTCACTTGAAATCATCGCGGCCGAAAGCACTGATCTCGTGGTCAAGCGGCAAGGACAGCGCTTTCGCGCTGCATGAAGTCAGGCGCGGGGGGACATACGACGTCGTCGGCGCACTGACCACGGTGACCGAGACCTTCGACCGCGTGTCGATTCACGGCGTCCGGCAGGAGATTTTACACGCGTAACTGGAGGCCGCGGGATTGCCGCCGCGTATCGTGCCGATCCCCTATCCCTGTCCGAACCAGACTTACGAAGCGCGGATGGGCGAAGCCGTCGCCAGCGTCGTGCAGCAAGGCATCACCCATATCATCTTCGGCGATCTCTACCTCGAAGACATCAGAGCCTATCGCGAAGCGAAGCTCGCCGGCACCGGCATCACGCCGGTGTTTCCGCTGTGGGAAAGGCCGACCCTGCCGCTGGCGCAGGCGATGATCACGAGCGGCATGGAAGCCTATCTCGCGACCGTCGATCTGAAGAAATTGCCGGCATCGTTCGCGGGACGCAAATTCGATGCGCAGCTGCTGGCCGATCTGCCCGAGGGCGTCGACCCCTGCGGCGAGAACGGTGAGTTTCACACTTGCGTGGTGGCCGGACCGATGTTCGCGCGCTCCCTCCCGGTCACCACCGGCGAGCGCGTCGAACGCGACGGCTACGCCTATTGCGATCTGGTGATGGGATAAAGGCCGTCGTCCCAGCCAAGCCACGGGTCGCGCGAATGCGCGCCCGATGACAGGCTCCGCGCGACCCGGGACGACAATGAGCAGCCGAGTCCGATGGAATCGGAATCTAGCGCAGCACGCCGCCGGTCTTCTTATTGACCTCGGTCACGATTTTTGCGGCGACCGCGTCGATTTCCTGATCGGTCATGGTCTTCTCGCGCGGCTGCATCGTGACCGCAATCGCGACCGACTTCTTGCCGTCCTCGATGCCCTTGCCTTCGTAGACGTCGAACACCGTGACCGAAGTGATCAGCTTCCTGTCGACGCCTTGCGCCGCGCGCACGATATCACCGGCCTTCACAGCGCGATCGACGATAAACGCAAAATCCCGCGACACCGGCTGGAAGGCCGAGAGTTCGAGCGCCGGCTTGGCGCGGGTCGGCTTCTGCTTGGCGTCGGGAATGCGGTCCAGGATCACCTCGAAGGCGACCAGCGGGCCGTCGGCGCCGAGCGCCTCCAGCGCGCGCGGATGCAGCTCGCCGAAATAGCCGAGCACGTTTTGCGGGCCAATCTGGATGGTGCCGGAACGACCGGGATGCAGCCAGTCTGGCCCGCCGGGCACGACCTGCAGCGCCTGCATCGGCGCGCCGGCGGCCGACAGCACCGCAAACGCGTCGGCCTTGGCGTCGAGCGTGTCGGCCACCGCCGAGCCGGACCAGTGCCGGCCGAGACCTTGCGAAGATGAAAAGCCGTGGCGCAGGCCTGATGCGGCGATCAGTTGATCCGCCGCGCCGTCGCCCCTGAACACCTGGCCCACTTCGAACAGCGCGACATCGGCAAAGCCGCGATCGGAATTGGCCTGCGCCGCCGCAACCAGACCCGGCAGCAGGCTCGGCCGCATGTCGGACAGGTCAGAGGCAATGGGATTGGCAAGCGCGAGCTCGCTCTGGCCGCCGCCGAACAATTCGGCATGCGGCCTGGAGATGAACGACCAGGTCACCGCCTCGACCATGCCGCGCGCGGCGAGCGCGCGCTTGGCGCGGCGGGTACGCAGCTGGATGGCTTTAAGGATCGGCTTGCGCGGCGCGTCGCCGCGTTCGAACGGCGTCATCGGCACCTTGTCGACGCCGAAAATGCGCACGATTTCCTCGACGATGTCGGCCTTGCCGTGCACGTCGGATCGCCACGACGGCACCGCGATTTTCACCACCGCGCCGCTGCCGACCATCATGAAGCCGAGATGGCTGAGGATACGTTTCATCTCCGCCATCGGCACGTCGATGCCGGCGAGGCGCTTGACCTCGGTTACCGGAAAATCGATGACGCGGTCGTCACCGAACACCTTGCCGACGACGACGTTTTCAGACGGCGTGCCGCCGCAGATCTCCATCACCAGCCGGGTGGCCATCTCGAGCCCCGGCACCATGAACGCCGGATCGACCCCGCGCTCGAAACGATAGCGCGCATCCGAATTGATGCCGAGCTTGCGACCGGTCTGGGCGATGTTGATCTCGTTCCACAGCGCCGATTCGATCAGCACGTCGGTGGTCGCTTCCGAGCACCCGGAGGCATCGCCGCCCATGATGCCCGCCAGCGATTCGACGCCGTGATCGTCGGCGATCACGCAAGTACCGCTGTCGAGCGCGTAAGTCCGGCCGTCGAGCGCCAGCAACGTCTCACCGTCGCGCGCGCGGCGCACGGTGAGATCGCCCTTCACCTTGGCGGCGTCGAACACATGCAGGGGACGGGCGCGGTCATAGGTCATGAAGTTGGTGATATCGACCAGCGCATTGATCGGCCGCAACCCGATCGAGGTCAGGCGCTTTTGCAGCCATTCCGGCGACGGGCCGTTCCTGACGCCGCGCACCAGCCGCAGCGCAAAACCCGGACACAGCGTCGGATCCTCGACCGTCACTTTCACCGGGCAGGGGAATTCGCCCGGGATGGCGCGGATGGCGGGATCCTTGAACCGGCCCATGTCGGCGGCGGAAAGGTCGCGCGCGATGCCGTGCACGCCGGTGCAGTCCTGCCGGTTCGGCGTCAGATTGATTTCGAGCACGGGATCGCCGAGCCCGGCCCACTGCGCGTAGGCAGCGCCGATCGGCGCATCGGCCGGCAGCTCCATGATGCCGTCATGATCCTCGGAGATCTGCAGCTCGGCCGCCGAGCACAGCATGCCGCGGCTCTCGACCCCGCGGATGGTGCCGATTCCAAGGGTGATGTTCTTGCCGGGAATATAGGTGCCGGGGGCCGAGAACACGCTGACGAGGCCAGCACGCGCATTCGGCGCGCCGCACACGACCTGCACCGGCGCACCGCCGCCGCCGGTCTCCACCAGGCAGACCCGCAGGCGATCCGCATTGGGGTGCTGCTCGGCGGAGATCACGCGCGCGATGGTGAACGGCGAAAGCAGCTTCGCCTTGTCCTCGATGTTCTCGACCTCGAGCCCGATCATGGTGAGCTTGTCGGCGAGCTTTTCCAGCGGCTCGTCGGTCTCGAGATGTTCCTTCAGCCAGGAGAGGGTGAATTTCACGCGCTCAATCCTCCCGCCAGCGTCGGGATGTCGAGCGGCTTGAAGCCGTAATGGCTCAGCCAGCGCACGTCGCTCTCGAACAACTGCCGCAGGTCGGACATGCCGTATTTCAGCATCGCGATGCGGTCGATGCCCATGCCCCAGGCAAAGCCCTGATAGACATCGGGATCGATGCCGCAGGCGCGCAGCACGTTGGGGTGCACCATGCCGCAGCCGAGAATCTCCAGCCAGTCTTCGCCTTCACCGAACCGGATCTCGCCCTTGTCGCGCCGGCACTGGATGTCGACCTCGAGCGATGGCTCGGTGAACGGAAAGAACGACGGACGGAAGCGCATGTTGATGTGATCGACCTCGAAGAACGCCTTGCAGAATTCATGCAGGATCCATTTGAGGTGGCCAAGATGCGAGCCCTTGTCGATGACGAGGCCTTCGACCTGGTGGAACTGCGGCGTGTGCGTGGCGTCGGAATCGATGCGGTAGGTCCGGCCCGGACAGATCACGCGGATCGGCGGCTTCTGGGTCAGCATGGTGCGGACCTGAACCGGCGAGGTGTGGGTGCGCAACAGCATCCGCGAGCCGTCTTGTTTCGGATTGAAGAAGAACGTGTCGTGCATCTCCCGCGCCGGATGGCCTTCGGGAAAATTCAGCTTGGTGAAATTGTAGTCGTCGGTCTCGATATCGGGACCTTCCGCGATCGAAAATCCCATGTCGGCGAAGATCGCCGTGAGTTCATCCATGACCTGGCTCAGCGGATGGATCCGGCCCTGTTCGGTAAGGGCCTCGCGCGGCGGCAGTGTGACGTCGATGGTCTCGGAGGCAAGCCTTGCATCGAGCGCCTTCGATTTCAGGATATCGCGGCGCGCGGTCAGCGCCTGCGTGACGTTGTCCCTGGCGAGGTTGATCGCCGCCCCCTGCGTCTTGCGCTCGTCCGGCGACATCTTGCCGAGGGTTGCCAGCAGCGCGGAGATCGAGCCTTTTTTCCCGAGCGCGGCGACGCGCACGGCCTCGAGAGCCGCTTCGTCGGGTGCCGCGGCGATCTGGCCAAGGACGGTTTGTTCAAGGGTTGCGAGGTCGGACACGGATCAATTCTCTTCTTCCAAAAGGCCGCTGGTTGTGGCCGCGCCGGGGCCGAAAGGTCAAGCAAAAAGCCCAAGAATGATGGGATGGATGGTGCCGCGCGCTTGAACCCCTTCTGGGCGTCGCTACGACCAAGAACCTGTTCGCGCAAAGGAGCTTGCGATGCGTCCTAAACCCTCCTGGCTGGCTGTCCTGGCTGCCGCCATCTCGCTGGCGGCCCAACCGGCGCAAGCGGCAGGCTGCCCCGCCAAATCGACCCGCTTCGAGGATATCGTGGTTGCGCTGAACAAGGCCCCGGGTTGTGAAAAAGCCCAGCAAATATTCGAGGCCTGCCGGTATGAGGACAGCAGCGGCCTGACCATAGACCAGGAGCTGTACCGGGGCGCAACCGGCCCGGTATTGGATGCCTGCAGATACGTTGCCAGCCGCGTCGATGAGCTGAACGCCATCGTCAAGAAAACCTGCGATGCCGAGGCTGCCAAATCGCCGCCGGAACAGTGCTCGGCCAAGTCGACGCAATTCGACGACATCGTCGCGGTGCTGAACGAGGCTCCGAGCTGCGACCGCGCGGTGAAGCAATTCGGGGCCTGCGCGTTCGGCGCCAGCGGCGACGTTGGTCTTGGCGCGGTCGTCGAGAAGAAATGCGAGGGCGATTTTCTTGCCCGACTCACGGACGCCCAGGGGCGCCTCTATCAACGCGAAATGCGGGTCTGCGACCGCAAATACCGGAACGAGTTCGGTACCATGTACCGGTCGTTCACGGCCTTCTGCCGGGCCGAGGTCGCCCAGCGTTATTCACGCCGGGCGCTGCAAGCGGCTCAGCCCTCGCGGGCCCGCTGACGCCTTCGCCTCATGCCGCGAGGGCTGCCTTGGCCTTCTCGGCAATCGCCTGGAACGCGGCCGGCTCGTGGATCGCGAGGTCCGACAGCACCTTGCGGTCGACCGTGATGCCCGACTTGGAAAGACCGTTGATAAAGACGCTGTAGGTCATGCCGAACGGGCGCACGGCGGCATTGAGGCGCTGGATCCAGAGCGCGCGGAACGTGCGCTTCTTGCGCTTGCGGTCGCGGAAGGCGTATTGGCCGGCCTTTTCGACCGCCGCCTTGGCGGCGCGGATGGTGTTCTTGCGGCGGCCGTAGAAGCCTTTGGCGGCCTTGTAGACTTTCTTGTGCTTGGCGTGAGAGGTCACACCGCGTTTGACGCGAGACATGACGGATCTCCTTTATCTGAAAATGGGTGACGGATCGCCGCGCGGACGCGGCTCGGCTAAGAGCGCGATCAGGCGTTCGGCAGGAAGTATTTCTTGATGTTGTCGCCGTCGGTCTTGAACAGCACGCGGGTGCCGCGGAGCTGACGGATCTGCTTCTTCGTCCGCTTGATCATGCCGTGACGCTTGCCGCGCTGGGCGTGCATCACTTTGCCGGTGGCAGTCACCTTGAAGCGCTTTTTAGCGCCCGACTTGGTCTTCAGCTTGGGCATTTGGCTCTCCTGTTGCCGCAGAAAAAACGCGCCCGAAAAGGCGCTTTCGCGACTGAAATGCTCGTTAGAGCGTTGAAGATGCTCGGTTATTTCTGGAATGAGATAACCAGCATGGGCATCGCCACGGCAGCCCTTGATCAGCCGGGCGATGAAGTTGGCGCTTATGGCAGAACCAGGCCGGATTGGCAACGATGAACCGTCGAACGCGATGGCCCGACGAATCACCGACGCCGGCACGCGGCGCTGTCAAAAGCAGGACAAAATGACAATTTCAGCCCAATTGATTGCCTTGTTCGCCGGTTTCGGGCGCATCGGCGCCCTGCGATGGATAGTCGCCGCGGTCGCTCTCGCCGCCATGGCTGGAGCGCCGCAGATGGCCGCCGCCAGAGGCGTTGGCGCGGTGAGGGCCTATGACGGCACCTGGAACGTGGTGTTCGCTACCCGGGCGGGTAACTGCAGCTCGACCAACAGCTTCCCCTTCGCCGTGTCCGGCGGCCGGGTTTCGTCCGCCGGAGGAGGCAAGGTCACAGGTGGCATCAGCCCGGCCGGTGTTGTGTCGGTCAGAATATCGCTTGGTCTGTCGGCGGCCAACGGCAGTGGCCGGCTGGCTGGCAATTCAGGCGTGGGCCGCTGGAGCGGAATCATCTCCGGCGACCGGTGCAGCGGTAGCTGGCAGGCCACGCGAAGCTGATCGCTCCAATGGTGGAGTCCCGGCCTTGAGCCGGGACCCATCACCACCACGACCGATTGCGTGGAGAAAGCCGTCTGCCGGATCGCGCTCACCGAAAGGCCGCGGCGTATGGGCCCCCGCTTTCGCGGGGGCGACGGTATACAATCAGCGCGGCGCCAGAACCATCACCACCTGGCGGCCTTCGAAGCGGGCGTCCTGCTCGACCTTGGCAAATTCGGCGACGTCGCTCTTGACCTTGTCCAGGAGCTTGGTGCCGATTTCCTGATGCGCCATTTCGCGGCCGCGATAGCGAAGAGTGACCTTGACCTTGTCGCCCTCCTCGAAGAACCGCTGCATCGCGCGCATCTTCACGTCGTAATCATGATCGTCGATCATCGGCCGGAGCTTGATCTCCTTGATCTCGACGATCTTCTGTTTCTTGCGGGCCTCCGCGGCTTTCTTCTGCGCCGAATATTTGAACTTCCCGTAGTCCATGATCTTGCAAACGGGAGGACTGGTATTCGGCGAAATCTCCACAAGGTCCATGCCGGCCTCGAGCGCCATCTTGATGGCGGCGACTGTCTCGACGGTGCCGTGGTTGGTGCCGTTCTGATCGATCAGCTGAACCTGGGCGTTGCGGATTTCATCATTGGTGCGCGGCCCGTCTTTGGTGGCAGCGGGCGGGGCTCTGTTGGGACGGCGAATGGGTAGTTCTCCAAGGTTGTGGACGAAGGTTGCAGTTTGAAGGAATAAGGCTGCGCGGGCAAGCGAACTCGCGCCGCGGCCGGCGAAAAGCATCAAATGCGAGGCATTTTGGTCACGCCGAACAACTCCCGCCGGGGCGGAATGTTCAGATCAGCCACATAGAGGTCAAGGATTCGTTCCGCAAGCGCCGCGCTGGCCCCAAAGCGCATCCGTTGACGGATCGGTTTGGCTCACCCAAACAGTGCAAACCGGAGTAACCACCATGACGAATTCCGCGGCGACCGGGCAGCCGCCCACTTTCATCGAGGTCGGCCAGGGCGGTGCGGCGCGGCGCATTGCGGTCCGTGCCCGCGCCGGCGGCCTGCCCGGGCTGTTCTGGCTCGGCGGCTTCAAGTCGGACATGACGGGCACCAAGGCCATTGCGCTGGACGCCTGGGCCGCCGAGCGGCATCGCGCCTGCGTCAGGTTCGACTATTCCGGCCATGGAGAATCCGGCGGCAATTTCGTCGACGGTACCATCGGGCGCTGGCTCGAAGAGAGCGTCGCGGTGTTCGAGCAATTCTGCGCCGGCCCCCAGGTCGTGATCGGCTCCTCGATGGGCGGCTGGATGGCGCTGCTGCTGGCGCGTGAAATGGCCCGGCGGCCGGCGGCCGCCGCCTCGCTGGCCGGTCTCGTGCTGATCGCCCCGGCGCCCGATTTCACCGAAGAGCTGATGTGGAAGGGCTTTTCGCCGCAGGCCCGGCAGGAGATCGAGACCAAAGGCGTGTGGCTGCGGCCTTCCGACTATGGCGAGCCCTATCCGATCACCCGCAACCTGATCGAAGAGGGCCGCAGGCATCTCCTGCTCGGCAGCGCCATCGAGGTCGGGATGCCCGGTTCGAATCCTGCAGGGCGCGCAGGATCCCGACGTGCCATGGCGGCACGCTTTCGCGCTGGCGCATCGCTTGCCGGCTGACGACGTGGTGCTGACCATGATCCAGGACGGCGATCATCGGCTGTCGCGGCCGCAGGATATCGCGCGGATCCTCGCGGCGGTGGCGGAGATGGGGTGAGACCGGTCATCGTCCGCCAACGGGTCGGCGCAAAGTGCCGCCCGATGACAGGCTCCAGCGGACGATCCAGAACGCCGTGACGTTTCGGCTTGTACTTCATAGTCCGGGATTACTGGATACCCCGCTTTCGCGGGGCGCATGTCGGCCAGGATTTTACCCGTGCCGCCATTCGGCCTGCACGGTCTTGTCCGGTTCGCCGCTCGCGGCCTGCGCCGCCAGCGCCGCAAACGCCTCCGGCGCCGCCAATTGCGACAATGCCCAGACCGCGGCGCCGCGGACCAGCGGGCTTGGATCGGCCAGCAGGCGTTCGGCCTCGACCGCCAATGCGCGGTCGTTCGAGTTACCGATTGCGATCAGCACATTGCGGATGAAGCGGTCGCGGCCGATGCGCTTGACCGGCGATTTTGCAAATCGCGTGCGGAACGCCGCGTCGTCGAGCCTTGCGAGACCGGCAAGTTCAGGCGCGCGCAAATCCTCGCGCGCCGCGAGCTTTGCCTCATGGCCGGCCTGGGCGAATTTGTTCCACGGGCAGACGGCGAGGCAATCGTCGCAGCCATAGATACGGTTGCCGATGGCCTGGCGAAATTCGCGCGGGATCGGCCCCCTGCTCTCGATGGTGAGATAGGAAATGCAGCGCCGCGCATCGAGTTTGTAAGGCGCGGGAAACGCCGAGGTGGGGCAGATGTCGAGGCAGGCCCGGCACGAGCCGCAATGATCGGGGTCAGCCTCATCGTGCGGCAGGTCCAATGATGTGAAGATCGCGCCGAGAAACAGCCATGAACCGAACTGGCGCGAGACGAGGTTGGTGTGTTTGCCCTGCCAGCCGAGGCCGGCCGCCTGCGCCAGGGGCTTTTCCATGACCGCGGCGGTGTCGACGAACACTTTGACCTCGCAACCGGATGCCGCGACCAGCCATCGCGCCAGCGCCTTCAGCCGCTTCTTGATCAGGTCGTGATAGTCATCGCCCTGCGCATAGACCGAGATCGCGCCGCGCGTGCGTTGGGCCAAAATCGCCAGCGGGTTTTCATCGGGCCCGTAATTGACGCCGAGCATGATCACCGAACGGACGCCCGGCCACAACACGCGCGGATCGATCCGGCGCTCCGGATTTGCGGCCAGCCAGTCCATGTCGCCGTGCGCGCCGGCATCGAGAAATTCGCGGAAATGTTTTCCGGCATCGGCAATCGCATCCGGGCCGGTGACGCCGACGCAGTCGAAGCCGAGGATGCGCGCCTGATGCGCGAGCTTGTCCCTGAGATCGGTAGGAGCGTGGGCGGTCGTATTCAGAAGTCGAGGTCCACATAGGTCTGCGACGCCGGCACGCCCGCCAGCCATTCGCTCAGCAGCGGACGGAACGAGGGGCGGGATTTCACCCGCGCGTACCAGGCCTTTGCCGCGTCGTCCTCGATCCATGGCACGTCGCCCAGATAATCGATCGCCGAAAGATGCGCCGCGGCGGCGAGGTCCGCATAGGTCAGTCGTTCGCCGGCCAGAAAATTCCGCGTCCGCGCCAGCCAGCCGATATAGGCCAGATGATAGCGCACATTGGCCTTTGCCGCGCGGATCACGTCCGCCGCCGGCGGACCGCCGCCGTCATCCTCGCTCATGAAGCGCTTGTAGATGCGCTCGGTGACCAGAGGATTGGAGGCCTCCTCGAAAAACTTGTCATTGAACCACGCCATCAGCCGACGCACTTCGATGCGCTCGCCGATCCCTGACGGCATCAGCCGGCGCTCCGCCAGCGCGTCGCCATGGGCCTCATCGAGATACTCGGCGATGACGCCGGCGCCCGGAATGGGGGGCCGGCCTTCGGCGATCAATACCGGCGTCGTGCCCGCCGGGTTCAATGCGAGAAACGCCTCGCGCCGCTCCCAGACCCGCTCTTCCACCAGGCGCAGATCCAGACCGTGTTCGCCGAGCGCCAGGCGAATAAAGCGCGAATGCGGGCAGAATGGGTGATGAAACAGCGTGAACATGAAGCCCTTGATAGATTTGCAGTCTTAAGAAAACTTCCTATTCGAGGCAGGCCGGCGGCGGAAGTGCGCCAAACTACAGAAGCTTGTGACCGAGGCAACCCGTGTTTTCGCGTTTTTGACGTTGCGGCATGGAAGCGAATAAGCGAGAAGAACCCGGCTTTTTTCGGCCGGTTCCGATGATATTGGCCGCGATGGATCACGAGCTTGCAAAACGAGGCACTAGGTCATGATGTCTGATTCGTTGAGGGCGGTGATTCTCGGTATCGTCGAGGGCGTCACGGAATTTCTGCCGGTGTCGTCGACGGGCCATCTGCTGCTGGCGGAACGATTCTTCGATCTCGGCGAGGGCAGTTTCTGGAACAGCTTCACGGTGCTGATCCAGCTCGGGGCCATCCTGGCGATTCTTGCCATCTACTTTGTCAAATTGTGGCGAATCGCGCTCGGCATGTTCTCCAATCCCGACGACCGTCGCTTCGTGATCGGCGTGCTGGTGGCGTTTCTGCCCGCGGCGGTGATCGGCGCCGCGGCAGGCAGCTATATCAAGTCCTATTTGTTCAATCCCTGGGTGGTGTGCTTTTCGCTGATCGTCGGCGGCGCGATCCTGCTGTGGGTCGATCAGCTCGATCACGATCCGCACGAGCACGACGCCACGACATTCCCGCTGCCGATGTATCTGGCGATCGGCTTCGCGCAGTGCCTGGCGATGATCCCCGGGGTGTCACGTTCCGGCGCCAGCATCGTCGCGGCGATGCTGCTGGGCGCCGACAAGCGCGCGGCGGCGGAGTTCTCGTTCTTCCTGGCGATCCCGACCATGATCGGCGCGTTCGCCTACGACTTCTACAAGAACCGGGGCGAAATGACCGCCGACCATCTGGGGATCGTTGCGATCGGATTCGTGGTGTCGTTCGTCACCGCGATCATCGTGGTGAAGACATTCCTGAGTTACGTCACCCGCCACGGCTTCACACTGTTCGCGTGGTGGCGCGTCGTCGTCGGCACGCTCGGCCTGATTGCGCTGGCGATGGGGCGGTAGACAATTTCTTGTCGTCCCTGCGAAAGCAGGAACCCATAACCACGAATGCGTGTGTAGTTAAACTGGCTTTGGCCGAAGCTTGGCGCGCAACACAGATATCGGTGGTTATCGGTCCCGGCTCGCGCGGAGCCTGTCATCGGGCGCGCATTCGCGCGACCCGTTGGCTTGGCCGGGACGACAATTGAGAATCACGCGCCCTTGTGCGCGAACTGTCCCGCCTTGCGGAAGCGCCAGAGATATTGCGGGGCGATCGCTTCCAGCGAATCCGGCGCAATTCCGAGCCCCTCCAGCGTGAGCCCGGCGGCTTTGGCCGCCTCCGACACCACATTGTCGCTGCGCAGCAGCGCCACCTGATCGGGCGTCAGCTTCAACGGTCCGGGTGCGAACTGCAGCAGCAGCGCCTGCAGCTTGGCCAGGCCGAACGGCAGCGAGACCAGCATGCGATGACGTTCGATGGTCGCAAGAATGATTTCCATGATCTCGCGCATCGTCAGCACTTCCGGACCGCCGAGCTCGTAGGTCGCGCCGGCCCTGGTCTTGCCATCGACGGCGTCGGCGACCGCGGTCGCGACATCGCCGACATAGACCGGCTGCAGCCTGGTCACCCCGCCGCCGATCAGCGGCAGCACCGGCGAGATCTGGGCCAATGCTGCGAATCGGTTGGTGAACTGGTCCTCGGGTCCGAACACGACCGAGGGCCGAAGGATCGTGGCGGAGGGGACGGCCGACAGCACCGCCTGTTCGCCGGCGGCCTTGGCGCGGGCGTAACGCGACGGCGAATTTTCGTCGGCGCCGATCGCGGAGACATGCACCATCCGCGCCCCGACCGCGGCTGCCGCCTCTGCCACGGCGGCGGCGCCCTTTGCCTGGACCGCGTCGAAGGTCTGCGCGCCGCCCTCGGCCAGGATGCCGACCAGATTGATGGCGATGTGGGAATCGCGCATCGCCGCCTCGATCGAGGCCGGGTAGCGCAGATTGGCCTGCACGGCGTGGATCTGGCCGACCTTGCCGAGCGGCTGCAGGTGCCCGGCCAGTTCCGGCCGTCGCACCGCCACCCGGATCCGGTAATCGCGCTTGCTGAGCGCGCGGACCACGCTTCGCCCGACAAAGCCCGATCCTCCGAAAACCGTGACCAGGGTGTCCAGATTAGATGCCATGGAGGTCATTTCCTGCGGGTCAAATTCGGTCGATCGCCGGGATATTTAGCCGTTTCGCGATACGCCATCATATCGGCGCTGTACAGCCTATTTGAGTATGATCCGAAAAGCGGGCACCGGTTTTCGCTTCGGACCAACGCGAGGCGTTTGCCGGCAAGATCATGCGCCGGAAATAAGCCGCGTCGCGCCAATTTGACAAGCGTGCGACCGATCCGTACTAACCGGCCCGGGCCCAGGTGGCGGAATTGGTAGACGCGCTGGCTTCAGGTGCCAGTGGCTTAACGGCCGTGAAGGTTCGAGTCCTTTCCTGGGCACCATTTGTGCTTGGATGCCCTCCCTGCTGTCGATCCGGGCGCACCACGCGCTCGCCTGTTTCGAATTTGGGCGGTAGTTTGGGCCGCAACGATTCGAAAAGGTCCGAAAACGCCATGACCGTACGCCTGCACCGCGGCGATCTGCCCGATCTCACCCGCTACACCGACTCGGTGGCGATCGATACCGAGACCATGGGGCTGCATCCGCACCGCGACAGGCTCTGCGTGGTGCAGTTGTCGAGCGGCGACGGCAGCGCCGATGTGGTCCAGATCCCCAAGGATCATGGCAAGGGCCCCGCCGACGCGCCGAACCTGAAGGCGCTGCTGGCCAACCCGAAAATCACCAAGATTTTCCATTTCGCGCGGTTTGATCTTGCCGCGCTCTACAACGCCTTCGGCGTGATGCCACAGCCGGTCTATTGCACCAAGATCGCTTCGCGCCTCACCCGCACCTACACCGATCGCCACGGCCTGAAGGACCTGGTGCGCGAGGTCCTCAACATCGATCTGTCGAAGCAGCAGCAATCGAGCGACTGGGGTGCGCAGATGCTGAGCGAGGCACAGCTGGCCTATGCGGCTTCCGACGTGTTGCATCTGCATGGCTTGCGCGAACGGCTCGACGCCATGCTCGCGCGCGAGGGACGCCTCGGGCTGGCGCAAGCCTGTTTCGAATTTCTGCCTACGCGGGCAACGCTCGATCTGCAGGGCTGGGATACCGAGGACATTTTCGCGCATTCGTGAGCCGAGACGCCCTTTCGGGCAGCGTATCAGCCACCTGTCAGTCACGCGCGCCCCGTTTCGGACACACTCCTAGCACGAGGTTCCGGCTGCGCGACCCGGTGATCCCGGGTACAATGATCAGGTCGCTTCGCCTGGAGCAGTGGTGAATTCGGTTCAGAATCCTGCCTATCAAGCCGGAATGGAGGCGCGCTTTGCCATCGCCGCGCGCCACAGCCGGATTGTGCGGGTGCTGCGCGTTGCGGTGCCCGCGGCGGTGATCCTGTCGATGGCGGCGATCGTCTTAGTGTCGATCTTCAATCCGTTCCGGATGCTGTTGCCTAAGCTGCCGCTCGATATGGGAAACCTCGTGGTCTCCGGCACCAAGATCACGATGGAATCGCCGCATCTGGCGGGCTACACGCCGGATCGGCGGCCCTACGAAGTCTGGGCCAAAACCGCGACCCAGGATGTGACCGACCCGGATCACGTCGATCTCAAGACGTTGCGGGCCAAGGTGCTGATGGAGGATCAATCGACCGTGACGCTGGACGCGCTCAATGGGCTGATGGATACCAAGCAGCAATTGCTCGATTTGCATAAGGATATCTACTTGCAGACCAGCACGGGCTATGAGGCATGGCTGAGCCAGGCCTTTGTCGACATGGGCAAGGGCACGGTGACGTCGGACGAGCATGTCGATGTGAAATGGGCGGACGGAACGGTGTCGGCCGACAAGCTCAAGATTACCGGCGGCGGCGAAGTGGTGAGGTTTGAAGGTCACGTCGTGATGAACATCGACAAGCTGCCGCCTCCCGAGAGCGCGCCGGAGCCGTCCGCCGCGCCGGCACCCGAACCGCCGCATCCGGCCCGGACGCATTCGGTTTCCAGCAAGCCCGCCAACCCCAAATGATGTTGATGAGAATTTTTCCGTCCAGCACCCTGATACGGCGGATCGCGCTTGGCGGCTGTTGTGCCGCACTTGCGCTCGCCACGGTCGCCGCCGTTGAAGCCGCCGCGCAGAGCGCGGTGACCGGCGTGCCCAATGCGATGCAGGGCTTTTCGCAAAATCGCGACCAGCCAATCCAGATCGAAGCCGCCACGCTGGAGATGCGCGACAAGAAAAAGGAAGCGACCTTCGCCGGCAATGTGAAGGTGGTGCAGGGCGACACCACCATGACGTCGAAGACGCTGGTGGTGTTCTACGAATCGAACTCGGCGACCGCAGCGCCGGCGCCCGGTTCGACGCCAGCGCCGGGTTCGAAGTCCGCGGCAAAATCGGCCCCGATCCAGTCCGCGACCCCCGGTCCGGGCGGCAGCTCGTCGATCAAGCGGCTGGAGGCGAAAGGCAACGTGGTCGTGACCCAGAAGGACCAGGTGGTGACCGGCGAGACCGCGGTCTTCGACACCAAGACCAACCTCGTCACCATGCTCGGAGGGGTGGTGTTGACCCAGGGCAAGAATGTGCTCCGCGGCGATCGGCTGCTGGTGGACATGACCACGGGCGTATCGCGGGTGGAATCCGACTCCGGCCGCGTGCAGGGCCTGTTTCAGTCGTCGGGCCAGGGTGGCTCCGCCGCTCCCCGGCGCTTCGCCCTCGCCGGCCCCGGCGGGATCCGCCGGCGGAAATAAACCGAAATAATATCAATCGCTTGCAAACTTATCGCGGCCGGCGAGGTTGAAGCCCGCAGCCTGAGCCTGTATCTGCGTAACGCCAGAAGAGTGCACGGCCCCCGATCCGCCAAACCGACTGACACTTTGGCGGGTCATGCACTGGCCCGGTGATCCACCCCTCAGATCGAGGGTGTTTCGCTGGGCAAGGAACATCCATTCCGTCATGTTGCGCGGAGCGCGCGCGAATCGCCGCGGCGGGTCGCGGAACACCGTGAAAGGCTGAGCGAAGCGGGAATGGTGGATTTACTCGGCATGTTCCGTCGCCGCCCGGCGAAGCGCCAGTTCGCCGGGATTTGCGCGCACGCGCGCGGATATCACCGCGCTCGGCGACACCATGGGCGAGATGCTGACGAACCCCCCGGTGCGCGACGCGCCGCCTTTGGCCCGCGCCGCGCCGGTCCAGAAACTGGACCTGCCCCGGGCCGAAAAGCCGCGGCCGTCGCCGCGCCAAGACCAACGGCGCAACGGCGCCGCGGCCCGAGCCACGGGCGGGCTATCTGGCTGTGCATAGTGTGGAAAAGAGTTTCGGCACCCGCCAGGTCGTGCGCGGCGTCAGCATCTACGTCCGTCGCGGCGAGGCGGTGGGTTTGCTGGGCCCGAACGGTGCCGGCAAGACCACGGTCTTCTATATGATCACCGGCCTGATCAAGGCCGATCGCGGCAGCATCGAGCTCGACGGTCACGACGTCACCAAGCTGCCGATGTATCAGCGCGCCCGGCTCGGCATCGGTTACTTGCCGCAGGAAGCGTCGATCTTCCGCGGCCTCACCGTGGAGCAGAACATCCGCGCCGTGCTGGAGGTGGTCGAGCCCTCGAAGAAAAAGCGCGAAGCCGAACTCAATTCCCTGCTCGACGAATTCAACATCACGCGGTTGCGAAAAACGCCGTCAATCGCCCTGTCGGGCGGCGAGCGACGCCGCGTCGAGATCGCGCGCGCGCTGGCGACCCGCCCCAATTACATGCTGCTCGACGAACCGTTCGCCGGCATCGATCCGATCGCGGTCGGCGACATTCAGGATCTCGTCCGCCATCTCACCAATCGCGGCATCGGCGTGTTGATCACCGACCACAATGTGCGGGAAACGCTGGGGCTGACGGATCGTGCCTATATCGTCTATGCGGGTGAGATCCTGACCGAGGGGTCGCCGGATGAGATCGTCAACGACCCGGACGTGCGCCGCCTTTATCTTGGCGAGGAATTCCGGCTTTAACCGTCCCTGAAATCCGCCCTCTAGTCTTTTTTTCCAATTCGTCAAGCCGTGTACATCGGCTTTGGACTAGTTTAAGCAAGAATCGGACCAACTTTTGGGATCGGTTCTTGCCTCCATGGCGCTGACGCAGAGATTAGAGTTCCGCCAGTCGCAGTCGCTGGTGATGACGCCGCAGCTGATGCAGGCGATCAAGCTGCTGCAGCTGTCGAATCTCGATCTGTCGGCCTTTGTCGAGGAGGAACTGGAGCGGAATCCGCTGCTGGAGCGCGCCAGCGACGGTTCCGAGGCGCCGGTGGCGGGCGAGCCGGCGCCGGAGCGGGCCGAGTTCTCCGATTCCGGCGAATTTGGCGCCGGTGGCGACGACGCGGGCGGCGAGCCCAGCGGCTCCGCCGGGGATACCTTCGAGCCGGCCCAGGAAGAGTGGATGAACCGCGAGCTCGGCAGCCGTGCCGAGATCGAGCAGACCCTCGACACCCCGCTCGA
Organism: uncultured Alphaproteobacteria bacterium; assembly: GCA_963829315.1. Classification (GTDB taxonomy): domain Bacteria; phylum Pseudomonadota; class Alphaproteobacteria; order Rhizobiales; family Xanthobacteraceae; genus Bradyrhizobium. The sequence continues at coordinate 215,619 of CAWHIO010000069.1, read as the reverse complement.
CAACGTGTTCTCCGAGGAACCCGCGGAGGCCGCCGCGCGCACCGCGCAGGATGCGGCGCCGACCGCGTATACCGAATGGGGCGGCGGCGCTTCCAACGATGACAGCTATAACCTCGAAGCCTTCGTCGCCGCCGAGGTGACGCTCGGCGGCCATCTGGCCGAGCAACTGGCGGTGGCTTTCACCGACCCGGCGCAGCGCATGATCGGCCAGTACCTGATCGACCTGGTCGATGAAGCGGGTTATCTGCCGCCGGATCTCGGCCAGGCCGCCGAGCGGCTCGGCGCCTCGCAAAAGGACGTCGAGGCGGTATTGGCGGTGCTGCAGAAATTCGATCCGCCCGGCGTCTGCGCGCGAAGCCTGAGCGAGTGCCTGGCGATCCAGCTGCGCGAACTCGATCGTTACGACCCTGCGATGCAGGCGCTGGTCGAGCACCTCGATCTGCTGGCCAAGCGCGATATCGCTGCGTTGCGAAAACTGTGCGGGGTCGATGACGAAGACATCACCGACATGATCGGCGAAATTCGCCGTCTCAATCCGAAGCCGGGATTGAAATTCGGCTCGGCGCGGACGCAGACCATGGTGCCGGACGTCTATGTTCGGCCCGGGCCCGATGGCGGCTGGCATGTCGAACTCAACAGCGACACCTTGCCGCGCGTGCTGGTCAACCAGATCTATTACACCGAACTGTCGAAGACGATCCGCAAGGACGGCGACAAATCCTATTTCAGCGATTGCCTGCAGAACGCGACCTGGCTGGTGCGCGCGCTCGACCAGCGCGCCCGCACCATCCTCAAGGTCGCAACCGAGATCGTGCGCCAGCAGGACGGCTTCTTTACCCACGGCGTCGCGCATTTGAGGCCGCTCAACCTGAAGGCCGTCGCGGACGCGATCCAGATGCATGAATCGACGGTGTCGCGGGTCACCGCCAACAAATACATGGCGACCAATCGCGGCAGTTTCGAACTGAAATATTTCTTCACCGCCTCGATCGCGTCGGCCGACGGCGGCGAAGCCCATTCGGCGGAGGCGGTTCGTCACCACATCAAGCAGTTGATCGACGCGGAAGAACCCGCGACGATCCTTTCGGACGACACCATCGTGGAACGATTGCGCGAATCGGGCATTGATATTGCCCGTCGCACCGTCGCGAAATACCGCGAAGCGATGCGAATTCCCTCGTCGGTGCAGCGCCGGCGCGACAAGCAAAGCATGCTTGGTAACGCGCTGTCGGCGCCCGCCGCATCCTCGGACCGTTCCCGGGATACGCAGCCCGCCTGATTGCGTCCCGGCGAAATCGGAATAGTGTCGGCTCCGCTCCAGAAATCGAGGCAGCAACCATGACTCTCCGGATATCGGGAAAAAGCATCAGTGTCGGCGACGCATTGCGCGGGCGGGTCAGCGAGCGCACCGATGAAGTGCTGCGCAAATATTTCGATGGCAACTATTCCGGCCACATCACGCTGAGCAAGGACGGCTTCGGATTTCGCACCGACTGCGCGCTGCATCTGGATTCCGGAATCACGCTCGAGGCCGATTCCAATGCCGCCGATGCCTATGCCAGCGCCGACCAGGCGTTGCTGATGATCGAAAAGCGGCTGCGGCGCTACAAGAGCCGGCTGAAGGATCGCTCGGCGCGAAAGTCGCATGCGGAAGCGGTGGCGATGGTTGAGTTGACGGCGCCGACGCTGGATGCCCCGAGCTATGTGATTGAGGCGCCTGCGGGCGACGAGGAGCACGACGAGACCGGTTACAGCCCGGTGATCATCGCCGAGGCGACGACGTCCCTGAAGCGGATGTCGGTAAGCCAGGCGGTGATGGAACTGGACTTGACCGGCGCGGCCTGCCTGGTGTTCCAGCACGGCTCGAGCGGCCGGGTGAACATCATTTACCGCCGTCCGGACGGCAATGTCGGCTGGATCGATCCCCCTGTGGTTAACTCCGGGGGGTAGCGGCCGATCGGCATTGACGCCCACCGGACCCCTCCCTATGGTCCGCGCCCTTAACGATAGGGGCTGGGAATAACGCCACGGGTGTTGGCACTGCTCTTGCGTTGGAGTAGAAGCCCCCCAATTAGGACCGGGCGGTAGGCCGCCGTTCCCGCCCTATCTTGTTGATGCCGCCCCGCTGAACCCTGTTTCGCAACCTGACGGTCAATTTACCTCGGAACGCCCCATGACGATTACCGATCTGGTCGCACCCGAGGCGATTCTCCCGGCGTTGAAGGTCAACAGCAAGAAGCAGGCGCTCCAGGAACTGGCGGCGCGGGCAGCCAGCCTGACCGGCCAGAACGAGCGTTCGATCTTTGAGGTGCTCCTGCAGCGGGAAAAGCTGGGAACCACCGCGGTCGGCTACGGCGTCGCCATCCCGCACGGCAAGCTCCCCAAACTGGAAAAGCTGTTCGGCCTGTTTGCCCGCCTCGAACGCCCGATCGATTTCGAGGCGATGGATGGCCAGCCGGTCGATCTGGTGTTCCTGCTGCTGGCGCCGGAAGGCGCGGGCGCCGATCACCTGAAAGCGCTGGCGCGGATCGCGCGGCTGTTGCGCGATCAGGACGTCGCCAAGAAGCTGCGGGCCTCGCGCGATGCGCCCGCGATCTATTCGGTGCTGGCGCTGCCGCCGGCGACCGCGGCCTAGCAAGCGCCGCCATTTTCGCCGGAAACAGCAATGTGCCTCGCGCAGACGGCGTGGGCTCGTCTGCGCTAACGGCATTCCATGTTTTTTGAAAAACAGATCTGACGGAGACGGTGGATACGCGGGATCACGCCCGCGTATGACACATCTTCCGGATCCCGCCGCGTCAGTGGACGCTGACGGCCTGCAGTTCGTTGCTCCAGGCGTTCGCGATCGCGGCTTCCCGGCTGTCGGTCAGCATGATCGGCGTGCCGTCGGCGGCGTGCAGCGCAAACAGTTTCAGGCCCGGCGCGATCTTGGGCGCCTGCGGAAACAGCCCCGGAACGTCCTCGGAACGGATCTGCTTCACATAGGCGATATGGCCCTCGCCCAGGCTCGCCAGCGCCTCCGGGGAAACCCCTGCCGATTCAAACACTACTTCGACTTCAGTCATGGTCTCGACTCCTCTATTAGCTTAAGCGGTCGAGTCCGCTACTCGTTCCCATTATTCGTGCTCATTGATAGCGATTGTCTTAACGACCTTTTCCGGCTCCGGCCGGGCCAGTTCGATCGACAACAGCCCGTTTTTCAGGTCCGCGCCCAGCACCTGCATCCCCTCCGCCAGCACGAAGGTGCGCTGGAAGTGGCGCGCGGCGATGCCGCGATGGATGTATTGTCGGGTCTTGTCGTCCTGCTGGCGGCCCCGGATCACGAGCTGGTTTTCCTCAATGGTTACATCGAGTTGGTCACGGGTAAATCCCGCCACCGCGAGCGTGATGCACAAGCGTTCAGGCTGACCGTTGGCGCGGTCGCAGCGCTCGATGTTGTAGGGAGGATAACCGTCGGCGCCTTTGACGACGCGATCGAGCACACGCTCAATTTCGTCGAATCCCAGCAAGAACGGACTGGATAACGAAGGAACACGAGACATATTTTCGCAAAGTCCTCTCGAAGCGACTTTGAAGTTTCAGGGCCCTTGCGGCGCCCCAACTGATCAGATGGCGAATTGGCCCTCCGATCAATCACCAATATGGGCATATTTTAGGGGTGTTCAAGCACCCCCGACGCACCCCTGCAGGCGAGCGCGCCGGATAGATGCTGCTGGCCGCGTCGACGCGGCGGGGCGAGGGGTTTAGCGCCTGCGTTCGCTGCCGCAGACAACCCCCTTGGCGATCAGCACGTCGATCTCGCCTTCGGAATACCCGAACTCCCTCAGCACCTCGCCGGTGTGCTGGCTGAATTTGGGCGGAACGCTGCGCAGGCTTGGCTTGCTGCGTTCAAGACGGATGGGCGAGGCCACCCCCTTGTACCAATCCTTTTCGATGACGTCGCCGCGATGGATGGTGTGGGCGCTGGTCAGGGCCTGGTCGATCGACTGCACCGGCCCGGCTGGCAGGCCTGCGGCGAGCAGGCGATCGCACAGCGGCTCGGCGTCGTGCTGGCTGAACACGGCGGCGAGCTCGGTGCGCAATGCATCGCGGTTGGCGATGCGATCCTTGTTGCGCGCAAAGCGCCGATCGATGCCGAGTTCGGGTTTGCCGATCTCCTTGGCAGAGCTTGCGAAAGGTCCCGTCATTGCCGACGCCGATGAAGATATTGGCGGTGCGGGTCGGGAAGATCGCATAGGGCACGAGATTGGGATGCTCATTGCCGGTGAGCTGCGGCGGCCTGCCGTGCATGAAATAATTCGCGGCATGCGGATGCATGATCGAAAGGCCGGTTTCATACAGCGTGGTTTCGAGAAACTGTCCGAGGCCTGATCGCTGCCGTTCCGACAGCGCCATCAGGATGCCGATCGCCGCGTACAGCCCGGTGGAGATATCCACCAGCGGAACGCCGATCCGCATCGGGCCGGATTGCGGCGAGCCGGTCGCGGCGATCATTCCGGTCATGGCCTGAATGATGGCGTCATAGCCGGGATTGCCGCCGCGCGGACCGTCGGCGCCGAAACCCGAGATGCGGCAGTGAACCAGTTTCGGAAATCTGGCGCGCAACAATTCGTTGCCGATGCCCCATTTGTCGAGCGTGCCGGGCTTGAAATTCTCGATCAGGACGTCGGCGCCCGCGAGCATCTTCATCAGCACGGCGCGGCCGCCTTCCGACGCCAGATCGAGCCCGATCGAACGCTTGTTGCGGTTGATGCCGACATAGTAGGCCGCGTCCTCGCCATGGAACGGCGGTCCCCAGTCTCGCACTTCGTCGCCGGCCGGCGGTTCGACCTTGATCACGTCGGCGCCGTGATCGGCGAGGATTTGCGTGCAGTAGGGCCCGCCGAGAACCCGCGTGAGGTCGATCACGCGCAATCCGGTCATCGCGCCGGGAGCATTTTCGGTTGTCATTCAGTGGTTTCTTGCGAAGTTGCGGAGAAGGGTGGCGTGGCGAGTTTAAATCATCACAGCCGGTTCTTCGCAAATGCGCGCCGGCAGTTCGAAGACCCGAAGGTATCGAAAGGCCGTCGTCTTCCGGGCCCTCTTCGCCCTGCGGGCTACGACGCGGCAGCCTTCGTTTGCTTCGCTACGATGGGCAGGCACGTGGCTTGCCGAGCCGTGGCTTGCGAAGCGGCGAAGGCTGGTGGAGCCAGGCGGGATCGAACCGCCGACCTCTTGCATGCCATGCAAGCGCTCTCCCAGCTGAGCTATGGCCCCTTAACTCTCGCTAGAGCACAATCAATTCGGAAAACCGGTACGCAATTTCTCCGGATCATGCCCAGCCCACGCGCCTTTGGGCGGCGCGTTGCGCAAAACCCTGAACACAGTTCAGGGCCGATCTCAAGTCTCCTCGTCGCCGCCGACGTCGCCGATGATATCGGTGACGTCCTCGTCGCCTTCTTCCTCGTCGGCGATGAAGGTGGAATCATCGTCGTCGTCGCCTTCGATGGTCTCGTCGATCTCGATATCGTCTTCCGATTCGGGAACGACGGCCTTGACCTTGCCGGTGTTTTCCTCCGCGTCGGCTTCCTCGAGCGGCACCAACTCCTCGGCCTCGACCGGCTCCGGCGTGGCTTCGGCGGCGGAAGCCGCCGCAGCGGCGCTGGCGCGCGCGGCGGCGTCGGCCCTGGTCCGGGGCGGGGGAATCGGCGCGATCGGCACCACCTCGCCGGTATAGGGTGAGATCACCGGGCTCTTGTTGAGGTCGTAGAACTTCTTACCCGTCGTCGGGCAAATGCGTTTGGTTCCGAGATCGGATTTGGCCACGTGTGGAATCCTGGGAATGTTCTGAAAAACGGTGCTTCACTTGGCTAGTTGGTGCGCCGCTGTCAATAGCGCTTTATGGAAGATGGACGGCCGGCGTGACGCGGTGCGCCCCATGTGATACCTGCCGCCCTCGCAGAGGACACAATCTTGACCCATTCGGATCGCCTTGCCGATCATAAGACGCCGCTGGAAGCCCGTTCGAGCGGATCCCTGACCGGGAAGGTCCGGGTTCCCGGCGACAAGTCGATTTCCCACCGGGCCCTGATTTTGGGCGCGCTGGCGGTTGGCGAAACCCTCATCTCAGGCCTGCTTGAGGGCGAAGACGTGCTGAATACCGCCAAAGCCATGCGGGCTTTGGGCGCAAAAGTGGAGCGGACCGGGGATTTCGCCTGGTCGGTGCGGGGCGTGGGGGTGGCGGGGTTCGCCCAGCCGGACGCTCCGCTCGATTTCGGCAATTCCGGCACCGGCTGCCGGCTGGTGATGGGCGCGGTCGCCGGCTGCCCGATTACGGCGGTTTTCGATGGCGACGCATCGTTGCGCTCAAGGCCGATGCGAAGGGTGCTCGATCCCCTGGAATTGATGGGCGCGCGGGTCGGCTCCAGCGGGCAGGGCGGCCGCCTGCCGCTGACGCTGAGCGGTGCGCGCGACCCGTTGCCGATCCTCTACCGCACGCCGGTGGCCTCGGCCCAGATCAAATCCGCGGTACTGCTGGCAGGGCTGGCGGCTCCCGGCATCACCACCGTGATCGAGACCGAGGCCAGCCGCGACCACACCGAACTGATGCTCAGGCATTTCGGGGCGCAGATCACCTCCCTGCCGGAAGGCCGCCACGGCCGCAAAATCGCGCTGACAGGCCAGCCCGAACTGCATGGCGCCGAGGTCGTGGTGCCGGCCGATCCGTCATCGGCGGCATTCCCGATCGTGGCCGCCTTGATCGTGGAAGGCTCGGACCTGGTTCTGTCCGATGTCATGACCAATCCGCTGCGCACCGGGCTATTCACGACGCTGCGCGAGATGGGCGGCTCGATCGAGCAAAGCCTGGTTCGCGACGATGCCGGCGAACCGATGGCGCAGCTTCGGGTGCGCGCCTCGAAGCTGCGCGGCGTCGAGGTGCCCCCCGAACGCGCGCCCTCGATGATCGACGAGTATCTGGTGCTGGCGGTGGCGGCGGGCTTCGCCGAGGGCACCACGATCATGCGCGGCCTCAAGGAATTGCGCGTCAAGGAATCCGACCGGCTGGAAGCGACCGCCGCGATGCTGCGCGTCAACGGCGTCAAGGTCGAGATCTCGGGCGATGATTTGATCGTCGAAGGCAAGGGCCATGTCCCCGGCGATGGCCTGGTCGCCACCCACATGGATCATCGTATCGCGATGTCGGCGCTGGTGATGGGTCTTGCCTCCGACAAGCCGGTCAGGGTCGACGACACCGCCTTCATCGCCACCAGCTTTCCCGATTTCATCCCGATGATGCGCGGAATTGGGGCGGAGTTCTCATGATCATCGCCATCGACGGACCGGCCGCGTCAGGCAAGGGCACGCTGGGCAAGCGGCTCGCCAGGCATTACGGCTATCGTCATCTCGATACCGGCGTGATCTATCGGGCGGTCGCCAAGGCGATGCTGGACGCCGGGGCCGACCTGACCAACGAGGTACTGGCCGTCTCCGCGGCGCTCGAGCTTGATCCCGAAAAGTTCGGAAATCCGGCGCTCAAGACCCAGGCGGTGGGCGACGCCGCCTCGGTGGTGTCGGCGATTCCGAAGGTGCGGGAGGTGCTGTTGAACTTTCAGCGGCAGTTCGCCGCCGATCCGCCGGGCGCGGTGCTCGATGGCCGCGACATCGGAACCGTGATCTGCCCGGACGCCGACGTCAAAATCTTCGTATTGGCCGACGCAAAAGTCCGCGCCCGCCGCCGGACCCTGGAAGCGCGGGCGCGGGGCGAGGACGCCGACGAGGCCGCCGTGCTGGCCGATATCCTCAGGCGCGACGAGCGCGACCAGAACCGGACCGTGGCGCCTTTGAAACCGGCCGCAGATGCTTACTTGCTCGACAACTCCCATTTGGATATAGAAGGCGGCGTCCGGGCCGCCATCGACATTGTCGAGGCCGTCCGAGCGGGCCGGCAGCGGGTCTGAACGCCTTCATTTGAGCGCTTTCAGACGAAACCGTTGCCGTCATTGGAGGAAAGCCCGCTCCAGGCTTCGAGATCGACACGCTCAAGGTTCCGGACAAAACAAATCAACGTATCGAACGTGCAGGCCAGCTGCCGGCCCGCTCTCGCGGTTTTTTGCGAGGCGGTCGTTAGGGTTTGCGGACCTCTAACCCTTCACGCCCGATACGCCCCTTAACCCGATTGGCCGGCAATACCCGCATCTGGAGAACAAATGGCTTCGACTGCTACCTCCTATAATCCTTCCCGCGACGATTTTGCCGCCATGCTCGACGAGTCCTTCGCCGGCGGCAACCTGCAGGAAAGCTCCGTCATCAAGGGCATCGTTGTTGCGATCGAGAAGGACATGGCCGTCATCGACGTCGGCCTGAAGACCGAAGGCCGCGTGGCGCTGCGTGAATTCGCAGGACCCGGCCGCGAAAGCGAACTCAAGGTCGGCGACGAGGTCGAGGTGTTTCTCGACCGCATCGAGAATGCGCTCGGCGAGGCCGTGCTGTCGCGCGACAAGGCGCGCCGCGAGGAGAGCTGGGGCAAGCTCGAGAAGGCCTTCAACAACAACGAGAAGGTTCACGGCGTCATCTTCAACCAGGTCAAGGGCGGCTTCACCGTCGATCTCGACGGCGCGGTCGCCTTCCTGCCGCGTTCGCAGGTCGACATCCGGCCGATCCGCGATGTCGCACCGCTGATGAACAATTCGCAGCCGTTCCAGATTCTCAAGATGGATCGCCGCCGCGGCAACATCGTGGTGTCGCGCCGCACGGTTCTGGAAGAGACCCGCGCCGAACAGCGCCAGGAGCTGGTGCAGAACCTCGAAGAGGGTCAGGTCATCGACGGGGTCGTCAAGAACATCACCGATTACGGCGCGTTCGTCGATCTCGGCGGCATCGACGGCCTGTTGCACGTCACCGATATCGCCTGGCGCCGGGTCAATCACCCGACCGAGGTCTTGACCATCGGCCAGACCGTGAAGGTCAAGATCATCAAGATCAACCACGAGACACACCGCATCTCGCTCGGCATGAAGCAGTTGCTGGACGATCCGTGGCAGGGCATCGAGGCGAAGTATCCGCTCAATGCCCGCTTCACCGGCCGCGTCACCAACATCACCGACTACGGCGCGTTCGTCGAGCTGGAGCCTGGCATCGAAGGCCTGATCCACGTTTCGGAGATGTCGTGGACCAAGAAGAACATGCATCCCGGCAAGATCGTCTCGACCTCGCAGGAAGTCGAAGTGCAGGTTCTCGAAGTCGATTCGGTCAAGCGCCGGATTTCGCTCGGCCTCAAGCAGACCATGCGCAATCCCTGGGAAGTGTTCGTCGAGAAATTCCCGGTCGGCTCCACGGTCGAGGGCGAGGTCAAGAACAAGACCGAGTTCGGTCTGTTCCTCGGGCTTGAGGGCGATGTCGACGGCATGGTCCATCTGTCCGACCTCGACTGGAAGGTTCCGGGCGAGCAGGTGATCGACAACTTCAAGAAGGGCGACATGGTCAAGGCCGTGGTGCTCGATGTCGATGTCGAGAAGGAGCGCATCTCGCTCGGCGTCAAGCAGCTCGAAGGCGATCCGTTCGCCGAACCCGGCGACGTCAAGAAGGGCGCGGTCGTGACCTGCGAAGTGCTCGAAGTGAAGGAAAGCGGCATCGAGGTGAAGATCGCCGGTACCGACTTCACCACCTTCATCAAGCGGTCCGAACTCGCTCGTGACCGTAACGATCAGCGCGCCGAGCGTTTCGCGGTCGGCGAAAAGGTCGATGCGCGGGTGATCCAGTTCGACAAGAAGGCCCGCAAGGTGCAGGTCTCGATCAAGGCGCTGGAAGTCGCCGAAGAGAAGGAGGCCATCGCGCAGTATGGCTCCTCCGATTCGGGCGCGACGCTCGGCGACATTCTCGGCACCGCGCTCAAGCAGCGCACCGACAAGTAAGCCTTTCGGCTCTCTGCCTCATCAAACGGGCCCCGGTTTCGACCGGGGCCTTTTTTGTTGTGTAGTCGTCCCTGCGGAAGCAGGGACCCATACGCCGCGGCCTATCGGTTGGGCGCTGCGTAGTGCCTTTGTCACAATTGGCGCCTGTGGTTATGGGTCCCTGCTTCCGCAGGGACGACTACGGGCCTTGTTTTCTTCATATTGCACCGCAATTGATGTAATCAGGGCACGAGATATTAGGGGTATCCGGAAGATCACCGTGCGATCCCCTGAAGACCACCTCCGGGAGAATTTTCGATGTCGCTTGATTCAGATGTCATCGTCGATCGTCGCAGGATACGGCGCAAGCTGACGTTCTGGCGTGTGGTCGCCGTATTGATTGCGATCGCCGCGATCGTCAGCGTCGGTCTGATCGTGACGCCCGGTGGGCGTGGGGCGTTGACGACGTCGGGCTCGATTGCCCGCGTCCATATCGACGGACTGATCCGCAGCGACGCTGATCGCGTCGAGGCGCTGGAGCGGCTGGAAAAATCGCGCGCCGCGGCCGTGATTGTGCACATCAACTCGCCGGGCGGCACGACGGCGGGCTCCGAACAGCTTTATGACGCGCTGGTGCGCCTGAAGGCGAAGAAGCCGCTGGTCGTGGTGGTCGAGGGACTGGCGGCTTCGGGCGGCTATATCACCGCCATCGCCGCGGACCATATCGTCGCGCAGCAGAGCTCGCTGGTGGGTTCGATCGGCGTGCTGTTCCAGTTTCCGAATTTCACCGAATTGCTGAAAACCGTCGGCGTCAAGGTCGAGGAAGTGAAGTCATCGCCGCTAAAGGCCGCGCCAAATGGCTTCGAGCCGACCAGTCCGGAGGCGCGCGCCGCGCTCGACGCGCTGGTGAAGGATTCCTACGCCTGGTTTCGCGGCCTCGTGAAGGAGCGGCGCGGCATGGACGACGGATTGCTCGAAAAGGTCGCCGACGGACGGGTGTTCACCGGTCGTCAAGCGGTCGATCTCAAGCTGATTGATCAGATCGGCGACGAGAAGACCGCGGTCGCGTGGCTGGTGGCGCAAAAAGGCGTCAAGGCCGATCTGCCGGTGCGCGATTACAAATTGTCGCCGCGCTTCGGCGACCTGACCTTCCTGCGCGCGGCCGCCGCGGTGACGCTCGACGCGTTCGGCCTGGGCGCGATCGCCCGGCAAGTCGAGCAGACCGGCATGGCCCAGGCGGTCGATCGCCTGGGTCTCGACGGTATGCTGGCGCTATGGCGTCCGGCGGGGGCCGATTGAACCGCAAGTTCGGTTTCCGTGCCGTCCATCCCGCGTTGCGGAATGCTGTCGCAATACCCAATCCGGCCGTTTGTCACGTGTTTTCGCGTCCGCCAAATTTCATTTAGCGTCTTGACAGTCCAAGGCATTTTCACGGAAATGCGTGATCGCACCTTCCCGGGTCCCCGCCTCGATGATCAAATCCGAACTCGTTCAGCGTATCGCCGAGCACAACCCGCATCTCTATCAGCGGGATGTCGAGAACATCGTCAACGCGATCCTCGACGAGATCGTCGCGGCCCTGGCGCGGGGCGATCGGGTCGAGCTACGTGGTTTCGGTGCATTTTCGGTGAAGCATCGCCCGGCACGCGCGGGACGTAATCCACGCACCGGCGCCCATGTGCCGGTGGATCAGAAGAGCGTGCCGTTTTTCAAGACCGGCAAGGAAATGCGCGAACGGCTGAACCGCGAAAGCGGGGGACCGGACGCCGGCAGCTGAAGCTGATCCCGATCTCCATCACCGCGAGAGACGGTCATGCGCAAGTTTTTCACGGCTCTGGTACTGATCCCGCTGGGCTTGTTTTTTGTCGTCTTTGCGGTCGCCAATCGCCATCTGGTGACGGTGTCGCTCGATCCGTTCAATTCCAGCGATCCCTCGGTCGCCTTCACGTTGCCGCTGTTCGTCGTCATCATCGCGGTTGCGATCGCAGGCGTGGTGGCGGGCGGCTCCGCGACCTGGTTCCGGCAGCGCCACTGGCGCCGCGCCGCGCGCCGGCACGAGGCCGATGCGCAGGCTGCGCGGGCGCAACTGGCGGATCTGCGGGCCGGCGCCGCAATTGCCCCGCGGCCGGGTCCGCAGCGCCTGTCCGCGCCGTCGCAGGGCGGCGTGTATGGGGCCGCCGGGCGAGACAAGCAGGGCGCGACGTTGTAGAACGCGGCCCGCAAGCGGCAGACGCCCTTTCGGCCCTGTCGCGGTTCCTCCAAGACCGGCCCTTAAAATAAGACTTGCCCTTAAAACAAGGCGTGCCCTTAAAACATGTCCCTGATCGTTAAAATTTGCGGCCTGTCCACGCGCGAGACGCTCGACGTCGCGCTGGACGCCGGCGCGGACATGGTGGGATTCGTGTTCTTCGCCCCGTCGCCGCGCCATCTCAGCCTCGAGACCGCGCGCGATCTCGGCAAGCTTGCAAACCGCCGCGCGTTAAAAGTGGCGCTGACGGTAGATGCCGACGATGCAACGCTCGCCAACATCGTCGAAGCATTGCAGCCCGATATCTTGCAGCTGCATGGCAGCGAGAGCGTGGCGCGGCTGCGCGACATCAAGCAGAAATTCGGCCTGCCGGTGATGAAAGCGATCGCGGTCGCGACCGCGGCCGATCTCGCAAGCCTGCCCGGCTACGCCGCCGTGGCCGACCGCATCCTGTTCGATGCCCGCGCGCCCAAGGAGGCCACCCGTCCCGGCGGTCTCGGGGCGGTGTTCGACTGGCACGTGCTTGAAAATCTCGATTCAAAGCTGTCGTTCATGGTTTCGGGCGGTCTCCATGCCGGCAACGTCGCGGAGGCCGTCCGCGTGACGCGCGCGGGCGGCGTCGATGTTTCTTCCGGCGTGGAAAGCTCGCCGGGTCACAAGGACCCCGAGATGATCCGCGCCTTTATTCGCGCGGCGCGCGCAACCGAAGAGCTGATGGTTCGATGAATAAATCTCTACCCAATTCCTACCGGAGCGGCCCCGACGAGCGCGGGCATTTCGGCATTTTCGGCGGCCGCTTTGTCGCCGAAACGCTGATGCCGCTGATCCTCGACCTGGAGAAGGCCTACGCCGAGGCCAAGGCCGATCCGGCGTTCCAGGCCGAGATGAACGGCTACCTCAAGCACTATGTCGGCCGGCCGTCGCCGCTGTATTTCGCCGAGCGCCTGACCGAGCATCTTGGCGGCGCCAAGATCTATTTCAAGCGCGAGGAGCTCAATCACACCGGCTCGCACAAGGTCAACAACGTGCTCGGCCAGATCATGGTGGCCCGGCGCATGGGCAAGAAACGCATCATCGCCGAAACCGGCGCCGGCCAGCATGGCGTCGCCACCGCGACGTTGTGCGCGCGATTCGGGCTCGAATGCATCGTCTATATGGGGGCGGTCGACGTCGAGCGGCAGCAGCCCAACGTCATCCGCATGGAAATGCTGGGCGCCAAGGTGATCCCGGTGCAGTCGGGCTCGCGGACGCTGAAGGACGCGATGAACGACGCGCTGCGCGACTGGGTCACCAATGTGCACAACACGTTTTACTGCATCGGCACGGTAGCGGGCCCGCATCCCTATCCGATGATGGTGCGCGACTTCCAGTCGGTGATCGGCATCGAGACCCGCGCGCAGATGCAGGAGGAAGAAGGCCGCCTGCCGGACTCGCTGATCGCCTGCATCGGCGGCGGCTCCAATGCGATGGGCCTGTTTCATCCCTTCCTTGACGATCCCTCGGTAGAGATCTTCGGGGTCGAGGCTGCCGGTCACGGGCTGACGCAATTGCACGCCGCCTCGATCGCCGGTGGCCGGCCGGGCGTGCTGCATGGCAACCGCACCTATCTGCTTGATGGATGACGACGGCCAGATCCAGGACGCGCATTCGATTTCGGCGGGGCTGGATTATCCCGGCATCGGGCCGGAGCACTCCTGGCTGCACGAAACCGGCCGGGTGACGTACCTGTCCGCCACCGACGACGAAGCGCTGGCGGCGTTTCAATTGCTCTCGAGGCTGGAAGGCATCATTCCCGCGCTGGAGCCGGCCCACGCCATCGCCAAGGTGATGGAACTCGCGCCAAAACGGCCGAAGGACCATCTGATGGTGGTCAACCTCTCCGGCCGCGGCGACAAGGACATTCCGCAAGTGGCGGAGATTTTGCGGGGGAAGAAGAAGTGACCACCCGTATCGACACGCGCTTTGCCGCGCTGAAAAAGGAAGGCCGCTCCGGCTTCATCACCTTCGTGATGGCCGGCGATCCCGATCCGGCGACCTCGCTCGACATTCTGAAAGCGTTGCCAAAGGCGGGCGCCGATATCATCGAGATCGGCATGCCCTTCACCGATCCGATGGCCGATGGTCCCGCGATCCAGGCGGCGGGATTGCGTGCGCTGAAGGCCGGCATGACGCTGAAGAAAACGCTGGCCATGGTGCGCGGGTTTCGCAAGGATGATAACGCCACGCCGCTGGTGCTGATGGGCTACTACAATCCGATCTACATCTATGGCGTCGACAAATTTCTCATCGATGCGAAATCCGCCGGCGTCGACGGCTTGATCATTGTCGACCTGCCGCCGGAGGAAGACACCGAATTGTGCCTGCCGGCGATGAAGGCCGGGCTGAACTTCATCCGGCTGGCGACGCCGACCACCGACGACAAGCGGCTGCCCGCGGTGCTCTCCAACACGTCCGGCTTCGTCTATTACGTCTCCATCACCGGCATCACCGGCAGCGCCAGCGCCGATTCAACCGCGGTCGGCGAGGCCGTCGCCCGCATCAAGCGGCACACCAAACTGCCGGTCTGTGTCGGCTTCGGCATCCGGACCCCCGAAGCCGCGCGCGCGATCGCCGCGCATGCCGACGGCGCGGTGGTCGGCACCGCGCTGGTCGATGCCTTGCGCGGCAGCCTCGATTCGGATGGCCGGGCGACCGCTGGAACCGTCGATGCGGTGGCGGGCCTCGCGGCGGCGCTGGCGGAAGGTGTGCGGGGAGCCAAGCAGGCCGCGGAATAAGCCACAATTGCCGGCGAGATAGCCCCCGGGCGGCGGCTTGCCGAGCACTCCCGGAGCCGCCATATATTGCCGGCGATCTGATCGCCATTCGGAGCGAAGAATGAATTGGCTCACCAACGTCGTCCGGCCGAAAATACGCAACATCCTGCGCCGCGAGACGCCGGAGAATTTGTGGATCAAATGCCCCGATTCGGGGCAGCTGGTGTTCTACAAGGACGTCGAGGCCAACCAGTTCGTCATTCCCGGCTCGAATTACCACATGCGCATGGGCGCGGTGGCGCGGCTCAAGTCGGTCTTCGACAACGAGACCTGGTTCGACGTGGCGCTGCCCGAGGTCACCGCCGATCCGCTGAAATTCCGCGACGAACGCAAATATGCCGATCGCATCAAGGATGCGCGGGCCAGGACCGGGCTGAACGACGCCATCAAGGTCGGCTACGGCAAGCTTGAAGGTGCCGCCGTGGTGGTCGCGGTGCAGGATTTCGATTTCATGGGCGGTTCGCTCGGCATGGCGGCGGGCGAAGCCATCGTGCGCGGGCTTGAACTCGCGGTCGAGAAGAAATCGCCGTTCATCGTTTTCGCGGCTTCCGGCGGCGCCCGCATGCAGGAAGGCATCTTGTCGCTGATGCAGATGCCGCGGACGACGGTCGGCGTGCAGATGCTGCGCGAGGCGAAGCTGCCCTATATCGTGGTGCTGACCAATCCGACCACCGGTGGCGTCACCGCCTCCTATGCCATGCTCGGCGACGTGCAGATCGCCGAGCCCGGCGCGCTGATCGGCTTTGCCGGCGCGCGCGTCATCGAACAGACCATTCGCGAGAAATTGCCGGACGGATTTCAGCGCGCGGAATACCTGAAAGACCACGGCATGGTCGACATGGTGGTGCATCGCCACGATCTGCGCCCGACGCTGGCGCGGCTGTGCCGGTTGCTGACCAAATCGCCCGCCATGGAAACCGCGTCGAAGCCGGTGCCGCAGGCCGCGATTCCGGCGGCGATCGCATCCGGCGCGGAGATGGCGCCGGCAGCGCCCCACGCGTGAACGCGTCCGCGGCCCAACCAACCCCGCCGCTCGGCGATTTGATCACGCGGCTGTCTGGTCTGCATCCGCAACGCATCGATCTTGATCTCAAACGGATGCACCGGCTGCTCGAGCGGCTGGATCATCCTGAACGCAAGCTGGCGCCGGTGATTCATGTCGCCGGCACCAATGGCAAGGGTTCCACGGTTGCCTATTTGCGGGCCATTCTGGAAGCCGCGTCCCTGCGCGTTCATGTCTATACTTCGCCCTATCTGGTGCGGATCAATGAATGCTACCGGCTCGGGCAGGTCGGCGGCGGAGTCCTGGTCGGCGATGACGAATTGCGCGCGGCGCTGGAGCATTGCGAGCGCGCCAATGCGGGAGAGCCGATCACCCTTTTTGAAATCGAAACCGCGGCGGCGTTTTGTCTGTTCGCGCAGCATCCCGCCGATGTGGTTCTGCTGGAGGTCGGTCTCGGCGGCCGGCTGGACGCCACCAACGTGATCGACAAGCCGCTGGTGAGCGTGATCGCGCCGCTCGGCATGGATCACACCGAATTTCTTGGACCGACCCTGACGGCGATTGCCGGCGAAAAGGCCGGCATCATCAAGCGCGATGCCCCGGTGATTTGCGCCGAGCAGGCGCCGGAGGCAATCGCCGTGATCGAAGCGTGTGCCCGGCGCCTGCATGCGCCGCTGCACCGGGCCGGGCAGGAGTGGCACGTCGGCGTCGAGCGCGGACGCCTGGTCTATCAGGACGATCGCGGTTTGATGGATCTGGCGGCGCCAAAGCTGTTCGGCCGTCATCAATTCGACAATGCCGGCCTTGCGATTGCAACGCTGCGCGCGCTTGACGCCTTCAGGATCGAACCTTCCGCGTTCGAGGCCGGAATCATCAACGCCGAATGGCCGGCGCGGATGCAGCGTCTTTCGTCGGGCGCGCTGGTGGATATGGGGCCGCCGGGATGCGAGATCTGGCTCGACGGCGGGCACAATGCCGAGGGCGGGCGCGTCGCCGCCGCGGCGCTCGGCGATCTCGAAGAGCGGGTCTCGCGGCCGCTGGTGATCATCGTCGGCATGATGGCCAACAAGGATGCGCACTCCTTTCTCGCCAATTTCGCCGGCCTGACCCGCCACATCATGGCGGTGCAGATCCCCGATCGCGAAGGTGCAATGCCGCCGGACCGGCTGGCCGATGCCGCGCGCCAGCTTGGCATGCGGGTGGAAACCCCGGCCAGTGTCGAAGCGGGCTTGCGGGCGCTGACGCGGCTCGCCTATGAGGCGCCGCCGCGCATCCTGATCACGGGCTCGCTGTACCTCGCCGGCGACGTATTGTCGGCCAACGGCACCTCGCCGCGATAAAGCGTTTTCCAGCGAAGTGGGCCCCGGTTCGTGTAAAGAAAACGCGTCAAAACAAAAAGCTAGAGCCTCCGTTCCGATTCAATCGGAACGGAGGCTCTAGCCGAAAACGAAACGGCCGGCTTTCGCCGGCCGCCGGATCAGATTGACTTGCGCGATGTGATCAGACCGCAGCCGTAATCCACTGCTGCAACTTCTGCTTCGGCGCGGCGCCGACCTGGCGCGACGCCATCTCGCCGCCCTTGAAGATCATCAGGGTCGGGATCGACATCACGCCGTATTTCGAGGCCGTCTTCGGGCTCTCGTCGACGTTCAGTTTCACGATCTTGACCTTGTCGCCCATGGCGCCGGAAATCTCGTCGAGCGCGGGCGCGATCATGCGGCACGGGCCGCACCATTCGGCCCAGAAATCGACCACGACCGGGCCGGTCGCGTTCAGCACTTCGGCCTCGAAATCGGCGTCAGAAACCTTGCCAACGGCCATTGCAATACCTCGTTCAGTTCGGGAGGGACGCGGCTCCAGAGAATCGCCGCCTGGATCATGTAATCAACCTATGAACGCACTGTTGCCGGGTCAAGCTCGGACATCCCCTCCCAGAATGGATGCCAGTCCGGCGTCCAGCGCGGGAGCAGAAATCTCTATCATTTCAGGTGTTTCAGTCCAAAGTAACGCTGCCCGGACGGGTCGTTGGGGATAAAGCTTCTGCAGCACCGCGCGGTAGAGCGCGAGCTGACGGATATAGGCCGAAGGCGCCTCGGCCGCAGAGCCCGGCGGGGCCTGGTTGGTCTTGAAATCCACGATCAGGACCTCGCTTCCGGTCACTACCAGCCGGTCGATTTGTCCCGCGACCAGCGTCAGGTGGCTGTTCCGGCCGCTCCAGCCGGCCCACCAGCGAGATCTCGGCGCGGCTGCCGGCGCCGAACACCGGTGCGAAGCGCGCATCCCCGATCAAGGCCAGCACCTGTTCGGTCAGCGCCGCCCGCTCGCCGCCGTCCCAATCGCCGGCGTTGCGGGCGAGGAAGTTCAGCGCCGCGTCGCGGCGGCGTTCGGTTGCGAGATCAGGCAGCGATTGCAGCAGCCGGTGCACCAGCGTGCCCCTGCGCAACGCAAGGACGCGCGTCTGCAGCGGACTCACCGGTTCGCAGGGCGCGGCTCTTCCTCCTCGGCAGGATCCGAGGGGCGCAGCCGGCTACCGGTGGCGGCCTCCGGCGCCGCCGGTGTATGCAGCCACGATGGCAGCTCGATCGGCGCCGACGCGGTTGTCGCGGTGGCGGCGGCCGGGATCGTCGCGGCATCCTCAGGCCGCGCGTAGCGCTTCACCATGCCGTCCGGCATCTCGATCGTCTGCAACTGCAGTCCGGAGTTTTCGAGACCCTTGACGATCAGATCGTACCAGGAAAATTTGCGCACCGTATTCATGTTGCCTGGCATGCAGCCGCCGACGATCAGGCGATCGGCCGCGCGCGTCATCGCCACATACAGCAGGCGGCGGTATTCATCCTCGGTTTCGCCAAGCATCGAAACACGGGCCGCCGCGACGGCAAGCGGATCATCGGCCTTCCTGCCGGCCCAGACCACGACGCCGGGCAAATGGGGCGCCGCATTGTCGCGCGGCAGATGGATAAGCCTCAACCGTTGCGTATCGGATGGCGATGAGGTGGTATCCACCAGAAACACCACCGGCGCTTCCAGCCCCTTGGCGCCGTGCACGGTCATTACGCGGACTTCATCGCGCGAAATTTCCATGTCGCGCTTGACCTCGAGGTCGGCGGTTCGCAGCCATGCCACAAAGCCCTGCAGCGAGGCCGGCGATTTCCGCTCGTAGCCCAGAGCGAGTTCGAGAAATTCATCGAGCGCGTCATTGGCCTCGTGTCCGAGCCGCCGCAGAATGCGATTCCTGCCGCCGTCGCCGCCCAGCAGCCAGGCATAGAAGGCGAACGGCGTTTCGCTGACAGCCTGGCGCGCGCATGCTTCCAGCCGCTCCAGCGCGGCTCTGAATTTTTCGTCGCTGGCGGCGTGAAGGCGCAAGGCGTCGCGCAGCGAACCCCGGCGCTGCCACGCCAGTTTGAACAGGTCGTCGTCGTCAAGGCCGAACAGGGGGCTCTTCAACACTACCGCCAGCGCCAGATCGTCCTGCGGCAACAGCAGCGCGTCGGCGAGGTTCATCAGGTCGATGATCGCGATGTGCTCGGTCAATTTCAGCCGGTCGGCGCCGGCGACGGGAATGTCGGCATGCTTCAGCCCCTGGATCACCGCGTCGAACGCATTGCCGCGCCGCCGCACCAGCACCAGCACGTCGCCGTAACGAAGCCGGCGGCGATCGCCGGCGTGACCGGTCATGGTGCCGCCTTCGACCAGCCGCCTGATCTCGGCCTGAATGCGTTTGGCGAGTTTTACTTCCGGACTTGTCGCGGTCACGCCGTCGAACGGCGCGCGCCAGCCTTCGAGGTCGTCTTTCCTGTCCGGCAGCTGCAATTCCCAGAGATCGATCAGGCTTGGCCCGGCATCGGCGAGCGAATTGTGCACAGGGTATCCGGTCTCGGCGGAATGGATGCTGCGATAGATGATCTCATCGCGAAACACGTGGTCGACGGATTGCAGGATCGCCGTGCCCGAGCGGAACGAATAGGTGAAGGATACCGGATCGAACTTCAGGCCGGCGGCTTCGAATTTGCGTCTTCAGTTGCCGGCGGCGCAGATCAAATTCGCGCGGCGCCGCGCCCTGAAACGAAAAGATCGACTGTTTCTCGTCGCCGACCGCAAACACCGTGCGCATCACGCCGTCACGCGCGCCTTGGCCGGAGGTGAATTCGGAAATGATGTGCGCGATGATGTCCCATTGCCGCGGGCTGGTGTCCTGGGCCTCGTCGATCAGCACATGGTCGACGCCGCGGTCGAGCTTGTAATGCACCCAGCCGGAAGAAACGCGGTCCAGCATTTCCAGGGTCTTGTCGATCAGATCGTCGTAGTCGAGCAGGCCGCGCTCCCGCTTCTCGCGCCGATAATTCGCGGCCGCCGCGGTTGCGATGTGCAGCAGCGCCTGGGTGCGGTCCCGGACCGTTATCGCGCGGCGCCGCTCGATCAGGGGATCGAGACGCAGGCCCTCCTGTTCGAACAGGCGCGCGATCGCCCGGTTGTTGTCGCAGAACTTCTTCGTCAGCACGGTTTTGCGAGGGCTGCGGTCATCGGTAAGGAACACGCCGAGATATTCGTCTACTTGCGCGGCGCCGGTAAAAACGAGCGCCTCGCGAAGCCGGCCGGCCTGGTCAGAATCGGATTTGTTGCCGGTATCGAGGACGAGGGCGATCTCCTCCCACCGCGATCGCGGAATATAGGGCCCATCGACAATCTCGCGTTCGATATCTTCGATGCGGCTGGAGGGATCGACACCAAGCGCCGCCGCAATTTGCGCCGTCGCGGCGTCGGCGCCCCCGGCAGCGTCGGTCCACGCCATGAAGTGATCGCGGCTGAGGCAGGCCTCGCGCACCACTTCCTTGAAGGTGACGTCGGCGGCGCTGGCCATCGCCATGTTGAGCGCGCGGCCCGTGGCGCTATCCGGATCGCGCGAGGCATCGAGCAGCACCTTGAGATTGGCGCGCTCCATCATCTCGTTCTGGTCGCGCTCGTCGAGCACCGCAAAACGCGCCGGCACATTGGCCTCGAACGGGAACTGCTGCAGCAGCCGGGTGCACAGCGCGTGGATGGTCTGCACCTTCAGCCCGCCAGGCGTCTCCAGCGCGCAGGCAAACAGCTTGCGGGCGGTCGTTCGCAGCCTGGCGCTGGGGCGGGCTATGCCCGTTTCAGCGATGGCCTGGTCGAGGGCGGCGTCATCGAGCGTGACCCAATGGCCGAGGGTGGAAAACACCCGCTCCGCCATGTTGGCCGCGGCCGCCTTGGTGAAGGTGACGCAGAGGATTTTTTCCGGCGGCACATCTTCGAGCAGCAGGCGAATCACCCGCTGCACCAGCACATGGGTCTTGCCCGAGCCGGCATTGGCCGAGACAAACGCCGACGAAGCAGGATCCGAGGCGCGCGCCTGGGTGGCGCGGACCGCGGGGGGAATCGGGCGCGGCGCGGTTACCATTCCTCCAGCCCCAGTCCGCCGGCCGCCGACCATTCCTTGATGCGGGCGAGATCGTCGTAGCTGCCGTAGCGATTGGTCCACATCGGAAGATTGAGGGAGGTGTAGGGCTGGCTTTCGTTCTCGAAGGCGCGGATCAACGCCTCCAGCTTGGCGCGCGCCTCGGCGGCGGCGGCATCGGGCGATTGTGGCGTATCGCCCCGGTTGACCTTCAGCTCCAGCGAATTTTGCTCGCCGGGCGGATTGTTGCCGCTCAGGCGAACATAGATCAGATCGCTGACCGAGGCGCCCGCTGCAATGTCGGCAAAGCCACCCTCCCGCAGGATCGCAGCTTCCAGGGTAAGCTGCGGCGACAGCCCCATCCGCACCTGTTTGGCGGTCGGGGGCTGCCCGGTCTTGTAGTCGAGGATCGCAAACGTACCGTCGTGGCGCCGCTCGATCCGATCGGCGCGCGCCGACAGGATGAAGCTGCGCCCGTCGTCGAGCGGAATCTGGAATCTCGCCTTTGATCTCGGCCTCGATGGCGCTGACATTGCCGCGTCGCGCGATTTCCCAATCGGAAAACCACGTGGCGATGCGCAGGAAGCGCGGCCACCACAGCGCGCGGGCCTCCGGGCGTTCCATCAGCGGTGCGAAGTACTTGTTGCCGATGCCGCGCAAGGCGCTCACGGGATCTTCGGGAAGCGTGGTGGCGAAGGTCTGGGTAAATTCGCCGAGCGCATCGTGGATCGCCGAACCGCGGTCGGCGGCCGACAGCGGCATGTCGACCGGATCGAGCGGCGCCAGCTTCAGAATGTATTTGGCGTAGATCGTATAGGGATCGCGCAGCCAGTCCTCGATCGCGGTCACCGACAATTTCAGCGGCCGCACCGCGCGCGGCGGTTTCGGCGCCGGCTGCGCAATCGGTTCGACTTTCTCGGGGCTGTCGAGCTGGCCGGCGAAGCGGACGTATTTTTGTCCTGCCGATCGCGCGGCGTTCCAGCGCTGCTCGCCCGCGACCGCTTCCAGCCGGTGCAGGAAGCGCGACGCCACGGCGGGCGCGCCGCCGACCTTTGCGGCGTGACTGAGGATGACCTCTTCGGTGCCGAGCAATTGGGCGAAGTCGTGCGCGGACAGGCCGATGCGCCGCTCCGGCAAATCGAGACCCAGCTCGTGCCGCATCGGCCGGCTCAGCCACGGATCGATCCGCGGCGCCGGCGGCCAGACGCCTTCGACCAGGCCGCCAATAATGACGCGGTCGGATTGCGTCAGCCGCGCCTCCAGGGGTCCGTATATTTTCAGATGAACATTGCTCCCCTCCGGCCGCCGCACCATGCGATCGGCAAAGGCGGTCTGGAACACGTCCGGATAGTCTGCCAGCTCGACCATCAGGCCGCTTTGCGGGCGTTCGCCGAGCAGGTCATCGAACGCCGAGGCCAGCGCCGATCCCTGATGACCC
Organism: uncultured Alphaproteobacteria bacterium; assembly: GCA_963829315.1. GTDB lineage: Bacteria > Pseudomonadota > Alphaproteobacteria > Rhizobiales > Xanthobacteraceae > Bradyrhizobium. The sequence goes on along the minus strand of CAWHIO010000069.1, from coordinate 192,829 downwards.
TCGAAGACCGCGGCGACGCCGAGCTGATCGCGCGACAGCTCGATCAGGACGCTGCGATGGCGTTGCGCGAGTTCGGCAAAATCATGGGCCTTCGAGGGATTGAGGCTTTCGAGCGGCGCCATCGCGCGCCGCAACTGGACGATCAGCCGATCCGCGCCATCGAGTTCGTCATCGGTTAGCCGGGTGCGCGGCTCGGAATTGTGCAGCGAGGATGGCTCGCCCTTGCGCAATTTTTTGAGCTCGCCGCGGAAGCGGATGAGATCCTGCGCCAACCCATCGCTTCCAGCTTGCGGCCGCGTGCCGCGCAACAGCGCCAGTTCAAGCACTTGCGTGGCGTTCTGGAATGCGCCTGGCGCGCCGCCCAACCGGCACAGCGGATGCTTCAGCAGCGCCAGCAGCGTCGGCGGCTCAAGCTGCTTGGCCGCCGCTTCGGCGGCGAGCCGCGCGAAAATTCCGGCCGGCGTTTCCATCAGCGCTTCGCCGCCGGAATCGTCGAAAGCGAGATTCCAGCGGCCAAGTGCGGCGATCACACGCCGCGCCAGCGCGCGGTCCGGTGTCACCAGCGCCGCCGACTTGTCGAGATGCCGCGCCTCGCGCATCGCCACCGCAATCGCAAGCGCTTCCATCTCGGAATTGTCAGCCTCGATCACGGCGAGATTTGTCATGCCGCTTGAAATCTTCTCGGCGATGTCGGGCTCGGCCAGCCGCCGCTGCCATTGCGCGGTCGCGTTGGAGGGCCGCATCGCCTCGGAGACGAGGACGTCGCGCCCTTGCGGCGCCGGTTTCCCCAAAATCTCCACGTCGCGGCGTTTGATGCCAAACCGATGCAGCAGGGCGTGCATCGCATATTGCGGATGGTTCGATGCCGGAGGCATCGTGGATCTGCCGTGCGCGTCCCGGACGCCGCCGATGATCTGCCAGGCGTCATCGTCGAGATCGGTATCGAGTCCCGGCAGCACGACCGCGCCTTGCGGAAGCGTCGCGATGGCGTGCAGGAATTTCGCCGTCGCCGGCATCGATCCGGTCGAGCCCGCGGCGATCACCGGGCCGTCGTGATGCGCGGTCAGGCGCCTGGCTTCCGCTTCGATCAGGAGATCGCGCCGCGCCGCCGGCTCGATTTTCTGGATTTCCTGCAGATGTGCGGGCCACGCTTGTCGCGCAATCTGCAGGAACTGCAGCGAGTACTGCCAATATTCGTCGAGTTGATCCGGCACCAGCCCGTTCAGCGCGTCCCAGCCGACGCCACGGGTGACCATGTCGTCCATCAGGCGCGCGAGGTCGCCCGCCAGCGCCAGCGTCGAGGCCGGCCCGCCGACCACCTGCGGCGCCAATACCGGGCGTTTCGCCCACGCCGCGACGAGATTGGCCAGCGTCAGCCGGCGGTCGAGCTCGCCGAGCCTCGGCGGGATATCGAGCGGCGCCGTCCCGCCGAACGGCTCACCGTCCTCGGCAAACGCCAGCTCGTCCTCGTCGATGTCGCCGAGCGCGACGATACGGGGCAGCAGCACGGCTTCTGTGTCGAGCTCGTCGAGAAAGATTTCCCGTACCATGCGCCCGGCGCGCCGGGTCGGGAGATAGAGGGTTGCCTGCGCCAGTCTTTCCGGATGCGCGCGGGCCTCGAAACCATCAACCAGCCTGCCCTCGACCAGCGCGGCAATGACGGTGCGCAAGAACGGCGCTGATGCTGGAACGCTGAAAACGCGCATGGGCTTCCTGATTCGGGATCAGGCTGCATCATGGCATGGGCGAATTTTGGGTGCGATTTCTAATTCGACAGACGCGGGCACTCGCTGCGGTCTGCCGTCGCAGGCGCATCGGACGCACGAATGCGCGCCCGATGACAGGCCCCGCGAAAGCGGGGACCCATAACCGCCAATTCCAGCTGGCGCGATGGGATTGAGCCTCAAGCCCGGCACAACGATGGACATCGGTGGTCATGGGTCCCGGCTGCGCTTCGCCGGCCGGACGACGGCAACGAGTTGAAACCTTAACTCTACGCGACGCTTTCGAGAAAGGCCTCTTCGGCGGCCTGAACCGCGTCGGGTGTTCCGACATGCATCCATACGCCGTCCAGCCGCAGGCCGAACAGCCGCTCCTGCTCGTTGGCGGAGTCGAACATCCGGGTCAGCGAGAATTCGCCCTTTGGGGCGTTCGCGAACAGTGCCGGCGACATGATCGCCGCCCCGGCATAGACGAAGGGGACAACCTGGTGTTCCCGTCGCTTGCGCAGCGCGCCATCGGCCAGCATCGCATAATCGCCGCTGCCGTCGTAACCGATGCTGCTGGTCGTCGGCGCCATCAGCAGCAGAATATCCATGCGCGCGGGATCGAACGTTTCGGCCAGCCGCGCCAGATTGGGCCGCACGCCATCGATCCACATGGTGTCCGCATTGACAAGGAAGAACGGCGCCTGGCCGAGCAACGGCAACGCCTTGACGACGCCGCCGCCGGTACCGAGCACCTGGTTACGCTCGTCGGAGATGGTCACACGGGGTTTCGCGCGCGCCGCGACGTGATCGATGATCTGGTCGGGCAAATAATGGACATTGACGATGGCCTCGCTGACGCCGGCATCGCCGAGTTTGTCGAGCACATGATCGAGCAATGCGCGGCCCGCCACCGGCACCAGCGGCTTTGGCATCCGCTCCGTCAATGGGCGCATGCGCAGGCCGAGACCGGCGGCGAGGACCATGGCTTTGGTGGGGGTGACGGACATTCCGGAAATTTCTCGAACCGTTGTTCCCAGCCTATTCCGCAACAGCGGCGGCTGGCTCTGCGATCAAAATACGCACGAATTGTCAAAACCACCGCAAATCATACCATGGCGATTCCGGTGGCGCATCATTGGTTGATCGCCATAGTCGTCGGACATGACGGTGGTAAGACGGCGGAACCGGACCGGGTTCAGGTCTCGGCAGCTGTGCGCCGTGACGCCTTCTTCTTCTTCTCACCCGTTTTAAGGAAGTTGACCCCGATCTGGTCGCCATTGACCCAGGACAGCTCGCAGCGGCGGTAGGCCAGGCCGGTCGACGACAGCAGCAGGAAGAATTCCTTGAGATGCAATCCCTCGACGGAGCCCTCGACGGTCAGCTTGGCGCCGGTCTCCGAAATATCCTCCATCGTGCAATCGCGCCGCCAGGTGCCGTCGATGCCCATCATATGCGCGGCGATCCCGCGCTCGAATGTGACGCGCTCGCCCTTGCGCCGTTCTGCCACCATCTCTCGCTCCACCCTCAAGCAGCCGCCCCCGCGCTTCAGGGCAGGCGGTCCCCCTCAGACTAGAGGAAAGGCGGCTAACATCCGGTAAACTACGGGCCCGGCGGCGGGACGTTGGCGGAATACCACTCCCGAAGGCCGGAGAGGACGGGGTGCGCCAGCGAACGCGTCAGATAGGTCCAGATTCGCGGCTGATGGCGCAGATATTGCGGCTTGCCGTCGCGCCGGTTGAGCCGTGCGAAGGTGCCGAGCAGCCGCGTGTTGCGCTGCGCCGACATGATCGCATAAATCTCGGCGAAACCCGCCGGATCGAACGTGTCATCCGCCGTGTGCCTCGCCTTGATGTAGCGCGTCAGCAGGGCAAGTTCGAGCTGCTCCGGCACGTCGACCCGCGCATCCTGCAACAGCGAGACCAGGTCATAGGCGGCCGGCCCCAGCACGGCATCCTGAAAGTCGATGATGCCGACTTTCGAAATCCCCGACCGTTCGCCGAGCCAGATCAGATTGGGCGAATGGAAGTCCCGCAACACCCAGGTCTTGTCCCAGGTTTTGGCGACGGCGGCTACCTTGCCCAGCAAATCGCGCCACATCATGACGAATTCGGCGCGCAAATTGTTGGTCGGCTCGGCGCCGCGATCCGGCAGATACCATTCGAGCATCAATCCGATCTCGACCAGCATGGCGTCGATGTCGAAGGTGGGAATGGCATAGGTGATGTGCGGCGCCAGCGGCAAAACCTCGGGCAGCGCTTCATGGTGCAACGCCGCCAGCATGTCGACCGCGGTTTCATAGCGTTCCGCGATCGGGTGGGGTGGATCGCCCTCGATGAAGCCTTCGTTGCCGAAATCCTCGGTGATCAGGAACCCGGCGTCGAGGTCGGCGTGATGGATCGCCGGCGCCGACAGGCCGCGCCCGCTCAAGGCCTTGGCGATGGCGACGAACGGCTTGACGTCCTCGGCCAGATGCACCGCCGCGCTGTAGGATTTGCCGCCATAGATTGCCGGCCCGTCGGGCCGCCGCGGCGAGTTCATCAGAATGACGACGCCATCGTCGCGGATCAGCCGCGCATACGAACGCGTCGACGCATCGCCGGCCATGCGCTGGCGCTTGGCGTCGGCGAAGCCGGCATCGGCGATAAACTGGCGCAGTGCCTTGAGCCGGGCGACTTGTGCGGCGGCTTTTCCGTAGCCGGTGATTTCAGCGGCGCGGGCGGTCGATCCCAGCGCCGGGCGGTGGTTCAGCGCAATGTCGATTCGGTCTTGCGGCAGCGCGGCAGGCGCGCGCTCGGGCCATTCGATCAGCGCTACCGTGCCTTCCGGCAATGGCGACAGACCGATCTCCTCCAGCTCGGCGGCATCGTTGATGCGGTAAAGATCCGCGTGAACCAGCGGAAACGCCGGCAGATCGTAGCTTTGGGCGAGAGTGAAGGTCGGGCTTGGAACCTCGACCGAGTTGTCGCCGGCGAGATAACGGATCAAGGCGCGCGCCGCGGCGGTCTTGCCGGCGCCGAGATCGCCCGACAGCGTGATGACGTCGCCGGGGCCGATCAGCATGGCAAGATCGGCCATCAGGCTCGCGGTCGCCGTCTCGTTCGCAAGTGCCAGCGAGAATGTCGTGAGATCGGTCATTCCGCGGCGTTGCGGTGCGCCGCCTGATCGATCGGAAAGTCGCAGGTGACGGTGGTTCCCCTGCCGACGATCGAATCGACGCGCACCCTGCCCCCGTGCAGTTCGACGAATGATTTCACCAGCGGCAGGCCGAGCCCGGCGCCGCGGTGCCGCGATCCGTTGGAATGACTCTCGAACCAGTCGAAAACCTTGTCCTTGACGTCGGGCGGAATGCCGGGCCCGAGATCGGTCACCGCGAACACCACGTTGTGCTCGGTGCGGTGGGCGCTCAGCGTGATGGTGGCATCCTGGGGCGAAAATCCGACGGCGTTGGCCAGCAGGTTATACAGCACCTGCACCACGCGGCTGCCGTCGGCAACGAAGCTGCCGATGTTGGGATCGACGTCGAGCTTGAGCTCGATGCGATCGCGGGCAAGCCGGTCCTGGATTCCCTCCGCGGCATTGTCGATGGTCTTGCGAATATCGACCGGGCCGAGTTCAAGCGTCATCGCGCCGGCGTCGATGGTGGCGAGATCGAGGATGTTGTTGATGAGGGCGAACAGCGAGTTGGTCGAGGTGGTGATGTAGTTGAGATATTCCGCCTGCTTGGGCACCAGCGGACCGGTGGTGGGATCGTTCAGCAGATGCGCGAAGCCGATGATGGTGGTCAGCGGCGAGCGCAGTTCATAGGAGACGTGATGGACGAAATCGACCTTCATCTGGTCGGCCGTCTCCAGCGCCTCGTTGCGTTCGCGCAGCGCGCGCTCGACGTTTTCGGTATCGGTGATGTCCTGGAATGTCAGCATGGTGGCGCCGTCGGGCAGCGGCATGGTCATGCAGTCCAGCACGCTGCCGTCCTTGCGTTCCAGCTTCAGCGACACCTCGACCCGGTTGTCGATTCGGGTGATCGCTTCGCGAAGCGTGCGCCACGTCGCTCCCTCGTCGAACAGCGGCCTGCACCAGGCTTCCACGGTCTCGATATGCGGTTGCTCCCGCAGCGCGTCGGGCGACAGTTTCCACATTCTGGCGAAGGCCGGATTGAACAGCTGCGCGCGGCCATTGCTGCCGAACACCGCGACGGCTTCGGCAAGGTTATCGAGCGTCTCGCGCTGGACCCGGATCAGGCCGTCGAACCTGCGCGCCAGTTCCAGGCTTTCGGTGACATCGTCGAATAGATAGGTGACGCCGCCTTCCGGATTGGGCGTGGTGACGACGCTCAGGGCGCGGCCGTCGGGCAGATACCAGGTATCCTTTTCGGGCTCGACGGCGCGGTAGGCCTCGTGCAGCTTGGCCTTCCAGGCCCGGAAATCCGGCTGCTCGGGGAGCTTGCGGGCGGCGCGCAGCCGGTCGAGCACGCTCGAATCGTCGGGGTTGCTGTCGAGAAACGCGCGATCGAGGTCCCACAGGCGGCGATAGGAATCGTTGTAGAACGCCAGCCGCCGCTGGCCGTCGAACACGGCAACGCCGGACGACAATTGATCGAGGGTGCGGCGATGAGCCTCCGCCATCCGCACCAGCGCCGCGCTGAGGGCGGTGGCCTCGGAGGCGTCGATGGCGATGCCGACGCTGCCGCCGCCGACATTGAGCGCATGCACGTCGTAGAAGCGTCGCTCGCCGCCGACCACGATCGGCAGCCGGGCGGTAAACGCCGCCTTGTCGTGCAAGGCACGGTCCATGTCGCCGCGGTCGCCGCGGTCGAGCAGTTCGAGGTTACGATCGATCGCATCCGCGACGCTGGCGGCTTCGCTCGCCCTTGCGTAGGCGGCGTTGGCATAGAGCAGGCCGCCGTTGGCGCGTTTGGTCCATATCGGCCATGGCGCCGCGGCCGCGAAACCGCGCAGCATCTCGCTCTCTTCGAGCAGCGCCTTGTGCCGGAGGTTGGTCTCGGCCAGTTCCCGGCGCAACCCGGAGAGTTCGCGAATCCGCACAATGGCCTGGCCGCCGATGGCGCGACCCATGGCCTCGACGGCGTGTCCATTCGAGGTGGTCAGATTGAGCAGGAAGCCCTCGCCGGCCTCGCGCAAGGCGTCGACCGCGTGATCCATCTGCAGCGCCGGCTCCGGCGGCAGCCAGGTTCCGAACGCAAGGATGCGCTGCGGCGATTCCTGCGACATCAGCAACGCGGTATCGCCGGTGATTTGCGGACGATTGTCGCCGGCGGCCCAGGATATCAGGATTTGGGGCTCGGCGAACAGCAGCGCGCGGAAGCGGTCGGCCTCAGCCTGCAGGCTCTGGATATCGGCGCGCAGCCGTGCCTCGTTTCTTGCCGCGCGAACCCGCGTACCCATCAGCAGGATCGCCGCCACGACCGAAAAACCGAGCAGCGACAGCGCCGTGGTCAGGGCTGCGATTTCCTGATGGTTCAGATCGATGAAGGTGGCGATGGTTTGCAGCAGCGGCAAGTCGCTGGCATGGGCCGGCCGGACCGAGACCAGCGCGGCGCTGCCAAGGCAAGTTCCAAAGGCAATCAGGCTGTTGCGCGCCAGTGATGTGCACGACAGCAGGCTCCGACGCATTGCCGCGATCACGCCCGACATGGTTTGCCCCAAACCGCACAACTCCACGCCCGGCAACCGACCCGTGCCGGCCGCGCTTTCCGTCCGCGAATCGAATGACAATATCCCCAACGGGAGTCAGCCGGTAAGAGTCCAGACCGTGAACGTGAATCGCAGCGCAAGAAAATGCGGGATTAAATTTTTTCAGGCGATTTTTATCAAAATGAATCCGCTCATTTGTGCTGGATCAGCGCCCGGTTGAACCGAACCCGCCGCCGCCGCGGTCGGTGGCGGAAAGCGACGCCGCCGGAACCAGTTCCCCCCGCACCACGGATGCAATCACCATTTGCGCGATGCGCTCGCCGCGCCGGATCGGAAACGGGGCATCGCCGTGATTGATCAGGAGCACGCCGATCTCGCCCCGATAATCCGCGTCCACCGTCCCTGGGGCGTTCAGCACGGTGACGCCATGCTTGGCCGCCAGTCCGGAGCGCGGGCGGACCTGTGCCTCGTAGCCCGGCGGCAGCGCGATCGTCAGTCCCGTGGGAACAAGCGCATATTTTCCGGGGGCGAGGATGATCGGCGCACCTTCGGGAACCGCGGCGAGCAGGTCGAGCCCGGCGGCATGAGCGCTCTGATAGGCGGGCAAAGCGAGGCCTTCGCCGTGGGGCAATTGCTGGATGTCGATTTTGATGCTGGTGCTCAAGTTCGGTTCCTCTCCCGCCAGGGCTTTCTTCAACCAGGGCCTTGGCGATACGCGACACCAGAGCGCCGGCGACTTCCTCTTTCGTCATCACCGGCCAGGAATTGACATTGATGTCGGCATTGGCTCCATGGCCGTGCCGGGTCAAGAGATGAACGGTGTTGCGATCGCCGCCCATCACCCCTGACGCCGGCGAGACATCATTGGCCACGATCCAGTCGCAGCCCTTGCGGGCGAGTTTTGCCTTGGCGTTCTCGATCAGGTTCTCGGTCTCGGCGGCGAAGCCGATCACCAGCGGTGGCCGCTTGTCGCTTGATTTCGAGATCGTGGCCAGGATATCCGGATTTTCCACGAGCTGCAGCGGCGGCATGCCTGCCGGAGTCTTCTTCAGTTTCTGCTGGCCTTCATTGGCGACGCGCCAGTCGGCGACGGCGGCGGCGAAGATCGCGATATCCACCGGAAGCGCGGCTTCCACCCGCTGCAGCATGTCGCGCGCCGATTCCACATGCGTCACCGCGACGCCGGGCGGATCTTCGAGTTCGACCGGTCCCGAGATCAAGGTCACCTCGGCGCCGGCAGCCTGCGCCGCCGCGGCGATGGCAAAGCCCTGTTTGCCCGAGGAACGGTTGGCGATGTAACGCACTGGATCGATCGGCTCGTGCGTCGGCCCGGCGGTAATCAGGACGCGCTGGCCGGCCAGCGGCCGCGGCTGGGGCGGGCGCAGCAAGCGTTCGGCGGCGGCGGCTATTTCCAGGGGCTCCGCCATCCGGCCGATGCCGGCCTCGCCGGCCTCCGCCATCTCGCCGGCATTGGGTCCGATCATGGCCACGCCATCGCGTTCGAGCAGCGCGACATTGCGGCGGGTCGCGGCATTGTTCCACATCAGCGGGTTCATCGCCGGCGCCAGCAGGATCGGCCGGCTTGCCGCAAGCAGGATGGCGGTCGCGAGATCGTCGGCGGCGCCGTGCGCCATCTTCGCCATCAGGTCCGCGGTCGCCGGCGCCACCACGATCAGGTCGCAGTCGCGGGCGAGCCGAATATGCCCGGCGTCGAACTCGCTCTCCGGATCGAACAGATCGGTGTAGCAGCGCTCGTTCGACAGCGCGCTGGCGGTCAGCGGCGTGACGAAGTGCTGGGCGGCCCTGGTCAGCACGCAGCGGACGTGAATATGCCGCTCCCTGAGCCGCCGGATCAGGTCCAGCGCCTTGTAGGCGGCAATGCCGCCGCCAATGATCAGGGTGATACGGGGAAGCCCGAGGGCGGTAGCGCGCGCCGGCGGCCCGGATCTTTCCTGAGCCGTTGCCCGGGAAGCGGGGGCGGTGAATGTGGGGCCGTTCTGCGAGGCGTCGCGCAGGATCACCCGGACCTCGTCCTCGACCGAGCGGCCATTGCGGGCCGCACGCAGCCGCAGCGCGTCGCGGATGGCGTCGTCAAGCTTTCGGACCGTCAGGCTGGCCATGGGCAGTTCCGCTGTTGCTTTGATGGCAATGCTATCAAATCAACGATTGCATTGCAATCATAGCTGTCGAATGGCGAACAGGATTCCGATGAAGGTCGCCGCGATGATCCAGAGCGCCAGGGTGCGCCAGCGGCTCTTGCGGCCCTCGGTCCGCCCCATCGCCGCGATCGTCTCCGGCGAGAGCGTCAATCCTTCCCGCGTCATGGTCTCCAGCTGCTCCAGCACGACCACCGCCCGGGCCGCGATGTCCGGCAGGCCGGCAAACACGCGGCCAAGTTCTCCGGCGCCTGCCATCGCCCCCTGAATCCGTCCCACCGGGCCGAGATTGCGCTCGATCCATTCGCGGACCACGGGATCGGCGACCTTCCAGATGTCGAGTTTGGGATCGAAGCCGCGCGCGACGCCCTCGACCACCACCATGGTTTTCTGCAGCAGGATCAATTCGGGGCGGGTCCGCATGTCGAACAGGCCGGTGACCTCCAGCAGCAGCGTCAGCAGCTTCGCCATCGAGATTTCTTCGGCGGTGCGGTTGTGGATCGGCTCGCCGATGGCGCGGATCGCTTGCGCGAAATTCTCCACCGAGTGGTGCGCCGGCACGTAGCCGGCCTCGAAATGCACTTCGGCGACGCGGCGATAGTCGCGGGTGATGAAGCCGAGCAGAATCTCGGCGAGGAAACGCCGCTCCTTCACGCCGAGCCGGCCCATGATGCCGAAATCGACCGCGACAAGCCGGCCGGCGTCGTCGAGGAACAGGTTGCCGGGGTGCATATCGGCGTGAAAGAAGCCGTCGCGCAGCGCATGGCGCAGGAAACTCTGGATCACCTTGCGCCCGAGCTCGGGCAGATCGACTTGCGATTGCTCGAGCCGCGCATGATCGGAGAGCGCAATGCCGTCGATCCATTCCATGGTCAGGACATTATGCGAGGTGCGATCCCAGTCGACCGTGGGCACGCGAAAGTCCGGATCGTCGCGGGTGTTCTCGGCCATTTCCGACAGCGCGGCCGCCTCCAGCCGCAGGTCCATCTCCATCGCGACCGAGCGCGACATGGTGTTGATGATTTCGATCAGCCGCAGCCGCCGCGCTTCCGCCGAATAGGTCTCGGCCTGGTGCGCGACAAAGAAAAAATCGGCGAGGTCGCGGCGGAAGCGCGCCGCCACGTTGGGCCGCAGCACTTTCACCGCCACCGCCGAGCGCACGCCATCCCGCTCGGTTTCGCCGCGATGCACCTGCGCGATCGAGGCGGCGGCCACCGCCGGCCCCAGGCTCGCAAACGCCTCTGCGACGGGGCGTTCCAGCGAGACTGCGATGACCGCTTCGGCTTCGGCTTGCGAGAACGGCGGCAGCCGGTCCTGCAGGCTTTCCAGATCGCGCGCCATCATGACGCCGACCACGTCGGGCCTGGTCGCGAGAAACTGTCCGAGCTTGAGATAGGCCGGCCCCAGCCGTGTCAGCGCCCGCGACAGCCGCGGACCGGACTTGGCGCCGGGGCGCTCGATGATTCGGGCGAGGCGCAGCGCGAGCTGTCCGGGCGGCGGCACCAGGCTCGGATCGACGACGCCAAACACGCCCTCGCGCGCAAACACGAAACCGGCGCGGGCAAGCCGCGCGATGTGGGTAATCGCGGAAATCACAAACGCCAGCCCGAATGCAACGCCGCGATGCCGCCCGAGAAGCTTTGCCAGCCGACGCGGGAAAAGCCGGCGGCGCCGATCATCTCGGCGAAAGCGCCGGGCTTCGGGAATTTGCGGATCGACTCCACGAGATATTGATAGGACGCGGCATCGCCGGTCACCGCGCGGCCGAGCGGCGGAATCACCTTGAACGAAAACAGATCGTAAATCCGATCAAGCCCCGGCACGTCGACGGTGGAGAATTCCAGGCACAGGAACCGGCCGCCGGGCCTCAGCACGCGAAACGCCTCGCTTAACGCGCGATCGATCCGCGGCACGTTGCGGATGCCGAACGCGATGGTGTAGGCGTCGAACGCCTGGTTGGGAAAAGCCAGCTCCTCGGCATTGCCTTCGACGAACGATACCCGGTCGTCCAGCTGCCGCGCCGCCGCGCGCTGACGGCCGACCGCAAGCATATCGGAATTGATGTCACAGACCGTGGCTTTGAAGCCCGGTCCAGCCGCCTCGGCGGCGCGGAACGCGATGTCGCCGGTGCCGCCGGCGACGTCGAGCAGCGCAAACGGCGTATCGCCGCGCGGCGGGTTGAGCGCGTTGATCATCAGGTCCTTCCAGACCCGATGCAGGCCCGCCGACATCAAATCGTTCATCAGGTCATAGCGCTGCGCCACGCTGTGAAACACGTCGTTTACCAGCGTCTGCTTGTCGCTCAGGGGCACATCCCTGAAGCCGAAATGCGTGGTTTGGTCCGGTTGGTCCATCAAGTCGTCTCCGCTAGGGCCGCCGATTTGAAGTTCCTGCACAGCCAGCGGCAGGTTCTATCAGGAACTTCAAATCGAAGAGCGGCACTAGCATCATATATTTCGCTGGCGTCCTTCACTTTCCGAAGTTCGTCCGACGGTGCAGCGTGGGCTTGCGAACTTCGGAAATTGGGCGCCAGCCGGACCATAGCGTGCCCGCCGCAATGGCGCTATCACGTCAGCATCTCAAGGTGAATGCTCCCATGCCCGAATTGCCCGAAGTCGAGACTGTCCGCCGCGGCCTGCAGCCGGCCATGGAGGGCGCGCGGATTGTGCAGGCGGAAGTCCGGCGCAAAGACCTCCGGTTTCCGTTCCAGAAGGACTTTGTCGCGCGCCTCGAAGGCCAGACCGTGACCGGCCTCGGCCGCCGCGCCAAATACCTGATGGCGGATCTTGCCTCCGGCGACGTGCTCCTGATGCATCTGGGGATGTCCGGTTCGTTCCGCGTCCTCAAGGACGGGGATCAGAAAGCGCCGGGCCAGTTCCACCATCCGCGCGGCGAGGATCGCGCCCATGACCATGTCGTGTTCCGGATGTCGTCGGGCGCGGCCATCGTCTTCAACGATCCGCGCCGGTTCGGTTACATGAAGGTGATCGCCCGCAAGGGGCTCGAAGACGAGCCGCTGCTCAGCGGTCTCGGGCCCGAACCGCTCGGCAATGAATTCGACGCCGGTATGCTGGCGCGCTCATGCGCCAACAAGAAGACCAGCCTGAAGGCGGCGCTGCTCGACCAGCGCGTGGTCGCGGGCCTCGGCAATATCTATGTCTGCGAGGCGCTGTTTCGCGCGCATCTGTCGCCGCGAAGACTGGCCGCGACCCTGGCCACCAAAAAGGGCGAGCCCACCGATCATGCCAGGCGGCTGGTGGAGGCGATTCATGCGGTGCTCAACCAGGCCATCAAGGCCGGCGGCTCGTCGCTGCGGGATCATCGCCAGACCTCGGGCGAACTCGGCTATTTCCAGCATTCGTTTCAGGTCTACGATCGCGAAGGCGAGCCATGCCAGACCGCGGGTTGTCGCGGGATCGTGCGGCGGTTCACCCAGAACGGTCGCTCCACGTTCTGGTGTCCGAAATGCCAGAAATGACCTGATCGTCGGTTCGCAAGCCAGAGCGTTTTCGGGCGAAGTGGATACCGGTTCGCGTGAAGAAAACGCGTCAAAACAGAATCCGAGTCGATTTAATCGAAACGGAGATGGCTCCAGGTCAGGGGCCGTCGTTCCGGGGCGCGCGAAGCGTAAACCCGGAACGACGAGCGAACCAGTCAGCCAATGACCTTCAGGAAACAGCCGCCGCCGCTTCTGCGGACGGCTTCAAGAACATCGCGGAGAGAATGTCCGGCGATGCCGGCAGATCGCCGGCGATCGGCTGTTCATCGGCGGTCAGGCCGGCGTCCAGTCTGGCCTCGACCCATTGCCAGAGGCCGCGAACTTCGTCCGCCGATTTGCCCGCCGGCGCATATTCACTCACCGCGAGGCCCGCGCTCAGCGCATCCTGGTGGTCGTTGCGCATCACGATGAAAGGCTGGGCGAGAACACCGGCGCTATCGAGCGTTCCCTCGTCGCAAAGCGCCGTTGCCGCGTTGCTGATGCGCTGGCCGCGGATCGGGGTCTGGTTGAGGACGAAGGCGAATGGCGTGTCGTTGGAGCGGATCAAATGCAGCGTCGATGCGGTCGCTTCGATATCGGCGATGGTCGGTCGCGCCGGGATCAGGCACAGATCGGCGCAGCGAATGGCCGCCGTCGTCGCGGCGCTGATGTCGCCCGCGGTATCGATGATCGCCAGCGTCACGCCGCTGGCGCTCAAGGACTGCAGCCGCTGTTCGATTTCGCCGGCGACGTAGACCGGATCGACGATGGGCTCGGCATAGACGCGCCGGCTTTGCCAGTTCGAGAGAGTCCCCTGGGAGTCGGTCTCGATCAGGCGAACAGTGTGTCCGGCCTGGATGGCTGCGAGGGCGAGGCCGATGGCAAGCGTACTTTTGCCGCTGCCGCCCTTCTGGGTGGCCAATACGATCGTATGCATGGTGGATCCTTTGGATTGCTTTTTGCGGGAGTTTACGGGAACGCCAACTGAGGTGCATCGCATTTACGATGCCGAGCAATTCTCGCTCAGGACGTGCCGGCCCGATCCACAAGTCTCAGGGGGATCGCGGCGATCCGAATCAGCAACACATCACGGTGACAAGTTGTGCGCGCGCCTGGCTATTCCGGATGAATACGGGACGTGGCCGGCGTCTCCGGATTCCATTTCCTCACGCAGATCACGCGAACCACCGATGCCTTCGCATCCGGCGATCCGCCGGTTGCATTGACGCCATTGGCTTTCAGGAATTCGCGCACCGAATCCGCCGGCACCAGCACGGCTTGCGCCGCGGGCGTGGCTGCCGCCGGCCCTGCGACAATGACCGGCTTCAACAGCGCCACGCCGGCAAACTTGCCATCGCCGTCGAGCGCCGCAGCACCGGAAAAGCCGAGCGCCGGCGGCGGGGACAGCGCGAGGTCGCCGCCGCCGCCGACCTGCGCGACCGACGCCTTGACGCTGCTTGCGGCAGTACCGCCGCCCTGGTTTTGCGGATCGGCAATGCCGGTCAGCTCGACATTCGTCCCTGCCCCACCCTCGCTCAACGCCAGTGGTTTCAATCCGCGCGCGCCATAGATGCGCAGCAGCGCCAGATCGTGGTCCTTGTCCTCGGCGACGCGATCGGCGTTGCCGAAACCCGCAATCGCGATCGCGAGGCAGCCGTCGGTGATCTGGCGGTCGGCGACGATCGCGCCGTCATCGCTGACGATCACGCCGGTGCCGTATTCGACGGTCTTGCGCGGCGGCGGGCCGGCGTTCGCCGGGAACGGGTTGAACGCGCTCGACATCGCGATCACCACCGGCTCAACGGTATTTTCAGTGGCCTGATCGTAGAGAATGGTGAGGATGCGGACTTCATCGCCCTTGAAGGTGCCGCGCACATAGAACTTCTTCAGGCCCTGCAACCCCGACAGCACGAAGAAATCCGGCTTGACCACGGTGTAATCGACGGTGCGCCCGGCGGGTTCCTTCTTTTCCCGCTCGGCGAGCTTCGCCGTGGTCGGGTTGGCTTCCTTGCGCCGCGAGAGTTGAATCTGGATCGTGCCGGTGGGTGAACTCCATTTCGCGCCGTTGGCGTCGGAGGTTTGCTGCGGCACCAGCCTGGTGGGAATGCCGAGCCGCGCCCCGGTCCCGGGGTCGGTCACGATCTTCCAGCCGGCATTGTCCTGGCGCCGCTTCGCGGTCTCGGCCAGGACGCTGCGCTCCTTCGGATTGAGCACGCCGGTCGCTTTGCCGCCCGCCGCTTTCTGAAATTCCTTGATCGCCTCCACCATGCGCTCGCTGACTTCGCCGGATATGGCGCCATTGTACTGGCCAACCCAGGCGAGATCCGACTGGATCGCCAGCCGTTCGGCCTGCGCCATCGCGCTGGCGGTGTCGGCGGGAGTTTGCAGCGCGGGCCGGATCGGAACGGTTACGACCTGCTTCGGCTTGGCCCACCGTGGACGGCGGCGTCAGCTGGGCCTGGGCGGTAGCGCCCGTGGCCACGAATATCAATGTTGCCGTCAGCATCGATCTCATGACAAATCTCAGGGTCCATTGACGCCAGCGCAATTAAGCACATCTGGTTGGTCGGCACCAACAGGCGGAGGGTTCAGCAGATGGTGGCAAAACAGCCGTCATTGCCTGCGACAAGCGCGAGGCGTTTGCGCAAGGGCGCAAGGCGGCCGGGCAATCCGGTGTCCGGATCCAGGGATATGATTTCAAGATGCTGAGTCCGGACGAACTCGAACGTTACGCCCGCCACATCGTGCTGCGCGAGGTCGGCGGTCCGGGCCAGGCGGCATTGAAGGAAGCGTCCGTGCTGGTGATCGGCGCGGGCGGCCTCGGTGCGCCGGCGCTGATGTATCTTGCCGCCGCCGGAGTCGGCACGCTCGGCGTGGTCGATGACGACATCGTTTCACTGTCCAATTTGCAGCGCCAGATCATTCACGCCACGCCGGATATCGGCCGTCGCAAGGTCGACAGCGCCGCCACGCAAATCTACGCGCTGAACCCGCATGTCAGGTTTGCGGCCCATGCCACGCGGCTCGACGCCGGCAATGCGATGGAACTGATCGGCAGTTACGACCTGGTACTCGACGGCTCCGACAATTTCGAAACCCGCTATCTGGTTTCGGATGCCTGTTTTCTTGCCGGCAAGACCTTGATCACGGCCGCGCTCGGCATGTTCGACGGCTCGCTGACCACGATCCGCGCGCATGAGAAAAACGCCGACGGAGAGTATAACCCGACCTACCGGTGCCTGTTTCCCGAACCGCCGCCGCCGGGAACGGTGCCGGCCTGCGCCGAGGCCGGCGTGATGGGGGCGCTGGCCGGCGTGCTGGGATCGATGATGGCGCTGGAGGCGATCCGCGAAATCGTCGGCTTCGGCGAAGGCCTGGTCGGCCGGCTGTTGATGGTCGACGCCCGCGCGATGCGGTTCGAGACCCTGCGCTATCAGCGCGATCCCCTGAATCCGCTCAACGGCGACGCGCTGGTCATCACCGATCTGAGCGGCCATCGGTGACAGGCCGAAGCGCGCTTACAGCATGCTCGGCAATACGCGGTCCGGCGGCTTGTGATTGTCGAGGAAGGCGCGGATGTTGATGATCACCTTCTCGCCCATTTCGACGCGGCCCTCGATGGTGGCCGAGCCCATATGCGGCAGCAGCGTCACCTTGCCGGCCTTCGCCAGCCGCACCAGTTTCGGGCTGACCGCCGGCTCGTGCTCGAACACGTCGAGGCCGGCGCCGGCGATCTCGCCGGTTTCGATCAGCTTGGTCAGGGTCTCCTCGTCGATCACCTCGCCGCGCGCGGTGTTGACGATATAGGCATCCTTGCGGATCAGCTTCAGCCGCCGCGCCGACAACAGATGGAACGTTGCCGGCGTGTGCGGACAGTTCACCGAGATGATGTCCATCCGCGCCAGCATCTGGTCGAGGCTTTCCCAATAGGTCGCGCCCAGTTCCTCGGCGATGCGCGGCGCCACCGGGCGGCGGTTGTGGTAGTGGATCTGCAGGCCGAAGGCGTGCGCGCGGCGCGCCACCGCCTGGCCGATGCGGCCCATGCCGATGATGCCGAGCCGCTTTCCCCCGATGCGGTGGCCGAGCATCCAGGTCGGCGACCAGCCCGGCCAGGGCTTGCCCTCGGTGAGGATCGAGGCGCCTTCGATCAGCCGGCGCGGCACCGCGAGGATCAGCGCCATGGTCATATCGGCGGTATCTTCGGTCAAAACCTTCGGCGTATTGGTCACGGTGATGCCGCGCGCATGCGCCGACATGACATCGATATTGTCGACGCCATTGCCGAAATTGGCGATCAGTTTCAGCCGGCAGTCGGGCTGCTTGAGAAGCTCTTCGGTGATCTCGTCGGTGACGGTCGGCACCAGCACGTCGGCCGAGCGCACGGCCTCCGCGATTTGCTCGGGCGTCAACGGCGTATCGTCGAGATTAAGCCGCGCGTCGAACAATTCGCGCATCCGGGTCTCGATCGAGTCCGGCAGCTTGCGCGTCACGACAACGAGGGACTTTTTCTTGACGGACATGTCCTGCTCTCATGAGGTTGTTCAGACCTCATTAACCCGGTTGTTCGACACTGCCGCTGCCGCGCGATCCGGGCGTTTGCTCTGGGCTCTCTTGGGTTCCCCCGACATCTCCGTTGGATTTCCTGCGGGGACTTTCGGGCTCGTCTTGGGGCTTGGTGTTCCGTCCTCTCTAGCAGAAGGCCGGGCCAAGACAAGAACCCCCGGGAGGAACCGGGATTCACCAGCCGAGGGCAATCGGGCGGGGGTGCAGGGGTTTCAGGGGCGGTGGTTGCACGTGCTTCAGCTCGAAGGATTTGAGCTGGTATCTCGGCAGGGGACGAGTTGATGGCGTTGGGGCGTTTTTGTTCGGGTGGCGGTGCTCGCAGGTTGCTTGCTGGGCGCGTCGGCCAGCACGGCATTATCGGCAAAGGATTTGGCGCTCACCACCAGCGGTCTGCCGGTGCCGCGCTACGTCAGCCTCAAATCCGATCACGTGAACGTCAGGGCCGGTCCGACCAAGGACAACGACGTGGCCTGGGTTTACACCCGCTCGGGCCTGCCGGTTGAGATCACCGCCGAGTTCGAGAACTGGCGCCGGGTTCGCGATTCCGAAGGCGCGGAGGGGTGGGTCTATCACTCGCTGCTGTCGGGCCGGCGCACCGCCGTGATCAGCATGAAGAGCAAGGACGATTTCGCGCCGCTCTACGATCGCGCCGATCCCGCCAGCGCGGTCGCCGCCCGCCTGCAGGCCGGCGTCGTCGCCCAGGTCAAACACTGCTCGGCCGGCTGGTGCCACGTCTCAGGCAACGGTTTCGACGGCTGGATCGAACAGCAGCGGCTGTGGGGCGTCTACGCGGACGAGAAGGTGGACTGATTTTCGGCCGAGACAGCATCCCAAGGTCGTCCCGCGAACGCGGGGACCCATACGCCGCAGCCTATCGGCTGGGCGGCCTGGTTGACGCCTTCCTTGAACAATCAGCACTGGTGGTGATGGGTTCCCGCGTTCGCGGGGACGACAGGCTCAGCGCTTCTTGCGCAGCCGCACGACCATGTCGACCCGGGCGATCTCATAGCCTTCGGGCACCTCGGGCATCTTCTGCAACACCAGATGCGGGTCCGGGATGTCGACCAGTTCGTGGTTGTTTTCGAGATAGAAGTGGTGATGCGCCGTCACATTGGTGTCGAAATAGGTCTTGGTGCCGTCGACGCTGACCTGGCGCAGCAAGCCAGCATCGGTGAGCTGGTTGAGCGTGTTGTAGACGGTCGCGAGCGACACCGGGACCTTCGCCAGCGTCGCCTCCTCGTAGAGCATTTCCGCGGTGAGGTGGCGGGCGCCCTTGCCGAACAGGAGCCAGCCGAGCGCCATGCGCTGACGGGTCGGGCGCAGGCCCGCGGCCTGCAGCATCTCGTTGACGTCGTGCCACGGACAGCCGGTCAGGGCCGGCTGGCGCCCCGCAACGCGGGGCCCCGAACCGGCGGCTTCGTCATTCAAAAACAGGCTGCTGTCGCTCGATTCCACGTCCGGCACCACACGCTATCTGAGTACTATGGTATCGGAATATAAGAAGGAATCTTCTCAGATGCAAGTTTTTCGCAACTGGAATGGCCCCAGGGTTAAGCGGCCCCCGCAAGGGGAAGCGGCTAATTGCCCCGGCGTGGTGCTTTGCCGCCCGCGGGGCCTGTGATAGAGAGCGCGCGGACTTGGTCTGACGCGCGTTCGGCAAAGGCGAGCGTCAGTTGCCGCAGGGGGTCCTGACCTGCGGTATCAGCGCCCAATCTGCGATAATTGACGCGCTTCCTGGCCAAAACGGGTCCGTTTCGCAAAATGCTTCATCAGGATTTTTGAAAAGGCTGGCACCATGCTGGATCGGCGCGGCGGATACGAATATGAGGATTTGCTGGCATGCGGCCGCGGCGAGATGTTCGGCCCGGGCAACGCACAATTGCCGCTGCCTCCGATGCTGATGTTCGACCGCATCAGCGAAATTTCCGAAACCGGCGGTGAATACGGCAAGGGCGTGGTCCGCGCCGAGCTCGACGTGAAGCCGGACCTCTGGTTTTTCGGCTGCCATTTCAAGAACGACCCGGTCATGCCCGGCTGTCTCGGCCTCGACGCGATGTGGCAGATGGTCGGCTTCTATCTGGGCTGGACCGGCGGCGAAGGCCGCGGCCGGGCCCTTGGACTTGGCGAGTTGAAGCTGGCCGGGCAGGTGCTGCCGAACGTCCGCAAGGTTGTGTACAATGTCGACATCAAGCGGGTGATGCGATCAAAGCTGGTACTGGGCATCGCTGACGGCTGGCTTTCCATGGACGGCGAGATTATCTATCGCGCGAAGGATTTGAAGGTCGGGCTGTTCAAGCAGGGTGCCGCATTGCAGCCGGGAACATGAGATGCGTGCTCCCGCCGGCGTGGCGGCTTTCGGTTTGATCACGGGCATCACAAAAGAATACAACGACAGGGCGAGGCGATCATGAGGCGGGTTGTCATCACGGGGATGGGCATCGTCTCGTCCATCGGAAACAACACCCAGGAAGTGCTGGCGAGCCTTCACGAGGCGAAGTCCGGAATCACGCGCGCGGATAAATATGCCGAGCTCGGCTTCCGCTCCCAGGTGCAGGGGGCGCCAACCCTCGATCCGGCGGGCGTCATCGATCGGCGCGCGATGCGTTTCCTCGGGGAAGGCGCGGCCTGGAATCATGTCGCGATGGAGCAGGCGATCCAGGATTCCGGCCTCGAGCCAACCGAAGTTTCCAATATCCGCACCGGCATCATCATGGGCTCCGGCGGACCGTCGGCGCGCACCATCGTGGAAGCCGCCGATATCACCCGCACCAAGGGACCGAAGCGGGTCGGGCCGTTCGCGGTGCCGAAGGCGATGTCGTCGACGGCCTCGGCGACGCTCGCCACCTGGTTCAAGATCAAGGGCGTGAACTATTCGATCTCCTCGGCCTGCGCCACCTCGAATCACTGCATCGGCAACGCCTACGAGACCATCCAGATCGGCAAGCAGGACATCATCTTCGCCGGCGGCTGCGAAGAGCTCGACTGGACGCTGTCGGTGCTGTTCGACGCCATGGGCGCGATGTCGTCGAAATACAACGCTACGCCCGCGACCGCTTCCCGCCCCTACGACGTCAGCCGCGACGGGTTTGTGATTGCCGGCGGCGCCGGCGTGGTGGTGCTCGAAGAGCTGGAGCATGCCAAGGCGCGCGGCGCGAAGATCTACGGCGAAATCGTCGGCTACGGCGCCACCTCTGACGGCTATGACATGGTCGCCCCCTCGGGCGAGGGCGCCGAGCGCTGCATGAAAATGGCGATGTCGACGGTGAATACCAAGATCGACTACATCAATCCGCACGCGACCTCGACCCCGGCTGGCGATCCGCCGGAAATCGAGGCGATCCGCAAGGTGTTCGGCACCGGCGACAAGTGCCCGCCGATTTCCGCGACCAAGGCGCTGACCGGCCATTCGCTCGGCGCCACCGGCGTGCAGGAGGCGATCTATTCGCTGCTGATGATGCAGAACGGCTTTATCTGCGAAAGCGCCAATATCAGTGAACTCGATCCCGATCTTCGCCGACATGCCGATCGTGCGCAAACGCATCGACAATGCAAGACTGGGAACCGTGCTTTCGAATTCCTTCGGCTTCGGCGGCACCAACGCCACGCTGGTGTTCAAGCGGATGGATGCGTAGGGTTTGTCATGCCTCGCCAAAGCGGGGCATCCAGTACGCGCGGCTCTCGTAAAATTATCCAAACGCTTCGTATTACTGGATCGCCCGGTCAGGCCGGGCGATGGCGTCAGGAAGATGAGTGCAGTGGAGGGGCGATGAACGACCTGATGAAGGGCAAGCGCGGTTTGATCATGGGCGTCGCCAATGATCACTCGATTGCCTGGGGCATTGCCAAAACGCTCGCCGCGCAAGGCGCCGAGCTTGCCTTCACCTATCAGGGCGAGGCGCTGGGCAAGCGGGTCAGGCCGCTGGCCGAACAGCTCGGCGTTCCCCTGGTGCTGCCGTGCGATGTCGAGGACCTCGCCAGCGTCGATTTGGTGTTCGAGGCGCTGCGCGCCAAATGGGGGCAGCTCGATTTCCTGGTCCACGCCATCGCGTTTTCCGACAAGAGCGAGCTGAAGGGGCGTTACGCCGACACCAGCCGCGAGAATTTTTCGCGGACCATGCTGATCTCCTGCTTTTCGTTCACCGAACTGGCGAAGCGTGCAGCCGAAATGATGCCGGCGTCCGGCGGCGCGATGATCACGCTGACCTTTGGCGGCTCGACCCGGGTGATGCCGAATTACAACGTGATGGGCGTCGCCAAGGCCGCGCTGGAAGCCTCGGTGCGCTATCTCGCCGCCGACTTCGGCCCGCGCGGCATTCGCGTCAACGCGATATCAGCCGGTCCGGTGCGCACCCTCGCGGGCTCCGGCATCGGCGATGCGCGCGCGATGTTCGCGTTCCAGCAGAAGCACTCGCCGCTCGGCCGGGGCGTGACGCTCGATGAACTCGGCGGCTCGGCGCTGTACCTATTGTCCGACCTGTCGGGCGGCGTCACCGGCGAGACCCATTTCGTCGATTCCGGCTATAATGTCATTTCGATGCCGCGGCCGGAAAATCTGAAGGACACGGCCGAGTGAGGGCTATCCCGCCGCGAGCGCGGTGGCGCGCTGGAACGCCGGCCGCGCCGCGCAAGCGTCGATGTAGCGGTCGAATGAGGGGCGCGCCGGCACCATCTTGAAAAGCCGGACCGCGAAATTCAGCCCGGAACCAATGGCGATATCCGCTGCCGAGAAGGTCTCGCCGAGAAGCCAAGGGCCTCTCGTCAGCGCGGCGTCGAGCACGTCGAACACGCGCTGGGCGTCGCCCCAGCCCGCGGCCACCGGATTCATCTCGATCTTGGTGGCAAGCTGCACCATCGCGGGCTCGACGCAGCCGGGTCCGAAGAACAGCCAGTAAAGATATTTCGCGCGCAAGGGATCGCCGAGCGGCGGCGCCAGCTTCGCCTGCGGATAGCGTTCGGCGACATAGGCGCAGATCGCCGCGGACTCGGCGAGGATCGCCTCGCCGTCCCTTAGCGCCGGCACCTTTCCCATCGGATTGATGGCGAGATATTCCGGCGTCTTCTGCGCCCCCTTGGAGATGTCGGTCAGCACGCGCTCATACGGCTGCCCGGTCTCTTCCATCAGCCAAAGCGCGGAAAACGACCGCGAGCGCGGCGACCAATAGAGTTTCATCATGGCGTCGTCCCCTTCTTCCACCGATAATATTTCATGACAAAGCCGGTCATCGGCTCGACCTGTTGCTGCTCGAAGACAAAACCCTCGCGCTCATACCAGCGCCAGGCCTTTTCATTTTCACGCACGCAGCGCAGGTGGATTTCGCGTGGCAGCAGCTCGCGGGTGAAGGCGAGCAGCCTCCGCCCAAGGTTTCGGCCCTGATATTCCGGGGCGACGAACAACTGGTCGAGATACATCTTGGGCAGATGCAGCGCCAGCATCGCCGCGATCGTGCCGCCGTCATCGGCGACGTAGAGGGTCCATCCCCGCTCCATCTCGAGCGGCACGCGGGCGCGCAATTTGGCGAGCAGGAAGTTGCTGGCATCCTCCAGCCCGGTGGAAGCCCAGCTGTTCATCCAGACGCGGGCGATCTCGTCATATTCGTCTGCCCGGGCGGTACGGATCGCTGGCGGCGGCATCAAGAGGAACCCTCGGGACAAGGAAAAAGCCCTCGCGACATTATCGCGAGGGCTTCATTCACTTCAACCCGAAGCGGAAATTCCCTCCGCCGCTGCGCTAGAAGCGGCCGAAGGCCTTCTTGCCGCGATCAGGCCAGATCGAAGCGATCCGCATTCATGACCTTGGTCCACGCCTTGACGAAGTCCTTCGCAAACTTCTCCTTGGCGTCCGCGCTGCCATAGACTTCCGCGATGGCGCGGAGCTGCGAATGCGACCCGAAGATCAGGTCGACGCGGGTGCCGGTCCACTTCACCGCCTTGGTCTTGCGGTCGCGGCCCTCGTACTCGCCGTCGGAGCCGGCCGGCTGCCACTCCGTGCTCATGTCGAGGAGGTTGACGAAGAAGTCGTTGGTCAGCGTTTCCGGCTTCTTGGTGAAGACGCCGTGCTTCGCGTTGCGGGCATTGGCGCCGAGCACGCGCAGGCCGCCGACCAGCACCGTCATCTCGGGTGCCGTCAGCGTCAGCAGTTGCGCCCGATCCACCAGGGCCTCCTCCGGCATCATGAATTGCCGCTTGCCGCTGATATAGTTGCGGAAGCCGTCGGCGCGGGGCTCCAGCGGTGCGAAGGAGGCGACGTCGGTCTGCTCCTGCGATGCGTCCATGCGGCCGGGCGCGAACGGGACCGTCACGCTCAGACCGGCATCCTTCGCCGCCTTCTCGATGGCGGCGCCGCCGCCGAGAACGATCAGGTCGGCGAGCGACACTTTCTTGCCGAACCCTTTCCGGATCGCTTCGAGGCTTCGAGAGCACCTTCGCCAGCTCGGGCGGATTGTTCGCGTCCCAATCCTTCTGCGGGCGCGAGGCGAATGCGCGCGCCGTTGGCGCCGCCGCGCTTGTCGGAGCCGCGGAACGTCGAGGCCGATGCCCAGGCGGTCGAGACCAGCTGGGAAACCGTGAGGCCGGAGGCGAGGATTTTAGCCTTCAGGGCCGCAATGTCCTGCTCCCCGATCAGCGGATGATCCACGGCGGGGATCGGGTCCTGCCAGATCAGCGTTTCCTTCGGCACCAGCTTGCCGCGATAGCGCACGATCGGCCCCATGTCGCGGTGCGTGAGCTTGAACCAGGCGCGGGCAAAAGCGTCCGCGAACTGATCCGGATGCTCGTAGAAGCGCCGCGAGATCTTCTCGTAGGCCGGGTCGAAGCGCAGCGCGAGGTCCGTGGTCAGCATGGTCGGAACATGCTTCTTCGACTTGTCATACGCGTCGGGGATGGTGGCCTCGGCGCCTTTCGCTTTCCACTGCTGCGCGCCGGCCGGGCTCTTGGTCAGCTCCCATTCGTACTTGAACAGGTTGTCGAAGAAGTGGTTGCTCCATTTCGTCGGTGTCTGCGACCAGGTCACTTCCGGGCCGCCGGTGATGGCGTCGGCGCCGAAGCCGGTGCCATACTTGCTCTTCCAGCCGAGGCCCTGATCCTCGATCGCAGCACCTTCCGGCTCGGCGCCGATCAGCGATGGATCGCCGGCACCGTGGGTCTTGCCGAAAGTGTGGCCGCCGGCGATCAGCGCCACGGTCTCTTCGTCGTTCATCGCCATGCGGAAGAACGTTTCGCGGATGTCTTTTGCTGAGGCAACCGGATCCGGCTTGCCGTTCGGGCCTTCCGGATTGACGTAGATCAGGCCCATCTGCACCGCGCCGAGCGGCTCCGCCAGCTGACGTTCGCCGCTGTAGCGTTCGTCGCCCAGCCAGGTGCCCTCGGGACCCCAATACAGCTCTTCAGGCTCCCACACATCGGCGCGGCCGCCGGCAAAGCCGAACGTCTTGAAGCCCATCGATTCCAGGGCGACGTTGCCGGTGAGAACCATGAGGTCGGCCCAGGAAATCTTGCGGCCATATTTCTGCTTGATCGGCCACAGCAGGCGGCGCGCCTTGTCGAGGTTGGCGTTATCCGGCCAGCTGTTGAGCGGAGCGAAGCGCTGCTGACCGGCGCCGGCGCCGCCGCGACCGTCGGTGATGCGGTAGGTACCGGCGCTGTGCCACGCCATGCGGATGAACAATCCGCCATAGTGACCGAAGTCGGCCGGCCACCACTCCTGCGATTCGGTCATCAAGGCCCGCAGGTCCTTGATCACGGCGTCGATATCGAGGCTCTCGAATTCCTTGGCATAGTCGAACGCTTCGCCCATCGGATCGGCGGCGGGCGCCTTGCCATGGAGCACGCCGATATCGAGGTGCTCGGGCCACCAGTCGCGATTCCTGTGTCCGCGGGTGCCGCCGGTGAACGGGCACTTGCCGGAGCTATCGTCAGTCTTTGCGTCCATGTTTTTTCTCCATCGCGCTTCTGCAGTTTTCTTCGAGTTGTTCGGTATGGAATGATGATGGCTTCCAGGAGTTGTGGCCGAAGAGACCCCAGTTACCTCCCTCAGTGTGGAATTGCAGGGGCGAAGCCGCGCACGCCGCGCTCCGCATGGGCTGCATCGGGTTCGCCGGCCGCTCTCGGAGAAGCGCGCAATCGTCGGGTTTTGGCCCGGATCCGCGGGGTTGGTGCCTCTCTCGCCAAATTCGCTGGAGCCGCACCTTGGAAGATATCTAACATAAGGTCCAGTCGAATTGTCTTGAACTCGCGATCAGTTTATCTGATGGCGATGATCACGCTTCGACAGCTTCGCTATCTTTCCGCGCTCGCCAGGCACGGCCATTTCGGCCGCGCCGCCGAGGCTTGCGCCGTGACCCAGCCGGCGCTGTCGATGCAGATCCGGGACCTCGAGCGGACGCTCGGCGTTGCCGTGGTGGAACGCCGTCCAGGCGACGTGATGCTGACCGATGTCGGGCGCGAAATCGCCCGCCGCGGCGAAGAGGTGCTGACGGCTTCGCGGGACCTGGTGGATTTCGCCCGCCATCGCAGCGGCCCGCTGACGGGGCGGTTAATGCTCGGGGTGATTCCCTCGCTGGCGCCCTATCTGCTGCCGCGGATTCTCCCCACGCTGCAAACCAGGTTTCCGGAGCTGCGGCTGGAGTTGCGGGAAACCCAGACCCGGCAGCTGGTCGAGGAGATCAAGAGCGGCGCGCTCGATGCCGCGTTGCTGGCCCTGCCGCTGGGCGAGCCCGACATCGATACGGTGCCATTGTTCGACGACCTGTTTTTGCTCGCGGTGCCCGCGAGCGATCCGCGCAGTGCGACCAGGCGGGTGGCGGTCGGCGACATCGATCAAAGCCGCCTGATCCTGCTCGAGGACGGCCACTGCCTGCGCGATCAGGCGCTGGCGCTTTGCGCTACCGCCGCGCGCGGCCGCGGCGCCAGCGCCGGCGGCACCGCGTTCGGCGCCTCCAGCCTGACCACCGTGATGCAGATGGTCGCGGGCGGCTACGGCGTGACGCTGATTCCGCAGATCGCCGCCGACGTCGAGCGTCGCGACGAGCGGGTCAAATTCCTGCGGCTGGAAAATCCGCAGCCCGGCCGCAGCATCGGCCTCGCCTTCCGCCGCACCTCGCCGCGCCAGGCGGATTTTGGCGCGCTGGGGGAGGTGGTGAAGGAGAGCATGGATGTTGCCCCGCGCCCGGGACGCGACGAGCGGCAAGCGGGGTATGATGTTCTGGCTCCCTCTTCCCCGCAGGCGGAGAGGAGACCGACCGACATCGGTGCGAGCACCACTGCCATCGCCAAACAAAAAGGGCGGCCTTTCAGCCGCCCTTTCGCAACCGGAATTTTCGGAAGCCGATTACTCGCCGGCGGCTTCGCGCGGCGGGGCTTCGGTCTTCTGCTTGGCCTCGAGGTCCTCGCCGGTCACCTGGTCGACCGCCTTCATCGACAGACGCGTCTTGCCGCGATCGTCGAAGCCGAGCAGCTTGACCTTGACCTTGTCGCCTTCCTTGACGACGTCGGAGGTCTTCTGCACGCGGTTGGACGCGAGCTGGCTGATGTGGACGAGGCCGTCCTTGGCGCCGAAGAAGTTCACGAAGGCGCCGAACTCCATCACCTTGACCACGGTGCCGTCATAGATCGCGTTGAGTTCAGGATCCGACGCGATCGACTTGATCCACTTGATCGCGGCCTTGATCGATTCGCCGTCGGCGGAAGCGACCTTCACGGTGCCGTCGTCGTCGATATTGACCTTGGCGCCGGTCTTCTCGACGATCTCGCGGATCACCTTGCCGCCGGTGCCGATCACTTCGCGGATCTTGTCGGTCGGGATCTTGAAGGTCTCGATGCGCGGCGCGTATTCGCCGAGCTCGGCACGCGCAGCGGTGAGCGCCTTCGACATCTCGCCGAGGATGTGGATGCGGCCTTCCTTGGCCTGGCCGAGCGCGACCTTCATGATCTCCTCGGTAATGCCGGAGATCTTGATGTCCATCTGCAGCGAGGTGATGCCCGCGTCAGTGCCCGCCACCTTGAAGTCCATGTCGCCGAGATGATCCTCGTCGCCGAGAATGTCCGACAGCACGGCAAAGCGCGAGCCTTCCAGAATAAGGCCCATGGCGATGCCCGCGGTCGGCCGCTTCAACGGAACGCCCGCATCCATCAGCGAGAGCGAGGCGCCGCAGACCGAGGCCATCGAAGACGATCCGTTGGACTCGGTGATCTCGGAAACCACGCGCACCGTGTAGGGGAATTCGTGGTGCGGCGGCAATACCGGGTGGATCGCGCGCCAGGCCAGCTTGCCGTGGCCGATTTCACGCCGCTTGGTGCCGCCCATGCGTCCGGTTTCACCGACCGAATAGGGAGGGAAGTTGTAGTGCAGCAGGAACTGCTCCTTGTAGGTGCCCGACAGCGAGTTGATGTACTGCTCGTCCTCGCCGGTGCCGAGCGTGGTCACCACCATCGCCTGGGTTTCGCCGCGGGTGAACAGCGCCGAGCCATGGGCGCGGGGCAGTACGCCGACTTCGGCGATGATGTTGCGGACGGTCTTGGAATCGCGGCCGTCGATGCGCTTGCCGGTGTCGAGAATGTTCCAGCGAACGATCTTGGCTTCCAGCTCCTTGAACACGCCGGCGATGCGCAGCTTGTCGTATTTCGGCTCCTGGCCTTCCGGGAAATAGTGCGCCATCACCTTTTCCTTGGTCTTGCCGACCGCGGCGTAGCGGTCCTGCTTGACCGGGATGGCGTAGGCTGCGCGCAGATCGGCTTCGATCAGCCCGAGCATTTCCTTTTCCAGGGCGCTTTCGTCGACGACCTGAACCTCGCGCGGCTCTTTCGCGGCTTTCTCGGCGAGCTCGATGATCGCGTTGACGACCGGCTGGAAGTGCCGGTGTCCGAACATCACGGCGCCGAGCATGATGTCTTCGTTGAGTTCCTTGGCTTCCGACTCCACCATCAGCACGGCGTCGGCGGTGCCGGCGACGACCAGATCGAGCTGGGTTTCGACCATTTCGTCGAGCGTCGGGTTGAGCACATATTCGTCGTTGATGAAGCCGACGCGCGCAGCACCGATCGGGCCCTTGAAGGGCGCGCCGGAGATGGTCAGCGCCGCCGAGGCGGCCACGACCGCCAGAACGTCGGGATCGTTTTCCATGTCATGCGACAGCACGGTGACGACGATCTGGGTTTCGTTGCGCCAGCCGTCGACGAACAGCGGACGGACCGGCCGATCGATCAGGCGGGAGACCAGGGTCTCCTTCTCGGTGGGCCGGCCTTCGCGCTTGAAATAGCCACCGGGAATGCGCCCCGCGGCATAGGTCTTTTCGATGTAGTCGACGGTCAGCGGCAGGAAGTCGACGCCCTCGCGGGGGGTTTTGGCGGCGACGACGGTGGCGAGCACGACGGTCTCGCCATAGGTCGCCAGCACGGCGCCGTCGGCCTGACGGGCGATCTTTCCGGTTTCAAGCCTGAGGGGACGTCCACCCCAGTCGATCTCGACTGAATGAATATTGAACATTGCGGTTTTCTTTCATGGGTTCACGCAAGGCATGAAAGTCCGGCACACAAAAACCATGCGCAAGATTGCGGGACGCTGATCGCAATTCGAGATCAGCGTCCGGCGATCCTGCCATGGTCTTGATGTGCCGGATGGTATTCATCCTTCCGATTTGGTACGGGGCAAAGGCGGCTCGCCTTCAACCCGCGCGACGGGCACCTTGCCCGTCATCGTCCAGTCGCCGGAGTGCTGCTGGACGAACTTCTGTCTGGCACGAATTCTTTTCGAAAAACCGTTTCGAAGGTCGTGCCCTGATGCGAGCCGCGATGGCTCGCACACGATATACGCATGGCCCTGGTGGAAAGGCGCAACGCCGCTCTCCGAAACCACGCGCAACAACGCGCGCGACATGCGCGCGTGAAGCTTACGAACTCAACGCCGAATGTTGTGCTTTTCGAGCAGCGCCTGGTAGCGCGCCTCGTCTTTCCTCTTGATGTAATCGAGAAGCGAACGGCGCGTTGCGACCATTTTCAAAAGCCCGCGGCGTGAATGGTTGTCCTTCACGTGGGATTTGAAATGCCCGGTCAGGTTGTTGATGCGTTCCGACAGGATCGCGACCTGGACCTCGGGCGAGCCGGTGTCGCCGGCCTTGTTGGCATTGGTCTTGATGACTTCCGCTTTGCGTTCGGCGGTAATCGACATCGTCAAACACTTTCGTTGTTGCGAGCCGGACTGGCAGTCAGTCCGTTCAGGTTGAACACGCGCTTGGGGATGAGTTCGCCATTGCCAATTTCGGCGAGGGCCAGAAGCCGGCCTGCCACCGTGACATAGACTGTGCCGCTACAATTGGGCGCATCCCGTCCGCGCAACAAAACGGCTTGGCCCCGATGGAGCCTTGCCGCATCAGCCCGTGTGACGGCCAGTGCCGGGATGTCGTCCAGCGCGGTCTCAACGGGCATGAGCGCGTCGGCGAGGCTGCCCTCGCCAGACGCGGCTCTATCGCACAAAGCCTGCAACTGTTCCAGCGGAATCATGTCGGCCTCGCCGAACGGACCGACCAGGGTCCGCCGCAGCGCGCAGATATGGCCAAAACAGCCGAGAATCCGCCCGAGATCGCGGGCCAAAGCCCGCACATAGGTTCCCTTGCCGCACTCGGCCTCGAACACGGAATGGCTGGTATCTAACTGTTCTACCAAGGTTAATTGGTGAATCTCGACCGGCCGCGGCTTCAGTTCGACGGTTTCGCCGTCCCGCGCCAGGTCATAGGCCCGCTCGCCCTGGACCTTGATGGCGGAATATTGCGGCGGGGTCTGCTCGATCAGGCCGGTGAAGCGCGGCAGCAGGGCGCGGATCGCCTCGGCCGAGGGCCTGCTCTCGCTGGTCCTGGACGACCCGGCCCTCGGTATCGTCGGTATCGCGTTCCTCGCCCCAGGCCACCGTGAAGCGATAGCGCTTGCGGCCGTCCATCACGAACGGAACCGTCTTGGTGGCCTCTCCCAGCGCGATCGGCAGTCCGCCGGAGGCGAGCGGATCGAGCGTGCCGGCGTGGCCGGCGCGCTTGGCCTGGAACAGCCGCTTCACGACCGCGACCGCGTGGGTGGAGGTCATGCCGATCGGCTTGTCGAGGACCACCCAGCCGTGGACGTCGCGCTTGTCGCGCCGCGGCTGATTGTTCTGCCGCGGCTGCTTGCCGGCGCGGGCGTGATTTTCAACGCGATCCGCGCCCGAAGAAATATTTT
Source organism: uncultured Alphaproteobacteria bacterium (assembly GCA_963829315.1). Classification (GTDB taxonomy): domain Bacteria; phylum Pseudomonadota; class Alphaproteobacteria; order Rhizobiales; family Xanthobacteraceae; genus Bradyrhizobium. The sequence goes on along the minus strand of CAWHIO010000069.1, from coordinate 162,075 downwards.
TTTCAAGCTCGGCCGAATCACCGATTCCCGGCTCGATCAGGGTGTTTGCGCTGGTCACGATCATCAGGTCACTCTTCCGAATCTGGCGAATCCGGCGCGAGGTCTCTTTGCACCGCAGGTGTTCGCAGTAATTTCTCTATTCGTTCCGCTTCGTCGAATTGGTCGTCTGCCCGGAAGCGGACATCAGGCGCAAATTTTAGGTTAACGCGCCGCGCCACCTCGCCGCGGAGAAACTTCTTGTTGCGCTCCAGCGCCGCGATCACCTTGTCGGTATCGCGACCGCCGAGCGGCATCACATAGACGGTGGCAAGCTTCAGGTCCGGCGACATCCGCACCTCGGGCACGGTGACGATGTGGCCCTCGAGTTCCGGGTCGTGCACGCTGCCGTGCGAAAGAATTTCGGCGATCGCATGGCGCACGATTTCGCCGACCCGCAACTGGCGCTGCGAGCCGCCGGGGGCGGAACTCTTCTTGTGATGACCGGGCATTGTCGTCTCTCAACGTCGTCATGCCCGCGCGGCTCGCGGGCATCCACGTTTTTGTCGTTGAATTAGCCAGGACGCGGATGGCCGGAACGAGTCCGGCCATGACGCCGCAGTTTCAGTCGCAAAATCAGCGCGCTTTGCAAGGTTCGAACTTACAGCGAGCGCTGGATCGTCTCCACGCGATAACACTCGATGATGTCGCCGGCCCGCATGTCGCCGTAATTCTCGAACGCCATGCCGCACTCCTGGCCGGACTGCACTTCCTTCACTTCATCCTTGAAGCGTTTCAGCGTCGACAGCTTGCCTTCATGCACGACGACATTGTCGCGAATCAGGCGGACATTGGCGCCGCGTTCCACCGAGCCGTCGGTGACGCGGCAGCCCGCGACCTTGCCGACCTTGGAAATGTTGAACACTTCCAGGATCAGGGCATTGCCCAGCATGGTCTCGCGCAGCGTCGGCGCGAGCAGGCCGGACATCGCCTTCTTCACGTCATCCACCAGATCGTAGATGATGTTGTAGTAGCGGATTTCGATGCCGTTGCGCTTGGCGGCGGCGGCGGCTTCCTTGTGGGCACGAACGTTGAACCCGATGATGGCGGCGTTGAAGCCTTCCGCCAGCGTTACGTCGGATTCGCTGATGCCGCCGACGCCCGCATGCAGGATGCGCGCGGCGACTTCGTCGGTGCCCAGCTTGTCGAGCGAGCCGAGAATGGCTTCCAGCGAGCCCTGCACGTCGGCCTTGATGATCAGCGGGAAATCCTTGCGGCCCGAGGTCTTGAGCTGCGACATCATCTGTTCGAGCGAGCCGCGCATGCCGGAAATGCTGGCGGCGGCATTCTCGCGCTTCTGATGGGCGCGGTAGCTCGTCACCTGGCGGGCGCGGGCCTCGCTGTCGACCACGGCGAGACGGTCGCCGGCCTCCGGCGGGCCGTTGAAGCCGAGCACCTCGACCGGCACCGAAGGTCCGGCCTCGTCGATGGTCACGCCCTGATCGTTGATCAGCGCGCGGACGCGGCCCATCTCGGCGCCGGCGACGATAATGTCCCCGACCCGCAAGGTGCCACGCTGCACCAGCACGGTTGCGACCGGACCGCGACCGCGATCAAGCTTGGCTTCGATCACGGTGCCTTCGGCGGGGCGCGACGGATTGGTCTTGAGGTCGAGCAGTTCGGCCTGCAGCGCGATCATCTCCAGCAGCTTGTCGAGATTGGTCTTGTTCTTGGCGGAGACCTCGACGTCGACGACGTCGCCGCCGAGCAATTCGACCTGAACCTCGTGCTGCAGCAGCTCGGTACGCACCCGCTCGGGTTTCGCGTCGGGCTTGTCGATCTTGTTGATGGCGACGATCATCGGCACCTTCGCCGCCTTGGCGTGATTGATCGCTTCCACGGTCTGCGGCATGACGCCGTCATCGGCCGCCACCACCAGCACCACGATGTCGGTCACCTTGGCGCCGCGCGCGCGCATCGCGGTAAACGCGGCGTGGCCCGGCGTGTCGATGAAGGTGATCTTCTTGCCGCTTTCCGGCGAGGTCACCTGATAGGCGCCGATATGCTGGGTGATGCCGCCGGCCTCGCCGGAGACCACGTTGGCGTGGCGAAGCGCATCGAGCAGCGAGGTCTTGCCGTGGTCGACATGGCCCATCACCGTCACCACGGGTGAACGCGGCTCGGTATCGGTGGAATCGTCGACGATGTCGAACAGGCCTTCCTCGACGTCGGACGCGGCCACGCGCTTGACGGTGTGGCCCATTTCCTCGGCGATCAGCTGCGCGGTGTCGGCGTCGATCACGTCGGTGATCTTGTACATCGCGCCCTGCTTCATCAGCAGTCTGATGACGTCGACGGCGCGCTCCGACATGCGGTTGGCGAGTTCCTGGATATTGATGGCTTCCGGGATGATGACCTCGCGAACCAGCTTTTCCTTCGGCTCGTTCGACTGATGGCCCTTGAGCCGCTGGGTGCGGCGGCGGAACGACGCGATCGAGCGCTCGCGCACGTCGTCGGCGTTGAGCGCGGTGACCAGCGTCAGGCGGCCGCGCTGCTTGGCCGGCGCCGGCTTGGCGGTTGTTTTCGGGGCGGCTGCGGGACGGGCAACGCCGCCCGGGCCACGACGGATCTGGCGCGGACCTTCATCCTCGTCGGTGATGTCGGCGGCGATTCCGGGGGCTCGCGCGACCGGTACCGCGGGGCGGGCCGCGGCTGCGGCCTTGGCTTCGGCCTCGCCGAAACGCTTCTTGGCCTCGAGTTCGGCCTTGCGCTTGGCTTCCTCGTCCTGACGGTGACGCTCTTCTTCGGCCTTGCGGCGGGCCTCGGCGGCTTCGCGCTCGGCCTGCTCGATGCCTTCCTTGCTGTTGCGCCGCTTGGCTTCTTCTTCGGCCAGGCGCCGTTCTTCGACATCGCGGACTTTCGCGTCGGCAAGCGCGCTGGCGCGCGCGCTGCGTTCGTCCTCGGTCAGGGTGCGCAGCACGACGCCGGAATTGCTGCGCGGCGGGGCCGCAGGCGGCGCGGCACGGGCGATCGGCGCCTTGGCCGGCGCTGCCGCCTTGGCGACCGCAGGCTCCGGCGCATGGGTTTCGGCCGCGGGGGCGTCGCCGCCGACCCGGCGCTTGCCGCGCTTTTCGACCACGACCTGCTTGGTCCGGCCGTGGCTGAAGCTCTGGCGAACGGTGCCCGTCTCGACGCGCGGCTTGAGCGTCAAGGTCTTGGTCGGGACACTGAGCGTCTTGTCGCCAGGAGTTTTCGTATCAACCATTCAGCAATCCTAATCTTCTTTAAGTCGTGCGTGTCCGCACAGTCTGTATTGGCGAATTCTTGGCCGCATGGCCGGCGGTTCTGTCGTCATCCGCCATCCGGTATCGGACCAGGACATGGCTGCGCGACAGGAACGTCTTGCTCGCCGGGCCCGCGAGCAGGGCTGCATGTATCACATTTGACCGGCCAAGTGCCAAATCCAATTGTTCCGAGGTCAGCGGCGCGATTACCGGAATTTCGGGGAATTCTGTCGCCATTTCCGGCATTTTGCCTGACCATGGCGTCCAATTTGCGGATTCCGTCCGCCGCGCCGTCGGAAGCATGGATCAGGGCTCTGATCGGGGCCTGCACCTGCCGCCGTTCCAGGGCGTCCGCGACCTTGCCGAAGCCGGATACGACCTGACCCGCCTTGGCGGCCATCGCGAGGGCCTCGGTCACGAAACGTACCAGCAGGGCTTCGGTGTCGGCGGCAAGCGTTGGCGCCACCCGCACCTCGCGCTTGAACCCCTTGCTAAACTGGTGTCGCCGGACGGCTTCCGCAACCGCATGATGCGAGGCTGAAACCCACAGGCCCCGGCCGGGCAGCTTGCGTTTCAGATCCGCCACCACCTCGCCGGATCGGCGCGACCACAAACCGGATCAGTTCGCCGATCGGCCGCACCTCGCGCGTGACCGCGCACATCCGCATCGTCGCGGACCTGTCGGTCCGCGGTCCGTTGTCGAGATCGGGGTCAGCGAGGGCAAGCATTCAGGCGACATCGCTCCATTCATTTGCGCGTTACGGCCGCGCAAGGCCGGTATCCACCCCCGGATCAGGTCCGGGGGCGGGCATTTGCGCAACACGCGCGTTAAGCCGGCTGGCCTTCGGCGGCCTCGGGCTCCTCGGTCTTTTTGTCAAGATCGGCCTGCGTGATCCAGCCGGCGATGACGCGCGCCTGCATGATCATGTTCTCGGCGTCGTCGCGCGAGATTTCGTTGGCGTCGAGGATGCCGGGGTGCTTGGTCGGCTCGCCGCCTTCCTTGCGCTCGGTCCAGCCGATCAGGTCGTCGGTGGCGCAACCGGCCAGATCCTCGACCGTCTTGATGTCGTTCTCGCCGAATTTGACCAGCATTTTCGAGGTCACGCCGGGCACCGTCTTCAATGCATCGTCCACACCGAGCTCCTTACGCTTGTTTTCGAGCTCGCTTTCGAGCTGTTCCAGATATTCCTTGGCGCGATTCTGCAACTCGTTGGCGGTTTCGTCGTCAAAGCCTTCGATGCCGGCCAATTCCCTGACGTCGACCAGCGCCAGTTCCTCCACCGACGTGAAGCCCTCCGACGCCAGCAACTGGCCGACCACCTCGTCGACGTTCAGCGCTTCCATGAACACCCGGGTGGAATTCTCGAAATCGGCCTGGCGCCGTTCGGATTCCTCCTGTTCGGTCAGGATGTCGATGTCCCAGCCGGTCAGCTGCGAGGCGAGGCGCACGTTCTGCCCGCGCCGGCCGATCGCCAGCGACAACTGGTTATTGGTGTCGGGCACCACGACCTCGATCCGCTCGCGGTCCTCGTCGATCACGACCTTGGCGACTTCGGCGGGGGCCAGCGCGTTGACGACAAAGGTCGCGATATCGGGCGACCACGGAATGATGTCGATCTTTTCGCCCTGCAATTCATTGACCACGGCCTGCACGCGCGAGCCGCGCATGCCGACGCAGGCGCCGACCGGATCGACCGACGAATCCCTCGAGATAACGCCGATTTTCGCGCGCGACCCGGGGTCGCGGGCCACCGCCTTGATCTCGACGATGCCGTCATAGATTTCCGGCACTTCCTGCGCGAACAGTTTCGCCATGAATTGCGGATGGGTGCGGGAAAGGAAGATCTGCGGGCCGCGCGTTTCGCGCCGGACGTCGAAAATATAGGCGCGGACGCGGTCGCCGTTGCGGAACACTTCGCGCGGCAGCATCTCGTCGCGGCGTACAATGGCTTCGCCGCGGCCGAGATCGACGATGACGCTGCCATATTCGACGCGCTTGACGATGCCGTTGACGATGTCGCCGATGCGGTCCTTGAACTCCTGATACTGACGGTCGCGCTCGGCCTCGCGCACCTTCTGCACGATCACCTGCTTGGCCGATTGCGCGGCGATGCGGCCATATTCCAGCGGCGGCAGCGTGTCGGCGATGGTGTCGCCGACCTGCGCGCCGGGATTGGCGCGTTGGGCGTCGATCAGTGAAATCTGGTTGGCCGAATTCTCGACCTGGTCGACCACCAGCATGTGGCGCGACAGCCGCAGTTCGCCCTTCTTGGCGTCGATCTCGGCGTGGACGTCGGTCTCGCTGCCGTAGCGGGCCCGCGCCGCCTTGGCGATGGCGTCTTCCATCGCCGCGATCACGATGCCGCGGTCGATCGATTTTTCGCGCGCAACCGCGTCTGCGATCTGCAGCAGTTCAAGTTTATTGGCGCTGACAGCTGCCATGGCTCTAGTCTCCTTCGGTGGGGTCGATTTCGCCTCTTCGCAGTCGTTCTGCGGCGAGGCGGTGTTCCTTGGTATTCTTCGGGGCGCTTCTTGGTCGGCTTCAATTTCGGCTTCGGTTTGTTGCTCTTCGCCGGGTCGCTTTTTTTCGCATGCGGCGGGGGTGGCGGTTCCAGCCCGAGATTCTGGCGCAACTCGCGCTCGGCGGCCTTGCCGCGACGCATCGATTCGGCGATCAGTTCGTCGGTCAGAACCAGTCTGGCGTCCGCGATATCCTCCATCACCAGCATCGCATCGGCATCTTCGCCCGCGCGTATGTCATCGCGATGTAAGCACACGGCGTCGCCCGTGACGCCCCCAAGCGTGCCGCGGAACCGCTTGCGGCCCTGATGGGCGACCGCCATCTCGATCTTCACCAGATGGCCGGCATAACGTTCAAAATCCGAGCGGCGCACCAGCGGCCGGTCGATCCCGGGCGAGGAAATCTCCAGCCGATAGGCGCGGTCGATCGGATCGGCGACATCGAGCACCGGCGACAGCGCCTTCGAGATCGCCTCACAATCCTCGATCTGCATCGATCCGTCCGGCCGTTCCGCCATGATCTGGACCGTGCAGCCGGACTCGCCGGATATCTTGATCCGTACCAGCCGGTAACCCATTCCCTGCAACACCGGAGCGGCCACCGCCGACACCCGCGCCGCCGCGCCCGGCTCGACGACGAGGCGCGGCTCGGCAAGCAGATCGGTGTCTACGGAACCAGCGGTCGGATCGGTCATGTCCAGTGTCAAAATTTGCCTTTGGGCGGTCTTGCTTCGAGCGGTCTTGCCCGGAGGTCTGGCTTGCGTTGGGTTGCGCCGGGCCTAGAAGGCGGTCCGGCCGGTCTGCCCGAGCCGGCCCGGTGTCAGATGCGGCGGGCCGGTTCAGGTAATAAAAAAGAGCGGGTCCCGGGGGGCCCACTCTCAATACGCGATCGTATGAGAACCATAAGTTGCGGCTGATATAGCGGTTTTCCCCCGCTCCGGCAAGGCCCGTGAGCCGCCGGCGTCGCGATTTTGCGCGCCTTTCGAGGGTTAGTCTTGAACCTAACCCTTCCTTCACCTGGTTAACCTAAATTGCCGGAAAAACCCGCCCCGCGCCGGCTCTGAGTGTGTTTCATGTCCGTCGCTACATCGTTGATCCCCGGGCTCGATGAGATCGTCAGACAGGGCGATCCCAAACGCCTCGCCGAGGTGGCGAGCGGGATCGCCGGGCTGTTCCTGCAGGGGGCCGCGAACTACGGATCCGATCACGTCGATCTGTTCGACCGCCTCCTCATCGATCTCGTTCCGCACACCGAGATTCCCGTCCGTGCCGATCTGGCCGAGCGATTGTCCGTTCTTGCCAACGCGCCCCGCGCGCTGGTGCGGCAACTCGCGCGCGAGGACGAGATATCGATTGCGGGTCCCCTGCTGCGCCGATCGCCTGTCATCGACGAGGACGTCTTGATCGAAATCGCGCGCAGAAAGGGCCAGGCTCATCTGCTGGCGATGTCGGAGCGGCCGAAGCTTCCACCTGACCTGACCGACGTCATCCTGCGCCGTGGCGATCGCGATGTCGTCAGGCGCACTGCGGCGAATGCGGGGGCGCTGTTCTCGCAGGCCGGGTATTCCGCGCTGATCAAGCGCGCCGGCAAGGACGGCGTGCTGACGCTCGCGGTCGGTCAGCGCGACGATCTGTCGGACCAGCTTCTGAAGGAGCTTTTGGCGGGATCGATCGATGTCGTCCGCCGCCGCCTGTTCGACGTGGTGAAGCCCGGCAGGCAGGCGGCGATCGGCCGCGCGATGAGCCAGATTTCCGGCGGCGCCGAGCCGGTCGGGAGCCGTCGGGATTTTGCGCCGGCGCAACGCGCGATCATGGCGCTGCATCGCTCCGGGGGACTGAACGAATCCGCGCTGCTCGGCTTTGCCAGGGGCCACCACTACGAGGAATCGGTGGCCGCCCTATCGGCGATGTCGGGCGTGAATATCGCGACCCTCGACCGCCTGATCTCGGGCGACCGTCACGATCCCCTCCTGATCGTCGGCAAGGCGCTCGGGCTCGAATGGGCGACCGTGCGCGCCCTGATCCTGCTCCGGCTGGGTCCGGCGCGGGTGCCATCGCCAACGGATATCGAGAAGGTGCGATCGAACTTCATGCACCTGATGCCCTCGACGGCGGAGCGGGTGGTGGGGTTTTGGCGGACACGCGTGACCTGAAGCCGTGATTACAATTCCAACCGTCTAGATTCTCGATTTGACGCGTTTTCTTGACGCGAACCGGTCGCCACTTCGCTTGAAAACGCTTTAGCCGATTTTCCGAAATTGCAAGTAGGCCGCCTGGCGGCCTTCACGTTCGGCTTTGCGGCCATATCGCGTCATCGTGTAGTCGGGCCATGGCTCTCGCCAGTCGGACGCACGCTCCGCGGTCCAGACGAAATCGGGCGATCGAGAAAAATGTGCCAGCGTCCATGCGCAATAGTCGCTGATATCGCTGACGAAGCGAAATTCGCCCGCCGCCTTTAGAACCCGCGCCATGCTGGCGATGGTGGCGTCCTGCACGAAGCGCCGCTTCCAGTGCCGCCGCTTCGGCCAGGGGTCGGGATGGATCAGATCGATCCGGGCCAGCGAATGCTCCGGCGCCCAGGCGAGCAATTCAGCGGCGTCGCCGGCGAACAGCCGGATATTGCCGATGCCATGGGCCTCGATCTGCGCCAGGATCTTCGCCATGCCGTTGACGTAAGGCTCGCAGCCGATGAAGCCGGTGTTCGGAAAGGCGCGGGCTTCGGCGATCAGGTGTTCGCCGCCGCCAAATCCGATTTCGAGCCTGACATCCTCGACCGGCGCGTCGAACAGCCCGGCGAGATCGGGCGGTTGCGGGTCGCCGATTTGCAGCGAAAGCCGTGGCAGCAGGTGCTCGATCAGATCGGCCTGGTGCGCGCGCAGTCTGTGGCCCTTGCGCCGGCCAAAGAACGAGCCCTGGGGATGGGCGGTGACGGCCTCCCCGGACGACGCATCGCGATTTCCGGGATCCCGGATTGCCGCACTCATCGCAGCGACTGGTACTGTCGATGCAGCAGCCAGGTTCGCGGATCGATGGTGGCCGGCAAATCGCGGTAGCCGCCGAGGATGATGTTCGAATCGAAGGTGGAGGTCATGGCTGTCAATGTATGCCGCTGCCTTCGGAGGAGTTCAATCTTCATCATTCCAGGGCGCAAGCAAAGCGAGTGAACCCCGGATGTGCAATGGCACACCGGAAATCCCGACATTGCCGGGTTGCGATCGCGAACGCTTGCGAAACTGACGGCTTGTCCTCAGCGCTTGTCGGGAGCTTCGTGCGCGGCAATCTGTTCGACCAGCTCCACAATGCTGCGTCGAAGCTTGGCGTCGGTGATGCGCGTGAACGCGCGGGTCAGCGCCAAACCCTCCGATGTCGCCAGGAAATCGGAAACGTAAGCCGGCGAGGTCCCTTCGGCGAATCCTGCGGCGCCCGCGGTGCCACTGGGCCCTCCCTCGAACAGGAACGATACCGGCACCTGAAGTATTTCGGAGATCTGCTGGATGCGGCTTGCGCCGACGCGGTTGGTCCCCTTCTCGTATTTCTGAACCTGCTGGAACGTGAGCCCCAGCGCATCGCCGAGCTTTTCCTGGCTCATGCCCAGCATGATACGGCGCATGCGCACACGACTGCCGACATATTTGTCAACAGGGTTGGGCGCTTTGGTCGACATCGCCAACACTCCTTGGAATTACGCCCGTTGGTGGAAGGAAGGCGAAACGGGACATGTCTCAGGCGCCAATACCGTCAAATCCTGCGCCGAGATTTTGTGGAGAATGAATGCAGAAAATTTGAGCAATGTAATGACGGTCTGATCTTGGATGGTTTGCGCCGCGCAGAATGCGAACGGCATGGCCGGTCTGTCAACTGGTGGAATCCCGTATGTCGGCCTTTCCGCCAACATTCGAAACTAAGTGTAAATCGCCGTCAGGAGTTCACTTTGCGGCGCGGCGCCTGGTCACGAAAATCAGGGCGGAGGCAATCATAATGGCGACGGGAATGTCGCCAGCGCGCGCGTAAATGGTCGGGGGCATGGCCGAAGGCAGGCCGGAATCCAGCACGCCCTCGAGACCAAGACCCAGCCGTGCGACGATTCGTCCCGACGGATCGATCACCGCGGATATGCCGGTGTTTGCGGCGCGAACCACCGGCAGCCCTTGTTCGATGGCGCGCAGGCGGGCTTGTTGCAGGTGTTGATAGGGACCGGTCGAAATTCCAAACCAGCCGTCATTGGTGAGGTTGACGATCCAGCCCGGACGGTCATTGCGTTCGGCAACGTCACCGGGAAAGATCGCCTCGTAACAGATCAGTGGTAGCGCGCGCGGCGCGTTCGGGATCTCCATGGTGCGCCGCCGCCTGCCCGGAATGAATCCGCCCTGAACCTTGGTAAGCTGGACCACGCCGATTTTTTCCATCCAGTCCTGGAACGGCAGAAATTCGCCGAACGGCACCAGATGCAGCTTGTCGTAAACCGACAGCACGCTGCCATCGTGATCGATGACGTAGATCGAGTTGTAGGCGCGGGTGATTTTCGTGCCCGGCGGAACATCCGGCGCGCGCACCGATCCGGTGATCAGGACGGTGCCCTTGGGCAGGAGGTCGGCGATCTGCGCCATCGCATCGGCCTCGCGCGTCAGGAAAAACGGGAACGCCGATTCCGGCCAGATCAAGACATTGACGTCGCGCACGCCGGTAGATTGCGGCCCGGATGCGCGATCAGACAGCGTCAGATATTTCTGCATCACCTCCGCCTTGGCGGCGTAGTTGAATTTGACATCCTGCTGCAGGTTGGGCTGCATGATCCGCAGCTTGACGTTTGCGACCATCGCGGTCGGCTGCAGACTTAGGCGAACGGCGCCAAAAACGCCCATGGCGGCGAGCAGCACCAGGGCCGCGACGGGCGCGAGCCACGGCTTGCGGCCGCGCGAACTGCCATCGATCAGCGCGGCGGGGCTCGCGAAGATCGCCACCGCAAGGAATGTCAGACCCCACAGCCCGATCAGCGACGCCGTCTGCGCCAGCGCCAGCGGCTCGGTCAGCGCGTAGCCGAACGCATTCCACGGAAACCCGTGAGCGCGTGGCCGCGCAGCCATTCGCTCAAGGTGAGACTTGCGGCCAGCGCGATCACCCGCGAGGCGTCCCTGGTCCAGATCAGCCGCGCGAGCGCAAAGCCCAGGGCGGTGAACAGCGCCAGGTAGGCGGGCAGGCCCAGGATGGCGAACGGCAGTAACCACGCAAAGGTGGGGGCATCGACCAGGAAGGCGTAGCCGATCCAGTACAGTCCCGGCACGAAATAGCCGAGCCCGAACCACCAGCCGGCCATCGCCGCCGCCGGCACGCCGCGCAGGCGCCCGGCGCCTGCGCCGTCGATCAGCCAGACCGCGACTGGAAATGTAGCGAACAGCACCGGCCATGCGTTGAACGGCGCCATCGCGAGCGCCGACAGCGCGCCGGCGACAAGCGCGATGGCGGCGCGCTTCCATCCCCACGCCAGGATGATCGCCAGACCGGCCGCGCGGAGGTTCCTTGCGGCTGTCACGATGAGCCGGCTCCATCGCCCGGCGGGCTGGTATTGTCGTTGGCTTGCGCGGGTCCCGGTCTCGGCGGTGGCTTCGCGGCGCCGGCTCTCGCGTTGGGTGCGCAGGGCCGACCGCTCCTTGCGCGTGGCGATGCGCAGGCGTTTCACTCGCCTCGGATCGGCGTCGAGCACTTCGATCTCGAAATTGCCGGGCCCGGAAATGACCTCGCCGCGAACCGGCAGCCGGCCGACATGGGTCACAAGATAGCCGCCAAGCGTCTCGACCTCCTCGCCGGCCTCTCCGGTGACAAACTCCTCGCCGATGACGGAACGGACGTCGTCGAGGCTGGCGCGGGCATCGGCAATGAAGGAATTATCCGCCTGCCGCACGATCGACGGCGGCTCGTCGCTGTCGTGCTCGTCGTCGATCTCGCCTACGATCTGTTCGACGATATCCTCGATCGAGACCAGCCCGTCGGTGCCGCCATATTCGTCGACCACCAGCGCCAGATGGATGCGCGAGGCCTGCATCTGCGCCAACAGATCGATCGCCCGCATCGAGGGCGGCACGAACAGCAGCTTGCGGATGATGTTGGCCTCCGAAAGCGGCAGCGCCAGATCGACCGCGCGCAGATCGAGACCGGCGGGGAACGGCTTCTTGCGTTTGACCTTGGCTTTGCCGGTCTCGGATATCCGCGCTCGCGCCGTCATGAACGCCAGCAAGTCGCGAATGTGGACGATGCCTTCGGGATCGTCGAGGGTTTCGTCGTAGACCACCAGCCGCGAATGCGCGGCGCTTTCGAACAGGCTCATCAATTCGCCGAGCGGAATGTCGCGCTTGACCGCGACGATGTCGGCGCGATGGATCATGACGTCGGCGATGCGGCGTTCGTGCAGGGAGAGGATGTTGCGCAGCATGGTGCGCTCGATGGCGGAAAAACCCACCTCGTCCGGCGTGCTTGCGTCGAGCACGACCTGCAGGTCGTCGCGGACCGATCCCGGCTTCCACCCGAACAGCGTGCGGATTGCCCGCGTCAGCCAGTTGTCGGCGACCGGACGCATGACTTCGCCTTCCTGCACCACGGCAGGCAGGTTGCGCGTGTTGCGCGGATTGTCGTGGGTCGGTTCGGAGTCCGGCATCTCAGTCCATTCGCTCCCGGTCCGCATACGGATCGGGAATGCCGAGTTGTGAGAGAATCTCCCGCTCGAGCGCCTCCATGATCTCGGCGTCGTGGTCTTTTTCGTGATCGTGGCCGATCAAATGCAGGAAGCCGTGAACCGCCAGGTGGCTCAGATGATGGTCGAACGGCTTTTGTTCGTCGTCGGCCTCCCTTCGCGTCGTTTCATAGGCGATGGCGATATCGCCGAGCATGCGCGGCGCATCGTCGGGACCGTGCGGACCGCTCGGCTGCAGCGCCGGAAACGACAACACGTTGGTCGGCTTGTCGATGCCGCGCCAGTTGCTGTTCAGCGTGCGGATGCCGGCGTCGTCGGTCAGCATGACCGCGAGCTCGGTCCCGGCGACGTCGGCCGTGACGAACTCGGCCGCGGCCGCGATGGCGCGATGGATCACGGTCTCGGCGTCGGGCTCGGCCTGCCAGCAATCGGCGACGACAAGAACCTCGGTGATGGGAAGGCTAAACGGCGCCATCGGTCCGGAATGTTGTTTGCGACGGGAATTCGCCCCCGGCGCGCGCTCGGCGGCAGCTTTGGGCATCAAGGCTTGCTGGTTGCCGGTCGCTGCGGCAATCCTTCATAGGCCGCGACGATCCGCGCCACCAGCTCGTGGCGGATCACGTCTTCGGCGGTGAATTTCACCTGGGAAATGCCCTCGACACCGTCGAGCAGCCTGGCGGCTTCCGCCAGACCCGAGGTCTGGCCGTTCGGCAGGTCGACCTGGGACGGATCGCCGGTGATGATCATGCGGCTGTTTTCGCCAAGCCGCGTCAGGAACATCTTCATCTGCATCGATGTGGTGTTTTGCGCCTCGTCCAGAATGATGGCGGCGTTGGTGAGGGTGCGGCCGCGCATGAAGGCCAGCGGCGCGATCTCGATCTCGCCGGTTTGCAGCGCGCGCTCGACGATGCGCGAATCCATCAGGTCGTACAGCGCATCGTAAATCGGCCGCAGGTAGGGATCGACCTTCTCGCGCAAATCGCCGGGCAGAAAGCCGAGCCGCTCGCCGGCCTCGACCGCGGGCCGCGACAGGATGATGCGATCGACTTCCTTGCGTTCAAACAGCTGCGCGGCCTGCGCCACCGCGAGCCAGGTCTTGCCGGTACCCGCCGGACCGATGCCGAACACCAGTTCGTGGCGCTTGAGCGCGCGAATATAGGAGTCCTGTGCGGCGGTGCGCGCCCGCACCGGACGCTTGCGCAGGTTGATGGTCTCGAACGACGATTTGACGGTCTTGGCGTCGAATTCGAACAGCGAACCTTGCGCGATCACGGCCCGGATCGCGCCTTCGACATCGCCCTGCGCCAGTTCGTGGCCCTGGACCGCCTGCGCATACAGCGTCTCCAGCACGCGCCGCGCGGCATCGCAGCCGTCGCGCGATCCGGCGACGGTGATGTGATTGCCGCGCGAATCCACCACGACGCCGAGCCGTCGCTCGATCAGCGCCAGATTTTGCCCGTAAGGTCCAACCAGCGCCGAGGCCGCGCGATTGTCGTCGAAATCGATGACAAATTGCGTTTCGGGCGGGATCTGCATGTCGCGGTCGAGTTTGCGGCTGGGAGCGAGCGAAGGCGAATCCGATGCGCTTTTTGGCAAGGGTTCAGGCTCCCGTTCTCGTCTGAGAAGATTCGGTCATTGGCGAAGGCTTTGGAGAAAAAGCCGGACGGCATGGGGCGGCCATGCGGAAGGGCCGCGAGTTCGCCGAGCAGGCTGTAGCGCTCGAGGCTTTCGATTCTCACCGGCAGCACCTCGCCGATGATGTCCGCCGGCGCCATCACATGCGCCGGTTGCAGATAGGCGGTGCGGCCGACGATCTGGCCGGGATTGCGGGCGGCGCGTTCGAACAGCACATCGACAGTGTTGCCAATCATGGCCTTGTTGAAGGCCGATTGCTGGCTGTCGATCAATTCCTGAAGCCGCACCAATCGCTCGTCCATTTCAGCCGCTGACACCGTCTCCCGCATGTCCGCCGCCGGCGTGCCGGGCCGCGGCGAATATTTGAACGAATAAGCGCCAGCGTATCCGATTTGTGTGACCAACGCGAGGGTGGCGCGAAAATCTTCCTCGGTCTCGTCGGGGAAGCCCACGATAAAATCCGATGAAAATGCAATATCTTGGCGGGCGGCGCGAAACCGGTCGATGACTTGCCGGTAATCGTCTGCGGTATGCCGGCGGTTCATGACGGCGAGAATGCGGTCGGAGCCGGACTGCACCGGCAGATGCACGAAAGGCATCAGCGCGGCGAGATCGCGATGGGCCTCGATCAGCGTCTCGTCGACATCGCGGGGGTGGCTGGTGGAGTAGCGCAAGCGAACGATGCCGGGAATCTCCGCGAGGCGACGCAGCAGGGTGCCGAGCGACCAGGTCCGCCCGTCCGGCCCCTCGCCGTGATAGGCGTTGACGTTCTGGCCGATCAGGGTGATTTCGCGCACGCCGTGGTCGGCGAGCCGCTCGACGTCCTCGACGATCTTTGCCACCGGTCGCGACACCTCGGCGCCGCGCGTATAGGGCACCACGCAGAACGTGCAGAATTTGTCGCAGCCTTCCTGCACCGTCACGAACGACGAGATTCCGCGTGCGCGGATGGCCTCCGGCCGCGGCGGCGGCAGAAATTCGAACTTGTCCCGAACAGGAAACTCGGTCTCCAGCGCGCGGCCGTGACTTTTGGCGCGCGCCAGCAATTCCGGCAGATGGTGATAGCTTTGCGGTCCGACCACCACATCGACCACCGGCGCCCGCCGGATGATCTCGTTGCCCTCGGCCTGGGCCACGCAGCCGGCCACCGCGATGCTGATCTGGCGGCCGTTGCGGGCGGCTTCGTCCTTGACGGCGCGCAGCCGCCCGAGTTCGGAGTAAACCTTCTCGGAGGCCTTTTCGCGGATGTGACAGGTGTTGAGGATCACCAGATCCGCGTCATCGACGCTTGCGGTCTCGACGAAGCCCTCGCCCGCCAGCGTGTCCACCATGCGCTGCGCATCGTAGACGTTCATCTGGCAGCCATATGACTTGATATGCAGTTTGCGCGGCAGCTTCATGGAACCGGAATGCTGGGCCGAAATGGCGCCAATGCGGCGCGGGGCTCAATTATAGGCTAAACCCGCGAAAATCCAGCATTTCGGATCGTCAATCCGGGGCGTGAATTGCGGCGAATCGCCCGATCAACCCGGGCAATTGCCGCATATCGTCGAATGTCGCCGCCGCTCCGGCCGCGCGAAGCGCTTCGCCGTCACCCGGCCGGCAGTGGCTGCCGCCATGGAAGCCGAGCACGGTCATCCCGGCGGCCAGCGCGCCGGTGACGCCGGGGATGCTGTCCTCGATCACCAGGCATCGCCCGGGGACTGCCGCCATTTGCCTGGCCGCGAACAGGAACAGATCGGGCGCGGGTTTGCCGTGGCTCACCTGGGTGCCGGAAAAAATATTCGGCGCGAAGCGGTCGTAAAGCCCGGTCCGCGACAGGGTGGTGAAGATCTTCTCATGCGCGGCGCTGGAAGCCACGCAGATGCGCGCGTCGATGGCGTCGAGCGCCGCATCAAGATACGGCATCGCCTCGACCGCTTCCGCGAGCGTTGCAAGCAATATCGTTTGCCGTTCAAGTTCGAAGCTGTCCGCCAGCGGCCGTCCGAGTTCCCGCTCGACCTCGAGGGTCGCATCGCGCGCGCTGCGTCCCAGAAATCGCCGGTGCACTTGTTCGGCTGATGATCGGATAACCGTGACGGGTGAGCACGTCGGCGTGGACGCGGCATGAAATGACTTCGCTGTCGACCAGGACCCCGTCGCAGTCGAAGATGATGAGATCAAAATTCGGGTCCTGGTTTCGACGCGTTTTCGTCACGCCAACCGGCACCTGCTTCGGCTTGGGAGCGCTCTTGTTCAGGATTTTTCGTCGTCCAGCGGCACGCAATATAATTCCAGCCGGTGATCGACCAGTTTGTAGCCGAGCTTGCGGGCGATTTCGGCCTGCAGCTTCTCGATCTCCTCGGAAGTGAACTCGATCACCTTGCCGTCGCGCAGATTGATCAGGTGGTCGTGGTGGCTGTCGCGCATCTGCTCATAGCGGGCGCGGCCTTCGCGAAAATCGTGCCGCTCGATAATGCCGGCGTCCTCGAACAGCTTGACGGTGCGATATACCGTCGAAATCGAGATCTTGTCGTCGACGGCGACGCAGCGGCGGTACAGTTCCTCGACATCGGGATGATCCGCCGCCTCCGCCAGCACGCGTGCAATGACGCGGCGCTGCTCGGTCATGCGCATGCCGGTGGCGGCGCAGCGCGCCTCGATACCGGTGGCCTTCAGCGCGGGGGTGGATTTCAACTCGGACATGATTTTCGCCCTTGGTAAGCGCATGATCCGCCCAGGCATACCCTCGGGTTTGGCCCGTAAGCGGTTTAACCGAGACATCATGCGCCACTTAATCGTTCGGAGCTTTGATCCGACGCAAAATCGGACCAAATCCTGCCGATCGCGCTCCTGGGCTGTTCTGCCACCGCGTGGGCGTTACGACAAGTCGCGGCGCATCAGCAGTGCGTTTAATGGTTCCCCGCCATCTTGCCGGTAATAGCGCTCGCGGCGCCCAACGACGGCAAATCCGGCGCGTTCGTAGAGCCGCCGTGCCGGCTGGTTGTTTTCTTCCACCTCCAGAAAGACCGTCCGCACGCCGCGGCCGGCGAGATGGCCAAGATGCGTCAGCAGCAGGGTGTGGGACAGGCCACGGCCGCGATGGCTTTCGGCAACCGCGATCGACAGTATTTCGGCCTCGTCCGCCGCCATGCGGGACACCGCAAAGCCGACGACCTTCCGCCCCATCCTCAGGCGATGGACCAGCGTGTTGCGCTCGGTCAGCATGCTGTCGAATTCGCTCTCGCCCCATCCGCGATGAAACGACGCGCCATGTATCTGCGCCAGCGCCGGCGCATCGCGCAAGCCCGCCGGCTCGACCGCCGCGGTGCCGCCGCGCCATAATTCGCAGAGCCATGCCATCATGGCGATGTCGGCTGCGGAGCCTTGTGCAGCAGGTCTTTGGGGGGCTTGGCGTCGGGCGCACGCAGGTAAAACGGGCGGGCCGGCGCGGTGTTCGGGCTGACCGCGGCTCCCAGCCATCCGACCCAGGCAATGTCGGGCGCGGGTTGCGCATCGACCTTGAAAGGCGGCGGCGCCTGCGCCGGCCAGCGGTCGGCGAGGATCCCTGCGGCGTTGCCAACCAGATGCGGTGAGCCGAACCGCGCCGCGCCGAGCGCCTCCTCGATCGGCGCCACCTGCGGCCGGATCAACGCGCTGCCGTTGCCGCCGACGACCTGGAGATACAGCTGGTCATGCCGGGCATCGATCGCGGAAATCACCGGTTGCTCGGCGTTCTGGCTGACGACCGGCGCGGCATAGGCCGCCAGCGTCGTCACCCCGACCACCGGCTTGTTGGCGGCCAGCGCGATGCCGCGCGCCGCGGAGAGGCCGACCCGCAGCCCGGTAAAGCTGCCGGGGCCGGTGGTCACCGCGATGCGGTCGAGGCCTGCGAAGCTGACGCCGGATTGCGCGATCACGCGCCCGATCAGCGGCATCAGCGCCTCGGCGTGGCCGCGCTTCATGGCTATCGATTCCTGCGCGATCAGCCTGCCGGCCTCGGTGTCGAGCACCGCGGCGGCGCAGGCATCGAGCGCGGTATCGATGGCGAGGATCAGCATGGGGCGAGTTATATCAGCTTATTTCAAGCTGTCGTCCCGGCCCGCACAGTTTTGTAAGGGGGACATGGGCGCAGCTTCGCGCCATGCCCGCCATGCCGGTCTTGCCGCGGTGGGGCAGGCGCGCTTTCGCTTGCCCGTCTTGGGCTGGCGGCCTAGATCGGCCGGACTTCGACCACGTCGGGCACGAAATGTTTCAACAGGTTCTGGATGCCGTGCTGCAGCGTCGCGGTCGATGACGGGCAGCCCGCGCAGGAGCCCTTCATGTTGAGATAGACGATGCCATCCTTGAAGCCGCGAAACGTGATGTCGCCGCCATCGTTGGCGACCGCCGGCCGGACCCTGGTTTCGATCAGGTCCTTGATCATCTCGACCGTCTCGGCGTCGGCCTCGTTGAAGAACTCGTCGGCCTCGTCGGCGGCTTCGTCGCTGCCGACACTGCCGTCGGCCAGCAGCGGCGCGCCGGACATATAGTGTTCCATGATGGCGCCGAGGATCGCCGGCTTGAGATGCTGCCAGTCGCTGTCATCCTTGGTCACGGTGACGAAGTCCGAACCGTAAAATACGCTGGTGACGCCGGGCACGTCGAACAGCCGCTCGGCGAGCGGCGAACGCGCCGCGGCCTCGCGGTTGGCGAATTCCAGGGTGCCGCCGTCGAGCACGATGCGGCCGGGAATGAATTTCAGGGTGGCGGGGTTGGGGGTGGCTTCGGTCTGGATGAACATGGCTTTCTCCGGCGTCGCCGGTTCAAGGCCGGCGCGTGAGCTATCCCTAGCAGATGGCGACGGCAAACGCACGGTCAAGGGGCGCGATGGCTCCCATGCGGGCCGCATTCGGCCGGCGCCGGAAGCCGGATTTTCAGGGCAAGGGTTTTTAGGAATTCTTAGGAAAGGGCGTCGATTTCCGCGTCGCTCAGATCGCCGGGCACGATGACGACCGGAATCGGAAACGTGCCGACCGCGTTGGCCATCAAGGTGATCAGCGGGCCGGGACCTTCGGGGCCGGGATTGGCGGCCAGCACCAGCATCGCGATATCGGCGTCCTTGTCGATGACGTCGAGCATCTGTTCGGTCGGGTCGCCCTCGCGGATCGCCCGCTCCGGGGTGATCGCGGCAATGCCGTTGGCGCGGCCCGAGGCGCGATCGAGCGCGGCATTCGCCGCCTCCTGGGCCTCGGCGCGCATGATGTCGGCGACCCCCAGCCATTGCTGGTTCTGGTCCTCGGTTTCGATGATGCGCAGCATCACCACGCCGCCGCCGACCCGCATCGCCCAGCGGCTGGCATAGTAGACCGCGCGGTCCCATTCCGCGGTGTCGTCAACGATAACGAGACATTTCGGCTTATGACCTGTCTCGTAGCTTCGTCGCTGGGTGGTCATGCATGTCCCGAGGCTGCGCCAAGCGAAGGCTGCGCCAGGCCGCATG
This sequence comes from uncultured Alphaproteobacteria bacterium, assembly GCA_963829315.1. Lineage (GTDB taxonomy): Bacteria > Pseudomonadota > Alphaproteobacteria > Rhizobiales > Xanthobacteraceae > Bradyrhizobium. The sequence continues at coordinate 142,514 of CAWHIO010000069.1, read as the reverse complement.
CTGCCACGGCGCGGCCACCCGACAAGCCGCGTGCCTGTTCCGCAGATGCGGCGGCGATCGGAACACTGCGACCGTAGAGTGCGCTGCGTCATTTAGCGCAGGCATGGAACTAAAGTGTGATGAATTTTGATTGAATTAGTCTGGCGGCAATTCGGTTCACCTCTCCCCGACGGGGAGAGGTCGATTGCACTTTAGTGCAAATCGGTGAGGGGCTGGTCTAACGAGGGAGCGTAACCCCTCACCCGGCGCTGCGCGCCGACCTCTCCCAATGGGAGAGGTGGACGACTTCCGATGCCGCTCTAACTCAACTATTATCCCGCTCAGGTTTGCGGACGAAGCCGACGATGTCCTTTGCCGCCTTCATGGTCTGGTCGGCGATGGCGCGGGCACGGTCGGCGCCGTCGACCAGGATGGCATCGACATGGCCGGGGTCGGCGACCAGCCGCTTCATCTCGGAGGCGATCGGCGCCAGTCTGGCGACGCAGAGTTCGACCAGCGCGTTCTTGAAGCTGGAGAACTGCCCGCCGCCGAATTCGCCGAGCACCTCGGACTTGCTGCGGCCCGCCAGCGCGGCGTAGATCCCGACCAGGTTATCGGCCTCGGGGCGGGTCTCGAGGCCCTTTTCCTCCGACGGTAGCGGCTCCGGATCGGTCTTCGCCTTGCGGATCTTCTGCGCGATGGTGTCGGCATCGTCGGTCAGGTTGATCCGCGAATTATCCGACGAATCCGACTTCGACATTTTCTTGGTGCCGTCGCGCAGGCTCATCACCCGCGTCGCCGGGCCGGTGATCAAGGGCTCGGGCTGCGGGAAAAACAGTCCGTCGCCAAAACCGTGGCTGCGGATCGAGTCGCCGAAATCATTGTTGAATTTCTGCGCGATATCGCGCGACAGTTCGAGGTGCTGCTTCTGGTCCTCGCCGACCGGCACATGGGTGGCGCGGTAGAGCAGAATATCCGCCGCCATCAGCACCGGATAATCGTAGAGGCCGACGGAGGCGTTCTCGCGGTCCTTGCCGGCCTTTTCCTTGAACTGGGTCATGCGGCTGAGCCAGCCGACGCGCGCGACGCAGTTGAAGATCCAGGCCAGTTCCGCGTGGCCCGATACCTGGCTCTGGTTGAACACGATATGCTTCTTCGGATCGATGCCGGCGGCGATGAAGGCCGCGGTGACCTCGCGGGTGTTGCGCGCGAGCTCGGCCGGCCCGCCCCAGACGTCGACGCCTTGCGTGATCGCGTGCATGTCGACGACGCAATAGATGCAGTCATGGGTCTCCTGCAGCTTCACGAAGTTGACGATGGCGCCGAGGTAATTGCCGAGATGCAGATTGCCCGTCGGCTGGACGCCTGAAAAAACCCGTTCAACGATCGCCATGGTCAGCTTTCCTGTTTCGCGCCGTCCATTGCCAGTAGGCGCCATGCGCCGTCAATTGCCACGCGAACCTCAGTCGCGCAAGCCGGAGCCCGCGGTTTGCCGGATCGCGTTGACCGCTTCATCCCAGCGGATCGCGCCGAGCAGGGCCAGCAGCAGCGCATATATCGCCGCGCCGCCCGCTATCAGCACCGCCACCGTAACGGCTTGCGCCAGGCCGTGTCCGGTCACGCCCAAGCCCAGAACGAACGGCGCCGCCAGCCACAACCCCCCGCCCATCGCAAGGGCGGCCGCCACGATGCGCGGCAGCCGCCGCCGCGCCGCGGCATCGATCGAGAACCCGAAAGTCGCCGCACCGCGCCGGATCAAGGCCAGCGCGCTGCTCCAGGCGCCGAGCCGCGATGCTGGCGGCGATGCCGGCGGCGCCGAACAAGCGGCCGAGCACGACCGCCAGCACGATCGCGACCGCCAGTCCCGTCAGCGTCGCCCACAGCGGCGTGGCGGTGTCGTCGCGCGCGAAAAACGCCGGCGACAGCGCCTTGACCAGCACATGGGCGGGCAGGCCGAGCGCCAGCCAGATCAGCGCCTGCGCGGTGGCGGCGGTATCAGTGGCGGTGAAGGCGCCGTGTTCGAACAGCATCCGCACCACCGGCGCGCTGAGCGCGATCAATCCGAGCGTCGCCGGCAGCGCCAGGCCGACCGCGAGTTCGAGGCCGCGCGACTCGGCATGGATCATGGTGCTTGCGATCGCCGAGGCGCAGCGCGCGCGTCAGTTCGGGCACCAGCACGGTGCCCATGGCGACGCCGACCAGGCCGAGCGGCAGTTCGATCAGGCGGTTGGCGAAATACAGCCACGACACCGCCGAGGGCGATGACGACGCCATGATCGCGCCGGCGACGACCAGCCATTGCGGCCCGGCGCTGGCGATCATGCCGGGAACGGCCTTGGCGAAAAAGCCGCGCATCTGGGAATCGAATCCGACGCGCAGCGGCGTGGCGATGCTGTTGCCGCCGGGGCGCAACACCAGCATCAAGAGCTGCACCAGCCCGGCGATCCCGACCGTGGCGGCGATCACCAGCGCGGCATCGGCCGCGTCCGTCTGCCGGAACATCAGCCCGATCATCACCGCGATCAGCGCGATGTTGAACAACAGCGGCGCGAACGCCGTCAGCGCGAAGCGGCCTTGCGCGTTCAACAGCGCCATCATCACCGTGGCCGGTCCGGCGAAGGCGAGGTAAGGCAGCATCAGGCGGGCATCGTCGACGGCGAGCCGCAGCGTGTCGTGTCCGGCAAAGCCCGGCGCCAGCGCGGCAATGACAAAAGGCATCGAGAGGCCGATCGCGGCCGCCGCCAGAATCAGCGCAGCACTGACGGTGCCGAGCACGCGGCCGGCAAACGCCGCCGCCGCGGCGGAACCCTCATTCTCGCGCACGCGCAGCCAGGCCGGCACCAGCGCGGCGTTCAGCGCGCCCTCCGTCAACAGCCGCCGCACCACATTGACGAGCTGAAACGCCACCAGGAAGGCGTCCGCGACGCCGCCCGCGCCGAGCAGTGCCGCGATCATGGCGTCGCGCGCAAATCCCAGCAGCCGCGAGGCCAGCGTGCCCGTCGATACCGTGAGGAAGGAGCGAATCATCGGCACTTCTATACTAGAGCGATGGTTTGGAATTCTCTTCATTGCAGCGGCAGGGCTCGTCAAGCGAACTTCGGAAACACACGCATCATGATGAGTTTCGATTGAATTGGCTCGCTCGCAACTTCGGTTACCTCTCCCCGCCGGGGAGAGGTCGGATCGCGAGCAGTCCGGGTGAGGGGTCTGCTGGTCCCTCGATTAGACCTGAGCCCCCTCACCCGATGCTGCTGCGCGACTCGACCTCTCCCCGCACGGGGAGAGGTGGGCGAAACTCGCGGCCGCCGCAGTTCGACCTGACTCCATCCTGCTCCAGCATCGCTTGCTGGCGCTGGGTTGATCGTGATAGGTCGCTGCATCCATTCCGCGACTGGTCCGGCTTGGACCGGATTTTTCGCGCCATCGCAATCGCCAACGCACCGCAACAGGACTCTTCGATGACTTCAGCGAAATACGACGTTCTCGGGATCGGCAATGCGATTTTCGACGTGCTGGTGCAGACCGATGAGGGTTTTCTTAGCCATCACGGCATGACCAAGGGCGGCATGGCGCTGATCGACGAGGCCCGCGCCGCGGCGATCTACCGCGACATGGGGCCGGCGACCGAGATGTCCGGCGGCTCGGCCGCCAACACCATTGTCGGCGTCGCCAGTCTGGGCGCCCGCGCCGCCTATGTCGGCAAGGTCCGGGATGACCAGATCGGCCGGCTTTACAGCCACGACATCCGCGCCGCCGGGGTGGCGTTCGAGACCCGGCCGGCGGCGGACGGCCCGGCCACCGGCTGCTCCTACATCCTGGTGACCCCCGATGGCGAGCGCACCATGAACACCTATCTCGGCGCGGCGCAGGAGCTTGGCCCCGCCGATATCGACGCCGCCGAGGTCGCGGCTGCGGCGCTGCTTTATCTCGAGGGCTATCTCTGGGATCCCGCGAACGCCAAGGAGGCGTTCGTGAAGGCGGCTGGAATAGCGCACGGCGCCGGCCGCCAGGTCGCGCTGACGCTGTCGGATTCCTTTTGCGTGGATCGTTATCGCGATGAATTTCTCGAGCTGATGCGCAACGGCACGGTCGATCTGGTGTTCGCCAACGAGGCCGAACTGCATTCGCTGTACCAGACCTCGGATTTCGAAGGCGCGCTGAAGCAATTGCGCGTTGATGCCAGGCTCGCGGTGGTGACGCGCAGCGAGAAGGGCTGCGTGGTGGCGTCGAAAGACGGCGTCACCGCGGTGCCGGCGTTTCCGATTGAGAAAATCGTGGACACCACCGGCGCCGGCGATCTGTTCGCCGCCGGCTTCCTGTTCGGACTGGCGCGCGGCGCCGGCCATGAGGCCGCCGGCCGCCTCGGCGCGCTCGCCGCCGCCGAAGTGATCCAGCACATCGGCGCGCGCCCGCAGGTCTCGCTGAAGGAACTGGCGCAGCAGAACGGGCTGCCGGTGTAGGTGTTGGAGAATGAGTAACCTGCCGCGATCTCCGGCGGGCTCTCTCCCCCCTTGTGGGGGAGAGCTGGAGAGGGGGGTATCGCGAACGCCGGCGTCTGCGGCTCACCCCCCTCCCTCATCCCTCCCCCACAAGGGGGGAGGGAACGGAAAGTGCCAGCAAGAGGGTTAATGAAGCTCGCGATGACGGCTCCCTCACGCCGCATTTCGGATGTTGATCTTCACCTTCAGACCGGCGCGTCCCGCCAGCGTCAGCAGTGCATCCAGCGAGAACTTGTTGATCTTGCCCTGCAGGAGGTCGTTGAGGCGGGGCTGGGTAACACCGAGGCGGCCCGCGGCCTTCGCCTGCGTGGTGTCCCAGGCCCGAATGGCGTCATGGATGGCGATCATCACATCGGAGCGAATTTTCATGGTGGCCGCTTCTTCGGGACTGTCCGACAGCGCGTCCCATACATTCGCGAACGTCTTGGTCTTCATGATCTCAACTCCCGTTTGAGGTCTCGCAACCGCGCAGCGGCAAGGTCCAGATCACGCCGGGCTGTCTTCTGCGATTTCTTCTGGAAGGCATGCAGGACATGGACAGCGTCGGCAAATGTCGCAACGTAGATCACCCGGAAAGCTCCGCTCGCATCACGGAGCCTGATTTCCCGAACGCCGGCTCCAATCGTCTGCATTGGTTTCCAGTCGATCGGATCGCGTCCCGTTTGCACCCGATACAGTTCCTGGCCGGCCTGCTGGCGCACATCCGTCGGGAAATCGCGCAAACGGTCAAGCGAATCCCCCTGGAATGTCACCGGCTTGAGCAGCATTGATGGATTATATCACAATGGATATAAACATCAAGTAGTCCCGTTCGCCGCCGGCTTCCTGTTCGGGCTAGCGCGCGGCGCCGGACACGAGGCCGCCGGGCGCCTCGGCGCGCTCGCCGCGGCCGAAGTGATCCAGCACATCGGCGCGCGGCCGCAGGTGTCGCTGAAGGAGCTGGCACAGCAGAATGGATTGACGGTGTAGGGCTTCGCCCTTTCACTCCCTCGCCACGACTGTATCGTAGAGTTAGCCCCTCATGGCTCTCAATGCCCGTATAGCGTAGCGAGGCGTCTTCGTAGCGGCCGAACGCGAACACTGCCTGGTTCATCTGTTCGGTGTTGAACACCTTTAGGCGCACGAGCAGGTGAAAGTCTTTCACCGTCACGGACGAAGGATTTCTCATCTTAGCGGGATCGCAGGCAGCGCCGCGTTTCACCGTCGGCAATCCGGGATACGAAAAATTCGAAGGCAGTTAGTAGAAGACGGTGTCCTCAAATCGGACACTAGCCTCGACCGGCTCGTTTTTGCGAAAGACTACCCTGCAAATAGCTCATCTCAAGCAGCCGCCATTGTTGCTGGGGGAAACCGAAACGGACCGGAGTTGTGGAAAAGCGGCGGAGTAACGTTAGGCGAGTTAGAGGCTGCGTCTGTTAGCAAGCTTTGAGGAGTTGTGGGCCCACACCTTGAAACCCGATGATATACACATTATGATATACAAATAGAACGGGATATCATTGGAGGCGGTGATGCAGGTTTCCAAATGGGGTAACAGCCTCGCGGTACGGCTGCCCAAGGCCTTGGTCGACGCGCTTGGGCTTGCTCCCGGTGACGAGTTGAAAGTGGTCGAAGCCTCGAAGCGGCAGATTGCCGTCGAGAAGGCCGACAAGCGCGCCGAGTTTCTGAAGCAGATGGAGCAATTCCGCTGGCCTGCGCCCGAGGGCTACAGGTTCGACCGTGACGAGGCCAACGAGCGGTGACGCCGTTTTTCGACACCAACATCGTCGTCTATGCCTTTCTCGACGTCGCCAGGCGTGAACGCGCGCTGGATTTGATCGCCTCCGGCGGGGTCATCAGCGCGCAGGTGCTGAACGAATTCACCAATGTCGCGCGGCGCAAGCGCCAACGCGACTGGTCGGACATCGAACGCGCGATAGCGGTCATTCGCGCCCGTTTCCCGGATATCATGCCGCTGACCGCGGACACCCACGCCGCCGCGCTCGATCTGGCGCGCGACCATGGCCTCGCGTTCTACGACGCGCTGATCGTCGCCGCCGCGATCGAAGCCGGCTGCGACACGCTATTCTCTGAGGACATGCAGCATGGCCGCGTCATCGGCGGGCTCACCATCGTCAATCCGTTTCTCGAAAGCGCCCCGTGACCGGAGCAATTTCCGAAAATCCGAAATCCCTTGACCGCCACCCCGAATCACGATTAAAATCCTCCCCGTCCTGTCCCACAGAGGGGCGTTGGCCATCGTCATTGACGCGGGGCGGGATGCGGTGGACGCGGCAGCGTCAGGCGTGACACGTGATGGCAGGGCGGGTCTTGAGACCCGTGAGCGATCAGACGGCGCGCTGACGAACGGTGCCATGCCCGGCGAAGCCTCTTGGCGAAGACGGGTTGCTGCGTACGGTGAAGTCGTGTGGTCCTGACGCCTCAGTGGTTGGCGTCAAGTCTTCGGAGGCCTGATCGGCCCGACCGGGCGCGGAAAAGGCCCTATCCGAAGGCGACGGAGGCAACAAAGCCCGATTCTCCGGGGAGAGCGCGAAGTAAGCCGTCAAGCCATTGCGCAGGGAATGTCGGATGTCCTCCGCTGAACCTGTCTGCTCGTGTGCGTTTCCTCCTCCTTTTTGCACACGGGACCGCGGGTGCAGCGCGCATCCGGCATTCCCCGCGCCCTCTGATTTCAAGGCGCGAAACTTCTTAAGCAAACCTCGGGCGCATCGCGCCGCGAGAACGCGGAGTCATACGCGGTGATCTCCCATCCATCCGCGCGCACTTGCGCGAGGCAGCGGGGGCGACGAATGCCATCAGCAAACTCGCTGCCAGAGGAGCAAGCTGATGGACCGCTTCACCCGCCGACCCTCCCCACCGCTTCGCGGGGAGCGCGGAGGCGTGCTCGCAATGACGGCTCCCTCACGCCGCCTTCTGCGCCGCATCGAGCCCGGCATAGATGCCGCGCTCGAAGCCGGCGAAGGCTTCCAGGCATGGGCCGTCGGCGAACGGCAGCACCTGCATCAGGATCACGCCGGTGACGTCGCGCACGGGATCGATCCAGTAATAGGTGTTGGCGAGGCCCGCCCAGGCGAGGCTGCCCGGGCTGCGGCCCTCCGGCGTCGTGTCGGTCGTGATCAGGAAGGAAAGCCCCCATTTCTTCACCATGTCGGGATAGAGATCGACATCGTTGGTCGCGAACGCGACCGCCGACGTCATCCGGGTCATGGTGAGTTCGCCGATGTGGTTCTGTCCCATCAGCGCGACCGTCTCGGGCTTCAGCACCTGGTTGCCGTTGCCGCGGCCCTTGTTGAGGATCATCTGGGTGAACCTGATGTAATCGCCCGCGGTGCCGTAAAGCCCGCCGCCGCCCATGTGAAATTCCGGATCCTGCTCGAGCTCGAACGGGATCGGCGCCAGCGATCCGTCGGGTCCGCGCCCGTGCATGGCGACCAGCCGCTTGCGCTGCGATTGCCCGATTTTGAAATCGGTGTCGGCCATGCCGAGCGGGGTGAACAGCTGATCGCGCAAGTAGGCATCGAGCCGCTTGCCGCTCACCGCCTCGACCGCCTTGCCGACGAAATCGATACTGATGCCGTATTCCCAGCGCGTGCCGGGTTCGGTCGTCAGCGGCAATTTCAGCGCGTCGTTCTTGCAGCTGGTGACGGCGGGCGTGCCGGTCTTTTCCAGATACTGCACCATGTCGCCGTTCCACATGTCGTAGCAGTAGCCGGAGGTGTGGGTCATCAGATGGCGCAGCGTGATTTCTTTCGTGGCGGGCCGCAGTTTCGGCTCGCCATTGGCGTCGAAGCCATCGAGCACCTGCGGCGCGGCGAGATCGGGCAACACCTTGCCGATCGGACCGTCAAGCGAGAGCTTGCCCTGCTCGACCAGCTGCATGGCGGCCGCCGCCGTGATCGCCTTGGTCATGGAGGCGATCCAGAACACGCTGTCCGGCGTCATGGCGTCGTCCTTCGACAGGTCGCGTTTGCCGAACGCGCCCTGATAGATCACCTCCTTGCTGTTGGCGGCGATCGCGACCACGCCGGGAATTTCCCGCGCGTCGCTTTTCTGGCGCAGGATCTGGTCGATCTGGGCTTGGCTTTGCATGGGGTCTCCTCCTGGATGTTTTTTTTGAAGTGCCGCGATCTTCCTCCCGGCCCTTTCCTCCGGCAAGCGCGGCGGAAAAGGCCAGCCGGTCGCGATGTCGTGATCGAGGACTGGGGATGACGGGGACCGAACCGCCACATTTGCCATAATTTGCGGTGAATCGGGCCGCATGGTGGTGACCATCCGGCCGATCGGCGATATCGTCGAGCATCAATTCGGAACGGATTTTTCAGTAAGGCGTTCAGATCCCGGCATAAATGCAGGATCCAGCGGAAGCGTTGGATCGAATGATTGTGGCGTAGGTCGCCAAGTGATTGCGAAAAGGGGGTGTCAGATGATCTCGACCTGGAGCGAATGGAAACGCTATCCGCGGGCGGCGCGCGGCGAAAATATCGAAGCGCCGATTTCTCCGGGCATCTACGAAGTTCGCTATGCCTCGACCGGCGCGCTGCACTCGTTCGGCGCGGTCGATAACGTCGCCCAGGCGCTGGCGCTGCTGGCGGTCGGTTCGAAATCGTGGTTCGGCCGGCGTGAACCAGCCGTGACGCCGGACCTCGAATATCGCACCTGCGCGACTTCCAGCAAAGCGGACGCCAAGGCCGCGGCGGAACGCATGATCGGCCGCCGCGAAACCTATATGAGCGGCGCGGCCTGATTTGAAACTGTCATTCCGGGATGGTGCGTAAGCACCAGACCCGGAACCTCGAGATTCTCCGATGTGCAATTGCACATCGTAGTTCGATGCTGCGCATCGCCCCGGAATGACGACCACACATCCCAGGCCCTCGAAATTGCTTGAAGCAGCTGCGCTTTTGCAGCCAGTGTATTGCGGCCGGTTTAGGCCTATAATCAAGCCATACCAAAATCCGCAAAAAATCCCAGGAGTGACGCCATGACCCCGACCGCCGCCGCACGCGCTTCGCAACCGTCCGCCCAAACGCTGCGTGACCGCCTGAAAGATCCGACGCTGCTGCGCGAGCATTGCTTTATCGACGGCGCCTGGACGGGTACGCCGTCCCGTCCCGTCACCAACCCGGTCAATGGCGTCGAACTCGCGAAGGTGCCGGTCATGAGCACCGCGGAAGCCAAGCAGGCGGTCGAAGCCGCCGAGCGCGCGTTTCCGGCCTGGGCGAAGCTCACCGCCAAGCAGCGCTCCAATATTTTGCGCAAATGGTTCGACCTGATCGTCGCCAACCGCGAGGACCTCGCGCTGATCCTGACCTCGGAGCAGGGCAAGCCGTTGGCCGAGGCGCTCGGCGAAGTCGATATCGGCGGCGCCTATGTCGAATTCTTCGCCGAGGAGGCGCGGCGCGTCTATGGCGAAACCATCCCGACCCAGCGCGCCGATGCGCGGCTCTTGGCGATCAAGCAGCCGATCGGCGTCTGCGGCGCGATCACGCCGTGGAATTTTCCGAATTCGATGATCACCCGGAAAGTGTCGCCGGCGCTGGCGGCGGGCTGCACCGTGGTGCTCAAGCCCGCCAACGAGACGCCGCTGTCGGCGCTCGCACTGGCGGCGCTGGCCGAGAAGGCCGGCGTGCCGAAGGGCGTGTTCAATGTCATCACCGGCAATTCGTCGGCGATCGGCAAGGTGTTGTGCGAGCACCCGGCCGTGCGCTTCGTCGGCTTCACGGGCTCGACCGAGGTCGGCAAGATTCTCTATCAGCAGGCCTCGGTCGGCGTGAAGAAGCTCGGGCTCGAGCTCGGCGGCAACGCGCCGTTCGTGGTGTTCGACGACGCCGATATCGACGCCGCCGTCGAAGGCGCCATGGTCTCCAAATATCGCAACATGGGCCAGACCTGCGTCTGCGCCAACCGCCTCTACGCCCAGGACAAGATCTACGATGCGTTCGTCGAGAAGCTCTCCAAGAAAGTCGCGGCGATGAAGATCGGCGACGGCACCGAGCAGGGCGTGACGCAGGGGCCGCTGATCAACATGGAAGCGATCGACAAGGTCGAGCGGCACATCGCCGACGCGGTGAAGGGCGGCGCCAAAATCGTCACCGGCGGCAAGCGCCATTCGCTCGGCGGCACCTTCTTCGAACCGACGGTGCTCGCCAATGTCGCGCCCGATGCGCTGGTATCGCGGGAAGAGACCTTCGGGCCGCTGGCGCCGGTGTTTCGCTTCAAGGACGAGGCCGATGTGATCGCGATGTGCAACAATTCGCCGTTCGGGCTTGCCTCGTATTTCTATTCGCGCGATCTCGGCCGGGTCTGGCGGGTCGCCGAAGCGCTGGAGTCCGGCATGGTCGGCGTCAACACCGGCCTGATCACCACGGAAGTAGCACCCTTCGGCGGCGTCAAGGAGTCAGGGCTCGGCCGCGAAGGCTCGCATCACGGCATGGAAGAATATGTCGAGATCAAATATGTGATGATGGCGGGGATTTAGCCGCTCGTCGCGATGCGCGGCTCTAAAGCCCAAGCGTGACCTCGGCCCAGTGCACGATGACCTTGCTGTTGAGGAAGTCGATGACACTGGGCTCGACCGTTCCGGGATGATCGTGGTCGACCACCGCGGTGGCGACGACGGCATCGCAGCGGTCGTTGAACGCCACCGACAGCGCCGAGTTCGGCGCGCGATAGGGGCCGGCGACCGCATAGGCGCGGCTGCGGCCCTTCATCCAGGCCACATTGATCTGGCGTCCCGGCCCCAGCCCCGCAGGCTTTTCGCCCATCAGCCCGAAATCGCTCAGGCGCTCGAGCTCGGCGTCATCGGAAACGCCGGTCTGGCAGTTGCAGAATCCGATCTTGGCGCGGACATAGAGGTTGACCTCGACCCCGCAATCCGCCGCGGCGCAGCGGAACGCTTTGCCCTTGCCCCATTCATCGGTCGGAAACGGCCACCGCACTTCCGAGAACTGCGGATGATCGGGCGGCGCCACCGCGCGGCCATGGCCCAGCATCGGCCAGGCGAAGAAGGCCGACGCGCCGGCGAGCGCGCCGACGGCGAAGCCGACGATCCCCGCAATGACGGCTGTTCGTTTCATCGCGGCTGATCGGCCCCTGCGGTTGCTCTAGTTGTTCGCCACGAACGTGCGGGCGGCGGCCAGCGCCGGCCGATCGGAGTCCGATCCGGCCGAAAGCGCGACCAGCTTCTCATAAGCCGCTTTCGCTTTGCCGGTGTCGCCGAGCGCCTGCGCGGCCCTGGCGGCGCCGACATAGCCGTTGAAGCGATTCGGCTCCTTCGCCATGGTGGCCTCGAACGCCGCCAGCGCCTCCTTCGCCATGCCGCGATCCAGCAGCATGAAGCCGTATAACTCGCGTGCCGGCGCCAGCGGCCCGGGGGTGACCGGCGCCTTTTCCGTCTTGTCCTCGGCATCGACGGCGGCACTCATCGCCTTCAAGGCGTCATCATATTTGCCGTCCGCGTAAAGCACCCAGGCGTTTGCCGCCTGCTGCTGGACATCGACCTGTCCGGCCCAGTAAGCGTTCTTCGCCTCACGCAGGCTGTCGCGAATTTCGGCAAGCTTGGCGACATCAATCTTTGCGGCGGCCGGGTTGCCGGAGCGGGCGGCGCCGAGCGCGCGGGCGAAGTGAGTGATCGCGACCACATGCGGAAACTTGCTCGGCTTGACGTCGAGATTGGCCGCGCCCTTCCAGTCGCCGCGTTCCACCATGTAGCGCGCCGGTGCTGCGGCCCGCGAGAAAGCCCCGCCGAAGGCATCGGGATCGGGTTGCGTGGCCTCGATCTCGTCAATGACCTTGCGTGCGGCCGCATCCTGACCGAGTTGCAGATAGGCATAGACCAGATAATCCTGCCCGTGCAGTTGCTCGCCGCCTTCCCTGTTGGCCTTCGCGGCCTGCACCGAAGCCAGGTTGGCCGCAATCGACTCCTTCCAATAACCGACGCGGGTGAAGATATGCGACGGCATGTGCTGCGCATGCGGCGCATTCGGCGCGATCTTGGAATAGCGCAGCGCCGCCGGCAGACCCTTGGCGGCGATCGCCGGGTAGTCATACAGATGGATCAGATAATGGGCGACGCCGGGGTGCTGCGGTTGCCGCTGCCAGATCGGCTCCAGGATCGCGGCGCCCTTGAGCTGGTTGGCGTAGGTCTTGTCGGCGGGCGACGCCGCCACGTTCAGGGTGATGGCATAGAAAATCTGGGCCTCGTCGTCGTCGGGATATTTGGCCGCCAGCGCCTCCATCTTCTTCAGGTAGGACTGCACGCGCGCCGGTTGCGGGGTCTTGTCGTAGTCGACATACATCACCGCCAGTGCGTCGATGTAGTCGCGCTCGCGCTCGGTCCTGGCGCCAGCGGCCTTTGCCTTCTCGATCGCCGAAAGCCCGAGCGGAAGATTGGGCGCCGGTATCGCGCCATGCGGATTATTGAGCAGCGACAGCGCGATACCCCAATAGGCGATGGCGCATTCGGGGTCGGCCTTGATCGCCGCCTCGTAAATTTCCCTTGATTCCGCATACCAGAACGAGTGCTGGTATCGCATCGCGCGATCAAACCGCCGTTGCGCCGTCTCGTTGCATGATGTCGCGAAATGAACCGTGCCCAGTTTCTGATCGGCGTCTTCCTGCGCCAGTCCCGGTGCGCTAGTGCCAAGCACCGCCACGGCCGCAATGGTCGCCGCAAAAAGAAATTCACGCATGACGTTCTCCCGGACGCCGATGAAAGAATGACGTCGCCCGCTGGGGCGCCGGGCAAGCATAGGCCCTAATGCCGGCTGACTTAACGCGCCCCGGGGCTCGGGGCGGTTGCCGTTTGACCCAAGTCAAACTAGGATTCTCGCAGATCGCATATTTTTGATCGACGTCTATTCCGGCCGAGCGTCGCTCGGCGTCATTGCGCGGCCGATGCGACCGGATGAAACCATGTTGCAACGGACCCATTCCGCTCTGGATGAGAAGCTGCTTCTTTCCCGATTTTGGCAGAGCGCCTCGGGATATTGGCGGGGTCCAGCGGCATGGCGGGCCTGGCTTCTGGTGGGCGTCTTGATTGTCACCGTGCTCCTGCAATTGCTGACGCAATACGCGCTGAATTACTGGAATCGCGACTTCTTCAACGCTGTCGGGCGCCGGGATGCCGCCGAACTTTGGACCCAGGCCTTGCGATTTGTGCCCCTGGCCGCGGCCAGCCTCGCGCTCACGGTCTTCTCGGTCTGGGCCCGCATGACCATGCAGCGCACCTGGCGCGCATGGCTCAGCAACCACCTCTATGACTATTGGCTGAAACAAGATCGCTATGTCCGGCTCAGGCTCGTGGCCGGAGACTATGACAGTCCGGAATTCCGCATCGCCGAGGACGCCAGGATTGCCACCGATCTGCCGGTCGACCTCGTGCTCGGGCTGTTCCAGTCGCTGCTGAATGCCGTGACGTTCATCGGAATTCTCTGGTCGGTGGGAGACGGCCTGTCCGTTGAACTCGGTGGTTTCGTCCTGAACATTCCCGGCTACCTCGTCATCGCGGTGATCGTTTATTCCGCGCTGCTTTCGGCCGGCATCTTCCTGATCGCCCGCCACCTGACGCGCGTGATGGAGGAAAACAAGCGAGCCGAGGCCGAGTTGAGGTCGACCGGGACGCATCTGCGCGAAAGTGGCGAAGGGACAGCCGTGCCGGACAGCAGGAAGGATCCGCGCCAGGTCATCGGCGCGCCATTGAAGGCGGTGATCACCATCTGGCGGATCTATATGTGGCAGCTGATGCGGATGACCGTGGTGACGTATTCGAGCCTTTTGGTGACCCCGGTGATCGGCCTGCTGCTGTGCACCCCGAAATATCTTGCCGGCACGATGAGCCTCGGGGAGGTGGTGCAGGCGGCGGCAGCATTCGTCGTTGTGCAAGGAGCGTTCAGTTGGTTCACCGACAATTACGCCCGCCTCGCGGAGTGGGCCTCCTCGGCCAATCGCGTCGCGTCGCTGCTGCTTGCGCTCGATGAGGTCGATCGGGTTGACCGGACAGAGGACGCCGCTCACCCCGTTATCTCCGCAGCACCGTGATCATGCGGTTGGCGAAGGTCAGGCGCTCGGCCATCACGGCGACGAAATAGGTCAGCAACTTCTGGCCGAGCAGCGGATTTTCGCCCTTGAGGGCCTCGAATTGATGTGCGCTCAAGACATACAGCACGCTTGCGGCTTCGGACTGGATGGTGGCGCTGCGCGGCGCGTGGGAGACGAGGCCCATTTCGCCGATGGTGGTATAGCGACCGAGGCTTCGCACCCGCGTGGTGCCGCCCTCGCCTGCGGGAATCATGATCCCGACACGTCCGTCCAGAATGAAATGCATCGAATCGGCGGCGTCGCCGGCGCTGACGATGACCTCGCCCGGTTCGACCTCGAGGCGCTCGCAGCGATGGATCAATGCCGCGGCGTCTTCCTCGGTCCCGAGAATCCGGACGAACCAGTCACGCAAGGAGGTTTCTTCCTGCTCGCGGCCCTGATGCTGCGCGATGATTTCGTTCTCGCACCACTCCAGCGCGTGATCCAGTTCGGGCACGATCGAGACCCCCTGCGAGACGAAATCGATCGATCGCAGGGCCTTCTCGGCCGCCGGCGGCAGATGCACCAGCACCAGTTTGATGCCGCGGTCCTCGGCGGTCCGCTTGATCTGGGCGAAACTGTAGGCGGCCGAGGAATTGATGCCCGTGACAAGCTTGAAGTCGAACAGCAGAAAGCGGCATTCCGGATGACGTGCAAGCAGCGCCTTGACGTGCTGGTAAAGCCGATTGGCCGAACCAAAGAACAGATAGCTCTGCAGGTTCAGGCCCTGAATTTTGTCGCCATGCGCCGACAGCACCGCCTGGTCCTCGCGTGAGCGGTCGAGCGAACTGCGATATTCCGAGCCGTCGAAGCTGTATTTGATGGAATCGATGCGCGAGGCGCTCAAGGCAAAGGTGGCGCAGCCGATCACGACGCCGATCAGGATGCCGGCAATGAAGCCCCATTGCACGATGATGACGATGATCGCCAGCAGCGACAGATATTCGGCGACGGAAAGCCGCCGCCGCGACTGCACGATCCATTTGTGAAGCTGGTCGGCTCCCAGATAGATCAGCAGGCCGCCAAGCACGAATTTCGGCATGTAGCCGAGAATCGTGGGAGCAAAGGCCAGCATCGCCAGGGAGATCGCGGCCACGGTGAGCCCGGACAGCGGGCCGGTGCCGCCGCCATTGAAGTTGAGCACGGAACGGCTGACCGAAACGCAGCCGGTATAGCCGCCGAACGCGCCCGAGAGCGCGTTGGCGATGCCGGTGACGTTCAGTTCCCGCTCGAGATTGGCTTCGCGCTGCGTCGCGACCTCGATGCCCGTGGTGTTGAACAAGGTGCACGACGCCGTGACGAAGGCCACCGCGATGAAATTGCCTGAGAGTTCCGGCAATGTGTACCAGGGATAGTTGCGGATGGCGTCGACGCTCCACGGCAACATGAAATTGACGGCGGGCGGCGGCTGAAAGGTCCAGCCCGCGGCCTGCGCTTGCGCCGGCGGGATTCCGGCCAGCCAGAACACGATATGCGCGGCAATCACGCCGCCGACCAGAATGGCCGGCAGTCCAAACGGCGTGCGCGACCGGTGCCAGGTCAGATAGAGGACGACAGCCATGGCGCAGGCGGCCGCCAGTTTGGACAGCGTCTGGATATTCCCGAACTGGCCGAGCGTTGCGAGTTGCAGGCGCTGCCCGGTGATGACGCGGACCGCGCCGAGAAGGATCAGGCAGCCGGTCGCGCCCAGAAATCCGCCGACCACCGGATAGGGCACATAGCGGATCGCACGGCCCATCCGTGTCATACCGAAGCCGCACAGCACGATGCCGGTCGCGACGGTGGCAAGGGCAAGGGTGAGCAGGACGGGTGCGAGCAGCGGCGCCGATGGATCGGCCGCAACGATCCGCTCCACCATCGATGAGGCCAATATGCCGGTCATCGCCGCGGTGGAGCTTTCCGGCCCCGCGACCGCGAAGGGCAACGAGCTTCCGACCCCGATCACGGCAGCGAGAACCGCCGATGAAATGAAGGTGGCGGCGACGCCATAGGACAAAAAGGGCGCGAGCGGTCCGGCGAAGATCAAGAGCGCGTACGACAATCCGAAGGTCACGGTCAGCACGCTGGCGGCGCTGCCCCCGAGAACGTCCTTCAGCGCCGCGCGCAGCGGCAGCCTGGGACGAAGATCGATGGACTCACTGACCACGCGCGTTTTCCCCCGCCACACTTGTTAGTGGTAGACGACGGCAGCGCGCGAGAACAGGGCATTTCTATGCGCGAACTCTGATTTCATCTCGCATGGCTCCGGACGTCACTCAGCGCTCGAGCACCCAGCGGGTGACGGCTTGATGAAAGTTGAGCGGCCCGGGAACGGTCATATGGGTCTTGAGGTACTTGAAACCGGCCTTTTGCAGCGTGCGATTGGGCGCAACATTGAAGGCATTGGGCTCGCAGAAGAGACGCTTCAATTTCAGCTGTTCGAAGTAGATATCGGCGCTGTGCCGGACGCATTCGACTCCGTAACCCCGATTCCGGCGCTCCGGATCGATGACGTGCAGGTGCATGTTGGCCTGTTCGCCGTAAACGATCTTGTCGCAGGACGAAAAACCGACGGGCTGCTCGTCCTGCAGCCAAATGACGACCATCGAGGCTCGCTGCTCGATCGGCTGCCCATGCTCACGCCGGAATCGCTCGCGCCAGCTTTCCGGAGCGGGCAAACGGGTGGGATCGACGCCGAGAATTTCCAGATGTTCCGGGGTTGAACGGACAAAGTAGTCGATGACGACATCGATCTCGGAATCCTTCAATTCCCTGACCGTCAGCGTCATCAGTCGGCTTCCCCCGCTTTCAGATCGCTGCCGGTGATGCGGCGATAGGCTTCGAGATAGCGCTTGCTGGTGACGTCCACCACGCTTGCCGGCAGCGGTGGCGGCGGCGCCTCGCCGTTCCAGCGGCCGGCCCGCCGCTCGGCGTCGAGATAGTCGCGCAGCGGCTGCTTGTCGAAACTCGGCTGCGGCTGGCCGGGCTTGTAGACATCCGCCGCCCAGAACCGCGAACTGTCGGGAGTCATGACCTCGTCGATCAGGATGATGTGGCCATCCCTGTCGCGCCCGAATTCGAATTTGGTGTCGGCAATGATGATGCCCTGGTCGCGGCTGAGTTTCTCGCCGAGCGTATAGACCGCGCGGGTCATGCTCTCCAGCGTGTAGGTGGCTTCCTCGCCGATGATCTCGCGCATCCGTGCCACCGTGATGTTCTCGTCGTGGCCAGTCTCGGCCTTGGTCGCGGGGCTGAAGATCGCGGGCTCGAGCTTTCGCGCTCTCGAGCAGGCCGGGCGGCAATTTTTCGCCCGCCAGCGTGCCGTGCGCGGCATATTCCTTCCACGCTGAGCCCGAGAGATAGCCGCGGATCACGCATTCGATCGGAAATACCGTGGTGCGCCGGCACAGCATCGCCCGACCGGCGAGCGCGGCGCGATGTCCCTGCAGCGCCGGCACATCGGCGATGATCTCGTCGGCATCGGCGCTGATCATGTGATGATGCACCACGCCTTCGAGCTCCCTGAACCACCAGGCGCTGATCTGGGTCAGCACCGCGCCCTTCATCGGGATGGTCTCGGCCATCACGATGTCGAAGGCGCTGATGCGGTCGGTGGCGAGCAGCAGCACGCGGTCGTCGCCGACGGCATAGATGTCGCGCACCTTGCCGCGCCCGATTCGTGGCAGGGGCAAGTCGCTGGCGAGCATGGGGGTCATGGGGCGAACTTTCGAAGACGGCCGCCGGCGCGGAGGCGCCGATGCGAAGCAGGGAAATGGGGATAGCTCACTCCGGCAGCGGAATGAACTCATGTTCGTTGGGGACGGCGGCGAAGCGGCCGGTTTTCCAGTCCTGTTTGGCCTGCTCGATCCGCTCCTTGCTGGAGGAGACGAAGTTCCACCAGATATGGCGCGGGCCTTCCAGCGCGTCGCCGCCGAGGAACATCATTCGTGTCGGTTTTGCCGCCTTCACGGTGATGCGATCGCCGGGACGAAAGATCAAAAGGCGCGGCCCTTCGTAGCGTTCGTTGGATATCTCGACCTCGCCGTCAACCAGATAGATGGCGCGCTCCTCATGGTCCGCATCGAGCGGGACGCTGACGCCTTGTTCGGCGGTCACCTCGGCATAGAACCACGGCGACACCATCGCGACCGGCGATGTCACGCCGAACGAGCTGCCTGCGATGATGCGCGCGGTGATGCCGCCATCGCTGACCACCGGCAGGTCGGCGGCGGCGTAATGCTGGAACGACGGCGCGATTTCCTCCGACCCCGCCGGAAGCGCGATCCAGCTCTGCAGCCCCAGCATCTTCTGGCCGTTCCGGCGCTGCAGATCCGGGGTACGCTCGGAATGGGCGATGCCGCGGCCCGCGGTCATCAGGTTCATGGCGCCGGGCTGGATTTCCCTGACATTGCCCTCGCTGTCTCGGTGCATGATGCTGCCGTCGAACAGATAGGTGACGGTGGCAAGGCCGATATGCGGATGCGGGCGCACGTCCATGCCCTTGCCGGACATGAACTGCACCGGCCCGAAATGATCGAAGAAGATGAAGGGACCGACCATCTGCCGTCTGCCGTGCGGCAGCGCGCGGCGCACCGCAAAGCCATCGCCGAGATCGCGGGTGCGCGGCACGATGACCAGCTCGAGCGCATCGCAGGATTTGACATCGCCGAGGACCGGATCGTTGTCGGGAAGCCAGCTCATGGGTTTTCCATCATGGTGTCGGCCGCATCATAGCAGCAATCCTCAGGCCTCGTCCAAACGCACGGGCACGGAGCATGGGACGTCCTCTCGGAGTTTTGTCTTGCTCTCGGCCGAGTCTGGCGCAGGCGGGGCGAGGCGTCAACGCAACTCGTTCTCGCGGCGCGGACAGCGCCCGAGTTGTGGATCTTCCGTTCGCCCGAAAACGAGGGCGCAGGGAAAGCCGGGTGCGCGCTGCACCCGCGGTCTCGCGTGCAAAAACAGAAGAAAAGCGCACACGAGCATACAGGTTCAGCGGAAGCAGTCCGGCCTTCCCTGCGCAGTGGTTTACGGCTTACTTCGAGCTCTCCCCGGTGATCGGGCTTTTTTGTCACCGTCGCCCGCGAAAACCTGCTTTCGCGAACTTGAACGCCAGCGTCGAGGCGTCAGGACCACACGACTTCGCCGTCCGCAAGCACACGCTCTCGTCAGTAGCGTGGTTCGCGTCCACCGCATCCCGCCCCAACGTTCGTGACGATGGCCAACGCCCCTCTCTCGGGACGGGATGGGCGGGATTCTGCCGCTGATTTGGGGGGCCGATCAACGATGACGACTGCGGCACAATGGCACGACGGGCAAATCACGCGCGGCGCATACCGGAACACGGAGCGCAGGAGTCAAGTACCGGGCATGAACCTGCAAATTCAGCATGGCCGAAGGATGCCCGCTCTCGCGCGTCCCGAACGAAGATCGCGCCGGAAATGCCGGCGGCACTTGCTTTGGACATCAGGCTTGCCGTCGGCGACGTGGAAAAACTCAATCTGTCCCTCTGGCCGTCTTTTGGTTGATCATCATTCTCGGCAGCGTGATAACAAATTCGGTAAAACTGCCTAACTCGGTACCGACAGCGATGCTGCCGCCGTGCTGTTTTACGATGATGTCGTGGCTTATCGACAGGCCCAGCCCGGTACCTTCGCCTGAGGGCTTGGTTGTGAAGAACGGATTGAATATCTTCTCTTTGACCTCTTCCGGGATGCCGGTGCCGTTATCGCGAATACGGATTTCAACCTGGTCTCCGAGGTTTCTCGTCGTAGCAGAAAGCATTGGCTCGAACCCGTCACCGGCTTCCGCCTTGCGTCTCGTCGCAGCGTAGAAACCGTTCGATATCAGATTGAGCAGAACCCGGGTGATCTCCTGCGGATAGACATCGACCATACCGACGGATGGATCGAGATTGCGTTGAAAAGCGATATTGAAGCCCGCCTTTTCCGCTCGTGCACCGTGATAGGCGAGGTTCAGGCTCTCATCGACTATCGCGTTAATGTCAGCAGGACGATGCTCGCCGGAACCTTCACGGGAGTGCAGCAGCATGTTTTTCACAATGGAGTCAGCACGCTTGCCATGTTCGACAACCTTTTCGAGGTTGCTCGTCAGCATTTGCGCCAGTTCGTCGATTTCGTCCCGTGTTTTCTTGTCGAGTGTCGCCTTCGCAACCGCATCGCTTATTTCTCCGACCAATTCTGCGGATAGCGCGGAAAAATTATTGACGAAATTGAGCGGATTCTTGATTTCGTGGGCGATGCCGGCAGTCAGCTGGCCCAGCGAAGCGAGCTTTTCGGTTTGCACCAGGCGGTCCTGTGCAGTGCGCAGATCGTCCAGCGACTGTGATAACTCCCTGGTGCGCGCCTGCACCTCCTCGAACAGCCGCGCATTCTCGATCGCGATCACAGCCTGGTCGGCGAAGGTAGTGACAAGTGCGACCTCACGCTCGCTGAACGGAATAGGTTCGCTGCGCGCCAGCGCGAACGCCCCGATCGGTTCTCCACTGCGCATAAGAGGCACCCCCAGCATCGCCCGCACATTACCCAGACGCGCAAGGGCTTTTTCTTCGTACTCAGGATCGCTCCATGCATCTGTAATCAGGACCGCGCGTTTTTCGAGCGCCACGCGCCCGATAAGTGTTCCCCGACCGGGCCCGATCTCCACGGATTGCTCGTGCTGGTGATAAC
Organism: uncultured Alphaproteobacteria bacterium; assembly: GCA_963829315.1. Taxonomy (GTDB): domain Bacteria; phylum Pseudomonadota; class Alphaproteobacteria; order Rhizobiales; family Xanthobacteraceae; genus Bradyrhizobium. The sequence goes on along the minus strand of CAWHIO010000069.1, from coordinate 121,294 downwards.
CCGGATCGAGGTTCATTCGACTTGCGGCGTAGCGGTAGACGTCGCCGTGCCGCCGGAATATCTGCGACGGGCCCGAATTACAAAGACGAACGGCGGTCGAGATCAACGTGTCGAGGACCGTATCCAGGTCAAACGCCGAACGACTGATGGCTCTGAGCACGTCGGCGGTTGCGGTCTGTTGTGCCCGTGCTTCGTCGCGCTCAGAAAGACTTGCATGGAGCTTTTGCTCAAGCTCGGCGACTGTCTGCCTGAGACCCGCCACCTCGTCTTCCAGCCGGCTAGTCATTTGCTAGATCCCACCTCTACTCGGGCCAACGAAGCTGAGCGGTAATCAAACTGATCCGCAAGAGCCGTTCGCTTCGACCGCCGCCCGGTGAGGGGTGAGCGGGTCCTGAACGGCTGTTCGCCGCAAGCATTTGCGCTAACGTCAGGCCTCTCCGGCAGGCTTCACGCGTAGCCCCAAAGAGGCATCGAGAACCCAGAAACTGTCTTATGCGGTACCGGCACTCGCGCCTCAGGACGCCAGCCAGCCCCGCCGGATATGTTCAACCGCTGCGCATCCCGGCCGCGTCAACAAAATTGACGCCTGCCCGGGCCAATGCCTGAACACTATCACAGCTCACGCGGCGATGTCCCATTGGGATGTTCCGCTGCGCAGGGCCAAAACCGCCTTCGCGGCGGCCACATGAAATGCTGCCCGATATCGCAGATGGTCAATCGCGCCCCTATTTGCATCTATTGATCCATCGCAACAAAGCACCCCGCTGGCGTTGCTATTAATCCCGGCAAATACCCACAATTCGCGCGCCGCAAGAAATGAGGAGATGACCGATGGCCAACAAGGAAGTCGTAATTTGCTCGCCAGTGCGTACCGCGATCGGCACCTATGGCGGCACGCTTAAGGATATGGCGGCGGTCGATATCGGCGCCGTAGCGGTCCGCGCGACGCTCGAGCGCGCGAAACTCGCGTCTGGTGACATCGACACGGTTGTCATGGGCAACGTGATCCAGGCGGGCAATAAAATGAACCCGGCCAGACAAGCGGCCATCAACGCCGGCATTCCGGTCGATGTTCCTGCGCTGACGGTCAACCGCGTCTGCGGTTCGGGTGCGCAGGCGATTGCGAGCGCGGCACAGGAGGTGATGCTCGGCTTGATCGATAGTGCAGTCGCCGGCGGCATGGAGAACATGGATCGTGCCCCGTATCTCATGGGATCCGGGCGCTGGGGTTACCGAATGGGTGATGCGAAAATCTTCGATGCGATGCTGATGGACGGTCTCAATGACGCCTTTTCCGGTCAACATTCCGGATGGCACACCGAAGATCTCGCGACCTCGCACCAGATTACCCGTGAAGAGCAAGACCGCTGGGCTGAACGCTCGCAGAAGCGCTTTTCCGAGGCTCAGGCTGCCGGCAAGTTCGCTGCGGAAATCGCTTCCGTCGAAATTGCCTCGCGCAAGGGACCGACAAAATTCGACAAGGACGAGCACAATCGGCCGGAGACGACGCTGGAGAGCCTCGGAAAGCTCAAGCCTGCCTTCCGCAAGGACGGCACCATTACGGCCGGCAACGCACCCGGGCTCAATACGGGTGCTGCAGCGATGATCGTGGCCGATCGCGCCTGGGCCGACAAGAAAGGCCTGACGCCGATGGCGCGCCTTGTCGCCTACGGTATTGGCGCCGTCGAGCCGGGCATGTTCGGATTGGGTCCGGTGCCGGCGGTGAAGCAGGCGCTCGAACGCGCCGGCTGGAAAACCGCGGACATCCAGCGCATCGAGATCAACGAGGCCTTCGCGGCAATAGCGATTGCGGTGGCAAAGGACCTTGGCCTGAATCCTGACGTGGTCAATGTCGAAGGTGGGGCGATCGCGCACGGTCACCCGATCGGAGCGTCCGGCGCGGTGCTTACCACGCGCTTGTTGCATTCGATGAAACGCGATGGCGTCAAGAAAGGCATCGTCACACTCTGCATCGGTGGCGGTCAGGGAATTGCGCTTGGCGCTCGAAACCGTGAATTGAGCCGATCAGAGACTTGGCCCGATGCATTCATGAGGCGATTGGGCGCGCCGCTTTCCGGCGCGTCTGCTCGCACTTCCACGCGACAGCTTAGTTGGACGCGTGAACCGGCCTGTCCCTGGGATGGATTTCAATGTTTCACGTTCACGCTCTGAAAGCTCCCACGCCATTTCTTTTTTTCACCGGCAAGGGCGGCGTCGGCAAGACCTCTCTTGCATGCGCGACCGCCATCGGCCTCGCCGATCGTGGATTGCGGGTCCTTCTTGTCAGCACCGATCCTGCGTCGAACCTCGACGAGATGCTCGAAGTCGCCTTGAGCGACCGCCCGACACCGGTGCCGAACGTCGCCGGACTTTCGGCGATGAATATTGACCCGGAGGCAGCTGCCGAGAGTTATCGAGCCCGTGTCCTCGAACAACTCGGACCGGAGGTTACCGCCAGCGAGAGATCAACTGTACGCGAGCAACTCTCCGGCGCTTGCACCACCGAAATAGCCGCCTTCGACGAGTTCGTGGGGCTTCTGGACGGCGATATGGCGGGGTTCGACCACATCATTTTCGATACGGCACCGACCGGCCACACGCTGCGGCTACTTAGCCTCCCGAAGGCATGGACCGGCTTTTTGAAGGGCAATGACCGGGGGGCGTCCTGTCTCGGTCCACATTCAGGTTTGAAGATGCAGGAGGATCGCTTTCGCAAGGCGCTTCAAGCCCTGGGCGATTCCAGACGGACCACCATTATCCTGGTCACCCGCGCCGACCGAGGCGCGATCCGCGAGGCGGCCAGAACCGCGGGCGAACTCGATGCGCTCAATCTCTCCAATCAGGTCCTCGTTGTGAATGGACGCTTCCACGCCACGGACCCAACCGATGTCGTTGCAGTTGCGCTTGAGCGGGACCAGGACGAGGCTCTGGCCGCGATGCCGGCGTCGCTCACGAAGCTGCCGCGAGACGAAATCCCGTTGCTTGGTTTCGACACCGTCGGCCTTGACGGCTCTCAGGGCGCTCTTGTCGTCCTCCAATCCGCCTCCGATTGCAGCCGGCGAGCAAGCCGCCGCGCCGGTCGATCTGCCCGGCCTCGACCGGCTGGTCGATGAGATCGCGCAGGGCAACCGTGGCCTCGTCATGGTCATGGGCAAGGGCGGCGTCGGGAAGACGACGATCGCCGCCGCCATCGCCGTCGGACTGGCGAAGCGAGGTCACGCCGTCCACCTCAGCACGACCGACCCGGCAGCTCACGTCGCTTTCGTCGTTGATGGCGCGATGCCCGGCCTGACGGTCGATCGGATCGATCCCCGCGGTCGAGACCGAGCGGTATGTCGCAAAAATAATGGCGACCCGTGGCCCTGAACTCGACGAGCAGGGCAAGGCGCTGCTGCGCGAGGACCTTGCTTCGCCATGCACCGAGGAAGTGGCCGTGTTTCATGCCTTCTCGCACATTGTCGCGGAGGCCCGAGCCGCCTTCGTGGTGCTCGACACGGCTCCCACCGGCCACACCCTGCTCCTACTGGATGCGACCGGCGCCTATCATCGGCAGATGACACGCCAACTCGAACCGAGCGGACCGGGGCGCATCATCACCCCGCTGATGAGGCTGCAAGACCCCGCCTACACCCGCGTGATCCTGGTAACCCTGCCGGAGACAACTCCGGTTTCCGAGGCCGCTGCCCTTCAGGATGACTTGCGGCGCGCCGGCATCGAGCCGTTCGGCTGGGTCATCAACAAAAGCCTTGCCGCCTCGGGAACTCACGATCCCTTGCTGCGCTTGCGGCTCGTCAGAGAGCGGACGCAGATCGCCCGCGTTCAGAACGGGCTGGCAAAGCGAGCGTTTATGATCGGCTGGCGAAGCAAGCCTCCGATCGGTGTCGGCGAGCTTCAGACTTTATCGTGAGCGTTGAAAGCGCATCCATTCCGAACTCCCTGACGGCCTATTCGATCACGTCGCCGATTCGACGACTTGATAAATGATCCGATATCGCCAAGCATTGCCGCGAACGGCACCTGACGATGGAGAATCCCCGTGCGGAAAGACCTATTGGTGGCGATGGCGCTGGCAACGCTTCTGTCAGGGCAGGCAACCGCGATCGCGGATGAACTCACAGGCACGCTCGCGAAGGTGAAGGAGCTCGGATATATCACCATCGGGCACCGCGAGGCGTCGGTGCCGTTCTCCTACCTCGACGACAGGCGGCAGCCGGTCGGCTTCGCCATCGACATCTGCGCCAGGATCGTCGACGCGGTGAAGCGCGAATTGAAGCTGGACAAACTCGAAGTGCGGTATCAGCTGGTGACGTCTTCGACGCGTATTCCGCTCATGGCCAACGGCACGATCGACCTCGAATGCGGCAACACCACCAACAACGCCGAGCGGCAACAGCAGGTCTGGTACACCAATACGCATTTTCTGACGGCGAGCCGCTTCGTCTCCAAGGTCGAATCGAAGATCGGCTCGATCAGCGGCCTCAAGGGCAAGACGGTGGTCTCTCCGGCCGGCTCGACCAACATCAAGCAGGCGCTCGAATTCAACAGCCGGTTGAATCTGGGAATGACGATCATCCCGGCTCAGGACCAGGCCGAGGCGTTCCTGATGGTCGAGACCGGCAGGGCCGTGGCCTTTGTCCAGGACGATATCGTGCTCGCGGGCCTGATCGCCAACGCGAAGGATCCAAAGGCCTATGTGATCTCGGAGGACGCGTTCTCGATGCCTGAACCCTATGGAATCATGCTGCGCAAGGATGATGTGGCGTTCAAGGCGGTCGCCGATGCCGCGACCGCAAGCCTCTATCGGAGTCCCGAGCTTGCGCCGCTCTACGCCAAATGGTTCACCCAGCCGATCCCGCCGAAGGGGGTCAACCTGGATATCCCGATGAGCCCGGCGATGAAGCGGGCCTTTGAGAAGCCGACGGATTCGCCGGATCCGTCGACCTACTGACCGGCCGTCGCGCGGCGCCATGAGGCCGTCAAAGTAGGCCTTTAGGATATCCGATGACGCCGTCGGGCGACCGCGCGCTTACTCCGCCGCCGTCACCGTCTCGCCCGGCAGCTTCGCGCCCGAGCCGTAGCGCTGGTCGATATAGTCGATCACCATCGCCTTGAATTCGGTGGCGATGTTGGGGCCGCGCAGGGTGCGGAATTTCTTGCCGTCGACGAACACCGGCGCCGCCGGGGTTTCGCCGGTGCCGGGCAGCGAGATGCCGATATCGGCGTGCTTGGATTTGCCGGGGCCGTTGACGATGCAGCCCATGATCGCGACGTTGAGTTCCTCGACGCCGGGATAACGGGTCTTCCAGCCCGGCATTTCCTCGCGGATGAAATCCTGGATCGAACGCGCCAGTTCCTGGAAGGTGGTCGAGGTGGTGCGGCCGCAGCCGGGGCAGGCCGCCACCAGCGGCACGAAGGTGCGGAAGCCCATGGTCTGCAGCAGCTCCTGCGCCACCTGGACCTCCAGCGTGCGATCGCCGCCGGGCTCGGGCGTCAGCGAAATCCGGATGGTGTCGCCGATGCCGTCCTGCAGCAGGATGCCGAGCGCGGCGGAGGAGGCGACGATGCCCTTCGATCCCATGCCGGCTTCGGTGAGGCCGAGATGGATCGCATAATCCGAACGGCGTGCGAGTTCCTTGTAGACCGCGATCAGGTCCTGCACCGCGGACACCTTGGCCGACAGGATCATCCTGTTCTTGGGCATGCCGAGTTCCTCGGCGCGCGCGGCCGACAGCAGCGCCGACTGCACCATGGCTTCGCGGGTCACCGCGCGGGCATCGACCGGATCGGGCGAGGCCGCATTCTCTTCCATCAGCTTGGTCAGCAGTTCCTGATCGAGCGAACCCCAATTGGCGCCGATGCGGACCGGCTTGTCGTTCTTGTTGGCGATCTCGATGATGTCGGCAAACTGGGTGTCGCGCTTGTTCTTGAAGCCGACATTGCCGGGATTGATCCGGTATTTGTCGAGCGCTTCGGCGCAGGCCGGGTATTCCGCCAGCAGCTTGTGGCCGATGTAGTGGAAGTCGCCGATCAGCGGCGTGGTGATGCCGCGCTTGCGCAGGCCGTCGCGGATATGCGGCACGGCGGCGGCGGCTTCGTCGCGATCGACCGTGATGCGCACCATTTCCGAGCCGGCGCGCGACAGTGCTGCGACCTGGGCGATGGTGCCCTCGATATCGGCGGTGTCGGTATTGGTCATCGACTGCACCACGATCGGCGCGCCGCCGCCGACGGCGACCTTGCCGACCATGACCTGGGTGGTTTTGTGCCGGGCCCTGGGGCCGGCGACGTCGTTCTGGGGTGGTTTTACGGGCTGGTTCATGGGGTCTCGAATATCAGGTTTTGGTGACATTCAGCAATGGATCAGTGGCAGCCGGGACCGCCGCGGGCTCGGGGCGATTAACCAGATATAGCCCGGCAATGACGAGCAGGGCCGCGGCGCCGAAAGTCAGGGTCAGGGCGTCATCCAGGATAAGGTAGCTAGCCACCACGCCAAACAAAGGGGTGATAAAGGTAAATGCCGACAATTTGCTGGCGGAATAGGTTTTGACCAGCGCAAACCATAGCAAAAACGTCAATCCGACCACCCAGAACGCCTGATAGACCATCAGCGACAGCGCCAGCGGCCCGGGAACCCGGGTCAGGGTTTCGCCCGACATCCAGGCCGCCAGCGCCAGAATCGGGATCGACAGCGCTACCTGGTAGCCCAGCGCCTTTTCCGGCGCGGCCCGCGACAGCGCCGTCGCCTTCACCATCACGGTGGTGGCCGCCCACAAGGCGCCGCCGCCGACGATCAGGAGGTCGCCGAGCAGCACCCTGGCATCGACATTGGGCTGGGGAACGCCGATCGCGAGCGCCACGCCGGCGAAGCTCAGACCCAGTCCGCTCCATTGCGAGGCGCGCAGCCGCTCGCCGAGGAACTGATACATGCCCAGCGCCACAAAAAACGGCGCCGTATAGAGGAACACCACCGCGCGCGACGCCGAGGTCAGCCGCAATCCCTGAAAGATCAGCACGAATTCGACGCCGAACAATAACCCTGCGAACAGCCCGGCGCCCAAGGTGCCGTCGGAGGCGAACATCCTCACGCCGCGCGCCCGCGCGATCAACAGCAGCACCGGCAACGCGCCGGCGGAGCGGATCGTGGCCTGCAGCATCGGCGGAATGTCCGGCAGCGCCAGCTTGACCGCGATCTGGTTGAAGCCCCAGCTCAGGCAGAGCATCAGCATCAGCGCGACCGCGCCCGGGCTGAGCGGACGCCCGGCCGATGCAAGCGACGATTTTTCCGGAGTCATGAACCCTCGTGCCGGCTTATCGCCGTGTTGTTTGGCATAGCGCCGAAAAGTGGAGTTCCGGATTCCCGGAGAGGATCATGCCCAAGACATCAGACCCTCTGGCAGTGCGCGCAAATGCCGGTGATTTCGACCACCGACATTTTCGGGGCAAAGCCGCTGGCGCGCGCGGCCGCGTTGAGGCCCTGCGCCACCGGCGCTGCCGGAATTTCGCCGACCGAGCCGCACCGCTCGCAGATCAGGAATGCCACCATCGCGGCCGCGTCATGGTCGTGCGCGCAGGCCAGAAACGCGTTGCGGCTCTCGATGCGATGGACGAGGCCGTTCTCGATCAAAAAATCGAGAGCGCGATACACCGTGATCGGCGCCGGCCGCGGCATTGATTTGGCGAGTTCGTCGATTACCTCATAGGCGCCGAGCGGCCGGTGGCTGGACAACAGCGCCTCCAGCACCTGGCGGCGGATCGGCGTGAATTTCTGGGCCCGGAGCGCGCAGACCTTTTCGGCATGCAGCAACGCATCCGCGGTGCAGCGGCCGTGATCGTGATCGGGCGCGGGAAATGTCGGTTTGGCCAGCCTCATGCCGGTCAACCCTAGCATTTTGGCGGGCAAACCCAAATCCCGTCGGCCGCTTGGGTTCCATCGCCAGCCATGTGGTTTCGATGGATCAGCCCTCCGGCCGGCGGTCATGAAAAAATCATAAGCTAGCTTATTATATCCAAAGCTTATGGAGACGATGCCATGCCCCGCGGTTCCGTGGATATGAACTTCCTGTTCGCGCTGGCCGAATTGCAGCGGCTGGTGCGCGCCTATGCCGACAAACAGGCGGCGCGTCACGGCATTACCCGCGCGCAATGGGCGGTTCTGGCCAAGGTCGAACGCCATGAGGGCCTCAAGCAGTCGGAACTGGCCGAGCAAATGGAGATGCAGCCGATCACATTGACGCGATTGATCGACCGTCTCTGCGACCATGGCTGGATCGAGCGCCGCAGCGACGATGCCGACCGCCGCGTCAACCGGCTCTATCTGCGCAAGGCGGCGCGTCCGTTGCTCGGCAAGTTGAGCGGGCTGCGTTCCGAGATCACGGCGACCGCGCTTGAAGGCATCAATCCCTCCGACGCCCAGCGATTTCTCGCCCAGCTGGAAACGATCAAGGAAAACGTCCGCAACGCGATCCAGGGTCCGGCGGGCGAACCTGCAAGGAAAGAACAGCGCTATGGCTGATCCCGTTTTGAAATTCCCGCCCGATCAGAAGGGCAATCCGCAGCAAGCTCCCCGGAAAAAGCTCTCCGCGGAGCCGCGCCGCCGCCTGATGGCGGCCTTGCGGCGCTATCGCCGCACGCTGTTGCTGGTGGTGCTGCCGCTGGTCGCGCTGGTTGCGGGCGTGATTTTCTATCTCAATGGCGGCCGCTACGTGACCACCGACGATGCCTATGTCGGGGCGCAAAAGGTGCTGATCACGCCGGATATCTCCGGCAAGATCGAAAAGGTCGTGGTGCGGGAAGGCCAGCGGGTCAAGCAAGGCGACGTGCTGTTCGAAATCGATCCGGTGCCGTTCCAGCTCGCCGTCGATCAGGCCAAGGCCACGCTCGCCCAGGCCCACACCAGCTATGACAACCTGGTGGCCAACATCAAGATTTACAGCCAGATGGGCGACCTGATGCAGCAATCCGCCGATCTGAAGCAGCGCGACGTCGACCGCAAGGCGGCGCTCGCCAAGAACAGTTTCGGCTCGCAGCTCGACCTCGACAATTCGTCGAACTCGCTGATCACCGTGCGAGCGGAACTGGCCTTCGTCCAACAGCAGACATCCAGCGCGAAAACCCAGTTGCTCGGCGATCCCAATTTGCCGCTCGAGCAATTTCCGCCCTATGCCCAGGCCAAGGCGGCGCTGGCGCAGGCCGAGCGCAATCTCGATCACACCACGATGCGGGCGCCGATGGACGGCATCGCGACGCAGGTCGACCAGATTCAGCTCGGCCGCTTCGTGATCGCCGGCGCGCCGGTGTTCTCCATCATCGACACCGCAAAACCCTGGGTCGACGCCAACCTCAAGGAATCGGACTTCACCTATGTCGGGGTCGGGCAGCCGGTCGCGATCGAGGTCGATGCCTTTCCCGATCATGTCTTCAAGGGCACCATCGGTTCGCTCAGCCCCGGCACCGGCGCGCAGTTCGCGATCCTGCCGCCGCAGAACGCCACCGGCAATTTCGTCAAGGTGGTGCAGCGCCTTCCGGTGCGAATCTACTTCGACGCCCAGGACAAGCAGGTGCAGAAGCTCAAGGCCGGCATGAGCGCCTATACCACCATCGACACCGGCCATCGCCGCTCGCTCGCCGCGCTGCTCGGCCTTTCGCCGGCGGCGGCGAAGCAGGACTAGTCGATCATGGCGACGTCAGCCGCAGCCCCGATCGCGGTTCCCGGGCTTCGCCGCAACATGGTGACGATCTGCGCCATGACCGCGACCATCATGCAGGCGCTGGACACCACCATCGCCAATGTCGCGCTGCCCTATATGCAGGGGTCGCTGTCGGCGTCGCAGGACCAGATCAACTGGGTGCTGACCTCCTACATCGTGGCCGCCGCGATCATGACCGCGCCGGTCGGCTGGATCGCCAACCGCTTCGGCCGCAAGCGCATCTTCATCATCTGCTCGGCTGGATTTACCCTGGCCTCCGTGATGTGCGGGCTGGCGCAGGACATCAACCAGATGGTGCTGTTCCGCCTGCTGCAGGGCGTGTTCGGCGCGGCGCTGGTGCCGCTGTCGCAGGCCGTCATGCTGGATTCCTACGCGCTGCACGAGCGCGCCAAGGCGATGTCGATCTGGGGCATGGGCGTGATGATGGGGCCGATCATGGGCCCTTCGCTCGGCGCCTGGCTGACCGAGACCTATTCCTGGCACTGGGTGTTCTTCGTCAACATTCCCTTCGGCATCGTCACGGTGGCGGGGCTGCTGGTGTTCATGGACGAAACCAAAGCGGACCGCGAGCTGCGGTTCGACTGGTTCGGATTTGCCGCGCTCGCGGTCGCCATCGGCGCCATGCAGGTCGCGCTCGACCGCGGCGAGCAGCTGGGCTGGCTGGGATCCAACGAAATCATCGCCGAGATCATCGTCTCGATCGTCGGTTTCTACTATTTCTTTGCGCATTCGTTGACGACCGCAAAGCCGTTCATCCAGTTCGCGATCTTCAGGGACAGGAACTTCGTCGGCGGCTGCGTGTTCATGGCGGTGATGGGCCTGGTGCTGTTCTCGACCATGGCGCTGTCCTCGCCCTATTTGCAGAACGTGATCGGCTATCCGATCCTGACCGCCGGCGTGCTGCTGGCGACCCGCGGCTGCGGCACCTTCGTCGCCATGATGCTGGTCGGGCGCTTCATGAAATATATCGAGGCGCGGACATTGATCATCGGCGGACTTGCGCTGATGTCGCTGTCGCTTTTCTTCATGACCGGGTGGACCGACCAGACCGATGTCCCGACCATCGTCGTCGTCAGCATCGCGCAGGGCTTCGGTCTCGGCCTGGTGTTCGTGCCGCTCTCCACCGTGGCGTTCCTGACGCTGCCCAATCATCTGCGCACCGACGGCACCTCGATGCTGACGCTGATGCGCAACGTCGCCAGCTCGATCGGCATCTCCGTCGTCATCGCGCAACTGACCGAAGGCGGCCGGCGCGTCTATGCGGTCTTGAACGAGCACGTCACCCCCTTCAACCACGCCATGCAGATGCCCGACGTTCGCGGCATCATCGACATGTCGACCGACGCCGGCCGCGCCATGGCCGACGCGATGATCGGCCTGCAGGCGCAGATCATCGCGTTTTCGCTGGATTACCAGATGGTGATGGTGTTCACGCTGTGCGCGATCCCGCTCGCGATCATGATCGGCTCTACCAAGGTCGCGCTGCGCAAGCAGGCGGCGGGGCCGGAGCATGCGGTGATCGAGTAGGCCCGGCAGGCATCCGGAGTCCGGCGCGAACCGCGTGCAAAAGAATAAGGCGCCGCGTCATCCGACGCAGCGCCTCAATTTTCTTGCTCGCGCTGACGCGATCAGAAGTGGAAGTTGACCCCAACCTGTCCGCTGTTCACGTTCAGCGTGCCGGTCGCGATTCCGGGCGGGAACTGGGCGGCGAAGAAGGTCTGGCCCCCGAAGCTGCGATAGAGGTACTCGGCCTTGAGCGACCAGTGCGGCATGAACATCCATTCCGCGCCGGCGCCGACGGTCCAACCCGTCAGCGTCTTGCTGTCGCTGAAAGTCACGCCGAGCGCGGAGGCGCTGACCGTGGTGTCCGCCAGGGCAAGGCCGCCGGTGCCGTAAAACAGCACCTGATCGAACGCCACGCCGATGCGGCCGCGGAACGTCGCCAGAGCGTCGACCTTTGCCGCCACCGTGACGCCGGCAATAGTGGTGGAGTTGTTGACGTCGGCCCACGCGCCGTCCGCCTCAAGGCCGGCGACGATGGTGCCGAATTGCCAGTTGTAGCCGACCGTACCGCCGGCAAAGCCACCCTTGATTCCGAGCGGATCGCTGGTGTTTTCGGAGGCGTAGCCCCCCACGGCGCCGATGTAGAAGCCGGTCCAGTTGACAACGGGGCTGACTACCGCCGGCGCCTTCGTGTAAGCCGGGCTTGTTGCAGCCGGCAGATCGGCCGCGCAAGCCGCGCCGGCGATCGAGGCCAGCAGAAGTCCCAAAGCAAGTTTTTTCATTTTCTGGTTTTTCCTCAGCGGTAAAATAAGCCGCTACCCAATAATTGAGCGCTCCGGCTGGTACAACCGGCGGGGCCAGCCTCGGAGTGAAGAATTGGAAAGTGTGGCCTCGGGGCCACCCAATTTTGGGGGGATCATATTGACCGCTTGGGGGTCGCGGATTCCCGCATCGAATTCGCGGATCCGGATCGTTGGCGGAAGGCGCCGCGCGGTATGTTTGCAGTCACGCTTCCCGGGACGCGAGGTTAGCCTGAAGCGAGCTGCTGCTCGAGCCCGTGCAGCACCTGGTAGCACGGCAGCACCTGGGCGACGCTGGAGTTCGGCTCGCGGCCCTCGCGGATGGCGGCAAAGAACTCGCGATCCTGCAGCTCGATCCCGTTCATCGACACATCGACCTTGGAGACGTCGATCTTTTCTTCCTTGCCGGTGAAGAGATCGTCGTAGCGCGCGATATAAGTGCCGGTGTCGCCGATATAGCGGAAGAAGGTGCCGAGCGGACCGTCATTGTTGAAGGACAGGCTGAGCGTGCAGATCGCGCCGCTCGCGGCCTTGAGCTGGATCGACATGTCCATGGCGATCCCGAGCGTCGGATGAATGGGTCCCTGGACCGCGTTCGCCTTCACGATCGGCGAGCGCGCCTGGTAGGCGAACAGATCCACGGTATGCGCGGCGTGGTGCCACAACAAGTGGTCGGTCCAGCTCCGCGGCTGGCCCAGCGCGTTCATGTTGGTGCGGCGGAAGAAGAAGGTCTGCACATCCATCTGCTGGATGTTGAAGTCGCCGGCGACGATCTTCTTGTGCACCCACTGATGGCTGGGGTTGAAGCGGCGGGTATGGCCGCACATCGCCACCAGTCCGGTCTTCTTCTGCAGGTCAACGACGGCCTGCGCGTCGGCCAGGGAATCGGCCAGCGGGATTTCGACCTGGACATGCTTGCCGGCCTTCAGGCAGGCGATCGATTGCGAGGCATGCATCTGGGTGGGCGTGCACAGGATCACCGCATCGACTTCCTTGAGCGCGAGGCTGTCGGCGAGGTCGGTGGCGGCGTGGGCGATGCCATATTTGGCGGCGACTTCCCTGGTCGGCTCCGGCCTGCGGCCGACAAGCGACACCACCTCGACGCCGTCGATGTTCTTGATGCCGTCGAGATGCTTGATGCCGAACGCGCCGGCGCCGGCGAGGGCGACCTTGATGGTCTTGGCCATATCAGTTGTTCTCCAGGATCAGATGGCCGACGGCGGTGTTGCTCGCGGGAACATGGTAGAAGCGGTGCCGGACCGTCGGCTGCTTGCCGCCATTGGCGTCGTTCATGGCGCCGCGCGCAATCAGCCACATCACCAGTTCAATGCCCTCGCTGCCGGCTTCCCGCACATAGTCGATATGCGGCATTTTGGAGAGCCCGTCGGGGTCGGCGATCAGGCGATCGAGGAACGCCTGATCCCATGCCTTGTTGATCAGCCCGGCGCGCGGCCCCTGCAACTGGTGGCTCATGCCGCCGGTACCCCAGATCTGCACATTGAGCGGCTCTTCGTAGGATTCGATCGCCTTGCGGATCGCCTTGCCGAGCATGAAGCAGCGTCGGCCCGATGGTGCCGGGTACTGCACGACATTGACCGCGAACGGGATCACCGGGCACGGCCACGCCTGCGGCTGGCCGCACATCAGGCTGAGCGGCACCGTAAGACCGTGGTCGATGTCCATCTTGTTGACGATGGTCAGATCAAAATCGTCCTGGATCACCGACTGCGCGATATGGGAGGCGAGCTTCGGGTGGCCGATCACCTTGGGCACCGGGCGCGGGCCCCAGCCTTCGTCGGCCACCGCGAACTCGGGCGCGGTGCCGATCGCGAAGGTCGGGATGATATCGAGGCTGAATGCGTTGGCGTGATCGTTGTAGACCAGAAAGATGACGTCCGGTTTCTGGTCTTTCAGCCACTGCTTGGAGAATTCGTAGCCCTTGAAGACCGGCTGCCAATAGGGTTCGGCGGTCTTGCCGAGATCGATCGCCGCGCCGACGGCCGGCACATGGGACGTGTAGACGCTTGCGGTGATACGGGCCATCACTTCTTCTCCCCGATGCGGCGGTTGCCTTCGATGGAACGGCCGCCCTTCACCATCATGTCGCGGTATTGTTCCTCGCTCATGCCGGTCATGCTGCCGGCCATCTGCTGAAAGCTCTTGCCGTCGGTCGCGCCGATCTTGGCGAGGAAGTAGATGTTGCCACCGAGCTCGATGCAGCGGTTGAGATCGCGCGCCAACACGGCCTGCTTCTGCTCCTCGCTCATCGGCCATTCGTCGAGATAGGCGCGCTCGTTCGCCTTGAAGCGCGCGCGGTTCTCCGCCTTCATCAGCGACATGCAGAACTGATTCAGGTGATAGCCTTGCCGCGACATTTCGGCATCGAAGATGGTGGTGCCGGGTACGTCCGTGTAGGGTTTGTCGAGTGCCATGGAGTGCCTCCTTTAGGATTCCTCGGGCCAGTACAGTCGCATCGGATTGTCGACCAGGAGTTTGCGTTGAAGTTCAGGCGTGACCGCAATATGCGGAATGAAATCGACCAGCAGACCGTCGTCCGGCATGTGGTCCTTCAGGTTGGGATGCGGCCAGTCGGAGCCCCAGAGCACGCGATCCGGAAACGTTTCGACGATGCGCCTGGCAAACGGTACCACATCGCGATAGGCATTCTGCTCGCCGTTGAGTGCCGGCGGGCCTGAAATCGACAATCGCTCCGGACAACTGACCTTGGACCAAACGTTCGGATTCTCGCGCATGAATTTCACGAACAGCTCGAACTCGGGGCCATCGACCGGCTTGGCGAGGTCGGGCCTGCCCATATGGTCGACGACGACCGTGGTCGGCAGCGAGGTGAAGAAGTCCCAGAGCTCGGGCAAGTCCACGGCCTCGAAATAGATCACGACATGCCAGCCGAGCCTTGCGATCCGGCCGGCGATCTCAATGAGCTCGTCGCGCGGCGTGAAATCGACGAGTCGCTTGACGAAATTGAAGCGGACGCCGCGCACGCCGGCCGCATGCATCGCCTCAAGCTCGGCATCGCTGATGCCGCGCTTGACGGTGGCAACCCCCCGCGCCCTGCCTCCGGAATGAGCCAGGGCGTCGATCATCGCGCGATTGTCGGCGCCGTGACACGTCGCTTGCACGACCACATTGCGGGCTACGCCCAAATGGTCGCGCAGCGCATAGAGCTGATGCTTGGACGCATCGCACGGTGTGTATTTCCGCTCCGGCGCGTAAGGAAACTCCGCGCCCGGCCCGAACACATGGCAATGCGCGTCGACCGCGCCGGCTGGCAGCCTGAATCGAGGCTTGGATGGACCGGCATACCAATCGAGCCAACCCGGGGTCTTCTGGAACGGCCCGGTCACAGGTTTCAACATGAACGCTTCCTCATATCGGTTCCATGCCATGACGCCGTTTGGACGCATCGGCTTCCGGGGAAGTCAGATAGACGATGAGATCGCGCGCGCCGGCCTCGTTGGTTGCCAGCGCGCACACCCCGCATGAAAACCTGGTCAAAGATTGGATCTCCCGAGGCAAGGTTCCGGCGATATCGATGCCCGGCACACCCAGAAACTCGCTCAATTGCTGAAAGCCAAGTTCGGCTTCGCCGCTCGCCACCAGGGTGCCGACGGGCACGCCGGGCGGCGCCTGAATGATCCGCACCGTCTTCGATTGATCGGCGCCCCATTTTTCCAGCAGCTTGAGCACATGCGTGCCGCTCGGCCCGGTGGAGTAGCCAACCGATTGTGCCGAGAGAACTGCGGCCTTCGTCGAAGCCTCGTCCGAGAGATCAGGACGCCTGGCTCCGGATCGCACGGCCACCGCAATCCCCGAATCCGCAAACCCGGCGCGGCTCCCCGGCTTCAGGAATCCGTCCTCCTCGAGCCTCTTCATGGCGTCGTCGGCGAGCACAACGATATCGAATTTCTCGCCGGCCCGGATGCGGCGCGCGGCATCGACTCCGCCGACGGACTCGATCGCGACCGAGCGTCCCGTCTTTTGCCGGTACGCGCCGGAACGCTCCGCCAGGATCTGACGGGTCGCCATCGACGATATGCCAACGATGTCAGCGGCCATTGACCAACTCTCTTGAACCCTCGTCGCTGCGCGTCAGTCGATATATTTCAATCCGGCCTTCGCGAGCGGCTCCCGCATCTTGTACATGTCGAGGCCGAGAACGCCTGCCGCAAGCTTTTCGCGCTTGTCCGCTTCGTTCGCCTCGCGTGCTTCCGCCGCGTCCGCAGCCTGATGCGCGATCCGGGCGGGGACGACGACCACGCCGTCCATATCGGCGACCACCACGTCCCCCGGATTTACGGTCGCCCCGGCGCAGACCACGGGAATGTTCACCGAGCCGAGCGTCGCCTTGACCGTGCCCCGGGCACTGATCGCGCGCGAAAAAACCGGGAACTGCATTTCGGTGAGATCCGTCACGTCGCGCACGCCGCCATCGATGATCAGGCCCTTCGCGCCGCGGGCACGGAAGCTGGTGGCGAGCAGATCGCCGAAAAAGCCGTCGGTATTGTCGACGGTGCAGGCCGCGACCACGACGTCACCCGGCTGGATTTGCTCGGCGGCCACATGCAGCATCCAGTTGTCCCCCGGCTGCAGCAGCACGGTAACAGCGGTGCCGCACATGCGCGCGCCGGCGTAGATCGGGCGCATGTAGGGTTGCATCAGGCCGACCCGGCCCATCGCCTCGTGGATGGTAGCGACGCCATAGCGCGACAATCTGTCGACGGCGGCCTTGTCCGCCCTGACGATATTGCGCTTGACGATTCCGAGATCGTTCATCGCAACGCTCATGGTCAGTTTCCTTTTGCTTTCAACGCGGCATCCAGGCGCGGAAATACCCGCCGTGCGTTGCCTTCGTAGATCTTGTACCGGTCCTGCGCGCTGAGCGTGGTGGCGCCTTCGATATAGCGCTTGGTGTCGTCGTAGTGGAATCCGGTTTCCGGATCGATACCGCGAACGGCGCCGATCATCTCGCTGGCGAACAGAACGTTCTCGACCGGGATCACCTTGGTGAGCAGGTCGATGCCCGGCTGGTGATAGACGCAGGTATCGAAAAATATGTTCTTCAGGAGGTGATCCTTGAGCAGCGGCTTCTTCATCTCCTGCGCCAGGCCGCGGAAGCGGCCCCAGTGATAGGGGACGGCGCCGCCGCCATGCGGAATCAGGAATTTCAAGGTCGGAAAATCCTTGAACAGATCCGACGTCAGGCATTGCATGAAGGCCGTGGTGTCGGCATTCAGGTAGTGCGCGCCGGTGGTGTGAAAGCAGGCGTTGCAGCTCGTGGAGACGTGGATCATGGCCGGGATGTCGAGCTCAACCATCTTCTCGTAGATTGGGTACCAATGACGATCCGAAAGCGGTGGCGAGGTCCAGTGCCCGCCGGAGGGATCGGGATTGAGGTTGATGCCGACGAAGCCGTACTCCTTGACGCATTTCTCGAGTTCAGGAATGCAGGTCTTTGGATCCACGCCTGGCGATTGAGGCAACATCGCTGCGCCGACGAAACTGTCGGGGAATAGCTTGCTGACGCGCCAGCACAGCTCGTTGCAGATCGCAGCCCATGACGACGACACCTCGAAGTCGCCGATGTGATGGGCCATGAAGCTTGCGCGCGGGCTGAAGATGGTCAGATCGCTGCCCCGCTCTTTCATTTGCCTGAGCTGGTTGTTGACGATGGACTTGCGCAGCTCGTCATCGCTGATCTTCAACTCGCTGGCCTTGGGCCTGACCGCGGGATCCTTGATGCCTGCGATCTGTCGGTTGCGCCAATCCTCAAGCGCCTTGGGCGCTGTCGTGTAGTGGCCGTGCACATCGATGATCACTTGATCTCCCCATCAGCAATGGCGGTGGGTCGAGCGACGCTGCTGGCCCCGATTCCCTGTCCGGCAAGACCAGTGAACATCTGCAAGCATTCCCGCCTGTTCATTTCCTCTTCCCCGTCAAAGTACCTGGACGGACCCAGGATATCCGGTCACCTTAGCGCGTGACCGTCGTGCGCGTGAGCTTTGGTTGGCGCCGCGGATCGCCGCCGCGATGGCGCGGGCCGATCGAGCGCAGGCGCCTGCAACGAAGCTACGGCAGCCTGTACCAGTTGCTCGATCGCATCGCCCGCATCGGTCCCGTCGGAATCGCCGCGCGACAGGCGAGAGACGCGCTCAGGCGTCACCAGCGTATAATAGAGTGCCCCGAGAAGGAAATGGCTGCGCCATACGATCTCCGCGCGGGGGATATGCGGCAAGCTGTCATGGATCGCATCGATGAAGGCGTGACTGGTATCGTCGAAGGTCTGCGCGATGATCCGCCCGGTGACTTCGTTTCCCTCGGCCGACATGATAGCGCGCAGCCGCGTGAAACGCGCTCCGCCGCCGGCGAGATCGCTGCCCGAAGAAAATGCCGGCAGCACGTAGGCGCGGACGATCGCCTCCAGCCTGTCCTGCAGATCGCGCACCCGCCTGGCGGCAGCCAGCAGTTCGAAGCGCCTGTGGTTCATCGGTCCGCAGTGACGCCGGTAGATTTCGAGCAGCAACGCGTCCTTGGTCTTGAAATGATAGGTCACGCTGCCCGGATTTGCGCCGGCGGCATTCGCGATATCGCGCACCGTCACGGCGTTGAAGCCGTTGGTCGAGAACAGCTCCTCCGCGGCCACGAGAATCGCTTCGCGCATGTTTGGCTTGCGCGTCTTTTCCTTCTCGGGGGGATTTTTGACCATATCAATTTGTACCATTGTACAAATCAGTCGGACAAGTCAACAAGGAGCCGGCCGACAAGATCAGCGGTCAGTGATCGATCTTCAGGTCGCCGCCAACGCGATGTGACCGAGGGGCTTCGCAGACCGGCGCCGCGCAAGTTCTTCCCGAAGCTCGGACGTGTCGCAGAACGCCATCGAAATTTATGAGGATGCGCGGCAGCTTCGCACAGGCAGCGCAGTCACTTCGCTCTGCGCGGCCTGCTGCGAGTCGATGCGATCCAAAATTCAGTTCAGCTTCTCGATCGCCATCGCGACGCCCTGTCCGACGCCGACGCACATGGTTGCGAGCGCGCGCTTGCCGCCGCGTTTCTCCATCCCGTGCACCGCCGTCATCGCCAGCCGGGCGCCGCTCATGCCGAGCGGGTGACCGAGCGCGATGGCGCCGCCATGCGGGTTGACGAAATCGGCATCGTCCTTGACGCCAAGCTGGCGCAGGCAGGCTATCCCCTGGCTGGCGAAGGCTTCATTGAGCTCGATCAAATCGAAATCGCTGATTTTCAGCCCCAGCCGCGCCATCAGCTTGCGGGTCGCCGGCACCGGACCGATGCCCATGATGCGCGGCGGCACCGCGGCCGAAGCAAGACCGAGAATCCGCGCCCGGGGGGTAAGGCCGTGCTTTTTCACCGCGGCTTCCGAGGCCAGAATCATCGCCGCCGCGCCGTCATTGACGCCCGAGGCGTTGCCGGCGGTCACCGTGCCGGGATTGCGCACGATCGGCTTCAGTTTCGACAGCCCTTCCAGCGTGGTCTCGGGGCGCGGATGTTCGTCCTTGTCGACAGTCAGTGGCCCGGCCTTGCCGCCGGGCACCGAGATGGGCGTGATTTCCTCGGCGAAATAGCCCGACGCGATCGCTCTTCCGGCGCGCTGCTGCGAGCGGATCGCGAACGCGTCCTGGTCGGCCCGCGATACCTGAAATTCCTCGGCGACATTCTCGCCGGTCTCCGGCATCGCATCGACGCCGTATTGCGCCTTCATCAGCGGGTTGATGAAGCGCCAGCCGATGGTGGTATCGAAAATTTCGGCGGAGCGCGAAAACGCCTCCGGCGCCTTGCCCATCACGAACGGCGCCCGCGTCATCGATTCGACGCCGCCGGCAATGGCGAAATCGATTTCGCCGGCGCGGATCGCGCGCCCCGCAGCGCCCACGGCATCGAGGCCCGAAGCGCAGAGCCGGTTGAGCGTGAGGCCGGGAATCGAATCCGGCAGGCCCGCCAGCAACAGCGCCATCCGCGCCACGTTGCGGTTGTCCTCGCCGGCCTGGTTGGCGCAGCCGAAATAGACCTCGTCGACTTGCGACCAGTCGAGCCTGGGATGCCGCGCCATCAGGGCCTTGATCGGGGCGGCCGCCAGATCGTCGGCGCGGACCTTGGCCAGCGCGCCGCCGAAGCGGCCGATCGGGGTCCGCACGGCATCGCATACAAATACATCACCCATCGATCTCTCCTCAGGAATGCCGCGGGTTCCGCGCTGACGGCTCGAATTGAGGGCGAGTTTTAGGAGCGGGGGTGCGGCAGGTCAATTGATGGTGTTTGTCTCGGCAACGCTTTCGCGCGAGGTCGGTTATGCCCTCCGGTCCGGGGTCGCGTGCGAAACGCGCCTGCCGCGGGGGTGGAAAACGCGCGAGCCGGCGGCAAACCAATAGGATCGCGGGTCAAAATTTTGTAGTTTGCGCCGCAATGACAATCCAGCCATCCTTTCCCGCAGCCTCCGATGCCGCGCCCGCCGCCGATGCGGCGGCGCGCGTCACGCCGATGATGGAGCAATACCTCGAGATCAAGGCCGCCAATCCCGGACTGCTGCTGTTCTACCGGATGGGCGACTTTTACGAACTGTTCTTCGAGGATGCCGAGATCGCCTCCAGGGCGCTTGGCATCGTATTGACAAAACGCGGCAAGCATCAGGGCCTGGATATCCCGATGTGCGGCGTGCCGGTGGAACGCTCCGAGGATTATCTGCATCGCCTGATCGCGTCGGGTCACCGCGTCGCGGTATGCGAACAGACGGAGGATCCGGCAGCCGCGCGCGCGCGCGGCAACAAGAGCGTGGTCAGCCGCGCCGTGGTGCGGCTGGTGACGCCGGGCACGCTGACCGAAGAGACTTTGCTGGACGCGCGGGCCAACAACTATCTGCTGGCGATCGCGCGCGCGCGCGGATCGGCCGGCGCCGACCGCATCGGGCTTGCCTGGATCGATATTTCGACGTCCGAATTCATCGTCACGGAGTGCGGAACGAGCGAACTCGCGGCGACGCTTTCGCGCATCAATCCCAATGAGGTGATCGTCGCCGATGCACTGTTCGGCGATCCCGAACTGGGCCCCTCCTTGCGCGAATTGCCGGCGGTGACGCCACTGACCCGCGACTTTTTCGACAGCGCCACCGCCGAACGGCGGCTGTGCGATTATTTCGCGGTCGCCACCATGGACGGCTTGAGCGCGATGTCGCGGCTGGAGGCGACCGCAGCGGCCGCCGCCGTCACCTATATCGACCGCACCCAGGTCGGCAAGCGTCCGCCGCTGTCGCCGCCATCGCGCGAAGCCGCCGGCACCACCATGGCGATCGATCCCGCGACCCGCGCCAATCTCGAACTGACCCGAACACTCGCGGGCGAACGGCGCGGATCGCTGCTCGACGCCATCGACCGCACCGTAACTGCCGCCGGATCGCGGCTGCTGGCGCAACGGCTGGCGGCGCCGCTTACCGACGGCGCGGCGATCGCCCGGCGGCTCGACGCGATCGCGGCGTTCGTGGCGGATGCCGCGGTTCGCGACCAACTGCGCGGCACGTTGCGCGCGGCGCCCGACATGTCGCGCGCGCTGGCGCGACTGTCGGTCGGGCGCGGCGGCCCGCGCGATCTGGCCGGCTTGCGCGATGGCATCCTTGCCGCGGACCAGGCGCTGGCACAGCTTGCCGCGATCCAGCAGCCTGCGCAGGAGATCGCGTCCGTCATGGCGGCGTTGCGCCGGCCGCCGCGGGACCTTGCGCGTGAATTCGAACGCGCGTTGGCGGAGCAACTGCCCCTGATCAAGCGCGACGGTGGTTTCGTTCGCGAAGGCTATGAGGCCGCGCTCGACGAGGCCCGCAATCTGCGCGACGCCTCGCGCCTGGTCGTCGCCTCGATGCAGGCGCGCTACGCCGACGATACCGGCGTCAAGGGCCTGAAAATCCGCCACAACAATGTGCTTGGCTATTTCGTCGAGGTCACCGCGCAGCATGGCGACAAGCTGATGGCGCCGCCGTTGAACGCGACCTTCATCCATCGCCAGACGCTGGCGGGCCAGATCCGTTTCACGACCTCGGAGCTCGGCGAGATCGAAGCCAAGATCGCCAATGCCGGCGACCGCGCGCTCGCCCTGGAACTGGAAATCTTCGAGCGGCTCTGCGCACTGGCCGTCGCGGCCAGCGACGAGCTGCGCGCCGCTGCCCACGCCTTCGCCATCCTCGACGTCGCCACCGCGCTGGCGAAGCTCGCGGTCGACGACAATTATGTGCGGCCCGAGGTCGATGCCTCGCTCGGCTTTGCCATCGAAGGCGGACGCCATCCGGTGGTCGAGCAGGCGCTAAAGCGCGACGGCCAGCCGTTCATCGCCAATGCCTGCGATCTCTCTGCCGGGCCGGGACAGAAATCCGGTCAGATCTGGCTGATCACCGGCCCCAACATGGCGGGCAAATCGACCTTCCTGCGCCAGAACGCGCTGATTGCGCTGATGGCGCAGGCCGGCTGTTTCGTGCCGGCGTCGCGGGCGCGGATCGGCGTTGTCGACCGGCTGTTCTCGCGCGTCGGCGCGGCCGATGATCTGGCGCGCGGCCGCTCCACCTTCATGGTGGAGATGGTGGAGACGGCGGTCATCCTCAATCAGGCCAGCGAGCGTTCGCTGGTGATTCTCGACGAGATCGGCAGGGGAACCGCGACCTTCGACGGGCTGTCGATCGCCTGGGCCGCGATCGAGCATCTGCACGAGGCCAACCGTTGCCGCGCGCTGTTTGCCACCCACTACCACGAACTCACCGCGCTCTCGGCCAAGCTGCCGCGGATGTTCAATGCGACCGTCCGGGTCAAGGAATGGCAGGGCGACGTCGTGTTCCTGCACGAAGTGCTGCCGGGATCGGCCGACCGCTCCTACGGCATTCAGGTCGCCAAGCTCGCAGGGTTGCCCGCGCCGGTGATCGCGCGGGCCAAATCGGTGCTGGCCAAACTGGAGGCGCAGGACCGCGGCCAGACCGCGCGCGCGCTGGCCGACGATCTGCCGCTGTTCGCGGTG
Source organism: uncultured Alphaproteobacteria bacterium (assembly GCA_963829315.1). Taxonomy (GTDB): domain Bacteria; phylum Pseudomonadota; class Alphaproteobacteria; order Rhizobiales; family Xanthobacteraceae; genus Bradyrhizobium. Next base: position 98,262 of record CAWHIO010000069.1, on the reverse strand, counting down.
CCATCGCGCGCCGCCGCCGAGCCCGCGCCGCCGAGCGAGGCCGAGAAGCTGATCGAAGCGGTGAAGGCGCTGCACCCGGACGAGATGTCACCGCGCGAGGCGCTGGAAGCGCTGTATGCGCTGAAGGCGAAGCTGCCGAAGCAGTAAGAGAACCCGTCATTCCGGGACGGTCCGAAGGGGACCAGACCCGGAATCTCGAGATTCCGGGCTCGATGCTTTGCATCGCCCCGGAATGACGGGGCGGATTAAGTCGCTTTGCTCCTCGCAATGACGAACTCAGCGCTTCCTCCGCCCCAGCCACCACAATCCCAGATTCCAGCCGATGCAGGTTGCCAGCGCGAGGCTCAGTCCGATCGCGGAGCCAAACTGCAACGTGGCCAGATGCAGCACCGCGATCCCGAGGCTAAATCCCATCAAGCCCCAGCCGCCATTGGCGATCACGGCGGCGGTCGCCGGCCCGCCGACGCGCGGGTGCAGAATCAGCATGATGCTGGTGAACACCACCGGAAACAGCGCGATCGTGCCGCTCACGCCGGGGCCGACCCAGCCCGACAGCGACACGACAATCGCCACCAAGGTTGCGACCAGTCCGGCGCGCAGCGGGATGTCGTACCAGCGTCGCGTGATCAGCGGCATCCGGACATGGCGAAAGCGGCGCAGCAGCGGCAGGCAGACCGCAAACGCAACGGCATTCGCGATCAGGCCGCCGGTGAGCGACCATTGCACCATGCGCTCCAGCACGGCGAGCGTGAGCCACACGACGACCGCGCCGCCGGCACTGACCGCGGCATTGCAGCGCTGCGCCAGCACCACATAGGTCAGGCCGAGGAAGATGGTCGCGGCATTGATCGGCAGGCTCGCCAGCGCGCCTTCCGCGATGAACGCCGCATTGTGATCGAGCGCGAGGAAAGCGTAGGAGGGGCCGGCCGAAATCGGCAGCGTCGCCACCAACGCGCCGATCACCGGGCCCGATCGCTCCGCAATGAAGGACGCCGTCACCACGAACGCGGCCGCCACCGCCATCCGCAGCGCGAGCATCAGAATGAAAGCGAGGTCGGGGGACATTTCCTGTCGTCCCTGCGAAAGCAGGGACCCATAACCACGATTGTTTGTGTTGGGCTAAAGCCGTCGAATACCGTTATTTGAGACGAGAAGGCCCGGCGTATCGGGTCCCTGCTTTCGCAGGGACGACAATGAGCGTTCAGCGGGATAGCCTTCACACCCTTCGCATCGCCACCGAAACCCTCGGGCCGTTCCTGATGGTCTGATAGACCACGCAATAACGCTCGGTGAGTTTCAGCAGGAGATCGAGCTTGTCCTGCGGCGCCGTGGTATCGACGTCGAAGCGCAGGCGAATTTCGGCAAAGCCGACCGGCGTCTCCTTGTCGATGCCGAGCGTGCCGCGGAAATCGAGATCGCCTTCGACGGTGACGATGCCGGTTTTCAGCGGCACCTCGATCGCGGTCGCCACCGATTTCAGGGTGACGCCGGCACAGGCGACCAGCGCTTCCAGCAGCATGTCGCCGGAACACAATTCAAGCCCGGAACCGCCGGTCGCCGGATGCAGGCCGGCCACCGCCAGAGCGCGGCCGGTCTCGACCTTGCAGGCGATGCCTTCGCTGTCGATCGAGCCCCTGGCCTTCAAGGTGATCAGCGCGGCGTTCGGGTCGCTCTTGTACTTTTCCTTGATCGGGGCCTGCGTGGCGCGGAGTTCGGCGGCGTCCATATCGTGCTCCAGAAAAATTTATGCGTCGGATGTAATGAAAGTTTGCTCCGGTGTCACCATTTGGTGGCGCATGGCGGCTCTTCCCGATTTAGAAATACCTTCCTATTTCAATCGGTTAGTCGGATACTGCAGCGAGGAAATGGGCCCGCCGGCGCCCTGCGACGGGAACTGCCGCGCGCCAGGCCAGAGGAAGGCGGCATGGCTCGGCTGCGATTTTTTGAATGTCCGTGACAGGCTCGATGCCGTCCGATATCGGGGTAGGTGATGGATAGCGTTGTCACACATGCCCGGTCCGAGACCGACGAACGTTTCGATACCGCGAGGATTACCGCCGCGGTCGACGCGCTCGCCGCCGAGCACGCCGGACGCGAAGATGTTTTTCGCGCCGCCGTGGCGAAACTGCTGAAGGCCGAGCTGATCGCCGCGCGCGACACCGCGCAGGCCGTGCTGCTCAAGGACCGGCACGGGCGGCGCTGCGCCGAGCGGCTGTGTTTCGTCCAGGACGAGATCATCCGCATCCTGTTCGCCGCCGCCACCCGCCATCTCTATCACTCGCCGATTCCCTCGGGCGCCGAGCGCATGGCGGTGGTCGCCACCGGCGGCTATGGCCGCGGGCTGATGGCGCCGGAATCCGATATCGATCTGTTGTTCATCCTGCCCTACAAGCAGACCGCCTGGGGCGAGCAGGTCGCCGAGGCGATACTCTATTGTCTGTGGGACATGGGGTTGAAGGTCGGCCACGCGACCCGCTCGGTCGACGAATCGATCCGGCAGGCCCGCGGCGACATGACGATCCGCACCGCGATACTCGAGACCCGGTTTCTGACCGGGGACCAGCCGCTCTACGATGAGCTGGTGGCGCGGTTCGACAAGGAGGTGGTGCAGGGCACCGCCGCCGAATTCGTCACCGCCAAGCTGGCCGAGCGCGAAGAGCGGCACCGCCGCGCCGGGCAATCGCGCTATCTGGTCGAACCCAACGTCAAGGACGGCAAGGGCGGCCTGCGCGACCTGCATACGCTGTTCTGGATCGCGAAATATGTCTACCGCGTGCGCCAGACCGACGAACTGCTCGAGCGCGGCGTATTCGACGCGCAGGAATACCGCACCTTCCGCCGCTGCGCCGATTTCCTGTGGTCGGTCCGCTGCAACATCCATTTCTTCTCGGGCCGCGCCGAAGAGCGGCTGTCGTTCGACATGCAGCGCGAGATCGCGATCCGGCTCGGATACACCTCGCACCCCGGCATGCAGGATGTCGAACGCTTCATGAAGCACTATTTCCTGGTCGCCAAGGAGGTCGGCGACCTCACCGCGATCCTGTGCGCCAAGCTGGAAGATCAGCAGGCCAAGCCCGCGCCGGTGCTCAGCCGCATGATGGCGCGGCTGCGGCCGAGCGCCAACCGGCGGCGGGTGCCCGACAGCGACGACTTCATCGTCGACAACAACCGCATCAATCTCGCGACGCCCGATATCTTCAAGCATGATCCGGTCAACCTGATCCGGATCTTCCGCCTCGCGCAGAAGAACAATCTCGCCTTCCATCCGGATGCCATGCGCACCGTGACGCGCTCGCTGAAGCTGATCAACACCCAGCTGCGCGACGATCCCGAAGCCAACCGGCTGTTCATGGAAATCCTGACATCGAACGGCGCGGAGATCGTGCTGCGGCGCATGAACGAGGCCGGCGTGCTCGGCCATTTCATCCGCGCCTTCGGCAAGATCGTGTCGATGATGCAGTTCAACATGTATCACCACTATACGGTGGACGAGCATTTGTTGCGCTGCGTCGGCTTCCTGCAGGAGATCGAACGCGGCGGCAACGACGAGTTCATCGTCGCCAGCGATCTGATGCGCAAAATTCGCCCCGAACACCGCGCGGTGATCTACATCACCACGCTGCTGCACGACATCGCCAAGGGCCGTCCCGAGGATCACTCGATCGCCGGGGCGAAAGTGGCGCGAAGACTGTGTCCGCGGCTCGGTTTCAACCACGCCGATACCGAACTGGTGGCGTGGCTGATCGAACAGCATTTGACGATGTCGACGGTGGCGCAATCGCGCGACCTCTCGGACAGCAAGACCATCGAGAACTTCGCGGCCGTCGTGCAATCGGTCGAGCAGATGAAGCTGCTGACGATCCTGACCACCGCCGATATCAGGGGCGTCGGTCCCGGCGTCTGGAACGGCTGGAAGGCGCAACTCTTGCGCACGCTGTATTACGAAACCGAGCCGGTGCTGACCGGGGGCTTCTCGGAGGTCAACCGCGCGCAGCGCATCGCCGCGGCGCAGTCGGAGTTTCGCGCGGCGTTCACCGAATGGCCGGAGCAGCAGCTCAATGCCTATATCGCGCGGCACTATCCCGCCTACTGGCTCAAGGTCGAACTGCCGCGCAAGATTCGCCACGCCCGCTTCCTGCGCGCCAGCGAGCAGGCCGGCCACAAGCTCGCGATCAATGTCGGCTTCGACGAAGCGCGCGGCGTCACCGAGCTCACCATCCTGGCAACCGATCATCCATGGCTGCTGTCGATCATCGCCGGCGCCTGCGCTTCCGCGGGCGCCAATATCGTCGACGCGCAGATCTACACCACCACCGATGGCCGCGCGCTCGACACCATCGCGATCACGCGGGAATACGACCGCGACGAGGACGAAGGGCGGCGCGCGACACGGATCGGCGACATGATCGAGGATGTGCTGGAGGGCAAGCTGCGGCTGCCCGAAGTGGTGGCGCGCCGCGCCGCCGGACGCGGCAAGGCCCGTCCATTCGTGGTCGAGCCGGAAGTGACCGTCAACAACCAGTGGTCGGACCGCTACACCGTGATCGAAGTCTCCGGCCTCGACCGGCCGGGTCTGCTGTATGAGCTGACGACGGCGATTTCGAAGCTCAACCTCAACATCGCCTCGGCCCATGTCGCGACCTTCGGCGAGCGCGCCCGCGACGTGTTCTACGTCACCGACCTGCTCGGCGCGCAGATCACCGCGCCGACGCGGCAGGCCGCGATCAGGAGCGCGCTGACCCACCTCTTGGCCAACGAGCAGGCCGCGGCGTAGACCGCTTCGCGATCCTCAGGGCTTTTACGGGATCTCGCCAAAGCTGTTGCCGGGCGCCAGCGGCTTTAAGCGAATCAGCCGCGAGTCCTCGACCGCGGCCTGGCGGTGTTTCACGGCTTCCCGGTAGACCGGATCGCGGATCATCTCGACGAACGCGGCAACGCTGGGATATTCCGCGATGAAGCAATGGTCCCAGTGCTCGTCGGACGGCCCGATCAGCATCAATTCGAAGCGGCCTTGCCAGACCACCTTGCCGCCGAGACGCATGAAGACCGGCCCGCTGTCGCGGCCATAGGCGGCATAGGCTTCCGCGCCGCTGGCGGTCCGTCCATCGGGATAGCCGGCGCGATCGCGCAAGCGGACCAGATTGAGCATGTGGATCGGCCCGGCGCGATTGTTGTCGCGAAACCGGGCGAACACTTCCTTGGTCGGATCGACATGGCCTGTCATGGTCATTGCCTCGCTGCCAGCCATCACCTGCCGCCGCGTGCTATCATGGTGCAGGCGATCATTCGCTTCGTGTCTAGCGCCTTTTCCGTTTCGATTGAACCGAAACGGAGCTCTAGATTCTTGATTTGACGCGTTTTCTTGACGCGAACCGGTCGCCACTTCGCTTGAAAACGCTTTAGGGGGAGAGCCAAATGAACGCAATTGCCAACATTTTGGTGGCGCTGGTCGCGGTGCTGCACGTCTATTTTCTGATTCTGGAGATGTTCCTCTGGACCAAACCGCTCGGGCTGAAGACCTTTCCGAGAATTCACCGGAAAAGGCGGCCGATTCCGCGGTGCTGGCCGCCAACCAGGGCCTCTATAATGGCTTTCTCGCCGCCGGCCTGGCCTGGGGGCTGGTTCAGGCCAGCCCGGGTTTCGCCTTCCAGATCAAGGTGTTCTTCCTGCTTTGCGTGATCGTCGCCGGCGTCTATGGCGCGGCGACGGTCAGCCGCAGGATTCTGCTGGTGCAGGCCATGCCGGCCGCCATCGCTCTGGTTCTGCTCTGGCTGGCGTGAGACCGTTCTCGTTATCCTGCGCCCGCATCGCCTTGCGTTGCCATATTCGTTCATCCAATATCTTGTCAGCGATGGCATCCACTACCGCTGGACCAGATCATCGGAACAATCAAAAACCCGGGTGAGGCAACGACATGAGGAACAGCCTTTTCAATTTCGTGACAGCAGCGACGGTTGTCCTCGCGCTATCGGCATCGTCGGCCCAGGCGCAGAAAAAGTATGACCCCGGTGCGACCGATACCGAGATCAAGATCGGCCAGACCGTGCCGTTCAGCGGCCCGGCCTCCGCCTATGCCTCCATCGGCAAGACCCAGGCGGCCTATTTCAACATGATCAATGAGCAGGGCGGCGTGAACGGCCGCAAGATCAACCTGATCCAGTATGACGACGCCTATAGTCCCCCCAAGGCCGTCGAGCAGGTGCGCAAGCTGGTCGAGAGCGACGAGGTGCTGCTGACCTTCCAGATCATCGGCACCCCCTCCAACGCGGCGGTCCAGAAATACCTCAATGCCAAGAAGGTGCCGCAGTTGTTCGCCGCCACCGGCGCCTCCAAATTCACCGATCCGAAGAACTTCCCGTGGACGCTGGGCTTCAATCCCAACTACTTCGTCGAGGGCCGCATCTACGGCCAGTACATCCTCAAGCAATATCCGAACGCCAAGGTCGGCGTGCTTTACCAGAACGACGATCTCGGCAGGGATTATCTGAACGGCATCAAGGCCGGCCTCGGCGACAAGGCCGCGACCATGATCGTGGCCGAGGCGTCGTACGAAATGACCGACCCGACCATCGACTCGCAAATCCTCAAGCTGAAATCCGCCGGCGCCGACCTGTTCTTCAGCGCGTCGACGCCGAAATTTGCCGCGCAGGCGATCAAGAAGAACGCCGAACTCGGCTGGAAGCCGGTGCATATCCTCGACATCAACGCCACGTCGGTGGGCGCGGTGATGCAGCCCGCCGGCCTGGAGGCCTCCAAGGGCGTGATCAGCGTCAACTACGGCAAGGACCCGCTCGATCCGACCTGGAAAGACGATCCGGGCATGAAGAAATATTTCGACTTCATGGCGAAGTATTTTCCCGACGGCGACAAGAATTCCAGCTTCAATACCTATGGCTACGGCACGGCGCAGCTGATGGTCCATGTCCTGAAACAGTGCGGCGACGATCTCACCCGCGAAAACGTGCTCAGGCAGGCCACCAATCTGAAGAATGTTCAGTTGGACCTCTCGCTGCCCGGCATCGTCGGCAACACCACGCCCAACGATTACCGGGTCAACAAGCAGTTGCAGATGATGAAATTCAACGGCGAGCGCTGGGAGCTGTTCGGCCCCATCCTCGAGGACAGCGGCCCTGCCGGCTGAGGCGCTCGGTCCAGATAGGCTGCGGTGCGATCGCGAGCGCTGCTCGCGATCGGCCTCAAATTCTCGCCCGCGGTAGGGTTAAGCGGGTCTGAACGCCTTGTCCGTCAGGCAGTTACGCATCGCGGCGGGCGCCCCGATTAACCATCGTTTAAGACGGCTTTAAACCCGCCCCGCTACCTTGGCCCGCATCTGACGGTGTGGGCGTTCGCGTATGGCGTGGGGACGAAAAAAGGGCGGCGGACGCAAGGAGCCGTTATTTGGCCTTGCCGCATCGCTCGCGGATTTGCGCCTCGGTCCGCAGGATCGCGTCGCGCCGGTCGAAGAAGACAAACCGAAGAAGCCCTCGCCCAGGCGCAAGCCCATCGACAGCGATAGCGACGACGACGAGGCCCCGCGCGAGCGCAAGCCCCGCGCCAGCCGGTCGAGCCGCAAGCGCAAAGCCCGTGGCCGGGCGCGCGGCGGTCTGTTTCGCCTGTTCTATTGGGGCGCGGTGCTCGGCCTGTGGGGCGCGATCGCGGTGGTCGGCGTCATCGTCTGGGTCGGCGCGCATCTGCCCCCGATCCAGTCGCTTGAAATCCCGAAACGGCCGCCGACGATCCAGATCACCGGCCTCGACGGCAGCGTGCTGGCCACCCGGGGCGAAATGGCCGGCGCCAACATCGCGCTGAAGGATCTGCCGCCCTATTTGCCGAAGGCCTTCATCGCCATCGAGGACCGCCGCTTCTATTCGCATTACGGCGTCGATCCTCTTGGCATCGCGCGGGCGGCGGTGACGAACATCCTGCATCGCGGCGTTTCGCAGGGCGGCTCGACGCTGACCCAGCAGCTGGCCAAGAATTTGTTCCTGACCCAGGAGCGCACGTTTCAGAGGAAATTGCAGGAAGTCGAACTGGCGTTCTGGCTGGAGCGCAAGCACTCCAAGGCGGAGATTCTCGAACTCTACCTCAACCGGGTTTATTTCGGTTCCGGCGCCTATGGCGTCGAGGCCGCAGCGCAACGCTATTTCGGCAAGTCCGCCAAGAACGTGACGCTGGCGGAGGCGGCGATGCTCGCAGGCCTGGTGAAGTCGCCGTCGCGGCTGGCGCCCAACCGCAACCCCGAAGGCGCCGAGCAGCGCGCGCAGACGGTGCTCACCGCGATGGCCGACGCCAAATTCATCACCGAGGCCCAGGCGCAGGCCTCGATCGGGCATCCCTCCTATCATGTGAAGCCGGTGGGCGCCGGCACCGTCAATTATGTGGCGGACTGGATCGGCGAAGTGCTCGACGATCTGATCGGCCAGATCGACCAGAGCGTCGTGGTCGAAACCTCGATCGATCCGAAACTGCAGGCGGTCGCCGAAGCCGCCGTGATCGACGAACTCGCGGCGAAAAGCGTGAAATTCAACGTCAGCCAGGGCGCACTGGTGGCGATGACGCCGGACGGCGCGGTACGCGCCATGGTCGGCGGCCGCAATTACGCCGAAAGCCAGTACAACCGGGCGGTGACCGCCAGGCGGCAGCCGGGTTCGGCGTTCAAGCCCTTTGTCTATCTCACCGCGATCGAAGCCGGCCTGACGCCGGAGACGGTCCGGCAGGATGCGCCGCTCGACGTCAAGGGCTGGAAACCGGAGAACTACAGCCATGAATATTTCGGCGCGGTGACGCTGACGCAGGCGCTGGCGATGTCGCTCAACACGGTGGCGGTACGGCTCGGGCTGGAAGTGGGACCGAAGAATGTGGTGCGTACCGCGCACCGGCTCGGCATTTCATCGAAGCTGGATGCCAATGCCTCGATCGCGCTCGGCACCTCCGAGGTCTCGCTTGTCGAACTGGTCGGCGCCTACGCGCCGTTTGCCAATGGTGGCCTCGGTATCTCCCCGCATGTCGTCAACAAGATCCGCACCGTCGAGGGCAAGTTGCTGTATGCGCGGCCCGCCGACCAGCTTGGCCAGGTGATCGAGCCGCGCAACGTCGCTGCCATGAACACCATGATGCAGGAGACGCTGCTCAGCGGCACCGCGCACAAGGCCGAGCTGCCGGGCTGGATGGCCGCCGGCAAGACCGGCACCAGCCAGGATTTTCGCGACGCCTGGTTCATCGGCTACACCGCCAATCTCGTGACCGGCGTCTGGCTCGGCAATGACGACAATTCGCCGACCAAGAAGGCAACCGGCGGCGGCTTGCCGGTGGAAATCTGGACCAGATTCATGAAGGTAGCCCATCAGGGCGTGCCGATCGCGGCCTTGCCGGCCTCGCAAGCCGGCGGCTTGTTCTCGAACCTCGCGCAGGCCACGCCGCAAACCAGCGTGGCGGCGGCCAACCCGCCGCCGTCGCCGGCAACCGTCGCCGGCCGGCCGGCACCGACGCGCGCCTCGGTTCGGCCCGAGGCGGCGAGCGGGCTCGACGGCTGGCTGATGGACCGGCTGTTCGGGCGATAGATTTTCGAATCCGGCGTCCGTTCCTGGGCTCGACGCGGACGCTCGGCAAGATACCCACGCCTTCGGGTCCTTGTGGTCTGCTTACCGGCCTTGCGGCTCAACGCTGAAATACGACTTTGCCGCCAACGATCGTTATGTCGGCCTTGATGTCCTTGATCTGATCCTCGGGCACGGTCACGTAATCTGCCGAGAGAACCACCAGGTCGGCCAATTTTCCTGGCTCAAGCGTACCCTTCCGCCCTTCTTCGAACGTGTAACGTGCAGCGGCACTCGTGTAGAGGCGCAGAGCCTGCTCGCGGCTGATGGCTTCGGATGCGCCGTAAACGTTGCCATTGGGGTCCTTCCGCGTCACCATGATGAACATGTTGAGGAGCGGGTTGATGGGATTGACCGGAAAATCGGTTCCAGCTCCGAGACTGTCGATGCCCATCTTCTCGATCAAGGTCTTTGTCGGCACGGCACGGTCCGCAGTCGCTCGCCCGAGGAAGCGCTCTACGGTCGCAGCCTTGTCCCACATGAACACGTTTTGAAAATCGACGCGGACTCCCAGCCGGTGGGCGCGCTCCATCTGTTCGGGCCTGATCAAGCTTGCATGGATGAGGATGAAGCGCCGGTCGCGGATCGACTTTTCCCTGTCCGCAGCCTCGAACGCGTCGAGTACATGGTCGATGCCGAGGTCCCCCACGACATGCACGCCCACGCGCCAGTTGTATCGGTTGCAGATCGACACCAGCTGCTTCAACCGCTCGGGCGTCTGCTGCGTGACGCCGTGATAGCCGTCATTCGAATCGGGATAGACATCGCGGGTCAGCGCCGTCTTAAGCGTCATGCCGCCGTCGTAGAAGATCTTGATGCCGGCGAACTTCAGCCAGTCATCGCCAAATCCGGACGACACGCCGTTGCCGGACATGATCGCTTCCCACGCGGACATCTCGGCCGGCGGCTCCGGCCGGAACATCAGGCCTGCGCGAAGTGTGGCTTCTCCGGAAGCAGCGATCTTCTGGAGCGTCCGGATGTCCCGGGCTTCCGTCGCTCCCTCGATCACGCTCGTAATCCCGAAGCTGTTCAGGACGCCCTCGGCGATCTTGAACTGCCTGACCTCGTCGTCTTCCGACCATGGCGGCACGGCCTTTTCGACCCGATCGATCGCGGTCTCGACGAGAACGCCGGTCAACTCCCCGGACGCGTCTCTTTCGAAAGATCCGCCGCTCGGATTTGGCGTGCTCTTGTCGACTCCAGCCCTCTGCAGTGCCAGGCCGTTCGCCATCGAAAAGTGACCGACAGTCCGCAGATAGACCGGATTGTCCGGAGCGACGCCGTCGATTTCCTGTTTGGTGAGATAGCGCTTCTCGGCGAGCTGCGACGGCGGATGCCATGCGCCGCCGACGATCCATTCGCCTGGCTTTTTCTTCGCGGCGAAGGTCCTGATCGCGTCGAGAGCCTCCGCAACGGTCTTTGCTCTGCTCATGCCCACTACGTATTCCGAGAGGCCGGCGGCCTTGAAATGCGCGTGGGTATCGATCAGCCCCGGAACCACAGTCTTGCCGGCTAGGTCGAGGACACGTGTCCGAGTGCCGATGACGGATTTGACGGACGCGTTGCTTCCTGTCGCGAGTATCTTGCCGTCCAGGACCGCCAGCGCCTCCACAACGGACGACCGGTCATCCATCGTCAGGATCTTTCCGTTGATCAGAACCAGGTCGGATGAAAGCAGATTCCGCCGGCTGCGCGCAGGTGGGGCTGGCGAGACACAGGCCGGTTACCAGGAGCACCAGAGGGCTTACCTTCCTCATCATGAACTTCCCCGACCTCTCGTTGTTCGATGCTGAACAATAGTTCGATGGGTGTAGAATGCACCTAGTTTTATGTTACGCGCGGACCAGTCGGGTATGGGCCTCAGGGCGCGAAGCGGACGTTCTTTCGATCCTGATTGATCTCTGTTATTGGGAAGGGCGGGCATAAGCAGACCTGCCGCCACTTCCGACAGCGAACCATGCGGATCTCGATCTTGACTCTGATGGACGAGGACAACCCGATCGACGAGATTTCACGGATCGAAGCGCGGCTCGATGGGCTTGCCGAGATTTCCGAGCGATGCCGAAAAATTATACTGGTTTCCAAGGCGGTAATCGCTGGCGGCGTTGCACTGCTGCTCGTTACGATGCTCGGCCTATTTGGACCCAATCAGGTCACAGCCATCGGGTCGATTGCCGTGGTGATAGGCGGAATCGTGTCGCTCGGATCCAACGTCAGTACGTTGCGAGAGACGATGGCCGCTATAAGCGCCGCCGAGGCGCTCCGTTCGGATCTGATCAGCAGGATCGACCTTCGGGTGGTGGGTGATGGATCATGAAACGGCTTTGACGTAGCACGCGGCGGAGAATGTCCTCTCATTGATCCTTAAATGCGTTTCGCACCTTTGGCGCAAGGCGGTCGTGCGTGCCCAAGCTGATGACGTCTGCTCCTGGCTCAGCGGCCGTCGGGCGTGCGAACGCCGAACCAGTTGTCGCGCACCTGATGATAGTGAACAGCCGGGATCGTAGACCGGCGTGGCGAGACGCAGCACCTGGGGCGATAGTCGTCCTATGCCGTTCAAGACAGCGTATGACGCAACCACGCGATCATGCTCCGCGGTCACCAGCGCGATACGGGCGTTGACCAGCGCCTGCTGTGCGTTCAACACGTCGAGCACGGTGCGCTGGCCGACGGCGGCTTCCTTGCGCGTGCCGAGCAGCGCGATCTCCGACGCCGTGACCTGGGATTGCGAGGATGCGATCTGCGCCTTGCCCGCCAACAGCTGGCCCCAGGCCGTAACCAGGTCGGCTCTCGCCTGATCGCGAACCTGCTCGAGATTGAGGCGCTGCTGCTCCAGCGTTTCCTTTGACTGCCGTATCAGCGAATATTCCGCGCCGCCCTGATAGATCGGCATGTTCACCTGGGCGACCGCCGCAGCACTGGACTGCCGTACCGACGTGATGGTCTGTTGCCAGCTCTTCTGCGCGCTGGCCTGCAGCGTGACGGTCGGAAACAGCGCCCCTTCGTTGACTTTCACATTGAGAAAATTGACGTCGATGCCGTACATCGCCGCCCTCACGTTCGGGCTTTCCGCCAGGCTGATATCGGCGGCATCGCGCAGCGTTTCCGGCAGATAGCGATCCACCGGGGAGGCCGGCGCGATTTGCTCGGGTTCGTTGCCGATGATGCGGCGAAAATTCGCGCGCGTCGTTGTCAGGGTGGACTCGGCGGCGAGTTCCTGGCTGCGGCCGGCCGCAAGCTGCGCCTCCGATTGCGCGACGTCCGTCGGGGTGACCAGCCCCGCACTGTAGCGCTGACGGGTCTGCTTCAGGGTTACCTCGAGAACCCGCGTGTTGCTGCGCTGAACCTCGAGGATGGCGGCATCGCGCAGATAGTCCATGTAGATGGTCGCCGCCGCCAGCAGAACCGACTGTTCCAGGAATCGCAGGCCTTCCCGCGCTCCCGAGACCTGGCTCTCCGCGGCCCGGGTCCTGTTGGCGGTTTGATTGCCGTTGAACAGCGTCTGGGTCACCGTGACGCCCACCGCGTGAGGGCTCTGCGGCCCGTCTCCGAGCTTGCGGCCGCTCGCACCGATGGCGAGCTGGTTGGTGTATTGGGCGCCGCCGCTCGCAGTGACGGCGACCTTGGGGCGGTAGCCGGACAATGCCTGGGACACGTTTTCGTCGGTGGCGCGCACCGTGGCACGTTGCGCATTGAGTTGCGGATTGTTCTGGTAGGCGCGCAGCAGCGCGGCCTCCATGGTGTCGGCGCGGGCAGGGGTAGCCGCTATCTGAAGAAGGAGAAGAACCGCCGCCGCGGCTCCGCCCGGGACTGTCACGCGTTGCATGCGTGACTTATCCAACGCCGCACGCCGCCTGACAACATCCATATGCATTTCTTGCACGGCTCAAAAGCGCATACCTGCGCTGGCCAGCCGCAGCGGCTCAATCGTTGCGAGGCTTTGCGCGCTAGCGCAACCTAGTCCTGGATGCCATAGCGATGCAGGTCGTTGCCGTGGGTGTCGAGCCAGGTCTTGGCGCGCTCGACGTGACTGCAGGCCCTTGCGACGACCTTCCAGAACCGCGTCGAATGGTTCATTTCGACGAGATGGGCCACCTCGTGGGCGGCAAGGTAGTCCAGCACGTAAGGCGGCGCGAGGATCAGCCGCCACGAGAACGACAGCGATCCGGCGGATGTGCACGAACCCCAGCGGCTCGACTGATCGCGAATCGACAGCCGCTTGACCTTCACGCCCATGGCCTGGGCATAGGACAGCGACGCCTTGTGCAGATCCGTGCGGGCCTCGCGCTTCAGGTAATCATGCACCCGTCGCTCGATATGTTCGGCACCGCCTGCGACGCAGAGAATCCGCTCGCCGCTTTCGCGCATTTCAGTCCACACCGTGCCGCGCTGGCCGGCGCGATGCACGATCTTGTGCGCGGCGCCGCGCAGCGGAACCAGGGTGCCCGGAAGAAACGGCGCCGCCTTGGGCAACCGGCCGAGGCGCGCGGCAATCCATCCGCCGTGACGCTGCGCGAAATCCTTGGCGTCGGCGATGCTGCCACGTGGCGGCATGGTCAGGATCGCTTCGCGGTCGCTTGGATGAATGCGCAAGGTGTAGCGGCGCGCCCGCCGATGGCGGCGCAGCCGAATCGAGTAGATTTGCGAGCCGTGCTTGACCAGAAGAGTCGAAGGTTCGTAAGGCCGCCGATAAAGGAGGGCGCGAGTGGCCATGTCTGCGATTCCGGGGATCAGAAGTTCGCCCGGATTCTGCCATATCCGCCGCCAGTGAAATCGCTCGGCGCAAAAACAAATCATTTGCCCAATATACAGGGGTTGGCGGCCCGGCCGGCCCTATAGGATGGGCCCGGAACAAAAAAAATCCGCCCCAAAGCCGCTCGGCCAGGCCCCCGAAGGAGTGAGGTGAAACTCATTCTTTCGTGGCTCCCGGAATTGGGTTTTCCGCAGGCCAATTCAGGGGGTTACCCCACCCCGCGAATCACGCCGATTCGTCGTCGAACCGGCTATTCCGCATCGAAGTCGCCGGATTGGCGGCTTACTCCGCGGCATAAGCCAATGAAGGCTTCACATTTGCCGCCGACATCATGAAATCGGAAATGCGTGGCACGATTTCCGATTTGAAGCGCGAGCCGTTGAAGACGCCGTAGTGGCCGACGCCCTTTTGCACATAATGCACCCGGCGGTGATTGGGGATCGAACTGCAGAGCGCGTGGGTCGCCTCGGTTTGCCCGAGCCCGGAAATGTCGTCGTGTTCGCCTTCCACCGTCATCAACGCGGCGCGCCTGACCTTCGACGGGTCGACCAGCTTGCCGCGATGGGTCATCTCGCCCTTCGGCAACGCGTGCTTGACGAATACGGTATCGACGGTCTGCAGGTAATACTCCGCCGACAGATCCATCACCGCGAGATATTCGTCATAGAAGTCGCGGTGCTTGTCGACCAGATCGCCGTCGCCTTTCACCAGGTTCCTGAACAGGTCCTTGTGGGCGTCCATGTGGCGGTCGAGGTTCATGCTGATGAAGCCGTTAAGCTGCAGGAAGCCCGGATAGACGTCGCGCATGACTCCCGGATGCGGAAACGGCACCTTGGTGATGACGTGATTGCGGAACCAGTCGATGCCGCGCTCGGCGGCAAGGTTGTTGACCGCCGTCGGATTGCGCCTGGTATCGATCGGACCGCCCATCAGCGTCATCGAAACCGGCGCGTAGGGATCGTTCTCGGCTTCCATGATCGAGACCGCCGCCACGACCGGCACCGAAGGCTGGCACACCGCGATCACATGCATGTTGCCGCCGAGCACGTGCAGCATCTCGATGACGTAATCGACATAATCGTCCAGATCGAACCGGCCCTCCGTCAGCGGAACCATCCGCGCGTCGGCCCAGTCGGTGATGTAGACCTCATGCGTCGGCAGGAACGCCTCCACCGTGCCGCGCAACAGCGTCGCATAGTGACCGGACATCGGCGCCACGATCAGCACCCTCGGCTGGGGCGCGCGCAACGGCCGCGTCAGCTTGCGATCGAAGTACAACAGGCGGCAGAACGGCTTTTCCCAGATGACGCGCACTTCGATCGGGGTGCGGATGCCGTTCACATCGGTGTCGTTGAGGCCCCATTCGGGCTTGCCGTAGCGGCGTGTGGTCCGCTCGAACAGCTCGCAGCCGGCGGCGACGGACTTGCCGAACTCGGTATGCGACAACGGATTGAGCGGATTCTGAAACAGGATTTTCGTGGCGTCGGTAACGGCGCGCGCGGGATTGAGCGACGCATGCGCCATTTCGTACATCCAGTACATCGGCGTCGTAAGCGCCGGACTGCCTTCGGCCACCAGTGGCGGTGCGCCGCCAAATTCACCAATCGGCATTTAGCCCTCATCTCTTTTGCGTCGCAGCATAGTGCCGAATGCGTAATAAAGCGTCAATGCACAGATCGGTACTTCTACGCGGTCATACAAGCTGATCACAGCTCAAATCCCCGGGAAAATCCTGCTATTCACCGCTCTGGATCAGCGACCCGTGCCGCCGCGCGCTGCGCAAAAGCACAAGAAATGTCGCAAATGACGCCATAAACAGCAGGACATTGATGGCGAGCGCATCCGCCATCAGGTCGGCGCGAAACACGTGGTCCATCAACAGCGCCCGCATGCCCTCGAACACGTAGGTCGGCGGCAGCGCCCAGGCGACATATTGCAGCCAGTGCGGCAGCACCGTCACCGGGTAGTAGATGCAGGACAACGGCATCAGGCCGAACATCAGCGTCCAGACGATGCTTTCGGCGCCGAGGCCGTGGCGGACCACCAGACCCGAGACGAAGATACCCACCGACCAGCTGGTGAAAATCAGGTTGCAGAAGAACGCGATTAGCGGAAACCCGATACCGTAGAGATTGAAGTCGAAGAAGATCATCGCCAGCAGCGTCATCGGAATGACGCCGATCGCGAGCCGGATCAGGCTCATGACCATCAGCGCGATCAGCAACTCGATCGGCTTGAGCGGGCTCATCATCAGGTTGCCGAGATTGCGCGCCCACATCTCCTCGAGAAACGAGATCGAAAAGCCGAGCTGGCCGCGAAACAGGATGTCCCACAGGATCACCGCGCCGACCAGCGTGCCGCCGGCGCGGGCGAAAAACCCGGCATTCTGCGAGATGTAGTTCTGCAGGAAACCCCAGGTGACGATCTGCAGCGCCGGCCAATAGAGCAATTCCAGCAGCCGCGGCCACGACGACATCAGGAGATAGCAGTAGCGCAGCACCATCGCGTTGATCCGATGCGGCGCGATACCCCCGACCATGACCAGCCTGCTCACGGCGTGCCTTCCTGAACGCGGCCGCGCGCGACATCGAGAAACACTTCTTCCAGTGTCGTCCGGTTGTAGCGCGCCATGATCCTGTCCGGGCTGTCGTCGTCCTCGATGCGGCCGCGTTTCATGATGATGACGCGGTCGCACAGCCGTTCCACCTCAAGCATGTTATGCGATGCCAACAGGATGGTCGCGCCGTTTTCCCTGCGGTAGGTCTCGAGGTGCTGCCTGATCCAGTCGGCGGTGTCGGGATCGAGCGATGCCGTCGGTTCGTCCAGCAACAGCAGTTCGGGTTGATTGATCAGCGCTTTGGCCAGCGCCACGCGGGTTTTTTGCCCGGCGGAGAGTTTGCCGTTGGCGCGGTCGAGGAAGTCGCCAAGATCGAGATCGGCGGCGAGTTTCCCGATGCGCTCGCGCAGATTCTCGACGGCATAGAGGCGGCCGAAGATGGTGAGATTCTGCCGCACCGTGAGCCGCATCGGCATATCGACATAGGGACTTTCGAAATTCATCCGGCCCAGCACCTCGGCGCTCTGGTCCGGCATCGGATAGCCCAGCACCTGGATGCGCCCCGAACTCGGCAGCACCAGCCCCATGATCATGGCAATCGTCGTGGTCTTTCCGGCGCCATTGCCGCCGAGCAGCCCCGTGATGCTGCCGCGGCTGATGCGGAATGACACATCGTCGACGGCGCGGGTGGCCTTGTAGAATTTTACCAGGTGCGCGACCTCGATAGCGGCCGATTCGTCGGGATGGGCCACGGCGGGCTGGGATTTGATCGCACCATCATTCATCATGCGGGCCGTTCATTGGGCCATCGGGGCCATAAGCGCAAGACTTCGGCCGGAATGGCGGCCGTTCGATCTGGCGCCGGGAAAGCCAATTTGTCGTCGGCGCCGCGCGAAGCTAAACTCCGGCGCGGTCGATTTGAAGCTGGCGCAGCATTGCCAGTGCCCTTTTGCTCCTGAAGCTTCTATATGAGGGTACCGCGACGTAACACGAACCTCGGAAAGCCGGGCACCGGGCATGACTGACGTCGCAGCCTCCGATTTTCGCCATCCGCGGCGCTATGTCCGTCTGGATACGATATTGCGGCTGCGCTGGCTTGCCGTACTTGGCCAGCTCGCGGCCATCTTTATCGTTGTACAGGGGCTCGAATTCGACGTCGAGGTCGCCCCCTGCGTGATCATCGTCGGCCTGTCCGCGTTGCTCAATCTCGTCCTGCAGGTCAGCTTCAACCCGATGCAGCGGCTGGAGCCGGCCTACGCCGCGGCGCTGCTGGCGTTGAACATCGTCGAACTGGCCGGACTTCTGTTTTTCACCGGCGGTCTGCAGAACCCCTTTTCATTTCTGTTTCTGGCTCCGGTTCTGATCTCGGCGGCGGCGCTGCCGATCAGGCTCACCATCGCACTCGGCGTGCTGGCGGTCGCCTGTGCCTCCGTGCTGGTATTTTTTCATCTGCCTTTGCCATGGGATAGCGACGACCCCTTGGTGCTGCCGCCGATCTATTTGTTCGGCGTCTGGCTCTCGATCGTGGTCGCCATCGGCGTCACCAGTCTTTATGCCTTCCAGGTTGCGGAGGAATCCCGCAAGCTGTCGGACGCGCTGGCGGCGACCGAACTGGTGCTGACGCGGGAACAGCATCTCACCCAGCTCGACGGGCTTGCGGCGGCGGCCGCCCATGAACTCGGCACGCCGCTTTCGACCATCTTCCTGATTTCGCGCGAGCTGGAGCGGACGTTGCAGGATGACAGTCAGATCGCGGGCGACATCAAGACGTTGCGGGAACAGGCGCAGCGCTGCCGCGATATCCTGGCCAAGATCACCCAGCTCTCATCGACCGGCGCGCCGTTCGACCGCATGCCCTTGTCCGCGCTGATCGAGGAAACCGTGGCGCCGCATCGCGATTTCGGCGTGGTGATCAAGGTCCGCATTGCGGTTGCGGGCACCCCCGAGCCGGTGGGAACACGAAATCCGGCCATCCTTTATGGCGTCGGCAATATCCTGGAAAATGCCGTCGATTTCGCGCGCGCGACCGTGGAGGTGAATGCGTGGTGGAATGCCGACACCGTCGAGATCATCATCTCCGACGACGGACCGGGCATTGCGCCCGACATGCTGAAACGCATCGGCGAACCCTATCTGTCGCGGCGGCGCAGCGCGGTTGAAGCCCAGGGCGCGCATAGCGGCCTCGGTCTCGGGGTGTTTATCGCCCGCACGCTGCTTGAGCGCACCGGCGCCAAGGTCTCCTTCACCAACCGAATTTTCCCGGACCACGGCGCGGTGGTTCAGATCGCCTGGCCGCGAAGCCGTTTCGAGGGGCGCGAATCCACCGCGGAATCGCCGCCCTAGGGTGTGGCCGGGAACAGCGGGAACCGGCATTTCCGAATGAATCGTGTCCCGGAATGGTGTCGCGGGCGTCGGGAGGGTGGCGTGGTCGACCTTATGCGGTCTTGGCAGCGCCGGGCCGCCACGCCATATGCTGTATGGTCCGACATAGAGGATAGGCCGAATCGTGAACGCCATCGCTGAACTGACTGGACACGCCGATCGCTCCCTCCTGATCGTGGAGGACGACAAGCCGTTCCTGGAGCGCCTCGCGCGCGCCATGGAAACCCGCGGCTTCACGGTGACCTCCTGCGACAGTGTCTCCGACGGCCTGGCGCAGATCGGCCGGGCGGCCCCGGCCTTCGCGGTGGTGGATCTGCGACTTGCCGACGGCAATGGCCTTGACGTGGTGTCGGCGCTGAAGCGCAAGCGCCCCGACGCGCGGGCGATCGTGCTGACCGGCTACGGCAACATCGCCACCGCCGTGACCGCGGTGAAGATGGGCGCGGTGGACTATCTCGCAAAGCCCGCCGACGCCGACGATGTGGTTGCGGCGCTGCTCGCCAGCGGCACCGAAAAGTCCGAACCGCCGAGCAATCCGATGTCGGCGGACCGTGTGCGCTGGGAGCACATCCAGCGCATCTATGAGATGTGCAATCGCAACGTCTCGGAAACCGCGCGGCGGCTGAACATGCATCGCCGCACTTTGCAGCGGATTCTGGCCAAGCGGGCGCCGCGCTAGGCGTGACATGACGGGGCCGTGGTCGCAATGAACCGCGTCCCGCCGACGCAGGCCTCCGGCAGGGACCATCCAGCGATGGAAATAATTCGCGAGCCGCACCTGCCTTGGTGACCGGCCGCGCGGCGCGTAACGCTACGCCGCGCAAACCAACGTTCTGGGCGACCCGAAGTCGGGGTCGTCACCGAACAGCTCGATGCGGCGATCCAGTTCGTCTTTCTGAATATCCCGGGGAATTTCACGGAGCGCGGCGTAGTCGCGGCGTGTGGTTTTCGTCCCGCTCCATCGCGCCGGCAGTTGGGGTAGCCGTTCGCTGCGGCTGGTCAGCGGTTTTGCCAAGGTCCAGAACAAAAGGCTGAGACGGGCGTAGGCCATGCCTTCGAGGCTGGCCACCGACGTGCCCGGCGGTATCGAAAACATCTCAAGGCCGACGATCGGGCCTTCGTCGACCCGGGCGACCATGGCATGCGCGGTCGCGCCGAACATGGTGGCGCGCCGGTAAAGCGCGAAATGCGCCGGCGCCCAGCCGGGATGGGTCGGCGGCCCCGGATGAAAATTGTAAGCGCCGTAGCCAAGCCGGTCCAGCACGTCAGCCGGAACGATTACACTGGCAACATAGGCAATCAACCGCGCGCGTGCGAGCCTGTCCGGCTCCAGCGCGTTCAGCTCTGCCAGCGTTTCCACAGGGATGATCGTCAGGCAGGGATTGTGGGTGGATAGAACGGAGGCGATGATCGGCCGCTCCGCCGCGCCGGTCATCAAGATGATCGTATCGAACATCGCGTTGCTTTAGCCACGACGGGGAGCCGGCACGTCAGGTGGCGGCCTGTTTTCATTTCTGAGTGAGGGTGGCCTTGTTGTTGGTTTGGATGCCGGTGGTGGGATCGGTCACGATCGTGTTGACCTGTGCGACGCCATCTTTTTTGGAGAGTATGAACAGGGAATTGCCGATTCGAAACCGGCCTTTGGTGGTGATGAGTGCTCTTTGAAACTGAAGACCGCTGGAATCCTGCATCGTCACATTGGCGCGGTAACCGCTGACCTTGGTGATCGAAATGGTTATCGGTTGATTCTTATAATCCTTGCCGGTCCATGTGCCCTGATACTTGGTTGGATCGACGGGGGCGAATTTGTCTCCCGGTGAGATCAGGCTCGCGCTGGTATTTGCCGAATAGGAAGACTGCAGGACGCTCATGATGCTGCTCATTTGAAACCTCCGTTCGCCCCTTCGGATACCGGGCTGCCACAATCATCACTGGCAGAATGGAATTAATCGTTAGTTAACCTTCGCGGTCGGCGCGCCTGTATTTGATGGGCCCCCGGACTTCGGCGCCGGTTTGGCCGCCGTCCGCGCTGCGCCGGGCAGCCGCTTCAAGCCACGTAGTTTGCTAGAATTCGGCATGCCCCTGCGGATCGACCAGACGATTGATCCGCTGCGCCGCGGCGATCGCAAACCGCACCGTCATCAGTTTGCGGGTCGGCGCCGGTAACCGATGCTCCGGCGCCGCGCAATGCATATGGGCGCCATAGGCGTCGGCGACGATCAGGCCGGTGTCGCCAGGGAAGATCTCGCACGGCAGATCCTGGGTGAAGGCGAAGAACAGCCGGTCGCAATGGGCCCTGTATTCCGGCCATTTCTGGTCGGCGCGCAAATCCTCGATCGATGATTTGATCTCGACGATCCAGATCTCGCCGCGCTCGTTGATCGCCACCAGATCGGCGCGCCTTCCCGACGGCAGCGGCAATTCGCTGATGCAGGAAAATCCCAGCGACCGCAACAGCCGCGCGGTGCCGCGCGCGATCGCAAGCGCCGTCTCCGACTGACGGCGGTCCGGCGCGGGCACGAGACTGGCCTGGCGGGCTGGCGATTCCATCCCGACAAACATAGAGCGCTAGCGGCAAAACAGGAAATCCGATTTATGTTCCGGGGCCAGCCTCCGCGGCCAGCCCGTGTGCCGAATCTGCCGCTGCCGGTCCCGAATTGCCTTGGGAACACCGGCTGAAGGGGTTATCGTGGAGATAGCCGGGAGTAAGAACACTGACCGAGTTCAGCTTTTTTTCGCGCTCAGCGGGTCTGAGCGTGGCGGAAATCGCTTCGTTGACCGGGGCGGAGCCATCTGCGGGAGCGGATCTGTCCCGCCGCCTGACCGGCATCGGTCCGGTAGACTGTGCCGGCGCCAACGACCTGACCTTCGTCAAGGATGCCAAGTTTGCCCACGCGCTCGCGACGACCGGGGCCGGCGCGGTGCTGACCAGCGCGCGCTTCGCAGACCAGGCGCCAGGCAGCGTAGCGGTGCTGAGCGTGCGCGAACCTTATGACGCCTTTGTCAAGGTCGTGCGTGAAATCTATCGCGGCGCGCTGCGTCCGACCTCGGTGTTCGGTAGCGACGGTGTCTCGCCCAACGCAGCCGTGCATCCCTCCGCGGCGCTGGAGCGTGACGTGACGGTGGACCCGTTCGCGGTCATCGGGCCGTCGGCCCGAATCGGATCGGGCACATTGATCGGCGCCCACGCCGTGATCGGCGAACATGTCCGGATCGGAAAAAATTGCGCCATTGGCGCCCATTGCACGATCACCCATGCGCATCTCGGTGATGGCGTGGTGATCCATCCCGGTTGCCACATCGGCCAGGACGGCTTCGGTTATGTCTCCTCCGCCGAAGGGCACGTCAAAATCCCGCAGATCGGCCGCGTCATCATTCATGACGACGTTGAGATTGGCTCGGGCACCCGGATCGATCGCGGTGGAATGCGCGACACCGTGATCGGCGAAGGAACCAAGATCGATAACCTCTGCCAGATCGGGCACAATTGCGTCATCGGCCGCCATTGCATCATCGTCGCTCAATCCGGCTTCAGCGGCAGCGTGACGATCGAGGATTTTGTCGTGCTGGGAGCCCGCACCGGCATCGTCCCGCATGTCACCGTCGGCAAGGGCGCGATGCTGGCGGCGCGATCCTCTGTCTATGAGGACGTCCCCGCCGGCGCCGTCTGGGGCGGTATTCCGGCCAAGCCGACCCGGGAATGGATGCGAGAAATGGTCGTGCTGCAGCGCCTTGGGGCGCAGGGCCGCGTGAAATCCAAGGGCCGCGCGGTCAAGTCGTAGTCGCGCGATACGCCCTGTTCCACCGAAAATGCGCGAATCTTTGACTTGGCGGCCTGCGAAAAATCGGCATTGTGCTGACATGACCCAGGAAACCGAAACCCAGAAACCCAGGCAAAGGCCGGTGCGCTCATCATTCCGGTGACGCTGTTTGAGCAGAACTGCACCCTGCTATGGTGCGCGGCCAGCAAGAAGGCCGTGGTGATCGATCCCGGCGGGGACGTTGCGAAAATTCAGGCCGCCATCAAGCAGGCCAATGTCACGGTCGAGAAGATCTGGCTGACCCACGGCCATATCGACCATGTCGGCGGCGCAGCCGAGCTGCGTGACGCGCTCAAGGTGCCGATCGAAGGCCCGCATATCGCCGACAAATTCCTGCTCGACAATGTGGTGACGAGCGGGGAGCGTTTCGGCATGACCGGCATGCGCGATTTCGCGCCGGACCGCTGGCTCGAGGAAGGCGAACAGGTCGGCATCGGCGAATTGACTTTCGACATCCTGCATTGCCCCGGCCACTCGCCCGGCAGCGTGGTGTTTTTCAACCGGGAAATGCGCTTCGCGCATGTCGGCGACGTGCTGTTCAACGGCTCGGTCGGGCGCAGCGACATTCCCGGCGGCGATCACGGCACGCTGATCAGGTCGATCAAGGACAAGCTGCTGCCGCTCGGCGACGATGTCGGCTTCATCTGCGGCCACGGCCCCGGATCGAGCATCGGCCAGGAACGGTTGACCAATCCGTTTCTCACCGGCGCGATGTGAGCGACGGCGGCGTGCTCCGCTCAAGAACGCCCTGGCTGGAAGTCATGGCGCGGATTCGCCGGGACAGATTGTCGAGATCGAACGGCTTGGTGATCATTTCCATGCCCGGCTGCAGAAATCCGTCCGCCAGCGCGACGCTTTCGGCGTAGCCGGTGATGAAAAGAATTTTCAGATCGGGCCGGGATTCCCGCGCCTGATCGGCGACCTGGCGGCCACTGATGCCGGGCAGCCCGACGTCGGTGATCAAGAGATCGATCGGCGCGCCGGACTGCAGGATTTTCAGGCCCGACGGCCCGTCAACGGCTTCCAGCGTCCGATAGCCCTGTTCGCCCAGCATCTCGAGGATGACCCCGCGAACGACCGGCTCGTCCTCGATCACCAGCACGGTCTCGCCGGTCGCGACAGGTTCGGCCGTGTTGACGCCCGGGACATGCTCGGCGGTGAGTTCGCCATGATGCCGCGGCAGGTAAAGTTTGACCGATGTGCCCTGTCCCGGCTTGCTGGCGATCGTGACATGGCCGTTCGATTGCCGGGCAAATCCATAGATCATCGAAAGCCCAAGTCCGGTGCCCTGGCCGATCGGCTTGGTGGTGAAGAACGGATCGAAGGCGCGCGCCGCCACCTCCGCACTCATGCCGGATCCGGTGTCGGTAACGCCAATGCAGATATAATCGCCGGGCGAAAGCGCAGGCGTATCGGTAGTTGCCCCATCGAGCCTGACGTTCGAAGTCGAGATGACGAGCTCGCCGCCGTCGGGCATGGCGTCGCGGGCATTGATGGCGAGGTTGAGCAGCGCGCTTTCCAGCTGGTTGGGATCGCAGAGCGTGCACCACAGCTCGTCCGAAGCAACGACCCGGAGATCGATGGCCTCGCCGATCGTCCGGCTCAACAAGTCCTCCAACGACACCACGAGCTGATTGACATCGATGGCTTTCGGGATCAGCGGCTGCCGTCGTGCAAAGGCCAGCAGGCGGTGGGTGAGGGCTGCGGCGCGGTTGGCCGATGTCATCGCCGCGTGGATATAGCGCGCGACGTTGTCGGTTCGCCCTTGGTTGAGACGGGTTTGCAGCAGATCCAGCGAGCCGACGATTCCGGTCAACAGATTGTTGAAATCGTGGGCGATGCCGCCAGTCAATTGCCCCACCGCTTCCATCTTCTGCGACTGCCGCAATGCCTCCTCGGTGGCTTTCAGCCGTTCGGCCGCGGCCTTCTCGGCGGTGATGTCGCGGGCAACCGCGTAGTTGCTGTCCTTGTCGGACACCCCCGTCCACGACAGCCAGCG
Source organism: uncultured Alphaproteobacteria bacterium (assembly GCA_963829315.1). Classification (GTDB taxonomy): domain Bacteria; phylum Pseudomonadota; class Alphaproteobacteria; order Rhizobiales; family Xanthobacteraceae; genus Bradyrhizobium. The sequence continues at coordinate 73,154 of CAWHIO010000069.1, read as the reverse complement.
GTACGACCCGTCCTTGTGGCGAAAGCGGCTTTCGAACTTGACGGTGGTCTTGCGGGCACCGAGCTCCCTGAAATGGGCGCGGGTTATTCCGTTGTCGTCGGGATGCTCCAGCCATTCGGAGCTGCGGTTCAGCAAATCGGCTTCGCTCCAGCCCAGCGTTCTGGTCCAGGCCGGATTGATCGTTCGCCAGATGCCGCTGCGGTCGGCGACGACCAGCAAATCCTGCGACACGTTCCAGATCCGGTCGCGCTCCCTTGTCTTTTCCTCGACGCGCTGCGCCAGCGTCGCATTCAGCTCGGCGAGCTGGTCCGCTAGCTTGCGGTGACGCTCCTCGCTCTGCCGCAGTGCCTGCTCCGCCGCGACCTGCTCGGTGACATCGGTGTGCGCACCGACCAGCCGCACGGCCTTTCCATTTTGATCGCGCTCGATGGTGGATTTGACCGAGATCCAGCGCGTCGCGCCGTCGTTGGGACGAATGATGCGATATCGAACGCTGTATTCACACACGTCTCCGGCGACGGCGTCGCGGAATTTCCTTTCAGTGGCTTCGCGATCCTCGGGGTGAATGCGCTGGACCCAGTCCTCGTGGGATTTGTCGGCCGCTTCCGGCGGCAGTCCATGAATCTGCAGATATTCCGGCGACCGGCGATTGCGGAAGCCGGTGGTCAAATCAACTTCAAGCCCGCCGATCCGGCCGATTTGCTGGACGCGCGCCAGTTCGGCCTCGCGTTCGCGCAACGCGGCAGCGGCGAGATACTCCCTGGTGACGTCGCGGCAAACCACAAGCACGCCGCCGATGCCATCGTCCTCGTCGATCGGGCTGTAGCCATAGGTCCAGTAGACCTGCTCTCGCCTGCCGTGACGGGTGACCGGGACAAGCTGGTTCTCATGCCAGGTCGCGCCCCCGCCGCTCATCACCTGTTCGATCTGGGGACCGATGATGTGCCAGATCTCCGCCCAGCATTCCCGTCCACCCTGGCCGAGCGTGCTTGGATGGCGCTCGGGTCCCATGGTCTGGCGGTAGGCGTCGTTGTAGAATTGAATGAGTTCCTCGCCCCACCAGATGAACATCGGGTGGTTGGTGTTCAGCAGGATCCGCAGCGCGGTCCGCAAGCTCTGCGGCCAGGTCTCGGGCTTCCCGAGCGCAGTTGCCGACCAGTCGTATGCGCGCGTCAAAGCGCCCATCTCGCCGCCGCCGGCGAGAAAATCCTCAGAAGTCGGCCTGTTGATCTGCAACATTCGGGACGATCGTCGCCGGGTTCAGCCCAAGAAATTGGCCGCCGAAACTTAACCGTCCGTCACGATCTCGGCAAATCCTCGCCTTGCGGATTTCGTTCCAATTTTATTTTCCGCGGGTGGAACAAAATAGCCGCCGCGCAACGGCGACCACCGGTCGGCAGGCCAAGCAGCGGCGACGCTCACGCACGCGTCGATGCCGTCGCCCTATTTCATCAGGCCTGCCGCCGTGAGCGCGCGCGTGATCACGCCGCCGACGTCAATGCCGCGGCGGCGCGGCGGCTCGGCGGCCGGCTTGAGCGTCGTCAGCGGCCATAGCACCTTGGCGAGATCCGGCATCGGCACGGGTATCGGCGGGACCATCGGGCTGGTCTTGGTGGTTCGCGCCGAAGCCGTTGCAGGCGCCGCCCTTGCGGCTTCGCCGGGTTGGCGAATCCAATCCGTCAGGCCGAAGAAATTCGCAATGTGATACGAGGACGAGATGCCCGCCTCGATCAGGAACGCGCCCTGGGTGCCGTAGCGCTCGTCGTTGTCGGCCGTCCCCAGCGGAGTGCCATGGGCCATATCGGTGATGGTGTAGGATTCGACGATGGTTTCGCCATCCGCATTCCACCAGATCTGCCGGGGATAGCCGTCGACAGTGCCCTCCGACATCGGCGCTGAAGACAGCTCATGCACGTCGAGCCATTGCTTGACGATCTCATTGGCGTTCGCGGGATTGACCGTGCGATCGGCGCTGCCATGCCACACCGAAATTTTCGGCCAGGGGCCCCGGTGAGTTGAAGCCTTGCGGACCAGGTCTCCCAGCTCGCTGGCCGGGCGGGCGGGCGACTGAAACATTCCGTTCAACGCTTCCCGCACATTGGTCGCAACGCCGTACGGCAGTCCGGCGATAACGGCGCCGGCCGCAAAAACTTCGGGATAGGTCGCGAGCATGACCGTGGTCATGGCTCCGCCGGCCGATAGCCCGGTGACGAAAATGCGGTCTGGGTCGATCTGGTGGTCGCGCGTCATCCGCGCGATCATCTGCCTGATCGAACAGGCTTCGCCGCGCCCGCGGGTGCTGTCTTCCGGATTGAACCAGTTGAAGCATACGTTGGCGTTGTTCGAGGACTGCTGTTCCGGCATCAGCAGCGCAAAACCATAATGTTTCGCCAGCGTGGACCAGCCGGCGCCCAGATCGTAGCCGGCGGCGGTCTGACCGCATCCGTGCAGAACGACGACCAGAGCGGACGCCGGCTGCGGGCTGTCAGGCACGTAGGAGAACATCCTGAGGTCGCCCGGATTGGCTCCGAATCCTTTGATTTCGACAAGAGGGCTGCGGACGCCTCGCCGTATGCCGCGCCCGAAGCCTTCAAAGGCATTGATCCCATGCAGTTTGGGTAGATTCCGCAGGAATTCGACATTTTTGGCAAGGGACACCGGCAGCTCCTTGGCGAGTGATCGATAACGCCATCCAAGACCAGATAGTTGCTGCACTGCAAAATAAAAAGACCGTGTGCTGTCAGTCCTCGGATTCGTGATCATCGTCCTTAACTGGTGCAGCGTGTCGCATCCACGACAGAAATGAGGCAACTGCGGCGATCGACCGAGCAAACGGTGCCAGCGAAACAAGCAGCGCCCGGGTGGACCGCGCGGCTTCTTGGCCCGCTTTTCCCAAATCTTGACGCATGCGCAGTTCGCTGCGCGCGATAGAGTACGCGCCGGAGCGATATTTCAGATGACAGCCGCGGCTGCTCTTCCGCTCACCGGTCCCGGCCGCGTCGCGATCCCGGCCGTCAATGCGCCGGATCTGCAGAAGGAAGCCGCGAAACTGAACAAGGCGTGACGCGCGGCGTCACGCGCCGAATCATTCGATTACTTCGTCGGCGCCGGTGAGCAGTGCGGGGGGAATGGTGAGACCGAGCGCCTTGGCAGTCTTGAGGTTGATCGTCAGCTCGAACTTCGTCGGCTGCATCACCGGCAAATCAGCCGGCTTCTCGCCCTTCAGGATGCGCCCGCAATAGATGCCGGAATTGCGATAGGATTCGTTGATGATGGTGCCGTAACTCAAGAGGCCGCCCATCGCGACGTTTTCACGCCAGCTGTAGCTCGCGGGAATGGCGTGTCTTGCAGCGAGTTCGACGATCGCAGCACGCCGGCTGTCGAAGTAGGGTTCGCCCGCGACAATGATGGCGCCGGCGTTCAACCCCGGCAACTGCGCGAATGCAGCTTCAATTTCCTGGTCATTGCTCGCATTCAGAATCTGCAAATCGATGCCGAACGTCTTTGCGGCCTCTTGCACGGCAATTACCTCGAGCCGGACGCTCGGATTGGCCGGGTTTGTCAGGTAGGCAATTCTGCTGGCCGACGGCACCAGCTCGTGCAGGATTCCCAGCCGCTTTGCGCCGAGCGCCGAATTGAAAACGCTCATGCCGGTGATATTGCCGCCGGGCCGGCTCAGGCTCTCCACCAGTCCAAGGCCGACCGGATCATCGGCGGCAGAAAAAATAATCGGGATTTTGGAGGTGGCCTTCTTTGCGGCGAGCGCGGACGGTGGGCCACCTGCCGCGAGGATTGCGGCGACCCGCAGGCTGACGAGTTCGGCGGCGAGCGTCGGCAACCGGTCATAGTTGCCTTCCGCCCAGCGGTATTCGATCGCAACGTTCTGCCCCACGACATATCCGGACTCGCCGAGGCCTTGACGAAAGGCAGCGACAACAGCCGCGGATTCGCCCGGCGACCTGCTGCTCAGATATCCGACGACCGGCATTCCCGGTTGCTGCGCGCGCGACACCAACGGCGAAAGGACGGAGGAAGTAGCGACCGTGGCGAACCCCGCAATGAACTTGCGACGCTTCATGTACCCAATTTCCAGATGTATCCGGCGGGGAGGCTGCCAGTGACCGAAAAGAATTTTTGAAACCGTGCTGCAGCCGTGAGCCTATCACGGGCCAAGGCTTTGTCGTGCATTTAAGAGCGGCAGAAACCTCGTCTGACGCGAGGTAGAGGCTTTGCTTGCGAGAGACAAAGGGCTATTTTAGCCACAACCGTGGCCCGACGGAGCAATTGCCATGTCGATGCAAAGTGTGGCTTCCCCCGCAATTACGCTTCTGCCGCCCAAACGCTATTCGCTGGCGCACATTCCCGGTGACGAGGGCTGGCCGGTGATCGGCCGGACGCTGGCGATCCTCGCCGACCCCAAGGGCGAAGTCGAACGGATGTCGGCCAAATATGGCCTCGTCTATCGCAGCCGCGTGCTCGGTGAAACCAGCATTACCGCGCTCGGACCTGAAGCCAACGAGCTTGTGCTGTTCGATCAGACCCGGCTGTTTTCCTCGACCCATGGCTGGGGAACCATCCTGGGCCTGTTGTTTCCGCGCGGTTTGATGCTGCTCGATTTCGACGAGCATCGCCTGCACCGGCGCGCGCTGTCGGTGGCGTTCAAGTCCGGTCCGATGAAGTCCTATCTGGCGGCGCTCGATGCCGGCATCAGGGAGCGCGTTGCGCGATGGCGGCAACAGCCCGGCCCGATGCTGTTCTACCCGGCCATGAAGCAGCTCACGCTCGATCTTGCGGCGACCTCGTTCCTCGGCACCGGCATCGGACCCGACGTCGAGGAGATCACAGCCGCGTTCGTCGACATGGTGGCGGCGTCGATCGCCCCGATCCGCCAGCCCTGGCCGGGCACGCAAATGGCGCGCGGCGTCAAGGGCCGCGCCCGCATCGTGGCCTATTTCTCCGAGCAGATTCCGATCCGCCGCGCCAACGGCGGCGAGGACCTGTTCTCGCAACTCTGCCGCGCCACCCACGAGGACGGCGCGCTGCTCTCGACCCAGGATATCGTCGACCACATGAGTTTTCTGGTGATGGCCGCGCACGACACGCTGACCTCGTCACTGACGTCTTTTGTGGCCGCCCTTGCCGCCAACCCGGAGTGGCAGGGCAGATTGCGCGATGAAGTCAACGCGCTGGGCGTCGCCGCCGACGCGGCCACCACCTTCGACAATCTCGAAGCCATGCCGCTCACCGAGATGGCGTTCAAGGAGGCGATGCGGATAAGGCCGCCGGTGCCCTCGATCCCGCGGCGCGCGACCCGCGACTTCAGTTTTGCAGGTTATTCGTTCCCTGCGGGTACGCTGATCGGGATCAATCCGCTGTTCACCCATCACATGCCGGAAATATGGCCCGATCCCGACACCTTCGATCCGCTGCGCTTTACCGACGAGGCGCAGCGCGGCCGCCATCGCTTCGCCTGGGTGCCGTTCGGCGGCGGCGCGCATATGTGTCTTGGATTGCATTTCGCCTACATGCAGGCGAAATGCTTCGCCCGGCATTTCCTGCAGAATCTGAGTGTCTCGCTGCAGCCCGGCACCACGCCGGATTGGCAGATGTGGCCGATCCCGAAGCCGCGGGACGGATTGCGCGTGACGCTGTCGCCGGTCGGGTAAGCCGGTCAGGCCACGGCCGGGGGCGTCGATGCCCCGAGATCGCGAACCGCAAACGGCGGCGTTGAACTCACCCCGCGCCTTGCTCGAACGTCTTGCGCAGGGCGGCAAGGCCCTGCTGCTGGGCGGTCCAGTTGCGGCCACCGGTGATGGCGCCATCGACCACCAGATCGTGGCCGTTGATGAAGGAGGATTCGTCGCTGGCGAGAAATACCGCGGCGTGAGCGATGTCCTCGGGCAGCCCGGCGCGCGGTATCGGCTGGGCGGTCTTGTAGACCTCACGCATCACGTCGGGGGTTTTCTCCGCCGCCTCGACCGACAGGCCCAGCGCCTTGCCGAAAATGCCGGTGGCGATCGCGCCCGGCGAAATGCTGTTGACGCGGATGCCGGATTTGCCGAGTTCCATCGCCACGCATTTGGTAAGATGAATAACGGCGGCCTTGGCGGCGCCATAGACGAGCGACGACGAAAAGCCCGCCAGCCTGCCGGCAATGCTGCCATTGTTGATGATACTGCCGGAGCCCTGGCGGCGCATATGGGGTGCGGCGTGCTTCATGCCGAGCATCACGCTGCGCACCAGTGTCGCCATCGCCGCGTCGAAGCGCGCAACCTCCAGGCCTTCGATCCCGCCGGTCTGCGCCGGCCCGCCGGCATTGTTGAACAGGCAGTCGATACGGCCGAATTTCCCGACCGCCTCGCCGATCAGCGCGCGCACCTCGTCCTCGACCGTGACATCGGTCCGGCGGAAGACGCAATGGGCGCCGAGCTTTCTCGCGAGCGCCTCGCCCTCCGGCGGCGCGGCGGCCGGCGATGACGATTTTCGCCCCTTCCGCGACGAAGATTTCGGCGGTGCGCAGGCCGATGCCGCTTGTCGCGCCGGTAATCACCGCGACCTTGCCGTCCAGCCGTCCCATATTGTCCTCCTTTTTGACACTGCCGGCGCAAAATATCTGCGGCTCGCCGGAATAACGCAAGCCGGCTGTATCGCTGATGGCGGCCAGATGTCCTGTTGTTGAACGACGCAGCCGGCTTTTTGCAGCCGCAGCCCGCGCATTTTTCGTTATGCTTGGCCCTGTTTGGATTCGCGGACCGGCTGATGTGACCATGATGAAATTGATCGACGAGTTTCGGCGCGGCTGGCAGGGAACTTCCCAGCCATCCCTGCTATTCGGCCTTGGCTTTGCGATATCCTGCGTTGCCGTGTCGACCGCGGCGCGGTGGTGTCTTTCGATGATCCGGCCGGACGTCTATTTCACCCCGTATTTTCCGGCCGTATTCTTCGCCACCGCGTTTGGCGGCTACCGGATCGGAATCGCGACAGCCGTCGTGGGCGGAATATCCGGCATATCGCTGAATTTCGGCGACGCGCCGACTGATATCGCCAGGCTGGTGTTGTTGATAATCTACGCGATCGTGTGCGGCCTCACGATTTGGGGCGTCCAGCACTACCGCTCGGTCGCATCGAAGCAGCGCGAGATTGCGAAGCGCCTGATCCGGGAGGAGGCATATCGCAAGCTGGTGGTCGATGAGCTTCAGCACCGGCTGAAAAACAAACTATCGACGATTCACGCCGTGCTCCACCAGGTGCTGCAGGATCAGCCGCAAATCTGGGCCAGCATCGACCGGCGGATGCGGGCGCTGTCGACGACCGATGACCTGATTGCCAAGTTGGACGGCCGCGGTTGCGATATCAAGGATCTCTTGCTCTCCGAACTCGGACCCTACGGACATGTCCGGTTTAGCTTGAACGGCGATCGGTTGTTTCTTCCCGACAAGCTGGCGGTGAGCCTTGCGTTGATCTTTCACGAGTTGGCCACCAACGCCGGGAAATACGGCGCGTTTTCCGCCGCACGCGGGCTCCTCCAGGTGTCGTGGTCCGTGACCGACGATCGCCTCAATATCGTCTGGGACGAGACCGAGGGGCCTGCGGTGGAAGCGATCGGAGAAGCAGGCTTTGGCAGCAAATTGCTGCAATCGGCGCTTAAACCCTTCGATGGCAAGACCGATATTTCATTCTTGAACACCGGCGTTCATTGCACGATGCAATGCCGCATACCGTCGATTTGAGCTTCTTGTCGGGTTTTCGGGGAGCCGCACCGTATCTGTTTTGTCCTCTTGCTTACTATCGTCGCCCGATCGGAAGGCTTATAAACCGCCATCGCCCGGCGCGAAGGCGCGCCAATCCCATTTCACAAGAAGCCGCATGCCCCCCGTTTCGATACTTCTGAACATACTCTGGATTCTGCTGGGCGGGCTGTGGATGGCGTTTGGCTGGGTGGTCGCCGCCATCATCATGGCCATCACCATCATCGGCCTGCCCTGGGCAAAGGCTGCGTTCAATATCGCCGCCTACACCTTGATGCCGTTCGGTCAGAAGGCCGTGCGCCGCGATACCCTGACCGGCCGCGCCGATATCGGCACCGGGCCGCTCGGCCTGATCGGCAACCTGATCTGGCTGCTGCTGGCGGGCTGGTGGCTGGCGCTCGCTCACATCGCCACCGCGGTAGTTCTCGCGCTGACGATCATCGGCATTCCCTTCGCCTGGGCCCACGTGAAGCTCGCCGGCATCGCGTTGTGGCCGATCGGCAAGGTGATTGTGCCGGCCTAGAAATTTGCAATTCCACTGACGATGCCGGGACAGGCTTTCGCTAGAAGATGCTAGTGGGTCGCAGCCTTCCTGCCGAGCGCCTGGATCGCTTCCTCGACGCTGTGAAACTGACGATCCGGACCCAGCAGCGCATCGATGCCGAACCGTACGAGGGCATGCTGCGCGCGGATCGATTCCAGCCGGGCGATGGCAAAATCGACGCCGTCGGCATGACAGCTGCGAATGAGCTCGGCCAGGATCTGCGCCGCGGTAAAATCGATCTCGACGATACCCGTCGCCTCCAGCACCAGCAGCCGCGCCTTTTGCGGCGACGACTTCAAGGCTTCCAGGATGTCGCGACGGAAGTGATAGGCGTTGAGAAACGACAGCGGCGCCGGAAATCCCGCGACGATAATGCCGGGTTCCCGCTCACCGGGAAGACTTGAACTCGACGGCCACCAGATTGAGGTTCCCGGCACCCGTTCGAAGACCTGCACGCGGGCGCGCGTCGTGCTCCACAGGCCGTGCAGCAGCGACATCGCAATGCCGATGCCGACACCCTGTTCGATCGGCAGAACGATGATGGCCGCCGCCGTCAGCAGGATCAGCAGGAATTCGCCCAGCGACTGTCGGTAGATCGTCATGATCTGGCGGAGGCGGATGATCCGGAGCGCAACGAACAGCAGAACGCCGCCGAGTGCGGCGGCAGGGATCTGACGCAGCAGCGAGGCGCCGAATGCCAGCAATACGATTATGATCGCCACGGCGGCGAGGCCGGCGACCTGGGATCGCCCGCCGGTTTCGGAAACCACCGCCGTGCGCGGCGGGCTGGCGTTGACCGGAAACGCGCCGATCAGGCCCGACAAGACACTGCCGACGCCGACGCCGACGAAATCGCGGTTGACATCCGGCGGCTCGTTGCGATCGGACGGAAAGGACCGTGTGGTCGCCGCCGTCTGCACCATGATGACAATCGAAATGATGAGACTGAGCGACACCAGGCTCGCCAGGTGACTGGCCGAGATGACCGGGATCGCAAGCGCCGGCATCCCAACCGATACCGCGCCGAGAACGTCGACGCCTCTGCTCTCAAGCCCGAGCAGCATCACGGCCGCGCTCGCCAGCGCAAGGCCGATCAACGCGCCGGGAATCCGCGCATCGATCCGCTCGGACAAGGCAATGATTGCCAAGACGCCGAGGCCGATCACAAGCGTGAACGCATTGGTTTGGCCGAGATGCCCGGCGAGGGTCGCCATGCGCTGCAGGATCGGGCCCCCGGGCGCGGGCAGGCCGAGTATCACCGGCAATTGCGAAATCAGGATATGGACCGAAATCCCGGCGAGAAAGCCGATCGTCACGGGGACCGAGAGCAGGTCTGCGATCCAGCCCAGCCGGAAGATTCCGGCAGCGAACAGGAAAAGTCCGACCATCAGCGCGAGCGCTGCGGCCAGCATCAGGTAGTCCGGCGAGCCGGACACCGCCAGCGCGGCCAGGCCTCCGGCAAAGATCGGCGTGATCGTCGAATCAGCGCCGCACGACAGGAAGCGGTTGCTGCCGAACGCCGCGAACGCCAGCGAGCCTGCCAGAAAGGCGAAAAAGCCGATCTGCGGCGTGAACCCGCCGAGCCGCGCCGTTGCCATCTGCTCAGGGATCGCGATCGCGGCAAGGGTGAGGCCCGCAAACAGATCGTGGCTGAAGAATTGAAGACGATACCCGCTGAAGGAGCGGAACAGCGGCCAGCCCCCGCCTGCGCTCGCAGAGCTGGAAGTATCCACCATTGCCCGTTGCCTCCCCGCGGTTGAGCCGCCGTTTTTTCGCAAATGCCGTCGAACCTCAGAGGTGAGCGGTCCCACTCGGGCGACTGCCCCGAAGCTTCGGTCCCACGCTTTGGCTGAACGACGCTATCATGACGCCCCGGATGCCGAAATAGAGGCCAAAATGGCCGCGGCTGGCCGCGCCGCAGAGGCCTTGGGCAGCTTTCGGAAGGCCGCGTTTGATCGAATCCGGAGACGGCCTCGTCGGGGGCATTCGCGGACCGCTCGCGGCGCGGGCCCTCGCGACCTCGCCGGCCCTTAAGCCTTCAGTAACCGGTTTCCCTAACCGCAATGCCACCAATGCATCGTAAGCATATCCGCTGGAGAGACGGGGAATGCGGCAATCAGCTTTCAGCATTTGGGGCGGGCTTGGAAAGCTCCGAACCGCGGCAATCGGGTCTTATCGTGCCGTTATCTCGATCCGGCGCGACCCGGTCCTGTGGCTGATCCTCTGTGGCATTTTCCTGATTGCGGCGATCGTCATCGGCACCGCGCTAACGGTCGGTGAATTTCGCGAGAGCACGCTGCGCAACAAGGAGCGCGAGCTCGAAAATACGGTTCTGCTGCTCACCCGCCACTTCGACCAGCAGTTCGAGGACAGCGAGATCATTACCAACGATCTGATCTCGAAGATGCAGTTTTCCGAGATCGCTTCGCCAGAAGCGTTCAAGAGCCTGATGTCCGGTCCCGACGCGCACACCTTGCTGAAGTCCAAGACCAGCGCCTTGTCTTATGTCGGTGACGTCAATCTGTTCGATTCCGACGGACAGCTGATTAATTCATCAGGCGACTCGGCCATGCCGGCGGCCAGCATTGCCCATCGGCCCTTTTTCAAGGCCCTCAAGTCGAACCCGCAAGCGACCGCGGTCGTGGTCGAACCGGTTCGCAGCGTTTTCACCGGCGGCTGGACCACGATCCTTGTCCACAGACTGAGTGGACCGAATGGGGTCTTTCTTGGCGTGCTGGGGAGGCGGATCGATCCTGTCAATTTTGAAAAATTCTTCGCATCCGTCGCACTTAGCGATGGGATGGCGATTTCCCTGTTCCATCGCGATGGAACGATGCTGGCGCGTCACCCACACGCCGATTTAATGATCGGGCAGAAACTCAAAAAGGCACCTCTGCTGCACAAGATCCTGACCGAGGGCGGCTATCAGACCCTGCGGCTGCAAAGTCCCATCGATGGCCGGGAAAGGCTCGGTTCAGCCGGCGAACTGACCCATTTCCCGATCATAATCGTCGCGACCACGACGGTCGAAGCAGCGTTGTCGGATTGGCGCGCCCAAACCAGATCCTTGATCGCTGCTGCCGGCCTCTCCGCATTGGTGATCGCCATCCTTCTGTTCCTGATCGTGAGAAGGATGACTTGGCAACATCGGGAATCGCGTCAGCGGCTGGAGCAGGAAAAGCACCGGCTCGACACCGCCCTGAACAACATGACGCAAGGCCTTATTCTGTACGACGCATCGGCGCGTGTCGTCGTCTGCAACCAGCGCTATATCGATATGTATCGGCTATCGCCGGCGGTGGTAAAGCCGGGCTGCCATTTTTTTGATATTGTTCAGCACCGCAAGGACATCGGTTCCTTCAAGGGAGACGTCGAGGAATTTTGTTCGGCCGTTCTGGCCAACGTCGCGCAGGGAAAGGTTACCAACACGGTTCTCGAAACCGCCGATGGACGCGCGATTCAGATCGTCAACCGGCCGCTGGCGCAGGGCGGCTGGGTGGCGACGATGGAAGACATAACGGAGCACCGAAACCTCGAACAGGAACGCGACCGGAATTATGCTTTCCTGCGTCAGATCATCGACCACATACCGTCGCAGATCACCGTGAAAGATGTGCGCGACCGCCGCTATGTGCTGGCCAACCGGGTGGCCGAGATTCATGTCGGATTGTCGAACGATGCCATCATCGGCAAGACCGCCAGCGAAATATTCCCAAGGGCATTCGCCGAGAGAATCGCAAGGGATGACGACGAGTCGCTGCGTTCCCCCGACGGCCTCTCGCTGGACGAGCACCGCTGGGAAAGCAAGGTGTCGGGCAGCCGCTTGATCACCTCAAAGCGCATCGGTATCCGGGATCAGGCCGGCGAGCCCCGCTATATCATCAACGTTGTCGAAGACGTCACCGAGCGCCGGCGTGCCGACGAACAGATTGCGCACCTTGCGCATTACGACGCGCTGACCGACCTGCCGAACCGCGTGCTGTTCCGCGAACAGGTCGAACGCGAGCTGCAGCGATCCAGTCGGGGCGAGCAGTTCGCACTGCTTTATATCGACATCGACGAGTTCAAGGGCATCAACGATTTGCTCGGACATCATGTCGGCGACGAATTGCTGAAGATCGTGGCTGCCCGGCTCAAGAACTGTATCAGGGAGACCGACCTTGTCGCGCGGCTCGGTGGCGACGAGTTTGCCGTCATACAGTCGAATGCCGGCAACGTCGCCGATGTCGTGGAGTTCGTTACACGAATTCATGAAGCGATCAGGCAACCCTATCAATGCCTCGGTCATCAACTCTCGACCGATGCCAGCATCGGCATCGCACTGGCGCCGCGCGACGGCACCGATCTGGAGCAACTCATCAAGAATGCCGATCTGGCGATGTATGCCGCCAAGGCCGACGGCCGCCGAACCCATCGCTTCTTCGAGCCGGCCATGGACGCCAGCGCAAAAGCCCGGCTTAAAATGGAGCAGGATCTGCGCCAGGCGCTCGTGGACGGCGGCTTCGAGATTCACTATCAGCCGGTGGTGGACCTTCGTAACGATGAGGTGGCGGGCTGCGAAGCCCTGCTGCGCTGGCGCCACCCCGAACGTGGCATGGTCTCGCCTGCGGAATTCATTCCGATAGCGGAAGACACCGGCCTGATCGTTGAGCTCGGCGAATGGGTATTGAGGACTGCTTGCGCCGAAGCGGCCAGCTGGCCGGATCACATTCGCGTTGCCGTCAACGTCTCGCCGGTTCAGCTGAAATGCCAGAGCCTTGCGCTGAAGGTCGTGGGCGCGCTTGCAGATTCGGGCCTTCCGGCAAGTCGCCTGGAACTCGAAATCACCGAGGCGGTGCTGATCCGCGACGACGAGGCGGCGCTGGCCATACTGCATCAGCTGCGCGCCATCGGGGTTCGGATCGCGCTGGACGATTTCGGTACCGGCTATTCCTCGCTGAGCTATCTGAAGCGTTTCCCGTTCGACAAGATCAAGATCGATCGCTGCTTCATCAGCGACGTCGCGGAAATCGACGGCTCCTCGGCGATCGTGCAGGCGGTGGTCAATATTGCCGCCGCGCGCAACATGACGACGACCGCCGAAGGCGTCGAGACGCTTGCGCAGAAGGAGCGGCTGCGCGCGCTGGGCTGCACCGAGATGCAGGGCTATTTGTTCAGCGCCGCCAAGCCTGGTCCGGAGGTGAGGAAGCTGTTCGAGCCACGCGGCGGGCGTGCGGTGGGCGCGGCTTAGCCAGTATCACCCGATTTTGGCCGGGAAATGCATTCCCGGCCCTTTCGCTTTAGTCCTTGCAGGGCCGTTGCCGAGGTCCGGCCAACCGGCTTAATGAACCTCGGCGCTGCGGGGCTCGGTTCGCAAAACTAAACAACCATCGTTACGCACGCGACAATGAGATCGATGCGCCCTTTATTGCTCCATCGGAGCTGATCGATACCGACTGTTTGTTCCCGCGTGTCGTCACAGAAAGTTTGGCTTTGAATGCCGCAGCACTGACAATGACGTCGAATTGACCATTGCCCGCGCGCCCCTCGACGCTACCGCCCACGTTTCGAGTGATCTCGTTCCATGATCCGGAAAGCGACCCATCTTTCGCAAGCACATCGCTCTTCAGCTCAAACTTATAGCTGTCACTGGCGCAGACCAAGTTTTGATTGAGCCCTGTGCCGTCTCCGCTGACAGCGTAGGTGGCACGGCAGCGGATCCGTTCGCTTGCTCCACTGTCGAGTGAGATAGTGCCGCTTCCTGACCACACGCCAGCCATTTCGGCGAACGGCCCCGATCCAGCAAACGTCGTTGAGCTGGAACACAGCAAAGCTGCAAATAAGGTCGCAGCAATGATCCGGGGTCGCAAAGGTTTCGAATTCGGTGTTCATGAGCATTGCGTTGAGCCTTTCAAGCTTGGTGGCAGAGCCAGCCCGTCGAGTGAGTGGCGAAGTTGTTATGGCCGTGTCTAAAAGCTCTTTCCTGGGCGGGAAGCCCCAGACAAGAATTGGCGACGTATTGCCTGAAGTCGCTAGGGAGCTAAGGAAGGCGTGCCGAGTTCGATCAAGTGCCGAGGCAGTGTTTGGTTCCACGGCGATTTGTCTGGGGCATCGAGGGCGGAGCGCGACCGGCGCAAACAGGCGCGAATCGACCCCGAATCCAGGACATCGCTCATCCGTAGCGATCGTCGGGTGGCCCAGTCGCCGGGAGCACCTTCCTCCGGCTAACCAGTCAGCCCTGTCAATTGTTCAAGTTATCTGCGTCTGTTCGGCAGTCTCAATACAGGGCTTTGCTGCGGCGTTGTTGCGGGTTTGAGGGAGGGCGCGCCTTGCTCCCTCGCTTTAGCCCCTTGCAGGCCGTTGCCGAGGCCCGGCCAATCGGCTAAATGAACCTCCACGCACCCGTAGCTCAGCTGGATAGAGCGTTGCCCTCCGAAGCTGGACCGTAATGCTGAACGCTGCAGATAACCTAGAAAATCGGCGTCCGAGCTGATCGTAAGCAAGATCGTGTCCCCCGGCACGCTGGGTCACTAGCCGGGGTCACCGCGTTCGCCGCATCTAGCGCTTCAAGGTCTTCTTCTTGGCTGCGATTGCACGGCGGCCCTTCATGCCGACCTTCCTACGAGAAGCTGCTCATTTCCGTCATAGGACGCTTGCGCCACAAGCGTGCTAGATCCGCAATTCGGCTTAGCTTGAGCAAGCAGAGATGTCCCGCAAAAGGCACCGTATCAGTCGTCGTATCGAGCGGCGCAAAAGCGAAGCCGCAAAGCGAAGCTTGCAGCACGAATGCTCAGCTACATGGCGAAACATGCTCCACGTCCAAGCAGCCGAACGCAGCTCCATTGCATCAGCTACTTTCCCAACGTAATCCAAAACAAATCGCCCAGGCCGAGGCCGATCGAAAAGAAAACTTAGGCGACTATTGGCTGATGCGGAAGCGCATGACAGTCAATCATCTGCTCGACCGCGCGATCGTTCAGTTCATGTAAGACGGCAACGCACTGGCCCACCGGTTCCTCAAGATCGATGGAGTAGACATAAAAAGCGTGGAAGGGATACGGAACGCCGCAAAGTTCTGGAAGGTCTCAGGCGCAGCCATCATGTTCGGAAGACGATGCAGCCTGATGAAAGCAATCTAGCGAAGAGCCGTCGGCGAAGAGACGAAGATATATGAAGCTCGCAAAGCTATTCTCTTCGGAGGCGGATAACGGCGCACGAAGATGCGGCGCTTAGTCAACGAAAGCAAAATACGCAGGGTCGCTATGCTAGGGCAGAGTTTGCTTCGACTACCTCGAAAGTAGCCCCCTTGTAAAATCGCGTTTGTTCGCATTTAAGTCCTAGTGGAAGCAGCATTCATATCGCAGATTTGCCGGTCTGTCCCCAAAGGGTAGGCATGTTGCTCTGAAGAGTGATGATATATAGCGTTGGAATACCCCCTTTGTATGCTCTTCTAAAAGCGCTATTTCGCGCGACCATCGGATTGAGCGACGTGGAAATAAAGCTGGGATATGGGTCGCCGCTGGTGAGCTCTTGGTCGGCTCGCCCGTGAAAGAGAATTTGGCCTGCCGCCGCTATTGTCCTTGATGCGTTGATCTCGTCTTGAAGTCCCCGCACGAGCAATTCTTGCGGCAGAGTGGCGGTTCCAGTCGCGCAAGAGCGAGCCGCTGCATGATAGGTGTCGAAATCGTTCCGTCGATAACGGGGAAAATGCTTGAGGTTTTTTAGTAGACTTCTTACCTTTGCCAACTTTTTCACACTAGGGTCGAGGTCGAGTCGTTTTTCGATCTTTCCATGTATCGCGACGAATTCGTCTTGATCATCGTCTGCCAGATATTGAACAAGATCGACGGCGGACGCAGGACGAGACAGTTGCCGCCGTGGCGGAGGATATCGAGGAGACCACCAAGGACTACGTGCTAAAAAGATTATCGCAGCAGATGAAAGGGGTTCCGCTTAGAGGAATTCATTGTCCACCTTCTTGAATGCATGGGTTACTACGCCCGCTTAACTCGAAAGAATGAGCCCAGCGTCGACGTAATTGCGCACAAGGATCATCTCGGCATTGAGCCTCCAATTATCAAAGTTCAAGTCAAGAGTGGGGATGGAGCAGCGACTGACAAGGACGTGTCGGCACTCTATGGGAAGCTTTCCAATGGAGAGTATGGCCTCTTTGTTACGCTGGGCACGTTCACGCCACCATCCCGTAATTTTGAGCAAACCAAGAGCAACCTACGTCTCATCGATGGTGAGGAGTTGGTGCAATTGATTTTTCAACATTACGAGCACTTCGACGCACGACATAAGGGCTTGCTACCTCTTAGAAGGGTGTATGTGCCAGAAGCCCTTGAACTCGAGAGCGACTGAAGTTCAGTAACCGGCGCTTATTTTGCGTTTTAGGAGCCGGCTATGCCAAAGCGCACGAAGGAGCAGGTTCTTTCGCTACGCCGCTAAGGTCGGCGGGACGCATTCTGGCAACGCGGGTGTAGCTGATGCGATTTCAGAAGGCGAGAGGATTGACGGCATCGGAGCAGCTCCT
Organism: uncultured Alphaproteobacteria bacterium; assembly: GCA_963829315.1. Taxonomy (GTDB): domain Bacteria; phylum Pseudomonadota; class Alphaproteobacteria; order Rhizobiales; family Xanthobacteraceae; genus Bradyrhizobium. The sequence goes on along the minus strand of CAWHIO010000069.1, from coordinate 56,347 downwards.
TGCGGAGCTATCCCTTGCCGCCTGTGTCGCCGAAGGAATTCCACTCTAGCCTTGGAACTAATCGAGAGCCGAATATCGCTTCCGGCAAGGCCTTGTGCGCCCCCAAGGCGGGCTTATTTGCAGGGTGGTTGGCACTCGCTAGCCTCGACTGCTATTCGTCCAAAAATCACACAATCTTCAAATACTAAAGGAGGATCGCATGAAATTCCGTCCGCTCCACGACCGCGTTGTGGTCAAGCGCATCGACGCCGAAGAGAAGACCACCGGCGGCATCATTATTCCAGACAGCGCCAAGGAAAAGCCCTCGCAGGGCGAAATCACGGCGGTTGGCCCAGGCGGCCGCGACGAAGCCGGCAAGCTGATCCCGATCGATCTCAAGGTTGGCGACCGCGTGCTGTTCGGCAAATGGTCCGGCACCGAGGTCAAGCTCGACGGCCAGGAACTGCTGATCATGAAGGAGAGCGACATCATGGGCGTTCTCACCGACCTGCCCGCCGCCAAGAAGAAGGCCGCTTAAGCGCCTATCCCCATTTCAAGGAACAACATCATGGCTAGTAAAGAAGTTAAATTCGGCGTCGATGCGCGCGACAAGATGCTGCGCGGCGTCGACATTCTCAACAACGCGGTCAAGGTGACGCTCGGCCCCAAGGGCCGCAACGTCGTGCTCGACAAGTCGTTCGGCGCTCCCCGCATCACCAAGGACGGCGTCACCGTCGCCAAGGAAATCGAGCTTGAGGACAAGTTCGAGAACATGGGCGCCCAGATGGTGCGCGAAGTCGCCTCCAAGTCGGCCGACGCGGCCGGCGACGGCACCACCACCGCGACCGTGCTGGCCGCGGCCATCATCAGGGAAGGCGCTAAGTCGGTTGCCGCCGGCATGAACCCGATGGATCTGAAGCGCGGTATCGACATGGCGGTGGAAGCCGTCGTCGCCGACCTCGTCAAGAACTCCAAGAAGGTCACCTCGAACGAGGAAATCGCCCAGGTCGGCACCATCTCCGCCAATGGCGACGCCGAAATCGGCAAGTTCCTCTCCGACGCCATGAAGAAGGTCGGCAACGAGGGCGTCATCACGGTTGAGGAAGCCAAGTCGCTCGAAACCGAACTTGAGGTCGTCGAAGGCATGCAGTTCGACCGCGGCTACATCTCGCCCTACTTCGTCACCAACGCCGACAAGATGCGCGTTGAAATGGAAGATGCCTACGTCCTCATCAACGAAAAGAAGCTATCTCAGTTGAATGAATTGCTTCCGTTGCTGGAAGCCGTGGTGCAGAGCGGTAAGCCGCTTGTGATTATCGCGGAAGACGTCGAAGGCGAAGCGCTCGCCACCCTCGTCGTCAACCGTCTCCGTGGCGGCCTCAAGGTCGCGGCCGTCAAGGCTCCGGGCTTCGGCGATCGCCGCAAGGCCATGCTGCAGGACATCGCGGTTCTGACCGGCGGTCAGGCGATCTCGGAAGATCTCGGCATCAAGATGGAGAACGTCACGCTCGCCATGCTCGGTCGCGCCAAGAAGGTGATGATCGACAAGGAGAACACCACCATCGTCAGCGGCGCCGGCAAGAAGGCCGACATCGAAGCCCGCGTGACTCAGATCAAGGCGCAGATCGAGGAAACCACCTCGGACTACGACCGTGAGAAGCTGCAGGAGCGTCTGGCCAAGCTCGCAGGCGGCGTCGCGGTGATCCGCGTCGGCGGCGCGACTGAAACCGAAGTCAAGGAGCGCAAGGATCGCGTTGATGACGCGATGCATGCGACCCGTGCGGCCGTTGAAGAAGGCATCGTGCCGGGCGGCGGCGTCGCCCTGCTGCGTGCCTCCCAGCACCTTAAGGGGCTGCGCACCAAGAACGACGACCAGAAGACCGGCGTCGAGATCGTGCGCAAGGCGCTGTCCTGGCCGGCGCGCCAGATCGCGATCAACGCGGGCGAAGACGGCTCCGTCATCGTCGGCAAGATCCTCGAGAAGGACCAGTATTCCTACGGCTTCGACTCGCAGACTGGCGAATACGTCAACCTGATCTCCAAGGGCATCATCGACCCGACCAAGGTGGTTCGCGTGGCGATCCAGAACGCGGCTTCGGTCGCGGCTCTGCTGATCACCACCGAAGCCATGGTGGCCGAACTGCCGAAGAAGAACGCCGGCGGCGGCGGCATGCCTGCGGGTGGCGGCGGAATGGGTGGAATGGGCGGCATGGATTTCTAAATCAACGTCCAGAGCACCAACTAAGAAAGGCCCGGCAGCAATGCCGGGCCTTTTGCGTCAGCGAACGACGACGCTGAAGCTGCCGCATAGATTTTCCGTGCAGTAGACCACAGTGCTATCGCTCTTCTTCTTCTTTCCAAAAATGTCGTTCCAGTTGTCCTTGTAGGCTTTGGATACTGGCTTCTGACCCTCGCCCATACCTTGCTTTTTCGGTGTGGCGTCCGGTTTGCTTTCCGTCTTGGTAGAGGATTCCGGCTTGGCTTCGACAATCTTGTTCTCGGCGATCGGTTTTTTAGGCGGAGTTTCTTTTGGCTTATCAACTGACATTGTTTTCCTTATAGACATATTTGCTCTCAAACCGGAGGACGCGTCTGCTAACGAAAGAGGCCGTCTACCTATGTAAACAGATCGGAAATCTAGAATAATTACGCCAGTCCCGCCGTCACCATCAGCTTTGCAAACTGATCGTCACTGATCTCGGTCTGGGCGACCAAGACGCTGCAGCGAAGATGCTTGACCAGGTAGGTGCCGACGGAGCCGAACAGCCAGCGCGCCAGCGGCCCGCTGGGACGATGGCCTACAACGACGAGATTTGCTCCTATCTCTTCGGCGACCCCGGCGATCTCCGGTCCAGGAGCTCCCATACCCAGCTTCGTCGTCGGTGAGAAGCCCATAGCCTCAAGCCGCTCCGCACCTTCCGCAAGGATCGCCTTATAAGTTTCAAACTGCTCGTCCATCGAGATCATGACGCCTACTTCCAAAGCCGCGACGCTGGAGGCAGTTTCTACAATGGCTAGCAGGAAGACTTCTGCGCCGCAAAGTTGCGCAAGCTTCGCACCCTCCCGCAATGCCCGACGTCCTTCGATCGAGCCGTCGTAGGCGAGAAGAACCTTCTTATACATGAGGCGCTCTCCCAAGTTCGGCCTGAGCCGACAAAGTCAGATTAGCACAAGTCCTTCGACCTCCGGTCGGGTATTAGTCGGAGGCTAGATATCCTGGAAGGAATTGCCCGCCGATCCCTTGCTGCACTCCGCCCGCGGAATTCTAGTTTAGCCGTGGCAAGGCGAGCGAGTAGAACGGCGACTGGCAGCGGTGCTGGCGGCAGATGTCGCTGTTTATAGTCGGGGGCGCGTGCCGAGGGGCTCGTCCAGGCGCGCCCCCGCTGTCACGTCCTAGCGTCACTACTGACCCAGACAGGGCTTCTGGGTAACCGACTGCCTAGCAAGCTCGAAGTCCTAAGAAGGATTCCCGGCCCCTACCCCTATGCCTATTGGGTCGGCAGTGATTTTTCCCTACGGGCCTTGGAACAGTCGCTGCTGTGGGTGGCGATAGCGGTAGCTATTCCTATGGTTAGCGTCGAGCCGGTATGGCCCCTCATATCGCCGCGTGCGAAGCGCGTCAGTGGCCCTAAGAAATTTCGTTCGTTACCCCAAAAGGACTTTTTCAACACTACCGGCACGAAACAGACCGGTCAGGCCGGTCTGGCGAAGTCCGTTGAGTGGAGTGGACCGGAAGTCGCTTGCCAGGGGCAAACCGACGAGTTTGACCCATCTGCGAAATCGAACCACTTGCCTGGTAGCTCCATGGCGTTGGTCTAAACCCAACGCTGCACCGCCTCCGCCGCATCCGCAGGGTTTGTATTGAAGCATAGCTTCGTCGAAGCGGGGGCGTGCCGGTGGACGACGTTGATTAGTTTCTCGAACAACAGGAAATAGGGAGGAACAATACGCAGGCCAGCACCAATCATGATGCAATCGTATCCATCGGTTGCGAGTGCATTAGCAAGCTCCACTTCTGCGGTCTTGCCGTCGTCAACGTACAGCGACTTCACGCTGTAGCCGAGCAATTCCAGCTTAGCGCTGTCGGCCTCCACAGCAGCGCGAACTTTTGCCGCCGTGAGCCCGGGCACCGGGGACTTGCTGTAATCAACTATGTCAGGATCCAAGCCAACAAGCAGGACGCGCGCTTTTGTTACCATCGTTCCCTCCAGACGCCGCCGCAGGTTTGCACGGACAGCAATCGTTGTACAGCGAGGGTTGATGACCGCTGGCAGGACTAATCGAGCGACCCTCGCGGGATCGACCCGCTCACAGTGACGCGTCGAATTATCGCTATGCTAGTTAACTTGGCTGCGACGCATCGCGTCGGGATTACTTCCGAAATTGGCACTTTTGAGACATGCCATCCGACGCTTATACGTCCGGTTATAGGGGAAGACCGGAAGTGATCGGCCCACGGTCAAAGGGACGTGAATCACCCGGGCCGGGCTCTACTACTCCGCTATCTGCTCGCCCGATCCGCCGAACTCCGCCGGGAAATCCTTAAACTTCGGGAGACCATCTTTCATGGGGAGGACAGTCTCGGCACAGTTCACGTGGACGCCCGGGGTGTATTTGAGCGTAGGCAGCGTGGCCGAGAATACGTCCACCAATCCCAGCGGAGGATGATTGGTCATTAGATGGCCCCCGCACATCTTGCAGTATTGCCGCTGGCTCACCGGCGTCTTCTGAAACATGCCAACGTGCTCTGCCCCGGCCGTGATCTTCACGGCGTCTGGTTTCCAGAGGGTGAAGGCATTGACCGGTCCACCTGACCACGAACGGCATGATCGGCAATGACAATAACCCATGGCTTCCGGCTCCCCGGAGACCTCCACGTGAACCGCACCGCAAAAACATTCCCCGGAATATGTTGCCATCGCTGTTAGCCTCCCTTGTTCCGGCGAAGGCTAAGCCGAATTTTAGCAACTGCCAACAGCCGCCCTTTCGCGCGCTCGGTCCACTTGTTAAAAGTCAGGTCTTCTTCGACAGAGTTGTCGCATTTCTGAGAGGCCACGCCGCCGCCTGAATGTTACGAAAGCAGCGTTAAGCCTTGATCGCGCGTATCTCGACCCGCCACAGTCCCGGCACGCTCGGCACATGGTTTCTGGCGCACCCGACACGATTCGAACGTGTGACCCTTGCCTTCGGGGCCTTGCTCCTTACCCCGCTTTAGCCCCCGCAGGGCCGTTGCCGAGGCCCGGCCAATCGGCTAAATGAACCTCCACGCACCCGTAGCTCAGCTGGATAGAGCGTTGCCCTCCGAAGGCAAAGGTCACACGTTCGAATTCGTGTCGGGTGCGCCAGAAATCCATCGACTTTTGCGGGTTCCGGGCTGACGCGGCGCCGCCGGCGTGTTGCGGCAGCGCAAATCCCGAACACAGGCGCCCGCCCATGCCCTTCGCGCCAACAGAAAGCGCGCGGCCAACGAAAGCGAAGCCCAGATGAGCGAGCGAATTGAGACCCTGAAAAAGGCGCGCGAACGCATGACCGAGGACCGCGATGCCTTTGCAAAAACCCTCGCCGCCCCCTTCGACCGCGACAAGGCCGAGCGGGCGAGAGCCAAATTCATCGAGACCCAGGTGCTGATCGACGCCATCGATCGCGCCATTGCCGGCGAGCAGACCAGCTAGCACCGCCGTCGTCCAGCCGCCCGCGTGAGCTAGCTCTGGCAGCAGGCCGCCGTGGCGGCCGAAGGCTCATACTGGTCGCGCAGCCGCAGCCAGGCCATCGGGTAGGACAAGTCTTGTTCGTGGCGGCCGAGCGGGGTCAGGTCGAGATAGTGGTAGGCGGAGTTCATCATGTCGAGGCCGCGCGCGAAGCACGAATAGGTATGAAAAACCGAACCCGCTTCGTCGCGATAAAACACGCTGATCCCCGGCGCTTCCTCCACGCCGAAGTCCGCGGTGCCGAAATTATAGACCCTGGCGCCCGGCTTGATTTCGTCCGGCCTGAACGAGACCGCATAGTCGTAGTTGAAATCGGTGTTCGCTGATGAAAACCAGTCGAAGGTCCAGCCCATCCGCGCCTTGAACGCGTCGAGCTTTGCCAGCGGCGCGCGCGAGATCGCGACCAGCGTGGTATCGCGGGCGGCGAGATGCGGGATCATGTGGTCGAATTGGTCGGCCCAGAACGAGCAGCTCTTGCAGCCCTCGTTCCAGTCGGGCGCGAACATGAAATGCTGCACCACGAGCTGGCTGCGTCCCTTGAACAAATCGGCCAGCGTCCTCTTTCCGCCTGGCCCATCGAAAACATAGCTCTTGTCGACCCTGACCCATGGCAGCGCGCGGCGTTCCTCGCTCAGCCGGTCGCGGGCTCGGGTAAATTCCTTTTCATGCGCCAGATGGGCTTTGCGGGCTTCGATCCATTCCTTGCGGGAGACGATCTTGTGCGGCTGCATGGCGGGCTCCTGTGCCTTGCGGGGTTCAGGCGGAAAATTCCTCGCGCGTTCCTCCCGTAGTTAACAACGTCGGAACGCGAGAAGCAAAGTTAGCAGGAAAAACGAAACCGTGCCGCAACTTCGCATGGTTATGATGCGGGCTCGACAACTGGCAGCCATATCCAGTCATCAATCGCCAAAAAGGCGCCGTGCGGGGAACAATCATGCGTAAGCTATTGCTGGGCTCAGTAGTTTTCATATTTTCACTTGCTCCCCATCTTGCCGACGCGGGTCCTCGCTCGGTTCAGGCCGAGCCGCCGCGGGCGCTACCAGCCGGCTTTGAAACCTATCGCGGCTATGTTTTCGACCTGTCCGAAAATTCCGAACGCAAGGATGTCGCCGCCATCGCCGACGCGCTACGGCGTCAGCTCGACGTCGTGGAGAGCGTCGGCCTGAGCCCGAAGGTGCTGCAGTTTTTCCATACGGTGCCGATTGTCGCCAGCGAGATGACCTGCCTGGACGAGGGAGCCGGGGTCGCTTGCTACGGCCCGCTCTCGCCCGAGCGAAACCAGCGCATGTCCTCCAGCTTCACGACCTGGGATGAAGGCAAGCTGCGCTGGAGCAATCCGAATCTCGTTGATTTGGCCGCCGATGCGGGACCTGGCGTCATCATGCTGCGTCCGGTCATGCTCAAGCATGCCGAAGACCCCGTCCTGCTTCACGAGCTTCTCCACGCCTACCACGCCAAGCTGATGCCGCAAGGGTTTGATAATCTGGGCATCAGGGCTTACCACGGCGACGCCATGGCCAAACACGTCTTCGGCAAAGAAGAATATGCCATGAAGAACCACAAGGAATTCTTTGCCGTGACCGCGAGCATCTTCCTTGCCGGAAAGGAATCGATGCATGAGCCGAAAACGCGGGCGGAACTGAAAGACAAGCTGCCCAAGTACTACAAATATCTCGTCGAGCTCTTTGGCTTCGACCCGGAACCCGAGCCGGCAAAAGCGACCCCGGTGGCGGAATCGGCCGACAAGGCCACCCCGGTAGCGATTTCCGACAAGGCAAGCTCCGGCGGCACCTGACCTCACCCTCGTCAGCGCGGGATTCCCGCGCGCTGACGCAGCCGGTCTATTCCACTTTTATCCCGGCGTATTTGACCACCTTCTCCCATTTTTCGGTCTCGGCCGCGATCATCGCGCCGAACGCTTCCGGGGTGCTGATCAGCGGCTCGCCGCCGAGTTCGGTCAAGCGCTTTTTGATCTCCGGCTCGGCCAGCACCAGGTTGATCTCCCGGTTCAGTTTCTCGATGATCTGGGGCGGGGTCTTGATCGGCGCGCCCATGCCGAACAACGCGCTTGCCTCATAGCCCGGAACGGTCTCGGCGACGGTCGGAACATCGGGCAGTTGCGGCGACCGTGTCGCCGTTGTCACGGCCAGCGCCCGCAATGCGCCGCCACGGACATGTTCGATGATGGAGGGCATGTTGTCGAACATCACCTGGACGCGGTTACCGAGCAAATCGGTGATCGCGGGCGCCGCGCCCCGGTAGGGCACATGCAACATCTTCGCCCCCGACATGGCCATGAACATTTCGCCGGACAGGTGCACCGATGTGCCGTTGCCCGACGACGCCAGGTTCACCTTGCCGGGATTGGCCTTCGCGTAGGCGATGAACTCGGCGACGGTCTTCGCCGGCACATCCTTCGCAACGGTCATCACGTTCGGGACGCGATTGAAGGAGGCGACCGGCGCGATGTCGCGGATGAAATTGAAGTTGAGGTTGGCGTAGAGCGAGGCGTTGATGAAATTGGCGGGATTGACCAGCAGCACCGTGTAGCCGTCGGGGTCGGCCTTGACCACGGTCTCGGTGCCGATGTTGTTGCCGGCACCCGGCTTGTTTTCGATCACGAATTGCTGGCCCAGCCGCTCCGACAGCCGCTGTCCGATCAGCCGGGCGATAATGTCGGTCGAGCCGCCGGCCGGATAGCCGACAATGAAGCGGACCGGCCTGGTCGGATAATCCAGCGCAAAGGCGGGGCCAATCGACGAGGTGAGGGCGCATAAGCCAAGTGCAACCAGACCTATCGCGGAGCGGCGTGACGCCATGCGTTGTCTCCCTGCGGTGCCGAACCCGCCTCGAGCGGTTCGATCTTGTTGAATTAACGACGGCCCGCGTTGTAACAAACAAACCGCGGCGCGGCCAGCTTGGCCGGTCTAGATTGGGTCACGACGAAAGGATCGCTTATGCCGGTTAAAGTCAACGCGCTCGATCACATCGTGATCAACGTGTCCGACGTGGCGCGCTCCGCGGAATGGTACCGAAAGGTCCTCGGCATGGAGATCAGGGTTTTCGATCCAGGCCATGGCAGGACCGTCAGGACATCGCTGATTTTCGGCAACCAGAAAATCAATGTGCGGCCGCGCGACGCCGACAAGGTCGAGTGGTTCACCGCCGACCATGAAACCGCTGGCAGCGACGATCTGTGCTTTCTCACCTCCAGCACGCCCGAGCAGGTCGTGGCGCATCTCAGGGCGTGCGGGGTGGCGATCGAGGAAGGCCCGGTGGCGAAACAGGGCGCCCGGGGCATGCTGCGCTCGGTCTATTGCCGGGATCCCGACGGTAGCCTGATCGAGATTTCCTCGTATCAGGAGGATCCGGCCTAGGACTTGGCGCCTGGGGCAAGGGGAAACCGGGCTGCGTCATTGCGAGCGCAAGCGAAGCAATCCGGCAAGCTCCAGGGAAGCATGGATAGCTTCGTCGCTTGGGCACCTCGCCATGACGGCGAGGGTCGTTCAATAGGCTCCCAGGGTCACCGGCCGGAACGCCTGCAGCAAATGCGGGTCGAGCTTGTCCTTCATCTGCTCCATGATCGCGAAGGCCTTGGCGTGGGTGAACGGCACCCGGTAGGCGCGCGCTTCCACCAGCGCTGAATAGATGTCGACGATCGTGGTCAGCCGCACGATGTCGCTGATCCGATCGCCGCGCAGGCCATCGGGATAGCCGGTGCCGTCCAGGAATTCGTGATGGTGCAGTACCACATCCAGCATCTCCGGCGGAAAGCCGCCCGAGGCTGCGAGAGCATCATAGCCGAGCCGCGGATGTTTGCAGACCTCGCTCATTTCCTCCTCGGTGAGAGTGCCCGGCTTGTCCAGAATGGCCACCGGGAGGAATGCCTTGCCGACGTCGTGCAGAAGGGCCGCGCGCGTCAGGCGGCGCTGGTCGTCTTCCCGCATGCCGAGATGCTGGGCAAACGCAACGGCAAATCCCGTCACAAACAGGCAGTGGCGATAGGTGTCGGTGTGATGGCAGCCGACCGCGGTCAGCCATTCACGCAGCGAAGAGTGCTTGATGGCTTTGAGAATCTTGTTTTCGGCCGCCACGATGTCGCTGAATTTCAGGGGAACTCCGGCCGGAAGCCTGTTGAATATCTTGACCATCACCTCGTGCGCGGCGGCGACGCCTCGGTTCAAGGTTTTGCCGCGATCCGTCTCGTCGAATCCGTGGGTATCCGGAAATGCGGCGCGGATGCGCTGCAGGATGCCCTCGGCGTCGAACGGCCGCGCTATCGTGTCCGTCGCGCCCAGCGCCCACGCCTGCATCGATCCGTGGTGGAGGGCGTCGGCGAGAACAAACAGCCGCGGCATCGCCCGGTAGGCGTCGGAACTCAGCTTGTTTCGAACCCGCTGCACGCTTTCGGCCGAGCGCAGATTGATATCGACCACGATCCCCGCGAAATGACCGGCCGGCGCGTCGGGAAGATCCGAAGTCGAGACGGTATCCACCTCGCCCACGGATCGCAGGATACTCGCCAATTCGAGGCTTTGGTCGCTGTTATCGGATGCCAGCAGCAGGCGGCGTTTGGACGAAGTCGGATTGGCTTGAGTGGACATAGACCCTCGCTGACGGATGCAGGCGACCCGGCGACAAGTTACCGACAAGACATTCCCCACGGCTTAAGAGAGATTGTGAATACTGGCCTTTTGCTGAAGGTAAAATTTGAATGAAGGCCCTGGGCAGCCCCCTCGGCGACACTCCGGACACAAAAAATCCGCCGGAGGAAGACCTCCGGCGGATCGTTGTTGTTAACGGTGTGGCCGACTTATGCCTTCGACATCGCCGCCTTGACCGCCTCTGCCGTGATCGGCAGCGCCCGGACACGGGCGCCGGAGGCGTTGTAGATCGCATTCGCAAGCGCGGGCGCGATCACCGTCACCGCCGGTTCGCCGACGCCGGTGGCGTGCTCGCCATTGGCGATGACGCTGACGGCGACTTCGGGGGTCTGGCTCATCCGCAACGGCGTGTAGGTATCGAAGTTGGTCTGCTCGATACCGCCGTCCTTCAGGGTCGCCTTCTCGTACATCGCAAGCGACAGTCCCCACAGCGCCGCGCCCTCGACTTGGGCACGGATGTTGTCGGGATGCACCTGCGTGCCGACGTCGGTGGCCACGGTCAGTTTCTTGACCTTGACCTCGCCGCTTGGCGCAACCGCAACATGGGCCACGCAGGCGGTCCAGCTTGCGGTCTTCCGTTCCTGCGATGACACGCAGGCGACGCCCATGCCTTCGCCCTTCGGCAGTTGCTTGGTGCCGTAGCCGGCCATGCCCATCGCCGCGAGCAGGGTGTTGCGCAGGCGTTGCGCGCCACCGGCGTTGTCGCCCTTGCCGTCGAGCAGGTCGATCCGGAACTGCGCGGGGTCCTTGCCGGCGGCGTGGGCGAGTTCGTCGACCATGCTTTCGACCGCCCAGAAGGTCCAGCCCGGTGCGACCGACCGCAATTGGCCCGACGGGGTGGCGTTATGCGCCATCTCGTTGAGGATCGCCCGGACGTTGTGGTTGGGCACGGAGTAGAAGAAGTCCGCACCATTCACCGTGAACGCGTCGAGCGCGCCCTTCTTGTCGACCGAAGGCGACAGGAAGTCGGGGATGCCCCAGCGCTTGGTCGGCCAGGCGGCCACCACGTCGTGGTTCATCGCGACCAGCTTGCCGTCACCGTCAAGACCGGCCTTGATCTTCTGGAACGTCAACGGACGCGAGAAGTCCATGGTCATGTCGTTTTCGCGCGAGTAGATGATCTTGACCGGCTTGCCGACGGCCTTCGCCGCCTGCACCGCCGGCACCATCATGTCGCCCTCGAGGCGCCGGCCGAAGCCGCCGCCCAGCCACATCTGGTGCAGCACGACAAATTTGGGATCGACCCCGGCGGCGCCGGCCGCGATCCCGCCCGAGCGGGTCGCAAACTGGTTGCCGGAATAGATATGCCAGATATCGCCTTGCTGCTGCGCCGTCGCCGTCATCGGCTCCATCGGCGCATGGATGTTGATGCTGGTGGTGTATTCGGCCTCCAACACCTTGGCTGCCGTGCCGAACGCCGCGGCCGTATCGCCGTCCTTGACGAAGAACAGGCCGGAGTTGTCGCGGCCCTGCAGCCGCTTGGCTTCGGTGAGCAGGGATTTGCTCGACAGTTTGGCGTTCGGTCCGCCGTCATAGCTGACCTTGAGCGCATCCGCGGCCTTGCGGGCGCCGGCATAGGTGTTGGCCACCGCCACCACCCAACCGGTCGTCGTCGCGGTCTTGTCGTCGAGCACGACCGCCTTGATGAAGCCCGGCACCTTCTTCGCCTCGCTGTCGTCGACCGATTTCACCGTGGCGCCATAGCGCACCGGAGGCGTGACGACCTTGCCGTACACCATGCCTGGCAGCATCACGTCGATGCCGTATTTGGCGGTGCCGTTGGTCTTGGAGGGAATATCGAGCTGCGGAACCGAAACGCCGATCATGGTGTATTGGTCGGGCGTCTTGAGCTTGATCGCCTTGAGTTCGTCGGGCGTGAAGGTCTTGGTGGCCTTGCCGCTCTTGACGATTTCCGCGAACGTCATCGACTTCTTCGTCTTCGGATGGGTAACCGAGGATTCCCGGACGACCAGTTCGTCCTTGAAATAGGGCGGCAAGCTCATCGCTGCGGCCGCAGCCTCCGTCAAGGCAATGCGCCCCGCCGCACCTGCGCGGCTCATCGCATCGAAGTTCATCATCGTGCTCCAGCTGCCGCCGGTGACCTGCGCGCCGAGCACGGGGTCGTTGAACTTCGGATCGTTGGAAGCGAGCTGAACCCGCACGTCCTTCCAGCTCGCGCCGAGTTCCTCGCAAATGATCTGCGCCATGGTCGAGGCAATGTGCTGGCCCATGTCGGCCTTGCCGCAGGTGACCGTGACGATCCCGTCCGGCGCGATCGAATACCAGACGCTGGGATCGAAATTGCCGGTCGCGGCGAACGCCTGATCGGCCCCGAGAAGGCCGGGGACGGCTGAGTAGCCGAGCGCGAGACCCGCGGCGGCGGAGCCGACGAGGAACGAGCGGCGGCTGAGATCGGCGGACTCGCGGTCGACGATCGTGTTGGTGATTTTCACGTGCGTATTCATGTTGCTCTCCGATCGGTAGCCGTGGACGCGGTGCGCATTTCGGAGGCCGCACGCATGATCGCCTTCTGGATCCGTGAATAGGTCATGCAGCGGCAGAGATTGCCGTCCATGTGCGCCACCACTTCATCCTTGGTCGGGTTGGAATTCTTGGAGAGCAGCGAGGCTGCCTGCATGATCTGTCCGGATTGGCAGTAGCCGCATTGCGGAACCTGCTCCGCGATCCATGCCTTCTGCAACGGATGATCGCCCTTGGCACTGAGCCCTTCGATGGTGGTGATCTTCTTGCCGACGGCATCGCCGAGCTGGGTCTGGCAGGATCGAACGGCTTCGCCGTTGATGTGAACGGTGCAGGCGCCACACAGTCCGGCGCCGCAGCCGAATTTCGTGCCGGTCATCTGCAGTTGTTCGCGGATAACCCAGAGCAGCGGCGTATCGTTCGCCGCCTCGACGGGCATATTCCGTCCGTTGATGTTGAGATTAGGCATGGTCTCTTCCCCTGCCGGTGCATGACGCCGCTTACGGCGGCAACTCACTTGTTGGTATTGGCTGGCACCCACCGGGCCGATGCCAGTAGGCTCCAGAATGATCGCGATCCACTCGGGAGGCAATGCAATTTGGAATTGGTCGAAGAAAATAAAATTCCAAAGCCGATGTTGTGCGGTGCGGCAATGATGGCGTCATACTGCATGACCCGGATTGGGCGGCTCGCCGGGTGGGCCAATTCCCACAACGCAGGAGGCCGGGGATAGCTTAGGCCGCAGCTTTATCCGCAACTGCGCAGGCGCAGGTTGACCGGCTGGATGGGCGATGCGGAATATGATGGGGTCTGGCAAATGCTAGGCGGGCTGGCGCCGGATACTTTCGAGCTCCACTGCGAACAACTTGGTGCAACTCTCAAATAGATGGATGACCTGTGGGACACGATATCACGCTGACGGCTTCGGACAATTTTCAACTGGGCGGCTACCGCGCCGACCCCGCCACCACGCCCAAGGGTGCGGTGGTGGTGATCCAGGAAATCTTTGGCGTCAATCACCACATTCGCGCGGTCTGCGATCGCCTGGCGAGCGAGGGCTTTGTCGCCCTGGCGCCCGCGATCTTCGACCGCGTCGAACGGAATTTCCAGTCCGGCTATTCGCCGGATGAGGTCGGCGGTGGCGCGCAAGTTCGTCGCCAATCCCGATTGGGCGGCGATGCTGCGCGACACCCAGGCCGCCATCGATGCCGTCGGGGGTGTCGGTCCGGTCGGGGTCATCGGGTTTTGCCTTGGCGGCAGCGTCGCCTATGCCGCCGCCACCAAGCTGTCAGGCCTGTCCGCGGCGATCGGCTATTACGGCGGCGCGATCGTTCGCTTTGCCGACGACAAGCCGAAAGTCCCGACCCAGCTGCATTTCGGCGAGAAGGACGCTGGTATTCCGCTCAGCGATGTCGAGACCATCCGCGCCAAGCGGCCCGATGTCGAGATCCATATCTATCCCGGCGCGCAGCACGGCTTTCATTGCGACGAACGGGCAAGCTACGACAAGACGAGTGCGGATATCGCCTGGCCGCGCAGCATGAGTTTTCTTGCCAAGCATTTGAGGAAATAAGGCGCGCTCACTTCTCGGGCGTCATTCCGGGATGGTCCCGACGTCGGCGCTTGCGCCGCCCGATGACAGGCTCCGGACCAGACCTCAGATGTGCAATTGCAGATCGGGAAATCTCGAGATCCCGGGTTCGCTCGTTTCACTCGCGCCCTCAGCGACAAGCGCTTCGCGCTTGCGCGAAGATGACGAAGTACTCCCTACTTCGTCAGAACCAGCGCTCGCCGACCAGCACCGTGTCGCCGGGACTGAGCGGGGTGCCGAGCGGCACCACGGCGCGGCTTGGGCCGGCATTGTCGGTGTGGGTCAGCGTCACGCTGTCGCGCCGGGCGCGGGGCGAGAAGCCGCCGGCAATCGCCACCGCGCTTTCGACGCTCATATTGGGCACGTAGGGATATTGGCCGGGGGCGGCGACTTCGCCGAGGATGAAGAACGGCCGGTAGGCTTCGATCTCGACCGCCACCGAGGGGTCGCGGATGTAGCCGTTGCGCAATTTGCCGGAGATCTCCGCGGCCAGTCCCGCCGGCGTCCGGCCGCGCGCCGGCACCGCGCCGATCAGCGGCATGGTGATGGAGCCGCCGGCGTCGATCGCATAGGTATTGGTGAGGCCTTCCTGACCGTAGACCACGACGCGGAGCTTGTCGCCGGCATCCAGCCGGTAGGCGGTATCATGGGCCACCGGCATCGGCGCTGCGGCATAGGCTGGAGCGTAAGTGCCCCGCGGGGCTGCGGCGAAGCTGGCGCGAAGCGCGCTGATGGCGCCGCCGGAATCCGCCACCGCGGTTGCCGGCGTTGAACTGTAAGGCTGGCCGTAAGCCATGGTGTCGAGATCGCTCTGCGGCGGCCCCATCGCAACCGGACCAGTCGTCTGCATGCAGCCCGACAAAGCGAGCGCGGTCATGGCGGCAATGATCGGCAGTCGAAACGCGCGCGCAACCCGCACCGGAGCCATCCCCTCTAGCGAGACAGCTTAAGTCTTGCACCGGTTATGGTTAACAAATCGTTTTTTCCGCCGACCGCGCGAAGTGGCGCCGAGCCGCCCGCAAGATGCCAGGCAATCAGGCCGTGACGGCCGCGCCGATCGGGCACGACACCCCGGTTCCGCCAAGCCCGCAATAGCCGGCCGGGTTCTTCGCCAGATATTGCTGATGATAGTCTTCGGCGAAATAGAATTCGCCTGACGGCGCGACCTCGGTGGTGATGGGGCCGAGCCCCTTTGCCGCCAATGCCTTCTGATAGGCGGCCCTCGACCCATCCGCAGCTTGGCGCTGCGCGTCGCCGAATGTGTAGATCGCGGAACGATACTGGGTGCCGACGTCATTGCCTTGCCGCATGCCCTGGGTCGGGTTGTGGCTTTCCCAAAACGTCTTCAGGAGTTGATCGTAGGAAATCCGTTTCGGATCGAACACCACCAGCACCCCTTCGGTGTGACCGGTACGGCCTGAACATACCTCCTCATAGGTGGGGTTCGGGGTGTGGCCGCCGGCATATCCCACGCGGTGGCGTAGACGGCATCGCCGAGTTCCCAGAATTTGCGCTCCGCGCCCCAGAAGCAGCCGAGCCCGAACACCGCCCGCTCGAGGCCCGCCGGATAAGGCGGCTGCAATTGATGGCCGTTCACGAAGTGCCGGGTGGCTGTCGGAATCGGATTGGCGCGGCCGGGCAGCGCCTCGGCAGCGCTCGGCAGTGCAGTGGTCTTGCGCATGAACAACATCGGGTACATACCTGCGACCTGATGGCGGGATGTATTTTTAATATATGCCATTACGCGGATGGCGGCAGCCCCATTACGCGGGAGCGTCGAAGACCGACCCGCCGAAGCCGCGAACCCCGTCAGTTCCGCGAATAGCCGATCAATGGCTTGCGCGGTCGGAACAGCAGCATCAGCAGAATTCCCAGCACGCCCATGACGGCAAAAACCGGCTGGTCCAGGAGCACCCGGACGACGCCATTCCAGAGCCACGGCGCCTTGCCCTCCATCCAGACGTGGAATGCCTGCTGGCTGGATTGATGGACATCGTTCCAGAACTGACCGAACCGGGTGAAACGCAAGGTCTGATCGGCGACCCAGCGGGCCCCGTCATAGACCATGAAGACAAATCCGCCCGCCAGCAGCAACAGCCCCATCAGGCGGAAAAAACCGCGGATCATGCGTCACCCTATACCTGTCGCGCCCGAAAGTGCAGTCAGCCATTAACGGGGTAGCACAGGAAATTCAACCTCATCAGCGGCTTATCGGCCTTTTTGCGGCCAGCGTCCCGGCTCCAAGGAGGCCGGAAGGCGTTGACGCTGCAAAGCGCGCCCTCTATAAGACCGGCAATGGCGGCGGGCGCAATCCCGCCGCCGCTGTTCTTTGAGCAACGTCGTCACGTGAGCCTGTGCTCCGAGAGCGGCATTGTCGCAGAACACCCGAAAAACATATCAGCGTCGATCACGCGGTTGAACCGTCGGAACGCTTACATCAGCTCGCGATCGGTCACCGTCGAAGGACATTTGAGAACATGGCCAATACTACATCCGCCAAAAAGGCGACGCGCAAGATTGCCCGCCGCACCATTATCAACAAGTCGCGCCGCACCCAGATGCGCGGCGCGGTACGATCGGTCGAAGAGGCCATCAAGAGCGGCGATCGCGATGCAGCGTTGAAGGCGATGGCGAATGCGGAGCCGGAGCTGATGCAGGCAGCGCAGCGCAACATCATTCACAAAAATAACGCAAGCCGAAAGGTCTCGCGGCTCGCGCATCAGATCGCAAAGCTTGCGAAATGAACTGATCGACAGACTATTCTTCAAGAAGCCCGGCAGTGCCGGGCTTTTTTATTTTGTGGACCGATGTTTCGGTGGACGAAATTCTTAAATTCTTGCGTACCGTACTTGTACCGGCCCTATGTCAGGTGACGGGCTTAGCAAATTGACGATGGCGACGAAGATATCAATGCGGGCTCTTTGACCGCAGATACTTTCGAAAACACAACCGCGATGGCGCGGCGGCATTCAACACGGCCTCAGGGTTACCCTTGCTCGACGAGCAAAAAAAATCGCGCGTGCATAGTCACTTATCGGCATAGCGGCGATCGGTTGTTGGAAATTTCCCCTCCGCCTCGCCGAAACGTAAACAATTTATGAATTTATTTTAGGCATTCGCGCGATATATGACAGCGGCTCGGCGTTTCGAATCTGTGCACAGATTCAAAACCTTGCAACTTTGCACGAAATTGGCAGGCCGAATTGGCGAGCGCCAAGTTGTTTTTGCCGGCACCCGCAGTGAATCATTTTCGTTGCGGGAAACAAGGCTTGATGTATCTCTAAGAAGGTTCGCGGCGCCCACGGCTCTTGAGACCAGCGCGGTTTGAGATTCGGGGCGGACGTGCAAATCGGCGGCGGTGTGCGCGTTGGCGACGCTTTCCAAGCGATTGTCGGATTTAAACCCATAGCAATATGGGTATCGGAGTTCTGTGTCGAAATTTCTCAGGCGGGCCACTCGCGTCCCGTTCGCTTCGAACAAGAGAAATACGCACCGGCCCCCGACCGCACCGAAGGCGAGGCACGCGAGCGGGTTGGAATGAGCGGGCGGAGCGGAATGGCGTAACGGCGGGACCAATTGGGTTTCAGACGTCGCCGATCGAAATTGAATACACTTGGAATGGCAACTTGCCGTGGATAATCACGGTGAGACGGGGGGTAGTATGTCTTACGAAATCGTCACCGTTTTCGATCTGAAGTTATTTTTGAACGTTGCCGTATTGGCAGCCCAGGATGCCGCCTGTACGCGGCCGCCCGCGCGGGCTCCGGACAGACCGTCGAGTACGCGCTAGCCTCGCGAAAGCTTCCTTTCCCACCGATGATTTGCCCGACGGCTTTCCGCCGAATGGCCGGTCTATGGCTGAAAGAGGAAGCGCGCTTGAGGCGCTCCCCGTGCGGGACACGCACGGCAGGCTCACCGTCAACAAAAACTCCTTCAGAGAAGTCACCTTGCAATGACAAATATGGAACAGGATCGTTGGTCACGTGTGAAAGGTCGGCTGCGGTCGACCGTCGGAGAGGACGTCTACACCAGCTGGTTTGCGCGCATGGATTTGGAAAGCGTCCAGCAGGAGAGCGTCCATCTTTCGGTCCCGACGCGATTTCTCAAGAGCTGGATCCAGGCCCACTACGCGGAGCGCGTTCTCACCTGCTGGCAAGCCGAGATGCCGGAAGTACACCGGATCGATCTCACCGTGCGCACGGCGATGCGATGCGCCGCGCCGGTCAAGGAGGCTGCCGCGCCGTTCGATCCGCGCCGCGCAGAACGGCCGGATGGCCGGCCAGCACCCGAGTTGCGTGCGACGGCGATCGCGCCGGTGTCCGCCAGTCACGACGCGCTCGGCGGTTCGCCGCTCGATCCACGGCTGACATTCGGAAGTTTCGTCATCGGGCGTTCCAATACGCTGGCCCACGCCGCGGCGCGTCAGGTTGCGGAAGGCCGGCGCGGCGATGCCGTGATGTTCAATCCGCTCTACATCCATGCCGGCGTAGGGCTTGGCAAAACCCATCTGTTGCAGGCGGTGACCTGGGCCGGCAATTCCGGCAGCGAACGCAAGGTGCTTTACCTCACGGCCGAGAAATTCATGTACGGCTTCGTCGCGGCGCTGAAGACGCAGACCGCGCTGGCGTTCAAGGAGGCGTTGCGCGGCATCGACGTGCTTGTCATCGATGACCTGCAATTCCTGCAGGGCAAATCGACCCAGGCTGAGTTCTGTCACACCTTGAACGCGCTGATCGATGCCGGCCGCCAGGTGGTGATCGCGGCGGACCGTCCGCCTTCCGACCTTGAGAGCCTCGACGACCGCGTGCGCTCCCGTCTGGCCGGCGGCCTGGTCGTGGAGATGGGATCGCTCGGCGAGGAATTGCGGCTTGGCATCCTCAAGTCGCGCGTCGCCGCCGCCCGCGCGCATCACGCGACCTTCGACGTGCCGGAACAGGTGCTGGACTATCTCGCCCGAACCATCACCCATAACGGCCGCGACCTTGAGGGCGCCATCAATCGTCTGCTGGCGCACAGCAAACTCAACGCCCAGCCGGTCACACTGGAAATGGCCGAGCGCGAGGTGCGCGACCTGGTCCGCCCGCAGGAGCCCAAGCGGATCAAGATCGAGGACATTCAGCGGGTAGTGGCCCGGCAATACAATGTGAGCCGCTCCGACCTGTTGTCATCGCGCCGTACCGCGAATGTCGTCCGCCCGCGCCAGGTGGCGATGTATCTGGCCAAGACGCTGACCTTGCGCTCGCTGCCGGAAATCGGCCGCCGGTTCGGCGGACGCGACCACACCACCGTGCTGCACGCCGTACGCAAGATCGAGGCCCTGGTTGCCAGGGATGTCGCGCTCTCCGAAGAGGTCGAATCCCTGAAGCGCCAGTTGCAGAGCGAGTGACCGCTCGTTCCGCACGGTCCCGGCGGATGCCGGGACCGTGTGCCGCGGCAACGCGGCATATGGCCATTGGCACCGGTGCGGAACCGGTTGCGGTGATTGACGCCCATGGTGACGGCTCCCCGCGCTCGCCCGGAAGGCCACGGATGGCCGCAAAACGTGGGGAACGGCCTGACGCATCTCTTGCGCTGGCGGGCCATCCGCGCCACCTTGAAGTCCCCCCAAGGGTTTGATCAAATCCAGCTTTGATCGGGCTTTTCGGGTTCAGACGCCGTGGCGCGCCTTCGGGGCCGCCCCGGCTTTTCCATCTTCGGATCAGGCGGGTATTGCAATGAAGGTTACCGTCGAACGCGCGCAACTCCTGAAATCGCTGGGCCACGTCCATCGCGTGGTCGAGCGCCGCAACACCATTCCGATCCTCGGCAACGTGCTGGTTCGCGCCGAAAACGCGCGGCTGTCGCTCAAGGCCACCGACCTCGATCTTGAGGTGACCGAAACGCTTGCGGCGGAAACCGCCACCGCCGGCTCGACCACCGTGCCGGCGCACATGTTTTACGACATCGTGCGCAAACTGCCCGAAGGCGCGCAGATCGTGCTGGAAGGCGATGGCGACCGCTCGGTATTGGCGATCCGCGCCGGCCGCTCGCGCTTCACGCTGCAGACCCTGCCCGAAAACGATTTCCCCGACCTTGCCGCCGGCGACATGACGCATTCGTTCACGCTCGCCGCCGCCGACATGAAGCGGCTGATCGATCGAACACAATTTGCGATCTCGACCGAGGAAACCCGTTACTATCTCAACGGCATCTATCTGCACGCGGCCGGCAGCGCCAAGGCCGCAACCCTGCGCGCGGTGGCGACCGACGGGCATCGCCTGGCCCAGATCGATCTGCCGCTGCCCAAGGGCGCGGTCGGCATGCCCGGCGTGATCGTGCCGCGCAAGACCGTCGGCGAAGTGCAGCGTCTGATCGAGGACAACGAGGCCGAGGTCAAAATCGAACTGTCGCAGGGCAAGATCCGTTTCACCATCGGCAATGTGGTGCTGACCTCGAAACTGATCGATGGCACCTTTCCGGACTATGGCCGCGTCATCCCGCAGAACAACGACAAGGAACTCATCGTCGACAAGAAGGATTTCGAGGCCGCGGTCGACCGCGTCTCGACGATCTCGAGCGAGCGCGGCCGCGCGGTGAAACTGGCGCTATCGGCGGGCAAGCTGGTGCTGTCGGTGACCAATCCGGATTCCGGCAGCGCCACCGAGGAGCTTGAAGTCGAATACGCTTCCGATCCGCTCGATATCGGGTTCAACTCGCGCTATCTGCTCGACATCGCGGCCCAGATCGAGGGCGAGGTCGCGGTCCTGAGGCTGGCCGATCCCGGCTCGCCGACCCTGGTGCAGGACAAGGAGTCCAAGGGCGCACTCTACGTGCTGATGCCGATGCGGGTGTAGGCTCTTTTTGTTCGCGCCGAAGCTGACTAGATTACGTCATGGCCGGGCATAGCCGTTCGAAGGACGGCGTCGCTTCCGCTCGCCTATCCCCGGCCATCTACGTGTTTGAGACCGCAAGCGCGTGGCACGCCTGGTCAAGCCCGGCAATGACAGCAGATTATGACCGCCTCCCGCATTCACCGCCTCACCCTCACGCATTTCCGCAACTATCGCGCCGCGAGCCTTCAGACGCGTGGCGACGTGGTGGTGCTGGTAGGCCCGAACGGTGCCGGGAAGACCAACTGCATCGAGGCGATCTCGTTTCTGTCGCCGGGACGCGGCTTGCGGCGCGCAACCCTTGAGGATGTCGCCGACAATCAGGGCGATGGCTCGTGGGCGGTGTCCGCCGAGGTTGAGGGCGCCCTCGGGCTCGCCACGCTCGGCACCGGAATCGATGCCCCCGGCGGAGAGGCTTCGGCCACCGGCCGGCGCTGTCGCATCGACCGCGAGCCGGTGACCTCGGCGACGGCGTTCGGCGACCACTTGCGCATGGTGTGGCTGACGCCTTCGATGGACGGGCTGTTTCTGGGTTCGGCGTCGGAGCGGCGGCGGTTCTTCGACCGGCTGGTGCTGGCGATCGACAGCGAGCATTCGGCGCGCGTGTCGGCGCTCGACCGCTCCTTGCGTTCGCGCAACCGGCTGCTGGAAGTGCGCAACTACGACGACCATTGGTGCGACGCCATCGAGCGCGAAACGGCGGAACTCGCCGTCGCGGTGGCGGCGATGCGCGGCCAGACCGCAACGAAACTTGCAGCCATGCTGCGCGCGCGCGGTGAAACATCCGCGTTTCCCTCCGCGCGGATCATGCTCGACGGCTGGATGGAGAATGCGCTGATGTCGGAACCCGCGACCTCGGTCGAGGATCGCTATCGCGAGATCCTGCGCAGCAACCGTGCGCGCGACGCCGTCGCCGGCCGCACGCTCGACGGCCCGCACCTCACCGACCTGCAGGTGATCTACGCGCCGAAAGCCATGCCGGCCCGCGACGCCTCGACCGGCGAGCAGAAGGCGCTGTTGATCGGCCTGGTGTTGGCGCATGCCAGTCTGGTCGCGGAAATGACCGGCATTACCCCGCTATTGCTGCTCGACGAGGTGGTCGCCCATCTCGATCCCGGCAGGCGCACCGCGCTGTTCGACGAACTCTCAAGGCTTGGCGCGCAGGTCTGGATGACCGGCGCTGACCCTGCGGCATTTGCCGGCATCGGCGGATCGGGCGAGATTTTCGCGGTCGATTCCGGCCAGATCACCGGCTGCGTCTGATGCGGTAGATGAGCCACGGTTTGAACCAAAGCCTTCACCTGCGCGACTAGCTGTGAGAGCCGCGTCACTCACGTCGCCGCCATCGCTGCCGCGCGACACCATCAGGTGTCGGCCATACCGGAGATCGCCAATGCTTGGACCGACGCGCGGGGTGCTGGGCGCCGCCACAAAAAGCCTGCTGGTCTCGATCTTCGTGTGGGTGGCAAGCGCACCGATCGCCGCCGACGACGGCCTAGTCGACGTCCGGACGCTGCCGCGCCTCGAGGGCGCCGTGGAGAACCCGGCTCACACCGAGGTTCACAGCCTGAGCTACGGCGTTCCAATCGCCGGCGCAACCATGGTCGCGGCGACCAGGAAGCTGTTGGCTGACAACGGCTGGACGCAATATGTGCGGCCGATGGAAGAATCCAGCACTTCCCTGCTGTTCAAGAAGGGGCAGCAAGGGCTGTACGTGTCTTTTACCCAGGGCCGGCCGGACCGATCGGCGGTGAATTACTCCGCCAACAGGATCACTGCGAACGTGCCATTTCCGGATGACGCGACGGATGTCGTGTTCGATGAGCGCCGGCCATATCTTCGCTGCATGACTGCCGCCGCGGTCGACACCACGCTCGATTTCTTCCGCAAGGGATTAGCCGCGGCCGGCTGGTCGCCCCTAGCCGCTGCGGACATTGTAGCGCATTGGCCGAACGCCAAGCCCGATGAGAGAATCGAGAACGACGCGCGCACCTACTACAATTACGACAATCATGACGGCGGCTACAAGCAGCCGCCGATCATGCTGTCGTTGCAACGCGGCGGCGACGGCAAGACCGTCGTCGAGATCAAGGTCGCGCCATTCGCGCTGCCGCAGGCTCTCGAGGTCGTCAGGGAAACGATCGGCCTGCCGGAGCCGAATCACACCCCGAGCTTTGGAAGCACCGGGAGCGCGGACTCGATCCGCCGCAAGCTCGAGGGCATCACGGTCGCCGAAATTCCCGTGGTGCTGGCGTTCTACCGCCGCGAACTCGCGGCGCGCGGCTGGAAGGAAGCGACCAGCGGCGCGGTTCTCACCGACGATGAAGCCACGCTTGGTTTTTCTTCCGCGGATCAAACCGCCACGCTTCGGCTCGGCCACAAATACGACCTGACCACCGTCAGCCTGGTTGCGCAGGTGAACGAAGCCGCACTGGCGGCGCGGGCGAAGGCGAAGAAGGAAGCCGAAGAGAAATTCCTTGGCGATGCCATGGCAACCGCGAACAAGATGATCGCCGCAGACGAGGCGAGGCGGACCGCGGAGGCCGCCAACCCTCCGGATGCGCCGTTAAAGGCACTCGCCGGCAACACCATGCCGGTGCCCGTGCCGGAGACCGCCGAGAACGTCCAGTTCGACGGCGAGGATGGCAAGCTTGAGTTCGACTCATCGTCAAGCGTGAAGGCGCTCGCGGCGTTCTACCGCGGCTTGCTGAAGCCGCTGGGCTGGAAGGAGCAGCCGTCGGTGATCAACAAGTCCACTATCGTGGTGATGGAATTCTCCAGGGGCGGAAAGGAACTGTCGTTCACCGCCATGCAGCTGGGCCCCCAGGTCAACGTGACCGCCGACGGGTCGGGACTCGTGACGGCGAATGCCAAGCCGGAGGCGGCGGCCCCTCGGGCGTCCGATGCGGCGGTCGGCCAGGCGGTGGTGGAAAATCTCGAAGCAGAGCCCGACTCCGCGCTGCCGGTGCCGAAGCAGCACTCCGTGAGCTCGATCGGGATCGGAAAGCTTCCCGGCACCGAAACCGCGATTCGACGGGAACTCAACGCCAGCATTCCGGCCGAGCTTGGTTCGGTGCTCGCTTTCTATCGTGGCGAACTCGGCAAGCGCGGGTGGAAAGAATTGGTGGATCGCGCGGTCGTCAGGCCTGATCAGGTGCAACTGGTGTTTTCCGCTCCCGATGGGCCGGCCAACCTGAAGCTCGGCCGCAGCAATGGCGAGACCACGGTCAAGTTGGCGCAAAAGATTCCGGCCGCGGCGGCGAAGGGCGACATCATGCCGAAGCCAGGCCAGGCCAGGCTGATGTTTGTCAATATCGGCGACGGCGAGGCGGCCGTGACCATCAACAAGCAGACCATCAGGGTCGCGGCCGGCGCCGGCACGTCGCAATCGAAGGGGCCGACGCTCGACCTGCCGCCGGGTAAATACCAATATTCGCTGAAGGTCGCGGGCGGCGCGGTTCGAAACAACGCGATCGAGGTGGCCGCCGACGATGCCTGGGGACTGATGATCGCCCCCGGCGGGGAGGTGATGTCGCTGCAGGTGTATTGATGCGCAGAACGCGGGGAGGTGGGCGAACGCCGGACCGGCGCGATCACGGCGATCCGTTCGACGCTCGCGGGCTTTGCCCGTGCAGCACGTTGCCAATGATCGACTGCACCAGAAATACCGATCCCTTTTCGGTGAGGTGAACCTGATCGCTTGCGGAAAGGTCGCGGGCCTTATCTCCGATCCGCGCCAAACAGCCGTCAGCGTTGCACATCGTGTCCCATACGGAAATGAATTCGGCGCCAAGCGGCACCAGCTTCTCGCGTAACCGCGCGCCGGATGAATTGGCTGCGGCGCGGTCGGAACGTTCCGGAATCAGGCGATGATGCAGCAGGAAATAGCGCAGCACCTCGTTCGGCAGCCCGCGTTTCCACCACGGCACCGAACCGAGCACGATGACGCGCGCCTTGGTCTGCTGTTTCAGCGCCACGACGGTCTCGGCCACGCCGTCGAGATAGCGGTCCCAGGTGCTGTGCAGCAAGACGATGTCCGGCTGCAGTTCGCGTGCGATCGACAGGACCTTGTCGTTGATGGCCCGGCAATTCGGTATGCCGGCTATATCCGTGTTGAGCGCCGGAACGCAGGCGCTGGAGGTAAACTGCGCGATCCCAAAGTCGTTGGTTTCCTGGGCCTTGCGCAGGCCGGGCAACAGCGCGGCGGCGGTCGAATCTCCCCAGACGAAAACAAGCGGCCGCCGGCCCGGGTCGACGCAAGTGGCGGCGAACGAGGTTTCATGGCTGAGATCGAGCAGGCACTCGTGAACCCGCCATTTCGACGTCTCCCTCTGCACGTCCGTCATCTCGCGAATTTCCGGCGGCAGCCGGAAATCGAACCCGCGTCCCGCCACGATTACGCCGCCGGCCGCCGCGACCAGCACCATGCCCGTACCCAGGCTGACGATCCGGGGCAGGCCCGGTCGGCCAAATCGAAACGGAATTTCGATGAAGCGGTAGGTCAGCCACGCCAGCGCCAAGCTCAGCCCGACGATCAGACCGCGATCGAGCAGGGTCAGGGGTGCAAATTTGATGATTCCGAAAAATACCAGCAGCGGCCAATGCCAGAGATAGAGCGGATAGCTGATCAGGCCGATCCGGACAAAACCGGCACTGGCCAGCAGATGCCGGCAGCCCCATGCCGCGGGCGCCGACAGCAGCAGCGCTCCGCCGGCGACCGGCAGAACCGCCCACCAGCCAGGAAATGCGCTCCGGGAGTTGAGAACGGCGACCGCCGCCGCAACCAGCAAAAGCCCGGTCGCGGCGCGCCAATTGCTGGCGACACTGGTTTGCCCGATCCGGCTCCAGCCGCAGGCCAGGGCGGCGCCTGCCAGCAATTCCCAGGCCCGGGTGAACGGCAGATAGAAGGTCGCCACCGGGTCCGGGCCGATCAGCGCCACGTTGAGGGCAAAGGAGGCAACGCCGATCACCGCGGCCACGGCCAGCATGTTCAGGCGCATTCGGGCGGCCAGCATCAGGAGCAACGGCCAGAACAGATAGAACTGCTCCTCGATGCCCAGCGACCAGAGATGCAGCAGCGGCTTCTTGCCCGATTCGATGTCGAAATAGCCGGACTGCAGCAGCAGCGCGATGTTCGAGAAGAACGCCGCGCTGGCGAACACGTCGGCGCTCAACTGCGCATAGGCCGCAGGAAGCATCCACAGCCAGCCCAGCACCAACGTCGCGAACAGCACCGCTATCAGGGCCGGGAAAATCCGCCGGACCCGCCGGCCATAGAAGGCGAGCAGGCTGAAGCGCTGCTGATCCAGCTCGCGCACGATGATGCCGGTGATCAGGAATCCGGATATCACGAAGAAAATATCGACGCCGATGAAGCCGCCCGGCATCGCCTCCGGGAAGGCGTGAAAGCCCACGACCAGCATCACCGCGATCGCGCGAAGGCCGTCAATATCCGGCCGATATCGATCTGGGGGCTGGGACAAGTCAGGCCAATCCAAGGGTCGCGCCAAATACACAGCGCGTCGGCCGAAGTCGATAGACCCCGCGACGCTGGCATGGGCCTTCTCTAGCAGTTCTCCGGCGGTCTGCCAGTTACGGCCGAATTCCTTCACGGCAGCCGGCGCGCGGCGGTTGCCGATCAGCCTTTCGGGGACGAAAAATCGCTCCCCGAATTGCGCTTTTGCAGGGCGATCGAATCGGCTTCTGCGCGCCTTGAAAAACCGTAGAAAAGTCCTATTTCTTCAATAGCTTGCTAACATAGACTTTGCGCTAGGCGCAGTGCGCCTTTCATGGCAGAAATAACCCGATCAGCGCCTGATTTTGCGCGGCTGATTCGAAGCTATCCTCGAAGGCCTCACATGACAGAACCTGCCCGGCAATCGATCGCCGATACTGAGCATTCCATTCCAATCGAATATGGCGCGGAATCGATCCGGGTTTTGAAGGGGCTCGACGCCGTCCGCAAGCGGCCGGGCATGTATATCGGCGACACCGATGACGGTTCCGGCCTGCATCACATGGTCTACGAGGTCGTCGACAACGCCATCGACGAGGCGCTTGCGGGCCACGCCACCGCGGTGGAGGTCGTGCTCAACGCCGATGGCTCCGTCACCGTGCGCGATGATGGCCGGGGAATTCCGGTCGACATCCACAAGGGCGAAGGCATTTCCGCGGCCGAGGTCATCATGACCCAGCTGCATGCCGGGGGAAAATTCGACCAGAATTCCTACAAGGTGTCCGGCGGACTTCACGGCGTCGGCGTTTCCGTCGTCAACGCGCTGTCGAGCAAATTGCTGCTCAGGGTCTGGCGCGACGGCAAGGAGCATTTCGTCGAATTCGCCCATGGCGATGTGGTTGCGCCGCTCAAGGTGGTCGGCGACGCCCATGGCAAGCGCGGCACCGAGGTGACGTTCCTCGCCTCCCCGGAAACTTTCACCCACATCGAATACGACTTCGCGACGCTGGAACATCGCCTGCGCGAGCTCGCGTTCCTGAATTCCGGCGTCAATATCGTTTTGTCCGACATGCGCCACGCGGTTGAGAAGCGCGAGGCGATGCACTACGACGGCGGCGTCGAGGAGTTCGTGAAATATCTCGACCGCAACAAGAAGCCGATGGTGCCCGCGCCGATCATGATCAACGCGGAAATGAACGGGATCGGCGTCGAGGCGGCGCTGTGGTGGAACGACAGCTATCATGAGAACGTGCTGTGCTTCACCAATAACATTCCGCAGCGTGACGGCGGCACGCATCTTGCGGGCTTCCGCGGCGCGCTGACCCGTCAGGTCAACGGCTACGCCGACGCCATCGCCAAGCGGGAGAAGATCGCGCTGACCGGCGACGACTGCCGCGAGGGCCTGACCGCGGTGCTTTCGGTCAAGGTACCAGATCCGAAATTCTCATCGCAGACCAAGGACAAGCTGGTGTCCTCGGAAGTGCGCCCGGTGGTCGAGAACGTCCTCAACGAGGCGCTGGCGGCGTGGTTCGAGGAACATCCCGCCGAGGCCAAGATCATCGTCGGCAAGGTGGTGGAAGCCGCCGCCGCGCGCGAGGCGGCGCGCAAGGCGCGCGAGCTGACGCGGCGCAAGGGCGCGCTCGACATCGCCTCGCTGCCGGGCAAGCTCGCCGACTGTCAGGAGAAAGATCCCGCAAAATCCGAACTGTTCATCGTCGAGGGCGACAGCGCCGGCGGCAGCGCCAAGCAGGGCCGCAACCGCGAATTCCAGGCGGTGCTGCCGTTGCGCGGCAAGATTCTCAATGTCGAGCGCGCGCGTTTCGACAAGATGCTGAGCTCCGAGCAGATCGGTACCCTGATCACGGCACTCGGCACCGGCATCGGCCGCGACGATTTCGACCTGTCAAAGCTGCGCTATCACAAGATCATTCTGATGACCGACGCCGACGTCGACGGCGCGCATATCCGTACGCTGCTGTTGACATTCTTCTTCCGACAGATGCCCTCGCTGATCGAGGGCGGCTTCCTGTATATCGCGCAGCCGCCGCTCTACAAGGTGAACCGCGGCAAATCCGAGCAATACCTGAAGGACAACACCGCGCTGGACGACTACCTGATCAATACCGGCCTCGAAGACTGCGTCTTCAAGCCGGCGACGGGCGAGGACCGCAAGGGCCGCGACCTGCAGGCGCTGGTGGAGGAAGCCCGGGTCATCCGCGGCACGCTGCACAATCTGCACAGCCGGTATAACCGCAAGGTGATCGAACAGGCGGCAATTGCCGGCGTCCTGAGTCCAAGGATTACCGGCGATGTTGCAACCGCCAACGCCGCAGCAGATTATATCGCGCGGCGGCTCGATGCGCTGGCAGACGAGGTCGAGCGCGGCTGGATCGGCCGCTTCACCGAAGGCGAAGGCTTCCTGTTCGAGCGCACGGTACGCGGCGTCAAGGACGTCGCCATTATCGATGACGCGCTGCTCGGCTCCGCCGACGCGCGCAAGCTCGATGAATACGCCGCAAGACTGCAGGAGGCCTATCCGCGTCCCGGCCTGTTGCGCCGCAAGGACGCCGAAACCGTGATTCACGGTCCGGTCGATCTGTTCGAGGCGGTGACCGCCGCCGGGCGCGAGGGGGTCAAGCTGCAACGCTACAAAGGCCTCGGCGAGATGAACCCGAGCCAGCTCTGGGAAACCACGCTCGACACCAATGAGCGCTCGCTGCTGCAGGTGAAAATCAAGGAGGTCGACGAGGCCGACGACATCTTCACCAAGCTGATGGGCGATGTGGTCGAACCGCGCCGCGAATTCATCCAGGATAATTCGCTCAGCGCCAATGTCGACGTGTGAGGCACCTGTAGTAGCGCGTGCCGCCCATCCAGCCCGGATTTTCAGGCGCGCCGCTGCGGCGCTTCAGACCATTCGGTGACGCAGCGCTCCAGGTCCTTCAGGTTCTGCCGCATCTGCTCCAGCACGAATCCCATCGCGAAAAAGCGCTCGACGACGTCGCCGGGCAGGCCGCGCGTCAGCCCTTCGCTGCGGACCGCCGCGACTTCGGCGGCATAGACCTGCAGCGCCACGTCGATCGACGAGGATGCCGGACAGGCGGCACGCGCGCGCAATGCCGCGGCAACGCAGCGCAGATAGCTGACGATCGCATCATTGATTTCGGCCAGCGGACCCGCAAGCCGCGCCTGCAAACCCGCCGGCAGCGGCGCCACGCTCGCGCGCCCGATCATCACAAGGTCATGGCGCAGCCGCATCGTGGTGCGGAGCAGCGGGCCGGTGTCCGGCCCCGTCGACAGATGCGCCGCGCGCTCGCGCTCCGCTTCCGCGCCGAGGGCATTCAACTCGACCAGCGCCTTGCCGATGCCGTCCTGAATCCGGTGCAAGGCGTCGTTGTCGAGGCCGCGCGTCAGGCCCGCCAGCAATTCGCCAAAGGCGGCGGCGATCAGTTCCAGCGTCCGCGCGGCGCTGATGCGGATCTGGCTGTGCGCCCGCGACGGCAGCACGAAAAAGACACCAGAAGCCCGGTGAACGCCCCGACCGTCACTTCCATGACGCGGTCGATCGCGGAGCCGAGGGGATTGGCGTGGCTAATGGTCGGGACCAGCAGCACGATCACGGCGGTGACAGTGGCCGCGTTGAGGCTGGGATTGATGGCGCCGACGAAAGCCAGCGGCGCGACCGCGAGCACCAGCAACGCAAGCAGTCCGGCCTCGCCGGAATACGGAATAGATATCGCGATGGAGCCGCCATAGATCGCGCCGCCCACGGTCCCGAGCATATAGTCGCGGGTCGCCTTCAGCGACCGGCCGACGCTCATCTGGGTCACAATCAGCGAGGTCAGCACGGCCCATAGCGGCAGCATCAAATGGAATGCGGTTGCGCTTGCGTAGGCGATTGCGGCCGCCAAAGTGATCCTGAAGGCAAGCGCCAGTTGCGCCTTCCGGGACCGGATCAGGTCAGACAGCGATTTCAGCAATGCGATCATTCGACCCTTTCCGGAATCTGCAAAACAGCCGATTATAAACGAAATTGAACATGGCTGCTGCCCGTCTAGCGCCAGCGGCTTGAAACCGGAATTCAGGCCGCCTACCCTGCATGATAACAGCGAGGAAACAAAATGGCCGATGAAACCGCAACGCTCGCCGCCTATGTCGCCGATCTGAAATACGAGGATATTCCGGACCAAGTGCGCGAGCGCGCCAAGGTGCTGACGCTGGATTTCCTCGGCAGCGCTATCCGGGCGCGGCGTGACGCGGAATCCACGCCCTCGCTGTTGAAAATGCTCGAGGCGCTGGCGCTTGACGGAAGCGGCGAATCCACCGTGTTCGGCGACGGCAAGACCTGGACGCCGGCGGTCGCCGCACTGCTCAACGGCGCGCTCGGCCATTCGCTTGATTTCGACGACACTCATGCGGACTCCTCGCTGCATCCGAGCGCGCCGGTGGTGCCGGCCGCGTTCGCGATCGGCGAACTGGTCGGCGCCTCGGGCCGCGATGTACTCACCGCGATCGTCGCCGGTTACGAGGTATGTTGCCGGCTCGGCAATGCGCTCGATCCCACCTCGCATTACGCCCGCGGTTTCCACCCTACGGCGACCGCCGGCACCTATGGCGCGGCGGCTGCGGCGGCGAAACTTTTCGGCCTGTCGAAGAGCGCAGATCGTGGCTGCCTTCGGGGTCGCGGGCAGCCAGGCCGCGGGCTCGCTGCAGTTTCTGGTCAATGGCGCCTGGAACAAGCGCTACCAGGTCGGAGCGGCGGCGATGAACGGCGTGATCGCCGCGACCCTGGCGCGCAGTGACTTCGTCGGCGCGGCCAAATCGGTCGAGGGCAAACATGGCCTGCTGGTCGGCTACAGCGACAATGCCCATCCGGAGAAAGCGGTCGCCGGGCTCGGCAAGATCTACGAGACCATGAAGATCGGGGTAAAACCCTATCCGAGCTGCCGCTACACCCACGCCGCGCTCGATGCGCTGATCGCGATGCGCCGCGAGCACAATCTGACGCCCGACCAGATCCGGCGCGTCGAGATCGGGCTGCATCGCAACGGCATCACGCTCACCGGCGACGCCGCCACCAAGCGGCACCCGACCTCCGTTGTCGGCGGGCAGTTCTCGATGTTCTTCACCGGCGCCGTCGCGCTGGATCAGGGCCGTTTCGGCTGGGACGACTACCAGCGGCTTGGCGAGCCTGCGGTCGATGCGCTGGCGGACAGGTTCGACGTGGTGCAGGACGACCGCCTCGAGATCGGCCGCAACCACCCCTTTGGTGCCCGGGTCAGCATCACCACCGACGACGGTGTCCACGAAAGGATCTATGCCGATCCCTCCGGCGAGCCGAATTCATTTCCGGACGCACAGGCGATGGCGCAGAAATTCCTCACCCTCGCGCGGCCGGTGCTCAACGGCCGCGCCGATCAGCTTGCCGACGCAATTCTCTCACTGGAACGGTTCGACCGGGTCGAGCAGGCGACGCATCTCGGACGGCAGTAGGGCACAGATTATGGCTTGGGTTGCGAGGTCCAGGCTTCGCGGCGCGTCACCCACAAATCGGTGACATGGCCGAACAGCTCGACTTCGCCTTCAATGGTCGCGCCGAGGCGTCGTGCGACGTTTTGCGATGCGAGGTTTTCCGGGCGGATGGTGTGGACGATCCGGTCGATCTCGAAACGCGCGAACACCCAATCGATTGACGCGGTTGCGGCCTCGACCGCGTAGCCCTTGCCGCGAAAGCTGCCGGTGACAGCCCAGCCCACTTCAAGGCCCGGCCAACCCGCGGGGAACCAGGGTCCAACTCGCCCGACATAGCGGCCGGTCCGCTTTTCCTCGACCACAAACATGCCGAAGCCGTGCAGCGCCCAGTGTCCGGCCATGATGGCTGCGTTCCTCCAGCCGACGAACGCGTCAGTAACGGCCTTGCCATCCGACGTGATGAAAAGCGCCGTGGCGGGATCGGCGAGCATCGCCGTGTTCGGTTCGATATCGGCTTCCCGCCATCGCCGCAATATAAGACGGTCAGTCTCGATGACAGGGCCGTTCGGTGGGGAAAGTATGACGCCGGCTTTGACGGGAGCGATCATCGGAGCTGCCATTTCATGCTGAAATCGGCCGCTTATATCATGTCAGGCCAGTGCAGTTCGTATCATTCGTGCAAGATCCGACTTGCGATACGGCTTGGCAAGCAGCAACACGCCGGCCTCGAGCTGGCCATGGCGGATGATGGCTTCATTCGAATAGCCGGAGGTATACAATATTCTCAGCGAGGCCCTGCGCTTTAGCGCCGCGGCGGCGAGCTGGCGGCCGTTCATCGAACCCGGCATGATCATATCGGTAAACAGCAGATCGATTGCCTGGGGACCGTCGATGACAGCCATGGCTTCCGCTGCATTGACCGCCGCCAGCGTGAGATATCCGAGGCTCTGAATCTGGCTGACCACAAACGTCCGTACCAGATTGTCGTCCTCGACAACCAGGATGGTCTCACGGCCGCCCTCGAGCACTGGCGGGCTGTCAGCCACGGCGGGCTTGGCGACGCCTGCCCCTCGCGGCAGATAAATCCTGATCGTCGTGCCGTGACCTTCTTCGCTATAAATCTTGATATGTCCATTGGACTGCTTGATGAATCCGTAGACCATGCTGAGGCCGAGGCCGGTCCCCTTATCGACATCCTTGGTCGTGAAGAAGGGCTCGAAAACCTTGTTCAGAATGGCGGCCGGAATGCCGTGCCCGGTATCGGTCACCGCAACCATCACATAGTCGCCAGCGACGACATCGCTGTTCATGCTGACGTAAGCGTCGTCGAGCACGACATTGCCGGTCTCGATGATGAGCGCTCCGCCTTCGGGCATCGCATCCCGGGCATTGAGCGAAAGATTGAGGATCGCGTTGGTGAGTTGACTGGGGTCGACCAGTGCGGGCCAGGCATCGCCCGCGAGCTTCATGTGGGTCTCTATGTGCTCGCCCAGCGTTGGCCGCAGCAGCTTGGCAGCCTCCATCACCAGTGCATTGACGTCGACCTCACACGGCTGCAGCGGCTGCTTGCGCGCGAAAGCCAGCAGGCGCTGGGTCAGATCGCCGCCACGCGCGGCGGCCTCCTCGATCATCTTGGCGATAGCGACGAGCTCCGGCTGTCCAGCGACGGCTTCGGCCAGGATCTCGATCGTCCCGGTAATGACGGTGAGAATGTTGTTCAGATCGTGAGCGACGCCGCCCGTCAATTGACCGACCGCTTCCATTTTCTGGGCCTGGCGAAGCTGCACGTCCGCGACACTCTTCTCGTCCAGCAGCCGGTCCTTTTCCTCGACCAGCGCCTTCATCTGATCGACGGTAACCTGCAGGGCGGCTCCTCGCGACGCGGTCGAGACGGCCTCGGCCAGAACGTTGGCGAAGCCCGTGAGAAAATTGATGTCGTACTGGTCGTAATCGTGCTGCTTGTCGTTGTCGATCTCGAGTATCCCGTAAGGCTGCTCGTCGTTGCCCTTGATGATGACGTCGATGATCGAGACGATGCCGTGTGCGGCATAAAATGGCGGCGGGTCGAAATCGGTGACCTTTTGCAAATCGTCGATAATCGATGGTAGCCCGGTGGTGAAGGCGCGTCCCTGCGGCGAGCTCATATCGGCGCGCGACACCACGCGGCCGACGACCCCGTCCTGCCAGCCAAAGCCGGCGACGATGAGAAGGTCGTTCTCCTCGGGACGATAGCGACACACTTTGCTGAAGGGCACACTGAGGCCTTCGGCACAAACTCGAACCGCTTCGTTCAAAATGTTCATAAGGTTGCGCTCGCGGAGCGCAAAACTGCCAAATCTGGCGATGGCCGCCTGCTGGCGAAGCAGCTTTTGAACCTGGGCAGCGGCATCGGTCATCAGACGGCTCGACTGCTCTATTTGGGATGGCCGGAATTTGCCCCGGCCGACGCCCGACTTATATCCGTAAAGCTACGGGGATCGACCTTTATTAAGTCCGTCCCGCGCGCACACGCTCTGCGCTCGCCCAACATAAGTGTGCAATTTTGACCGTAGCGGTACGTTGGCATCAGCGGCAGTGCTGCCCGCCCCGATCAGCCTCAGGAATCGCGCCCTGCGCCGGTCGACCGGCCCCACCGGAAAACCGTTACGGCGCGCGCTTCGGACAGACGGGAGACGACGGCTTGTCATTTCTGCGATTTTTTGAAACCTTGACGCCTGGCTGGCCGATCGCAACGAGCCGGGCTATCGCACAGGGAGCAACGATTATGAAACGTCGGGACGTTCTCAAGACCATGGCTATCGCAGGAGTGGCGGCTGGCGCGGGCAGTAGCGCGGCAACGGCGCAGGCCGCAGCCCAGACCTTCGTGCTGGTCCACGGCGCCTGGCACGGGGGGTGGTGCTGGAGCCGGGTGGCCGACAGGCTGCGCGCGGCCGGGCATCGTGTGTTCACGCCGACGCAGACCGGGCTCGGCGAGCGCAAGCATCTGTTGTCGAAAGACATCACGCTCGACACTTTCACCAGGGATATCGCCAATGTGATCGAGGCCGAGGAGCTGACCAATGTCGTGCTGGTCGGGCATTCCTTCGGGGGCCTTGCGATCAGCGGCGTCGCCGACGCGATGCCCGAGCGGATTCGCCATCTGGTCTATCTGGATTCGCTGATGGTGGAGGGCGGCAAGAGCCCGTTCGACAGCCTGCCGCCCGATGTCGTGGCGGCGCGCCGCAAGGCCGCGGAGGAATCGAGCGGCGGCCTGAGCCTTCCAGCGCCACCGCCATCCGCCTTCGGCGTTTCCGACGCCAAGGACACCGAATGGGTCAAGCGCCGGCTGACACCGCATCCGCTCGGGACCTACACCAGCCCGCAAAATATCAAGGGGCCGGTCGGCAACAACCTGCCGCGGACCTATATCCATTGCACCAATCCGTCTTATGCCGCGCTGCAGGCCTCGCGCAACTGGGTCAAGGCGCAGCAGGGATGGCGCTGGGCCGAGATCGCCACCGGCCATAACGCCATGGTGATGGCGCCCGACGAACTCACGCGCATGCTGATCGGCGTTTCGAGCTGAACGGAAGGCGCTGAAGGCTCGGTCATGGCCGGGCCCGCCGTCCGAAGTGCGGCGCTGCTTCGTCACACCTAGAGCAAAATCGGTTCTGATTGAATCAGAACCGACGCTCGCATCTTTTGTTGATGCGTTTTCTTCACGCGAACCGGTATCCACTCCGCTCGAAAACGCTCTAAAGCGGAATCCTGCGGTATTCGCGGTTGGCGAGGCTTGCTTCCTCCAGATCGAGATCGCGTTCGATCCGCCGCCTCGTCTCGTCGGTGATCTTGCCGTCACGCAACAGGACGTGAATGAATTTCCGCTCGGTTGCTATCAATTCCCGCGTCAGCCCGGTTCCGGCCGCCGATGCGTCGTGGGCATCGGGATCGAGCGAATCCGGCAGTTGGTTGGCGCGGATCTCGTGCCGCGCGCGCAACAGCCTGACCACTTCGTCGGATAAGTCGCGGTCGTCGGTCATGGCTTCGAGCGACTTGAGCGCGACGCCGAGCGCCTCGCGCCGCGCCGCGATTTCCGATTCGTGTTCCGCCAGATGCTCGGCGCGGCCGGCCTGGGCGACGCCGAGCCACCGGACCACCGGCGGCAACCCAAGTCCCAATCCGACCAGCGTGATGAAAATAACGCCAAACGAGACAAACAGGATCAGATCGCGATCAGGAAACGCCTCGCCGTTGGGAAGCGCGAACGGCAGTGCCAGTGCCGCGGCCAGCGACACCGCGCCGCGGACCCCGGTGAATGAGAGCACGAACACCCACTGCCACGGCGGTGACGGATCGCGGCTGCGCACGCGCTCGATCAGCCGCGG
This sequence comes from uncultured Alphaproteobacteria bacterium, assembly GCA_963829315.1. Taxonomy (GTDB): domain Bacteria; phylum Pseudomonadota; class Alphaproteobacteria; order Rhizobiales; family Xanthobacteraceae; genus Bradyrhizobium. Next base: position 19,764 of record CAWHIO010000069.1, on the reverse strand, counting down.
CAAATAGGTGGCGGGAAACACCCAGGCGAAGCGCGCGACGACGATCATGACGGTGACCAGCGCGGTCGCGATCAGGATGTCGTCGAGCGGAAACGCCTTCGATTTCTCGAACAACAACCGCATCTGGAATCCGGTCAGCAGGAACAGCAGGCCCTCGATCAGATAGATCACAAGGTCCCAGAAGAAGATGCCCTGCAGCCGTGTCGCCGAAGAGATCAGCAGCGGTCCGTTCCAGCTCATATAGAGCCCGCAGGCGACGGTCGCGATCACGCCGGAGCCGCCGAAATGCTCCGGCACCCAGTAGGCCACATAGGGCGTGATCAGCGACAGCGTGATCTCGATCTGCGGATCGCGCGCGCGGTGACGCGCCCGCAGCGAGAGCCAGCCCATCGCGGCGCCAAACAGCATTTCGCCGCCGACGATAGCGGCGAACTCGCCCATTGCCTTGGGCAGTGAAAACATCCCGGTCGAGATCGCCGCCACCGCGAAACGATACAGGATCAGCGCCGTGGCGTCGTTCGCCAGTCCCTCGCCCTCCAGCACGACCATGATCCGGCGCGGGATGCCGAGCCTGCGGGCGATCGCCAGCGGCGCCACCACGTCGGGCGGCGCGACAATGGCCCCCAACAGGAAGCCGATATTCCAGGGCAGTCCGATCAGATAGTGGGTCGCGGCGGCGACCGCGAAGGCCGTGAAAATCACGCAGCCGACCGACAGCAGGATGATCGGGCGTAGATTGAATTTGAATTCGCGCCAGCTCATGGCGACGCTGGCCGAATAGATCAGCGGCGGCAATACCACCAGCAGCACCAACTCCGGCGGCAATTCCAGCGTTGGCATTCCCGGCACGAAGGCGAGCGCGATGCCGGCGAGCAGCAGCAGGATCGCCGGCGCGACGTTGATCCGCCGCGCCAGCAGCGCCGTGCCGGCCAGCACCGCGAGCAAGATCAGGAATATCTGGAATTTGGCTTCCACAGTTTCAAATCCTCACCCTCCAGTTTGCCCGGAAGGCGACTTACGGCATGATCCGGAAAAGTGGGAACCGGTTTTCCGAAAGGATCATGCTCAAACAAAGAGTTGGGTCAACGGTGCGCTCGCTATTCCCTCAGATCGTAGCGGTACGACTTCGAGACGATCTGCCAGCCGTCTTTGAGTTTCATCGCCACCAGGTAGTCGGTGAAATAACGCGGCGGCAATTGGCAGCGTACCTTGATGAAGGCGGTGGAATCGTCGGAGCGGTCGATGGTGACGACGAAATCCTCGCGCGGCTTGCCTTCGGCCTTGGCAGAAGGCCGCTTCCTGACCCAGCCCATCCAGTCTGGCACGGTGAGCACCTTCAACTCGCCTTTTTCCACCCAGCGCAAATCAGCCGAGGGGTGGAAGATTTCGCCGAGCTTTTCGGCATCGCCTTCATAGAGCGCGTCGAAATAGTGCTGGACGACGGCTTCGACGGTGGAACGGTCGTGAGTCATGGAGATGCTCCTGTTTTTTCCTTCCTTCCGGGGCGATGCGAAGCATAGAGACCGAAATCTCGAGGCTCCGGGTCTGGTCCTTGCGGACCGTCATGGAATGACGTTTCTAAACCTAAATCGCGCTCGCGGCGATATTGACCATCAACGCGAGCAGCGCGGTGTTGAACACGAAAGAGATGATGCCGTGTGCGGTCGCGGTGCGGCGGATGGTCTTGTCGGTGATGCCGACGTCGGACACCTGCGCGGTCATGCCGATCACGAACGAGAAATAGACGAAGTCCCAGTAGTCCGCGTGATCCTGCTTGTCGCCGCTCGGGAACTGCAGGCCGCCGGGTTTGCCGCCGCGGTAATAGTCGTGGGCGTAATGCAAGGCGAACGCGGTGTGAACCGCCGCCCACGACAATGCGATGGTGACGGTCGCCAGCGTCAACGCTGGCGGGCTGCGATGGGTGCCGCCGAGTTCGAACACGATCGCGCCAATGGTGGCAAACGCGCCGAGCGCGGTGACCATCAGGATCAGAAAGCGGCCGTCGTCCTGCATCACGGCGTTGCGGCGGATATGGGCAAGCCCGCAACGAAACATCATGATGTAGACGAGGACAAGATAGCTCGCGACGAAGATGTCCCAACCGATCAAGAGCCGTGTCACCGGCCGCAGCGAGCCGGGCAGCAGGAAAAACGCCACGATCCCGATCAGGATCGAGAAGAAGGTGCGCGGCCGCGCATAGACCACCCGCGTCGGCATCGACATCTTGCGGAAGCGGGCGAGAACGGGGTCGTCGGTTTCGCTGTCCGCCATCGACGCCTTCAGCTCTTGCGTTCGGCGACGAAGCGCGCGGCGGCGCGCAGCACGCCGCCTTTGGCGCCGAAGATCGACAGCGCCGAAATCGGCCTTCGCCAGCAGGTCGCGCACGCGCTTTTTGGCCCCTTCGACCCCGAGCTGGGTGACGAACGTGGTCTTGCCCAGGGCCGCGTCCTGCCCGGTCTGCTTGCCGAGCGCCGCCGCGTCGCCCTCGACGTCGAGCAGGTCATCGGCAATCTGGAAGGCTTCGCCGAGCGCCCGGCCGTAATCGTCCAGCGCCTGGTATTCCCCAGGCGAGGACTGGCCGAGGATCGCGCCGGCTATGCAGCCATAGCGCAATAGCGCGCCGGTCTTCATCTGCTGCAGCCGCGCGACATCGACCGGCTCGCGGTCGCCGAACCGGCCCTCGCCGGCGAGGTCGAGCATCTGGCCGCCGACCATGCCGCCGATTCCCGAGGCGCGCGCCAGCGCGCGGGTCAATAGCAGGCGTACGGTCGGGTCCTTGTGGATCTCGTCGCGGGTGACGATGTCGAAGGCGAGCGTCAACAGGCCATCGCCGGCCAGGATCGCGGTGGCGTCGTCGGTCTTCTTGTGCAGCGTTGGGCGGCCGCGGCGCAAATCGCTATTGTCCATCGCCGGGAGATCGTCGTGAATCAGCGAATAGCAGTGGATGCATTCGAGCGCGGCTCCGGCCAAGAGCGCTGCCTCGCGCGCGACGCCGAACACCGCCGAACTCTCGACCACCAGGAACGGCCTCAAGCGTTTGCCGCCGCCGAGGCTGGAATAGCGCATGGCGTCCATCAGCCGTTTCGGCCGCGCGATCTCGTCGGGCAAAACGGTGTCGGACAGAAGCGCCGCAAGCAGCGCTTCGGTATCGTCCGCGGTCTGGTCCAAACGCTTCGCGAAGTCAGAATGTGCCGTGCCAGTCGTCATCAAGAAAAGCTCCCCATCGAATTGGCCGGACAATCGGTTATGGCGCAGGCTTCGTCAATTCCACTCCGCCGGGTCAGGGCGCCTTGCAACGGCTGAAAAAAGCCGGAACTATCAGAGAGATATCGGTCGAGCCCGCTGACTTGAGCCAGAAATCATCAAATTTGCGCATTGCCCGGAATTTGTCGCTGATTGTGCTGGTCGTGCTGTTGCTGCCGTATCTGGTGGCGCCGCTGTATCGCGCCGGCCATCCGGTTTCGGCGCTGATGGCCTGGCGCTATCTGACCGGCGCGCCGATGTCGCGGCAGTGGATCGATCTTGCCGCGATGTCGCCGTCGCTGCCGCGTTCGGTGGTCGCCTCGGAGGATGCGAAATTCTGCAGCCACCATGGTATCGATTGGGGCGCGCTGCGCGAGGTGATCGACGACGCCGGGGACGGCGAGGTCGCCCGCGGCGGCTCGACCATCACCCAGCAGGTAGCGAAGAACCTGTTCCTGTGGCCGGGCCGCAGCGTGGTCCGCAAGGCGCTGGAGTTCCCGCTCGCGCTGTGGATCGACCTGGTGCTGCCCAAGCCCCGGATCCTGGAAATCTATCTCAACATCGCCGAACTCGGTCCAGGCGGCCAGTTCGGTGCGCAGACTGGCGCCATCTATGCCTTCGGCCATCCGGCCTCGGGCCTGGCGCCGCGCGAGGCGGCGCTGCTGGCGGCGATCCTGCCCAATCCGGTCCGGCGCAGCGCCCGCAATCCCGGCCCTGGCGTGCGCCGTCTGGCCGGGACCTATATGGCCCGGGCGCAGGCGTCGGAGTTGCAGCGATGCTGGAACGAAAATCGAGGTTTTTGAGCCATTTTGGCGTATTTTGAACCTAGCTTTGCGGCATTCCATCCTCTATAAGCGCGGCCTTACCGGCATCTCAGCTTGCGCCAACAACGCTCCAGCCGTCCGCTTTGGGACGATGCCTAACGACAACACCCCTAGAGGACACCGAAATGGCCGTTCCCCGTAGAAAAACATCGCCCTCGCGGCGTGGCATGCGCCGCTCGGCGGACGCGCTGAAGAAGCCGACCTATGCCGAGGACAAGGATTCCGGCGAACTGCGCCGCCCGCATCACCTCGACCTGAAGACCGGCATGTACAAGGGCCGGCAGGTCCTGAAGGCCAAGAAAGAATCCTGATCGAGCATCAGGCAGGGCGCTGTGTTCCATGGCCTCTGCCTGAATTCGGCCCATGAGTGAGGTAAGACGGTCTGCGCCGGTGAAGCGAGGTGCGCTTTCCGGGCGCATGTTCCGGTTTTCCCCAAGAAGGCCTCGCCGATGTCAATGGTCGGTTTTCCGCTTCTTCTGATTCCGCTCGCGATCTACAACATTATCGTCTTCCTGATGCCCGGCGTTTCGCTGGCCGAGCCGATCGTGAAGCTGACGCTGATGTCGGGTGCGGAATGGCCGCTGACGCTCAGCGACATGCTGCTGGCGCTGGGCATTCTGTTGCTGCTGTTCGAGGTCATCAGGGGCGCTCGCCCCGGCGCGAAATATCTCACCGATCATCTGTTGTCGCTGATCATATTCGGCGGCGCCGTCGCCGAATTTCTGCTGTGGCCGCGGTTCGGCAGTTCGACCTATTTCCTGCTCACGTTGTTGGCGCTGGTGGATTTCCTGTCGGGGATTGCGCTACGCGCCCGGCGCGGGGCGCAGGTGGCGTCCGCCGCTCCGCGGGGAGCCCGGCGGCCCGCCATCGCCACGCCCGAAGCCAAGCCCGAACCTCAATTCGCCGATCCCCCACCCGTGCGGGAGATGCCGGCAGCCGCTTCAGTCGCTGAATCGGTGTTGCTGGATCACCCCCAACCGAAAACGGTCGATCCCGACATTGCGAAAGCTTCGCCGTCGCCGGAGGTGTCGTCCCCTGAACTCCAGCCTGGCAGTGGACCGCCGCGGCCGGCCGACGGGCCGCACTAACGCTCGCGTTCAGATGGATTGCCGGGTCCTGCTGCCGGCCCTGCGGACCGGGCGCTGGCCGGCACTGTAGGCGGTGCGTGCATCCACGAGCGTTGCCCGCCGGAAGCCGCTTGCCTGCGGAGCCGTATCGGCGGTCGCGATCAGTTGCGTGACAAAAATCGCATTGGGCGACCAGGGCCGGCCGCAGCTGTTCGACCATTGCGCCGACGGGATGACCGGGACCAGCGCGACGCAGGCGGGCTTTGCCTCAAAAACGACGCCGTCCTCTACCGCGGGCCCTGGTCGATCGGTGCTTGACATCGGAAGTCGCGATCCGGCTGAATTGTCGCGTTTTGGGACATTCAGTCCCCTGCTACATCCATCCTCGCAAAGGCTATGCCGGTTCGGCCTGGTTGGTTCCGGGACACCGCATCGTATGGTTTCCGGAATATTTATGATCTTTTCATAAGGTCCGGCACAAATCTGGCCTTATGCTTGGGGTTCGAGAATCATCCGGCTCTGTCCCGAAACGAGGCGATCTTGGCACCCGTTGTTCCCGCGCTTTCGACCATCCTTGCATCGCTCGGCCAAGCGGCCTTCGTATGGGACGTCGCGACTGACGAGATTGTCTGGAGCGATCAGTTGGCCTCGGTCTTCCCTGATATTCCGGCGGCGGCGCTGGCGAGCGGCGCGGGGTTTTCGAACCTGATCGAGCCGGTGCGCTCGGTCCGGACTGACGCGCTGGGCCATTCGCCGCCTTCGCATGGCGCCGATGGCGTGCCCTACCGCATCGAATATGGCGTGCGCGCCAGCACCTCCGCCCCCGTGCAGTGGATTGAGGAATCGGGCTGCTGGTTTGCCGGCGCCGGTGGCAAGCCGGTGCGCGTCCAGGGCATCGTCCGCGTCAACAACGAACGTCACGCCCGCGAAGAGCAGCTCCTGAAATTGTCGCGGCACGACCCTTTGACCGGCGAACTCAACCGCACGCACCTCATCGCATCGCTGGCCGAAACCATCGAGGAAGCCGTCCGCTTCCGCACCTCCTGCGCGTTCATGTTGATCGGCATCGATCATCTGGCGCGGATCAACGACGCCTTCGGCTTCGATGTCGCGGACGCCGTGATCTCGGAAGTGGCCGCACGGGTTCGCACCCGCCTGCGCGGCGGCGACGTGCTTGGCCGGTTCTCCGGCAACAAGTTCGGGCTGATCCTGAAGAACTGCACCGTCGACGACATGAACGTCGCCGCCGAGCGGTTTCTGGCCGGCATTCGCGACGAAGTGATACCGACCAAATCCGGCCCGGTCTCGGTTACCGCATCGATCGGCGCGGTCAGCGTGCCGCGCCATGCGCGCAGTGCCGACGAGGCGATCAACCGCGCCCAGGAAACGCTCGATATGTCGAAGCGTCGCCGCGCCGGATCGTTTTCGCTGTGGCGTCCGAATGTCGAGCGCGACGCCCAGCGCCGGGTCAATATTCGCGTCACCGACGAAATCGTCACCGCGCTGAATGAGCGCCGCATCGCGATGGCGTTCGAGCCGGTGGTGGACGCGCGCTCGCGCCATGCCTCGTTTTATGAATGTCTGGTTCGCATGGAGCAGAATGACGGGCAGGTCCTGCTGGCGCCGGACATCGTCCCCGTCGCCGAGAAGCTCGGCCTGATACGCCTGGTCGATCACCGCGTGCTCGAGCTCGTGGTGGCCGAACTGGCGGCCTCGCCGGACGTGCGGCTCAGCCTCAACATTTCCCCCGACACCACCATGGATCCGGACTGGTGGGCTTCCATCGAATCGCTGATGCGCGCGCATCCCGGCGTCGCCGAGCGTCTGATTGTTGAAATCACCGAAACCGTGGCGATCAAGGACATCGATGATGTCCGCGGCTTCGTCACGCGGCTGAAGAACTTCGGCAGCCAGATCGCGATCGACGATTTCGGCGCCGGTTACACCTCGTTTCGAAACCTGCGCAAGCTCGGCGTCGATATCGTGAAAATCGACGGCGAATTCGTCCAGAATATCGCACGCTCGGCCGATGACCGCGCCTTCGTGCAAACGCTGATCGATCTGGCGCGCCGGCTGCAAATCAAGACCGTCGCCGAATGGGTCCAGGATGAAGAGTTGGCGCTGATGCTGCGCGACTGGGGCTGCGACTACATCCAGGGGCGCCTGATCGGCCTCGCGTCTTCCGGGCGGCCATGGGGTGCGGCGGTTGCCGGCGTGCTGCCCGTGGCGAGCTGATACGGCGCCTGCGGAGGCAAATAGCGGTGGTGGTTAGTGGCCCCAGCTATCGCAGGGGCGATGGAAGAGAAAGCTACTCTTCCTTTTTCGGCTCTTTCGACATCCGATCGAGGCGGTCCTGCATGTCCTTCATCTGACGGCGCAGATCATCGATATTGTCATCTTCGGGGACCGGCTCAGCGGCCTTTTCGGGTTCGGTGGCAGCTGCTGCTCCCATGCGCGGCGGCACGAAAGGCTTGAACATCGAGAAGGTCTGCTGAAACAATTCCATGTTGCGGCGGACATGCTCCTCGAGGGGAGCAAAGGGTGTCCCGCTGAACGTGTTGGTGAGCTGCTTGCGGAATTTTTCCTGCTCGCGCGTCAGCGTGTCGATGGATTGCTCGAGATATTTCGGCACCACCATCTGCATGCTGTCGCCGTAAAATCGGATCAATTGTCGCAGGAAAGTGGTCGGCAGCAGATTCTGGCCGGCCTTGTTCTCCTGTTCGAAGATGATCTGCGCCAGCACCGAACGGGTGATGTCGTCACCGGTCTTGGCGTCGTAGACGAGGAAATCCTCGCCTTCCTTGACCATCGCCGCGAGGTCCTCGAGCGTCACATAGGTGCTGGTGCCGGTATTATAGAGCCGTCGATTCGCGTATTTCTTGATCGTGGTGGGTTGGTCTGATTTCGCCATGGGCTCACACATGCACACCGAGGACGGGAACCCGACGGCTTCGCCGGCGGGCTGACGAGCAACGCATCGCAGCAAAGGTAAGCATTTTCAATGCGGTTCGGCTACCGTTTTGTGCGGCACGGTTAATTCCAAAGCATAGGGACTGCTCAGGAAACTGCCAAGAGGCCCGATTTGAGTGCGCCGCGGCGTAATTTCGTCCTCCGGCCAATTGACATGCCGCAACGACGTTAACAGGATGCGCTGAGAGACTGGCCCGCCATCCGGCCGCCTGCCGTCCAAGGCTCGAAGGCCTAAAAACTCAAACTCAGGAGATGTCCATGTCAGACGATGTCGTCATCGTCAGCGCCGCCCGCACCCCGGTCGGAAGTTTCAACGGCGTGTTCGCGACCATGCCGGCCCACGATCTCGGCGCCATCGCCATCAAGGCCGCGCTGGAGCGCGCCGGTATCGAGCCGGGCCGCGTCTCGGAAGTGATCATGGGTCAGATCCTGACCGCGGCCCAGGGCCAGAACCCGGCTCGTCAGGCCTCGATCGCCGCCGGTATCCCGGTGGAGAGCCCGGCCTGGGGCGTCAATCAATTATGCGGCTCGGGCCTGCGCACGGTGGCGCTGGGCTATCAGGCCTTGCTCAACGGCGATTCCGAAATCGTCGTCGCCGGCGGCCAGGAATCCATGAGCATGGCCCCGCACGCGCAGTACCTGCGCGGCGGCGTCAAGATGGGCGGGATCGAGTTCATCGACACCATGATCAAGGACGGATTGTGGGACGCCTTCAACGGCTACCACATGGGCAACACCGCCGAGAACGTCGCAAGGCAATATCAGATCACGCGCGTCCAGCAGGATGAATTCGCGGTTCATTCGCAGAACAAGGCCGAAGCCGCGCAAAAGGCCGGCAGGTTCAAGGACGAGATCGTTCCGGTCACCATCAAATCCCGCAAGGGCGACACCGTCGTGGATAGCGATGAATATCCGCGTCACGGCGCCACGCTGGAAGCGATGGCCAAGCTCAGGCCGGCCTTCGAGAAGGACGGCACCGTCACCGCCGGCAGCGCCTCCGGCATCAATGATGGCGCGGCCGCGGTGGTGCTGATGACCGCCAAACAGGCCGCCAAGGAAGGCAAGAAAGTACTGGCGCGCATCGTTTCGTGGGGCCAGGCCGGCGTCGATCCCAAGATCATGGGCACCGGGCCGATCCCGGCCTCGCGCGCCGCCCTGAAGAAGGCCGGCTGGAGCGTCGGCGATCTCGACCTGATCGAGGCCAATGAAGCGTTTGCGGCGCAGGCCTGCGCGGTCAACAAGGACCTCGGCTGGGATACTTCCAAGGTCAACGTCAATGGCGGCGCGATCGCGATCGGCCACCCCGTCGGCGCTTCCGGCGCCCGCGTGCTGGTGACGCTGCTGCATGAAATGCAGAAGCGTGATGCCAAGAAGGGGCTTGCCACGCTGTGCATCGGCGGCGGCATGGGCATCGCGATGTGCATTGCACGCGACTAATCCTGCGGCGCGGTGTGATGAAAAGATCATCTCGCCTCTGCACGCTTTATACTTAAGATGAAACGCCCGGCTCCCGCCGGGCGTTTTGTTCTTGATGTTCGTCAAACGGCCCGCTTAATTCGAAGCTACATAAAAAGCGTAGTTCAAAAAAGCCGAGGGAGGAGTTCGACATGGCACGTGTTGCATTGGTGACGGGAGGGACGCGGGGCATCGGGGCTTCGATCAGCAAGGCGCTGAAGGCCGCCGGCTACAAGGTTGCCGCCAGTTACGCCGGCAACGACGCGGCGGCGGAGAAATTCAAGGCCGACACCGGCATTCCCGTCTACAAATGGGATGTGAGTTCGTTTGACGCCTGCGCTGCCGGCGTCAAACAGGTCGAGGCCGATCTCGGCCCCGTCGATGTCCTGGTCAATAACGCCGGCATTACCCGTGACGGTGCGTTCCACAAGATGACGCTTGAGCAGTGGAACGCGGTCATCAACACCAATCTCGGTTCGCTGTTCAACATGACGCGCCAGGTGATCGAGGGCATGCGCGCCCGCAAATTCGGCCGCGTCATCAACATCTCGTCGATCAACGGCCAGAAGGGCCAGTTCGGTCAGGTCAATTATTCGGCGGCGAAAGCCGGCGACATCGGCTTCACCAAAGCGCTCGCGCTGGAGAATGCCAAGGGCGGCATCACCGTGAATGCGATCTGTCCGGGCTATATCAACACCGAGATGGTGCAGGCAGTGCCGAAGGATGTGCTGGAGAAGAGTATCCTGCCGCTGATCCCGATCAACCGCCTCGGCGAGCCGGACGAGATCGCCCGCGCCGTGGTGTTTCTTGCCGCCGACGAGGCGGGAGCCATTACCGGCTCGACACTCTCGATCAATGGCGGGCAATATATGGTGTGATTCCGAAGACGTCATTCCGGGATGGTGCGTTAGCGCCAGACCCGGAATCTCGAGATTCCGGGTTCGCTCGGTCCCCTCGCGCCCCGGAATGACGACGCATAACATGACCCCGCGCACCGCCACCCTGATCGGACTGACCGCGATCCTGATGTGGTCGCTGCTGGCGGCGCTGACCGTGGCGACGGGAAAAATCCCGGCTTTTCAACTGGCGGCGATGACGTTCGCGATCGGCGCGCTGGTCGGGTCGCTGACCTGGATCGGGCGGCCAGACGCCATCCGTGCGTTGCGGCAGGCGCCACTGGCATGGATCGTCGGGGTCGGCGGGTTGTTCGGCTACCACGCGCTGTATTTCCTCGCCCTGCGCTTCGCGCCGCCGGCCGAAGCCGGCCTGCTGAACTATCTCTGGCCGCTGTTGATCGTGCTGTTTTCCTCAGTTCTGCCGGGCGAGCGGCTGGCGCCGCACCACATCATCGGCGCGCTCTTGGGACTTGCCGGCACGGTGCTGCTGTTTGCCGGCAACAGCCTCAGCGGCTTTGCGCCCGGCCAGTTGCCCGGCCTGTTTGCGGCGTTCGTGGCCGCCTTCGTCTGGGCGGCCTATTCGGTGATGTCGCGCAAACTCAAATCGGTGCCGACGGATGCGGTGGCAGGATTTTGCCTCGCCACCGCGCTGCTCGCCGCGCTCGTTCACGGGCTGGTGGAGGACACCGTATGGCCCGAGACGGCCGCACAATGGCTGGCGATCGCAGCGCTCGGCGTCGGGCCGGTCGGCGCTGCCTTCTACGCCTGGGATGTCGGCATGAAGCGCGGCGACATCCGCGTGCTGGGAGCGGCATCCTACGCGACGCCGCTGCTTTCGACCTCGTTTCTGATTCTGGCCGGCTTTGCCAGACCGAGCGCCAATATCGCGATCGCCGCCGTGCTGATCGCCGGCGGCGGATTGATCGCGGCTAGGGATATGTTCTGGAAAAGGATTCTGGTAGGTGGGCAAAGGCGCTTTGCGCCGAGCCCACCATTTGGTTTGCGCTCCAGGTTGGCGGCACGCTTCACTTTGCCTGCCTACGGGCTCACGCTGGCGCCCATCCCTTCGGCGCCAGTTCGAATTTGGCAAATTCAAACCCCGGCGCGACGGTGCAGCCGACCAAAGTCCAGTCGCCCACGCTTTCCGCCGCCTGCCAGGCCAGCGCCGGCACGATCGCCTGTGGCCGCTCGCCCGCGGCGACGTCGGGCCCGAGCGTGACCACGTGCGGCGTGCCCCCGTCATGGGCTATCCGCAAGGTCAGCGCGTGGCCGGCGTAATAGTGCCAGATTTCCACCGCATCGATGCGATGCCAGTGCGAACGCTCTCCGCGCGCCAGCAGGAAATAGATCGCGGTGGAGCACGCGCGCCCCTTCGCGTCGAGGCGGGCGTCGCGAAACGTCTCGCGATAGTGCCCGCCTTCCGGATGCGGCTTCAATTCAAGCCGGGCGATGATGTCGGCAGCGGAAGGCGGCTTGGCCATCAGGATTGTTCCTGGATCAGGATTTGTTCTTGCGTTCGCGCAGTTCGCCGAACACTTCGGCTGCGCTCTTGCCTTTCATCCGCACGCTGGCTGCAACCGATGGCTCGTCGGCGCGCAGGAAGACATTTGCCTTTTTCTCCTCGCCGAGCAGGGTCGGAACCGTCGGCTTGTTTTCCGCCCGCAGGCGCTGCACTTGCTCGGCGCGCGCTTTCAGCACGGCATTGTCCGGCTCGATGGTCAGCGCGAATTTGATATTGGCGGCGGTGTATTCATGCCCGCAATAGAGTTTGAAATCGTCCGGCAGCGCCCGCAGCTTGAGCAGCGAATCCCACATCATCGGATAGCTGCCCTCGAACACCCGTCCGCAGCCGATCGAGAACAGCGTGTCGGCGGCAAACAGCGCCTTGTCGTTGTCGAAGACATAGCTGACGTGGTCGAGGGTGTGGCCCGGGGTGTCCAGCACCCGCGCCAACAGGCTTCCTACCTTCACGATGTCGCCCTGGCCGGTGCGCAGGTCGACATGGGCAATTTTGGTGGACTTATCGTGGGGCGCGACCACGCGGCATTTGTATTTCTGCTTCAGCTCGGCGACGCCGCCGACATGGTCGTGGTGATGATGGGTGATGAGAATATCGGTCAGGGTCCAGCCTTCGCGCTCCAGCCCCGCGATGATGGGAGCTGCTTCCGGCGCATCGATCGAGGCGGTCGCCTTGGTCTCGGGATCGTGAATCAGATAGCCGAAATTATCGGACAGGCAGGGGAACAGGCGAATTTCGGCAGCCATGATAACTCCGTCGATTGGGTGAGGCGGGGGACCTGGATCGTGGTCTCATCTGTTTTTGAGCATGAACTTCCCCAAACCGGCTCCCGCTTTTCGCTCACGCGGCCTTCGGGTCGGGATCATGCCCTAGCATGCCCCCTATGGGCTTGAAATATGGCGTTAACGCCGAATGAGCAATGCGCTATTGGCCGCTTATATCGGGGCGGCTCCGTGTTAGATTGGAGCCCATGACCATCGATGTGATCGATCTCCGCGATTTCTATTCGCAGCGCCTCGGCATCGTGGCGCGGCGGCTGATCAATCGCGGCATTCATGCGCGCTGGCCGAATGCCGGGGGGCAACGGGTGCTCGGCCTCGGCTATCCGACGCCCTATCTCGGCCTGTTTCGCGAGGACTCGGAGCGCTGCATCGCCTTCATGCCGGCGGCGCAGGGCGTGTTGAAATGGCCGACCGCGCGGCCGACGCTCGCTACCCTGGTCGATGAATTTTCGCTGCCGCTGCCGGATGCCGCCGTCGACCGCATCCTGCTGGTGCATGCGCTGGAAATGTCCGACGATCCGGAAGGGCTGTTGCGCGAGGTATGGCGGGTGCTGGCGCCGTCCGGCCGCATGATGGCGATCATTCCGAACCGGCGCGGGGTGTGGACGCGTACCGACCACACCCCGTTCGGTCACGGCCGGCCCTATTCGCGCTCGCAGATCACGCAGTTGCTGCGGCAGACCTGGTTCACGCCGACGGGATGGGGCGAGGCCTTGTTCATGCCGCCGGTCGCCGGCGGCTGGTTCCTGCGCTCGGCGATGGCGTGGGAGCGCGTCGGCGCCGCGCTGTCGCTGCCGTTCGCCGGCGTTCACATCGTCGAAGCCACCAAGCAGGTCTACCGTGCGATCCCGGCGCACCGCGAGCGTACGCGGCTCATTCCCGCGCTGCCGCCGGTGCTGGTACCGTCGTCATTACAGCGCGATGATGGGTAGGTAGATGTCGTCCCTGCGCGTGCGCGGGAACGATCGTTGGAGAGAGTCTGGAACGGCCTTACTCGTTCCCCGGATTGAAATCATCGCCCGGCGTTACCGGCGCAGCCATGCCTTCGGGGCGCGGGCCGTGCGGCCGGCGGCGGCGGCGCGGCGGGAAACGTTCGCCGCCATTGCCCTCGAAACCGCCCGGGCTGCCGCTGATCTGCGGCTGCGGTCCGGTGATGAACGACGGCAGACGGTCGACACTGACATTGTCGGGGATCACCGGCTGCGGCTGCGGCTGGGGTTGAAACTGCGGCTGCGGGCGATGCTCGCGATGGCTGTTGTGCTCGCGGGGCGGATGCTGGTCGCGCGGCTGGTAGGATTGTCCGTCGCGTTGCTGGTCGCGCGGATTGTTGTCGCGCGGCACGAACGGCTGCTGCTGCACCGGGACAAAGCCGGGCTCCTGCCCGAAATTGGAAAAGCTCTCGCTTTCATCGTCGCCGTCCTCCGAGGCCATTTCATTCTCGGTACGCGGCTGCGGCTGGTTCTGACGGAATTGTTCCTGGGCCGCGGCGATCAGCCGGAAATAATGCTCGGCATGTTGATAATAATTTTCGGCGGCGACCGGGTCGCCGGAGGAGCGGGCGTCGCGCGCCAGTTGCACATATTTTTCCGCGACGTGGGATGCGGTGCCGCGGATCTTGATGTCCGGTCCGTTGGACTCGAACACCCGGGTCATCGGGTTCTGGCCGCGCCGGTTGCCATCGTTCCTGTTATTGTTGTTATTCCGGTTACGCATCCGCTTGTTTTGATTCTGACCGTTTCTCATGTCGTGCCTTTATTCCAGCCCTGAAGTTACTAGCCTTGGATCGCCGTTGTGATGGTTCGCCCACCACGGTTCGCCCACCGGCACGCGTGTTAGGCGCACCGAATCACCGGGCGGCTCAATTCCACACAGATTTGCCGTACGTCGCAGTCAACAAAGACGCGTTCCCCACCAGCCGGCGTGCGCCGCCAGCCGCATCAAATCATTCCGCCTGCCAAAACAAGCACAGGTTTCTCGCGTGAGTTTTCAAGCGCAATATCAGGCTTTCGTTCGCTTTTGCGGTCGGAAGCGGCGAAGCTCTCTAAAGCCGTCGCGCTCAAAGGGACCTGCGTTTTGGAACCTTTCACTCGGGGCGGGCTCTCGCTTTGAGAACTCTGGCCTCTACCCGCTATATCCCTTCGGGGCATCTGCGGGGCCAGCAACCCTGGACCGATGTTGTACATGGAACGTAGTCGCTCCGGGGGAATATTCCAAGTGGTTTTTTCGCGTTCCAATCAGGCTTTATCGGGGCGCTTTCCGGCCCGCGACCGCTCGCGGGACGCCGGCCAAATCGGCCTTGGGAGGCCGTTCGGGCATTAACCCTGCCGCCGTCATCAATCCCTGGACAGGGCCGCTTTGGCCAAGCCCGGCCTCCACGATGAGTGTGCCGCGGGGCGCAAGCAGTCCTGCGGCTTGCGGAATCAGCGCACGATAGGCGTCAAGGCCATCGGCGCCGCCATCGAGCGCGGCAGGCGGGTCATAATCGCGCACCTCGCTGGCGAGACCGGCAATGTCCGCCGAGCGGATATAGGGCGGGTTCGACACGATCAGATCGAAGTCGCCCGACAGCGCCGCCGCATGGTCACAGGCGACGAAAGCCGCGCGCGGAGTGAACCCGAGACGAGCGGCATTGCTGCGCGCGGTTTGCAACGCCCCCACGCTGATGTCGGTGCCGACGCCGCAAGCTTCGGGCAATTCGGACAACAGCGCCAACAGAATAGCACCTGATCCGGTGCCGATATCGGCGATGCGAATCCGGTGCAGGGGAGGGTGTTCGGCACGCCGCAATTCGAGGGCCAGTTCGACCACCGTTTCCGTATCCGGCCTCGGCACCAGCGTTGCGGCCGAGAGTTGCAACGGCAAGCCCCAGAACTCCTTGAGGCCGAGAATGCGCGCGACGGGCTCTGCGGCGAGACGCCGCCGTGCGAAATCCTCAAGGCACATCGACTCGTCCGGGGTGACCTGCCGCGCGGCGGCCGCGATCAGCCCGGTGAGATCGAGGCCCAGCGCCGCGCCGACCAGTATCCGCGCGTCGAGCTCGGCGGAATCGATGGCCGCGGCTTTGAGTTGTGCCGTGAGCGTGCGCCGCGCGGTGTCGACGGTCTGTCCGGCGAAGGAATCGGTCACGCGAGGTACCTCGCGCAAAACCATCGTTACGTCGTCCCCGCGAAAGCGGGGACCCATACGCCGCGGCTTCTCGATCAGGGCAGGAGGCGTTGATATCCTGCGTAACGACAACCTTCCGTCGTTATGGGTCCCTGCTTTCGCAGGGACGACAACGAGATTCTTATGGCGTCCCCGTGATAGCAGGGACGACGGGCGGGACCCGCTCACGCCGCGGCGCCCTGGGCGGCGAGTTGCGCTGCCTGATGCTCCGTTGTCAGCGCATCGACCAACTCGCCGAGCGCCTCGCCCGCGATCACCTGCGGCAGCTTGTAGAGCGTCAGGTTGATGCGATGGTCGGTGACGCGCCCTTGCGGAAAATTGTAGGTGCGGATGCGCTCCGAGCGGTCGCCGGAACCGACCTTCTCGCGGCGGTCGGCCGAGCGCACCGCGTCGATGCGCTGACGTTCGGCGTCGTAGATCCGTGAGCGCAGGATGTTCATCGCCGAGGCGCGGTTCTTGTGCTGGGAGCGGCTGTCCTGCATCATCACCACGATGCCGGTCGGAATGTGGGTGATGCGGATCGCCGATTCGGTCTTGTTGACGTGCTGGCCGCCGGCGCCCTGCGCACGCATGGTGTCGATCCGCAGATCATCCTGCTTGATGTCGACATCGACATCCTCGACCTCCGGCAGCACCGCCACCGTCGCCGCCGAGGTATGAATGCGGCCCTGCGTCTCGGTGTCGGGCACGCGCTGTACCCGGTGCACGCCGGATTCGAATTTCAGCTTGGCGAATGCGCCGCGGCCCTGCACTTCGGCGATGATTTCCTTGTAGCCACCCATGGTGCCTTCGCTGGCCGAGATCACCTCGACCTTCCAGCCCTGCAAGGCGGCGAAACGCTCATACATCCGGAACAGGTCGCCGGCAAAAAGCGCGGCCTCGTCGCCGCCGGTGCCGGCGCGGATTTCCAGCACCACGTTGCGATCGTCCATCGCGTCCTTGGGCAGCAGCGCCACGCGGATCTGCTGCGCCAGTTCGGCGCTGCGCGCGCCGAGCGTTTCGCGCTCGGCTTCCGCCATGACACGCATTTCCGGTTCGGTCGCGGGGTCGGCGATCAGCGCATCGATTCCGGCGATCTCGGCATTGGCGGCGCGGTAGGCTTTGACGGCGTTGATCAGCGGATTGAGCTCGGCGAGTTCGCGGGTGATCCGCACATAGTCCTCGGAGTTCACCTGGCCCAGCAATTGGGCCTCGAGGGAGGCGTGGTGCGCCAGCAGAATGTCAAGTTTGGCTTCGGGGAGCATCGACATGGTTTGGTCTCGAATACACGCGCATTCAGCGGAAGTGGATAGCGGTCTTGCGAATAAAATGCGCGTCAGCCCGTAAGGGCTGGGCGCGTTATGCGAGGCGGCACCGCTACAACGACAGTCCCTCGGCCTCGGCGAATTCGGTCAGCTTCTGCCGGATCGACACGCTGCCGGACGGCGCGTCGAGCAGCGGCATCATGACGGCTTCGGCTTTGCTGGCGTCGAGGTCGAGGATCATCGCCTTGACCGGACCGTGCCCGGTCGCCGACAGCGACAGCGAGCGGTACCCGAGCGCGATCAGCGCCAGCGCGCCGAGCGGCTTTGACGCCATCTCGCCGCATAGCGACGCGGATTTCTTTGCCGCATTCGCCTTCTGCACGATCTCGCGCAGCGCCCGCAGGATCGGGGCGGACATGGTGTCGAACCGTTCCGAAACCTTGGCGTTGCCGCGATCGACCGCGAACAGGAACTGAAACAGATCGTTGGATCCCACGGAAACGAAATCGACCCTCTTCAGGAGTTCATCGAGCTGATAGAGCAGCGCCGGAACTTCGACCATGGTGCCGACGTCGATGCGTTCCGGCAAGGGATGGCCGTGCTGACGCAGATAAGTCAGTTCGCGCTCGACGATCGCCTTGGCGGCGTCGAACTCGGCGACTTCGGAGATCATCGGAAACATGATGCGCAGCGCCCGCCCGCCGCCGGCCCGCAGCAGCGCGCGGATCTGGCCGCGCAACAGGCCGGGCCGATCGAGCCCGAGCCGGATCGCGCGCCAGCCGAGCGCCGGGTTTTCCTCGACCACGGTCTCCATATAGGGCAGCGCCTTGTCGCCGCCAATGTCGAGCGTGCGGAACGTCACCGGCTTGGGGCCCGCGGCATCCAGCACCGTGCGGTACAGCGCCAGCTGGTCGCTGGTGCGCGGCAGGCTCTGGCCGACCATGAACTGCAGTTCGGTGCGGAACAGGCCGATGCCGGCGCTGCCGGTGTCGTCGATATGGGGCAGATCGATGGTCAGGCCGGCATTGATCATCAATTCGACGGGCTGGCCATCCTTGGTGACGCAGGGCTTGTCGCGCAGCGCCGAATATTGTGCCTGCCGGCGCGCGCGAAACCGCACCCGCTCCGCATAGGCCTGCTCGATCTCCGCCGATGGGCGGACATAGATCGAGCCCGAGGTGCCGTCGACGATGATGGCGTCGCCGGGATCGGCGAGCCCGGGCGCGTTCGGTATTTCGCCGACCGCGGGGATGCCGAGCGCGCGTGCCACGATCGAGACGTGGGAATTGGCGGTGCCTTCCTCCAGCACCAGCCCGCGCAGGCGCTTGCGATCATAATCGAGCAGCGCCGCGGGTCCCATCGCGCGCGCGATCAGGATGGCGTTGTCGGGCAGCTGCTCGCGCGAAGGCGCGTGATCCTGTCCCACCAGTTGCCGCATCAGCCGATGGCCGAGATCCTCGAGGTCGTGCAGGCGATCACGCAAGTAAGGGTCGGTGGAGCGCAGCATGCGCGCGCGGGTGTCGGATTGCACGCGTTCGACGGCGGCCTCCGCGGTGAGGCCGGTGGCGACCGCCTCATGCAATTTGTGCGACCAGCCGTGGTCGTTGGCGAACATCCGGTAGGCTTCCAGCACGTCGCGGTGCTCGCCGCCATCGGCGACGTCGCCGCGCTCCAGCATGCGGTCGAGGTCGGCCCGCAGCTTGGTCAATGCCGCGTCGAGGCGCTTGATTTCCTTGGGCAGGTCTTCGGCGATGTAATTGGTGATGACGACGCGCGGTTCATGCAGCACGACATGGCCGAGCGCGATGCCGTCGGACAGGATCGCGCCGGTCTTGTGCAGCGAATGCCGCGCGGCGGGTTCGGCGCCGGGCTGCGCCAGCGCCGACAACTCACCCGAGGCGATCATCTCCGCCAGCACCATGGCGGTGGTCTGCAGCGCCTCGACCTCTTCCTCGACATAGGTGCGCTTGGCGCGGTTCTGCACCACCAGCACGCCGAGTGTATTGCCGGCGCGCAGGATCGGAACGCCGAGGAACGAGTGATAGATTTCCTCGCCGGTTTCCGGGCGGAACGAGAAGGCCGGATGGCTTTGCGCGTCGCTCAGATTGAGCGGCGTCGCCTCGCTCGCCACCAGGCCGACGAGGCCCTCATGCGCGCTGAGGACGGTTCGGTGCACCGCGTTGCGGTTGAGGCCTTCGGTGGCGTAGAGTTCCAGCGTATTATCGACGCGCAGCACGTAGGTCGAGCAGACTTCGGCCACCATGTTGGCAGCGATCAGCACCACGATCTTGTCCAATCGCTCCTGGGCCGAGACCTGCTCCGCCATGGTTTCGCGGAGCCGTCTCAGCAAGACGCGGGGGCCCCCCGACGCGCTCCGCATGTGCTAAAATCCTCCCCCGCGGGGCCAGCCCGCCGGGTGGCCGGCAGCTGGCATTGAATCCAGGAAAAACAACAATTTTATCCATTCGGCGCCGCCGCAAGCCCAGGATACTGGCCGAATCAGCACCGCCAAACAGTGACACAGTTTGCGGCGGCTCACCCATCAGGCCGTATAGCGAATTGAGGCTTGTTTTGCCAAGCAAAACGCCTGACAAGGCGG
>CAWHIO010000068.1:0-108998 GCA_963829315.1 uncultured Alphaproteobacteria bacterium | reverse complement strand
AATCCAGCATCCAATCCGTCCCGAGGCCGCACATGAAACGCTCGCGCCGCGTCGTCTTGACCCTGATGGGCAGTGGGACCATCGGCGCCGTATCGATGGGATTTGTGGCGCGACGTGACTGCGGTCCCGGATTACTTCGCGAAGTGACGCGCGGCCCGGACGGGCGTCCCGTCGTGACGTGCCAGGGCGTGGCCTATGGCGGCTTCGGCTACGGGCTGCACCGCTTCCACGGGCACGGCCATGCGCATGGCGGCGGCTAGCCGCCCGTGCAGCGCCTCGTCTGCCATGAACGCGACGATTGGCGGGCGACCGCCGACGCGAGCGGGTTTGATTTTCACACCATTGACGGCGCGCGCTACTGGGACGAACGCGCCTGTTACGCCTTCACGCTCGATGAAATCGAACATCGGATCGAGGCGCCGACGGGTGAGATCGACGCGATGTGCCTCGAACTCGTCGGCCGCGCGATCGACGACGAGAATTGCCTGCGCCGGTTGAGGCTGCCGGAAACATTCTGGCCGCTGATCCGCGATAGCTGGCGGCGCAACGAAGGCAGCCTATACGGCCGGCTCGATCTCAGCTTCGACGGGCGCGGCCCTGCGAAACTGCTGGAGTATAACGCGGATACGCCGACATCGATCTTCGAGGCCGCGGTCTTTCAATGGACCTGGCTCGAGCAGGCGATCGAGCGGCATATCCTTCCCGCTGGATGCCGACCAGTTCAACTCGCTCCATGAGCGCCTGATCGAGGCGTGGAAGAAGCTCGGCAACGGACGCCACCTTCATCTCGCGGGAACGCTCGACAGTGCCGAGGATGCCGGCACCCTGGCCTATCTCGAGGACACGGCGAGACAGGCCGGCCTTGAGACCACGTTGCTCGATATCGAGGCCATCGGATGGCTCGACAAGGGCGGCTTCGTCGATCTCGACGATCGCGGGATCGAGCTGGCGTTCAAGCTCTATCCCTGGGAGTGGATGTTTCACGACGCGTTCGGCGAAAAGCTCGCAACGGCGCCGACGCGTTGGATCGAACCGCCGTGGAAGGCCATCCTTTCCAACAAGGGCATGCTTGCATTGCTATGGGAGATGTTTCCCGGACACCCCAATTTGCTGCCCGCCTTTTTCGAGGACGAGCCGAATGCCGCTAGCCTCGGTGCCTCCTTCGTGCGCAAGCCGCTGTATTCCCGGGAGGGCGCCAACGTCGCGCTGATCCGCGAAGGCGTTACGGTCGCGGAGCAACAGGGGCCTTATGGCGCTGAGGGGTTCGTTCGCCAGGCCCTGGCGCCATTGCCGAATTTTTCGAAGCAATATCCGGTGCTCGGCAGCTGGCTGATCGATCACACCCCGTGCGGACTATCGATCCGCGAGGACGAGAACCCGATCACCGGCAACGCATCGCAATTCCTGCCGCACGCGATCCTGTGAACGGAGCCCTGCGGTCTGATCCGGTCCTGCTAAATCGGCGTGTCGCTTTACCGCGACGCCGATGCCACCGCCTTCATGAGCTGCGGCATGCCAGCCGCGACGCCTGGCTTCGCCGCTCGGGTGGCGTTCGGGCGATAGAGCCCGCGCCGTTCCGGATGGGGCTTGAAGGCATCGGAGATGCCGACCACGGATTCGGCCGCGCCCAGCACCAGGAAGCCATCGGGCTCGATCACCCTTGCAAGGCGCTCGAAGATGCCGGCTTTGGTGTCCTGGTCGAAATAGATCAGGACGTTCCGGCAAAAAATCACGTCGAACGTTCCAAGATGCCCAAAGTCCTGCAGCAGGTTCAGCTGGCGATGCTGCACCATGGAACGAATATCCGCATTGAGCTGCCACAGCTCTCCGACCTGCGTGAAATGCTTGACGAGCAACTGAATGGGCAGCCCGCGCTGGACCTCGAACTGACTGAACAGGCCGGCCTTGGATTTTTCCAGCACGCCCTGCGACAGATCGGTTGCCAGGATTTCAATCCGCCACCCCGCGAATGTCGCGCCCAGTTCCTTCAGGCACATCGCGATCGAATAAGGCTCCTGGCCGGTCGACGAAGCCGCGCACCAGATGCGCAAGGCGCGGCGGCTCGCGCGCGCCTGCAGCAGCGCCGGAAGCATCGTCTCACGCAGATGATCGAACGGAACCTTGTCGCGGAAGAAAAAAGTCTCGTTGGTGGTCATCGCCTCGACCACGTCCGCTGTCAGCGCGTCTGCTGATCCAGCCTTCATCTTCTGGACGAGTTCGGTGATTCCGGGCAGGCCGACCCTTCGCGCCAGCGGAATCAATCGGCTCTCGACCAAATATTGCTTGTCGGGAGACAGATCCAGCCCGGAACGCTCCTTCAGGAGCTTACGCAAGAACTCATAATCCAACGGCGTCACGAGCGATCTCCCGAAAATAGTCGAACCAGTTTTGGCGCGATCTGGCCGAGCGGCAGAATGGCGGCGCAAATGCCGGCATTCGCGGCCGCGCCCGGCATTCCCCAGACCACGCTGGAAGCTTCGTCCTGGGCGATCACGCTTCCGCCGGCGGCGACAATTTCCTTGCCGCCGCGCATCCCGTCCGAGCCCATGCCCGTCAGCACGACAGCCAGAACCGCGCCCTGCCAGACATCGATCGCCGAAGCGAACAAGGGGTCGACGGCAGGCTTGCAGAAATTGATCGGCGGTCCGTCGTCAAGGACGATCGCGACCTCTGCGCCATGGCGCGCGACGCGCATATGGCGGCCGCCCGGCGCGAGATAAATCTGGCCCGCCTTGACGATCTCGCCATCGACGGCTTCACGCGCCGGCCGGTGGCTTGCACGCGCCAGATGCTCGGCGAGAATCGTCGTGAAAGTGGGCGGCATGTGTTGGGTGATGAGTACGGGAAACCGGTCGATCACCGCGCCGATCTCGCCGACCAGCGCCATGAGCGCCTGCGGGCCGCCCGTCGACGAGCCGATCAGGAGCACGCGTGGCGCTTGCGCGCTGAATGCGCGGCGCAGCAACGGCGGATGCGCGACCGGCGCGCGGGTCGCCGGCTCGCGCGCACGATCGGAGGCGGGCGCCAGCGGCGAGGCCGGAGAAGCCGGGGCGACACGGCGAACCTTGGCGCCGAGCGAGCGGATTTTCTGGATCAGGTCGTGGTGGAAGATTTCGGCGGCCGAAGCTTCGCGCGTGCTTTCCGGCTTTGGGATATAGTCCGAAGCTCCGAGCGAGAGCGCCTTGAAGCTGATCTCCGCGTTGCGCCGGGTCAGGGTCGACGCCATGATGATGATGAGATTGCGCTTCTTCGCCAGCAGCAGCGGCAGCGCCGAGATGCCGTCGAGTTCCGGCATTTCGATATCGAGCACGGCGACATCGGGATTGACGCGTTCGATCTGGTTGACGGCGTCAAGGCCGGTACGCAGCGATGCCGCGACGACCATGTCGGGTTCGGAGGCGATCCAGCGGGAGATCAGACCTCTGATGACGACGGAATCATCGACCACCATTACCCGCAGCGGTTCTTGCTGCGTCGAATTCAGGATCGGCGAACTTGTCAACGCAACACTCATTACCCACCAGCTGGTCGCAGCGGCACCATTCAACGAAATTGCCGAGGGCTAACGACCCGCCGGATAGAGTCTTTCAAATCAGATCAGCCCGACTTCCTGGAACTTGGCGGTGACGATATCCTTGTCGAACGGCTTCATGATGTATTCGTTGGCGCCGGCGTGAAGCGCGCGCGCGATATGCGCGACATCGTTTTCGGTGGTGCAGAACACCACCTTGGGCTGATCGCCGCCGGGCATGCGGCGGAGATTGCCGAGGAATTCATATCCGTCCATGACGGGCATGTTCCAGTCGAGCAGGACCGCCTCGGGCATTCCGCGCTTGCAGACCTCAAGCGCCTTCTCGCCGTCTTCGGCTTCGATGATCTGGAAATCCAGGCCTTCCAGGATGCGCCTTGCGACCTTTCGGATGACACTTGAGTCATCCACGACCAGACATGTTTTCATTTTAGCCTCTGTTCTCAGATACCCCGAAGGGAAATTTCCGTTACGCCTGTGCTATGCCACGAGCGACCGTGGCCTTATGCCGCCAACATGTCTGGCGTCATTTCGAGAACGCGATCGACGTCGAGGACGACCATGAGCTGTCCGTCGAGGCGATGCACACCGCCGGCGAGCTTGGCCATGCGGGGATCGAGGTTGACCGGGTTTTCCTCCCGGCCGTCGTCGGGGAGCCGCAGCACCTCGCCGATCTGATCGATCAGGAGGCCGTAGGATTCGCCGCGCAGGTCCACGCCGACCGCCATCGCCGGCTTGCCGTCGTCGTTCTTGGGCAGGCCGAGACGGGCACGCATATCGACCACGGTGACGATGCGTCCGCGCAGATTGAGCACGCCGGCGATCTGGCTCGACGACAATGGCACCCGGGTCAAGCGCTGTGGCATGAATACGTCCTGCACCCGCGAGATCGGCAAGCCGAAGAGCTGGCCCCCGATCAGGGCGGTGACGTATTCGGCGACGGCGCCTTCGATGGTTTCGGTCTTGCTGGTCATGCCTTGATCCTCATGCCGTCTGGGCTGAACGTGTTGATGCCCGGCTGAACGTGTTTCATGCCGCCGCCCGTTCGGTCTCGGCGGTCTGCTCTTTCAGAGCCGCGATCAGGCCGGGGCGATCGAACTTGGCGACGTAATCGTGGAAGCCGGCCTGCCGCCCGCGCTCGATCGCCGCCGGCGATACCAGCGAGGACAACGCGATGATCGGCATTGTGCTCAGATGCGCATCCGCCCGGATGGTTTCGGCGAATTCGAACCCGTTCATGTCGGGCATTTCGATGTCGGTCAGCACCACGTCGAACGGCTGGCCCGAACGCAGCGCCACCAGGCCCTCCTGCGCACTGGGCGCAACCCGCACCTTGTAACCCGCCGCCTTCAACACCGGCGCCAGCATGTTGCGGAAGAACGCGGAGTCGTCGACCAGCAGCACCGATTGGGCGGTTTGCGAGGGGCGCATCTCCTTGCGGCTGAACCAGTCGGCGAACGCCATCGGCAGGAAGTGGCCGACGTCGATCACCTCGGTGGCCTGTCCCTTGATCACGGCGGAGCCGAGGATGCCGTCACTCGAGCCTGCGACCTCGATGTGGAGCCGTTCCTCGACGATGTCGATGATCTCGTCGACCACCAGACCCATCGAGCGGCCATCGTCGGCGAACACCAGGATCGGCTGGGCGCCGGTAGTCTGAACGCTGACACCGTTCATCTGCACCAGCGGCATAAGCTGCTCGCGGTACTGCACCATATAGCGGCCGTTGGAGAGTTCGATCTTGTCGGCCGCGATTTCTTCAAGTCGGGTCACCAGGCCCAGCGGCACCGCCTTGGGCTGGTCCGAGCCGGCGCGGAACACCAACAGCGAGGTCAGCTGTTCGGCCGCACTGGCCCGCATCGCCGCGTTCTCGTCGGCGATTTCGTGGCTGGCCGAACCAGAAGCGCCAAGCGCCTTGGCGATGCCGTTGGGATCGATGATCATGATGACCGCGCCATCGCCCAGAATGGTGTTGCCGGAGAACATGTCGATGTGACGCAGCTTGGTCGACATCGGCTTGACGACGATTTCCTCGGTATGGAACACGCCGTCGACCACGATGCCGAAGGTCTGGCTGCCGACCTGGGTTACGACGATGAAGCCGTTTTCCGGGTCGGAAGAGGAGCCGTCGTCGATCTTGAGCAATTTCTTCAGGTGCATCAGCGGCAACAGCTTGTTGCGCAGCCGCAATACCGCGGTGTCCTTGATCCGCTCGATGCGGTGTTCGGAATTGGCCCGCGCCCGCACCAGTTCGACCACCGCAAGCTGCGGGATCGCGAAGCGGTCGCCGCCGGCTTCCACGATCAGCGCCGAGACGATGGCGAGCGTCAGCGGAATCTTGATGGTGACAGAGGAGCCCTCGCCGGCTACCGACTTGATGTCGATGGTGCCACCGATCTGGTCGATATTGGTGCGCACCACGTCCATGCCGACGCCGCGGCCGGAAACGCTGGTGACGGTGGCTGCGGTCGAGAAGCCCGGCGCAAAGATGAACTTGTGAATCTGCGCTTCCGTCATCTTCTCCAGTTCGGCCTCGCTGACCAAACCGTTTGCGACCGCCTTGGCCTTGATCCGCTCGGTATTGAGACCACGGCCATTGTCGGCGATGCAGATGATGATGTGACCGCCTTCATGATAGGCGGACAGGCGGATGGTGCCCTGCTCCGGCTTGCCGGCGGCGGCGCGCTCGGCCGGTGTCTCCAGCCCGTGATCGGCCGAATTGCGCACCATGTGCGTCAAGGGGTCCTTGATCAGATCCAGCACCTGCCGATCGAGCTCGGTGTCGGCACCGTGCATCTCCAGTTCGATCTGCTTGTGAAGTTCGCTGGAGAGGTCGCGCACGATGCGCGGGAGCTTCTGCCAGGCGTTGCCGATCGGTTGCATCCGCGTCTTCATGACGCCTTCCTGCAGTTCGGCGGTGACGTTCGACAGCCGCTGCAGCGGCACCTTGAACTCGGTGTCCTCGTTGCGCCGCGAAATCTCCAAGAGCTGGTTGCGCGTCAGGACCAGCTCCGACACCATCGTCATCAGGTGTTCGAGCGTGTCGACATTGACCCGGATCGACTGGTTGGCGACGCGATCGCCTTCGGTGGCGGCTTCGACTTCGACGGCCAGCTTTTTCGCGGCCGGCTTCGGCGCTTTCGGCGATGCTGCCTTCTGCTCTGGCGCAGGCGAGGCTTCAACCTTGGGCGCTGGCGGTGGGGCAATCTCGGGGACGCTCGGCGGGACGATCTCGGCCGCGGTCTCGCGGAATGCGCGCTCCAGCTCATCCAGCGACACTTCGCCTGGACGCAGCGCGCGCTCCAGGATTTGCGGGACCAGGTTGCCCTCCGCGATGGCTGGCTGGACGGCGGGCGCGGGCGCCGGCGCAGCCGACATGGCCTCCATGCCGCGCTCGACCAGTTGATGAAGCTGCACGATCAGATCCTGATCGTTGCCTTCCGGCTCGGCCTCGGTGGCCTCAAGCCCGCCGAGAATTTCCTTGATGCGGTCGATGCTGCCCAGGATCAGCGTCACCGCCTCCGCCGTGACCGGCATTCCGTCACGGAATTTACCCATCAGGGTCTCGCCGGCATGGGCCAGCGCTTCGAGGCGCGGCAAGCCAAGGAAACCGCAGGTTCCCTTGATGGTATGCACGAGGCGGAAGATGTTATCCAGGATCTTGGCGTTGTTCGGATCCTGCTCGAACCGCACCAGTTGGTTGTCAACGGTGTCCAGGCTTTCGCTGGTCTCCGTCAGAAACTCACGCAATAAATCATCCATGAAAAAGGCCTTCCCCCTCGGGCGTGCGACGTCGACACGCCTTTCCGAGTTCGGTCAGCTTCCATGCAAAGCGTTTAATATTGGTTGAGCATTTGGAAAAGAACGGGTTCAACAAAGAGATAAGACGACGTTGTCGGAACCGGGCGCGCGGTAAACCATTGGTTAACCATGTTTTCGCCCTCGGAGCGCTTTTCCGGCAACGCGAAAACCCGGTTGGCCGCGTGAGATGCCCGTTTTCGACGGCCGCAGCTTCAGGACGCGGCCACCACCACCGCATTGCCTTCGGGCGCCAGCGTCACGCTCAGTCCGCAAGATTGTGCCAAGAGCCGGGTGTAATAGGGCTGCACGGCATGAGCATCGACGATCGAGACGTGACCCGAACTCAACAGATCGGCAATATTCTGCGGCATACGGGCATTCAGCCCGTTCGCGGTGACACGAAAGCCGAACCCATCGCCTTCGCCGATCGGATCGACGATGAGCACCCCGCCACGCGGGATCGTCTGCTGGGCGATCACCATCATGTTGAGCAGCAGCTTGACCCGGTTTTTCGGCAACAGCACGCGCGGCAGATTCCACGTGATCGCGGTCTTGCTGTCCTCGAGGTGACCGCGCGCCATGGCCTGCGCGTCGCCGAGATCGATCTGCGCACCCGCCGATCCGGCCGCCCCAAACGCCAGACGGCAGAACTGCAGGCGGGCCGACGCGGTCTTGGCGCTCTTTCGAATCAGATCGAGGGCAAATTCGCGGTCTTCCGGCTTCGGATTGTCGTCGAGGACCTCAAGCCCATTGACGATGGCGCCCACCGGACTGATGAGATCGTGGCAAACCCGGGAACAAAGCAACGCCGCGAGTTCGAGGGCATCGGGGGCGGGACCGGGGGGCGGGGCACCAGACATAAGGCGTTCCTAAAAATCGATGACAAGCGCGGATCCGGCGAATCACGCATGCTCGCTGGCTTGATACACTGCGGAGACGCGTGCTGCCAACACAGAGCAGGGCGGACCGAGGTCAACCGGCGCGAAAACCACCGCTACAGCGAGGCTTTATATGAGATCCGCCAATGAGTGAGGCATGTTTGCCGGGCCCCGTGATCGAATGCGAAGCCGCCGCCGCGCTCATGGAACCCCTGACCGAACTCGTCGCCCGGGCCGGAGCGGCCATTCTTGCCGTCAACCGCGCCGCCATGCGGATCGACGGCAAGCTCGATGGATCGCCGGTGACGGAAGCGGACCTCGCCGCCGACCGCATCATCGCCGATGGCCTTGCGCGGCTTGTTCCAGCGGTTCCGGCATTGTCCGAGGAGCGCGCTGATCTGGCGAAACCGCCTTACGAGGGCAGCTTCTTCCTGATCGATCCGCTCGACGGTACCAAGGAGTTCGTCGCCGGGCGCGGCGAATTCACGGTCAATCTCGCGCTGGTGACCCGTGGCGCGCCCTTGTTGGGCATCATTGGCGCCCCCGCGCTTGGATTGATATGGCGGGGTCTCGTGGGTCGCGGCGCGGAGCGGCTGGCGCCAAGCGAGGGGGCCCTCCGGGCCGTGCCAATCCACACCCGTCCCTTCCCGGAAGCCGGCACCCCCTGGATCGTCGCGGTCAGCCGCTCGCATGGCGATGCCAGGACCGAAGCCTTTATTGACTCCAGGCCCGGCGCGATCCGGCAGACGCTCGGCTCGTCGGTCAAATTCGCCCGGCTGGCCGAGGGCGCCGTCGATATTTATCCGCGGCTTGCCCCCACCCACGAATGGGATATCGCGGCCGGACACGCGATCGTCAGCGCGGCCGGCGGCAGGATCACCGACCCGCAAGGGGCTGATTTGCAGTTCGGCAAAGGCGTCAAGGATTTCATCGTGCCGGCGTTCATCGCCTGGGGCGATCCCGCGGCGGCGCGCTGAGCGCGACTTCATTTTTATTGCGCCAGATCGCGCTCGAGCGCCGGCCAGCGGGAATTCGCCTGCCGCAGCACCGACTCCGGGTGGGCGGCAAAGGCATCCCGGTGTTGCTCGCGCCCGAACAGATAAAGCCGCTGGCCCGAGATCAGCCAGAACCGGGGATTACCGGCGACCGTCACCCCCCGCGCCAGATCGACCGGGTCGTAGCCGCCGAACCGGGGACCGTAAATGTCGGGATGGGCGGCAAAGGAAGCGCGGTTGCCCTCGTTGCGAAAGCGCCAGACCACCCCGGCCTGGGACGCCTCGAACTCCGGCAGGCCCTTCATCGGCCGGGCGTCGGCAAAATACGCCACCGGGTCGTAACCCTCGATCGCGAGGCCCGTGAAGCGGTTGGCCACGACGCGCTCGGTGGTCGCGGCCCGGGCCGCCAGCCCGCCGCCGGCCAGGTCACCCGGGCTGACCGACCAAAGGCCCGCCAGCACGGCGATCAAGGCTATTCGGGGGCGAACGCGGATTCCCGGCCATCTGCGGTTTCTTTCCTGCCGTTGTGCCGTCATAGTTGATGCCGATAACGTTCGAGTTGGGGGACACTGGGCGCAGCCTACAGCCATGCTTGTCAGCGTCAGGTTAAGGCCGCGGCCCGGATTCCAATACCCAGGGGTTCTTTCATGATTTTCGCCTCACGCCTTGCCGCGGTGACGCTTGCCGCGCTGATGTGCTGGTCGGTTCCTGCCTCCTCGCAGCAGGCGCCTCCGATCGAGCAGGCGCCCCCGGCGCAATTGCCGCCGCCGCAACGCCAGCCCAGCCCCAATACCTACGGGCCGGACGAATTGACCAGCGCCGGGCACCGGTTTTTCGGCAACGTATCGCGCGGCCTCGCCTCGGTGATCGAGCGCGCGGTCAGCCAATGGGGCCTGCCGAACGGCTATATCCTCGGCGAGGAAGGCTCCGGCGCCTTCGTGGCCGGATTGCGATATGGCGAGGGCACGCTTTACACCAAGAATGCCGGCGATCTGCGGGTCTACTGGCAGGGACCGTCGGTCGGCTTCGACTGGGGCGGCGATGGCGCGCGCACCATGACGCTGGTCTACAATCTTCCGGCGACCAGCGCGATCTACCAGCGCTTTGGCGGCATTGACGGCTCCGCCTATATCATCGGCGGCTTCGGGATGACCGCGCTGACCGCCAACAACATCGTGCTGGTGCCGATCCGCTCCGGTCTCGGCCTGCGGCTGGGCGCCAATATCGGCTACCTCAAATATACCCCGCGCGCGACCTGGAATCCGTTCTGAGGCAGTCCCGTTCCGCACGCGGCGGCTCTGGTCCTTTTCCGGATTCACGTTAACGGCGCATGGGGCTGGCCTTTGCCCCGTGCCCCATGGCATTGTGAATAGAAGCGTTTTTCGCGGGAGTATCCATCCATGGTCGAACCGATCATGTATCTGGCGATCGGTTTTCTGGTCTCGATGCTGGTCGGTCTGATGATCGTGCCGCTGGTGCATAACCGCGCGGTGCGGCTGACCACCCGACGGATGGAGGCGGCGACGCCGCTGTCGATGGCGGAAATCCAGGCCGACAAGGACCAGCTGCGCGCCGAGTTCGCGATGTCGGCGCGGCGGCTGGAGATGAGCGTCGACCAGCTCAAGAACAAGACCACCAGCCAGCTCGCCGAACTCGGCAAGAAATCCGATGCGATCAATCGCATGAAGCTCGAGCTCGGCGAAAAGAACGCCACGATCTTTTCGCTGGAAGCCCGCGAGAAGGCGATGAAGCAGCAGCTGCGCGCCACCGAAGAGGAATTCACCGCCAAGACCGCAGCGCTGCGTCAGGCCGAGCAGGCGCTGACCGACAAGCAGGACGCGCTCGCCAAACTCAACGCCGAGCTGTCCGACCGTTCGATGATGGCGGAAAGCCGCAAGGTCGAGCTGGTGGCGGTGCATGCCCAGATCGACGCGCTGAAGGGCCGCGTCGGCGATGCCGAGAAGGAATTCTCCGCCACGCAAGCGCGGCTGGCGCAGCAGCGCGGCGAGTCCGAGGCCGCGACCCGCGAGCTCACCGAAGCGCGCAGCCGGGTCGAGAACCTGAGCCAGCGCGTCACCGATCTCGACCGCCAGCTGATCGTCCAGGTCAAGGAAGCCGAGTTGCTCGGCAACCGCGTCAACGACCTGGAGGCGCGGCTTTCGACGCAAGGAAAGCTGCTGGCCGAGCGCGACTACGAGAACAATCAACTGCGCCAGGCCAAGGAAGCCGCCGAGCGCTCCGCCAAGGAATTGCGCGACGAACTCGCCCTCACCAACAGCGGCACGTGGCCGGCGCTGGAAAAGCTGAAGTCCGAAAAGGCCGCGGTCGAGGAACAGCTTCGGCTGGCGCGCGACGAACGCGCCAAGCTGCAGCGCGACATCAACGCGATCCAGCAGCAGGCGGAAAGCTCGTGGGCGACCGAGCGCATGGAAAACGCGCTGCTGCGCGAGCGCATCAACGATATCGCCGCCGAAGTCGCCAAGCTGGCGATGCAGCTCGAGGGACCGAATTCGCCGATCGAGGCGATGCTGGCGGCCGAACCGGTGGTTCCGGCAAAGCCATCCAACGGCGTTGCCAACGGCGCCACGTCGGAAGGCGGCGGAACGCTGGCCGAGCGCATCCGCGCGCTGCAATCCCACGCCTCCCGCGCCCGCCAGCAGGGGGCGTGAGGCGTAACCGGTCGACGTCGTCCCCGCGCACGCGGGGACCCCAGCGTGAGCGCAATCGCGCTCATCGGGACGCCGTGTTGCTCGTTTTGAAAGATGCGGTTCGACGGCTTTCGCACAACAATCAAGGCCTGTGGTTATGGGTCCCTGCGTTCGCAGGGACGACGAATAAATTGACGGATTCCCAAGTCGCGACACAGCTTCGCGATCCCGCGGCGCGATACGCCCGGGTTTTGCTAAGAACTTCCCGCCCTCTCCAATCAGAGGGCGCAGGGAAAGCCGGGTGCCGATTGCACCCATGGGTCCCGTGCAAAAAAAGCACGGGGTAGGACCACAGGTTCAACCGGAATCACTCCGGCTTTCCCTGCGCGGTGGTTTACGGCTTATAGCGCGCTCTCCCCGGTGACCGGGCTTTCTTGCCACCGTCATTCCTGGGAAGCTCGCTTCCCAGGAACTTGATGCCAGCGTCGGGGCATCAGGACCACACGCCTTCACCGTCCGCGAGGCCGCGCTCTCGTCAGCAGCGCCGCCCGCGTCCATCGCATCCCGCGCTCAACGTCCGTGACGATCGCGAAACGCCCCTCTCGAGGAGGCGGGACGGGGCGAGTTTGTAGAGATGATTTGCCCGACGGCGAAACCGAAATATTTTTTCGGAGAGGACTGGACTGCTAGCATCAGCCTGATCCGGCTCGACAAATCAGCGTTTTGGCGCAAACCGCCGGCTCCCGCGAGGGCATAACAGGCCGGCGACCTCATCGGGGCCTGTTTCTCGCCGCTGGCAGCTTGACACCGGTGGCCCGCACTTCGTAAATCGCGGGCTCTGGCACTGTCCATTGCCCGGTCCGACGCCGATTTCAAGGCTTTGATCGTGCATCAAAATCCCGGGCGCATAGCTCAGCGGGAGAGCGTTCCCTTCACACGGGAGAGGTCCAAGGTTCGATCCCTTGTGCGCCCACCATTACATCTGACATCTGCCGTTCCGAAATTTAACGGCGTGTAGCGTTCGGCAACCGTCCTTCTCTGAGAGGCGCCAGATTCTCATTTTCCGCATTTCGGCGGAAGATACCTAGCTTCCCGAAGGCCGCAGCGATGGCTCTATGCCGCCCACGCTCGACCGGTCCCTTCCGACGCTCCAGCCGTAAAGCCGCCCCGGGCAGGGTTGCCCAAATCCGGGGCCTTGAACGCAGTCGCGGTAGTAATGCGGCCATGGCTGCGGTTCCAAACCCCTGCGGCTTCCCGAACCGAATACGCCAACGTCCTGAGCGAACACCGGGCTGGCGATCGCAGCGGAAAGAAGAACGGCGCCGAGGGCTTTCATTTTCGTCATGGGTTTTCTCCACATTCCAATCGCGAGAAAATCCCCGCCTGGCAAGGACGTTCCGCCACTTCAACCGAACGTGAAATCCGAATGACGTCGGCAGTGCGCGCCATTCCAGCCGCTGCGCGGCTGGCGCAACACGTGCCGGTAGCTGGCGGCGATCGCGTCGAGTTGTCTTCGTTCGGGTGCTGTCGAGCAGGACCGGCGTGCCAACATGCAGGATTACGGGCTCGGTGAGTTGTGTCGAGGCAACAATTGATGCCCTTTCAGGTCTCGGTGACGGAGATTCCGCCATCCACGGCGAAGACCACGCCCGTGAAGAAGCTCGAGACTTCGGGTGCAAGTTAGAGAGAAAACGGGCCCCCAGCGGCCCCGTTTTTATTTGCGCCCCGGCTTCTTGACCCGGCGCACCAGATCCAGCACGGCGTTCGCGACCTGGCCTGCATGATCCCTATTGCTCAGCAGCGAAAGATGGTCCGATCCCGGAACGATCAAGAACAAACTGTTCGTTGAAACCGAAAGCCAGTTGCGCTGCTGTCGCTTATTCCAGTCCGCCCGCTTTGCGGCCATGGCGGCATCCTTATCGATCCATCGGTCGGAAGAAATGACCGTCACTGGCAAATTGCCGAGATTTTCGAGAGCTTCGATCTCCCTCAATGTGTCGTATGCGCCGCTTTGTTCCGCCACTGCGGCTCTCCCCCGCTGCGGGTCCTCGACGAAGGCTTGCATCACCGACGTGAGGTCGGATGGAAAATCATTCAGTTGGATGTCATAGGTGCCGCGGATTATGCCCAATTCGCTTACAAATTCCCATAGTGCGTCGTTTGACGCCAGGAAGCCCGCAAACGAACTCTTCCCGAAGGCAGGCAGACCGACCTCCTCTGTGGTGGTCAGCACCGACGGGTTGGTTGCGTCTACCAGAACGAAACCCGCCAACTCGCCGCGATGCTCGGCAGCGAAATTGCGCATATAGGCGCCGCCCAAAGACTGCCCCACCAGAACATAGGGGCCCGCTTCTGCGGCTGAATTCAGCAACGTCCAGAGCCGCCGACTAACTGACGAGGCATCCTTTGGTCCATTGACCGGATCACTCCATCCGATGCCCGGACGGTCGTAGGAACAGACGCGGGTGGTCTTGGCGACTGCTCGCTGGACCCAGGCCCAGTAAAGCGCTCCACCTCCCGCACCCGGCTCCAGGATCACAGTCGGTCTACCGGCACCCGTACAATACAGGTGCAACCGATGGCCATCCACCGCTACCATGCGCCCGGGCGGTGGGATGTTTGCCAAACCCTGTTGCGCACTGGCACTGGTTGCGAATGGACACGGCGAAGCTGCCAATAGAGCCCATGATAGAAGCCATTTGACCATGGATCTTTGCTTTCTGTTTTTCGGCTTGCCCGGCGTCATTCGAGTACGGTCATCGAGATTTGCCTGATCCTTCGCCCATTGGTCCTCTGCTCGTGATTGCCAACGAACTTCATAAAAGTCTGTGAAGGTCCTAACGAGATCGCGTCCACTGTTCGCTACCGCACAGCGCGCCAGCGCAGCCCTCCACCTTCAGCGTCGACGGTCCGGAAACCGAAAGATTGCCGGCGTATGTCTTGCCGTCGTCCGCATTATAGATACCCCCCGACCACTTGCCTGGGCCGGAGGATCTCATGCCAAAAAATAGTGGAAGTCCGATCATCTGGCGCTTCGCCAGCACGGGATCGGGGTTCCTGTTGTCGGTGAACGGCCTTCCGGTCGCCGGATCGATTTTGTTTTTCAGCCAAACCACGATGCCACAGAGTTCGCTTCCGCATCGACCGATCCGCACCCGGGCAATACCGGCTTGCGTCAGCCAGACACCGCTCGGGTCATCGCCGGCCTTGGCGTGTGTCGCAGCCCCCGCGCACAGGGCCCCCAAAATCGCGACCGGAGGGCCAATTCGGATGACGTCACGCAAGCGGAGGGTGGCAAGACTGGAAGCAATGAGCCAGATCATCAAAATGACATACGCTCCCGACGAGGCAAAGGAGAGCGCGTGCATTACCAGATATGCCTTCAGTTCGACGGCCTGGTGCAGCACGACGGACGATAAGCGTTCCAGCCGGCCGGCGTCGATATCCGTCAACGGCAGCGCGCGCATGAAAGCCCCGGCACATCGCGCCGTGACTGTGACGTTTAGTTGCCTGTTCATAGGAGTCTCCTGACCCTCCGCTTCTGATCGACGGCGTCGGGTTCGGCTCAAGGATTGTCGGTTCGTTCGCGCAAAAGTCCGTGCTGCGAGTCGCAGGGTCTGTGCAAAGAGCCGGCGACGAAGCCGGACTCTGCTTCGTGATGCGCTATCGGCTGCGCACGCTTGCTAGCTGCCTTGCTTGAAGTGGTAATTGACACCCAGTTTGAGGGTATGCTCGTCATTCCAGAACCGTGAGCCGACGAGAGCCGGTGGTCCGCCCGTGAAGGTGCTGTCGCCGAAGTTGTAGTATTGATATTCGGCCTTTGCGGACCAGTCCGCTGCGAACATCCGCCGGCGGCTCCCTCTCGATCGCCGAACTCATCGAGTTGGCCAATGAGACCAACATGGCTGAAGCTTCCTTTGATGCCATCGCTCAACGTCGTTACGAACAGGCGCGGCCTCGCACCGCGATCCAAATCGAATCCGCCGTGATGGATCGCTATGTCGGTCACTTCCGGCTCGAAGGCGGGCAGGTGGCTACCATCACACGCGGCGGCGATCGTCTGTTCGCGAAGGTCGTCGGGCAGCCCGCATGGGAAATATTTCCCGAAAGCGACCACGAGTTTTTTCTCAAGTTCGCTTCCGTCCAGATTACCTTCGCCGTCGAGCCGGACGGAGCCGCCAATGCTCTGGTGCTTCATCAAGATGGTCTCGCGCATAAGGCGATCCGGATCGATGATCTGCAAGCGCAACACGCAGCAACCGAGTTGGCGAAGAAAATTGACGACAAAAAGCCGTCTGCCGGAAGCGAGGAGGCGATCCGCCGCCTCATCATTCAGTATCAGCAGGGAACTGTCGACTACACTGGCATGAGCGAAGCCCTTGCGACGGTGGCGCGCGAACAGGCTCCGGTGATTGCGGCCGAACTGGCCTTGGCGGGGGTATTGCAAGGGATTTGTTTCAAGGGCGTCGGACGCGACGGTTGGGATGTCTATCACGTCAACCTCGCTCATGCCGATATGGAGTGTCGGCTTACCTTAGGACCCGATGGAAGGATCAATGGGATATCTTTTCGGTTGCTACCCTGATCAGACGACGCTGCCTGTCAAATTGCTGGCCGGTGCCTGACGGCGCGGACGAGCGCCCAGGGGCCATGCCGCATGACCGAGTTTGGCGGGTGGAGGCTTTCGAGTCGGCCATACGGCGGCTCGGCACAATCGGCTTTGCTGCGTGAAACGTCTAAGCAGCGACGCCGTCAACTTTGCGCCATGAGCAGACTAATCGTTGTGGAAGGACGCGTTCGACTCCAACCGACCTTTAACAGATTGGGGCGGTCCGGTTGCGCCGAACCGCCGTCTGACATCAAGAAGCGGAGAAACCCGTATGATAGGTAACGCCGCCAATAGCTAGCGAGCCGTCGAGCGAAATCCTCATGAAGTATTCTGGAGGAACGCCCTTGAACCGTATGGCTGGATCGGGCTCAAGCCCGAAGCGTCGGTAGTAGTTCGGATCGCCCTGGCAACGTCGCGCGGAACCGTTTCACGCACGGCGACTTGGTAAGCATGACAACCTTCGAAACGACCGATCCGAAAGTCGCCAGACGCTGCCGCTATGATCAACATCGCGGGCAGAAGACCATCCTGACCGTGGAGGGATCGGCTGTCGCGGCGCAGGTTCGCTCGGTGATGGAAGTCAAATCCAGTTACCCGACGCGATGGATCGTCACGCTCGTTGCCAAGCCGAACGTCGCGGCCTGACTTCAAGACCGTTCACCGGGAATAGATCGGGCGCGGCTCTTACTTGGTTGCCAGCCACCGGTTCATCTCGGCGGCGATGCGCAGACGCCCGGCTTCCCTGAGCGCGGCCCGACGCTGTTCGCCCGGCGGCATCTTGCGGGCTTCGGCAATGACCTCCGTCGCCCGCTCGTCCCAAACCCGGCTATCAGGTGGATGTTGGGTTTGCTGTTCCATGATCAACTCCATTTCTGCCGCGGTGTCGACGACACTCCGAAGGCATCGGTCTCAACCATCATTTCGTGAACGTGGTCGCACCTGGGACACTCGAAGGTGTGGAGTTCGAAACCCATGCGGGCGGGCATGATGCGGGCGAGCATCATGTAAGTCTGGCATTTTGGGCACGCCGGCCGATGGATGTGAAGGTTGAGGTGGTCAGGCAACAAACAGGATTTTTGCATGGTGCTTCCCCTTCGCGAAAGGCGGGAGCGCAACACTCTCGGTCACCGATGAAATGCCTGTTGAGCAGCGCGGTGATAACGCACAGCTTTGGGTTTTGCCGTTCGATTGGCTGTTCTTTTTTGATCAGTTGGCGCAGCGCAATGCGGCCTTGCTTAAATCCGGGCTTTCAGCGGGCGGCGGATTTTCGGCAAATTGTCGATGCTCCATGGCCGGGATCGCCCAGTCGCTCATGCGGCAGAGGAACCGCCAGAACGATGCGCCGCCCGCGCCGTGTTTCAATCTCCACGACAGTGGTCGCGGTCATTTGTCACCCGAACGATGGAACAAGCGGCACGCAGGCCTGTTTGCCCCTTACCGTAATGGAGGAAACAATGATGAAATATCGATTGATCGGAGCTGCTGCCCTGGCAGTGGTGCTTGCGGCCGCGTCCCCCGCACTCGCGCGTGGACACGGCGGGCATGGCGGACATGGCGGCGGCTTTCATGCCGGTCACGCAGGTGGATTTCACGGAGGCGGCGCCCGCTTCGCTGGCCGCGGCTATCGCGGCGGATACCGCGGAGGCTACGGTGGCGGTTATGATGGTGGCTATGGTGGTGGCTACGGCTATGGTGGATACGGCGGCTATGACGATGGACCGGCTGTCATAGGCGGTCTGATCGCAGGCTCGCTGCTCGGCGCCGGCATCGGATACGGCGGATATGGCTACTGAGGCCATCACCCGTCACTGCATCCTGAACGCATAAAAAAAGCGACCGGCATGGTCGCTTTTTTCACGCCGCCTTTTTCTTTCCACCCGCCCCTTACTCGAATTCGTCCTGCGCCACCCGACCGGCCATACTGGCCGCCCGATCCGCCATCGCATGCCATTGCGTTGCGAGTTCATGCCATTGCTGTTCGGTGGCAAGGTCGCTCGCGTGTTCGGCGGATTGCTCGCAGCCGACCGCTTTCAGATGATATTTTCGGAATAAACCGGGGTCCGGAAAGCTTTGAAATGCGGGCATTCTGCCGCTCCCTGAGAAGGCGGCGCACACCAGGCTCCGTCATCGGTAAGGTACGCCGCGATGATGGGTCAATTGACCACTTTGCAGCGTGCGGCGCTGCCCAGTTCTGCTCATACCCGGAAGTTTGACGCACGGCGCCCGCCCGGTTCTTGGAACTTCACTCTGGGCTTGGGTGGCCCGGAGACGCACGCGGCGGAGCCGGCCGGTGCCGAACCTGAGGGGCGCAAGTCTCAGCCGGCGTAGGGCGAATGGCAGTCGGCCGGAATCCCGGTTCCGCGTGTCGAGCGTCAGCCTTCAGGTCGGCGCCGTGAGTTCCCCGGCAAGCCAGCCGGCCGCCCCCGATTTCAACGGGTCCGATGCAATGACGCTGATCTCAACGTGATCGCATTTCGGGCATTCGAACAGCCGTTGTTCGAAACCGGTGGGCCCCGGGGAAACGCGTTCCAGCATCATCCGCGTCTGGCAACGCGAACAGCGCGGGCGCTCGATCATCGTCAGGAAGGGTTGGGGTGAGTGCATGATGCTTCCCCTTCGTCCGGCAACGGGTACTCCCGATCATCACCGCGGGCTGCCGAAGCGCGGCGGCAATGGAACCAGCATGCTCTTCCAGGTTCCCAAGCCTGTGGTCAATATTGCTCACTCACAGAAAGTTTTGCGAGACGGCGTCGAGGGGTAGCCCAGTAGCTGGCTCGGCACGGTACAGGGCACAAGCTGTGGAAAACAACTGCAGGTGGTCAATACGGACCACCATGACGGACCCGGCGCATGCTGGCCTGATCGGGCTGTGATCGCGCCTCCCCCCATTTTGCCGGCGCAGCAAACACGATGGCCCCAGCGCACCGCCGTCCGCTGGGGCCATTTTATCTGGCGCGGATCTTCGAAACGGATTCAAAAAAATCTCTGCATGGAACGGGCTGGAGTTTCCCATGCAGAGAGAGTCAGGAGGCTGGTCTCGGCCCCCCATGGGGACACGCGTGCAATCTAGCGATGTAGTGGCGCGCTGTCTGATCAATAAGGGACAGTTCCACAAAACGATTGATGACGCGCCGGCATGGCGGGTTTCGCAGCCTTCAGCGTTGCGGCAGAACACAGCGGAGTGGCTCCTGAAAAATGTTGATAGGAGTGCCAGCCTTCTTCCATATGACCGCATTTCGGACGACGGTTTTTGTCGATCACAAGCCTGCCGGCTTGGGGACGCAGCGGACGACCTGCGAGGCATTCCCGGACTTCAGCCGCATCTGCTCAAGTATCGACTTCATCCGCTTGTACCCTGCCAACTGCAAATCCAGCTCGAGAAGCCGCCGCTCCACGCGCTCAAACTTCTCGATCGACAAGCCGTGACTTTTTCCAGGACCCGCCGGCCGCCGGGAGTAATCGCCTGGTTTGTGCAAGAGTCTCTTCATGCGCGTAACCAAACCAGATCGTTCCTGAAGAACTTCCGCCAGCGTCGCTTCGACAAGGCTTTCAACGGACGATATCCGCGTCGCATCAACCTTCACGTCCCGTTCCGGCGCTCGCTCCTCGAACGCTGCCAAGGCAAGCCTGAGCTGATCCGAATTCTGGACATCGATGTCTGGGCCCATTTCACGATCTCCCGGGCTATCGACAGCCGTTACAAGCCATTGTTCGAGACGAATTTGAGTCCAACACAACCGTCCTTCTCCCAGACGAAGCTGCAGCGCCTGTTCACCTTGGTGGCGGGATTCATCACAAGAAAGAACTCTTCTGTTCGCAGCCGTTCGCTGATCGGACTGGAAGCGCGAAATTTGGCGCCCGTCGCCGAAATGTCGTTCAAGCGACCCTTCACCACCCAGGTGCCGTCTACGGCGATCGCTGCAGACTCAAATCCTCGATCAAAGCTAACCCGCCTGGCGGTTCGCGCGTTCTTTTTCTGCATGGGACAATTTCCACCTATCCGGCATTCCGTTGTTGCGCATCGACTCTCTGACAACCGGTAATCGGCCTGGGTGCCTCTTCATTTCGCTTTCAGGCGAGATCGCCGATCACGCCGTGCTTCAACAAGGCGGAACAACAAGCCTGTGTATTATGCACGTCATGTTTAACAAACTGTCCGCTCCGCGCACGACGCTGATCCGAAATCCGCGTCGCTTTCTGGATGACGCTGGCGCTTGATGAGCATAGCCCCCGTAGTTTTACGGGGGAGCAAACCAGGCCGCACCACGCCGGGCATCGGTGGCTTGATAAACAGGCTATCGAACGAGGCCCCTGCCGCTTTGGCGCAGGACGACGACCGCGAGCCGGGTTCCAATGCAGCGCGTTCCCTGCGTCACTTCCTTAACTCTTGGAACC
Organism: uncultured Alphaproteobacteria bacterium; assembly: GCA_963829315.1. Lineage (GTDB taxonomy): Bacteria > Pseudomonadota > Alphaproteobacteria > Rhizobiales > Xanthobacteraceae > Bradyrhizobium. The sequence goes on along the minus strand of CAWHIO010000068.1, from coordinate 88,143 downwards.
TATTTTCAAAGAGCGAGAGAAGGTCGGTTACAGCGCAAGGTCGCCGCTATCATGTTTGGGTCGAAGACAACGGCAAAAGGCAAAAGCGTCGAAAAAGGCTCAACCCACATTCTCGCGACCTGGGGAATCGTAGGGTTCATCGCCGCCGCCTGCGCCGTGCTGATCGGACTGGAAACCTCCCGCGTCCTCACTCAGCGTTCGGAGGCATTCGCCGACAGTCAAAAGGACAGGGCCAATCTTGCAGCCTCGCTGATCCAGCATGCCGAGATGACCTTCCAGACCGCGGACGCCCTTCTGATCGGAATCGTGCAAACTCTCGAGCAAGAATCGCCCGATCTCCAACTCCGTGAGCGCCTAAGGACCTGGTTCATTCGGGAAGTCCGTCATTCATCCCAATTCGTCAGTTTTGCAGTTATCGACAGCGACGGCACGATGATCGCCAGCTCGTCCGGCCCGACATTGCCGGGGCAATTCGCCGACCGCGAATACTTCATTTATCATCGCACGCATGACGACGACGCCCTCCACATCAACGATCCTGTTCAACGCCGCAGTGCCAACGGATGGATCATCCCGGCGACGCGCCGGTTCAATCGCCCGGACGGCAGTTTTGGCGGCGTAGCCGTTGCCGCCATCAATCCTCAATATTTTCAGAATATCTACGATCGGCTCGAACTCGGACGCAACAGCGTGGTTTTTCTCGTAAAGCAGGATGGCACACTTCTGGTGCGCCGGCCGTTTATCGAGTCCAATGTCGGCCGGAACCTGGCGCAGGGCCGCATATTTACGGAATTGAAAGAAGCGTCCGCGGGAACCTATGAAGCGGTCTCATCAGCCGATGGCGTGAGGCGCCTCACCAGTTACGAACAGGGGCATACCTATCCTCTGATCGTCGCCGTCGGCCAGGATAAGACCGAACTGCTGGCGCCCTGGAAACAGCGTGCCATGATCCGGCTGGCCGAAGCCGTCGCGGTATGCGCTTTTATCATACTCATGGGCGCGTTTGTCTGGCGTGCGACGAAAACACTGGCCAGCAGTTCGATCCGATTGCGCGAGACCAACGACCGCTTCGACGTGGCTCTCGACAACATGGCGAGCGGACTTACCATGTTCGATGCTAACGGCAAGCTGGTGGTGTGGAACAGGAAATTTATCGAACTTTACGAATTGCCACCGGACCTGGTCCGGTCAGGCGCCAGCCTCCTATCGATCGTCGAATATCGTCGCCAGGTCGGCGAGCTGGATAGTGGCGCTGAGGTCTTTGTCAGCCAATTTCGGCAGAGGCTGATCGATAGCGGCCGGAGCACATCCACGTCCCGGCTCAAGAACGGGAAAACAGTCTCCCTCACCAGTACGGCGATAGCGAGCGGCGGTTGGGTGGCGATTCACGAGGACATCACCGAACGGATCCACGGTGAGGAAGCGATGGTCCAGCAGGCCACCGAACTGGCGCGCATCAACACGCGGTTCGATGCGGCCCTCAGCACCATGACGCAAGGGCTGTGCATGTTCGACGATCAGAAGCGGCTTGTGGTCTGGAACGACCGCTACGCGGAATTGTACCAGGTGCCGCCAGAGCTGTTGAAGGTCGGAACTCCCTACGAGGCGATCATTATCGATCGCATCTCTCGCGGCGTGCTGAAAGGAGACACCAGCGCGCTTGCAGTCAAGACCAAGGTCGCCGAACTGACCGGGCTTTCACCCGAATCCAGCAGAATTGATGAATTGGCCGATGGAAGGTTCGTGCTGCTCACCAGGCAGCCGATGGAAGGCGGCGGCTGGCTCTCCATCATCGAGGACATCACCGAGCGCCGGCGCGCGGAGGCCGAGATCATTCACCTGGCGCGGCACGACGTTCTGACCGGCCTTGCCAACCGCGCGGCGTTCAATGCGAGGCTCGATGAAGCGAGCAATCGCCTGAAGCGGAACGGCGGCGCCGTTACCGTCATGATGCTGGACCTCGATAAATTCAAGGCTGTCAACGACACGCTCGGGCATCCCGCCGGCGATCAATTGCTGGTCGAGGTGGGGCGGCGCCTGCAATCCACGCTTCGTGAAACCGACATGCTGGCGCGCCTCGGCGGCGACGAGTTCGCGATCCTGCAGGAGGGCGGACCCAGTCAGCACGAAGGCGCGATCGCACTCGCGCTCCGGATCATCAACGCCCTCTCCCAGCCATTCGACCTCAACGGCCACGAGGCCAGCATCGGCACCAGCATCGGGATCGCGATGGCCCCGGAAAACGGCGTTGAACCCGAGGATCTGCTGAAGAAGGCCGACCTCGCGCTCTACGATGCCAAGGCCAATGGCAGAAATGATTTCCGCATCTATCAAGCAGCACTGCTGGAAGTTGCGCATATCCAGCAATCGGCCGAAAGCGAACTGCGGAACGCCATCGCGCGGGAAGAATTCGAGCTGCATTACCAGCCGGTGGTGGATGTCAGGACACGACGGCTGTGCGGCGCCGAGGCGCTGGTCCGCTGGCGACATCCGACCAAAGGGCTGATCGCGCCGGACCAGTTTATTCCGCTGGCCGAAGCGACCGGCCTGATCGTGCCTCTGGGGGAATGGATCCTGCAGCGGGCCTGCGCGGATGCCGCTTCGTGGCCCGCGCACATGAAGGTCGCAGTCAATATCTCGGCGGTTCAATTCAAAAGGGGGAACCTGTTCGACGTCATCCTGTGCACGCTGGTGGAGACTGGTCTTGCGCCGGAACGGCTGGAACTGGAGATAACCGAGACTTCGCTGCTGGAGAATCAGGACGCTCATCTGACGACGATACGCCAGCTGAAGAATCTCGGGATATCGATGGCGCTCGATGATTTCGGAACGGGATATGCTTCCGTGACTTACCTGACCACCTTTCCGTTCGACAACATCAAGATCGACAGGACCTTTACTCATGGCGTTATCACGCGCCGCGATTGCGCGGCGGTGGTGTCCTCGGTGCTCGCGTTGGCCCAAGGGCTCGGCACGGTAACGACCGTTGAGGGCATCGAGACCGAAGAGCAATTCGAATACATGCGCCGTGCAGGCGCAGACCTCGCGCAGGGCTATCTGTTTGGCAAACCCGTCCCGATCTCTCAACTCAACCTGAACGATGCAACTCTGTCCGATGAGTTGGTGGCATAGCTGCAAGGCAGCACTTCAAGCAATCTCTCTCGCGGCGTTGGATGATGAGCATGAACTCGCACGAAAACATAATCGACCAGCTCGAGAATATATTGGCCAGCAGGGATCTGTCGCGGCGCGCCGGGATTCTGCGAAAGGTCACCGATCTCTTTGTCCTCGGATTGGGCAAACTGACCGAGGATCAGATTGAACTGTTCGACAACGTCATGGCCAGGCTGCTCGAAAATATCGAGCAGGCCGCCCGGGCGCAGTTCGGAAGCCGCCTTGCCGGACTTCCCGACGCGCCGCCCAACGTCATTCGCATCCTCGCATCGGATGCCGCGATAGAGGTGGCCGGACCGGTTCTGCGGCACTGCGAACGGCTTGACCAGGATGCCCTGGTCGAGAATGCCAGAACCCAGAGCCAGGATCATTTGCTGGCGATCTCCGGCCGCAGGGTCCTGGTCGAGGCGGTGACCGACGTCCTGGTGGAACGGGGAAATCAGGCCGTGGTTTCCTCTACCGCGAGAAACGGCGGCGCGCAGTTCTCGAACTTCGGCATTTGCACACTGGTCGAGAAGGCGCGTGACGACGGAGATCTCGCGATGTGCGTGTGGTCGCGCCCCGACATCCCCCGTCAAAACCTCGTCAAGCTGTTCGTGGACGCATCGGAGACCATCAAGAACCAGCTTATCGAAGCGCACCCTCGAAGGGCCGAGTTGATCAAGTCCATCGTCGCCAGGGCAGCGGATGCGATACAAACCAAGGCGCGCGCGGGCTCCAGCGATTTCGCGCAGGCATTGTCCCATGTCAGCGCACTTCACGCCGCAGGCAGGCTCGACGAAGCCGAATTGGTGACCTTCTGCAGGGAAGGCAGCTTCGACAAGGTGGTCGCGGCGCTGTCGCTGATGTGCGATCTTCCGGTCGGGTTGGTGGAACGGGCGTTCGTCCAGAACCAGACCGAACAGATTCTCGTGCTGGCAAGAGCCATCAATCTGCCCTGGGAAACGACCAAAACTCTCCTGACGTTGCACGCCGGCGTCAACGGCAGTTCCCGACAACAGCTCGACCGGTGTCTGATCGGCTTCTCCCGGCTGCAGCCGAAGACCGCCCAAACCGCGCTGCAGTTCTATCGAATGAGGGAAAAGGCGAACCAGCCGGGCGACCCGTTGCCGCTACCGGATAAATGAAAATCCCGCCGATGGCGCTGGAGCCAGATGACTTTTCGTTGAACCGTCATCTCGCTCCATCTTTTCGTTTGAGCATGATCCCCGCGCAAACGCGTTCCGCGTTTGTCGCGAGCTGCCTACTTTTCCGGATCATGCGCTATTGCGGACCGAGGCCGGTATCCTTCAGCCGCTGCGCGAACCACCGGGACAAGGGCTGGTCGAGCAGGCCGCCGACATAGACATCCGAAACCGCACCGCGCTTGCCCAGCACCAGGTAGACGCCGATCCAGTAGGCGAACCACAGATGCGGGTCGGTCAGTGCGCACAGCTTGTGCCGGTCGTGTTCGTCCGGCTGATGGTTGGATGCCTTCCTGACCTCGATGGCGAGCAGATTATTGGGGATCTCGCGCTGGTGCACGACGATGTCGGGATAGATCGATTTGCCGAGATGGTCGTCGGTCGAGACGATCGTTCCATGCGGAAGCCGCAGCGTCCGCGCGCCCAGCCGGTCATAATCGCAGTCGACCTCCCAGCCCGGAAACTGCTTTTCCAGGTGCACCGCCAGCCGGTGCGTCAGCGTGCGCTCGCCGAGATCGTGCTCGAACAGGAATGTCTCGCGCGCGTAAAATTCCCTGAGCGCGGTGACGACCTTGTCCAGCTCGGTTTGCATTGGGCCCCTCACATTTCGTCATTGCCTGCGACAAACGCGAAGCGTTTGCGCAAGGGAGCGCATGCGACGAAGCAATCCATGACTACCAGGACCCATTCTATGGATTGCTTCGCTACGCTCGCAATGACGATCTTCCGGCCGTCATTGCGTGAACTGTTCCGCCCTCACATCTGCACTTCGATCAGCCGCGGTCCCCGCTCCGGGATCGCTTCGGCCAAGGCCGCCACGAACTCATCCGCCGTCGTGACCGCGCGCGCGGCAACGCCCATGCCCTTGGCGAGCGCAACCCAGTCGAGCGTGGGGCGGTCGATCTTCAGCATGTCGAGCGCGCGCTGTCCCGGCTCGCCGGCGCCGACGCCGTCGAATTCGCCGCGCAGGATCTGATAGATGCGATTGGCGAACACGATGGTGGTGACATTGAGGCCTTCGCGGGCCTGGGTCCACAGCGACTGCAGCGTGTACATGGCGCTGCCGTCGCCGACCATGCAGATCACCTTGCGGTCGGGGCATGCCACCGCGGCCCCGGTTGCGACCGGCGTCGAAAATCCGATCGAGCCGCCCATGTTCTGCAGCCAGTCGTGCGGGGCGGCGGCCGCGGTCGGCGGAAAGAAGCCGCGCCCGGTGGTGATGGATTCATCGACCATGATGGCGTTTTCCGGGATCGCCATCGCGATCGCCTGCGCGATCGAGGCATGGGTCAGCGCGCCCGTCGGTTTTGCCAGCTCGACCAGCGCCTGCGGCCTGGCGTCGGCCGGTTTGGCGCCAAGCGCGGACGCCAGCGCCTCGAGGGCCGCGACCGAGTTCTCGCCGCCAGACGTCATGCGGTGGACCTCGCAGCCCTCCGGCTTCAACAGGCTCGGCTTGTTCGGGTAGGCGAAAAACGTCACCGGATCGTTGGCTTCGACCAGAATGATGTTCTTGAAGTCCTTCAGGATCGGCAGCGCCTGCTCGATCACGTAAGGAATCCGGTCGATCGCAAACCGCCCGCGCCCGCGCGCCATGCGCGGATTATAGGTCTGGCCCATCACTTTGCAGCCGGTCTTGCCGGCGATCTGCGCCGCCAGCGCCAGCCCCTGCTCGGTCAGCGCGCCGCCGGTCATCAGCAGCAGCGTCGGCGCGCCGCCGCGCAGCACTTTGGCGGCGTTGTCGACCGCCTGCGGCGAGTAGCTGGCGCGCTGGGATTCTGCCGGCACCTGCGCGATGCCGTCGGCTTCGTTCCAGGCGGTGTCGGCGGGCAGGATCAGGGTCGCGATCTGCGGCGGCGAACTTTTGGCGGCCGCAATCGCCGCGGCGCCGTCCTTGGCGACGGATTTGGCGTCCGGCGAGGTCCGCACCCACGCCGACATCGGCCGCGCCAGCCCCTCGATGTCGGAGGTCAACGGCGCATTGAAGCCGATGTGATAGACGGCATGCTGGCCGACGATGTTGACGATGCCGGAATTGGCCTTCTTGGCGTTGTGCAGGTTGGCGAGGCCATTGGCGAGACCGGGACCGAGGTGCAGCAGCGTCGAGGCCGGCGTTCCCTTCATGCGGAAATAGCCGTCGGCGGCCCCCGTCACCACCCCCTCGAACAGGCCCAGCACGCAGCGCATGCCCTCGACCCGATCCAGCGCGGCAACGAAATGCATCTCGGAAGTGCCGGGATTGGCGAAGCAGACGTCAACGCCGCCCGCCACCAGGGTCCGCACCAGACTTTCCGCACCGTTCATCGCTCCACTCCCGTTCGGCCTGACCTTGTTCCAACAACCGAGCGAAGATCAATCATTCCCAGCGGCGTTCGTCAAAGGGTTCGCCATGCATTGCTGCCATCGCCGCAGGGAGCTGCGACTTTCTTAACCGCACCGTTGGAAAATCACGGCGCTTCACAGGCTGGTTGCTTGCGTAAACCCGCCAACTATGGCCTGACTCACCGCCCAGATCGCTTTTTTGCGAGGAACGAGATGACACGGGTTTTAGCCTTGCTGGCTCTGGCGGCGATGGTGCTGGCGGGCGTTTGTCCGGCGCAAGCCCAAACCAGCAACGACGACTTTTTCAACTTCTTCGGGCGTGGCGGCTCCAATTACCGGAGTAGCCCCAATTATGGCGGTGGCTCCGACAATTACGGCGGCGGCTCAGGCCCGATTCCGCGCACCGTCGTCAGCTTTCCCGGGCGATACGCCCCGGGCACCATCTACATCAATACCGCCGAGCGGCGGCTTTACCTGATCCTCGGCAATGGCGAGGCGCTGCAATACGGCATCGGCGTCGGCCGCGACGGCTTCCGCTGGTCCGGCGTCCACCGCATCTCGGCGAAACGGGAATGGCCGGGCTGGACGCCGCCGGCGCAGATGCGGGCACGGCGGCCCGATCTGCCGCGCTACCTGCCCGGCGGCATCGAAAATCCGCTGGGCGCGCGCGCCATGTATCTGGGCTCGACGCTGTACCGCATCCACGGCTCCAACGAGCCCGAAACGATCGGCCGCGCCGTATCGTCCGGCTGCTTCCGCATGACCAACGAGGACGTCACCGATCTCTACAACCGGGTCTCGGTCGGCGCCACGGTGATCGTGAGGAACTAAGGGCCGCCGACGTCACACGTCGTGGCCCGGACAGAGCCAGCGCAATGCTTAACGTCGTTCCTGCGAAAGCTGGGAGCCATACGCCGCGGCGGTAGTTTCGAGAGAGGCCGCTTGACGGCTTTCGCGCAATAACTAAAGCCTGTGGTCATGGGTCCCTGCTTCCGCAGGGATGACGGTGTCAGGTTGTCGCGATGAACTGGCCCTTACATCCACGGATAGTTGCGGCAGCTTTGATAGCGATCGCGCTCGGCGGCCTTGTCGCGCCAGCTTTCTCTGCTGAAAATCCCGCCATCGCGTCGCGCCAGCGCGCCGAAAAGAAGACCTTCACCGACCGCGAAATCGCCGATGGCTTTTTCAGGGTGGCGTTCGGCGCGGAGTATCACCTTGCCGGCCGGGTCGACCGCATCCGGAAATACGATCGGCCGGTGCGGGTGTTCGCGGCCGGCGTCGGGCGGGCGGACCGAAAGGCCCAGCTCGCAAAGGTCGTCGCCGATATCGCCGGGCGGATTGCGCATCTCGACATCGCCATGGCCAAAACCGCCGATGACGCCAATGTCACGGTCACGCTGGTGCGCGACCGCGACCTGTTCCGCACCATCAGGCGTTTCTACGGCGAGGAACGGGCGCGCGAAATCCGCAAATCGCTCGACCCGCAATGCCTGTCCGGCTTCCGCAAGCGCGAAACATACGAGATCGAGCACTCCGACGTGATCCTGACCGTCGACACCGGCGATTTCACCTTCCTCGACTGCGCCTATGAGGAACTGCTGCAATCGCTGGGACCGATCAACGACACCAGCGCGGTGCCGTGGACCATGTTCAACGACAAGGTGTCGATGGGATTCTTCGACGTCTACGACCAGTACCTCCTCAACATCCTCTATGACCCGCGCATCAGGGCCGGCATGACCGTGGCGGAGGTCGAGGCCGTGCTGCCGGAAGTGCTCGCCGACGTGCGGGTCTGGGTGCGGAAGGTGAACGGATTGGCGGAGTGAGATACAGCCCCGCAGCGGGTCGTCCCTGCGAACGCAGGGACCCATACTCCGTGAAGAAGCGATTTGAGGCAGCGGCTGGGACAACCTTGACCAGCGGTGGTTATGGGTCCCCGCGTTCGCGGGGACGACCAGTGGAGAAATCGCGCCGGGTCCCGGCCGGCGGGCCCCTACGCCGACTTCTCGAACAGCTCGCGCCCGATCAGCATGCGGCGGATTTCGCTGGTGCCGGCGCCGATCTCGTAGAGCTTGGCGTCGCGCAGCAATCGCCCGGTCGGATAGTCGTTGATATAGCCGTTGCCGCCGAGCAGCTGGATCGCGTCGAGCGCGCATTGCGTCGCCTTTTCGGAGGCGTAGAGAATCGCGCCGGCGGCGTCCTCACGCGTGGTCTCGCCGCGATCGCAGGCCTTCGCCACCGCGTAGACATAGGCCCGCGACGCGTTCATCGTGGTGTACATGTCGGCGATCTTGCCCTGCACCAGTTGAAAGCTGCCAATCGGCTGGCCGAACTGCTTGCGCTCGTGCACATAGGGCATCACCACGTCGAGGCAGGCCTGCATGATGCCGAGCGGCCCCGCCGCCAGCACCGCGCGTTCATAGTCGAGGCCAGACATCAAGATGTTGACGCCGCGGCCGACCTCGCCGAGCACGTTTTCCTCCGGCACTTCGCAATTGTCGAACACCAGTTCCGCGGTATCGGAGCCGCGCATGCCGAGCTTGTCGAGCTTCTGGGCGGTGGAAAATCCCTTCATGCCTTTTTCGATGATGAAGGCGGTGATGCCGCGCGGTCCCGCGGCCGGATCGGTCTTGGCGTACACCACCAGCGTTTCCGCCACCGGGCCGTTGGTGATCCACATCTTGCTGCCGTTAATGACGTAGCGATCGCCTTTCTTCTCGGCCCGGGTCGACATAGACACCACGTCGGAGCCGGCGCCCGGCTCGGACATCGCCAATGCGCCGACATGTTCGCCGGAAATCAGCCCGGGCAGGTATTTCCGCTTCTGCGCCTCGTTGCCGTTGCGCCGCAGCTGATTGACGCACAGGTTGGAATGCGCGCCGTAGGACAGGCCGACCGCGGCCGAGGCGCGCGAGATCTCTTCCATCGCCACGCAATGTTCGAGATAGCCAAGCCCGGAGCCGCCATATTCCTCCTCGACGGTAATTCCGTGCAGCCCGAGCGCGCCGAGTTTCGGCCACAGATCGCGGGGAAACTGGTTGCTCTTGTCGATCTCGGCGGCGCGCGGCGCGATCTCATCCGTCGAGAAATCACGGACGGTGTCGCGGATCGCGTCCGCGGTTTCGCCAAGATCAAAATTGAACATCCGGTGCGCGTTGGGAATCATGATTCGGCGGCCTTTCGGGCTTGAGCGGCTGGTCTGGCGCACAGCCTTACTTCGTTGCCCATAAGCTTGTCACGGGCCATGGAGGCTGAGAAGGGCCTTATCTCCGGATTGTTCCGCGGTCGGCGGCTACAGCTCGAAATGCGACAAAACTCGCTCTTGCCCTGACCCGCGCAAGAGGATGTAATTCGAACCAATACCACTCTCCGGCAGCAACCATGGAGGGGATAATTTCGGGGGAGCCGACCCATGCGCGGACCAGTGATCTCGCCAGAATCCCCCGCAGCGAGTTGCGTGTGAACGCGCCGGCGTGCATCGCCGGCCAACCTGTTCTTGGGATCTTTCTTGGAATTTTTCCCGGAATTTTTCTTGGAATTTCTCTTGGGATTTCTCTTGGGATTTATCAGCGATGAACATCCAGGCCGCCATCAAGACCGATCGACAAGAGCTGCAGCGCGCCGCGCGCGAAGCCGCCTATGCCATGCCGCTGAAGGATTTCCACCCCGGCGCGCCGCAATTGTTTCGCAGCGATACGCTGTGGCCGTATTTCGAGCGGCTGCGCAAGGAAGAGCCGGTGCATTTCTGCACCTCGTCGCCGATCGAGCCCTATTGGTCGGTCACCAAATATAACGACATCATGCATGTCGACACCAATCACGGCATCTTCTCCTCCGACGTCTCGCTCGGCGGTATCTCGATCCGCGACGTGCCGCCGGGCTACGACTGGCCGAGCTTCATCGCGATGGACCAGCCGCGGCATGCCGAGCAGCGCAAGACGGTGTCGCCGATGTTCACGCCGACGCATCTGGACGAGCTTGCCATCCTGATCCGCGAACGCGCCGGCAGGGTGCTCGACGCCTTGCCGCGCAACGAGACCTTCGATTTCGTCGATCGGGTGTCGATCGAACTGACCACGCAGATGCTGGCGACATTGTTCGACTTTCCGTTCGAGGAGCGCCGCAAGCTGACGCGCTGGTCGGACGTCTCCACCGCGCTGCCCAAGAGCGGGGTGGTCGAATCGGTCGAACAGCGCCGCGCCGAGATGGATGAATGCGCGGCCTGTTTCACCAAACTGTGGAACGAGCGCGTCAATGCCGAACCGCGCAACGACCTGATCTCGATGATGGCGCATAACGACGCCACGAGGTACATGGACCCGGACAACCTGATGGGCAACATCATCCTGTTGATCGTCGGCGGCAACGACACCACCCGCAACACCATGAGCGGCTCGGTGCTCGCGCTGAACGAAAATCCCGAGCAGTATCGCAAGCTGCGCGACAATCCGGCGCTGATCGATACCATGGTGCCGGAAGTCATTCGCTGGCAGACGCCGCTGGCGCATATGCGGCGCACCGCGCTTGTCGATACCGAACTCGGCGGCAAGACGATCCGAAAGGGCGATCGCGTGGTGATGTGGTACGTCTCCGGCAATCGCGACGAAGAGGTCATCGAGAATCCCGACGAGTTCATCATCGACCGCGCGCGGCCCCGCACCCATCTGTCGTTCGGCTTCGGCATCCATCGCTGCGTCGGCATGCGGCTGGCCGAACTGCAGCTCAAGATCGTGTGGCAGGAAATGCTGAAGCGATTCGACGAGATCGAGGTGGTCGGCGAGCCGAAGCGGGTGTATTCAAGTTTTGTGCGGGGCATCGAGTCCCTGCCGGTGCGCATACCTGCGTGAACAGACCAGCCTCTTGTACCTCGCCTTTGATCCGAATATCCCCACCACAGCCGCGTGGCGCACACTTCCGTGCCTGCCCGATCCGCCAGCCGAGTTTCGATGACCGCCACCGACCATACCGACCACGATGAGTACGCCGACATCCGCGAAGCCGTCGCGAAGCTGTGCGCGCAATTCCCCGGCGAATATTGGCGCAAGCTCGACCGCGAAATGGCCTACCCGAAGGCTTTTGTCGATGCGCTGACGGAAGCGGGTTACCTCTCGGTCCTGATCCCCGAGGAATATGGCGGCGCTGGCTTGAAACTGTCCGCCGCCGCCGCGATCCTCGAAGAGATCCAGCGGGCGGGCTGCAATGGCGGCGGCTGCCATGCCCAGATGTACACCATGGGCACGCTCTTGCGGCACGGCAGCGACGCGCAAAAAGCCCAATGGCTGCCGAAGGTCGCCAGCGGCGAATTGCGGCTGCAGGCGTTCGGCGTAACCGAGCCTACCAGCGGCACCGACACATCGTCGCTCAAGACCTTCGCCAGGCGCGAAGGCAATGACAGCTATATCGTCAACGGCCAGAAAATCTGGACCAGCCGCGCCGAATATTCCGACCTGATGATCCTGTTGGCGCGCACGACGCCGAAGGAGCAGGCCAAAAAACGTACCGACGGCCTGTCGGTGTTCATCGTCGACATGAAGGCGGCGAAGAATAACGGACTCTCGATCAGCCCGATCCGCACCATGATGAACCACTCCACCACCGAGGTGTTCTTCACCGACCTTCGGGTACCGGCCGAAAACCTGATCGGCGAGGAAGGCAAGGGCTTTCGCTACATCCTGTCCGGCATGAACGCCGAGCGCATCCTGATCGCGGCCGAGTGCGTCGGCGACGCCAAATGGTTCATCGCCAAGGCATCCGGCTATGCCAAGGAGCGCAGCGTGTTCGGCCGCCCGATCGGCCAGAACCAGGGCATCCAGTTTCCGATCGCCAAGGCCTATGCGGCGATGCGCGCCGCCGAATTGATGGTCAAGGAAGCCACCCGCAAATACGAAGCGGGGCAGGATTGCGGCGCCGAGGCCAACATGGCCAAGATGCTGGCCGCGGACGCCTCCTGGGAAGCCGCCAACGCCTGCGTGCAGACCCATGGCGGCTTCGGCTTCGCGGAGGAATACGATATCGAGCGCAAGTTCCGCGAGACGCGGCTCTATCAGGTTGCGCCGATCTCGACCAATCTGATCTTGTCGTACCTCGCCGAGCATGTGCTGGGCATGCCCCGCTCCTACTGAGAACCTGACATGCTGCCGCTCGAAGGAATAACCGTCATCGCCGTCGAACAGGCCGTCGCTGCACCCTTCTGCAGCTCCCGGCTGGCGGACGCGGGCGCCCATGTCATCAAGGTCGAGCGGCCGGAGGGTGATTTCGCGCGCGGCTACGATGCTGCGGCAAAGGGACAGAGCAGCTATTTCGTCTGGCTCAACCGCGGCAAGGATTCGGTGGTGATCGACCTCGCCAGCAAGGAGGGCCGTGGCAGCCTCGAAGCGCTGATCGCCGGCGCCGATGTCCTGATTCAGAACCTCAAGCCGGGCTCGATGGACAAGCTCGGCTTTTCGCTCGATCGCCTGAAGAAGGATTACCCGAAGCTGATCTGCTGCACCATTTCCGGCTACGGCGACGATGGCCCCTATGCGCATCGCAAGGCCTATGATCTCCTGATCCAGGCCGAAAGCGGGCTCGCCTCGATCACCGGCGGGCCGGATGGACCTTCGCGGGTGGGATTGTCGATCGTCGATATCGCCACCGGCGCCACCGCGCATGCCGCGATTCTGGAGGCGCTGATCGCGCGCTCGCGCTCGGGCAAGGGCGCCGACATCCGGATTTCGATGTTCGACGTGATGGCCGACTGGCTGGCGGTGCCGCTGCTCAATTCGGAAGCCGGTAATCCGCCGCAGCGCATGGGCCTCGCCCATCCCTCGATCGCGCCCTACGGCGTGTTTCGCTCCGGGGACGGCAGGGACATCCTGATTTCGATCCAGAGCGAACGCGAATGGAAGAAATTGTGCGCCGACGTGCTGGGTCAGCCCGACCTGCCGAGTGATCCCAGATTCGCCAGCATGGTCGAGCGCGTCCGCAACCGCCAACTGACCGACACCACCGTCGGCGCCAGCTTCGCGACCATGACGCGCGACGAGCTGCTGAAGCGACTGTCGGACGCCGACATTGCGTTCGCCGAGGTCAACACCATGGCCGATCTCGCAAGCCATCCGCACCTGCGCCGCATCCAGGTGGCTACGCCAAAGGGACCGGTGAGCTATCCGGCGCCCGCGGCCATTGTCGTGGGAGAACCGCGGCATTATGGCGCCGTGCCCGGGATCGGCGAGCGCACGGGCACGATCGAGAAACCTTCCGGCGCGGATCAAATCGTCATGACCGACAAGCCAGACCTCGACCATTTGCGGCAATGGATCGGCCGCAGCACGCAAGCCTCCGACGTCGTCACCGCGCAACTGACCAAGGGTCTGCGCGCCACGCTGTTCCTTCCCATCGGCGAGCCAAAGCCGGGCGACCCCGCGCCATTCACGGTGCACTGGTGCCTGGCGCAGCCGGTCTTTCCGATGGCGGAACTCGGCCCCGACGGCCATCCCGCCCGCGGCGGCTTCCTGCCGCCGGTGCCGCTGCCGCGTCGGATGTGGGCCGGCGGCGAGCTAGAATTCTTCGATGCGCTCCGCGTCGGCGATGCGGTGACGCGGACCTCGCGCATTGCCGAGGTGACTTTAAAGACCGGATCGACCGGCGCCCTGTGTTTTGTCTCCGTCGATCATCTGGTCACGACGTCACGCGGCACCGCGGTCCGCGAACGGCAGGATATCGTCTATCGGGATGTATCGCCGTTCGTGCCCGCCAAGCCGGCAGCGCCGCCGCCCACGGCGCAGCACCGCGAAAGCCACATGGCCGATACCGTGCTGCTGTTTCGTTATTCGGCGCTGACCTTCAACGGTCACCGCATTCATTATGACCGTGATTACGTCACCAGGGTCGAGGGTTATCCCGGCCTGATCTTCCACGGCCCGATGCAGGCGGCGTTGCTGGTGGAATTCGCGGCGAAATTGCGCGGTGGTGCTGCGCCGAAGAAATTCAGCTACCGCGGCGTGCAGCCGTTGTTCGAAGGCTCGGAATTTTCCGTCAACGCCAACGACACCGATGCGGGCATGGAATTGTGGACGGCGAATTCGGCCGGCCAGCCGACCATGAAGGGGACGGCTACGTGGTGAGAACGTCATTGCGAGCGAAGCGAAGCAATCCACGCTGCTTGCGCGGAATGGATGGATTGCTTCGCTTCGCTCGCAATGACGCGTGTTGATCCTCCGGCAATTGGCTAAGGTCAGATCGAATTGCCCCGCAAACCGACCAAGAGCGCAAGCGCGACGACCACCGTCAAACAGGCGACGCTCGATTTGTTGCGCGCGTTCGGCATCAAGAAAGTGTTCGGCAATCCCGGCTCGACCGAATTGCCGTTCTTGAGCGACTGGCCCGACGATATCGACTATGTGCTGGGCCTGCAGGAAGCTTCCGTGATCGGCATGGCCGACGGCTACGCCCAGGCCACCCGCAATGCCGGTTTTGTCAATCTTCACTCCGGCGCCGGCGTCGGCAACGCGCTCGGTAATATCTTCACCGCGCACCGTAACCAGACGCCGCTGGTGATCACGGCCGGCCAGCAGGCCCGCTCGATCCTGCCCTGGCAGCCGTTTCTTTACGCCGAGCGCGCCACGGAATTTCCGCGCCCCTACGTCAAGTTCTCGATCGAGCCGGCGCGGGCCGAGGATGTGCCGGCGGCGATCGCGCGCGCCTATTACGTGGCGATGCAGCCGCCTTGCGGACCGACCTTCGTTTCGGTGCCGATCGACGACTGGACCCACCCAACGCAGCCGGTGCAAGCCCGCCACGTTAGCCGCGAAGTAGGCCCCGATCCCACGGCCATGAAGGCGCTGGGCGCGGCGCTTGCGGCCAGCAAGCGCCCGGCGCTGGTGGTCGGCCCCGGGGTCGATCGCGCCGAGGCCGTTGAGCTGATGGTGCGTCTGGCGGAGAAGACGCGGGGGGCGATCTGGGTCAGCCCGTTTTCGGCACGCTGCAGTTTCCCGGAACGGCATCCGCAATTCGCCGGCTTCCTGCATGCCTCGCCGGGGCAACTCTCGGACGCCCTGCGCGGCCACGATCTGGTGGTCGTGATCGGCGCGCCGGTCTTTACCTTCCACGTCGAAGGCCACGCCGCGATCTTCGATGGCGCGACCGCGATCTTCCAGATCACCGACGATCCCGACGCCGCGGCGATCACCCCTAGCGGCAGCAGCATCGTCGCGAGCATGAAACCGGCGCTGGCGATGCTGCTCGACATGCTGCCCGAGACCAGGCGAGCGATGCCGGAGCGCCGCAGCTTGCCGCCTCCTCCGCGCGCCGGCGATCCGATGGCCGCCGAGTGGGTGTTGCACACGCTGTCGACGGCCATGCCCGCTGACGCCGTGCTGGTGGAGGAAGCCCCTTCGCACCGTCCGGCGATGCAGCAATTCATGCCGATGCGCGGCCAGGACAGTTTCTACACCATGGCGAGCGGCGGCCTCGGCTTCAGCTTGCCGGCCGCGGCCGGCATCGCGATGGGACGCCAGGGCGTTCGGACCGTCTGCCTGATCGGCGACGGCTCGGCGATGTATTCGATCCAGGCGCTGTGGACCGCGGCGCAACGCAAGCTGCCGCTGACGGTGGTCGTGCTCAACAATTCCGGCTATGGCGCGATGCGCTCGTTCAGCCAGGTGATGCAGGTGCGCAACGTGCCCGGCCTCGACCTGCCCGGCATCGACTTCGTCCGAATCGCGGAGGGCATGGGCTGCGACGCGGTGCGCGTGACGACATCGTCGGAGCTTGCGCCCGCGCTCAAGCGCGGCCTTGCCCATGACGGCACCAGCCTGATCGAGGTGATGGTGGATTCGGCGGTGCCGCTGCTCTATGCGCAGAAGAAGTAGCGGGGCCAGCCCTCGCCGTCATTGCCTGCGACAAACCCGACGCGTTTGCGCAAGGGAGCATTAGCGGCGAAGCAATCCATTCCTCTTTTGCCGTCCTATGGATTGCTTCGCGGAGTTTATCATCGGGCGCGCATTCGCGCGACCCGTTGGCTCGCAATGACGGAGGAGAGCGTGCCGCCCACCTCACCATGAGGAATCCGGCTTTTCTAGACCTCAGCCCGCCCCATCATCGATCGGACCACGAAAGGATGGATGCGGCCGACCGGCGCCATATAGACGCGGCCGAGCAGGTTGTGCACGTGCACGACGGTCGAGACGACATAATGAGGCGATCCGTTGCGCTGCGACTTCAGCACCGATACGCGCACATCCAGATGACGGTCGTCGATTCCGAGCAGGAGTTCTTTCTCGGTCTTGCCGAAGATGCTGAAAATACCGAGCCGGTCGCCGACCCGATAAGCATCGGGCGCCCTTGCCACAACCTTCATCGCGCCGACATCCTTGAGGCCGAACAGGCGCACGACGCGATTTCTGATGGCCATGAGGTCGTCGACCCATCGCGGCGTCGAGCGGCATCGCCGCGCTGAGAGGCGCCTCGTAGGCGTCGTAAAAATCCGCATTGGCCAGCGTCGGCTGCAGCATGCTTTCATCAGGCACGGTTGTCGCGGTAACTTTGGTCACGATGGGCCCTTTGGTTCGCCCCACGCAAGATCTATCATGGGTAACCGCCCGACGGTTCATCGTTCCGGCGGGACAACTCGTCACATGCAGGACCAGTCCGTCGTTCGTCGGGAACAGCCCCACCCCGGTCCTAGCGCGGTGCCGCTTCTGAACGCAGGGTGAAGCCTACAATCGGAATGTGGGCGTATCGCTCTTCAGGATTGCCGCCATGCTTGAACCCAAGCTCCGACATTCGGAGTTCTTCCTTCACCGTTATCAGCACCGGCGGATATTCACCGATAATCAGTGCAGCCCTGTCCAGGGTCAACGTTTCTCTCTCATCCAGCAGCATTTGATACATCTTGTTGATCGGGCGGACATGCTCAAACGTGACATCCTTCTTCCAGGACTTGTCGCCGGAGTCGCGGATCTGTTTGGCGGCGTCGCTGAGACGGTGGTACGTCTGCCAGTTCTCCCGATTGAAGCTTCCGCATTCCAGGTAAAGCGAGATCCCCCAGAGCATTTTGTTGATGGAGAAGCTGGGCCTGACGCCCGCCTTTGCACAATCGACCAGCGCATTGATCAATATGCGGGCTTTCTTCGCATCGAGCGTGTCGCCGTGAATAGAGTACCGCATTTGCCTGTGTGGTCAGCCGAAGATCGAATGGACGCGACCGGCGCATCCTGCGCCGCAATCCGATAGTGTCATCTACAGCCAGCCGGCGGACGCGGCAACTCCTGCTCCCGGCCCGTTGCGGAGATGCCAGTCATTGGCTTCGATGGGCCTCTCGGCGAAAGCCGAATATAGCCACGCCAGCGTCGGCAGGCTGGATTCACTTCCCGTAATCTTCCCGCATCCTGGCCTGGATTTTCGCCATGCCTGCGATCCAGCGGTCGTAATTCTCGGTCTTCTTGCGCATGTAACCCAGCACCTGCGGGTGCGGCAGGATCAAAAAGGTTTCCTGCTCGATGCCAAGAAGCGCATCCTGCGCCACCTGCTCCGGCGAAAGATCGCCGTCGCCGGATTGCGGGCCCCTGGGGATCGAGCGCAGCATGTCGGTGTCGACGCCCTGCGGGCACAGGATCGAAACCTTGATGCCGTCGGCCTTGTGCGAGATCGCCAGATTCTCGGCAAATCCCACCGCCGCATGCTTGGTGGTCGAATAGGCCGGGCTGCCGACCTGCGACAGCAGTCCGGCGGCGGAAATCGTGTTGAGGAAATACCCCTCTCCGCGCGCCTTGAAGCGGGGGATCAGATGCCGCGCGGCGTAGACATGCGCCATGACATGAATGGCCCAGCTTCGCGCGAACGGCTCGTCGGAGGTGCCCCCGGCATTTTCCGACGTGGGGTCGAACCCACCGCCGATGCCGGCATTGGAGCAGAACAACGAGATCGGACCGAACAACCGCTCGGTTTCCTCGATGACGTGGATGACGTCTTTTTCCTGCGCGACGTCGCATTTGAAGGCGGCGCCATCGACCGAGGCGGCCACGGTTCTGGCACCCGCGACATCGAGATCGGCGACGACGACCTTGGCGGCTCCGGCACGATGAAAGGCTTCGCAGAGCGCCCGGCCGATGCCGTTGGCGCCGCCGGTGACGACCACGACCTTGCCGCTCAGCTGCATTGGCGAACCTGTTTGCTTGAAACCGGTCTCAGGCAGCCAGAACCAGATCGAGCACGGCGGTGTAATGGCAGGCCGCGCCAAGCAGCACGAAGGAATGCCAGATCACGTTCTGGAAGCGAAGCCGGTGCCAAGCATGGAAGATAATCCCGAAACTATAGAGAAAGCCACCGGCAACAATGAACCAGAACGCCAGTTGCGGCAGCGACGACAGGCCGGAATCGTAGGCGATCAGCCCGCTCCAGCCCATCGCCAGATAGAGCCCGACCGATACCCGGTCGAAGCGGCCCGGGAAAAACAGTTTCAGCACGATGCCGACCGCGGCCACGCTCCAGACCCCGGCCAGCAGCGACATCGCGAACACGCGATCCTGCATTTGGGCAAATACCGGCGTGTAGGTTGCCGCGATCAGAATGTAGATCGCCGAGTGATCGAGGCGGCGCAGCAGCCATTTGCGATGCGACACCGGCCAGAGATTGTAGGCGGCCGAAAACCCGAGCATGGCGAGCAGGCCGGCCGCGTAGATCGACGCCAGCGCAATCTGGTAGGCGGGCGCGAAGACGGCGGCCAGCACGATCAGCACCGTGGTGGCGATCAATCCGCTGAACACGCCGATCCCGTGCACGATGCCGTCGGCGATCAGTTCGGCCCGATCGTAGTTCCAGCGGATGGCGCCGGCCGCCGCGTGGGCGGAGGTCGAGGCGAGTTGTTTCAGCGTAAATACGGTCATGGCGGTCCGGCAAGCTTCAAAACACGGCCGATGGTATCTGCGGGAGGTCAACGAACCATAAAACCCCAATAGCGTCCTAAGTGTGAAGCTTGATTTTGACCCGCCAATCGCCACTTTCCGGTAAGTCCCGCCGCCCATTTCCCCGCAAATCGAGCTTTTCGCATCCGCATGGCCCCCCGTTTTTCCGATATTGTCGAGGAAGCGCGGCTGTCGGCGCGGGCGTTGCGGGATTTTGGCGAGCACCTCTTCAATCCAACGGTGCGGCTTGGCGTCACCGGACTGTCCCGGGCCGGCAAGACCGTCTTCATCACCGCGCTGATCCACGGCCTCACCCGCGGCGGCCGCTTTCCGGTGTTCGAGCCGTTCGCGACCGGGCGGATCGCCCGCGCCCGGCTCGAGCCGCAGCCGGACGACGCGGTGCCGCGCTTCGATTATGAGAACCATGTCCGCACCCTGATCGAGGCGCGCCGCTGGCCGAGCTCGACGGTCGATATTAGCGAGCTGCGGCTGGTGATCGACTATCAGCGCCAGAACGGCGCCGACCGCAGCCTCACCCTCGACATCGTCGATTATCCCGGCGAGTGGCTGCTCGACCTGCCGCTGCTCAACAAGAGTTACGAGCAATGGTCGAATGAAAGCCTGGCCTTGTCGCGGGGGCGTGCCCGCGCGCCGCTGGCCTCGGCCTGGCACGCCTATCTCGCAACCCTCAGCGCACAAGGAGAGGCCGACGAGCAGGCCGCGCTGTCGGCAGCCAGGCTGTTCACCGACTATTTGCGCGCCTGCCGCGACGAGCGCTTTGCCATGAGCCTGCTGCCGCCGGGCCGCTTCCTGATGCCGGGCAATCTCGCGGGCTCGCCGGCACTGACCTTCGCGCCGCTCGATCTGCCCGACCACGGCACCGCACCCGACGGATCGCTGTGGGCGATGATGCGGCGGCGCTATGAAGCCTACAAGGACGTCGTGATCCGCCCGTTCTTCCGCGATCATTTCGCGCGGCTCGACCGCCAGGTGGTTCTGGTCGACGCGCTTTCGGCATTCAACTCCGGACCGGAAGCCCTGGTTGATCTGGAGGCGGCGCTGGCCGGAATTCTCGATTGCTTCAGGATCGGCCGCGGCACGCTGTTCAGCGCGCTGTTCCGGCCGAGGATCGACCGGATTTTGTTTGCCGCGACCAAGGCCGACCACCTGCATCATTCGAGCCATGACCGTCTCGAAGCGGTGCTGCGGCGGGCCGTCGCCATGGCGGTCGTCAGGGCCGAGGACACCGGCGCCGAGATCGACGTCGTGGCGCTGGCCGCGGTCCGCGCCACCCGCGAGGCGACGGTCGCGCGCGGCCGCGAAAAGCTGCCGTCGCTACTGGGAACGCCGGCGCCGGGCGAGCGGGCGGGCGGCGAGACCTTCGACGGCGACACCGAAGTCGCGACCTTTCCCGGCGATCTGCCCGACGATCCCGAAGACATGTTCAAGGGCGAAACCGCGTTTCGCGGCCTCGCCAGCGCCGGCGCCGGGAAAACCGACTTTCGTTTCCTGCGCTTCCGGCCGCCATTGCTGGAGAATGACGGTCCGGATGGCCCGGCACTGCCTCACATCCGCCTTGACCGGGCGCTGCAGTTCCTGATCGGAGATCAATTGCAATGAGCGAGCGCACCCCGCATCGCAAGCCCGCGACCTTCAAGCTCGGCGATCCCGGCGTGATCGTGATGGATGGCGACGATGCCGGCCGCCCCGCCCGCGGCACGGTCCACGTCACGCCGGAGTCCGATCCGGCGCTGCTGCCGGTCCCAATCGAGGCCGACGTCCTTCCCGCACCGCGCGGATTCCGCTGGGGCGCGCTGTTCTGGGGCGCGATCAGCGGACTGACCCTGCTCGGGGTTGGCCTGGGCGTGACCCGGCTGATCGAGGATCTGTTTACGCGCAGCGAAGGCCTCGGCTTTCTCGGCCTCGCCTTTGCCATTGCCGCCGCGCTGGCCTTTGTCGTCGTGGTGACCCGCGAGGCGTTCGGACTGATGCGGCTGGCGACGATCGAAAAACTGCATTTTCGCGCGATCGAAGTGCTCGCCAGCGACGATCACGCCGAAAGCCGCGCCGTGGTGCAGGAGCTTCTGAAGATCGCGCACCAGAATCCGCATCTGGCGCGCTCCCGCGCCGCGCTGCTCGGCCACGCCGACGACATCATCGACGGCGCCGACATGATCCGCCTCGCCGAGCGCGAATTGATGACGCCGCTCGATGCCGAGGCGCGGCGCCTGATCTCACAGGCCGCCCAGCGCGTCTCGATCGTCACCGCCGTCAGCCCGCGCGCGCTGGTCGACGTGCTCTTCGTGTTCGCCGCATCGCTTCGCCTGATCCGGCAACTGGCGCGGCTCTACGGCGGACGGCCGGGCGCGCTCGGCATGATCCGGCTGATGCGCCACGTCATCTCGCATGTCGCCATCACCGGCGGCATGGCGGCCAGCGACAGCCTGATCCAGCAGGTGCTCGGTCATGGGCTGGCGGCAAAACTGTCGCAACGGCTCGGCGAAGGCGTGCTCAACGGCCTGTTGACGGCGCGGCTGGGCTTGGCCGCCATCGACGTCACCCGCCCGCTGCCATTCACTGCGCTGCCGCGGCCCGCGCTCGCCGACCTTGCCAAGGATCTGTTGCGCAAGCGCGAGGCGGAGGAGTGAGCGCCTCCTGAGGTCGTGGATCAAAGCAAGACTTGAAGACCGGCAATGTCCGCTTGGAGATGTAAGACACGCTTACTAATGAAGGATTCCAGAGGGTCAAGTCTGCTGCGCCTGTTTTCTCTTCCTACGACGCTCGTAGAGCATCCATAGAAGCGCCCACGTTTCAGGTGCGAAGGGGAGCAAGACCATCAAAAAAACATGGCCTCTCCCGCCGTCGGCCAGATCACGAATACTGCCAAGGTGACGCAAAGATAGGCGATTATGCCGACGACGATGGTGCAAATCCAAATGGCGATGTTCGCTAGCTTCATTTCGCGAGGATAACACGGAGATTACAGTGTCCTAGTTCACGAACGCGAGTGTTCGAATTAGGACAAGGCGGCTTCCCCCAAGGTACCGTCCGTATTTGAGCCCCCGTTGTCCTAGTTTAAGGTTAGCAGTGTCCTAAATACCGGAACGCGCATTTTAACATTCAATCAACGGGTGCAGTGGGATCGACTTAATCGCGCGTTAGTGCGACTTGCGGATGATGAGGTATGTGGAAAAAAGCAACCTTCACCGCTCTGGCATTGGCGACCGCTTGGGGACTCAGCAACGTATTGTACGAAATCTGGATGTCGGGCCAGATTCACCAAATCGGAAGAAACGGCAGCGCATCGGACTATTCGTATTCGAGCGATCACGCACTATTTCTGGCTTTCTTCTCCCTCAAAGTATTAGCGGCACTTTGTGGCGTACTGCTCTTGCTCGGTTTGGCGTGGGAGCGGAGATGAAAAACCTCCTGACGAGAAAGAGTCTCGCCAAAATGCTAAAGCAGCACGAGATCGACAAGTACCTGACAAAGGCCTCTAGATGAAGACGCTGAAGACCGTGGCGCAGGCGGTATGGGCGCTGTCGCTAATCGTCCTCGGTACACTGATTGGCGCGTCCCTTGGATGGACCAATCACGGGTGGCCTGGAGCCGTTGTGGTCGGAACGATTGGGTTTGCCGTAGGAGCGTTCGTTGCGAGTTCGCCCTCGCTGTTTCTACAGCTTCTGCGGTGGTTTTAGAGGACGACTAAATTTCGCTTCTGGAACAAAGCGGCTGTAACCGGCGCGTTAGTGAATGTCCGTTGTTGAAGGGAGAACCGACACAATCAAGAAATGCGTCCCCTCTCAATTCAAACGCCAGAACTCGCCCAAACCTGCAACGTGCAATGCCGGGCAAATCTCCCCTGCCAGTTCGCGCCAGCGATAGAGCGGCGAGCCCTCGGGCGGTGACAGCTCCGGGGTCCAGCCGGTGAATTTTTCCAGCGCGTAGGTGTCCATCACGATGCCGCGCCAGACCCGGTCGACCCGCTCCAGCGGCTCCCGGATCGCGGTCGTGGCAGCCCACAGCGGATTGGCGGGGTGATTGTCGGGCTCGCGTCCGACATAGAGGCCGGTGTGGCCCCGGATCAAACCCATCTCGGGCTCGCGAAAGCCGAGATACCGTCCGCGCTCGTTGATCTGGACCACCGGTACGCGACCCCTGAAAAACCAGCGCAGCATCGCATAGGTCCGGTAGTCGGTGGTGGCGATCCAGGTCGCGCTGGTATGTTTCAGCTCCACTTCGGCCCGGCGCACGATCGCCTCATAACCGGCCTCGCCGCCGACCGGATCAGTCCGGCCGATGAAATTGAAGGGTGTCGCGACATAATAGAGAAACACGCCGACGACGAAGGCGATGCCGCAGACGATCGCCAGCCTCGCCCAGGCGAACGACGATCTGACCAGCGATTCCGGCCAGCCCTCAGCCCGCAGCGCCACGAGATTGATGGCGGCGGCGGCAAATCCGAACGGCCAGATGAACATCGGCCAGGTATCGCCGACCCGCAGGCTCAGCGACTTCCACAGGAAATAGCAGAACGGGACGATCACCGCGGTCGACAGCAAAATCGCCACGGGCTCGCCCCGGCGGTAACCGCGCCACGCCGTCAACGCGACGCCGGTGAGTACCACCGGCAGCAGGATGAATCCGACCAGCCCGAATTGCAGGCCGATGAATTCGCCGAGCGTGCGAAGCGACCATTCATGCGTCGCGGTCGCCCGCACCAGTTGGAAGCGGAACGACGCCCAGTCGTGCTGCATGTTCCAGATCAAAACCGGCAGAAACAGCACGAACGCGATCAGCGCAGCCAGCCACGGATAAAGGCTGCGCAGCCAGCGCCCGCGCCAGCGCGGCACCAGCATGAACGCCGCTACCGCCGGCAGCATCAGCCCGGCGGTAAATTTCGACAGCAATGCCAGCCCCGCAAAGGCGCCCGCGGCGAGCCACCAGCGCCCGTCGTCGCTCTCGGCGAGCCGCACCAATGCCCACACCATCGCGGTGGCAAAGGGAATCAGCGCGACGTCGGGCGAGACCTTGGCCATCAGCAGGCCGTAATAGAGCGCGGCTTCCGGCATCAGCACCGCGACCACCACCGCTCGGAAATCATGCGTCACTCGCCGGACGATGTCGGCGAGCAGCAGCTGCATCACCCCCATCGCCAGCACGCCGGCAAACCGCACCCCGAAATTGGTATCGCCGAAGATCGCGGTGCCGAACCGGATGAACCACGCAATCATCGGCGGGTGATCGAGGAAGGAAAGCACGTTCTCCTTCGACCAGGTCCAGTAATAGGCCTCGTCGGTGCGCAGATCGAGCAAGCTGGCGTAGATCACCCGCAGCGCCGTCAGTGCGGTGATCAGCGCGGCCACGGCAAGCCATCGCCGAAAGGCTGAATGGTCCGGCCTGGCGGGGCCGATGTCGGGAGGCGCAATCGTCACGGTGCTTTCTCCCCGACTCTCCCGGAGGTGTCAACGTGTTCACACCCTCATCGTCGTCCCGACCGACGCCGGGAGCACTTCTCGCTTGCGGAATTAAACGCTAGTTTCGCGGGTCTATCGTAGATGCAACGGATCCGCATGACCGCATTTGAGCCAGCCCAGCTCGGAAAACTCGTTCGCGGCATCAGCCTGCGGCAGATCCGTCTGGTCTGCGGGCTGGTGCTGTTTGCCTATCTGGTCAGCCATTTCCTCAACCACGCGCTCGGCAATATCTCGCTGGATGCGCTGGCATGGGGCGTCCATTACCATGTGCTGTTCTGGCAGTTTCTGCCGGTCGCGATCATTTTCTACACCGCCGCGCTGCTTCACGCCGGGCTCGGGATCTGGGCGCTTTACGAGCGCCGACAATTTCGCTGGAAGGCGATCGAGCCGCTGCAGCTCTTGCTCGGCCTGAGCATTCCGGCGCTCGTCATTGCCCACATCGCCGGCGTGCGGCTCGGCCACACCCTGTTCGGACAGGCAAAGCTGTATCCGCAAGTGCTCTACGGCTACTGGGTGGTATGGCCGTTCCGGGTCTGGCTGATCCTATCGGTGCTGGTCGTCGCCTGGATCCATGGCAGCATCGGTCTTTATTTCTGGCTGCGGATGAAGGCGTTCTTCAAACCCGCCGCCCCCTTGCTGCTGGCCGCGGCGGTGCTGGTGCCGACGCTGGCCCTGCTCGGCCTCTACCAGGGCGGGAGAAGCGTCGCCGAGGAAAGCACCGGCGCCGAATGGCGGGCGGCCAATCTGTCGCGAGACAAGGTCGGCACGCCGGCCGAGCAGAACGTCCTGGAAAGCATCACCGATGATTTCCTGATCTTCTATCTCGGCCTGATCGGATTTGTCGTGGCAGCGCGGGGCGTGCGCGCCCTCAACGAGCGGCGCGGCGGCATGATCAGCCTGTCCTATGGCAATGGCCGCACGGTCCGGGTGCCGAAGGGCCTTTCCGTGCTGGAAGCGAGCCTGCGCCATCAGGTCCCGCATGCGAGCGTCTGCGGCGGCCGCGCCCGCTGCTCGACCTGCCGCATTCGCGTGATCGGCGACTGCACCATGCTGCCGGAGCCATCCAATCGCGAAGCCTTCGTGCTCAACCGGGTCGGAACCGGATCGGATCCGGCGATTCGGCTGGCCTGCCAGCTCAGGCCCGAGACCGATATCTCCTTCTTCCAGATTTTCATGCCGCAGACCGCGTCCGCCGGCGCCTCGGGCCCCGCGCATATCGGCGAGGAGCGCTACCTCGTCAGCATGTTCGTGGACATGCGCGGCTCGACCAGGCTCGCCGAACACCGGCTGCCGTTCGATACGGTGTTCGTCGTCAACCGCTTCCTCGGCGCGGTATCGCAGGCCGTGATCGAATGCGGTGGCCAGCCCAACCAGTTTCTCGGCGACGGCCAGTTGGCGCTGTTCGGACTTGCCACCAACCGGCAAACCGCCTGCCGGCAGGCGCTGAAGGCGGCGGCGATGATTGCCGCCAATGTCGAGCAATTGAATCAATTTCTCGCGCACGATCTGCGCGAACCGATTCGCTTCGGCATCGGCATCCACAGCGGCGAGGTGATCGTCGGCGACATCGGCTACCGCGATCACATGGTATTCACCGCGCTCGGCGACGCGGTGAACGTGGCAGCACGGCTGCAGGACATGACGAAGAGTCTCGGATGTGAAGCCATCCTGTCGGACGAGGTCCGCGCCACGGCCGGCCTTGCCGCCGACGCGCTGTCGCAACAGCAAGTGGAAATTCGCGGCCGCAATGAGCCTATGGTTGTCCGTACCGTCGCAAGCACACATGTGCTGTCCGCGTTGCTCGATGACGCAAAGCCTTCGGCTGCTTAGCGACGCCATCTTAACCACGTCACGTCGCTATGTGATCTGACGCACATCTGAATAATTATTCAGAAAATTCCCCCTGAACCAGCTTCGGTTTTCTCGAACCCCGCTGCTCGGGGGCGCGACTGATGGACGATGGGTAAGACTGCAAGACGACGAAGACACCAACCCGCGCCGAGCGCGCATCGCCAAAAGGAGAACGACCATGTTACGCAAATTGACTCTCGCCCTTGTTGCCGCAGCTTCTCTCAGCGCCGTGGCGCTGGCTCCGACCGCCGCTTCCGCCAAGCCCTGGGGCGGCGGATGGGGCTGGGGCGGCGGCTTTCATCATCATCACTTCGGTGGCTTCGGCATCGGCTATGCCGGCGACTATGACGACGGCGGATGCTACGTGACGCGCCGCGTGATGACCCCGTACGGCTATCGCCTGCGCGCCGTCAATATCTGCGGCTATTGATCGAAATCAGCTTCGTTCCAGCAAGAACCCCGGTCGCTACCAGCGGCCGGGGTTTTATGTTTTGCCGCCCGGTGATTTATCTGGTGCGAATTGCTGCATCGCAGCGTCATGAGCGCTATGGAAAGCATAAATCAACCGGGAATTGACTTACGCCATGGCAATGCGACTATCGCGCGGGCTCCATCTAGCAAAATCGACTACCGGTTCGGCGAAAATGGGCAGGCACAAATCACCGAGCCCGGCCACCGCCGGCTTCGCAGAAAAGCTTCAGGGGGGAGGCGATGCTCGACAGACGGGAGTTGCTCAAGCGCGCCGGCATCGCGGCGCTGGCGGCAGGTTTGGGCCCGGCCAGGGCGTTCGCCCTCGACCCCACCGTGGTGCTGCCCTTCGACAACGGCAAACGGCCGCTGGTGAAATATCCGCAAAAGCGCCCGATGATCGGCCTGACCAGCCGGCCGCCGCAGCTCGAGACGCCATTCTCCGTGTTCGACGACGGCCCGATCACGGCGAATGACGCTTTTTTCGTGCGCTATCATCTGGCCGGCATTCCCTACTCCATCGATCCGGACAAATTCACGCTGGCGATCAAGGGCAAGGTCGATCGCCCGCTCAGCCTCTCCCTGAAAGACATACGCAAGCTGCCCGCGGTCGAACTGGTCGCGGTCAATCAATGCTCGGGCAACAGCCGTGGATTTTTCGATCCGCGCGTCGCCGGCGGTCAATTGGGCAACGGCGCGATGGGCAATGCGCGCTGGCGCGGCGTGCCGCTGAAGACCGTGCTCGACATGGCCGGCGTGCAGCAGGGCGCAAAGCAGGTCACCCTCAACGGAATGGATGGACCGGTGATGGACACGACGCCTGATTTCATCAAGGCGCTCGATATCGACCATGCGCGCGACGGCGAGGTGATGCTGGCCTACGGCATGAACGGCGAGGACCTGCCGTTTCTCAACGGCTTTCCGCTGCGCCTGGTAGTGCCCGGCTATTACGGCACCTATTGGGTCAAGCACCTCAACGAAATCACGGTGATCGATAGTGTGTTCGACGGCTTCTGGATGAAATCCGCCTACCGAATTCCGGACACGCCCTGCAACTGCGTCGAGCCGGGCACCGCGCCAAAGGCGACGATCCCGATCAACCGCTTCACGGTCCGCTCTTTCTTCACCAATGTGAGCGATGACGGAAAACTGAAGGCCCGCAAGATGACGAAGCTGAAGGGGATCGCCTTCGACGGCGGCAAGGGCATCAAGGAAGTCGCGGTCTCGACCGACAATGGCGAGACCTGGACACCGGCCAGGCTCGGCAAGGATCTCGGCAAATATTCGTTCCGCGAATGGACGTTGCCGGTGAAACTCGTCCCCGGCTTCTATGACTTGCGGGTTCGCGCGACCAACAATGCCGGCGACACGCAGCCGCTTGCGCCGACATGGAATCCGGCGGGTTATTTGCGCAACGTCGTCGAAACCGTTCGCGTCACTGCGGCGTGAGGAGACATGTCATGACACGCCGCCTTGCTGTTGCGCCGCTCATCGCCACCGCCGCCATCTCGGCCCTGGGTCTGGGTGCGGTGATCGCCGCGCCGGTAGCCTACAAGCTTCCGGACGAAACCGCCGCATTCAAGCCCGGCCCGAATCTCGAGGTGGTGCAGAACAACTGCACCGGCTGCCACTCCGCCGACTATATCGCTATCCAGCCGCGCGGGCCTAAATACAAGGCGGATTTCTGGAAGGCCGAAGTCACCAAGATGATCAAGGTCTACGGTGCGCCGATCAGTGAGGCGGACGTACCCAGGATCGTCGAATATCTCGCCGCGACCTATTAGGAAATCTGGAAGCAACACCGATCGCGGTCTGCATAAAGCAAACGTCTCGTTCTGATCCGACCACGGATCAAACCAGGGTAGCCGCGGGGGCCGCTTTTCGCGAACGGCGCCCGCTGGCAATTCCCAGGTCAGAACCGGTTGTCGGGATCAGTTGAAAGTGGCGTGCCCGTTGTCGTAGTAGCGGCCGTCGTAGTCGTAGTAGCTGCCGTCGTACCCGCCGTCGTAGCCATATGCATCGCCATAATAGCCGGGGCCGCCATTGTAGCCGTAGGCCCCGCCCAGCACCGCGCCTCCGATCAGGCCAGCCGCAATACCGGCTCCGATGCCGGCGCCACGGAATCCACCGCCGCCGAAGTGGGCGCCGCCACCATGGTAACCTCCACCACCGTGACCGCCTCGCGCGAGCGCCGGAGACGCTGCGGCCAGCGCAGCCGCAAGACAGATCGCGCCTAAAGTCCTAAATTTGGTCATGTGATTTTCTCCATGAGTGAAGCATGGAGAGGGAACGGGGCGTTCACCCCCTTTGTTCCGGACAGATCCAAAGATGACGAAGGTTTCATCTGCTGTTCCAGGCGCAGAATAGCCGGCTATCACCGGAACCAACGGGGCAACCGGCGAACGGGAGTATTCAGCCGGCAATCCGGCCCCCGGTCGGCTCGACCCGATAGCGTTCTTGAAGGTGAAAATTTAATTCCAAATGGAAGGAAGTCCGCCCAGCGTGACGGACGTCACAAGCCCGATGCCGACCCGATCGAAAACCCATAACCGGCCGCATTTTTCCAGCGCTCGCAGCGCAAAATCATCGCAAAACAGGCGAAAAGCTGCAAATGCGCCGCGATAATGATCGTTTTCTGCCGAAATCCCCGTGACGTTTAAGCTATCAAGCGCGCGCCATACCGCGTATCGTATTAGTCGGACATGGCGGTTTGCGGGGACCGGGAGTCCACTTTTGTTTTTGATCCTGCGGAGACGACGTGATGGCTAAAGGTACTGTGAAGTGGTTCAACGCGACAAAGGGCTTCGGATTTATTCAGCCCTCGAGCGGCGGCAAAGACGTTTTTGTCCATATTTCGGCGGTCGAGAAAGCTGGCCTTTCGACGCTTAACGAAGGACAGACGGTGGAGTACGAAGAGGTTGCCAATCGCGGCAAGACATCGGCCGAGAATCTCAAGGTTTGATCCGAGAGCGCGGTCGATAGCAGCGCACTCTCGGAGGCGATCCGGGAGTGGGGCTTCAGCAAGAACCCCAAGCAAACAGATTACAACTGGCAGGAGCGGGAACGCTCTTGCGCATTTTTGAGTTAGCGCAGAACGCGCTGGTTCGAATGCACGATCCTTTTGACCCATCTTCCGGCATTCCCAACCTCCGGTGGCGGCACGCTGCCCGCGGCAGCTTTGCGTCCGATCGCACGCCAGATGATTGAACACGCCTCGTCGTGACGCCACACCGCTGATTCCTTTGGGTTCGGCTTGATTGTATGCTTCGGCGGATTTTGCGCCGGGGCATGCGATGAAACTCGATCCCGCCTCCCTTCCCCAGTTCGCGGCGCCCTACGCGCCGGACGACGGAGCGATCGCTGGAAAGCTTCTCGAAACCGCCCGCCTGAGCACCGAACAGAACGCGCGGATCGACCGCACCGCGACGCGTCTGATCGATGCCATTCGTTCAAGCGGCGACCGGCTCGGCGGCGTCGAGGACATGCTGCGGGAATTCGCGTTGTCCACCAAAGAGGGCCTGGCGCTGATGGTGCTGGCGGAAGCGCTGCTGCGTGTGCCCGACGCCCGCACCGCCGACCGCTTCATCGAGGACAAGCTCGGCGAGGGCGACTTCGTGCACCACGAGACCAAGTCGAGCGCGTACCTGGTCAATGCGTCGGCGTGGGCGCTGGGGATGTCCGCGCGCGTCATTCAGCCCGGTGAAACCCCGCAAGGGACGATCGGGCGGCTGGTGAAGCGCCTCGGCGCGCCGGCGGTACGCGCCGCCACCCGGCAGGCGATGCGGCTGATGGGCAGCCACTTCGTGCTTGGCGAGACCATCGAGGCGGCGCTGGCGCGGGCACAGTCGCCCGCCGCCCCGCGCTATTCCTTCGACATGCTCGGCGAAGGCGCGCGCACCGCTGACGATGCGGAGCGTTATTTCAATTCCTATGCCAGCGCGATCGAGGCCATCGGCCGCGCCACCGATGACCGGCCGCTGCCCGACCGGCCCGGCATCTCGGTCAAGCTCTCGGCGCTGCATCCGCGTTTCGAAGCGTTGAGCCGCGGGCGGGTGATCGCCGAACTGGTGCCGCGGCTGGTCGATCTGGCGCGGCGGGCCAAGGCGTATGATCTGAATTTCACCATCGATGCCGAGGAAGCGGACCGGCTGGAACTGTCGCTGGAAGTGATCGCCGCAGCATTCAGTGACGCTTCGCTTGCAGGCTGGGACGGCTTTGGCCTCGCCATCCAGGCCTATCAGAAGCGCGCCGCCGCCGTGATCGACTATGCGGACGAACTCGCATCGGCGCTGAACCGGCGCATGATGGTGCGGCTGGTCAAGGGCGCCTATTGGGATACCGAGATCAAGCGCGCGCAGGAGCGTGGGCTTGCCGGCTATCCGGTGTTCGGCCGCAAGGCGATGACCGATTTGAACTACATCGCCTGCGCGCAACAGCTGCTGGGCCTGAGGCCTCGCCTGTTCCCGCAATTCGCCACCCACAATGCACTGACGGTCGCAACCCTTCTGGAACTGGTTGATGGCGGAGGCGGTTTCGAATTCCAGCGCCTGCACGGCATGGGGGAAGCGCTCTACGCGCAATTGAGCGAGGATGCTCCGAGCCTGGCCTGCCGCACCTATGCGCCGGTCGGCAGCCATCGCGATCTCCTGGCCTATCTGGTGCGGCGGCTCTTGGAAAACGGCGCCAATTCATCGTTCGTGGCGCTGGCCGCCGACGATGCGGTGCCGGCGGCAACGCTGCTGCGGCGCCCAGCCGACATCATCGGCGCCGCCGCAAATGCCCGCAATCCTGACATCCCCGCCCCCGGCGACCTCTATCAGCCACAACGCCGAAATTCCGGCGGCATCGACTTCGGCGACCGCGCCGCGCTGGACGGCCTGCTTGCCGCGGTGGCGGCGGAAACGGCTCCGGTTGCGGCGGCAGCCGTGATCGACGGCCAGGCCAGCGCAGGCGTTGCGCGACCGCTTTACAGCCCGATCGACCAGACCACGGGGATCGGGAGCGTGATCGACCCGACGACCGCCGACGCGAACGCGGCGATGGCGGCCGCCCGCGACGGCTTTTTCGGCTGGAGCCGAACCTCAGCCGAGACCCGCGCGACCATCCTGCAGCAGGCCGCCGGCCTGCTGGAGCGGCGCGCGCCGCGCTTCATGGCACTGTTGCAACGCGAAGGCGGCAAGACCCTTGATGACGCCCTCTCCGAAGTCCGCGAAGCCACGGATTTCTGCCGTTACTACGCCGCGCAGGGCCGCGACCTGTTTGGCGCGGATCAATCCATGCCGGGCCCGACCGGCGAGAGCAACCTGTTGCGGCTGCGCGGCCGCGGCGTGTTTGTCGCGATCTCGCCCTGGAATTTTCCGCTGGCGATTTTTACCGGCCAGGTAACGGCGGCCTTGATGGCCGGCAATGCGGTGGTGGCAAAGCCTGCCGAGCAGACGCCATTGATTGCCATGGAGGCTGTCCGGTTGCTGCATGAGGCAGGCGTACCGGCTTCCGCGCTGCAGCTGCTGCCCGGCGACGGCCAAATCGGCGCGGCGCTGACGGCCCATCCCGATGTGGCGGGTGTCGTCTTTACGGGCTCGACCGAAGTCGCGCGGCTGATCAACCGCACGCTCGCCGCCAAGGATGGCCCGATCGTGCCGCTGATTGCCGAGACCGGCGGCATCAATGCGATGATCGTGGATGCGACCGCCCTGCCGGAACAGGTCGCCGACGATGTCGTGACCTCGGCGTTTCGCTCCGCCGGCCAGCGCTGCTCCGCGCTGCGGCTTTTGTTCGTGCAGGACGACGTGGCCGAGCGCATGATCGAGATCATCGCCGGGGCCGCGCGCGAACTCAAGGTCGGCGATCCCCGCGATCCATCGGTGCAGATCGGACCCGTCATCGACGCCGATGCAAAACAGCGGCTCGAGGCGCATATCGCGCGAATGAAGAACGAAGCTCGCACTCATTTCGAAGCGCGCGCCCCCGCCGGCAACTACGTCGCGCCGCATGTTTTCGAACTGTCCGATGCCGGTCAACTGACCGAGGAAGTATTCGGACCGGTGCTGCATCTGGTGCGCTACGGCGCCGACCGGCTCGACTCCGTGCTGCGGTCGATCGAACGCTCGGGCTACGGGCTGACGCTCGGCATCCATTCGCGGATCGACGACACGATCGAGGCGGTGGTCGACCGGCTTTCCGTCGGCAATATCTATGTCAACCGCAACATGATCGGCGCCGTGGTCGGCGTGCAGCCGTTCGGCGGCCATGGATTGTCGGGCACCGGCCCCAAGGCCGGCGGCCCGCATTATCTGGCGCGCTTTGCCACCGAGCAGACGGTGACCGTCAATACGGCGGCGGCCGGCGGCAATGCGGCGCTGCTGTCGGGCGAGGAATGAGGCGTCCTTACCCTCCCCTGGAGGGGTCGAGACGAGCGAAGCTCGCTCTCTGGGTCGACGCGAATGAAATGAGCGGCGGGGTAGGGTGAAAGTCGCTCCTCTCGAATGGTGATCGAGTGGAGAGATCACCCCACCCCGTCTCACCTTTCGCTAGCGCTCAAGGTAAGCCGACCCTCCCCTCCAGGGGAGGGTAAGAAAGTGGCGTTGCGTCGCGACGCCAACATCGGTCAAATGTGCGCGAATCCGCCTGCTCGCGAAGAGTAATTCCACGGTGCGGTATAAGAGCAACAACAGAACACCAACAACAAGACGGGAGCGACCTCACCATGGAAGAGGGCATCTTCGAAGGCCTCAAGGTTCTGGATTGCGCGAGCTTCATCGCAGCACCCGCGGCCGCCACCGTGCTGTCGGATTTCGGCGCCGAGGTGATCAAGATCGAGCCGCCGGGATCCGGCGATCCCTACCGCAACCTGCCGAACCTGCCGGGATACCCGGTCAGCCCGCATAATTATGCGTGGCTCCTGGAATCGCGCAACAAGCGCAGCCTTGCGCTCGACCTCTCGCGGCCGGAAGGACAGGCGGTGCTGTATCGGCTGGTGAGCGAAGCCGACGTCTTCATCACCAATTTTCCGCCCGGCGTGCGCCAGCGGCTGGGGATCACCTATGAGGAACTCAAGCCGAGGAATGCGCGGCTGGTCTATGCGTCGTTCACCGGCTACGGCGAAAAGGGCGAGGAAGCCAACAAGCCCGGATTCGACAGCAACGCCTATTGGGCACGCTCGGGCCTGATGGATCTGGTGCGCGCCGACGAGAACACCACGCCGGCGCGCTCGGTCGCCGGCATGGGCGACCACCCCTGCGCGATGGCCTTCTACGGCGCGATCGTCACCGCGCTCTACAAGCGCGAGCGCACCGGTGAGGGTTCGCATGTCAGCTCGAACCTGATGGCCAACGGCGTCTGGGCCGCCGGCGTGCTGGCCCAGGCCAAATTATGCGCCGCGAAATTCGGGGAGCGGCGCCCGCGCGAGCGCGCGCTGAACGCGGTTACCAATCACTACCGCTGCAAGGACGGGCGCTGGCTCATTTTGTCGCTGCTCAGCGAGGAGCGGCAATGGCCGGTGCTGGCGCGCTGTCTCGGACGGGATGACCTGATCGCCGACGCGCGATTCGCCACCAAGCCCGACCGCCACGCGCGGTCGCTGGAACTGATCAGGATATTCGACGAAGTCTTTGCCACCAGAGAGCTGGCCGAATGGCGCGCCATCCTCGACGGCAACGGCCTGGTGTTCGGCGTGGTCGGCATCCTCGACGACATCCCCAACGACAGACAGATGATCGAGAACGAAGTGCTGGTGCCGTTCGAGAACGACACCATGCTGACGATCAACAGCCCGATCTGGATCGACGGCAGCCGGAAGGTCAAGCCGCGGCGCCCGCCCGGGATCGGCGAGCACAGCGATGACATCCTGCGCGAAGCCGGTTACGACGAGGCGTCGATCCGGCAATTGCGCGCGTCCGGCGCGGTGGCGTGAAGGCTGGACGATAAGGCGAAGTCAACCGGCATCGTCGCGCGACGGTTCAAACAAGGAGATCGGGAATGCCTGTCTACCGCCTGCATTATTTTCCGGAGTCCGGGAACAGCTACAAGCTGGCGCTGATGCTGACCCTTTGTGGACAGACGTTCGAACCGGTCTGGACTGATTTTGGCGGCGGCGTGACGCGTACAGCGGAGTGGCGGCGGACGGTCAACGAAATGGGCGAAATTCCGGTGCTGGAAGAAGATGGCGTGCGCCTCACCCAGACCGCGCCGATCCTGCTCAAGCTCGCCGAACAATATGGCCGGTTCGGCGGCGAGAATGCCGCGGAGAAGTTCGAGATATTGCGCTGGCTGTTCTGGGACAACCACAAGCTGACCGGCTACATGGCGACTTATCGGTACTATCGGACGTTCACGCCGTCGCCCGATCCGCATGTGCTTGCCCACTACCGCAAGCGCCTCGACGATTTCCTGAAAATCCTGGAGCAGCACCTGCAACGCTCCGCGTTCGCCGTCGGCGACCGGCCGACCGTGGCCGATCTATCAATGATCGCCTATCTGCACTATCCGAGCGACGAAACCGGATACGATCTTGCGGCGAGCCACCCGGCGGTCAGCGCCTGGCTCGGCCGCGTCGCCAGCCTGCCCGGCTGGCGCTCAGCCTACGATCTGCTGCCCGGCAAACGTCTCACGCATTACGCGCGCTAGGCACCGGCCGTCGTCGACGGACGCAGGCTCGCCTCAAGCGAGGCCGAGGATTCGGCAACGCCTCTGCCGCTTCCGCCGAGCCCCGCGAGCCGGCTCAGCGAAAACGCCGCCAGCGCCGCGCATAACGCCGCGGCAGCGGCCGCCACGAACACCTGCCCCGCGCTCCATTTCATGGTCAGCAGCGCGCCGCCGACCAGCGGTCCGACGATCGAGCCGACCCGGCCGATCCCGAGCGCCCAACCGACGCCGGTAGCCCTGACCGAGGTCGGATAGAACCCTGCGGCCAGCGCGTTGGCGGCGATCTGGCCGCCGACGATGCAAAACCCGGCCGCGAAAATCGCCATGGTGACGAAGCTGGCCGAATGCCCGAGCTGGCCGATCGCGCCGACCGCGAACACGGCGATGAAATACACCAGCGCCAGCGCGCGAAACGAGAAGCGGTCGATGATGCTGCCGAGCGCAAAGGTTCCGACCACGCCGCCGACCTGCAGCATCGATCCGATCAGAGCCGCCTGCGGGACCGAAGCGCCGAGATCGTTGAGCACGGTGGGCAGCCAGTTCGACAGGAAATAGAGGTCGAGCAGGCTCATGAAGAACACCACCCACAACAGCAGCGTGGCCAGCGTTCTGCCGCCCTTGAAAAGATGCTTGACCGGGATCCCGGCCAGTTCCGGCTCATCCACCATGAACCGGGTTTCCGCTGCGAACAGCGCCTTCGGATTGATCAGCCCGAGCAGTTGCGCGACGCGCGCATCGGCGCGGCCGGTGAGTGCCAGAAACCGTACTGACTCCGGCAATTTCAGCGCCAGGATCGGCGCCAGCAGCAGCGGAGCGATGCCGCCGACGACAAACACCGACCGCCAGCCGAGCTGCGGAATCAGTGCGGCCGCCAGCAGACCACCGAGCGCTGCGCCCACCGAAAACCCGCAGAACATGATCATCACCATGGTGGCGCGGCGGCGGCGCGGGTTGAACTCGGACGTCAGCGCGATCGCGTTGGGCATCGCGCCGCCCAGCCCGAGGCCGGTCAGAAAGCGGATGGCGATCAGGGTGCTGAGGTCCTGGACGAAAGCCGTGACCAGCGCGCCGATGCCGAACGCCAGCGTCGACAGGATGATGATCTTCTTGCGTCCGACCCGGTCCGCCAGCGGTCCGAACACAAGCGCGCCGATCATCAGCCCGAACAAGCCGGCGCTGAACACCGGGCCGAGCGCGCCCTTGCTCAGGCCCCATTCCCTGGCAAGCGCAGGCGCGACGAAGCCGATCGCCTGGGTATCGAAGCCGTCGAGAAACAGCACCGCCGCGCAGGTCAGCAGCAATTTTAGCTGAAACCCGCCGACGGGTTGCGCATCGATGTACCCGGCGACATCGACCGTCGTTGCGTCGTTTTCTTGAGTTACCGGCGTCGTCATCGTTTTCCCTTGACCTCTCCGTCATTGCGAGGAGCGATGCGACGAAGCAATCCATTTTCCGAGCGGTCAAATGGATTGCTTCGCTGAGTTTATCATCGGGCGCGCATACGCGCGACCCGTTGGCTCGCAATGACGGTCCCAATGGGGCCGTCGCGCTGGTCTCACACCCGCAACGCTTCCTTCGAATAGCCGGCGATCTGCTTGTAGCCGTCGGACAGGGCGACCAGTTCGTCGCGGCTGATGACGTCGTCGATTCGCGCGAACGGCCGGTCGTGGGTGCGCTGAAACACCTCGCGCAGGATCGCGTCGGGCGGATTGGTGCGGTTGGTCAGAACGACGCGCGTGGTCGCTTCAAGCCGCTGCTTCTCATAGGCGGCGAACGCCGCGGCGGGATCGGCGTTGCCTGATAGCGCCGACGTCAGCGCCCGGGTATCGAGGATCGCCTGGCCGGCGCCGTTGGAGCCGCGCGGCACCATCGGGTGGGCGGCGTCGCCGAGCAACGTCACCCGGCCGAAACTCCAGCGCGGCAGCGGGTCCTGATCGACCATCGGAAATTCCAGCACGCTGTCGGCGGCGCGAATCAGGGCTGGAACGTCGAGCCAGTCGAAATGCCAATCGGCGAACGCGCCGATGAAATCCTCGATCGATCCCGGCCGGTTCCAGTCGCGCTTGCGATAGACCGGCGTTTCGATTTCGGCGACCCAGTTGACGAGCTGCAATCCGTCGCTCCCGGCGGCGCGGATCGGATAGATCACCATCTTGCCGTGCGACAGCCACCCCGCCCGGATCAGGCTCGCGCCCGACAAGATCGGCTTCCATCGCGTCACCCCGCGCCACATATTGACGCCGGAATAGCGCGGCTCGCCTTCTCCCGGAAAAAACTGCTTGCGGACCGCGGAGTTGATGCCGTCACAGGCAATCGCAGCGCCGCCGCGGATGGTGTGGCTGGTGGCGCCGCCCGGCGCGGCAGAAAAATGCACGCTGACGCCGGTCTCGTCCTGCTCGACGCCAACGCAATGATGGCCGGTGAGGAGCGCCTCGGCGCCGGCGCGCGCGCGGAACGCCTCCAGCAACGCCATCTGCAGGTCGCCGCGGTGGATCGAGAATTGCGGATGGTCGTAGCCCGCGGCGCGGCCCAGCGGCTCCTGGTAGATCAACTGGCCGAAGCGGTTGAAGAAGGTAGCATCCTGGGTGGCGATCGCGGCCCGCGCCAGATCGGCCTCGAGGCCCAGCGCGGCCAATTCCCTGGTGGCGTGCGGCAAGAGATTGATGCCGACGCCGACGGGGCGGATTTCAGCCGCCGACTCGAATATCCGGCACGGGATCGCGGCGGCGTGCAATGACAGCCCGAGCGTCAACCCGCCAATGCCGCCGCCGACGATGATGATCTCGTCCATGTTTCCTTCCCGACATTTATCGTAACGCGGTTGCCGCGATGAAACAGATTGGTGAGCTTACTGTCAATCTGGGCCCCCGACACGAATTGCCCCCGCACGTCATCTCACCGATCGGTCCAACCGCGGCGCGAGCAAGCTTCGTCATGAACGGTCGGCCCGTGCTTTCGCAGCGCACTGATTCAAAAAGCGGTGTAAGCGGCGGATTGCAGGGGCGAGATTAAGTGCCTATACTTTAGGCAACAGAAAAACAGCGTTTGTAACTGATCAGGGGGGAACATGACTTCGTCAACATTGCTGTCTCGCACGGCGCTCGGCACCTGCGGGGTCTTGATTCTTGGTGCAACAGCGCTGGCCCAGACATCTCCGCCTCCTGCCGCCACGCCGGCATTCCCGCCAACGGCGACGATCACCACGCCCGGCTATCCCGGCGTCGGGCCGGCTGATTTCAAGCTTCGCGTCGTGAATTTGCCGAACGGCAAGAAGATGCATCTCTTGCCGGCAACGCTCGACACCACCCAATGGGGCTGGTTCGATAGCGCTCAACCGCCCGTGCTTCGGGTGAATTCCGGCGACACCGTCGTGCTCGAAACCATGATGCACAGCCACAATCAGGTGGTGCCGGGCACGACGATCGAGCAAATCAAGAAAACGCGGACGGATTTCCCGGGCCGTGGCCCGCACACGCTGACCGGGCCGATCTATATCGAGGAAGCGCAGCCGGGCGATGTGCTGAAGGTGACCCTCAACAAGATCGTGCCCCGCGCCTACGCCACGAACTTCAACGTACCGGGCATGTTCGGCGAATTTCCGTCGCTCTACGCCGATGGCCAGGTCAAGTATGTCTATCTCGACCTCGACAAGATGACGACCGAGTTTTTGCCCGGCGTGGTGATTCCGCTAAAACCGTTCCCGGGCACCATCGCGGTCGCGCGAAAGGAACCGGGGCGCTTCGGCAGCGTGCCGCCGGGAGAATACGCCGGCAACATGGACATCCGCGATTTCGTCGCGGGCTCCTCGCTTTACGTGCCGGTCTATATGCCGGGCGCTTTGCTGTGGACCGGCGATTCCCACGCCGGCCAGGGCAATGGCGAGGTCAATCTCACCGCGCTGGAGACGGCGTACAAAGAGTTCAACATCACGGTGGAGGTCATCAAGGGCAAGCCGCTCGACTTCCCGCGCATCGAAACCAGGAAATCCTGGATCAGCATGGGCTTCGACCAGGATATGAACAAGGCCTGGGTGCAAGCCAAGGCGCAAACCGTCAAGCTGCTGACCGAGTTGCGCGGCGTTTCCGCCGAACAGGCCGAAAAACTGATGCCGACGGTTTCGGATTGCCGTGTCTCGCAAGTGGTCAACGTCAAGAAGGGCATCCACTGCCTCAGCCCGAAAAATCCGCGCGAGGCGGAAGATATGGAACGCCCGACCAAGGAGACGTCGAAATATCTGGTGTCGTACGCCAAGGACGCCGATCTGAACAAGGCGATGGACAACGCCTCGATGGGCATGATCAAGCTGCTCGAGACCGACAGGAAGATCGCCCGTCTCGACGCCTATGGCCTTGCCAGCGTCGCGATGGACTGCCGGATCGGCGCCATCTCGGACACCGAGAAGAACGTTCACTGCCTGATGCCGAAGAGCATCTGGGTCAAATAGCAACGTGAGCCCGAAGGGCCAGCTCAGGCGGCCCTTCGCCGGTTCAGCGATGCGGCCATATCAACTCTTCATCGCGCTGTGCCTTGCGAGCGGCTTGGCGCCTGGCTTGTCTTATGGACAGGCAACGCCGGCGCGGGCGGAAGATCGCGTGCACGTCGTGACCACGACGACGGATCTGCGCAGCCTAACCGAGGCGGTCGGCGGCGACCTCGTCGAAGCGGTCAGCCTGGTGCCGGCCAATCTCGACGCCGAGGACTATCAGCCGAAACCGCAGGACGTGCTGCGATTGAAGGGCGCGCGGCTCATCGTGCGCGTCGGGCTCGACTACGATCTGTGGTTCGATCGCCTGCTCGGGGCGACGGCTGCGCGCGAACTCGGGCGGGGCGGTCCCGGTTACGTCGATGCTTCCTGGGGAATTGCGCCCCTGGAGGTGCGTGGCGTCACGGTCGGGCCCGGCGACGGTCACGCGCATGGCAGCGGCAATCCGCATTATTGGCTTGATCCAAAAAACGCCGAGTTCATCACGGCCAACATCCTCTGGGGATTGGCGCGCATCGATCCCGCCCACGCCAAGACCTTCGAGGCCAACCGGCAGGCTTTTCTCGCGCGCCTTTCGATGAAACTGACCGAATGGGAAACCAGACTGGCGCCGCTGCGGACCACGTCGCTGATCGCCTATCACAACAGCTGGCCTTACTTCGCCCGCCGCTTCCGGCTGGATTTTGCGGATTTCCTCGAGATCAAGCCGGGCGTGCCGTCCACGCCGTCGCATCTCGCCGCGATCATCGACACCATGCGCACTCACGGTGTGCGCCTTGTCGTGCGCGAACCGCACGAGCCGGAGCGCGACGTTGCCTTTGTGGCATCCAAAGCGGGCGCGTCGGTGGTGGTGCTGGCGGCTTCCGTGGGCGCACTGCCCGGGACGGGAGATTATCTCGCGCTGTTTGACACGGATGTCGCGGCGCTCGTCAATGCGGTTGCCGCAAGATGACCGAGGCGATCGGATTTCTCTGGCCCTCCTTCCTGGTCGCGGTGTGTCTGGTCGGCATCCACGCCTACTTCGGAATCCAGGTGCTCGCGCGCAATGTTATCTTTGTCGACCTCGCGCTGGCCCAGATCGCGGCCCTTGGCGCGACGGTCGCCTTCATGCTCGGCCATCCCGCGCAGAGCGTTGCGACCTACGGCTACTCGCTGACGTTCACCATGCTGGCGGCTGTGTTGCTTGCATTCACCCGCGCCTGGGCCACGCGCGTGCCTCAGGAAGCGCTGATCGGCGTCATCTATGTCGTTGCGGCGGCCGCCTCAATTCTGCTGATCGACCGGGCCCCGCAGGGCGCTGAGCATCTCAAGCAGATCCTGACCGGGAATATCCTGACCAGCGGTCTCAACGAAATCGCCGTGATCGTCCCGCTCTACCTGACGGTTGCGCTCGTTCATTTTCTTTTGCGCCACCGGCTGGCGCGATCCGGTTCGCTATTCTGGGAATTCGTGTTCTATGCAACCTTCGGATTGGTCGTGACCAGTTCGGTCGCGCTCGCCGGCGTGCTGCTGGTATTTTCGTTCCTGATCATCCCCGCCGCCATCGGCGTGATGTTCGCTTCGACGCTGTCGAAGCAGCTGGCGATCGGATGGATCGCGGGCATCTTGACCAGCGCCGCAGGGTTTGCCGCCTCCTTTGCCTTCGACCTGCCCACCGGCGCTGCGATCGTCTGCGCCTTCGGCGTCGCGCTGGCGCTGGCGGGACTTGTCCATCCCTTCGTTCGAGGCGATCGCGCCGCAGCACTTGGAATCGCAATCAGTACCATCCGCTGGGGTATCGCCGCTCTCATCGCGGGCTCCGCCATCCAGCTGGCCGCAACGCCCCGCGCCGACCTTCCGGTCATCGACATGCTCGAACATGCCGCACCTTCGTTGCGCAATCTGTATTTTACCAAGGCCGAGGCGGCCGCCTATCAGGACGCCAGTGAAACCGCGGAACGCCACCACCTGGCGGCGGAGCAATTGATCGAGCAGGAACGACGAAGCCGGACCCAGGGTGAGGTGCTCGATGAGACGGCGGTGCAGCGGATGTCTTCGTTCCTGAAATCCTACGCCGAGATGCGCAAAGGCGAGCAGTTCGTGATGGGGGAAGTCCGCGCCCGCGCGCGGGAGCGTGTTCGCTGGAGCGCGAGTCTGGGTTTGCTGGCCGCAGCTCTACTGTTTGCGCCCATCCCCTGGCGCCGCCTGTGGGTGCGATTGCGAAGCCAGGCTCTAGCGACTACCCACAAAGCACATTCCCATGCCCGAGGCATTGCTGAGGACCTGACAGGCGAGCCCCCTGGCGCAGGTCCATGAGCTGAAACTGCGGTCGATGTCGGCGGCGTTGGCGCGCGGGCCATAGCAATGCGCGCCCCAGCCGTCGTCATATTCGCTCCCGGCGAGTTCGCCACTGCCGCGCAATTGCGGCCGGCTGGAAAAGCCCCGCGAGTAGTCCGGGCGTTCGCCGTCGCGCATCGAGGTCAAAATGGCGCGGCGGCGGATCTGGTCGCCGAAGAAGTGCGGTGAGCCCGGTACCACCGTCGAATTTGAAGGATGGGCCGCCATCCAGTCGACGCCGGGGAAATGAAACCCGCCGATGCCATGGGTCTGATGGCAGCCGGAACACGTGATGTCGTTGAGCCGGCGCTCGAAGCCTGCGACCGAACGGATATTCTGCAGGCTGATGCCGCGTTTTACCGCGTATTCCAGGGCCGCGACGACGTCGCTCTTCGTGAATACCGGATCAGCGGTAGCGCTCTCTCCTTGCACCAGGCCGAAGGCCGGCTGCAGGTCGGAGGACGAAAATCCGGTCGGGGTCGGAGCGATCGCGCGGGTCGCGAGAAATTCTTGCGGGATCAGGATAGTTCCACGATCAAGCTCGCTGAAATGCGTCGGCTCCAGCAACCAGGCCTTGAAGTCGCGCGCCAAACTCTTGTCCGCCAGGATTCGCTCGCGATCGATCTGGTTTTCGAGCAGCGCTTCCTCAAACGTCTTGGTCGGCGCGTTGTAGTCAAACACTTTCAGGAGATAGTCGGTGCGGAAATCGCGGGCCGGCGATTTCGGCGCATGCGCGATCTGAAGATTGGTCTCGATGCGGACGATGTTGTCCGGCCCGATCAAATCCAGCGGGCCTGCGTCGGATGTCAGTTTTTCCGCAAGCTCAGCCCCGGTCAGCGGCCAGTCTCCCGCAGCAAGCCACCGGCGCGCGATCCCGGCGCAGTCAGGGGCGGCATCCCTGCCGTCTGTCCTCTCGCCGTTCCTGGCCCTGAGCACCAGGTTGAGGGTCATTGGCAGCCGCGGCGAGACCGCCTGATCGACGGCCGCCGGCGCATCGGTCCGCGTCAGCCGGTAGATCAGCCGGATTTCACCGCAATTGGCCTCGGACAGATACGCGCGGTCCATCCGGTTGACGATGCCGGCCAGCACGAAGCGGGTATCGGAAGAATAGAGCGAGGCGCGATCGAACAGCTGAAAGTCAAAGCCCGCTCCAACCCCGATGGTTTCGTTCGGAAGCTCGGCCTTGTGTCGTCGCGTGTACCGCTCGAACTCCTCGTCGAGCGCCCTGCGGACGGGCACCATCGCGGGCAACGCGAACAACTCGCCGCCGGTAACCGGCGCATCCGCCGGCCGCGCCGGCGCAAGGAGGCGGACGAGGCCAAATCTGCCGCGGTCGAGCTCGCGCAAGGCAAGGGGATCGGTGATCGCAACGCCACGCTCCAGCGCCGGTGCGCTATCGGCGTGGCGTAGCGGAAACAGGCTGCAAAGCAGAACGAGGATGACGACGAGAAATCGCAAGGGCCGGCCCATATCCTGACAACACCGCGCAAGAAGCCGCATTCCCGGCCTCTCGCAGCCAGCGCTTCTAGTTCAGGAAAATAGCCGAAAAGCGGGCCGGCTGTCGCGCCGCCATCAAAATCACCACGCTTGGCTTCACGTCGCAGTGAAGCGAATGGCCCGCCTTGCTGGACCAGCCCCCGCTTCGCGGTATCGTAGCTTATCGCGCGACGATCAGGCCCTTGCCGGTCACGACCACCCAGCGACCGTCCTGGCGGCGGATGGCATCGATCCGACCGAGACCCGGCACGTAATCGCCGGCATACACTTCGTAAACGCCCTGCCGGCCGTCGATCAAGGCGCCGCCCCGGGCGACGTCACGCAGCACCCAGCCGTCCACCGTCGGCAACCTTCCGACTTCGACCTTGGGCGCCGTGGCCGCTGCCGCCGTTGCCGGCGGCGTAATCGAGCCGGTAACGTCCTTTGCCGGCGCCGCGGCGACGGGCGCAGGCACAGCGGCCGGCGCGGCGCGCAGCTTGTCCACGGCCTCGCTGAGCTTGGCGATTTTGGCGGCGGGCTCGG
Organism: uncultured Alphaproteobacteria bacterium; assembly: GCA_963829315.1. Lineage (GTDB taxonomy): Bacteria > Pseudomonadota > Alphaproteobacteria > Rhizobiales > Xanthobacteraceae > Bradyrhizobium. Next base: position 43,325 of record CAWHIO010000068.1, on the reverse strand, counting down.
CTTGCGCCTTCTCGAGCTTGTCGAGACGATCGCTGGTCTTGTTGAACTGGCTCATCCCCAGCTTGGAAGTGTGTTCGACGCCGGCCTTCAGCGCCAGGATTTCCGCATCGATCCGCGCGACAGTCGCCTCGAGCGCGTGATTGCCGGGGATAGCTGCGTCATCGCCTGCAACATGCGTCAGCGCAACGGTCGCCAGCGCGCCGCCGAGCGCCCCTGCCAAAATGGCCAATGCCACCACGGCAGCAAGGGCTCCGATCCGGCGCTTGCCGAACATGGCCTGGCTCTCCGTGACCTCTGGTTCCGAACTGTGCTCGTTGTCCGTCCAGTCCCCATCGCCGGATGACATGATCATGATTTTGCCGGGGATGCGCGGCGCATCGGCCTTGGGCGTCTCAATCTGGGGTGCGTCGGGCTTTGGGCATGTCAGCCTTGGGCGCGTCGGCCTCCGGCATTTCGGCGGCGGCGCCCTGCTCCGGCGCCAGAGCTGGGATTCGACGTTGGTCGATCCGTGCGCCGCCGGCTGCGCCGAGAACCACCGGTTCGCTTTGCCCGTCCGAGGAATGGGGAACGGCCGGCCCGTCGCCGAGGGTACCGGATTTACCGCTGATCTGTTCGCCCGTTTGTTCGCTCACGATCAAAATCTCCAGTAAAGGTTGACCATTTGGTAACTTTTATTGCTTGCGAAATCGTTACCTGGCCGCCGGCTTACCGAAATTTAAGGAAGTCGCCGGGCGCGGGTCGCAACCCGGAACCGCCCCCTTCGGCCGGCCCTTGACGGGCGGATAACGCATGTCGAGCCGATCATGCCCATCGCCGCCGCGCCCTCAACAACCCGACGAGCCCTGAGCCCCCAGGTTTGACAAAACGGGGCGCGGTCTGCTCAAAAGCATCAACAAAATGCCGGCATAAATTCTGGGGGGAGCGCCATGAAACTCTACGACTCGATCGGACCGAACCCGCGCATCGTCCGCATGTTCATGGCCGAGAAGGGCATTGAAATCCCTAAGCAGACCGTCGATCTGCGCGGCGGCGAAAACCGGCAGGCCGACCATCTCAAGCGCAATCCGCACGGCCAGATGCCGACGCTGGAGCTTGATGACGGCAGCTATCTGTCGGAAATCACCGCGATCTGCGAATATCTCGAAGAGAAAAAGCCGGAGCCGGCGCTGATCGGAACGACGCCGGAACAGCGCGCGGAGTGCCGGATGTGGACGCGGCGGGTCGACCTCAACATCTGCGAGCCGCTCGCCAACGGCTATCGTTTTGGCGTTGCCCGAAATTTTTCCAGGACCGGATTCCCGCGCGCCCGAAGCTTCTCCGGGCCTCAAGATGATCGCGGCCAACCGCCTGCAATGGCTCAACGTTCAGATGGCGGGCAAACAATATCTCTGCGGCACGCGCTTCACGCTGGCCGATATCCTGCTCTACTGCTGGATCGATTTCGGCAATGAGGAGCGAGTTGGCCAGCCGCTCGATCCCGCCAATACCAATATCGTCGCCTGGTTCGCCCGCGTCAGGGAGCGGCCTTCGGTGAAGGCGTAACAATCAACCACCGTCATTGCGAGCGCAGCGAAGCAATCCATAGACCTCCGCGTGGCAAGCTGGATCGCTTCGTCGCTAGGCTCCTCGCAATGACGGGGAGACCTAAATCACCACCGGCTTATCGGAGAGTTCGTTCGGCCCCGCCCGGTGCCTTGGAAAATGCGCCGCCAATTGCTGCGAGACCGCCTGGATTCCCTTGACGACGCCGCCAGCGAAATTGCCCGCCTTGAAATCGGTCTCCATGGCCTTGCAGATCCTTTCCCAGCCGGCGGCGCCGACCTTGGCGTCGATGCCGCGGTCGGCGACGATCTCGACCTGGCGGTCGGCCAGCAGCAGATAGATCAGCACGCCATTGTTGTGGGCGGTGTCCCAGATCCGCAATTGCGAGAAGATGTCGAGCGCGCGCTCGCGCGCGGACTGGTTCGTGAACAGCGGCTTGCCATCCAGCGCACCCTCGACCACGAAGCGGACCTGGCCGGAATGGGTTTCCTCGCCGGCCTTGATGGTCCGCTCGATCACGGCCAGCGCTTCCGGCGGGAAAATGCGCCGAACCCGCCAGCGGTGCTCGAGAAGGTGCTTGCCGATGCGCTTGATGCTCATGCCTGCCTACCAGCTACCCGACGCGCCGCCGCCGCCGAAACTGCCGCCGCCGCCGGAAAATCCGCCGCTGTCGCTCGAACTGCCGCCGGAAAACGAACCGCCGCCGCCGGCCCAGCCGCCTCGCCCGCCCGACGACGCGAAGGCTGCCACCGAACAGGGTGAAGACAAAGGCAACGGCTGCCACGATCAGCGACAGCGCCAGCGATCCCAGCATGAACCACGCCAGCAAGTCCGACAATGCCGCCGGTGGCCGCCGAGCCGACCAACCTGCCAAGCGCCATCCGCAGGAAGCCGCTGAGCACAATCAGCGCCGAAGATGATGAAGGGCAGCGCGTCGCCGAACTGGTCGGGCAGGCTCCAGCTCTGCTGCGGCTGCGGCGCGGGCAGCGGCTCGCCGTCGATGACAGCGACGATCCGCGCGACGCCTGCGGCAATCCCGCCGGCGAAATCGCCGCTCCTGAATTTCGGCACGATGATCTCGTCGATGATGCGCTTGGAGGTGACGTCGGTCAGCGCGCCCTCGAGGCCGTAGCCAACCTCGATGCGAAGGTGACGGTCATCCTTGGCGACAACAAGCAGGGCGCCGTCGTCGATCTTCTTGCGCCCGATCTTCCAGGCTTCGGCGACCCGGATCGAATATTGCTCGATCGTCTCGGGCGCCGTGGTCGGGACGATCAGCACCGCGACCTGACTGCCTTTGCGCGTTTCCAGATCCTTGAGGGTCTGCGTCAGCGACGATATGTCGTCCGCCGACAGCGTGCCGGTTTGATCGACCACCCGCCCCGACAGCGGCGGCACCGCGACGTCGGCTGCGGCGGCGAAGGCCCAGCACACCAGCAGCGCAAGCAGGGAAACCCTTGCAGCGATCATCGAGGAGCCAGTCTGTTGATCGAAAGCTACTTCGCGGGTGCCGGCGCCGGATTGAAATCCACTTTCGGCGCGGTCGAGATTTCCTTTTCGTTGTCGACCGTGAAATTGGCCTTTTCCTTGTAACCGAACGCCATCGCCGTCAGGTTGTTCGGGAAGGTGCGGATGCCGACATTATAATCCTGCACCGCCTTGATGTAGCGATTGCGCGCCACCGTGATGCGGTTTTCGGTGCCTTCGAGCTGCGACATCAGATCGTGAAACAGCGCGTCGGATTTGAGCTGCGGGTAATTCTCGGTCACCACCAGAAGCTTCGACAGCGCGCTGGAGAGTTCGCCCTGGGCGGCCTGGAATTTCGCGAACGCGCCGGGATCGTTGACGAGTTCCGGCGTCGCCTGGATGCTGCCGACCTTGGCGCGGGCGTTGGTTACCCCGAGCAGCACATCCTTTTCCTGCTGCGCAAAGCCTTTCACCGAATTGACGAGGTTGGGCACCAGATCGGCGCGGCGCTGGTACTGGTTCAGGACCTCGGACCAGGCCGATTTGACCTGCTCGTCATTGGTCTGAATCGCGTTGTAGCCGCAATTGGTCAGGCTCAACGTCGCCAGCGCCGCCAGCACGGTCCATAATCTGCGCATCGAAATCTCTCCGGTTATGCTTGGACCGCAAGGTATCAGAACGATGCGTCAGGGAACACAGTCATTCCGGGCGCGCAGCAAGCGCGAACCCGGACCCCATCGGGAGAGTATGGCGGGAGATTCCGGGTCTCGGCCTAACGGCCGTTCCCGGAATGACGACCCGAGTTACACCCGCGCCGCTTTGGCCTCCTGAATCGCCTGCCAGACCTTGAGCGGCGACAGTGGGGTGTTGATCGACTTGATGCCAAGCTCGCTCAGCGCATCGATCACGCCGTTGGTGATGCAGGGCGGACCGCCGATCGCGCCGGATTCGCCGCAGCCCTTGGCGCCGAGCGGATTGGTCTTGCAGGGCGCCGAACCATCGAGCGTGACCTCGATCGGCGGAATGTCGTCGGCCCGCGGCAGGCAGTAATCCTGATAGCTCGCGGTCAGCAATTGGCCTTCGGCGTCGTAGGCCACGCCCTCATACAGCGCCTGCCCGATCCCCTGCGCGACGCCGCCGTGAACCTGTCCCGTCACCAGCATCGGATTGACGGCGACGCCGACGTCATCGACCGTGGTGTAGCGCACGACGCGCGTGATGCCGGTCTGCGGATCGATCTCGACTTCGCAGATATGGGTGCCGTTCGGCCAGGTCGGCCCGTCGACGGCACCTTCGCTGTCCACGCTGAGGCGCCCGCCATTCTCCTTTTTCGCGATATCGAACAGGCCGATCCGCTTGTCGGTGCCGACCACCGTGAGCGCGCCCTCGCGATATTCGATGTCCTCGATCGAGGCCTCGAGCATGTGCGAAGCCTTCTCGCGCGCCTTGGCGATCAGATCGTTGGCGGATACCACCGCCGCCGTACCGCCGACAAACAGCGAGCGCGAGCCGACGCTGCCGAATCCGATGGCGAGATCGGTGTCGCCCTGCACGACGTCGATCTTGTCGATGGGAATGCCGAGCGATGCCGCCACCATCTGCGAAAACGAGGTTTGCAGTCCCTGCCCCATCGCCTGCGTGCCCGCATTCAGGATGACGCGCCCTTCGGCGGTGGCGTGCAGCGAGACCTTTTCGGTATGCACGGTTCCACCGGTCCACTCGATATAGCTGGTGAGGCCGCGGCCGTAGAGCAGGCCCTTCTTCCTAGCGGCCCTCTTGCGCGCGGCAAAGCCGTCCCAGTCCGCAAGCTTGGAAGCGCGCTCCAGCATGTGCGCGAACGCGCCGGAGTCATAAACCTGACCGACGGCGTTGGTGTAGGGCATCTGCGCGGGCTTGACGTAGTTCACCTTGCGGATGGCGCGCGGGTCCATCCCGATCTGGCGGGCGGCGGCGTCCATCAGCCGCTCGACGATGAAAACCGCCTCCGGCCGCCCGGCGCCGCGATAGGCGCCGACCGGCGCGGTGTGGGTCATCACGGCCTTGGTCTCGTAATGCACCAGCGGCAGGTCGTAGACGCCGGTCTGCACGAAGGGACCGAGTACCAGCGGAATGAGCGCGCCGGTGCCGGACACATAGGCGCCGGTGCCGCCGATCGAGCGCACCCGATAGGCCTGCACGCGGCCTTTGGCATCGAGCGCGAATTCGGCTGTCGAGGTCAGGTCGCGGCCATGGGTACCGCCGAGGAATTCATCGCTGCGGTCGCCGCGCCAGCGCACCTTGCGGTTCAGCTTGACGGCCGCATAGGCCACCATGCCGTCTTCCGGATAGAGGCTGGTCTTCTGGCCGAAGCCGCCGCCGATGTCGCCGACCAGCACCCGCACGCTTTCCTTCGGCCGCTTCAGCACCGCTTCGGCAAGAATGTCGCGGGTCGAGCCCGGCGTCTGCGACTGCACATGCAGGATCAGCCGTCCGGTTTTCTTCTCGACCTCGGCGATGGTCGAGCGCGGCTCCATCGCGGAGGGGGCCAGGCGCTGGCTGACCAGATCGAGCGAAACCACGTGGGCAGCCTTGGCGAAGGCCGCCTCCACCGCGGCCGCATCGCCATAGCTCATCGCCGCCACGATGTTGTCGGGCGCCCCCGCCCATACCACCGGCGCGCCAGGTTTGGTCGCGGCGACGGGATCGACGACCGACGGCAGCACCTTATATTCGACCGTGATGGCCTCGGCCGCGGTCTGCGCGGCCACACGCGATTTCGCCACCACGGCCGCCACCGGCTCGCCGGCGAAGCGCACCACCTCATGGGCCAGCAGCCGCCGCGGCGGCACCGTCATCGGCGAGCCGTCGGGGCGCGGGAAAACCAGCAGCGTCGGCAGGGTGCCGATGTCGTCGGCGACCAGATCGGCGCCGGTGTAGACGGCCTCGACATCGGTCATCGCGGCGGCGGCCTTGGTGTCGATAGAGACGATTTTGGCATGGGCATGCGGCGAACGCAGCACATGCAGCCACAGCGCGCCTTCTTCCGGTTTGTCGTCGATGAACTGGCCTTTCCCGGTAAGAAGCCGCTGGTCCTCAAGGCGCTTGACGGATTGGCCCGCACCGAAACGCATGTTGCCGGGAAGAATGTTCATGAGCTGGTCCTTCGAGTGTCTTGCTGGATCGGGGATTGTTTTAGCCGATAGGCAAGGAACAGGCCAAGCCCATGCAACGCCAGTCATTCCGTCATGCAAGCGCGGAGCGCTTGTCGCCGGGCCATGACGGAGAATGACGGCTCAGCCCAACTCCCGCAACACCGCCTCGACCGCCTTGCGCTCGTCGGCGGTCAGGGCGGCCTGAGGCGAGACGGGATCGCCGACATTGTAGCCCTGGATCGCCAGCCCGGCCTTGATGCAGGCGGCGAGATTGTAGCGCGCGAAGGCTTCGTTGACGCGCCACAGTTTGCGCTGCAGCACCAGCGCCTCGTCCCAGCGCCCGGCCTTGCACAGATCATAGAGTTCGACGCTCTGCCTGGGAATGATGCAGGCCGGCCCCGCCATCCAGCCGACGCCGCCGATCAGCATCACCGCGGCCGGGATATGCGCCGATGCCGAGAACACGCGGATCGCGTCGCCGCAGCGGTTCATGATCGACAACAGCCGCCCGGTATTGGTGGAGGCGTCCTTGATATATTGAATGCGCGGATGGGCCGACAGCCGCGCGATGCAATCGAGCGAGAGGTCGGAGCGCTGAAATTGCGGATTGGTGTAGATCACGACGGGAATATCGACCGCATCCGCGATGGCGCGAAAATAGGATTCTACCTGCGCATCCGCGAGCGGGAAATACGCCTCCAGGATCGCGAGAATGCCGTCGGCGCCGAGCTTTTGACAGGCTTTTGCCTGCGCCACAGCATCGGCGGTCGAGGTCGAGGCGACGCCCGCGACCACCGGCACGCGGCCTTTGGCGGCTTCGATCGTCGCCTGCACCACGCTCGCGCGCTGGGCGTTGTTCAGATAGGCGAACTCGCCGGTCGAGCCGAGCGGCGTCAGCCCGTGCACACCCGATGTGATGAGATCGTCGCAGAGCCGGCCGAGCACCTCGGTGCGGATTTGCCCCGACGCATCGATCGGCGAGACCAGATAGGGAAAGACACCGTGGAAATCAGGCATGACACGGCCGCTATAGCGTTTATCCGCTCGCCGGTCTATCCGCCTGATTGGCGCAAATGCGCGAACCAGCTATTTCCAGCCAAGTCAATTCAGGACACAGTTGAGCATCCATTGCACGCCGAATCGATCCGTGAGCTTCCCGTAGTAGCTGCCCCAAGGCTGGATGCCGAGCGCAGTCGTCACCTTTCCACCGCGCGCCATTCGCTCGAACAACAGTCGCGTCTGCTCACGATCCCGCATCATCAGGATGTGTGCCGAACCCCTCATCGGTTCGGCATCATCGTTGTCGGAGGCGTAGAACAGAACGCCTGGTCCTTCGAACTTTGCGTGCATGATCTTGCCGCGCATGGCTTCGCTCTTCGCGGGCATTCCGTTCTCGCCATAACGCAGCATCTCGACGACGTGACCCAAGCCGCATTCGGTATAGAACGCGAGAGCGTCTTCACACCTCGTCGTAAAGAAGAGATAGTTCGAAAGCTGCATCGTCATCGTTGCGCCAGCCTGTGTCCGTCTGAAAACGTCGACGTGCCCGGTTTCGCAGGTAGACGGTTTTCCCGCAATGCCTGAGAGAAGGTTGCTACTTATCCGGCCTTTGCGACTTCCGCGCCGATTTCGGCATTGGTCATGGCCTTGCCGTTGAAATTCCAGGCGCCGTCAACGGCATGAATGACGTTAATGAAGATCTTGTCCTTGGCTGCCGGCCCCCGGACGCCTCATGGATGACGTTGTCGCCTCCTCGAATAGCCTTCCTGGGTCTTGCGGTCAGTGAAGGCAAAGGACGGCACCTTCCATTCGATGAAGGCCACGGGCGTCTCATCCATCCCGGTGAAGGTATGGTCCCTGTCAACAACGTGGATGGAGCCGACGACGTTGGAGGTCATGAGCTTGTTGCCGGCAAGGCCGTGCCATTTGAGCATGGCCTGCGACAGTCGCCTGTAGGCGACCTTCTCCTGGCCTTTCGGCAGGACACCTTCGGTCAGCGTGAGGGTCAGCGGCATGATGTTCTCCTCTGGTGCGTGCTCAATGTCGTGCGGGACACATTGTCCAGCGCGGCTTGAGCGTGATATAACGATCGCAATATCATTTTTAAAATAACGATCGTTATAGTGTCAAGCTTAAAATAGCGATCGTTATTCCAACGAGAGATTCACATGCGATATGGACCCGATCACAAGCAAGAGGCGCGGACGAGGATTCTGGATGCCGCGGGACGCGGATTTCGGCGCCTCGGCTTCGGCGGCATCGGCGTCGACGGCCTGCCAAGGAAGCCGGGTAACCTCAGGCACATCCTACGCACTTTCCGGCCAAGGCCGAAGCGTTCAGGCCGCAGCATTGACGATCTCGAGCAGCACGTGAAGGCGATCGAGGATTTGCGCGCAGCACGGCGACGCGGTGGCTCGAAAAATTCGTCGATTTCTACATGAATGTCAGGCGCACCTGCGATCTCGGCGTCAGCTGCGCATTGCAGAGCCTTACCCCGGAAGTGGCGCGCGCCGATCGCGGCACGAAGGCTGCCTATGAGGCCGAACTGCTGGGGGTCGTCGAGGCTGTAGCCGAAGGGTTGCCGAACGGCACGCTTGCCACGCGACGCAAGACAGCCTGGGCCATCCTCTCAATTCTCTCGGGCGGCGTCTCGATCGCACGCTCTGCCGCCGATCCCAGGATCGGGTCGCAGATTGCCGCTGGAGTAAAGGGCGCGGTCGTCACATTGACCGATCATCTTTAGGGCCTCGACAGGCGATGTCCGGCAAACTCAGCTCCGCCTGACGTTTCCAGGGAGGGCGGCGTCGATCATCAGGCAGCGCCATTGCTTTTCCCTGGCACTCCATGCCCAACCCCGCAATTTCCTTTCCTGCCCGCCACCATCTGGCAATTGTCTGTGCGCCGCCAGACGGGGCGACAACGAGCGTGTGGGACGGCGTTCCAAGCGGTGGATCCGCGCAAGCGTCCCGGCCTGGCCGGCCACTCCCGCTAGGCCTTGTTCTTGCCGCTGCCGCCCTTCTCACCGGCGCGGCGCAGGGCTTCGGCGAGAGCTCCGCCAGCGGAGGGCTGTTGCGGCTTGCGCGGCGCCTGTGATGTCATCGATGCGCGGGAATTGTCGCGGGGCATGCCTTGCGCCGGACGTTCGCTCCTGCCACCGGGTTCGTCGTCGAGACGCAGCGTCAGCGCGATGCGCTTGCGGGCGACCTCGACCTCGAGCACCATGACCTTGACGATGTCGCCCGACTTCACCACCTCGCGCGGATCCTTGATGAAGGTCTTCGACATCGCCGAGATGTGCACCAGCCCGTCCTGGTGCACGCCGATATCGATGAAAGCGCCGAACGCCGCGACGTTGGTGACGGTTCCTTCGAGGATCATGCCGGGCTTGAGATCCTTCAGCGTCTCGACCCCCTCCTTGAACACCGCGGCCTTGAAGGCCGGGCGCGGATCGCGGCCGGGCTTTTCAAGCTCGCGCAGAATGTCGGTCACGGTCGGCAAGCCGAACGTATCATCGACGAAACTCTGCGGCTTGACCTGGCGCAGGATCTCGGCGTTGCCGATCAGCGCCTTGATGTCGCTTTTGGTCGCGGCAAGAATCTTGCGCACGATGGGGTAGGCCTCCGGATGAACGCCGGAGGCATCGAGCGGATCGTCGCCACCGGCGATGCGCAGGAAACCGGCGCATTGTTCGAACGCCTTCGGCCCCAGCCGCGGCACCTGCTTCAGCGCCTTGCGCGACATGAACGGACCGTTGGCGTCGCGGTGCTGCACGATGCTTTGCGCCAGTCCGGCGCCGATCCCCGATACCCGCGTCAGCAGCGGCGCCGAGGCGGTGTTGGCGTCGACTCCGACCGCGTTGACGCAATCCTCCACCACCGCATCGAGCGAACGCGCCAGTTTGCTCTCGCCAAGGTCATGCTGATATTGCCCGACGCCGATGGCCTTCGGATCGATCTTGACCAGCTCGGCCAGCGGATCCTGCAGCCGCCGGGCAATCGACACGGCGCCGCGCAAGGTGACGTCGAGTTCCGGCAATTCCTCGGACGCAAAGGCGGACGCCGAATAGACCGAGGCGCCGGCTTCCGACACCACGACCTTCGACATCTTCAGGTCCGGCAGCAGCTTCACCAGATCCGTCGCGAGCTTGTCGGTTTCGCGCGATGCCGTACCGTTGCCGATCGCAATCAAATCGACGCGATGCTGCACGGCAAGCTTGCCCAAAGTCGCCAGCGCCTCGTCCCAGCGCCGCGCCGGCTCGTGCGGATAGATCGTGGTGGTGGCCACCACCTTGCCGGTGGCATCGACGACGGCGACCTTGACCCCCGAACGGAAACCGGGATCGAGGCCCATGGTGACGCGCGCGCCGGCCGGCGCCGCCAGCAAGAGGTCGCGCAGATTCGACGCGAACACGCGCACGGCTTCCTGCTCCGCCGCGGTCCACAGACGCATCCGCAAGTCGATATTGAGATGGACCTGGATCTTGGTGCGCCACGCCCACCTCGCGGTCTCCACCAGCCATTTGTCGCCGGGGCGGCCCTGGTCGGAAATCGCGAAGCGCTGCATGATCTTCAGTTCATACGAGCTGACCGCGGCCGGCGTAGCCGTGACCGGCTCGGGCAGCATCTGCAGGTCGAGAATCCCCTCTTTTTCGCCGCGGAACATCGCGAGGATGCGGTGCGACGGCAGCCTGGTGAGCGGCTCGCTGAAATCGAAATAGTCCTTGAATTTCTCGCCTTCGGTTTTCTTGCCCCGGCGCACGGACGAGGCCATCAGCCCGTTCGACCACATCTGCTCGCGCAAGCTTCCAATCAGGTCGGCATTCTCGGCGAAGCGCTCGACCAGGATCGCGCGCGCGCCCTCGAGCGCGGCCGCGGCGTCGGCCACCTGCTTGTCGGGATTGACGAACGGGACGGCCACGGCTTGCGGGTCGTTCTCCGGCTGCGCCAGCAGCAGATCCGCCAGCGGCTCCAGCCCCGCCTCCTTGGCGATCTCGGCCTTGGTTCGGCGCTTCGGCTTGAAGGGGAGATAGATGTCTTCCAGACGCCCCTTGCTGTCGGCCGCCAAAATGGCCGCTTCGAGCGCGGCGTCCAGCTTGCCCTGCTCGCGAACGGAATCGAGGATCGCAATGCGGCGTTCTTCCAGCTCGCGCAGATAATTCAGACGCTCCTCCAGCGTGCGCAATTGCGCATCGTCGAGCGCGCCGGTTACTTCCTTGCGGTATCGCGCAACGAACGGAACCGTGGCGCCGCCGTCGAGCAGCGCCACCGTCGCCTCGACCTGTTGTTCGCGAACGCCGAGCTCTTCCGCGATCTGCCGATTGATATTTGCCACGCGCGATCTTTCTGACGCCGTCGCGGCGGGTGAATTGCCGGCCGCGGGAGGACGCTTATGGACCATCGCCGACGGCTTCAGCAACCCGCCGCACCAAACAAATTGATCTGTGGACGGGAGGCGCATTCAAGGCGAAGCCACGCCGCAAAAACCAGCGCGCATCTTTCCTGCGGCGAGATCGAGCTTGACCGGTGGCGCTTGACCGATAAGCCTTGGATAAACCTCAATGTCCGCTTTGCGCCGCGGCGTCCTCAGCTTCAAGCCAAGTCTTCGAATTGAATGGCGAAGCCGTGACGGCCAGAACGAAACAAGCCGGCCGGATCATTCCGCCAGCCTGGCGCTATTCCATCGCGTCATCAACAGGGATTGAGTTTTCGCTCGACACGTCACTGCCGTGAAATGGAGGCCAGCCTCAGGCCCGCCCTCGCCACCAGCAAGCACGCGCAACCTGTTACGCTCCCGCTTTGGCGGACGCTGGTTTTCTTGATCTGCCGGCGCAAACGGCAGCTCCGCCGGGGGTGGGGGTAATGACCACCAGCGGAGCTGACGAGAGCGCTTGTCTCAGGCCGCCTTGGATTTGGATTTCGCCACATGGGTGGCGATCGCATCCATCAAGGCCGGCGACAGGCAATCGTAGGGCTCGAGCCCGAGTTCCTTGAGGCGCGCCCGGATCGCGTTCATCTCGGACGGGTTGACGCCGGACTCGATCACCGAGGAAACGAATGCCGCAAATACCGGGGCTGCGGAGCCGGTTTCCTGGAACAGTTCGGGATGGATGAAGTCCAACCCGTAGAACGGATGCGCCTTGTTCTCGATGCGGCCGTACATATGCGTACCGCAAACCTTGCAGGCGTGGCGCTGGATGGTCGCGGAAGCATCGACGATATGCAGCTTGTCGCCGTTCTCGAGCACCGTCACGTTGTCCCGTGGCACCACCGCGACCACCGAGAAGGTCGCCCCGGCGGGCTTCCAGCACTTGGTGCAGCCGCAGGCGTGGTTGTGCGCGACGTCGCCCTTGATGCCGACCTTGACCGGCTTGTCCTTGCACTTGCAGACCAGGGTCCCGCCGGCAAAACTGCCCGAACCTTTCTTGACGCCACTGTCAACCGATGGATGGATGTGAACAGTCATGGGCCTATCCTCCTTGTGTTTGACGCTTTTGATTCGAAAAAACGCGCTTGGTTTAGAACACGACGACCGAACGGATCGACTTGCCTTCGTGCATCAGGTCGAAACCCCTGTTGATCTCCTCGAGCTTGAGGACGTGGGTGATCATCGGGTCGATCTGGATCTTGCCGGTCATGTACCAGTCGACGATCTTCGGCACGTCGGTGCGGCCCCGCGCGCCGCCGAACGCCGTGCCTTTCCAGACCCGGCCGGTCACGAGCTGGAACGGCCGGGTGGAAATTTCCTTGCCGGCTTCCGCCACCCCGATCACCACCGACACCCCCCAGCCGCGATGACAGGCTTCCAGCGCCTGGCGCATCACGGTGGTATTGCCGGTGCAGTCGAAGGTGAAATCGGCGCCGCCGTCGGTAAGCTGAACCAGATGCTGGACGATATCGCCATCGACCTTTTTGGGATTGACGAAATGGGTCATGCCGAAGCGGCGGCCCCATTCCTCCTTGGAATCATTGAGGTCGACCCCGATGATCTTGTCGGCGCCCACCATCCGCGCGCCCTGGATGACGTTGAGCCCGATACCGCCGAGCCCGAACACGACCACATTGGCGCCCGGCGTGACCTTGGCGGTGTTGACCACCGCGCCGACCCCCGTCGTCACGCCGCAGCCGATATAGCAGCTCTTGTCGAACGGTGCGTCCTCACGGATCTTGGCGACCGCGATCTCCGGCAACACGGTAAAATTCGAAAAGGTCGAACAGCCCATATAGTGGAAGATGGTCTTGCCCTTGTGGCTGAAGCGCGAGGTGCCGTCGGGCATCAGGCCCTTGCCCTGGGTGGCGCGGATCGCGGTGCACAGGTTGGTCTTCTGGCTGAGGCAGCTTTTGCACTGGCGGCATTCGGGCGTGTACAGCGGGATCACATGGTCGCCCGGCTTCACCGAGGTGACACCCGGTCCGACTTCGCGGACGATGCCGGCCCCCTCATGGCCGAGGATCGAGGGGAAAATGCCTTCGCTGTCGAAGCCGTCGAGCGTATAGGCGTCGGTGTGGCAAATCCCCGTCGCCTTGATCTCGACCAGGACTTCGCCGGCCTTCGGGCCCTCCAGATCGAGCTCGACGATTTCAAGCGGCTTCTTCGCCTCAAACGCGACTGCGGCGCGTGTCTTCATCTTATTCTCCTGTTGCGCTCTTCAACATCGCAAAACATTTCATTCACCCAGCACGCATTCAAGGCTTTCCCGCGTGCTCATTTGATCCCCGTGCAGCTGGCCTCGGCCGCTTTGGCGGCGTCAGGCTTGTCTTCGTGTTTGGGCGGACGGCCGCCCGGAATGGCGTCGTTGGCGCGGGCCCGCAGATACACATAGATGTCGTCGAGATAGCACATCACATTCACGTTCGAGGCAAACGACGGCATCACCTTGTCGTTGGCGGCGTCGACGTTCTTGCGGCCATTGGTGACGACTTCGTTGAACTCGACATAGCTCAGCGTCTTCAGTGAATTGGCCAGCGCCGGCGCATAGCTCGAGCCCTCGCCATTGGGGCCATGACAGACGTGGCAATCCGAATGATAGCGGCGAAAGCCGGAGAAGGTGTACCAGTCGACGGTGCCGTCGGCGTCGATCTTGTAGGTCGGGTTGCCGCTCTTGTCGGCATATTTGCCGTTGTCGGAAGAGACGACGGCCGGATCGCCCGATCCGTCGGCGCAGGCGGCTCCGCCGGCCAGGACGCCCGCCAGCAAAGCGAGCGCGAATTTCCAGTGATTGATCCTCAACGCAACTGTCCTTGTGCACCTTGAAGGGGATGGCTGATAAGGAATCGGCGCGCGGCAAGACAGCAGCGCGCCGATCCAGCGTCATCTTTCGTGACGTCTCAGGCCTATTCGCTCGGCAGGGCGAATACCGTCAACGTCCCGCCCAGCGACGTATAGGACGCCAGACCCGCATAGCCACCGACCGCGCCGAGGCCCGCGGTATCCACCGTCTTCTCCTTGGACGGCAGCTTGCCCTGATCGACCGCGCCATGCCAGGCGGCGGCGTTCTCAGGCTGCAGCAGACCGGCCGCCAGACCGATGCCGGCCCAACCACCGACGCCGGACAGCACGGCAACGTATTGCTTGCCGCCGTGCTCATAGGTCATCACGTTGCCGATGATGCCGGACGGGGTCTTGAACTTGTAGAGTTCCTTGCCCGTCTTGGCGTCGACCGCCTTCAGATAGCCCTCGAGCGTGCCGTAGAACACCACGCCACCGGCGGTCGCCAGCGCGCCGCCCCAGGCCGAGAACTGCTCCTTGTTGGACCACACGATCTTGCCGGTCTTGCCGTCCCAGGCGATGAAATTGCCCATGTTGGTGTCGCCCTTGGGCGGATACATCGCCACTGCCGCACCGACATAGGCCTGACCGGCGGTGTAGGCCACCTTGTAGGGCTCATAGTCCATGCAGACATGGTTGGTCGGGACATAGAACAGCTGCGTCTCCGGGCTATAGGCCGCCGGTTGCTCGTCCTTGGTGCCGAGTGCCGCCGGGCAGATACCCTTCGAGTTGTGGTCTTCGCCGCCATGTTGGGTCGAATAGGCGTCGACCACCAGCGGACGGCCATAGGTCTTGGACGACTTGTCCATGTCGACCTTGGTCGCCCAGTTCACCACCGGATCGAATTTTTCCGCGACCAGCAATTCGCCGGTGACCCGATCCAGCGTATAGCCGAAGCCGTTACGGTCGAAATGGGTCAAGAGCTTCCTCGGCGTACCGCCGATGGTCTGATCGGTGAGGATCATTTCGTTGACGCCGTCGAAGTCCCATTCGTCGTGCGGCGTCATCTGGTAGACCCATTTGACCGCGCCGGTGTCGAGATCACGCGCCCAAATCGACATCGACCACCTGTTGTCGCCGGGGCGTTGCACCGGGTTCCAGGTCGAGGGGTTGCCCGAACCGTAATAGACCAGGTTCAACGCGGGGTCGTAGGAATACCAGCCCCAGGTGGCGCCGCCGCCGATCTTCCACTGGTCGCCTTCCCAGGTGGAGGTCGAGGAATTCGGCCCGACCGGCTTGCCGAGCGAGGTGGTCTTGACCGGATCGATCAGGGTGTCGGAGTCCGGCCCTTCCGAATAGCCGCGCCAGGCCAGTTTGCCGTCCTTGATGTTGTAGGCGCTGACCCAGCCGCGGACGCCGAATTCGCCGCCGGAAATGCCGACCAGGACCTTGTCCTTGTACACGAACGGCGCGTCGGTGCCGGATTGGCCCTTGCCCGCCTCGCCGTCCATCACCGACCAGACCTTGGCGCCGGTCTTGGCGTCGAGCGCGATCAGAGTGGTATCGGCCTGATGCAGGAAGATCTTGCCGTCGGCATAGGCGACGCCACGGTTGACGGTGTCGCAGCACATGATCGGAATCACGTTGGGATCCTGCCTGGGCTCGTATTTCCAGAGGATCTTGCCGTCATGGTTCAGGTCAAGCGCATAGACGGTATTGGGAAACGGCGTATGCACGTACATGGTATCGCCAATTACCAGCGGACCACCTTCGTGACCACGCAGCACGCCGGTCGAGAAGGTCCAGGCGACCTGTAATTTCTTGACGTTGGCGGCGGTAATCTGATTGAGCTTGGAGTAACGCGTATTGGCGTCGTCGCCCTGCTGCATGACCCATTGCTTGGGATCCTTGGCCAGCTTGTCCAAAGCTTCGTCGGCGCGTAACGCCGTTCCATACAAAGCAATCAGGCTGACACCGGTAGCGAGTAGCACCTTGCGCATAGTGAATCCTCCCATTTGTGAACGAAGGGGTTCCGTAAAACGGTCCACTTTTCAGTTGTGTTCGTCGGTATTCCTACCCGGTTCGGGAATAGGAAACTTGCCTAAGAGAGAAATGCGTTTGCGCGAAAGCGAAACACACCAACCTTTTTGGCCGGCGCCCGTGATTTTCGCTGGCGGTCAGCCTCCATGCTGCGATGCGTCAGCCATTTTGTCCCAATCCATCGGCGGATAGCGCGCGAACCCTTGGGTTGAGGTTTCGCTTGACGGCGCTGAAACTAAGTCGGAGGATTATCAAAGGGATGTCAGGAAGCCTGCTGCTCAAATCCCAACGACCGCCTTAATTTGAGGTAAAAGTCACTCCATCATGACTCGATGCCTCTCGCGGCGAGTGGTCATGTTTTTGATCTCGAATTGGTGGCTGGATAATGTCCGACACGGTCCGCTCACTTAACACTTCCGGATTGGCGCCGAAGAAGCAGATCCAATGTTGGTCAGATGCACTGACCGATCTCTGCGGCCAATTCGACATCGATCCGATGGAGGCTTCGTCCTTCGAAGCCCGGATCAACTACACGACGGTTTCGAAGCTAAAGCTTTGCCAGATCGAGGCCAGCCAGCATCGGCTTGCACATACCGCTACGCGCGCAAAGCTGGGCGGCCATCCGTTCGTCAAGATACATTTTCAGACTTACGGGATCTCGCATTTCGAGCAGGGCGGACGCCGCATCGAGCTGACGCCCGGTGACTGCCTCGCCTACGATGTCTCCTGCCCGCACACGATCGTCAGCCCGACGCTGACGCGACACGATGTCGTCATCGTGCCGAAGGAGCTGCTGCAGGAACGAGGCTTCCGCTCAGCGAAGATGTCGGCATGCAAGCTCTCGGCGCGCACCGGCACCGGCCGGATCGCCTATGACTTTGTCCATGCCGCGTTCGACGAAGCGACCAAGCTGTCGCCGAACAACGCGATCGGGGTGGCCGATTCGCTGATCGATCTGCTGCTGTTGCCGCTCCGCGAGCCCGAGGCGATGTTCGATCGGGTCGGGCCCGAGGCGATGTATATCCGGGCGCAGTTCTTCATCCGCGAACATCTGCGCGACCCGGAACTTTCGATCGACCAGATTTCGGCGGCACTGCACTGCACCAAGCGCTATCTGCACATGTTGTTCAGCGACAGGGGTACCACCATCAGCGACTACATCCGGCACGCAAGATTGCAGAATTGTCGCCAGGAACTGGAGGCCCAGCCCGGAAAAACCGTCACCGATGTCGCATTCTCGTGGGGCTTTTCCAGTTCGTCGCACTTCAGCCGCGTATTCCGGGAATATTTCGGAATTGTTCCGTCTGCGATTCACAAAGCGCAGCACGACGGTCTGTCCACGGACTTTCCCTGCGAATAGAACTTCGGCTTCGGCGCGGCGAACGGACATCAGCCCTGCATGCGTGCTGCGCACGCTCTTCCGCATCCTTCTACATCACAGCCTGGCGCACGAACCCAAGAAGGGGCGAACAGGCCAACTGACGGCGCGGTACCGCGACGCCGATCCTCAGGTTCCGCAGGACGCCGGCCACGGCTCGACGCAAGCATTGCCGATCGAGCCGGGCCGGTCGTTCCGATGCGGCTTATTTGCGCGCTGCGCAGGCGTACATGTTGATTTCCATGCCGACCGGCACTTCGACAATTCTAGGGGTCTTCCAGGTCATTCCATCCTCCCAAGAGTTTCTTGGCGCGAACTCCGCGCCGAGGCCGAACCTAGGACCACGTCCGCCACTGCGCAAGTCTCCGCGCGACTGGTTCGCCGGCCATTCGGAATAAGCGATCTTTTATGGCATTGAAATCGCAATGCAATTCTTGTGCTTTGCGGGCGCGATTTTGCAGTGAGAGGGAAACGGCACGCGGCGCTGCCGTGACCCGAATCAACCGCCGCCGAATTTCTCGCCATCGGATGGAAGAGATGCGTCGCAGCTGGCCACTCTCATGATATATGCCCAATATACGTCTGGGATGAAGACCATGCCGGCTCGCGATTTTCTTCGCCGGCCAATGCGAGGAACGTTTTGAAGTCGAAAACACCGAAGAAACGCCGGTCTCGAGAAGTCGAGGCAGAGGATGGTACGCTCACGGATCGCGCCTATCGCGAACTTGAAGAGATGATCGTCACGCTGCAATTGAAACCGGCAACGGTGTTGTCGGAGCAGGCTCTCGCCCAGCGCCTGAAAATCGGCCGAACCCCGATCCGGGAGGCCCTGCAGCGGCTGGCAAGCGACGGGCTCGTCGTGATCATGCCACGGCGCGGCATCATGGTTTCCGAGATCAATTTGAGACTGCAACTGCGGCTGCTCGAGGTGCGACGCGAGCTGGAGCGCCTGATGGCGAGCCTGGCGGCCGAGCGAGCCACCCCCGACGAACGTCACGAATTTGCCGAGGTGGCGGAAGCCATGCTCGCCGCCGCCACCAAGGCCGACGATCTCGCCTTTATGCGCCTCGACCAGCGTTTCAACATTCTGATCGCCACCGCCGCCCGAAACGAATTCGCACGGCGGTCGATGGGGCTGATGAACGCGCTGTCGCGCCGGTTCTGGTACCAGCACTATCAGGAGGTCGCGGATCTTCCGCTGGCCGCCAAGTTGCACGCGGCGGTCGCGCTGGCCGTCGCGCAAAAGAAGGTCAAGGCGGCGGCCACCGCGTCGGACCGGCTGATCGACTATATCGAGGATTTCGCCCGCAAGACGCTCGATACCTGAGCCATCAATCGAAGGTAATGACGCTGCGGATGGTATCGCCGCGCTTCAAGGCGTCGAAGCCGTCGTTGATTTCATCAAGCGTGATGCGGCGGGAAATCAGCTCATCCAGCATCAGGGAGCCATCGAGATAGGCCCGCGCCAGCAGCGGGAAATCCCGGCGCGGCCGCGCGTTGCCGTAACTGACGCGGCGGATGCGCTTCTCCTGCATCAGCGATCCCCAGCGAAACGCGACGTCCTTGTTGACGTCGATCTTGCCGAGCCAGATCACCTGACCGCCGGGCCGCACGGCCTCGGTGGTGGTCCGAAAAGCCGCAGCACTGCCGGCCAACTCGATGACGACGTCGACGCCGCGGCCGCCGGTTTCGCGCTTTCCGGCAGCGACCGCGTCATCACTGGATGCATTTACGCCGTGGGTGGCGCCCAGCCGCCGCGCGAGCGCAAGTTTCGCCGGATCGAGATCGACGGCGATGATGACACTTGCGCCTGCCAGCCGCGCGCCTTGCACCGCGGAAAGACCGACCGCCCCGCAGCCGATCACCATCACGCTATCGCCGCGCGCGATCGCGCCCAGATTGAGCGCGGCCCCGACACCGGTCATCACCCCGCAGCCGATCAGGCAGGCGCGGTCGAACGGGATCTGTTTCGGAACCGGAATGGCCTGCTGGTCGGACACGATGCAATATTCGCCGAACGAGCCGAGGAACATCAGCTGCTGAAGCGGGCGGCCGTCGGCCAGATGGTTGCGCGCTTCACCGTCGAACGGCAGCGCTTTCGGTCCCTCGCCGAGATATTGCTCGCACAGGATCGGGCTGTCGCGGTCGCAATAAAAGCAGTGCCCGCAATGCGGATTCCAGGACAGCACGACATGGTCGCCTTGCTTGACCCCGCGCGCGGCGGCACCGACTTCCTCGACAACTCCGGCGGCCTCGTGTCCGAGCACGATCGGCAAGGGATAACGCAGCGATCCCTCGATGACCTCGAGATCGGTATGGCAAAGGCCGGCGGCGCGGATTCGAACCAGCACGTCGGTCGGCTTCAACGCCGCCGCGGTGACGGTTTCGATCGACATCGGCGTGCCCGCCGCGTGCAGCACGGCGGCGCGATACTGGAGTGCCATCTACGCGACCGCTTTTCCGTCAAGCGCGGTCAGCGCCAAATCGATGTCATCCGATGTCATCTCCCATTCATTGCCGAAATTCGCAACAATGGCGCGCATGAAGGATTCGACCGCATCCATCGCGGCAGCCTTGTCGCCGAGATGATCGACCAATATTGCCAGCGCCAGTTGACGCGGCTCCGGTCCCTCGTAACTCCATTCGAAACCATTCTTGCTGAACTCCATCACATTCACGCAAGGATCGAGTGGCGCACCGTCCACGGTGACCTTGACGCCGTCGATGGTCCGGTCTCCCGAATAAACCTTCATGTTGTCCTCCTGTGTTAGGATCTCGCGCATCTGCCCCGGTCAGGAAGCGGCCTCGATCTTGCCCGCAATCACCCGCATGACGTCGCGGTCCCGATAGGCTTCCGCGAGCGATCCCGAAAACATCACCTCGCCCCGTTCCAGCACGTAGATGCGATCGGCGTAGTCGGGAATGTGATGGACGTTCGATTCGGCCATCAGAACCCCCCTCCCCATCGCCCGGATCGAGGCGACCCCGGCTGCGATCGACGGAATGATCGCCGGCGACAGGCCTTCGAAGGGTTCGTCGAGAAGCAATAATTTGGGGTCGAGCGTCAATGCCCGGGCAATCGATACCATCTTGCGCTCGCCGCCGGAAAGCTGCGCGCCGCCGCGGGCGAGATAATGGCGCAACTTCGGGAATACGGCGTAGGCCTCCTCGATGCGAACGCCGGCCGGGCGGCCCGTTGGCCGGGTCCAGGTCGACAGTTCGATATTCTCCGCAACCGTCAGATCGGCATAGACTTCCGACTCCTCGGGCGAAAAGCCGATGCCGCTTTGCGCGATCTGCCAGGTCGGCAATTTCGTCAGGTCCGCGCCGTCGAGACTGATGCCGCCCGACAGCGGACGGCGATAGCCCATGATGGTGCGAAATGTCGTGGTCTTGCCGGCGCCGTTGCGCCCGACCAGACAGACGAGTTCGCCCGCCGCCACCGACAGGCTGATGCCATTGAGGATGCGGCTACCCTCGATGTCCACTTTCAGATTCGACAGCGTCAGCATCGTGTCAGCCTTCTCAACGTCCTTGCTCAAGTTCTTGGGCGAGTTCCCACCACCGCGGCAATCATCGCCGGATCGGCGAAGAACGCGTCGGGCGGCATGTCGCCAAGCACGCAGCCCGCCTGCAAGGCGACGATGCGATGCGAGTAACGCTCGACGAGGTCCATGTCGTGCTCGACCTGCACGATGGCGCGCACGCCCGCCGCCTTGGCGGCGGTGACGAGAACTTCCATGATGGCGTGTTTGTCACCGGTCGACACGCCGCTGGTCGGCTCGTCCAGAAGAATGACGGTCGGATTGAGCGCAAAGGCGCTCGCGATGTCGAGCAGTTTTTTCTCACCCTGCGACAATGTCGAAGCCACGGTGTCAAGTTTGGCGCGCAGCCCCAGGACTTCGGCGATGCGTTCGGCATCCGCCTGCAGTACGTCATCCCGCTTGAGCGAGCGGAACGGATTGGAGACGCGGCGCAAGCGCGAGGCGATGGCGACGCACAGCGTTTCCCGTACCGTCAGCGCGGGGAAGATGTTGACCAGTTGAAACGCCCGCGACATTCCGCGCCTTGCGAGTTCGACCGGCCCGATGCCGGCGATATCGCGGCCCTGGAAGCGAACCTCTCCGGCGGTGGGCCGCAACAGACCGGTCACGACATTGACCAGCGTGGTCTTGCCGGCGCCGTTCGGCCCGACGATCGAGACGAACTCGCCGTCGCTGACCCGAAACGAGATATCGCTCAGCGCCTTGAACACGCCGAAGGCCTTGGAGACGTTGATGGTCTCGAACAACGGCGCATCGTCGGGTGCGGCTGCGGGTTGCGGGTGCATCTCAGCCCTCCCCATCGCGGCGGGCAACGAGATACCCGATGGTGCCGGCCAGACCTTGCGGCATGAAGATCACGAGAAGCACCAGCACGCTGCCCATCACAAACCGCCAGTATTGGGTGACGGCCATGACGAAATCCTGCAGCACGACGAACACCAGCGCGCCGATCGCCGGACCGGCGAAGGTCCCGCTGCCGCCGAGCACCGCCATGAAGACCAGATTGCCGGAATGGGTCCAATAGGCCAGTTCCGGATCGGCCAATCCGGTGGTGACGGCGAGGATGGTGCCGCCGATGCCGCCATAGACCGCCGAAATCACGAAGGCCGCCAGCCGCATCCGAAAAATCTCCACCCCGACATAGGCGGCCTTGCCGGCATTTTCGCGGATCGCGCGCAGATGCAAGCCGAACGGCGACTGGGTCATGCGCCACATCGCCAGACCAAGCAGCGCGAACAATATCAGGGCGTAATAATAGAACGGGCCGGTGAGAAACGCCGTCTTGCCGCCGCGCCATTCCATGCCGAGCAACAGCGGCCGCAACACGCGCATGCCCTGGTCGCCGCCGGTGACGGTGTAGAACTTGAAGAGAAAGGAGTGAAACAGCATGCCGAACGCGAGCGTCAGCATGCCGAAGAAAATCCGGGTGTAGCGGACGCACAGCACGCCGATCACCAGCGAGACCAGGGCGGACAGCAGCGCCGCCGCGATCAGGATGATCTCGAAGCTCAGAATTCCGAATTTCGAGGTCAGCGCCGCGGCGGTGTAGGCCCCGACGCCAAGGAAAAGCGCGTGCCCGAACGACAACAGCCCGGTGGTGCCGAACAGCAGATTGAACCCGAGAAGCGCGATGCCGTAACCGACAAAGGGCAACATCAGCAGCAGCGCATAGGGCGAGGCGACCAGCGGCAGCAGCGCCATGACGGCGATCAGGGCGAGCAGGACCCACAATCCATTGACGCGCAACGTTCGCCGCACGGTCACCGGGGAAGCGATATCGACCGACGACTGGCTCACGCGGTCGCCTTTCCGAACAAGCCTGCCGGGCGGAGAATCAGCACCAGGACGACGACCAGATACACCGACAGCATTTCCAGTTCGGGAACCAGCGAAATCGCCGCCGCGCGCATCAGCCCGACGATGAGCGCGCCAACCAGCGCACCGCGCATGCTGCCGAGACCGCCGATGACGACGACGGCAAAGGATTCCACCACCAGATCCACCGCCATATCGAGCGATGCCGCGCCGGAGGGCACCACCAGCGCGCCGCCAACCGTGCCCAGCATGCAGCCGACGGTGAAGACCAGCGCGAACACCTTCGAGGCGTTGACGCCGAGGCCCTCGGCCATATCGCGGTTTTCCGCGGTGGCGCGCACGATGCGTCCGGTGTTGGTCCGCTCAAGGAAAAGCCCGAGCACCGCGGCGATGGCAAGGCTTGCCGCTATCACCAGCAGATTGTAGGTCGGCACCCGGACGCCGAGAAAATGCGCCGTGCCGTAGGCAAGGTAGACATTGTCCATCGTTCGCGGCGTCGCGCCCCACAAATAGCGAAACGCATCCTGAAACATCAGCAGGAAGCCGAAGGTGATCAGGAGCTGATAACTCTCGTCGCGGCGATAGACCGTGCGCAGCACGCGCTCGATCGGCAGTCCGACCAGGCCGACCGCCAGCCCGGCAATGATCAGGACCGGAAAGAACAGCATGGGCGGCATGCCGAGCTTGATGGCGATGCCGACCGCGGTAATCCCGAAATAGGCGCCGAGCGCGTAGAACGATCCGCAGGCCAGATTGACGATCTTCTGGACGCCGAACACGAGCTGCAGCCCGGCGGCCACCAGAAACAGCACGGCCGCGTGGAATGTCCCGCCGAGAACGACATCCACCAGTTCGGTCATGCGTCAGACCGGCATTTTTGCGGTCTTGATCCATTCCCAGAAATCCGCCCCCGGCGGCTTTTGCAGCTGTTCGGCCTGGAAGGTGTCGATCGAAGCCAGCGTCGGGAAATCGTATTTGTTCGTGTTGGTGGACGGCCCCTGATAGAAGACCTGCTCGGCGATCTTGTCCTTGCGGAAGCGTCCCTTGCCACCGAGGCTTTCGACCTCGAGGCCCGGCATCGCCTCGGCCACCTGCTCCGCCGTCGGCCATTTGCCCGCCGCCTTTTGCGCGGCCTCGACGCCGGCCTTGTAGGTCGCAAGCGCGAAATACGCCCTGTCCGCCTCCCAGTGCGGCACTTCCTTGTAGCGGTCCTTGTAATCCTCGACGAAAGCCTTTTGCAGCGGCGATGCCTGCGGATGATCGAAATACAGCGTGTTGTGTCCGAAGATCACGCCTTCCGGCATGAATTCCTTCTTGAGCTGGTTGATCTGCCATCCGGCCGCCGGCAACACCAGCTTGACGCCATCGAACAGGCCCGCGGCATTGCCCTGCTTCATGAACACCGGCAAATCGGCGAACAGCATCGAAGAGAAAATCAGATCCGGCTTGGCGGCATTGAGGGCCGCGATATGCGAGGTCAGGTCCATGGTGCCGACCTTCGGCCATTGTTCGGCGACGAATTCCGCCTCGACGCCGTAGCGCGACAGGATCTGCCGAAACGCCTCCCAATTGTTCCGTCCGTAGGAATAATCGGGATTGATGCCGGCCACCCGCTTGAATTTTCCCTTGAAATGCTTGATCGCCAGCAGCGAGCCCATCACCGCTTCGCATTCATTGTCGGTTGAGCGGAACACGTAGCGCGGCTTCGGCATCGTCTCCTTGACGCCATCCTGGGTGGTGCCGTCCCACATCACCAGCAGCGCCTGCTCCTCCTCCGCCACGGGTGCTACGCCGAGACTGACGCCGGTCGAGATCAGCCCGTGAACGGCCTCGACCTTTTCCTGCAGGATCAGGCGTCGAAAGCGCTCGATGGTATCTTTCGGGTTGGTCTCCTCCTCGAGCACCAGCTCGATCTTGCGGCCGGCGATGCCGCCGTCCTTGTTCATCCGCTCCGCCGCCCATTGCACCGCGCGAATTCCGCATTCGCCGGCGGTGCCGGCCACGCCGGATCGCGGCGCAATGATGCCGATCCTCAGCGGCTTCTGCTGCGCCAGCGCGGGCGCAAATATGGTCGGGGTTGCGGCCGCAAGGGCGGCGATGCCGGCAAGCCCGGAAAAGTCGCGACGCGTGAGCTTCATAGGTGCCTCCCATCATGATGCGCATCTGTCGCGCGCTGTGTTGGCATACCATAAATATATCAGGAACAGCGCAGCAAGCGGTTTTTTCGGGCACAATAAGTTCCGAAAACGGCTTTGCCGCCTAATAGATTGGTGATATATTAGGCTGCGCCTTTGATATGCTGGAGACGTTATGATGGAACTATCATCAAGCCCGATGACCGAGCGGCAGCGGAATTACCGGGCGACCTACCGGCACCGCATCGCGGGATGGTATAATGGCTGGCTCCACGCCTTCGTGATCTACGTGATCGGACTAACCGCCCTGTCGGTGTATTTCGCCAACATCAGCGACCTGCGCTGGTGGGAATTGGCGATCGTTCCGGTGACCTTCCTTGCCGCGAATTTCTTCGAATGGTGGATCCACCGCTTCGTCATGCACCGGCCGTCGCAGGTGAAGGCGTTCCGCGCGATCTACAACCGGCATACGCTGATGCATCACCAGTTCTTCACCGAGAAGGAGATGCGTTTTGCCGATCACAATGACTGGCGCGTGACGTTCTTCCCGCCTTACGCGCTGGTGACGTTCACGATGATGTCGATCCCGCCGGCGCTTGTGCTGGGCTGGCTGATCTCACCCAATGTCGGCTGGCTGCTGATCTCGACCACGACATCGATGTACCTGATCTACGAGTTCATGCACTTCTGCTGCCACGTCGATGAAAACTGGTTCGTCCGCAACGCGCCGTTCGTCAATACGATCCGGCGCCATCATACCGCCCATCACGACCAGTCGATCATGATGGAGCGAAACATGAACCTGACGTTTCCGATCATGGACTGGCTGCTTGGCACGTCGGATCTCGATCGCGGACTGATCGGCCATCTCTTGAACGGTTATGACACCCGCTTTGTCAAAACCAACATGCGCAAGACGGCACGGACGCCGAGGCCGGATCTGGCCGGACCGTCCACGGGGTTTGCGACCCCGGCTGAATAGGCGCGTTCGAACCGCGGGCACAGCAGACATGGACGCGATCGAGCCGCACTGGATTTCGCTGCTCTGGTTCGCTGTACTGGCGACGATCTGCACCGTCTCCTTCCTGGTTGTCGCCGGGATGTTTCCGCTTCATTCGCGCCCGGAGTCGGCCAAATCGGGCGCGGCGACGCTGCTGGTGGCAGGCAACGCGTTGTTGCTGGCGGCCTTGGCGATCGCGACCGGATTTTTCGGCTACTCCGAACTGAGATGGAGCACGCTGATCGTGGTCGCCGGTCTGGTGCTGCTGTTTGCGCCCGGACTGTTCGAGGCCTGGCCCTCGTCGTTCCGCGATGGACGCAGCGGACTCATGGTGCTGATCGGCATTCAGCTGTTGGCCCTGGCCACGCTTGCGAAAATCGCAGGACCGCCCTGGGCAAACCTGTCATAATTTCGTTCGGAGGAAATCGCGATGCCCGTCAAAATCAAGCTCGGCCTTTCGCTGGTTACCGTCCTGGTGACAGCCATTGCTTTTTATTATCAACATATCCTCGGGCACGATCGTATCCAGTATGTCGTCGCCTTCCTCGGATTTTTCATGATTTTCGCGATGTGGCTGTTCCCCGAAGTCAAGCGCGAGGAATCGGCCGGCGGAGTTCGCAGCGATCGCGTGACGAGACCAACTGGCGCTCCCTAGGGGAATCGAACCCCTGTTTCAGCCTTGAGAGGGCCGTGTCCTAACCGCTAGACGAAGGGAGCGTTGGGTTAGGGAATAGCCTCGAAATCCTGCCGCGGCAAGGCGGGTTTCGCCATTTTCGGCACGCCTGATCTTGTCGCCAAACCGCCTGCACCGGGGCGGATCAGGCCTTCAGGGCTCGCTCACGAATTTCAGCCGGCCGGTGGCTTTGAGCGTATGGGCGTCAAAGGTGCGGATTTCGGTGGCCCCGCCGACATCCAGCGTCACCACCAGGCGATCGCCGGCCACTGCCGTGGCGACGATCCGGGCCCCTTTCGGCAGCGTTGCCGTGATGTCGGTGGCGACAGTGCTTCCCTCGGTGCGGAAAAGGCGGTAGCCGATGGCGATCAGAACGGCCGATACCGCCAGCGCCGTGGTAAGGCCCGCAATCAGCATCATCCGCCGTACCCGCGTAAACAGCGCGGCCTGTTCGGGGGTCGGTTCGGGCGCCACTGTTTCGGTCATGCAAAACTCTTCAAGGGATCGGCTCTTCTTTGGAACAAAACTCGAATAGCGATCAAAGGCTGCAGGTCATCGTCACCGGCGACGAGGGATCGACCCGGCTCGACCGCGTGCTGGCGCTGCGGCTTTCCGGGCTGTCGCGATCGCGGCTGAAGGCGCTGATCCTGGCGGGCCATGTCACCGTCAAGAGCGCCCCCGTTCGCGATCCCGCTTATCATGTCGCCGCCGGCGATACGATCACAATCGACGTGCCGGAAGCGATCGATCCCGAGCCCAAGGGCGAGGATATCGCGCTCGATATCGTCTACGAGGATGACGACATCATCGTCATCGACAAGCCGCGGGGGCTGGTGGTGCATCCGGCCGCGGGCCATGAGACCGGCACGCTGGTCAACGCGCTGATCGCCCATTGCGGCGCCAGCCTGTCGGGGATCGGCGGCGTCAGGCGCCCGGGCATCGTGCACCGGCTCGACAAGGATACCACCGGGCTGATGGTGGCGGCGAAGAACGATCGCGCCCACCAATCCCTGACCGAGCAATTTGCCGACCACGGCCGCACCGGCGCGATGCGGCGCGGCTACATGGCCTTTGTCTGGGGAACGCCGAACCGGCAACGCGGCACCATCGACGCGCCGATCGACCGGCA
Organism: uncultured Alphaproteobacteria bacterium; assembly: GCA_963829315.1. Classification (GTDB taxonomy): domain Bacteria; phylum Pseudomonadota; class Alphaproteobacteria; order Rhizobiales; family Xanthobacteraceae; genus Bradyrhizobium. The sequence continues at coordinate 15,265 of CAWHIO010000068.1, read as the reverse complement.
TCCGTTTGCCCGCGAGAAGATGGCGGTGCGCGACAGCGGCCGCGAGGCCGTCACGCATTGGGAGGTCCTGGAATCCTTCAACGGGCGCGACGGCAAGCCGGTCGCAGCCCTGCTCGCCTGCCAGCTCGAGACCGGGCGCACCCACCAGATCCGGGTGCATCTGGCCCATATCGGCCATCCCCTGCTGGGCGACGCCGTCTATGGCCCGCACTTCAAGACCAAGGCGAGCCATCTCGGGCCCCGGAGCCAGGCGGCCCTGGCCGCCCTCGACCGCCAAGCGCTACACGCATACCTCCTGGCCCTGGAACACCCCAAAACCGGGGCGATTCTGGAGTGGATCTCGGATTTGCCCGCCGACCTGACCCGCTTGCGGGAGTCCCTGCGAGCGGCGCTATGACGCAGGCGGTTTGGAAAAGCTTAGCTATGACAACAGGTTATGCCAGCCACACGGGGACGTGACGGCGGTTATCCTTCCAAAAGCCCCCCGATTTGGTGTATGTTGCACCTGCGTTGAATATCCAACGCGGAACATCGCAGAGCGACTGGCTTTAACACAGCAGCCGTCTGCCTGGCCCGCCGCTATCGGGGGCCTGAACCACTGGAGGGCGCTAAATGGCCCGTACAGCTACCCTGCCGATTCTCAACGGAGAATCCGGCCTTTCCCGGTACCTCGCCGAGATCCGCAAATTTCCGATGCTGGAGCCCCAGCAGGAATACATGCTCGCCAAGCGCTGGCGCGAGCATGACGATCGCGACGCGGCACATCAACTTGTCACCAGCCATCTCCGGCTCGTGGCCAAGATCGCCATGGGCTATCGCGGCTACGGATTGCCGATTTCCGAGGTCGTCTCGGAAGGCAATGTCGGCCTGATGCAGGCGGTGAAGCGGTTCGAGCCCGAGAAGGGCTTTCGACTCGCCACCTACGCCATGTGGTGGATCAAGGCGTCAATACAAGAGTACATCCTGCGTTCCTGGTCGCTCGTGAAGATGGGCACCACCGCGAACCAGAAGAAGCTGTTCTTCAACCTGCGCAAGGCGAAGAGCAAGATCTCCGCGCTGGACGAGGGTGATCTGCATCCCGACCAGGTCAAGCTGATCGCCAAGCGCCTCGGCGTGACGGATCAGGACGTTGTCGACATGAACCGCCGTCTCGGCGGCGATGCCTCGCTCAACGCGCCGATCCGCGACGACGGCGAGGCCGGCGAATGGCAGGACTGGCTGGTCGATACCTCGCCCAACCAGGAAGCCCTGATGGCCGAGCACGAGGAGTTCGATCATCGCCGCGAGGCGCTGACCGGTGCTATTCAAGTGCTCAACCCCAGGGAACGCCGCATCTTCGAGGCGCGGCGTCTGGCGGAAGATCCGATGACGCTGGAGGACCTCGCCGCCGAATTCGGCGTGTCGCGCGAACGCGTGCGGCAGATCGAGGTCCGCGCCTTCGAGAAGGTGCAGTCGGCCGTCAAGGGCACGATTGCCAGGCAGGAACAGGCCGCGCTGGAAGCCGCGCATTAAATCGAGGCGGATCGAAACAACACGAAAGCCGGCGGCAACGCCGGCTTTTTTGTTGGCGCGGTACCGGTCCTCAGCACCCCTCAACGAAGGGTGCTGAGATAATCCGACAGCGTGGTGGGATCGCCAAACGTGCTCTGCCGCAGCGGCTGGTTGCTCAACAGCATGCCGGCCTGGCGTCTTGTAATCCGGAGGCGCATGGTCGGTCGGCTTCAGCGGCTCGCTGAGCAGAATGCGGTAGCGGTCATAGGCCTGTTGGGTGCCGACGAAGATGCAGACGCAATGCTGCGGTTCGGCATACAGATAACGCAAGGCGTCGCCGAGCGCCGTTCATGACGAAACGATTCGCCGGCAGCATACCGCAGCGCTTTCTGCCCCGCCGGATCGTTGGCGACCTGGATCCGAAAACCGGCAGACGACAGATAAAAGCTGTTCTTTTCCAGGAACGGCTTGCTCGGCTCCGCCGCGGCGGCCAGAACCGCGGCGTGGAGCAACAGCACGATAGCCGGCTATCAAGCCCAGAGCCCTGATGCCATGGGCTCGACACAGATGCCGACAGCCCGCCACGACCGGCCAGATGGTCGATGCTGACATTGCGAATTCCCTTAGCCTTGAGCCTTGTCTGCCGGTTACGCCGGCCATCACGCCGCGAACAGTGTGCCAGGATTGTGTTGAACCTCAAGCGGCCTCCGTCCGACTACGGATAGTATCCGACCCAGGCAATGACCGCTGCAAGGCACCGCCATGTCGATCACCCTGCAATCCACCGTCGGCGGCTTTTCGCCCGAATTCCTGCGCCGGCTGCCCGCCCTTGAGCAGGCGATGATCGCCCATGGGCTCGAGCCGGCGCAATTCGTGATCTCGAAGGACCGCGCCGCGCCGGCCTCGGCGGTGCCGTTCGTCGGGCCGTTCTTCTACGACTACACGGTGTTTGTCGGCGATGAGCACTTCACCGTCACCGAGCCGAACGACATCATCTTCCTGGAATATTTCCGCCAGCGCTGCATCGCCGAGGACGAGGATTTGTCGGCCGAGATGACCAGACGAAGGCGCGGCCTGATCCACCGCCTGTTCAGCTGGATGGCGCAGCCGATTTGAAAGCGGCCGAGCGTAGGGTGGGCAAGGGCGCCGTTGCGCCGTGCCCACCGTAATGCGTCGGGTGCGGCGTGGTGGGCTCGCTTCGCTTAGCCCACCCTACATTCCGATTGATGAATCACGCGGTATGAGTCCCGGCGTTAGCCGGGACGACGTCAGATGGCCCTACTCGCCCCATTGCCTGGCCAGCGTCGCCAGCGCGCAGCCTTCGCAATAGCGCGCGTCCTTGAAGTCGATCCAGTTATGCGCATAGACGCGATCGATCGGGATGTGATAGCGCGCCCGCAACACCTTGAGCAGAATCCGCCACGCCGCGATCTGGGCCTCGGTGGCGCCCTGCGTCACGTCGGGATAGTTGCCGGCGAATTCCACCCCGATCGAGGTGTCCTTGTTGACCTGGCGATAGGTCTTGCTGTTGTCGATATATTTGTTGTCGTTACGGTCGGCGCCGTCGGTATGGGTGGGCACGAGATGATCCGGCACCGCCCAGTACACCGTGCCGTCGGTTTCCACCCAGACCATGACCCCGCGCCGGGTCGGGTTCTTCGACTGCGCGATCGCGCCGCCGCGCGCCGAGCCGGCCGGCCCCTCGGTCTGGTGCACGATGATGTTGCGCCACGGATGGGCCCTGGCGATATCGCCCCAGGGCGCGAGCCAGACCACCTTCAGCCCCGGGATCTCCGGCGTGCCGGAGGTCCGCGCGATCGCCTCGAGGTCCGGCGATTGCGCGGCGGCGGGAGAGATCGGGGCGATGGCGCCAAGCATCATCGCCAGCAGACGAAACTTCATGGTTCAAGGCCCGGTGGGCCCTCTGCCTAGCACGTTTCAGACCTTTATTTTGAGGCGTTTTCTACCGCAGTACCCGCTTCGTTCGAAAACGCTTCAGGCGTGCCGGCGCACCGCCTGGTCCGGCGTCGCGCCGGGGTCAGGCACCATTGGCGGCGAGGGTTGGTAAACCGCATGGCGGTTCTTGCCCTCGTTCTTGGCGACGTAGAGCGCATGGTCGGCGGCGGCGATCAGGCGGTCCGGGAATGCGCCGATCTCCGGGGTCCATTGCGCGACGCCGATCGAAACCGCGACCGGGATCTCCGTCCCCACGCAGGCGGCGGCGTCGGCGCGGCAGACCTCGATGATCCGGCGCGCGATCATCGCGCCCTCCTCCACCGTCGAGTCCGGCAGCACGACGCAGAACTCGTCGCCGCCGGTGCGTGCCAGCATGTCGCCGGGCCGCAACCTGGTCTGCGTCATCAGCGTGAAATTCTGCAGGCAGGCGTCGCCCGCGGCGTGGCCGTGGGTATCGTTGACCGCCTTGAAGCCGTCGAGATCGATCACCAGCAGCGCGAACGGCGCGTTGCTGCGTTCCGACCGCGCGCACGCCTCGGTCAGGCGCTGCAACAGATGCCGCCGGTTGCCGACGCCGGTGAGATCGTCCATCAGCGCCAGATCGGCGACCTCGTTGCGCAGCCGGTCGATCGCCATCAGGAGGAAGCCGAAATTCCACGCCATCGACAGGAACATCAGTGCCAGGATCATGATCGACTGCGGCAAGTTGAACTGCGCGAACGAGAAGTCGCCGCCGATCTGGAAAATCTTGCCGAGGGCGCGGAAGGCGTAGGTGCCGATGGCAAACAGGGTGATGATGCCGGCGAGCCGGGCGCCGGGATTGACCCGGCCATCCCGCGACGACAGCAGCAACCGCAGCGTCAGCGCCAGCGGGATCGTCTGGCCCACCGTATAGACCAGGATCCGCATCGTCGCGCTGCCGTAGCCAAAGACGAAGAACGCCATGCCGGCGAAGCTCAATCCGGTGATCAGCGCGGTGCCGCGCCATGTCACGGGCTCGTCGTAGAACCGCTTGATGCCCATCGCGGCCAGGCAGGAGGCGAGAATCACGACCGTGCCGCCGACCAGCAGCGGGATCAGCGAGTCCACCACCATGATCAGCATCGCGATCGACGTGCCGAGGGCGGCGGCGAATGCCGAGCCGGTCCAGAACCGCGCCGCCTCGAAGGCGGGGTAACTGCGGACGACATAGGCCCAGATCAGGCCGAGCGCGAGAAAATTGACAACGAACGCCGTCCACATCGTCGGAACGTTCAGCATCGCGAAACCAGAACACCCATGGTCCTGTCTCCCCAGTTATCGATCAGCCCGCCCACGACTATCCCCGTAGTCTTGCCGGCAATATGCCGCCGTGCCGCTTAACGGACTCTGACCCCCGGCGAAGCAATCGGAGCCGTGGTTTTGAAATGATGAAGATTGCGCGGCAGCGCTGGAGCAAGACCGAACGCGGCGGCGCGTTGGCGCATCGTTAACCGTGACCGGCGGTGGCGCGCGGCGATCTTTTCACGCCCGCGCGTCGAAGACTCGCCGGCGTGGAGCCCGTCACGGCGCCGAAAACGGTTCAAAATGCATAACATCTGTGGATAACGTGATGACACATGCGTGACAGCGCGGGGCAGCAGCCCGCGAATCTGTTGGGATTGCGATTGAGGATGTTGCGAGGTTGGCCCTCCGCCGAGCATGCCTCGTGTCGCGTTTCCATCCATTAACCCAGATGAGGATGCTATGGCTAAGAAAGCGAAGAAGGCGAAGAAGGCTAAGAAGGCCAAGAAGTCGAAGAAGAAGTAACCTATCAGCCCGGGTGGAGCGCTCAGTTCCGCCCGGGCTCCCAAAGCGATCGATTTTCCAAAAGCGGCGGGCCTCGAGCCCGCCTTTTGTTTTTTGGGGGGTCGCTCACTCGTAGCCCGGATGAGCGAAGCGAAATCCGGGACAGGCCTCTCGGTAAATCCCGGATGTCGCTTCGCTCATCCGGGCTACGCCTTGGGCACCACCAACCCCGCTCTTGCGCGGCGCGCGGCGAACCCGCAAAAAATGCATCCCCCTGTCCCGAACCGGAGCTTTCACCCCATGACCGCGATCCGTGGAGCCGCCGCAGCCATCACCGGCGCCGCCAGCGGCATCGGCCGGGCGCTGGCGATCGAGCTCGCCGCCCGTGGCTGCGATCTGGCGCTGGCCGACCGCGACGAGGCCGGCCTGCAGGCGGTGGCCGCCGAGATCGCCAAAACCCATTCGCAAAAGGTCAGCGTCCACCGCGTCGATGTCAGCGAGCCCAGCCAGATCGCCGGCTTCGCGCGAGCCGCGATCGCGGCCCATCCGTCCCTCAACATCCTCGTCAACAATGCCGGCGTGGCGCTGCTCGGCCAGTTCCACGAGATCGACCAGGCCCAGATGGACTGGCTGATGAACATCAATTTCTGGGGCGTGGTGCACTCGACCCGCGCCTTCCTGCCGCATCTTTCGACCCGGCGCGAGGCCCATATCGTCAACCTCTCCTCGATCTTCGGCATCATCGCGCCGCCGGGACAGACCGCCTACGCCGCGGCGAAATTCGCGGTGCGCGGTTTTTCCGAAAGCCTGCGCCACGAGCTGCAGATGGCGGCAAGCCCGATCCGGGTCTCGGTGGTGCATCCCGGCGGCGTCCTGACCAATATCGTGCGCAACTCCCGCGCCGGCAGCGGCGTCACCGACAACGAGCGCCGCGCCCAGACCATCGAGCGGTTCGACGCCATCGCCAAAACCACGCCGCAGCAGGCAGCGCTTCGGATCATCCACGGCATCGAGAAGAACCAGCCGCGCATCCTGATCGGCGGCGACGCCCGCTTCATGGACCTGTTGCAGCGCTTCCGCCCCGCCACCTACTGGAACGTGATGGCGAAGCGGATCGCCAAGGCGGCGAACAAGGGGAAGAAGGAAGGCGCGTAAAGCGCACCCCGCGACCGCTACCGCGACGTCGTCCCTGCGAACGCAGGCACCCATCACCACCAATGTTCGTTGGCGAAGAAGCCGTTCTACCCTCCCATGGAGGGGGAGGGTCGTCGCGAATGAAATGAGCGGCGGGGTGGGGTGAAAGTCTCTCCACTCGAATGGTGACCGAGTAGCAAGACCGTCACCCCACCCCGTCTCACCTTTCGCTGCGCTCAATGTGAGTCGACCCTCCCCCTCCAGGGGAGGGTAAAGAACCGCGAAATCGTTCACGGCATTTTCGGATTTTGTTTTTCAAACAGCCGAGCATGTTTTGAAACCGTCATTGCGAGCCAACGGGTCGCGCGAATGCGCGCCCGATGACAGGCTCCGCGAAGCAATCCATGCAGCAACAAGGCGGCAAAAGTGGATTGCTTCGTCGCTTCGCTCCTCGCAATGACGGTGGAATAATCAACGTTCGTCATTCCGGGACAATGCGAAAGCCTCGAACCCGGAATGACAAAAATCACCGCCCGACCAGCTGATCCGCAAAATACGCGATGGTCTTGCGGTAGATGGTGGCGTGGTTCCATTCGCGCATGGCCTCGAAATTCGCCGTGCCTTCCCCGTAGGGCGCGCCCATCTTGAAGCCGTTGGTGTGCAACAGATTGGCGGTGGAGGCGAGCACGTCGGCGACCGAGTGACGGAGATCGACGTGGCCGTCGCCGTCGAAATCGACGCCGTATTTGACGTAGGACGACGGCAAAAATTGCGTCTGCCCGATCTCGCCGGCATAGGCGCCGATCATCTGGCTGATCGGAAGATCGCCGCGCTGCACGATCTTCAGCGCCGCGAGCAATTCGCCCTGGAACAGTTCGGTGCGGCGGCAGTCATGCGCCAGCGTCGTCAGCACGCGAAACACCGGCAGTTTGCCCATGTCGCCCTTGCCGAAATCGGTCTCCAGCCCCCAGATCGCCACCAGGATCTGCCGCGGCACGCCGAACTTGGCCTCGATGCTCGACAACAGCGCTGCGTGGCGCTGCAGCATGGCGCGGCCGCCATTGATGCGGCCGGAGCCGACCCGGGTCGAGACATATTGCTCGAAACTCTTATTGAAGGTGTAGCGCTGGCGGCGGTCGAAATTCAGCACCGCCATGTCCTGCGTCACCCCGCCGAGCGCCTGGGAAATCACGCCCTGCGAGATGCCGGCCGATGCCGCTTCCGCCGAGATGCCTTGTACGAAGCCGTTGAAATCGCCGCCGCAGCGGGCGGCGTCCGCGGCGCTGGCGGCGAGCAAGGCGCCGAACAGGACGGCGAAATGACAGAGGACGGAAAAACGAGGCTTGAGCATAAGCGATTCCCTTCGGGTTGCCGCGATCATGGCACGGGAAAAACCGGCGCGTCAAAAGTAAGCGGCCTCCTTGCTCAAGCGTGCGCCGCAAACGCCCTTGATCCGCATCAATGCCACCCGCGGGGCCTCTCCTAAGTTGGAATCAAAGGAGCGCCGCCATGATCGGAATTACCCTGACATCGGACCAGATTCGCAATGCGCCGGCTGACGTGCGGCGCTGGATCGAGCATGAGGTGATCGCGTCCCTGAGCCTGGCCGCGGACGCCCCAGCGGCCGTCGGCCCTGCGCAAGCCGCCCATCTCGCCGGCTGCAGCGCCGAGGAGGCCGCCGCCGTGGCGTCGCACATCCAGGGCATGATGGCCGCGGTCAATGTGTTCTTCGAATTCAGCCGGCCCGGAATCTCGTTCGGCCAGCCCGCCGTGATGGCGTACCGGCTGATCGACATTTTGCATCACACCCGGCTTGCGAATATCGAGCAGGTGATGGGCTGTCTAGAACTGATCAACCGGACGCTGGCGCAGCTGCGCGGCGATCCCTCGGCGCGGTTCTGCGGCTTTGACCGTGAAGGCCATTGCCTGATCGCGCCGCAAACCCAGGCGAGCATCGCCGCCCTCTGGCAGAGCGTGCTCGCGACCCAGCAGCCGGCGCCGAGCAGCGCGGCGGCGTAACGGTTTGTGGGCTCAGTCACCTCCCCCCTTGCGGGAGAGGGAGTTCACTTCCGTTGCCGCTTGAACTCAATCTCATCCATTGAAGCGCGCGCGGGCCCGTTTTCGTAATTGATTTCCCTCAAAGTGGAAGTCCGCGGCTTCCAATAACCTTTTAAAAAAAGCACCGGGAATGCTGGGACGGCGTCAGGGAGGAGGCGGACCATGGCCGAGATCACCCAGTTCGTGGTGGTGCCTTTCGATTATGTCGGCACCGACCTCGTCGCGGGTGAACCCGTCAGATGCGCGAGCCCGGACCTTGCGATCGAGCGCGCGCAGGGACTCTGGAAAATTTTTGGCCATGCCGGCGCCATCGCCTTCAGCCGCACCAGCGATTTCGAGATCGGCAAATTCGACGACAGGCAGATCCTTCGGCGATTTGGACACGTGCCCGGCGACTATTGACGATCGACCCCGACGCCGGAAGCAAGTGGGACCCGGAGAATATCGCCCCGGGGCCCCGCAAGAACCGGAACAGCGCCCCTCTGGTGACCGCTCGGTGGTTGCTGAAAAAACCCTAGTCCGGCGAATCACCAGCCGAATTGACCAAAGCAAGTTCCCGGGAACAACGGTAGTTCTACGGAATCTCTTTAGCTATGCTCGTGAGCATGATGATCCGCTTCGGTGGAATCATTACCTAATGACCTCATCATCACATGATGGCCCACGACCTCATCCTGAGGAGGCGCCAACGGGTCCGCGCATAGCGCGGCCCGATGACAGGCTCCGCGCCGTCTCGAAGGATGAAGCCACCGATCAGGAAGCTTGAACGATCCCGGCGCGATGCTAGATTCGGGCGCACGACAAGCGAGCCGCGATGCCGAACGAAATGCGCGACAGCCACCCATCCTCCCGCCGGCTTTCGCTGTCGCGAACGCCGCTGTTTCGCTTGCTCGCGATCAACCTCGCGATCGGCACCCTGCTGGCGATGTTCCTGGTCGGCGGGCTGCTGTGGCTCAATCCCGGCGGCCTGCGCCACCTGATCTTCGCCGACCGCTCGCCCGCCACCGCGCTCGGGCTCCTGCTGTTCGGCTTCATCGTCACCTTCGGCTCTACCGCGATGGGCAGTGCGATCATGGCGATGGGGCAGCGGGAGGGGGAGGATGAGCCGCGGGGGCCGGGGCGGCCGATGGGGCAGGAGATCGGGCGTAGGGTTCAATAGGTACGCCCATATCCGGCACCCGCCGATCGCCTATAGCAGGTCAGATTGAGCCGATCCACAAGCACGATTCTGAGCCAGTTTTGATCGGCCATCTATTCAAGCTAGAGCGGCAATGGTCTATTGTGGTGCTTTAACTCTGTTTTTCGAGACTGAGATGAGCAATTCCGAGAACCGGAAGAGAGCCTTTGCCGATGTTGTCACTATCGATGCATGGCACGATAGCTTCTCCAAAGACATGCCCACTGTCGACCTGCATGCCGACGTTGTCTTTGGAACGGCCCGAGTTCGGCGGCGAGACGCAATCACCCGTCAGATTTCGGTTAAGCGTTCGTCGCGCCGAAATAATAGTCGTAATTCCTAACTCAGAGCCCGTCGTTGTTGATCGGAAATCGGTCTCCAGAGATACACCGGAATTGGAGGGCCATCTTACTCTGGTGGTCGAACGATCCGCTGAAGCAAACTTGAAAACGGCTGCTTCCGCTTCCGTCTCCTCCAGTAGGGTTGGCGCGTCGGTTAAGGCGGACGCCGACGCGAAGGTAAGTCACGCAGCAAGTGAGAAGCTCGAAGTATCCGCCATTATTAGGTTCTTGGCAGTTACACAATCAAAGACGGCCGATGGGAACTATCGTTGGCAAATCGAGTCTCGAACTGGCTTTGCTCTTGATGGACGACCTTGGGATGCAGTGAAACAGCCTCGATTGAGGCTGATTGACCAACGAAAAGATCGAGATAAGGGTATCCCGCCAACAGTTCGAGTTGAAGTCCGTTGCCGTCGCGAGGATCTACTAATTGAAGATCTTGAGATCAAAGATGAAGGCTTGTGGGAAGCGGCTAAACGAAGGGCCGGATTTAGAAATCGATTAGCGGCAGCCGAATCTTACATACGCGACCATCTCTCGCAGGAAGGACTGGAGGTAAAGAACATTGAAGATATTTTCGGCACGGTGACGTTGGCGAGCGCAACCGCCGAGTCTGTCTAGGAAAGCGAATGTCGCATTGGCTGGACAGAGTGATTGATCTTCTAAAGGCTGACACAAACGATTTGCGTGAGCTCGCTAAAATTGCCGGCGGCGAAGCGCGGAAACGATATCCCGAGGTTGATCTGTCTGATCAAATAATTTCGACCGAGGTGCTAGTTGATTTTCTAATAAGAGGAATTGTTGACGAAAAGGCTATCTGCGTCTGTCTTGACCGGAGTCGATATTTTGTAAATGTAGCAGAAGAGCAACCGTGGGTTACGGTCTGGCATTTATTTGATCGTACGGAAGATGAATTTGAAGTGGCCTACAAGAAAATGGAAGAACAGTTCGCCGCTCGCGTCTTTGAGGAGGCTGGCGAATTGCTGCATGTACTTGCGCTACGCCTATTTTTGGCGCGCAAAAGCGTCTCGGGCAAAGCGGTTGTCGAGGTAGTTAATGAAGGAAAGCGGTATATCGACGATCTGTACGAGACATACCGTCTTGACGTCTCTCCCGCGGTTTTCCGCGACCTGCGATTTAGCGGCCACGCAGGTCTGGGATTTATAGATGGTGACAGCGCGGAATTTATTGAATTGAGCGAGTACCTAACGGCGAAGGCGGACCAAGCTGTCCAAGACCGTTATCCACAAGTGGGGTTGCAATTGCTAAAAGAGATGGAGACGGACCCGGATTTGTTTCTCCATCATATTTGTTTAACGAACACGCCAGACAAAAATCTTTATTTCAGAGTTCCGGTTCTCGCATCGATAGATACTGATGACTTCGTCGAGACATTATTGAGACTGCACCCGACATGGCAACGCACGGTTTTGCGCGCGATGTGGGGACGATACGAGTTTGGCGCATTGGAGCGGGAGTTGATTAGTGAGCAACCGTGGTTAGAGGCCGTTCAACAAAAGCTGGTTAAGAAGGCAGACGCGATGACGCCAGTCGGAAAGTATCGAGTATTGAACGGCGTTAGGCTCAATATTACCCGCGCGCTGGACAATTTAAAAAAGACCCAGTCGAACGCGAGCTAGCATCGGTTGGGTACCATGGAACTAGAAACAAAAACGGCGGGCTTTCGCCCGCCGCTTTTGTTTCGATGGATGCCCCAGTCATCTTGCGCGAATACGCGCTTCGCGCTTTTGCCCGGACATGACGATCTGAATTCTAGTTATCCAAGAAGCTCCGCAGCTTCCGCGACCTCGACGGATGCTTCAGCTTCCGCAGCGCCTTCGCCTCGATCTGGCGGATGCGCTCTCTCGTCACCGAGAACTGCTGGCCGACTTCTTCCAGCGTGTGGTCGGTGTTCATGCCGATGCCAAAGCGCATGCGCAGCACGCGTTCCTCGCGCGGGGTCAGCGAGGCCAGCACCCGCGTGGTGGTTTCGCGCAAATTGGACTGGATCGCGGCGTCGATCGGGAGGATCGCGTTCTTGTCCTCGATGAAATCGCCGAGATGCGAATCTTCCTCGTCGCCGACCGGGGTTTCCAGCGACAGCGGCTCTTTGGCGATCTTGAGAACCTTGCGCACCTTCTCCAGCGGCATGCCGAGCTTTTCGGCGAGTTCTTCCGGCGTGGGCTCGCGGCCGATCTCGTTGAGCATCTGGCGCGAGGTGCGCACGATCTTGTTGATGGTCTCGATCATGTGCACGGGAATGCGGATGGTGCGCGCCTGGTCGGCAATGCTTCGCGTGATCGCCTGCCGGATCCACCAGGTCGCATAGGTCGAGAACTTGTAACCCCTGCGGTATTCGAATTTGTCGACCGCCTTCATCAGGCCGATATTGCCTTCCTGGATCAGATCGAGGAATTGCAGGCCGCGGTTGGTGTATTTCTTGGCGATCGAGATCACGAGGCGAAGGTTGGCCTCGACCATTTCCTTCTTGGCCTGGCGCGCCTCGCGCTCGCCCTTCTGCACGCCGTGCACGATCTTGCGGAATTCGCCGATCTCGAGTCCGGTGAGCGCGGCGAGCTGCTGGATCTCGCCGCGCAGCTCCTTGATGCGGTCCTTTTCGTGATGGACGAAATTCTTCCAGCCCTTGGCCGACAGTTTCGAGACGCGGTTGAGCCAGCGCGGATCGAGCTCGGAGCCCTGATAGTTCTTCAAGAAGTCTTCGCGGGCGACGCCGTGGCTGTCGCCGAGCCGCAGCAGGCGGCCCTCGAACGACACCAGCTTCTTGTTGATGTCGTAGAGCTGCTCGACGAGAGAATCGATGCGGGCCTGGTTGAGCCGCAGCGACTTCACCTCGACGATGATTTCGTCCTTCAGCTTCTTGTATTTGCGCTCCTGCGCCGGCGACAGCGTCTCGTTCTGCAGCTGGTTGGAGATATCCTGCTCCTGCAGGCGGCGCAGCTTCTTGTAGTTGTCGGCGATCTTGTCGAAGGTCTCGACCACCTTCGGCTTCAGCTCGGCCTCGATGGCGGCGAGCGACATCTGGTTTTCGAACTCGTCGTCGTCCATGTCGGAATCGGCTGACGCCTCCGAGGTGCTTTCACCCTCGGCGGCGGCGGCCGGCGCCGCGGCGGCGCGGAACGGGGTCGGCGCCGGGGGTGCTGCGGGCGGTGCGGCTGCGGCCGGCATCGCCGCGCCATTGGGGTCGGCCGCAGCAAGCGGCTGGCCGTCGGGGCCGACCGGCGCTGCGAGCAGCGGGTTCATGTTGTTCTTGGCGTCGGGGCCGGCATAGGTGGCCTCAAGGTCAATAATGTCGCGAAGGAAGATCTTTCCCTCGTTGAGCTCGTCGCGCCAGATGATGATGGCCTGGAAGGTCAGCGGGCTTTCGCACAGCCCGGCGATCATCGCCTCGCGGCCGGCCTCGATGCGTTTCGCAATGGCGATTTCGCCCTCGCGCGACAGCAATTCCACCGTTCCCATCTCGCGCAGATACATGCGGACGGGATCGTCGGTGCGCTCGCCAGGCTCGGATTTCTTGACTTCGGTGACGGCCTTCTGGGTGACCTCGACCAGTTCGTTGTCGGTCTCGTCCTCGGCTTCTTCCTTGTTCTCTTCCTCGCTATCGGCGTCCTCGGCCTCGGAGACGTTGATGCCCATGTCCGAGAGCATCGACATGATGTCCTCGATCTGCTCCGGCGAGGTGGTGTCGGAAGGCAGCACTTCGTTGAGCTGATCGAAGGTCACGAAGCCGCGCTTCTTGGCCTGCTTGATCATCTTCTTGACGGCGGCATCCGACAGATCGAGCAACGGCGACGGCGCTTCGGCGGAATCCTTCTCAGGAGCGTCGGCTGCCTTGTCGTCTTTTTCCTTGTCTTTAACCTGCAGCGTCTTTGCCTTGCTGGCCATTCATTGCTCCCAAACGCGCTTCAATCAGGATGCGTTGCCGCGCCCGCCTGAATCACTAGATGCCTTACGACGCGGAAAAGGCGGCGCACAACCTCGCCACCCCAAAATTGCGCTCACCGATGTAAGCTTTTAGCCCGCAGGCTATTAAGCTTCGATTAACCCTGTTTTTGCCGCCAAACCATGGATTTGGCGAGTCTTTTCGCGGTTCCGGACCGTGCCGTCCGCATCATTTTTTCATCAGACGCTGCGCTGGAACCGGCCCGACGATTCGCCGAAGCCCTCGATCAGGGCCTCGGTACCGTCGACTTCCGCCATCCGGGCCTTGACGTCCCGCAGCCACGCCAGATTTGCCTCGCTCGCCTCCTCACCCAAGGCGAATTCGGCGTCCTTCAATTCCCTAAGTAATGAGTGCCATTGGCGATGCAAGGAGACGAGTTGGTGCCAGGTGGAAAGAACGTCCTCGCGCGCCGCCGCCGGCTGCGCGCCCCACACCGCCGAGGTCGTGATCGCTGCTTCAACCCTTTGAAGCGCCTGCGAAAATCCGCCCGCGGCGAGGTCGGCGCGCATCTTCTCGGTTTGTTCCGAGGGCTCCGGCGAGTGGTGATGGTCGTTGGCGAAGGCCGCGATGATACCGGCGCGCAATTTGTGCGCTTCGGGGTGGGCCAGTTCGAGCGCGGCCACCTCCTCGAGATGGTCGTGCAGCAGCCAGGGGTGATTGATCAGGGATTGCAGGATCAGCGCCTCCCGGCGCGACATCGCGCTGCGCTGGCCGCGCATGATCGGGCTGGTCGCGAGCTGCGAACTCGCCGCCTGATAGGGCCCGCGGTTGATGGTCTGGCTGCCGGCGGAGGCTTGCGCGCGGCCGCCGGGTGACGCGAATCGGCCCGCCGCGCCGGGGGTAAACGGGACCCGGGCGCCGGAGCGCCGGCCCGATTCGCCGCCGTAATTGCCGGCAGGCCCGCCGCGAAATCCGCCCCTGGCGTAGCCGCCGCGGCCGCCTTCCGGCGCGAACGCCCGCTGCAGCCGTTCGCCGAGATCCTGGCGGTAATAGCGCCGCACCACTTCGTCGCGGATGCTGTTTGTGATTTCGCCGATCCGCTTTTCCAGCGCCGCGCGCCGTTCGGGCGTGGCAAAGCTGCCGCCCTCGATCTCGCGCGACCAGATCACTTCGGCGAGGCCCCGCGCGACGCCGATCACCTCCTCGATCGCCGCCCGCCCGCCCGAGCGCGCCAGATCGTCGGGGTCCTGCCCTTCCGGCAGCGGCGCAAAGCGCAGACTTTTCCCCGGCAACAGATGCGGCAGCGCCAGATCGGCGGCGCGCCACGCCGCCTTCTGCCCGGCCTTGTCGCCGTCGAAGCATAAGATCGGCTCGTCCGCCATCTTCCACAGCAGCGCCAGCTGGTTTTCGGTCAGCGCGGTGCCGAGCGGCGCGACGCTG
>CAWHIO010000067.1:0-47637 GCA_963829315.1 uncultured Alphaproteobacteria bacterium | reverse complement strand
CGCGGCGCAGTGCGCCTGGAGAACGTGTTTTCGGCGCCGACCGATTTCCGGACCCGGTTGGCGCGGACCTCGCGATTGTCGACCCCTCGCGATATCCAGTAGTAGTAGCTTCCGGCTTTGCCGAAATTGGCCTGCATGAATTCGAGCGACTGGTTGCGCATGTCGAGGCCGGTATAGAGGCCGAGGGCGTTCATCTTGGCGCTGGTCGCCGGTCCGATGCCGTGGAATTTGCCGACCGGCAGGCCCTCTACGAACGCCGGCCCCATCTCCGGCGTGATGACGTACTGGCCGTTCGGCTTGCGGTGGTCGGAGGCAAGCTTCGCCAGAAACTTGTTGTAGGAGATGCCGGCGGAGGCGTTGAGACCGGTCACCTCCTTGATCTTGGCGCGGATAGCGAGCGCGACGTCGCGTGCCAGCGGAATCTCCTGCAGGTTTTCCGTCACGTCCAGGTAGGCTTCATCCAGCGACAGCGGTTCGATGATCGGCGTGTGCTCGGCGAAGATCTCGCGGATCTGCTGGGAGACCGCCTTGTAGACCTCGAAGCGCGGCTTCACGAAGATCAGGTCCGGGCATTGCCGCTTCGCCGTCACCGACGGCATCGCCGACCGGACCCCGAACTTGCGGGCTTCGTAGCTCGCCGCCGCCACGACGCCGCGCTCGCGCGATCCGCCGACGGCGACCGGCTTGCCGCGGAGATCCGGATTGTCCCGCTGCTCGACCGACGCGTAGAAGGCGTCCATGTCGACGTGGATGATCTTGCGCTGGCGGGGCGATGGCGCCGCCTGTGTCGTCATCGTCCTCGTCGGTCACGTTGTCTGCCCGGCCGGGTCTTCCTTGACGCCGCGGGCGACGATCTGGAGCGACCCGTCCGGAAGCGGCCGCTGCAGCTTCAAGAGCCTCGTCCGGAGGCGCCGTCATCCAGGTCTCGACTTCGTCCGGCGTCGTCAGGATCACCGGCATCGCCTTCGGGTGGATGGCGCCGACCTCGGCGTTCGGCTCCGTCGTCAGGAACGCGAAGATGTCGTTGGTGGTCTCGCCTTCCTTCACCTTCCGGACGGACGTCCAGTTGGTCCAGATGCCGGCGAAACAGGCGAGGGGACGGGTCTCGTCGAGCGCAAACCAGATGTCGCCGCCCTCGGCCTTGTTGAACTCGCTGAAGGAGTTGAACGGCACCACGCAGCGGTTCTCGACGCCGAGCCAGCGAGTCCAGTGCTTGCTCTTCACGTTGCGGATGTTGGTCGTGCCGCTGTCGGGCTCCATCCGGAGCAATTCCTTGAAATCGACGGGCTTGCCCTTGGCCTCCAGCTTTTCGGCGCGCTTCTTCGTCGCCTCCATCAGGGCGTGCTGACGACGACGGCATTCCCCACCGCGCCGTGGCAAGCTCGCGACCCTCGGCACCGTTGCGCACGATCGGCGCCTTGTAGTCCGGAAACACGCCCGGCATCGGCGCCAGGTTGCCGACGTACCGGTTGACGACGCGAAACAGCGCGATGATGGCGGCCTGGTTGGTGGTGATCGAATAGAGATTGCACACGGTCGTTCCTCACATCTCCCGTCTATCGCCACATTCCCCGCATGCGGGCGCCGATATCCACCTTGGGTCCCTGGCTGGCGGGGCGCGCCGCGGTGCCGGCCGGCACAACAGGCCAAGTGGTCCGCTCGAACAGGCCGAGCAGCTTTTCGGGAATGAAGCGCGTCCTGGAGGCATAGAGGTGACGATCGCCCTGCGCGTGCTGGCCGTGGACGAAGAAGCGCTGCGGCACGACCAGATGGAGGTCGTCCTTTGCGCGGGTCATGGCGACGTAGAGCAGCCGACGTTCTTCCTCGATCTCAGCCGAGGTGCCGGCGCCGAGGTCGGAAGGCATGCAGCCGTCGACGACGTTGAGCAGATAGACCGACTTCCACTCCTGGCCCTTGGCGGAGTGGATCGTGGACAGGATGAGGTAGTCCTCGTCGAGCAGCGGCACGCCGGCCTGGTCGCTGGTCGCGTCCGGCGGATCCAGGGTGAGTTCGGTCAGGAAACGCTCGCGCGAGGGATATCCGGAGGCGATCTGCTCGAGCTGGAGCAAATCCGCCCGGCGGGTCTCGGCATCTTCATGGATGCGATCGAGATGCGGTTCGTACCAAAGCCGAGCTCGCTCCAGATCGACGGGCCATTCCGAATATCGGAGATTGCCAATGGTCTCGACGAAGCCCTTCCAGTCGTCGCCGGCGCGCGGCGGCGTCGGTATGCTCGCGAGCGCCGCGATCGGGTCGGCGGCCTCCGCCATACGGTCGAGCACGCGCTGCGCGGTGGCGGACCCGATGCCGGGCAGCAGATGCAGCAGACGGAACCCCGCGACGCGGTCGCGCGGATTTTCGACGAACCGCAGCAACGCCAGCATGTCCTTGATGTGGGCGGCGTCGAGAAACTTCAGTCCGCCGAATTTCACGAACGGGATGTTCCGGCGCGTCAGCTCGATTTCGAGCGGACCGCTGTGGCTGGATGTCCGGAACAGAACGGCCTGCTCTTTGAGGAGCGTGCCGGACTCGCGGTTCTCCAGGATGCGTTCGACGATAAAGCGCGCCTGGTCGGCCTCGTCGCGGACGGAGACGAGTTGCGGCTTTGCTGCGGACGTCGCGCTCGGTCCAGAGGTTCTTGGTAAAACGCTCCTTGGCGAGGCCGATGACGCCGTTGGCGGCGGCCAAAATCGTTTGCGTCGAGCGGTAATTGCGGTCGAGCGTGATGATGCTTGCAGGCGGCGAGAACTGGTCGGGAAAGTCGAGGATGTTGCGCACGGTCGCGGCGCGGAACGAGTAGATCGATTGGGCGTCGTCGCCGACGACCGTCAGGCCGCGGCCTCCGGGCTTGAGCGCCAGCAGGATCGAGGACTGCAGGCGGTTCGTGTCCTGATACTCGTCGACGAGGACGTGATCGAAGCGGCCGCCGATGTCGTCGGCCAGGCCGGCGTCGCCGACCATCTGCGCCCAGTAGAGCAGGAGGTCGTCGTAATCGAGCACGTTCTGCTTCTGCTTGGCTTCGACATAGGCCGCGAACAGTTCCTTGAGCTCCGCCGCCCATCCCGAGCACCATGGATACGATGTGCCGATGACCTGCTCGATCGGCATCTCGGCGTTGACGCAGCGCGAATAGATCGAGAGACACGTGCCCTTTGGTCGGGAAGCGGCTTTCGGTCTTCGAGAAGCCTTTCTCGTGCCTGACCAGGTTCATGAGGTCCGCGGAGTCTTCGCGGTCGTGAATCGTGAAGGCGGGGTCCAAGCCGATCTGTTCGGCGTACTCGCGCAGCAGGCGGGCGCCGATGCCGTGGTAGGTGCCGGCCCAGGTCAGCGCGTCCGTCATGATCCCGGCGTTGTCGCCCATCACCTTGCGCGCGATACGTTCGACCCGCTTGGTCATCTCGGACGCGGCGCGCCGCGAAAACGTCATCAGCAGGATCCGGCGCGGGTCGGCGCCCTGGACGATCAGATGGGCGACCCGATGGGCGAGGGTGTTGGTCTTTCCGGACCCCGCTCCTGCAATGACCAGCAGCGGCGGCGCCGCCAATCCTCCCGCGGCGCCATGCTCGACCGCACGCCGCTGCTCGGGATTGAGGGTTTCGAGGTAGGCGGTTGCCGTCTGCACCTTGGGTGTCCATCCATGGTCGGAAGAAACGACGGTCGATGATTCCTGCTGTGATCGCAACCTTAGACCTCGGTTCGGGGGTGGCGCGGCTGCCAGGCAAGCTGCAGCAAGGTCGCCGACGGACGCCGCCCGGCCTTGGCGCACTTGCGGCAGCGCAGACGGCTGGCGAGATCGTGCACGAAGGTGGTCGGCGGGTGCTTCATGGCCGCGAGATCGACGTCGCTCGGGGTCTTGCAGCGCGAGCACTGGATTTCCAGCCAGGGAAAGCCGCCGTTGATCGCCTGGTCGATGGTCGGCGACGGATCGATCGGCTCGCCATCGCTCCACATCCGCTCGTTCCAGCTTTCGCAGAGCAGCCTGTCGGCCTGCTGGATCATCGCCTCGCCCTTGGCCCGCATCTCCGCCGATTGCGCGGCCAGAATGTCGGTCATCGCGCGTGCCTTGCCGAGCTCCTTCGTCAGAGCCTTGCGGTCGCCGCCTGACAGCGGCGTGGGGTGGTGTTTCGGCGCCATCCGGACATCCAAGCGCAGACCAAACTCGGCGGTCGCAGGCTAGGTCATGCTCGAACGCCGGCCAGCACCCGTCTTCTTCGTGCCTGCCGGTGCGCTGCTGGCAGGTGTTGTCGAGCAGCCGCTGCGCGACGTCCTTCCAGACCGCGTTGCCGCCATACAAGCGGACCGCATCGGCAGTCTGGATTTCCACGGTCCGCTCGCAGCGGCGGCAGGAGACGCGCAGCACGTGGCGCTGAATTTCGGAAAGACGTCGCTGCCGCATCTGGGCTGCCGGTCGCGTCGGCGCGACGGGTCTTTGAGCACCGCATTCCCAGTATTCCGGCGGGAGGCGCGCGTCCGGAGCCGCGGCGGACGGGTCGCGGACTTTCGCGGGCGGCTTCAGCGGCCAGCTTTTCCATCTGCTTTCGGGGTCGGCATGCGCCAGCTCGCGGGTCGGTCGGTCATTCCGAATTAGAACATAACAGAGAACAAAAGTCGAGTTCCGATCGAAGGCTCGACTCCGTGAAAAAATCCTCCTGTTGGAAGGGTCGACGATGTCGGAACCAAGCCCGCCGTTCGTCTTGAATCCGGCATCAGTATTGGAGTTCCCCGTCATGGCCCCCCGCGCGAACTGGAAAGGCTTCCTGCGCCTTTCGCTCGTCACCTGTCCCGTCGCGCTCTATCCGGCCACGTCGGAATCCGAAAAGGTCTCGCTTCAACCAGCTCAACCGGAAGACCGGCCACCGCATCAAGTACGCCAAGGTCGACGCCGACACCGGCGAGGAGGTCGCCAACGAGGACATCGTCAAGGGCTACAAGGTCGACACCGACACCTTCATCGAGGTGACGAAGGAGGAGCTCGAGAACGTCGCGCTGGAATCGACGCGAACCATCGAGATCGACGAGTTCGTCGACCGCAGCGAGATCGACCCGCGATATCTGATCCGTCCCTACTACCTGGTGCCGGACGGCAAGGTCGGCCACGACGCCTTCGCCGTCATCCGCGAAACCATCCGTGAGATGAACAAGGTCGCCATCGGACGGGTGGTGCTGACCAACCGTGAGCACATCATCGCCCTCGAGCCCATGGACAAGGGCCTGATGGGGACGCTGCTGCGCTATCCCTACGAGGTGCGTTCTGCGGACGAATATTTCGACGACATCCAGGACGTCAAAGTCACCAAGGACATGCTCGATCTCGCCAAGCACATCGTCAACCAGAAGGCGGGCCACTTCGAGCCGGACAAGTTCGAAGACCAGTACGAAACCGCCCTTCTCGATCTCATCAACCAGAAGCGCGCCGGCAAACCCATCACCGCGAAAGCGCGTCCGCGCGGCGAGAACGTGGTCGACCTGATGGACGCGCTGCGCAAGAGCATCGGCGGAGGCGCGGCGGCCGCGACAGAGGCGCCGAAGAAGCCAGCCAAGAAGGCCGCGCAAGGCGGCGGCCGGGCAGAAGGAAATGCTGATGCCGATTGCCGGCAAGAAACCGGCCAAGGAGGCCGCGGCGAAGAAGCCGGCGGCCAAACCGCAGCGGAAGTCGGCTTAAGGTATCTTTGCGGTGGGTTCACGGAAAGCTCGCTCCGACACGCCGGATGCGTCGAGATATTGCCCGGGCCGGCCGCTCTGTTCGCCCGCTTTGGAAGTTCTCTGCTCGCGAGGTAGACAGCACGGCTGATCGCATGGCAGCGGTCAGTGGGCGGTGCGGGGAAGCGTCTCATGGCGAGAAAACTGAAGACCTACCAGACCTCGCTGGGCTTCTTCGATCTGGCGATGGCCGCTCCCTCCATGAAAGCGGCTCTGGAAGCGTGGGGCGCAGACAGCAATCTCTTCCACCAGGGCGCGGCGAAGGAGAGCCACGACCCGGACGTCATCGCCGCGACCATGGCAAAGCCCGGCGTCGTTCTCAGGCGCCCGGTTGGAACCGACCGACCTTTCAGCGAACATGCCGAGCTGCCCACCGATCTTGGCGGCGGAGGACCAACGAAAGCCGCCCGCAAGTCGAAAGGCCCAAAGGCGAAGAAGCCTTCCTCTCGCCCCGTCGACAAGGCTGCGGAACGAAAGGCCGCTTTCGACTACGAACGGGAACGGAGGAGCCGCGAGCGTGAACGGGCGAGCGAAGAGGCCGCCAGGCAGAAGGACCGTGAACGCCGTCAGCAGGCCGTCGACAAGGCGCAGGCTGCGTTGGACAAGGCCGAGCAGGAGCACGCGAAGCGGGCCGCCGCCATCCAGGCCGAGGTCGAGGCTCTCGAGAAGAGATCGCAAGCCGAAAAAGCCCGCTGGGATAAGGAGAAGGAGCGATTGGAAGCCGCGCTGCGGCGCGCGCGGGGTTAGAGACTAGGCTGGCATCGTGCTCGGCGCCGGTCCTTCTAATCAGGAGGGCATTCTGGGCAGGTATCACCGATCGAGTTCAGCACGTCGCGAACCTCGGCCGCCGCTGCATCAGGGGAGACGCCTGCTGGCGGGTCTTCACGGGCGATATCGAAGGCCCGCTCCCGTGCATGCGGATCGGCGCGGTCCTGCATCCAACCGTGCTCCTCGCACTCGCGGATGGCGCCAGCTTCTGAAGCACGTCAATCGCCCATCCGCGCATCGTCCGTATCGCCGGCCTTCGTTCACTTGTCATCAGCATGGAAATGGCTCCTGAACGGCGAATCGTTTTGTCCGTCATTCGTTCCGGCTGCTAACACATGGCTGGGATTCGCAATGGCGGGAACTCAAGGTTTGGTTCGAATCTTTGACGCGCAGACACCCAGTCCCTGAACTTAGTCTTCCTGGCTTTTCGTTTGGGCGCGTGCGGCAAGTGCCGCACCGGGCTCTCGTGAACCGAGCCGCAAGGCGTCTCGGCCTTCCGGCTTCGATCCCTCGCGCGATCATGTGTCGCTCGCCGGAGGCACTCGCCCTCGGTCCCGCCGTCATTTCATTCCGGCGTCGCTATCACTGCCCTTCGTTCGGGTGCCTTTTTAACCGGTCTCGCGACTGCACTCGGCTTCCTTCCCGGGTCCAGCGCCGCTTTCGCGTTTCGGCGCTATGGCTCGCCCTCGCTGCGGGTAGCGGCTATTCTCGGTGATGCCGGGACTTCGCTCCGGCGCTTTTCTGGCGCCTTCCCGCCGGGACCGGGCTGTCGGCTGCGCTGAAGCCCCGCTTCGCGGGTCTTCACCCTTCGGGCTTCCATCCCTGACGCAAAGACAGCCGCGCGGATGCGCAGTCCGTTTCCGAAGTGCGTGCGGCATCACCGCCGCTGAGAGTGAGAGTGCGGGCCGGGTCTGCCGCGACGGGTTGAAGGTCGGAGGAGAGGCTTCCGGCGCCCGTCGCGGAGAACCGCGATGTCCAGACATACCGCACGAGTTCGTGCCGGCAACGACCGCGCGAGCCTTTACACCGAAATCACCGACAAGATCATCGCCGAGCTGGAGGCCGGCCGTATCCCGTGGGTGCAGCCGTGGGGGACGGCGGCGATCAAGGCGCCGCTCGCGATGCCGCGCAACGCTGTCGACGCAGCGCGGATATTCCGGGATTAATGTGCTGATCCTTTGGGGAGCCGTCATCGAGCACGGTTTCTCCGGACAGAGCTGGCTCACCTTTCGCCAGGCGCTCGGGCTCGGCGGCCACGTCAGGAAGGGCGAGCGGGGAACGACCGTCGTCTATGCCGATCGCTTCACCCCGGACGACGAACGTCGGCGCGCCGCGGAAGCCGGCGAGGAGCCGGGCGCGATCCCGTTTCTCAAGCGCTTTACCGTCTTCAACACCGACCAGTGCGATGGCCTGCCCGAGGAGGTCGCTGCTTCGGTCGTTCCGCCGCCACCAGGCCAGATTGAGCCCCGAGCCGAGGCGTTGATTGCCGCAACCGGCGCGGATTTCCGCATCGGCGGTGCGCGCGCCTACTACAACACGACAGGCGATTTCGTGCAGGTGCCACCGCCGGCGGCTTATTTCGAGCCGATCAATTGGCACCGCACCGCCTTCCATGAACTCGGTCATTGGACCGGTCACGGCCTCCCGGCTCAACCGCGATCACTCCGGTTCGTTCGGCTCGAAATCTTACGCGCGCGAAGAGCTGGTTGCCGAAATGGCGGGCGCGTTCGTCTGCGCCTCGCTCGGCATCGTGCCGACCGTGCGTCACGCCGACTACATCGGTTCCTGGCTGGAGGTGCTGCGCGAGGATAACCGCGCCGTCGTGCGCGCGGCGAGCGCGGCCTCGAAGGCAGCCGATTTCCTGCTCGCCTTTCTGCCGCCAGCGATCGACTCCGTCACCGAGGGTAACGAGGAGGCCGCGTGATGAATCTGCCCACCGTTTCGGCATTCGGTCGCTGCGGTGCCTCAGAGAGTGAGAGGGATGACGGGTTTTCATGACGGGTTGGAGGTCGAGAGAGAGTCTCCGGCCGCCCGTCGTGGAGAATCCGACATGGCAAGCGCCGTTCAGAAGATCAAACTCAGTCCGTCCCGCGATATTCCCTTCAACAAGCTGGTGCTCAGCCAGTCAAACGTCCGGCGCGTGAAGGCCGGCGTCTCGATCGAGCAACTGGCGGAGAGCATCGCGCTGCGCACCTTGCTGCAAAGCCTGAGTGTCCGGGCGGTCGTCGATGCCGACGGCCAGGAGACCGGCATGTTCGAGGTGCCGGCCGGCGGCCGGCGCTACCGCGCGCTCGAACTGCTGGTGAAGCAGAAGCGTATGGCGAAGACGCAACCTGTCCCCTGCGTGGTCCGGGATGGCGGCATCGCCGAGGACGATTCCCTCGCCGAGAATGACGAGCGGATCGGCCTGCATCCGCTCGATCAGTTCCGCGCGTTCAAGTTGCTGCGCGACGGCGGCATGAGTGAAGAGGATATCGCCGCGCGGCACTTTGTCTCGCCGGCGATCGTCAAGCAGCGCCTGCGGCTGGCGTCAGTGTCGCCGAAGCTGCACGACGTCTATGCCGAAGATGGCATGACGCTCGAACAGCTGATGGCCTTCTCGGTAACGGCCGACCAGGCGCGACAGGAGCAGGTCTGGGACAATGTCAGCCGCTCCGGCTACGATGAGCCATATCAGATCCGGCGGATGCTGACGGAGAACACCGTCCGCGCCTCCGACCGCCGCGCCCAGTTCATCGGGCTCGATGCCTACGAGCAGGCCGGCGGCACCGTCATGCGGGATCTGTTCGAGCACGACGATGGCGGCTGGCTGCAGGACGTGCCGCTGCTCGATCGTCTCGTCACCGAGAAGCTGAAGGCCGAGGCCGAGACGATCGCGGCCGAAGGCTGGAAGTGGATCGCAGTGGCGGTCGATTTCCCCTACGGCCACACCAACGGCCTGCGCGAGCTTGAGGGCGAGCCGGCTGATCTGACGGAGGAGGAGCGGGCGACGCTTGACGCCCTCAACGCCGAGTACGCCAAGATCGAGGCGGACTACCAGGACGCCGACGAACTGCCGGACGAGATCGATCAGCGTCTCGGAGAAATCGAGGCGGCGCGGTCCGCCCTGGAAGCGCGACCGCTCGTCTACGATCCGGCCGAGATCGCCCGCGCCGGCGTCTTTATCAGCATTGATGCCGAAGGATTGCTGTCGGTCGATCGTGGCTACGTGCGGCCGGAGGATGAGGCACCCGCCGTCGTCGAGCCCGAGAGCGACGCACAGGGAGACGGAGAGACCAGCGACGGGACCAAAGACCAATGGCGTGGTCCAGCGTGCGGTCATCACTGTCGGCGGTGCGCCGGCCGAACCCGTCGAGGAGGAGGACGATGACACCGTCAAGCCGCTGCCGGACCGGCTCATCACCGAGCTGACTGCACATCGCACGCTGGCGTTGCGCAATGCGCTGGCAAACGATCCGGAAATCGCGTTCCAGGCGGTACTGCACAATTTCGTGCTGGCGACGTTCTATCGCTTCGCGTCGTCGAGCGGCTGCCTGGAGATCGCGATCCGCACGCCTACATTCCCGGCACAAGCGCCGGGTCTGAAGGAGAGCGCTTCGGCGGAAGCCATCGACGTCAGGCACGATGGGTGGAAGGCCCGCCTGCCCAAGGATGAAGGCGACCTGTGGGACGCACTCACGGCGTTTGACGGGAAGGAGCAGGCCGCGCTGTTTGCGCATTGCGCGTCATCCGCGGTCAACGCGCTCCATGAGCCTGCCAACCGCTATAATGAAGGCCGTGTCTCCGCGCATAGTGTCCGCCAGCGGCTCGGCCAAGCCGATGTCCTGGCTCGTGCCGTCGGACTCGACATGGTGGCAGCCGGCTGGAAGCCGACCGTCGACAACTATCTCGGCCGCGTCACCAAGCCCCGCATTCTCGAAGCGGTGCGCGAGGCCAAGGGCGAGCAATCGGTGCAGCTCATCGACCACCTCAAGAAAGGCGACATGGCACGAGAGGCCGAGCGGCTGCTCGATGGTACGGGCTGGCTGCCCGAGCCGCTCCGTCTCATGGAGGTCGGTGCTGTGGAGCAAGATTCCGACGGTGAAGCTGAAGCCTTGCCCGAATTCCTCGCCGCCACCGAGGACGAAGCCGCTGCCGATGCCGAAGAGGAGCAGCCGCATATCATCGCCGCCGAATGATCGAAGCTTGCGGGGTGGCTTCGGCCGCCCCGCAAGTCATGTCAACCGCGGACACCGGCCCTGGAGAGGAAGAGGGCGGCCGGGAAGGGTTTGAGCCGGCGCGGTCGAGAGAGCGCCCCGCGGCTCAATCCTTCCCCAGCTCTTTCGAGGTTTTCCCCATGACATCGACTTCCGTCTCCGTGGCCGCTGCCGCGGCCGCGCCGCTTTCCGTTGCGTCCAGTTCTGTGACGAAGGCCGGCGCGATCGCCAGGGCCGCGCACGATCTTCTTCTGCATCTCGAGCGCGGTCAGCGCATCGATGCGCCTGTCTTGCGCACGGCGATGGAGAACGCCTTTGGCGCCTCCGATGCCGACGGCGGATGGGACTGGAAGACGGCCTACGACGCTTGCGAGGCCGCGACCGTCCTGTTCCTTCGCAAGTTCGGTCCGGCCATGCGCGCGCGTGCCGCTTCGCCGGCCGCGATGCTGCCGATGCTGGCAAAGATCGCGGGCCTTCTTCCCACCCACACCCGCCGCTCGGAAGAGAGCGAAGCGCTTCAGCAGTTCAGTACACCCATTCTGCTTGGGCTTGCGGCGAGCGCCGCGGCTGCGATCACGCCTGATGACATCGTGCTGGAGCCTTCGGCCGGCACCGGGTCTGCTCGCCATCCTGGCCGAGCTGTCGGGCGCGTCGCTCGTTCTCAACGAACTCGCCGAAACCCGCGCGGAACTTCTCTCGCTTCTCTTTCCCGGCATCGCCGTCACCCGTTTCGACGCCGCGCATATCGACGATCATCTCGACGCTGGCATCACGCCAAGCGTCGTGCTGATGAACCCGCCATTCTCGGCCATCGCCAACGTCGATCGCCGCATGGCCGACGCTGCCTTGCGGCATATCGCGTCGGCCTTGGCGCGGCTCCCCGAGGGCGGCCGACTGGTCGCGATCACCGGGGCGAGTTGTTCCCCGGACAATCCGGTCTGGACGCGACGCCTTCATCCGCTTGCAGGAACGCGGGCGCGTCGTCTTCAGCGCCGCCATTGCTGGCGCGGTGTTCGCCAAGCACGGCACCACCATCGAGACGCGCCTGACCGTGATCGATCGGTTGCCCGCGGACGATCGCGACGGCATTTCCGTCGTCTCCTGGCGTGGCGCCGGACGTTGCCACGCTGCTCGGCTGGGTCACGGAGCACGTTCCATCACGGTTGCCGATCGCGACGGCTGTTGCCGCTCCGCCGATCGACACGTCCGGCCATTCCGCGAACAGTCCGCGCCTATCGCTATGCGCCCGTCCGCCATCGCGGCTCCCACATCGGATCCCGCAGCGGTGGAACTCGCCTATGAGACCGTCGCATGGACACCGGCTGAAGGCGGCCGGATCACCGAGGCGCTTTACGAAGAATACGCACTTCAGTCGATCCGTATTCCCGGCTCTCAGCCACATCCCACCAAGCTGGTACAATCAGCCGCGATGGCGTCGGTGGCGCCGCCGATCCCTTCCTATCGGCCGCACCTTCCGACTGATGTCATCACCGACGGCCTGCTGTCCGACGCTCAGCTTGAGTCCGTCATTTATGCGGGCGAGGCGCATTCTCAGTTCCTTGCGGGATCATGGACTGTTGACGAGACTTATGACCTCGTCTGCGCCGCGCGCGACGATGCGGACGATGCCGTGCAATTTCGGCGAGGCTGGTTTTTGGGAGATGGCACCGGCGCGGGCAAGGGCCGTCAGGTCGCCGGCATCCTGCTCGACAACTGGCTGAAGGGCCGCCGCCGCGCGGTCTGGGTCAGCAAGTCCGACAAGCTGATCGAGGACGCCCAGCGCGATTGGTCGGCGCTCGGCATGGAACGGCTTTTGGTGACGCCGCTCTCGCGGTTCCGGCAGGGCACGCCGATCCGGCTGGAGCAGGGCGTCCTTTTCACCACCTACGCCACGCTGCGCTCCGACGCGCGCGACGAGAAGGTTTCGCGGGTCAAACAGATCGTGGAATGGTTGGGCGCCGATTTCGACGGCGTGATTATTTTCGACGAGTCTCACGCGATGCAGAACGCGGCCGGCGGGAAGGGCGAACGCGGCGACCAGGCGGCGTCGCAGCAGGGCCGCGCCGGACTTCGCCTGCAACATGCCCTGCCGAACGCGCGCATCGTCTATGTCTCGGCGACCGGCGCCACCACGGTTCATAACCTCGCCTACGCCCAGCGCCTCGGGTTTGTGGGGCGGCGAGGACTTTCCGTTCGCGACGCGCAGCGAGTTCGTCGAGGCGATCGAGGCTGGCGGCGTCGCGGCAATGGAAGTGCTCGCCCGCGATATGAAGGCGCTTGGCCTCTATGCGGCCCGCTCCCTTTCCTATGAGGGCGTCGCGTACGAATTGGTCGAGCACCGTCTGACCGACGAACAGATCCGCATCTACGACGCCTATGCGGGCGCCTTCTCGATCATCCATAACAATCTCGAAGCGGCCATGCGGGCGGCGAACATCACGGGCGCAACGGGCACGCTCAACGCGCAGGCAAAATCCGCGGCCAGGTCCGCGTTCGAATCGGCAAAACAGCGCTTCTTCAATCATCTCATCACGGCGATGAAGACGCCGTCGTTGATCGCGTCCGTCGAGCGCGATCTGAGGGACGGCCATGCCGCCGTGATCCAGATCGTCTCGACCGGCGAAGCGTTGATGGAACGCCGCCTTGCCGAAATCCCAACGGAGGAATGGGGCGACGTCCAGGTCGACATTACGCCGCGCGAATATGTGCTGGATTATCTGGCACACAGCTTTCCGACCCAGCTCTACGAGCCCTTTACCGATAGCGAAGGCAATTTGTCGTCGCGTCCGGTCTATCGCGACGGCCAACCGGTGCAGTGCCGGGACGCCGTCGCGCGTCGCGACCGGTTGATCGAGAAACTGGCGTCGTTGACGCCGGTTCATGGCGCGCTCGACCAGATCGTGCAGCGCTTCGGCACCGACATCGTGGCGGAAGTCACGGGACGTTCGCGCAGGATCGTCCGCAAGCGAGGGGATGATGGCGTCGATCGATTGGTCGTCGAGAACCGCGCCGGCTCCGCCAACCTCGGCGAGACCCAGGCGTTCATGGATGACGTCAAACGCATCCTCGTCTTCTCCGACGCGGGCGGTACCGGGCGTTCCTATCACGCTGACCTCGCGGCAAAGAACCGAAGGCTGCGCGTACATTATCTGCTCGAAGCCGGATGGAAGGCCGATGCCGCCATCCAGGGATTGGGCCGGACCAACCGCACCAATCAGGCGCAGCCGCCGCTGTTCAGGCCCATCGCCACCAATGTGAAGGCCGAGAAGCGCTTCCTCTCGACCATCGCGCGGCGTCTCGACACGTTGGGCGCCATCACCAAGGGACAGCGCCAGACCGGCGGGCAGGGCCTGTTCCGCCCCGAAGACAATCTCGAAAGTCATTACGCGCGCGATGCGTTGCGCCAGCTCTACGTCCTGCTGGTCATCGGCAAGGTCGAGGGATTGTTCGCTTGGAGCGTTCGAGGACGCGACCGGGCTGAAGCTGACCGACTCCAACGGCATCAGGGATGAGCTGCCGCCGATCACGACATTCCTCAATCGCCTGCTGGCGCTGACCATCGATCTCCAGAACATCCTGTTCACCGCGTTCGAGCAGTTGCTGACCGCGCGGATCGAGGGCGCCATCGCGTCCGGCACCTATGATGTCGGGCTGGAGACGCTGACGGCCGAGAGTTTTGTGGTCGCCGGCCGGCAGACGATCTACACCCATCCCGGCACGTCCGCCGAGACGCGCCTGCTGACCATTACCCAGCGCGAACGTAACCGGCCGGTCACGCTCAGATGAGGCGCTGGCGCGTCTCTCCGATCCCCGCGCGGTTCTTCTGGTCAACAGCCAGTCGGGCCGCGCCGCCGTGCAGGTTCCGGCCCGAAGTCTGATGCTCGACGATGGCGAGGTCGAACGCCGGGTTCGCCTGATCCGCCCGATGGAACATCCGACCATCCCGCTGGCAATGATGCCGCAGACCCATTGGCGGGAAGTTGACCGCGACACCTTCGCCCGCGCCTGGGAGGCCGAAGTCGCCGAGATTCCCGAGTTCACCGACAGCGAGATCCATATCGTTGCGGGCTTGCTGTTGCCGATCTGGAAGCGCCTGCCGAACGAGTTCGACGCGGGTCTATCGGCTGCAGACCGACACCGGCGAGCGCATTATCGGCCGCAAGGTCTCACCCGCGTGGGTCGCCGGTGCGCTGGAAGCCGGGACGTCGAATCTTTCGCCGGACGACGCCTTCGCCGCGCTGATCGATGGCAAGACCATCCTCGATCTCGCCGAGGGTCTTCAGGTCAGGCGCGTCCGCGTGATGGGTGCGAACCGGATCGAATTGACCGGTTTTTCCGAGCCGATGCGGGATCGGCTTACGCGCCTACGGCCTGTTCGGCGAGATCATTTCGTGGAAGCTGCGCTTCTTTATCCCAGTCGATGCGCCCGGTCCTGCAATCCTCGCCAAGGTGCTGGAGCGCTACCCGATTGCGCGCATCGCCGATCGGGCGGTGGCGTGACATGCCGCGCGATGCGGCGGAGTTGGCACATCGCCTCGCGCGCGAGGCCGAGGCGGTGTGTCGTCACTATCTCTCCAACGGTCGTCGCGTCGGCAATTACTGGCAGGTCGGCGACGTCAGGAACACGGCGGGCCGATCGATGTTCGTCCGCCTGAAGCCGAAAGGTCCGGGCGGCCGCCCGGCCGGCAAATGGACCGACGCGGCAACCGGTGAGCATGGGGATCTCCTTGACGTGATCCGCGAGAGTTGCGGCCTGGTCGATTTCCACGATGTCGCCGAGGAAGCGCGACGCTTCCTGAGCCTGCCACGATCCGAACCGGAGTCGGACTATCGATCGCGTTCGTCTCCAGCGCCGACCGGCTCGCCGGAATCGGCACGGCGTCTGTTCGCCATGTCGAAGCCGATTGCCGGCACGGTCGTGGAAACCTATCTGCGTGGACGCGGCATCACTGACCTGCATGGCATCGCCAGCCTGCGATTCCATCCACGCTGCTACTATCGTCCCGAGGCAGACGCGCCGACCGAAATCTGGCCCGCAATGATCGCGGCTGTGACCGATCTGCAGGGCCACATCACCGGCGCGCACCGCACCTGGCTCGATCCGTCCGGGCGCGACAAGGCGCCGGTCGATACCCCACGCCGGGCGATGGGTCACCTTCTCGGGCACGCGGTCCGTTTCGGTCCGGCAAGCGACGTGATGGCGGCCGGCGAGGGCATCGAGACCATGCTGTCGCTCCGCTGCGTCATGCCCGACATGCCGATGGTCGCAGCACTCTCGGCCGCGCATCTCGGAGCCATCCTGTTCCCGGCAGCGCTACGCCGGCTCTATATCGTCCGTGACGACGATCGGGCCGGCGATGGTGCGGTGGCAGGGCTTGTTCGACAGGGCGCAGGTCGGCCGGGATTGAGGCGATGGTGCTGTCGCCGCAGTGTGGAGATTTCAACGAGGATCTGCGGAATTTTGACATCAACGCGCTACGTGCAGCGTTGCGCATCCAGCTCACCCCGGAGGACGTTGGCCGGTTCTTGAGCACGGGGGTTTAGACGGGAATAGGGGATGAGGCTGGTACTCCGCCCTGACGAGGTGCCATCGATCCTCGGAGCTTCCTTGTTGGCGGAGAGGACCGCGCCCACGGCCTTCTTGAGAGGGCGACCCTGCGGCAAGCGGTCCGGCCACGCAATGGCGTCCGCCGACTATTTTCCGTCGCGCCCTTCGGCCGCTTTACATCGCGAAACAAAATAGCCGGCTCCCGCCATCCTCCGCTGCGCTCCGGCCGCTGTCGCTTGCGCTCGGCGGTGCAGGTCCGGTCCGCCCGCCGCCTTTCGTCGCCATGAAGGCCGCGATGGGCGCGGCCGATCCGACAAAAGGACGCCACCATGACGATCGACCACGACGAACAGGCCTATGAGCCGCCGCAGGCGACATCCCCGACCGATCACATCCTTACCGAGCTCCAGCTCCACGGCTATCGACCCTTCCAGGACGAGCCCGACCCGAGACCGCTGCCCGAAGCCCGTACCGTCACCGGTGCCGTCGCCGACATCTTCGACGCCCTCATCGCTACCTTGAGCGAAACCCGCCTCGAACCCGACCTCGAGGACCTCCTGTGGTCGACCGTCAATCTCTTCCACCGCGCCAACGAGCGCGTCGAACGCGAACTCGACGACAACGAACAGGCGCAGAAGCGCAGCCAGCGCGACCAGGACGGCTCCGAGATCCGCTCGGTCGAACTGGAGCGTCTCACCGCCGAGGGCATGACACTGATTGAGCGACGCAACACCATGGAACTCTTCCGCGACCAGGCCGCCGAACACTTCGCCCGCCAGACTGGATCGCACTGGCATCCGCGCAGCGGCTCGATGGTGAACCACCGCGCCTTGACCTCGGCTATGATCGACAGCCGCGACTTCCTCGCTGCCAAACGCCGCGCTGACACCGAGGTGCTATTGCCTGCCGGACCGAAGATCGCCTTCACCGGCGGGCTCGACTTCAACGATCATCGCCTGATCTGGGACAAGCTCGATCAGGTCCACGCCAAGCATCCGGACATGGTGCTGCTGCACGGCGGTTCGCCGAAGGGCGCCGAGCGTATCGCCGCCCGCTGGGCCGATCACCGCAAGGTTCCGCAAATCGCCTTTAAGCCGGATTGGACCAAACACGCCAAGGCAGCACCCTTCAAGCGCAACGATCAGATGCTCGACGTGCTGCCGATCGGCGTCATGGTCTTCCCCGGCACCGGCATTCAGGAGAACCTGGCCGACAAGGCGCGCAAGCTCGGCATCCCCGTCTGGAAATCCGGCAACGGCGGCGCGTAAGCGCCGCCACTACTTCAGCCGGATTGCAAATCATCACCGGTAGAGCGGCATCGATTGATCCGCTCTACGCCGTAACGGCGATCCGGGCGTAGGGACGCTCACCACACTGGCTTCCTGCCTGAAGCTTGCTCGCCAGTCATGACCGCCAGGGGATTCCAAACGCCCGCGGGATCGGCTAACCTTAGGGATAGCGCCGTGGTGGTGGTGGAAGGCGCGACCCCTGCAACCCCTGTCACGGGAGCCATCACCATGCTCATCGTCGGCATTCTTCTCAACGTCGTCGGACTCGGTGTCCTCTGCTGGGCACTGTTCACGCTTGCTGTCCATGCGTTGCCGTTTTTCGTCGGCATGATAGCGGGCCTCTACGCATATCAAAATGGAATGGGGCCGTTCGGCGCCATCGTCGTTGGCTTCGCTGCGGGCAGCTTCACGCTCGTGGTCGGGCAGTACGCTTTCTCCGTCGCCCGTTCTCCCGTTATCCGCCTTGTCATTGGGCTGCTATTTGCGCTTCCTGCGGCACGCGCCGGCTACGATGCAACCCTCGGCCTTGCTCATATCGGTGTTCCCTCGGGTTGGTGGCGGGAGGCATTCGCCATTTTCGGCGCCATCATCGTCGGGTGCACCGCCTGGGCGCGCGTGTCGATCCCGACCGGACCCGCTCCGGGAGGGGGCGCTACTCTGGGCCCAGCCCAGTCACCGATTGGGGGCAGGGACCAAGGACGGGTGACTCCACGGGTCCGTCGTCTCCGGGTTGGGACCAGCAGGGAGATCCGGCCGTCACCATGACAGCGATATCGCGATTCCCTGCACACTTCGATTGAGCCGGGCCATCTCTTCAGCAGACTGCAACCCAGTGGTCACGGGCATTTGCGCTGGCTTCCGCCTCCTCGACAACAACGGGGACGCCTTTCTGCACGACAGGGTTTCTTTTCCTTCGCCGGGAATACCGGGCCTCTTGTGTGGGTCGATCGCTAGCTGGCACGTCTCCAAAATGCTGTTCAGCGCACGCGAGCACCTCACCTCTCATTGGCTTGATCTGGCCGAAGGCCGGCTACGCCTCGATCGCCTGAACCGCAACGGCGGCGGGGAGACTTTCTTCCCCTGGGCTTAAGCCCATTCCTCGCGAGACAAGAAAGTCTCCCCGCCGCCATCCTCCGCTGCGCTACGGCCCGAGCGGGTGCGGCGTCGATCGCCTTCGGCTTTCAGATCGCCATCGAGGCCGCGGTGGTCGCGGAGCTCGAAAACAGCAAGGAGAAGTGACATGGCTAACATCGGCTCATTCAAGAAATCCGGCCAGGAATTCCAGGGCGAGATCGTCACCCTGAGCCTCCAGACCAAGGGCGTCCGCATCGTCCCCGAGACCGACCGGAGCAACGACAACGCGCCGAGCCACCGGGTCTACGTGGGCCGCGCCGAGATCGGAGCCGCCTGGTCGAAGCGCTCCAGCGAGGGCCGCGATTATCTCTCGGTCAAGCTGGACGATCCGAGCTTCAACGCTCCGATCTACGCCAACCTCTTCGACGACGAAGACGCCGAGACCTACACCCTGATCTGGTCCCGCAGCCGCAAGCCCAACGGCGACTAAACCAGGCCAAGTGCAGCGCCCCGCTCATCGAGCGGGGCGTTTCGCTTGCTTCACGAATGTGCCAGCGCGCCGCCCGCGATCTACGCGCCCGGCGCCATCACCGATTCCCGTCTTCTCGCTGACCCAGATCGACCGAATAAGGGTTCTCAGCCCTTTCGTTTCGGCGCCTTCGTCCGCTCGCCGCGCGCCTCGTCATCCGGCTGCACGAGATCGACATGGCTGACGCCAAGTGCACTCGCGAGATGAAAGAGTGTCACCACGGTGGGGTTGCGCCGTCCCCGCTCGAGGTCGCTGACATATTGCTGGGTGAAGCCCGAGATCTCGGCGAACTGCTCCTGGGTGAATCCCTTCTCCCGCCGTAGCTTCCCAAAATTCCGGCCCACGAGCTTGCGCATATCCATCTGCGCAAGTTGCGTCTTTACACACTATCGGGTTTATCCCTTATAGTGTGTATTTGGGGGCAAGCCGCTTGCGCCGTCTGGAGCGCGGCTAAATTATGGCATAACCTTCGTCAGCGGATCCACGTTATCCCCTGACGTCACCCGCCGAGCACCAGGATGCCGATTCAAAAACCCCCGCTCGACCCCGATGTCGCCGGCGTGGCGCCATCAGCCCCGACATTGACGGCATATGATCAGGAACATTTGGTGACCTATCTGCGGCTGCTCGATGCCGACGCTGAGGGTGCCGACTGGCGCGAGGTCGCGCGGATCGTGTTGCACATTGATCCCGATCGCGAGCCGGACCGCGCGCGACATGCATTCGACAGTCATCTGGCCCGCGCCAAATGGATGACTGAGCACGGCTATCGCCATTTATTGCGCGGTGACGCCTCCGGTTAGAGATAATAATTTTCCGACTCAACTTTTCCGGGAAACGGATTTTCTCTGCTACATTGAGACCACATTTCTGTAACACGCGAGGCGATTTTTTGGACTTCTCTCAACCCTCGATTGTTGTGATGATCTCGCCGTTATCCTGACCGGCGCACGTGACAGGAGAAACGACGCAATGCCACATTCTGACTGGCGATCACCCGCTGCCTATGATCGTGCCCGGGAACTGGAACCATCAGGCCTTGCCTGGGAATGCCTTCGCCGCAATCCGGATTACCACCGAGATCACCGCGCGCTCGCGCGTTCGAAATCCGATCCTGTACTGATCACGGCATTCAGAAGGAGATGGGGCCTCTGCTTTTGTAACTGACCCGGCGGGGTCGTCGCAGGATCAGGCCATATTCTGGGCACCGGAAGTCTTGCCGACAATCATTCCGATTGTTCGGAGCACGTCTGCGTCCGACGGCAGCATACTTAGTCTTGCCGAACTTTCCGCCGGCGCAATCCGGCAGGCCTCGGACGGCTGGCACGTTCTCTTGCGCATTCGGGACGTTGAGCACCGGCTGTGGCTGAAGGAGCCACCGGCTCGCGGACGCGGCCTACGCCGCCGAATTGGTGCTCGATGGTGATTTCGAGATTCGCGCCCATGCTGCGCGTCGTCTCTGGCTGGCACTCAACGGGCGCCCGGCTGGTCCCACTTTTCATGGCCTGTCACCACAGCGGCGACAGCGACTGGCGCTGGCGCTGCGCGCGCTCGACGCCAGAATCGAAGGCAACAGCTATCGCGAGATCGCGGAGGGCCTGTTTGGCACCAGGCATATCCCCGAACGGGCCTGGAAGAGCGACGACCTGCGCAACCGTACGATCCGTCTGGTGCAAACCGGCCTTGCTCTGATGCGGGGTGGTTATCGGGAACTGTTGCGCCAGGCGCGTCGCAAGAGATAGCGCCAACTTCGTTGCCGGGGTGCCGAAATTCGCCCCCCTCATCTTCGGCATCCCCCTTTGCATGAATGCTCCGCCATCGTGACCCCCGATGCGCCGCGGACCTCGCGGGCGCGCCACGAGATGACGGAGCCTCTCAGATGTCCGATTCCAGTGCCGGTTTGCCGCCGCCGTACATGCGCACGCCCGAAGCCGCGCGGTTTCTCAGCCTCTCCGGCCGCACGCTGGAAAAGCACCGGACCTACGGCACCGGTCCTGCCTACCGAAAGCTCGGCGGTCGCGTCGTCTATGCGCTGGAGGACCTGAAAGCCTGGGCCGACCGCGGCGCCAAGACTTCGACCTCCGATCCAGGCTCAGGGACCGTGCTGCCGGCCAAGCGGCATGCCGCGGGGCTCAGACCCTATGCCGGTCAGACGCGGCGCTGATCGCCAGGGGAGCAGGGGCGATGCGACGCAGCCACACCTCAGAACGCGAGCAGCTCGATCTGTTTCGTGCACTTCCCGGCGATCTCGCGGCGCGCGACGCCCAGGACCTGATGGCCTATCCGTTCTTCTCGCTCGCCAAATCGAAACGCGTCGTCCCGATCGATTTTCGCGCCGGCAAGATTATTATTCGCGTCGAAGCCGTGCCCGAGCATGGCATGGCGACGATCTGGGACGCCGACGTCCTGATCTGGGCTGCCAGCCAGATTGTCGAGGCCCGCGACGCCGGCCTGAAGACCTCGCGGCTGATGGCGGCGACACCTTACGAAATCCTGACCTTCGTCGGCCGCGGCACCAGTGCGCGAGATTACGACCGGCTCAAAGCTGCGCTCGATCGGCTGCAATCGACGACCGTCATGACCTCGATCCGCCAGCCGACCGAACGCCGGCGGCATCGCTTCTCCTGGATCAACGAATGGAAGGAGAGGGCCGATCCGCATGGCCGCGCGCTCGGATTGGAGCTGATCCTGCCGGATTGGTTCTATGCCGGCGTGCTGGATGAAGCGCTCGTACTGACTATCGATCGGGCGTATTTTGATCTGACCGGCGGTCTGGAGCGTTGGCTCTACCGGCTCGTGCGCAAGCATGGCGGCCGCCAGGACGGCGGCTGGAGTTTTGATCTCAAATACCTCCACGCCAAATCCGGCAGTCTCGCGCCGCTCAAACACTTCGCCTACGACCTGCGCGAGATCGTCCGCCGCGAACGGCTGCCCGGCTATCGCCTGGTCATGGAGCGCAGCCTGCGCGGCGCCGAGCGCCTCACCTTCACGCCCATTCCTGTCGATCCGGTGGCGGTCGCTTTGCGCCGTCGGGCCCTCGCAACCGCATCTGGGGAAAAGCTGTGAATCATCTCGTGCTATCGGGGACCGCCACCCTCGTGCCATCGGGGACCCGATCCTCGTGCTATCGGGGACCGGAATCGGGCGAAAAGTTTTCGTGCTCAACGACTTGCCGCGCCCGTAACTTCCCTAACCCTGAATCCTTCGGATTCTTTCTAACGGACCGTCCGTTTTCCACGACGAAGGATAAGCAGCGACCAGCTGCATGGAACGCCAGCCCGCGGCGCGCTCCGAAGTGCTGGCAGTGAAACGGCCCTCGCATCGCAGCGTCCAGGATTCTCGGCCCAGCAGTCCTCCAGCGAAGGGGCAACGGCATGAGCGATCTCACCCATGTCGAGCTCCTGTGGCTCGAGAAGCGCATCGAGAACTGGATCCGCTTCGGCCGTGCCGCCGAGGAACAGATTCTCGATAAGCGACGGCGGATCCTGTCGTTTGCGCCAGGCAGCATTTTTGCGTTCGTGCGCTGGACCTCGAACGATTTCGGCACGATCATCTCGCGCATCGATATCATCAGGGCGGTCGCGCCCGGTCAGCGCTGCGCGACCGTGCCCTACGTGCGGCCCGGCGGCGACATCCTGCTGCGGCTCTCCGGCTGGCCCAAGGTCGAACGCGTGCTGCAGATTGCCGACGCCGTCGAGGCGCTTGGCATCGATCCGGCCGATGCCGCGCCCGACTACTGGCATCACGTCCATAACCGTCTTTCTGTCAATGAAGTGCCGCGCGCTTACACGCGCGCGCGCCATCAGGCCTGGCTTCACAGGCGGAGGATAGCGCTGTGACCGGCCGCGTGGTGACGCTGTTGACGACGCTGGCGGCCGCGACTGTCGGGCTGTCAACGATCGGCGAGAGATCGGTGCCCCGGTATCTCTGGAACGTTTCCGATAGCGTGCCGATCGGTCTCTACCGTTTGCGCCCGATAGGCAGATTGGCTGTCACCGAGCTTGTCGCGGTCGCGCCACCCGAACCAACAGCGACCTTCCTCGCGGACGGGAATTATCTGCCGCGCAACGTGCCCATGCTCAAGCGCGTGCTGGCGCTTCCTGGGCAGACGGTTTGCCGAGAGCATCTCACCATCACGGTCGACGCGATTGCGATGGGGGTTGCGCGCGAGCGCGACAGTCGAGGCCAGCCACTGCCCGTCTGGCAGGGCTGCCGCATCGTCGCCGACGGCGAAGTGTTCCTCATGAACTGGCAGTCGGCGGACTCGCTCGATGGACGATATTTCGGCGTGCTGCCGATAAGCGCGATCATCGGAAAGGCCGCGCCTCTTTGGACCAGCGGGGAGGAATGACCTTGCCACAAGACGCCAGGCCTTCGGCTATTCCTTTGTTCGGTCAGAACACGGACCATTCCTCCGTCCCGGCCAAGGTTCGCGACCGCATCGCGCGCAGCGACGGTCCAAGGCGGCCGTCAGGCCGGCGCGCCAGCGCCTCACCCTTGTCGGCCGCGCGCACGATGGCAGTCTTGCGATCCTTCGGGACAATACTGTGCTTTGTAACGCTCCTGGCGGCATCGATGCTGTCGAGCGTTGCAGCCAACGCCTCGCCGGCGACGCATCGAGCGAGCGGTCGATCCGTCCATCCCTTGGCCGCGTTTGTCACTGAAGCATCGAGGCGTTTCGCGGTCCCGGAACATTGGATACGCGCAGTCATGCGCGTGGAGAGTGGTGAAAAATCACGGGCACGATCGCGAAAAGGCGCCATCGGTCTGATGCAGATCATGCCAAAGACCTGGGCCGAATTGCGCGCCCGCCACCGTCTCGGCGCCGATCCCTATGATATCAGGGACAACATTCTGGCTGGTACCGCGTACATCCGTGAACTCTATGATCGATACGGCGCACCGGGGTTCCTTGCCGCCTACAACGCCGGACCAGGACGCTACGAACGCCATCTCGTGACAGGTCGACCGCTGCCGGCTGAGACACAAGCCTATGTGGCGACGCTCACGCCGATGGTCAAAGGCGAGCAAGCCAACGCGCAGAAATCTGCTGTGGCAATGACGTTTGCTTCGGCTAACTCGTCACTGTTTGCGGCCCACAACGCGAGCATCGTCCCCGACGTCCGATCATCAGCTGGCATCCGTCAAAACCGTTCATCGCGCACCCACACTACTGTCGACTTGTCGGCCCTCGTGCCGCAGTCGGGCAACCTGTTCGTGCGTCTCGCCAGAGGAATCAGATCGCAATGATCGAGATCGCGCTTCATCGCACTCCGTCGCGGCGTGTCGCATGTTTTGATGTGAGGCAGTTGGGGCAGGGAGATCGCAGCCACGGATTGCGAGATAAAAGCGCCGACGTCCGTCGCGCTGGTTGTGGTTGGGAGAGTGGAAGAAGTAGCGCCTCTCATCAAAACGCGAGCCGACAATTCCCAGGAAATACCAAGCCAATCAACGGTTCCTGCGCCATCCGTTTTTCCAGTCCACGGAGAACACCATGAAACGGCGCGACGATGAACTAAGACTTCGGCCAGGTCGCATCCGCGACAGGGGGCGCCGAGCAGCAAGACCCAAGACCTTCGTTGGCGAGGTGATGCGGGCCGCGAGGAAGGCGGGATATACGGGAAACGGTTTTGGTCGGGCAAATCGAGGTAGCAGCTCCAGTTTTGGCAGAGGCCGGTCCGCGGCGTTGGCTCTGTCGCTCCGCTCGCCGGCACGCCGGGTGGTGATCAAGGCGCGCGTGGTCAGGCATCGCGGCAACAAGTTCCGCTCGGCGCCGCTTGCAAAGCACGTCGCCTACCTGAAGCGGGACGGCATCACCCGCGATGGCGCAGAGGCCCGTATGTTCGACGCGAGGTCCGAGGCGACCGATGAGCGCGCCTTCGCGGAGCGATGCGAAGAGGACCGCCACCATTTCCGCTTCATCGTTTCGCCGGAGGATGCGGCCGAGATGACTGACCTCCGCGCCTTCACCCGTGAACTGATGGCCGATGCCGAGCGCGACCTCGGAACCAAACTCGACTGGGTGGCGGTCGACCACTGGAACACCGACAATCCGCATGTCCATGTCCTGGTCCGCGGACGCGCCGATGACGGCCAGGACCTCGTCATCAGCCGTGACTATATCAGCCGGGGATTTCGTGCCCGCGCTGAAGAGCGCGTCACCCTGGAAC
Source organism: uncultured Alphaproteobacteria bacterium (assembly GCA_963829315.1). Taxonomy (GTDB): domain Bacteria; phylum Pseudomonadota; class Alphaproteobacteria; order Rhizobiales; family Xanthobacteraceae; genus Bradyrhizobium. Next base: position 22,363 of record CAWHIO010000067.1, on the reverse strand, counting down.
TCGGACCCCGCAGCGAGCAGGCGATCCAGTCCGCCCTGGAGAGGGAGGTCGAAGCCGAGCGCTGGACCGGACTTGACCGTGCCTTGCGTGATATCGCCGACGAAGGTGCTGGCATTGCCGATCTGCGTCCTGGCGCGCCGGACCGGGATCCCGAGCTCCGTCGCCTTATGCTCGGCCGGGCCGCCAAACTTGAGCGCCTCGGGCTTGCCGAACGGGTAGCCCCGGCCTGCTTCGCCTTGAAGCCGGGCATTGAACAGACGCTTCGCGACCTCGAGATACGCGGCGACATCATCAAGACGATGCACCGTGCCATGGCCGCAGCCGGGCGCGAGCCGGATATTGCCAGCTTTGCGCTCCATGGCGACGATCCCGGCGATCCAGTCCTTGGTCGTCTGGTAGCGCGTGGCCTGCATGACGAGTTGAAGGGATCCGCCTATGCCGTCATCGAAGGGGCCGATGGCAGGACCCACCATCTCAGGTTTTCTGACCTTGAACTGACTGGCGATGCCGCGCGAGGGGCGATCGTCGAGGCACGCTCTTACGAGGACGCCCAGGGCCGCAGGCGGCTCTCGCTTGCGACGCGATCGGACCTCTCGCTGCAGCAACAGATCGCAGCTGCCAGGCGCGACATGGCTGGACCGCCAGCTTCTCGCCCGCGAGCCTGTCGTGACCGGCGGCGGATTCGGAGCGGAGGTAGCGGAGGCCATGGAACGTCGTGTGGAGCATCTCGCCGGCGAAGGTCTTGCCCGCCGGCAGGGGCAACGGGTCATCTTCTCGCGCGATCTCCTCAACACCCTGCGCAGGCGAGAACTCGACAACGTGGCAGGCAAGATCGCGGCTGAAACCGGGATCGTGTATCGGCCGTCGCCGGAGGGTGAGCACGTCGTGGGGATCTACCGGCAGCGGGTGACTTTAAGTTCCGGCCGGTTCGCGATGATCGACGATGGTCTTGGCTTCCAGCTCGTGCCCTGGCGGCCCGCGCTGGAACAGCAACTTGGCCGCCATGTGTCCGGCGTGATGCTGCCGAGCGGGGGAGTCGACTGGAGTTTTGGCCGAAAGCGCGGGCTCGAACTCTGAAAGTTCCGACTGCGCCAGATGTTGAGCCGCGTCAGATGTGCTTGCTCGCTGAGCCCCGGTATTTCTTCGCCAGGCTACGCCAGAACATGATGCCTGACATCGAGCGATTGCAAACCGATCTGCTTTTCTGAATCTGCACCCGACCGCGCAAATTGGGGTGGGGGCGAGAGGCGATGCCGTATGTCGAAGCAGCCGGAGCAAAGCTCTATTTCGAGGAAAGCGGTTACGGCTATCCAATCATCTTCATCCACGAATTCGCATCCGACATGCGCGGTTGGGATGCCCAGATCAGCACCTTCTCCCGGAGCTACCGTTGCATTGCCTACAACGCCCGCGGCTATCCGCCGAGCGATGTTCCCGAGGATCCTTCGTCCTATGGCTGGGAACTCGCGGTGGACGACATCGCTGCCTTGATGCGGTGTCTTGGAATTGAACGTGCCCATCTGGTCGGCTTGAGCATGGGCGGATATACCGCCTTGCAGTTTGGGTTGCGTTATCCGGAAAAAGTCAGCGCGATTGTCGCAGGCAGTGTCGGGTCCGGCTGCCACCCTTCCCATCGTGACGCCTGGTTGCGGGAGACCTCCGTTCTCTCGCGGATTTTCGTCGAGCACGGAATGGTCTCGATGGCCGAGCGCATGGCGCGCGGTCCGGCCCGCGTCCAGTTGAAATACAAGGACCGGCAGCGTTGGCGGGAATTCGTGCTCCGTCTGCGGCAACATTCGCCGCAGGGCATGGCGAAAACCATGGCGCATTGTCAGGCCGCACGACCATCGCTGCATGATCTCAGGTCATCAATTGTCCGACATGGCCATTCCGGTGCTACTTGCCGTAGGTGATGAAGATACCCGCTGCCTCGAGACCAACCTGATGCTCAAATCCGCGCTTCCCAACGCGGGCCTCTGGATCTGCCCCAATACCGGCCACGCCATCAATCTGGAAGAGCCTGCGGCATTCAACGCTCAGGTCGAAAATTTCCTGGGCGCCGTTGAGCGCGGGAGCTGGCGTCGCGGATTTCCGGGGACCGCGATTATCCCAAGCCTGGAAAGGTCTCGCGGCGCACGCCGAGACCATTCGCTCATCGAAATCGATCAGGAGACAGACGGTGCAGACGTGGTTCGTTTGCAGCGGAAATGATGGCCTCAAGTTGCGTTCAAGCGAGATCCCCCATGAAACCCAGAGTTGGCGTTTATCTTTCGGAAGCGATGGCCGCACGGCTCGCAGAAGCGGCCAGGCGCCCTGGTGCTACAAAATCAGCCCTGGTCGAAGCAGCGCTCGAGCGCTTCCTGGGTTCTGATGACGATGTCGGCGATACCGCCAGCGTTGGAAGCCACCTCGCAGGATTGAGCCGTCAGATGGAACAGCTCGACCGTAATCTCAGGGTCGCGAGTGAGACGGTTGCCCTTCATGCGCGGTTTCATCTTGCCGTGACACCGATATTGCCGATAACCGCGCAGGGCGCCGCGTGCGCGCTTGGGGCACAACGTTTTGAGGAATTTGCAGCCCAAGTCGGAAGGCGGGTTGATCACGGCATTTCCCTGATCGGCGAGACGATCGAGAGGGCCAGGCCAGCGAGGGCGGACAGTCCAGAATTCAATCCCGAGGACGACGATCCATCAGGGGCGGCGTCCGCAGTTTACGAACGGGGCGTTCCCGCATCCAACTTAGTTGACCAGGCTGACCTGCATATTGCTGCCGTCCGGGAGGACGGCAGCAACGGTGGCTTTCCAGGCCGTCGAGGCAGCGCTGTTCACTGAATCTGGTACCTGCCGCAGCATCGAAGAAGGTGAGGGGGCGTTCGCTTCTCGGCAATCCGAGCGGACCTGGCCAGCCAAAGCAAGACAGGTGGCGAAGGAACCGGTCGAATTCCGGTCGCTGATCCTGCGCGTGTTCCTGCCTTTCGTCGCCGGCTATTACATCGCCTATCTCTTCCGGACCATCAATGCGGTCATGGCGGCGCCACTGACGGCCGAATTGGGACTCGGCGCCGACGATCTCGGCTTGCTGACCTCCGTCTACTTCCTGACCTTTGCCGCTGCCCAGATACCCGATCGGTATTCTGCTCGACCGATATGGCCCGCGGCGGATCCAGAGTGCGCTGTTGGTGGTCGCGGCGATCGGTTCTGGGCTGTTCGCGATATCAGATCAATTTCTGGATGCTTCTGGCAGGCCGGGCGTTAATTGGCCTCGGTGTCGCCTCTGCCTTAACCGCGGGATTGAAGGCGCTCGTTCTCTGGTTTCCGAGCGAGCGCGTGCCGCTCCTCAACGGTTTGATGGTGATGCTGGGCGCGCTGGGTACCGTGACGGCGACATTGCCGGCGGACCTGTTGCTTGACGTCATGGGATGGCGTGAACTGTTTGGTCTGTTCGCCGGCTTAAGTGCCGCCAGTGCGACCCTGGTCTATTTTGTCGTGCCCGAGGCCAAACTGCCCGCAAGCGGCACAGTCTTGGTTGGCTTGAAAACGGTTTATGCCGATCCGCGTTTCTGGCGCGTTGCGCCGCTCTCAGCATCCTGCATCGGGACGGCCTGGGCGCTACAGGGACTATGGGCGGCGCAGTGGCTGAAGGACGTGGATGGCTTCGATAGGGCGGAGGTGGTGCAACACCTGTTCGGTATGGCGGTGGCGCTGAGCCTGGGTGCCATTCTCCTTGGGATGGCTGCCGATCGGCTGCGCAAGCGCGGTGTTGGACCTGAAGTCCTCCTGGGGTTCGTTGCGGTCGTGTTTATCGCAGCCCAGTTCGCGTTGATCCTGCGCCTGCCAATACCGTCCTATCTCGAATGGGCCATCGTGGCGGCAGTGGGTGCTGCAACCGTGCTCAGCTTTGCGATTTTAGCCGAATATTTCCCGAAGGAGCTAGCCGGGCGTGCCAATGGGGCACTTAATCTGTTCCACATTGCAGCGGCATTCGCCGTGCAATACGCAACCGGCGTCGTGGTCCAGCAATGGACGCCAGAGGCCGGACACTATCCCGCCATCGCCTATCAGACCGCCTGTGCCCTTAATCTCGGACTTCAGGTTGCCGCGTGGATCTGGTTTGCGCTGCCGCGGACGCACCCTGAACCTTTGTTGAAATATCGCCTGCGTCCGTCCGAATTATAGCCTGTAACCGCAATCTCTACGCCAGACGCAAGCTGGCTCTTGTGTATCACGCGGGACGCGCTTGAACCTGATGCCATGTCCGCGACCCGTATCCTGTGGGGCCAGATCCTCATCGTTCTTGCGATCGTGCTCGCCACCATGTGGGCTGCCACGCAGTGGGTGGCCTGGAAGCTTGGATTCCAGCCGCAGCTTGGGCACCCCTGGTTCGAGCTGATCCCGGGGGTGCCGATTTATCTTCCACCCTCGTTCTTCTGGTGGTGGTTCGCCTACGATGCCTATGCGCCGAATGTCTTTGTCGAGGGTGCCATGATCGCGGCGTCCGGTGGTTTTTTGTCGATCGCGGTCGCCATTGCCATGTCGGTCTGGCGAGCGCGTGAAGCCAGGTCCGCCGTGACCTACGGCTCGGCGCGCTGGGCTGCGCAAACGGAAATTCGTGCGGCGGGTTTGACTGCGCCCGACGGTGTCGTGCTTGGCAGGTTCGAGCGCGATTACTTGCGCCACAATGGACCGGAACATGTGCTCTGCTTCGCACCGACCCGCTCGGGCAAGGGCGTTGGACTCGTGGTGCCGACGCTTCTGACCTGGCCGGGCAGTTGCATCGTTCACGACATCAAGGGCGAGAACTGGAATTTGACATCCGGGTTTCGTAGCCGCGCATGGCCGCGTCTTGCTGTTCGATCCAACCAATCCGGAGTCGGCGGCCTACAATCCCTTGCTCGAAGTTCGCCGCGGCGAATGGGAGGTACGCGACGTCCAGAATGTCGCCGATGTGCTGGTGGATCCGGAAGGATCGCTTGAACGCCGAAATCACTGGGAGAAGACCAGCCATGCGCTCCTGGTCGGCGCCATTCTCCATGTTCTCTATGCCGAACCCGACAAGACACTCGCCGGCGTCGCGCTGTTTCTTTCCGATCCCAAGCGGCCGATCGATTTGACGCTCCGCGTCATGATGGCCACGCCCCATCTCGGTGAGGCCGGGCCGCATCCCGTGATCGCCTCCGCGGCACGTGAATTGCTCAACAAGAGCGAGAACGAGCGCTCCGGCGTGCTTTCGACCGCGATGTCGTTTCTCGGGCTCTATCGCGATCCGGTGGTCGCCAAGGTCACGCATCGCTGCGATTGGCGGATCCGTGATCTCGTGGAAGGTGAGCGGCCGGCGACGCTTTATCTGGTCGTGCCGCCCTCCGATATCAGCCGGACCAAGCCGCTGGTGCGGCTGATCCTCAACCAGATCGGCCGGCGGCTGACGGAGGATCTCAACGCCAAAGGACGCCGGCATCGGCTGCTATTGATGCTCGATGAGTTTCCGGCACTGGGCAGGCTGGATTTCTTCGAGTCCGCATTGGCGTTTATGGCGGGCTATGGCCTCAAGAGCGTTCTGATCGCGCAATCCCTCAATCAGATCGAGAAAGCCTATGGGCCCAACAACGCCATTCTCGACAATTGCCATGTGCGCGTGTCCTTTGCCACCAATGACGAGCGGACTGCAAAACGCGTCTCGGATGCGTTGGGCACCGCCACCGAAATGCGGGCGATGAAGAACTATGCCGGCCACCGGCTTAGCCCCTGGCTCGGCCACCTCATGGTCTCGCGCCAGGAAACAGCGCGCCCACTGCTCACGTCCGGCGAAGTGATGCAGTTGCCACCGAGCGACGAACTGGTGCTTGTTTCAGGTCTCCCACCGATCCGGGCCAGGAAGGCGCGATATTACGAAGACATCAGGCTGGCGGAGCGCGTACTCCCACCGCCGGTGGCGATAAGCCATCACCCCAAGCCTGCGCCATCCGATGACTGGAGCGGTCGTTCGCCGATTTTAGTCGTTCTCGATCCCAACGGAAAATCCGATAGGCCGCGCAAGAAGCAGATTGCTGATCGCGCGAACACCGACAAGCGCCGCCAGCCGGAGCTGTCTCAACACGAAGAGGTAGTGCAGACGAAAGCCGAGGTCACGCCGGAATTCACCTTCGGAGAGGAAGAGTCTGACGACGATGCCGCCCGCGCCCAGGGCTTTTCGCAGCAGGCCCGCAGTCTGGCTCGTCAGGCCGCCATGGATCCTGGCGACAATCTGAAACTCGGGGAGTAGGTGGTGCGGACCAAACACACGATCCGCCTGCCGCCGGAACTCGCCGGACAACTTGCCGACTATGCCAGTCGCAAGCGCGTGCCCCAGTCACTGGTCGTCGAAACCGCACTGTCGTCGTATCTGTCGCCGGATAATTCCGAGCGGATGGAAGCGGCCCTCGGCCGTCGGCTCGATCGATTGACGCGACAGGTCGAGCGGCTGGAACGCCACGTCACGATCTCGAACGAAGGATTGGCGCTGTTCGTGCGTTTCTGGCTCACAACGACCCTTCCATCGCCGGATATCGCGCAACCGGCCGCCCAGGCCAAGGGCCGCGAGCGCTACCAGGGATTTGTCGAGGCTCTGGGGCGACGGCTCGCGAAGGGGCAGAGCCTGGCTCAGGAGATTTCTCAGGATCTGGTTCCCAAAGATGGCAAGCCCGATCAGACAGATGGTTCGTCCTAGGCGGTTTCGCCGTTGTCAGGTCTTTCTACGCCAGAGCACTACGACTGATCCAATCTTGTTGCGTGATCGCATGTCCTGCCTTTTCTAATCATCCCCGACATCACGGCTGCCATTGGCTGCGGTCGAGCGGGGGACGGAAGTGGCAATCCACCATCTCAATCGGGAAGCGATTTCGCGCGGCGCGCGCATGCTGCGCACGGCGCTTGGACCTTCCATCGCGCTCTGGCTGGAAGACGCTTCCGTCGTCGAGGTGATGCTCAACCCTGACGGCCGGCTCTGGATCGATCGGCTGGCGGGCGGGCTCGTCGATACCGGCGAGCGCTTATCAGCCAATGATGGCGAGCGAATTGTCCGACTCGTTGCGCATCATGTCGGCGCCGAGGTGCATCCGGGTTCGCCACGTGTATCGGCCGAGCTGCCCGAGACCGGCGAGCGCTTCGAGGGATTGCTACCGCCAGTGGTGGCAGCACCGGCCTTCGCGATCCGTAAACCCGCCGTCGCCGTATTCACGCTCGACGACTATGTCGCCGCGGGCATCATGCTTTCAGGCCAGGCCGAGACGTTGCGAGCGGCCGTCGCTGATCGCCGCAACATTCTTGTCGCAGGCGGCACCTCGACCGGCAAGACCACGCTCACGAACGCTCTGCTGGCGGAAGTGGCAAAGACCACCGATCGCGTTGTGCTGATCGAGGACACCCGCGAGCTCCAGTGCAAGGCGCCGAATCTCGTGGCACTCCGCACCAAGGACGGGGTCGCCTCGCTCTCCGACCTCGTTCGTTCCTCGCTGCGGCTGCGGCCAGACCGTATTCCGATCGGTGAGGTCCGGGGCGCCGAAGCGCTTGATCTCCTGAAGGCGTGGGGCACCGGTCATCCCGGTGGCGTCGGCACCATCCATGCGGGCTCGGCACTCGGCGCGCTCCGCCGGATGGAGCAGTTGATCCAGGAAGCCGTCGTCACGGTTCCGCGCGCCCTGATCGCCGAGACCATCCAGTTCATCGCGGTCCTGGCGGGCCGTGGCTCCGATCGGCGGCTCGCTGAGCTTGCTTGTGTCGAGGGCCTTGATTCCCAAGGCGACTATGTCCTCCACCCCGCAGGAGATCGGCAATGACGCAGGCGCGTTTTCACTTCCGTCGCTGCGCGCTGTTGGCCTCTGCAGCAAGTGTTCCGATGTGGGTTTCTGCCCCTGCCTGGGCCGCCGGCTCGAACATGCCCTGGGAGCAACCGCTCAATCAGATCCTGCAATCCGTCGAGGGTCCCGTCGCAAAAATCCTGGCCGTCATCATCATCATCGTCACCGGTTTGACGCTTGCCTTCGGCGACACCTCGGGAGGGTTTCGCAGGCTGATCCAGATCGTTTTCGGCCTGTCGATCGCCTTCGCGGCCAGTTCCTTCTTCCTGTCGTTCTTCTCCTTCGGCGGCGGAGTGCTGGTGTGATGGATGAAACCGATTCCCTTCCTGGCTTCACCGTGCCGGTGCATCGCGCGCTGACCGAGCCGATCCTGCTTGGCGGCGCGCCGCGCGCGGTCGCGATCCTCAATGGCACCCTGGCGGCGGCGCTCGGCCTCGGTCTGCGGCTGTGGCTCGCCGGTCTCCTGCTCGGGATTGTCGGACAGGCCGCAGCGGTATGGGCCGCAAAGCGCGATCCGCAATTCGTCGATGTCGTCCGCCGGCATCTGCGCATCCACGGCTATTTGGGGGTTTGAGCGATGATGAATCTCGCAGAGTACAGGCGCTCGACCACTCAGCTTGCGGATTTTCTGCCCTGGGCCGCCCTGGTCGATGAGGGCGTCGTCCTCAACAAGGATGGCTCGTTTCAGCGGACGGCACAGATTTCGGGGGCCGGACCTGGATTCGGCGGTGCCGGCCGAACTTGTCGGTGTCGCCGGCCGGCTAAACAACGCGTTGCGCCGGCTGGGTTCGGGCTGGGCTGTCTTTGTCGAAGCGCAGCGGCATCCGGCCAGCCAATATCCGGAAGGCCATTTCCCGGATGTGGCCTCGGCCCTGGTCGACGTCGAGCGCCGCGCTCAGTTCGAGCAGGAGGGATGCACATTTCGAGTCCAGCTATTTCCTGACGTTTCTCTATCTGCTCGCCATCGGAAGAAGCCGGGCGAACCGAGCGCTTCCTCTACGAGGGCCGCGATCGCAACGAGGACGCCGACGCCCATGAAATCCGGCGCGGATTTGTCGACCGTACCGAGCGCGTGCTTGGGCTGCTCGAAGGCTTTATGCCCGAGCTTAGATGGATCGACGACGAGGAAACGCTGACCTATCTGCATTCGACGGTGTCGACCAGGCGCCAGCGCGTTCGCGTGCCGGAGATACCGATGTATCTCGACGCCGTGCTGGCGGACCAACCCCTGATCGGCGGCCTCGAGCCGATGCTGGGGAATTCGCATCTGCGGGTATTGACCGTCGTCGGCTTTCCGACGGCGACGACGCCCGGGATTCTGGACGAACTCAATCGGCTTGCCTTTGCCTATCGCTGGTCGACCCGGGCGATCATGCTCGACAAGCACGATGCCACGAGGTTGCTGACAAAAATCCGGCGGCAATGGTTCGCCAAGCGCAAATCTGTCGCTGCGATCCTGAAGGAGGTGATGACCAACGAGGCCTCCTCGCTGCTCGACACCGACGCTCATAACAAGGCCCTGGATGCCGACGCGGCCTTGCAGGAACTCGGGTCCGACGCGATTGGGCAGGCGTTTGTCACGGCGACCGTAACCGTATGGGATGACGATATCAGTACCGCCGAGGAGAAGTTGCGGCTGGTCGAGAAAGTCATCCAGGGGCGCGACTTCACCTGCATGGTCGAAAGCGTCAATGCGGTGGAGGCCTGGCTCGGATCGCTGCCGGGTCATGTCTACGCCAATGTCCGGCAGCCGCCGGTCTCTACCCTCAATATCGCCCATATGATCCCGTTGTCGGCGGTCTGGGCAGGGCCCGCGCGGGACGAGCATCTGGGCGCGCCGGCATTATTCTTCGCACGAACCGAGGGGGCGACCCCGTTTCGATTTTCGCTGCATGTCGGCGATGTCGGTCATACCCTGGTGGTGGGTCCGACCGGCGCCGGCAAATCGGTACTTTTGGCGTTGATGGCGCTGCAGTTCCGCCGTTATCCCAACAATCAGGTGTTTGCGTTCGATTTCGGCGGCTCGATCCGCGCGGCGGCGCTCGCCATGGGCGGCGACTGGCATGATCTCGGCGGCGCGCTGTCGGACGACGCAAGTGAGCCCGTCGCGCTCCAACCGCTGGCCGGAATCGATGATGCCGCGGAACGCGCCTGGGCGTCGGAATGGATCGCCAATATCCTGGCCCGCGAAACCATCGTCATCACCCCTGAGGCAAAGGACCACCTCTGGTCGGCTCTGACGTCGCTTGCGTCGGCCCCTCCAGCGGAGCGGACCCTGACAGGGTTGTCGGTGTTGTTGCAATCGCAGACGCTCAAGCGCGCGTTGCAACCCTACTGCCTCAGTGGGCCCTTTGGCCGCTTGCTCGATGCCGAAGCCGAGCGGTTGGGAGAGGCCGAAGTTCAGGCGTTTGAGACCGAGGGGCTGATCGGCACCTCCGCAGCACCTGCCGTCCTGGCTTATCTGTTTCATCGCATTGAAGCGCCGGCTCGACGGCCGACCGACCTTGCTGATCATTGATGAAGGTTGGCTTGCCCTTGATGACGAGGGTTTTGCCGGTCAATTGCGGGAATGGCTGAAGACGCTGCGCAAGAAGAACGCGTCCGTGATTTTCGCCACCCAGTCGCTGTCGGATATCGATGGCTCCGCGATTGCGCCTGCCATCATCGAGAGCTGTCCGACCCGGCTATTCCTGCCGAACGAGCGGGCGATCGAGCCGCAGATCACGGCGATCTACCGCCGTTTCGGTCTCAACGACCGCCAGATCGAAATCCTCGCGCGTGCGACCCCGAAGCGCGACTATTACTGCCAGTCGCGGCGCGGCAACCGGCTGTTCGAGCTCGGTCTCGGTGACATCGCGCTCGCCTTTACAGCGGCGTCATCAAAATCGGACCAGGCAGCGATCGCCGAGATTCTCGGCCAGCACGGCCGCGCGGGCTTTGTGAGCGCCTGGCTGAAGCACCGTGGGCTCGCCTGGGCCGCCGATATCATCCCCGATCTTCCCGCCAAGGGAGAGAAATCATGACCGCGATCCGTCGTCTCGCCACGGCAAGTTTGGTCGCGCTCGCTGTCAGCTTCATGCAACGCCGTCTTCGGCGCAGGTCGTTGTGTTCGACCCGAACAATTATGCGCAGAACGTGCTGACAGCCGCCCGCGCGCTGCAGCAGATCAACAATCAGATCACGTCGCTGCAGAACCAGGCGCAGATGCTGATCAATCAGGCCAGGAATCTCGCGAGCCTGCCGTATTCCTCGCTAAGCAGTTGCAAGCCTCGATCCAGCGTACCCAGCAGCTTCTCAACCAGGCCCAGCGCATCGCCTATGATGTCCAGCAGATCGATCATGCCTTCTCGACCACCTACGCGCCGGCTTCCTCGGGGGCATCCAGCCAGGCGCTGATCTCGAGTGCGCAAGCGCGCTGGCAGACTTCGGTTGCAGCGCTTCAGGATGCCCTGAGGGTGCAGGCTGGCGTTGTCGGCAATCTCGACACCAATCGTATCCAGACTTCGGCGCTGGTGACGTCAAGCCAGTCCGCCACCGGCGCGCTGCAGGCAACCCAAGCCGGCAATCAACTCATCGCGTTGCAGGCGCAGCAGCTCGCGGATCTGACCGCGGCGGTTGCCGCGCAGGGCCGGGCTCAGAGTCTGGAGACGGCGCAGCGGACGTTAGCGCAGGACCAGGGCAGGGAGCAGCTTCGGCGTTTCCTTAACCCGGGCAGCGGTTACCAGCCCACAACAGTTCAGATGTTTCACTGATGAAGCCTTATCTTACACCTCGGCAGTTCACGTGGATCGCGGCAGTTGCGTTTGTCGTGTGGGCCATCGCGGTGGCCGTGATCCAGAGCCGGCATGACAAGGATGCGGCCGCCCTCACGCCCACGGAGCCGGGCAAGGTAGATGCGCTTGAAACCGAACTAGCACGTTGCCGGACGATTTCTGCCTGATGATCTCGGCTTACTCGAAGTCCTGCCGCCACATCTGGGCGGACAATCGCCAGCACTTCTTCCTATCGACCGAAATCGCCACCGTCACCGATGGCGCCAGCCCCCGATGCATCCGCTCGGACCGCGGAGCAGGACGAAATCCCGCAGAGATGACGACCAGCGAGCGGACGCACTGATGGGCGGCACGGGGGTCATCGACCGCTTCCTTGAGGTTTTTACCCGTTACATCGATACGGGCTTCGGACTGCTCAATGGCGAGGTCGCGTTCCTTGCAACAACGCTTGCTGCCATCGATTTGACCCTTGCAGCCATATTCTGGAGCTGGGCGCCAGATGAAGACATCATTGCGCGGCTCGCCAAGAAAACCCTGTTCGTCGGTGTCTTCGCTTACCTCATCGGTAACTGGAACAATCTTGCCCGCATCATCTTCGAGAGTTTTGCCGGACTTGGCCTCAAGGCCTCAGGCACGGGAATGTCCACGGCGAATCTCCTAAGTCCGGGTCGGGTGGCCCAAGTCGGAATCGACGCTGGCCGCCCGATCCTGGACTCGATCTCCGGGCTCATGGGTTACGTCAGCTTCTTTGAAAATTTCGTTCAGATCGTGGTCCTGCTGTTTGCCTGGATCGTGGTGCTGCTCGCCTTCTTCATCCTTGCGATCCAGCTTTTTGTTACGCTGATCGAGTTCAAGCTGACGACATTGGCCGGATTCGTGCTGATCCCCTTTGGCCTGTTCGGCAAGACGGCGTTCGCGGCAGAACGCGTGCTCGGCAATGTCATCTCCTCCGGCGTCAAGGTGATGGTACTGGCCGTTATCGTCGGCATCGGCTCGACGTTGTTTTCGCAATTCACCGCAGGCTTCGGCGGCAATCAGCCCACCATCGAAGACGCGATGTCGCTGGTGCTGGCGGCGCTGGCGCTGTTGGGACTGGGCATTTTCGGTCCAGGGATTGCGAACGGCATTGTCTCCGGTGGCCCGCAACTCGGCGCAGGTGCTGCGGTCGGGACGGGTCTCGCGGCTGGTGGAATTGTCGCTGCCGGAGCGGCGGGCGCCAGCTTGGGAGCAGGGGCGATCGCAGGTGCAGCGCGCGGCAGCGCGTCAGTCGCCGCGGCGGCTTCAAGCTCCGTTCGCTCGGGTGGGATTGCTGCCAGCGGAGCTGGATCTGCCGCACCCGCCACCAATTCGTCCTCTCCAGGCTAATCCCCCGGCCTGGGCGGCGCGCATGAAGCGCTCGCAAACCCTGGGCCATGGGGTTTCCGCGGCGACCCATGCCGTCCGCTCCGGTGATTCCGGCGGCGGCGGCGCTTCCGTCGATCTTTCGGAAGGTGAACGCTGATGTTCAAGCGCCCATCCGTCAGCTACGGCCGCACGCCGGCGCCAGAGACGCCCTATCAGAAGGCAGCCCAAGTCTGGGACGAACGCATCGGCTCGGCCCGTGTGCAGGCCAAGAATTGGCGGTTGATGGCGTTCGGCTGTCTCTTGCTATCAGGCGGACTTGCTTCGGCGCTGGTTTGGCAATCCATCCGCGGCACCGTGACGCCTTGGGTGGTCGAGGTCGATCGCCTCGGCCAGGCCCAGGCCGTGGCGCCCGCGGACTAGCAGTTACCAGCCGACCGATCCGCAGATCGCATTCCACCTGGCGCGCTTCATCGAGGACGTCAGGGGATTGCCGGCCGACGGCATTGTGCTGCGCCAGAACTGGCTGCGTGCCTATGACTTTACCACGGACCGTGGCGCCGCCGCGCTCAATGATTTCGCGCGCAATAACGATCCCTTTGCCAATCTCGGCAAGCTGCAGATTTCGGTTGAGGTCTCCAGTGTCATCCGGGCCTCTCCAGGCTCGTTCCGCGTGGCCTGGATCCAGCGCGCTTACGAGAACGGCAGCCTCAGTGCGACCGAACGCTGGACCGCAATCCTCACCGTCGTGATCGACGCTCCCCGCGATGCCGATCGCTTACGGAAAAATCCGCTCGGGGTCTACGTCAATGCCATCAACTGGTCGAAGGAATTGGGACAATGAAGCGATCCCTAAAAGCCCCATGGCCGGTTCTGCTTGTTTCGGTCTCGATGCTTGCCGGCTGCACCATTCCACTAAAGCCGCCGCCGCAGATTTCCTACGACGATGAGGCGCAGCCCGCCGTCCAGCTTGCCGATCCGCCAAAGCCAGTCGAGATCGTCGAAATACCGAAGCCGCTGCCTCTTCCCGGCCAGCTCAAGCCGTTGCATGCAGTCAAGTCGAAACCGGAGTCCGGCGACCCCCGCAAGCGCGTCGAGAAGGCCAACGCAGCGGCGCGGATTCAACCGACCCGGAATGGCTACATCAATGCTGTCCAGGTCTATCCGTTCGCGCAAGGCGCGCTCTATCAGGTCTATGCCGCGCCGGGACAGGTGACAGACGTCGCCCTGCAGGAAGGCGAACAGCTCGTCGGCTCCGGACCGGTCGCAGCCGGGGATACCGTGCGCTGGATCATCGGCGATACCGAAAGCGGAACAGGTCCGACCAAACGCATCCATATCCTCATCAAGCCAACAAGACCTGAGATCACCTCCAACCTCGTCATCAACACCGACCGCCGGACATATCTGCTGGAACTTCGCTCCGCGGAAAAAACCTACATGGCCTCGGTGTCCTGGCAGTATCCGGAGGATCAGCTGATTGCGCTACGCAGGCAGAATGCAAGTGCTGATGCTGCAACCCCCATTATGACCGGCGTGGATATCTCGCGATTGCGTTTCCGCTATGCGATCGAGGGCGATAACCCGCCCTGGCGCCCGGTCACAGCCTTCGATGACGGCTCCAAAGTCTATATCGAGATGCCCAGCTGGAATCGCACAAGGAGAAGCGCCGCCACTGTTCGTCATCGGCCCCGAAGGCGATGGTCAACTCGTCAACTATCGCGTGCGGCAGAATTACTACATCGTTGACCGTCTCTTCGCCGCGGCCGAGCTTCGCATGGGTGGCGAGCATCAAGAAATCGTCCGCATCAGCCGCATCGATGGGAGAGCGCGGTGAGCATGGACGGGCAAGCCGATATTAGGCCGGGCGACGACAAGGAAGGCGACCGATCGGCGGCGATGCGCCTCCGCGCAGAACGGCCGCGCGTGACGCGGCTTTCCCGGAAGGTCCTGGCAGGGGGTGCGGCGGTCGTGATCGGTTGCCATCTTCAGCGCGACATTCTGGGCATTACAGAACAACCGGTCCCACACGACCAGCGCCGTCAGAACTCTACACGACAGATCATCACAATGTTGCCGACGGTCTGGCCGGCCTCCCGCGAGACTATGCGGGTATCCCCCGCCAGGCGCCGCCGCTAGGGCCAGCTCTGCCGGGCGATCTCGGACGTCCGATTCTGAACGCGCAAAACGCGCCTTCGACAGGCAGTACCTGGCATCGATGCCGAGCAGCAACGTCTCGCCCAGGAAGTCGAAGCAGCGCGTTTGAGCCGGTTGTTCGCATCGACCGGCATTCGGGAGGTGGCATCATCGATTGCGCAAGCTGCGGCGGTCGGTACTCCTGCGACCGTGCCGAACCCGACGAGCCAGCCAACGCAGCCCGCGTCAGATGATACCTTCACCCAGAACGGCCAGGATCGAAAACTCGCTTTCGTTAATGCGTCAGTCGATCGCCGCACTACGAGCCCGGACCGTGTTGCGCGCGCCCGCGTCATCTTACGTGGTGCAGGCAGGCAATATTATTCCAGCATCTCTCATTACCGGTATTCGATCGGACCTGCCGGGACAAATTACGGCGCAGGTAACGGAAAATATCTACGATAGCCCGACCGGGCATTTCCTGCTTATCCCACAGGGGGCGCGGCTGATCGGTATCTATGATAGCCAGGTTGCGTTCGGGCAATCGCGTGTCCTGCTGGTCTGGATCCGCCTGATCATGCCGAATGGCCGCGGAATCGTGCTGGAGCGTCAGCCCGGCGCCGACACCGCCGGTTATGCTGGGCTAGAGGATGAGGTCGACAATCACTGGGGCGCTCTGTTCAAGGCAGCGGCTCTATCGACATTGCTCGGCGTTGGCAGCGAACTCGGATCTACCACCGGCACCGGCGGCAATAGCGATGTCATCACAGCGCTCCGTCGCGGATCCAGCGATACCCTGAACCAGACGGGACAGAAGGTTGTTCAACGCAATCTCAACATCCAGCCGACGCTCACTATCCGGCCGGGGTTTCCGGTGCGCGTTATCGTCAATCGCGATCTCGTATTGGAGCCTTACAAGGGTTAGGGGACGCTCATGGCAAAACTCAAGCTCGGCGTCATCGTCGACGAAAAGCCGGTGAAGCTGAATATCGAGCTTCCCGTAGAGGTACATCGTGATTTGCTGGCCTATGCCGAGGTCCTTGCACGCGAAACCGGGCAGACGATACCTGATCCTTCGAAACTCATCGCGCCGATGCTGGCGCGGTTCATGTCGACGGACCAGGCGTTCCGAAAAGCGCGCCGCGCTATTCAAGCCGCTGGCGAGGGATAACGCTCTCTGAGAAGATTCAGAAAAATCGCTAGCGCCGGGTTTTCATTGTCTTCTCTCCAATACGCCGAATAGCCTATCCGGCGTGGCCCATTGCCGTCTCGTATCTCTCGATAGACGAGACCAGAAATCTTGGCGCCGATGTCGGATTCCAATACCAGGGTCACGCCAGCCACGACGCCAACAAGGCTCTTGATGATGCTCTGATTGACGTCATGGCGTTCAATTCTGGGACGGTCCTCGGAAGCCCCGAACTTGGAGATCAGGAGTTCCTCAAGCTCGCGTCCCTGGCCACATTGGCTCAGCAGGATGGTTTCGCCCACGAGGTCGGTCCAGTAAATCGTTTCCCGACCGACCAGCGGATGTCCTTCGGGTAACGCCAGTAAGATGCGTTCGCTCCATATCGGCAAGGTGCCGCTGTCCCCCCGCACGGGGTCGCCGGTGACAATTGCTGCATCCAGAGCGTCGCTCCGTAGTGCACTCATGAGACCCGTCCGCGGCTTCTCGACCATATCGAGTTTGACGTCCGGAAAGCGTTGCTTGAAGTCTTGCAGGGTTGTGCGCAAGGTCCCTGCGGAGAAAGATGTGTAGAAGCCGATCGAAAGCCGGCCAGCTTCACCAAGGCTGGTCCGATGCGCCGTTATGATCAGTGAGTCGATTTGTTCCAGAATTGATCGTGCGTGACGCAGAAAACTGCGTCCTGAAGGTGTCGCAGTGACGCCACCACTCGATCGATCGAAGATACTCATTCCAATCAAATGTTCGAGCTGACGAATTGCCCCGACTTAAGGTCGATTGTCGAACAAGCAGAACTTCCGCAGCCCGACGAAAACTACCCTCTTCTGCCGCGACGACGGCGCATCGCAATTGAGGAAGGTTAATAGCTGATATCCGGTTCTGGAGTTTCACTTTGCTAAATCGTCCTTCGTTGATAATTGTCAGATGTGGTCGAATGCAGTGCGTGGTCCTGTCAAAATACGGTCATTCGCCCGTATGACCCGTATAAGACGGCAACGGGAACAACAGCGTGCTATGGCTAGAGGAGCATTGTATTTGAGCCTCCGAGCAACTGATCGGGGATGTCTTCAACGCCGCCGTGGCTCAGTGGTCGCGATTACACTGCGTCTGGTTCGGTAAAGCCCGGGGTGAAAGTTGTTCAAGGTTAACGACTAAATTGTTTGAGGCTGCTGTGGTTTGACGCGCAACTACCGAGACTTTCTCAACCAGCGGATCGGGCTGGCTGTGCGATTTGCCGATTTTTCTAAAGGGAGATCTGAGCTCCCTCAATGAACAGCACCAAAGAAACGCATTTTTCCTATCATCTGCTTGGTTTGCAGTCTCCCCAACTTCCATGGGCTCCAATGCTCTATTTCGCCTACGACTCAAACATGAATTGGAATCAGATACGCTGCCGTTGTCCGCCGGCGCGGTTCGCCGTTGTTGCCCGAGCTGCGGGATATAAATTGGCGTTCACTCGCTTCTCCCAGAAGCGGAATTGTGGAGTAGTGCAACTCGCGCGATCAGGCGGTCACAACCCTGGAATTGGTACCTCGAGTGTCTGCAGGATCAGGAAGACATTGAGCACCAACACCAACGCGGTCCCAAGCAACGCCGCCGTCTGTATTAAGCGGCTATTGACGAATTGGCCCATGATATCAGTTCGCCGAGTAAAGATCAGAAGTGATATCATAGGTAGGGGGAGAGCAAAGCTGAGCACGACTTGGCTAATGACGAGTGCGCGCGTCGGATTTGCGCCGAGTGCGACCACGACGAATGCTGGCAGCATTGTGACAAGCCTCCGAATCCAAATTGGGATTTGGAAACCGACGAAGCCCTGCATGATCATTTGACCGGCCAATGTGCCGACTGCCGAACTGGATAGTCCTGATACTATAAGGGACAGCAGGAATACGCTTGCCGCGCCGACGCCAAGCAAGGGCGCCAAACTGTGGTAAGCGGTTTCGATCTCTGCCACATCACTGTGGCCCGCGTGAAAAGCGCCCGCTGCCATAATCACCATCGCCATATTCACCAGGCCGGCAAAGGCGAGTGCAGTGATGACTTCACGATTCGAGAATCGGAGCACTTGTCGCCGCTCGTTCACGTCGCGGATTGGCGTACGAGCCTGCATCAAGCCGGAATGCAGATAGATGGCGTGCGGCATGACCGTTGCGCCAATCATGCCAACGGCCAGCAACAACGCCTCCTTATCGGCTATCTGCGGCACGACTGTATGTATTGCTGCCGAAGTCCAGTCGACCGGGGCGATGAACATCTCGATGAGGTAGCAAAGGCCGATGAGGCCGACCATGCTGCCGATGATCAACTCCAGCGGCCGGAAGCCCAAGCCTTCGAACATCAATATGCAGTAGGTGGCGACACCCGTCACAACCATCCCGGCAAGGAGGGGCATATGAAACAACAGGGAGAGTCCGATGGCGCCCCCGAGGAACTCGGCAAGGTCGGTCGCCATAGCGGCGACCTCGCTAACGACCCACATCGCCCAAACTACTGGATTCGGAAAGTGCTCGCGGCACAACTCCGCCAAGTTTCGCCCGGTGACTATGCCGAGCTTGGCGGACAGGGCCTGGAACAGCATCGCAATCAAATTGGCAAGCAACACCACCCAGAGTAGCCCGTACCCGTATTTTGCCCCCGCCTGAATATTCGTCGCGAAATTCCCAGGGTCGATGTAGGCGATTGAGGCGATCACGGCTGGGCCGGCGAACGTCAGATATGCACCCGCGCCAGTGCGCTGACCTGCCAGCACTTGGCGGGCCGCGGAGACGTTACGGTCGGTTATTGACCCTTTTTGGGGAACGGTGTCGGAAATAGCAGGTGGCACGTAGAATACACCGAATTGTAGACGAGGCTACATTACAAGCTAGGTAGAAAATCTGACATGTCAACGTACGTTTTGTAACCTAGGCTACAAAGTTCTATTGGGGTTGTAACCAGTGAGGGTAGGGCGCAAGGTGCCGCTTCCTGCCTGTTTGAGGGAACCGATGTTGCGCAACACCAAGGATAAGAGGATAGCCGCGGAGCTTCCGCCTGAACTGACCCAAGCCCGCCGATTTGGAAAGACCCGCACTGCGCAATCTCGGGCTTTGTTAGAAGACTATGTCGAGCTCATTGCGGATCTGCTGGAGACGGGTGGAGAGGCGCGGCCTACGGATATTGCCCGCCGTTTAGGCGTCTCTCATGCGACCGCAATCAAAACGATCACTCGATTAAAACGCGAGGGACTCGCAACTGGGCTCCCATATCGCGGAGTGTTTCTGACGGATACCGGACAAGCACTGGCCGACCGGATGCGGACCCGCCACAGGCTCGTCGTGAACCTCCTTGTCGCGCTCGGTGTTCCCACTGAGATAGCCGAAGCCGACGCCGAGGGCATTGAGCATCACGTTTCCGACGCTACGCTGAAAGCATTCGCCCATTTTGTACAAACGCCACCGGCTAGTCGCGCGTCTCGAAAAAGCTGAGGTTCTTGAATACGTGCATCTCGGTCTTGGCCACAGGTCGCCAAGTCCATTCACCTGTCGGCTCTTTTAGGTATTTCGCAATCAGCCTGAATTCTCAAACCTCTGCCTTCTCCGCCGCGCGGCCGAGAATCCGATAAATTCATCGTACTAAGAGGCTCAGCTAAGGTCGCGCAATACTCGGATGATGATTCGGGCTAACGGAAGCCCCGCCGATCACGGCGATACGCAGGGCGATGGTTTCGTCATCGGTCGTTCGTTGATGGCGTCGAAACCGTCCCAACGGTTCAAAAACATCCACAGCAGGATAATCCAGCGCGACCGGATGTACCTCACCCGTCGAGATACCCCAGTTGCTTGGCTTGGCGTACTCAAAGGCGCAGTCAGGTTCACCCGGCATAGGTTCAACCGGCATATAGTGCCAATCTGGCAGGGGTGCTATCCTAACGCGACAGTTCCCTAGGGACACGGTGACGGGAAAAGTCGATCGTCGTCATCGCCTGTCGCTTATGCTCACAACTAGAATTTGCGGCTACCTCGCTGGCGAATGATTGATTCCAATCGGAATACGAATTTTGCCGGATTTGAACCCTTGGTCAGTAAATTCGCGCCGTCGGCTCGATATACTGAATGTCCTTGCTCAAGGTGTATGTATGGACGGGCCGATAGTCCAAGCGGACAGCTCCATTTTGATCCACCCAGGCCAGGGTGTGCTTCATCCAGTCTTGGTCATCCCTCTTGGGGAAATCTTCGCGGGCATGAGCGCCGCGGCTCTCCGTGCGGGCGATGGCGGAATCCACCAGAGCCGTCGCCTGAAGTAGAAGATTTTCAAACTCAAGGGTTTCGACCAAGTCGGAATTCCAGATCATCGACCGGTCTGTTACGGAAATGTCGGACAAACCATTCCATACCTCGCGTAACGCTTCTTTGCCTTCTTGCAGAATGCTTCCAGTTCGAAACACGGTCGCGTAACTCTGCATTGCGCGCTGCATCTGCAGCCTGAGAGTGGAAGTTGGCGTTCCGCCCTTTGCATTGCGTAGCCTGTCAAACCGAGTCAGCGTCTCTTCCCCGGCATCGGGTTGCAGTTCAGGCTGTCTAGCTTTTGCGGTCAGTTTTTCGGCGCAACGCAGGCCTGCCGCACGGCCGAACACGACGATATCGAGAAGCGAATTGCAGCCGAGTCTGTCTGCTCCGTGAACCGAAACGCAGGCGGCCTCTCCAACAGCCATCAGACCGGCCACTGTGGCGTCAGGATTGCCGTCGGACGGTCTAATTGCTTCCCCGTGGTAGTTCGCGGGGATGCCGCCCATGCAATAGTGGGCGGTCGGCAGCACGGGAATCGGCTGCCGCGTCACATCGACGCCGGAGAAAATTCGTGCCGATTCCGAAATGCCGGGCAGCCGTTCGTGCAGCATCGCAGGATCGAGGTGATCGAGATGCAGGTAGATATGATCTTTTTTTTGGGCCAACGCCGCGACCTTCGCGAATTTCTACTGTCATGGCCCGAGAGACGACGTCGCGGGATGCGAGGTCCCGCGCGCTGGGCGCGTAACGCTCCATGAAGCGTTCGCCCTCCGAATTGACGAGATAGCCGCCCTCTCCGCGCGCACCTTCCGTGATGAGGCAGCCCGCCCCATAAATGCCGGTCGGATGAAACTGCATGAACTCCATGTCCTGCAACGGTAGGCCGGCGCGCAGGACTAGACCGCCTCCGTCGCCTGTGCAGGTATGCGCAGACGTGCAAGAAAAGTAGATTCTGCCGTAACCGCCCGTTGCCAGAATGACGGTCTGTGCACGGAAACGATGCAGCGTTCCATCCATAAGTGACCACGCGATAACGCCGCGGCACTCGCCATCAACCATGACGAGATCAAGCACAAAATACTCGATAAAAAATTCGGCTCCGACCCGCAGAGCTTGTCCATAGAGCGTGTGGAGCAAAGCATGCCCCGTTCGATCCGCGGCAGCGCACGCGCGTGGCACCGGATATTTGCCGAAATCGCCCATGTGCCCACCGAACGGCCTCTGATAGATTTTTCCATCTTCGGTGCGGGAGAAGGGCATCCCCGCATGTTCCAGCTCGAGGACTGTCGGGACGGCCTGCCGGCACATGTACTCGATCGCATCTTGATCGCCGAGCCAATCAGACCCTTTGACCGTATCGTACATATGCCATTGCCAACTGTCTTCGCCGAGATTGCCAAGACTGGCTGCAATCCCTCCCTGGGCTGCAACCGTATGACTACGTGTAGGAAACACTTTTGTAATGCAAGCCGTCGTCAAGCCTGCCTCGACGGTGCCCTGAGTGGCGCGCAAACCGGCACCGCCGGCACCGACGACGACGACGTCAAACGTATGATCGATGAACGTGTATGTGTCTGCGCGTGTCATCTTGTTCCTTGACCCGCTAGGATTGGATACCGACCTGCAATGACGCGGACGCCAGAGACGAAGAGGAAGCTTCATCCACAATGTTTCATTGAATTCACTGCATAGCTAGACCCGGTCTTAACGCTGGGCTTTATGCCACAATGACGACTGTATAGAATTGCTCACATTGGGTGGCGAGCGGGCGCGCCGCCACAAGAGACAATGTTCTGAACGCGCTAGGTGGTGCCCCGGACAGCTTGAA
>CAWHIO010000066.1:0-144847 GCA_963829315.1 uncultured Alphaproteobacteria bacterium | reverse complement strand
CCTTTCGCGGCTGCGGAATCTGGTCTAAAGACCACCCGCGCGCGAGGTTGATCCCAAGCGCCGGGTTTGAGGGGACGCGCGGTAGGCGCGCCCTTTTTTTGTGCCCGTTTTTCTGTTCCCGCGAGACTTGATGCCCAAAAGAACCGACATCTCCACCATCCTGATCATCGGCGCCGGTCCCATCGTGATCGGTCAGGCCTGCGAATTCGATTATTCCGGCACCCAGGCGGTGAAGACGCTGAAGGACGAGGGCTACCGCATCGTCCTGGTCAATTCCAATCCGGCGACCATCATGACCGACCCGGAACTGGCGGATGCCACCTATATCGAGCCGATCACGCCGGAGATCGTCGCCAAGATCATCGAGAAGGAACGTTATGTCATTCCCGGCGGCTTCGCCTTGCTGCCGACCATGGGCGGACAGACCGCGCTGAACTGCGCGCTGTCGCTGCGCAAGCAGGGCACGCTGGCAAAATTCGACGTCGAGATGATCGGCGCCACCGCCGATGCCATCGACAAGGCGGAAGACCGCGGCCGCTTCCGCGAGGCCATGACGCGGATCGGGCTGGAAACGCCGCGCTCGATCCAGACCAAGAACCTGCCGGATGCGCTGCGGGCGCTCGATGATATCGGCCTGCCCGCGATCATCCGCCCGTCCTTCACCATGGGCGGTACCGGCGGCGGCATTGCCTACACCAAACATGAGTTCATCGAGATCGTCGAGCGCGGCATCGACGCCTCCCCCACCGACGAGGTGCTGATCGAGGAATTGGTGCTGGGGTGGAAAGAGTTCGAGATGGAGGTGGTGCGCGACAAAAAGGACAACTGCATCATCATCTGCTCGATCGAGAACCTCGACCCGATGGGCGTGCATACCGGCGATTCCATCACGGTGGCGCCGGCGCTGACGCTCACCGACAAGGAATACCAGATCATGCGCGACGCCTCGCTGGCGGTGCTGCGCGAGATCGGGGTCGAGACCGGCGGCTCCAACGTGCAGTTCGGCGTCAATCCGGCCGACGGGCGCATGGTCGTGATCGAGATGAATCCGCGGGTGTCGCGCTCTTCCGCGCTGGCCTCGAAGGCCACCGGCTTCCCGATCGCCAAGGTCGCGGCCAAACTGGCGGTCGGCTACACGCTGGACGAGATCGCCAACGACATTACCGGCGGCGCGACGCCGGCCTCGTTCGAGCCGACCATCGATTATGTCGTCACCAAGATTCCGCGCTTTGCGTTCGAGAAGTTTCCCGGCGCCTCCACCACGCTGACCACCTCGATGAAGTCGGTCGGCGAAGTGATGGCGATCGGCCGCACCTTTCAGGAGAGCCTGCAGAAGGCGCTGCGCGGTCTGGAAACCGGCCTCACCGGTCTCGACGAGATCGAGATCGAGGGCCTCGGCCGCAGCGACGACAAGAACGCGATCCGCGCCGCGCTTGGCACGCCGACGCCGGACCGCATCCTGCAGGTGGCGCAGGCGATGCGGCTCGGCTGGAGCAATGAGGAGATCTTCACCTCCTGCAAGATCGATCCGTGGTTCCTGGCGGAGATGCGCGGCATCGTCGAGATGGAAGCCAAGATCAGGCACAACGGCCTGCCGGCGAATGCGTTCGGCCTGCGGACCCTGAAGGCGATGGGTTTTTCCGACGCGCGGCTGGCGGTGCTGGCCGAGACCACCGAGGCCGAAGTCACCGCGCGGCGCCACGCGCTCGGGGTTCGTCCGGTATTCAAGCGCATCGATACCTGTGCGGCGGAATTCGCCTCGCCGACCGCCTACATGTATTCGACCTATGAAGCGCCGTTCGCGGGCAGCGCTCGGCGGACGAGAGCGCGCCTTCGGACAAGAACAAGGTCATCATTCTCGGCGGCGGGCCCAACCGGATCGGCCAGGGCATCGAGTTCGACTATTGCTGCTGCCATGCCTGCTTCGCGCTGCACGATGCCGGCTATGAAACCATCATGATCAACTGCAATCCGGAGACGGTGTCGACCGACTACGACACCGCCGACCGCTTGTACTTCGAGCCTTTGACCGCCGAGGACGTGCTCGAGATCATCGCGACCGAACGCAAGAACGGCACGCTGCACGGCGTGATCGTGCAGTTCGGCGGCCAGACCCCGCTCAAGCTCGCCCACACCCTGGAGGCGGCCAACGTGCCGATCCTCGGCACCTCGCCCGATGCCATCGATCTCGCCGAAGACCGCGACCGCTTCAAGCGCGTGCTCGACAAGCTGCGCCTGAAGCAGCCGAAGAACGGCATCGCCTATTCGGTCGAGCAGGCCCGCCTGGTGGCCGCCGACCTCGGCCTGCCGCTGGTGGTGCGCCCGTCCTATGTGCTCGGCGGCCGCGCGATGCAGATCATCCGCGAGGACAGCCAGCTCGGCGATTACCTGCTCGGCACCTTGCCGGAACTGGTGCCCGGGCGACGTCAAGGCGCGCTATCCCAACGACAAGACCGGGCAGATCAACACGGTGCTCGGCACCAATCCGCTGCTGTTCGACCGCTATCTGTCCGACGCCACCGAGATCGACGTCGACTGCCTGTGCGACGGCAAGGACACCTTCATCGCCGGAATCATGGAGCATATCGAGGAAGCCGGCATTCACTCCGGCGACTTCGGCCTGCTCGCTGCCGCCGCACTCGCTCGACGCCCAGATGATCGCCGAGCTCGAGCGGCAAACCCGGGAGCTGGCGCTCGGGCTCGACGTGGTGGGCCTGATGAACGTGCAATACGCCATCAAGGACGGCGAGATCTACGTGCTCGAAGTCAACCCGCGCGCGTCGCGCACGGTGCCGTTCGTCGCCAAGGTGGTCGGCATGCCGGTGGCGAAGATCGCGGCGCGGCTGATGGCCGGCGAGAAGCTCAGGGATTTCGATCTGAAGAAGCGCAAGCTCGGCCATGTCGGCGTCAAGGAATTGGTGTTCCCGTTCGCCCGCTTCCCCGGCGTCGACACCGTGCTCGGCCCGGAGATGCGATCGACCGGCGAGGTGATGGGGATCGACCGCTCGTTCGAGGTGGCATTTGCCAAGAGCCAGCTCGGCGGCGGCACGCGCGTACCGCGCAAGGGCACCGTGTTCGTCTCCGTCCGCGAAACCGACAAGACCCGCATCGTCGACGCGGTGCGGCTGTTATACTCGCTTGGCTTCAAGGTGATGGCGACGTCGGGCACGCAGCGTTTCCTCGCCGACAGCGGGGTACCGACCGAAAAAGTCAACAAAGTGCTGGAGGGACGGCCGCATATCGTCGACGCCATCACCAATGGCGAGATCCAGCTGGTCTTCAATACCACCGAAGGACCGCAGGCGCTGGCCGACAGCCGCTCATTACGGCGTGCTGCCCTCTTGCATAAAGTGCCATATTACACCACTCTTTCAGGTGCCGTGGCGGCTGCCCAAGGCATCCGCGCCTATCTGGGCGGGGACCTTGAGGTCCGCACCCTGCAGAGTTATTTTTCCGAAACCTGATCCCTGGGCCGGGACTTCGCGTCCGGCAATCGATCGGCAATGAAGCCCTCGTGACCGGAACTCGTCCGTCATGAGGGTGTTCTGTTTCGGCGTTTGTGCGTGCCGCGGATTGGTCCGCATGAAGTTGAAGGACAAGGACAGATGATCGAAAAGGTTCCGATGACCGCTGGCGGCTATGCCGCCCTCGAGGTCGAATTGAAGCAGCGCCAGTCGGTGGAGCGTCCGCGCATCATCGAGCATATCGCCGAGGCGCGCTCGCATGGCGACCTTTCGGAGAACGCGGAGTATCACGCCGCCAAGGAAGAGCAGTCCCACAATGAAGGCCGTATCGCCGAACTGGAGGACAAGCTGGCGCGCGCCGACATCATCGACATCAGCAAACTGTCCGGCGACACCATCATGTTCGGCGCCACCGTGACGCTGATCGACGAGGACACCGACAAGAAGGCGGTGTGGCAGATCGTCGGCGAACCGGAGGCCGATGCCAAGAAGGGCCGCATCTCCATCACCTCGCCGCTGGCGCGAGCGCTGATCGGCAAGAAGAAGGGCGCGTCCGTCGAAGTCGTGGCCCCCGGCGGCGCCAAGGCCTACGAGATCACCAAGGTCGAGTGGCGCTGATCGCGGCGCAATTGAATTGAACGAACCGGCATTGGAGAAGGCCGCGCGGCTTGCGCGGCCTTCTTGCTGCGCTGCGAATGCGGTTTCCCGCCGGAATATTTTTCATGTAAGAGTGTTTTGGCCGCAGGGCGCGATGGGGTTGCGTGCACTGCAAAACCGAAGACAGAACCGAAACTGTGTCGAACAGGGGGATATGACATGGACCAGATGCTTTCCAAATTTCAGCCGGTGGCACTCAGCCTGTTTCGCTTCGTGACCGGCTTGCTGCTGTTTCAGTATGGCGTTGCCAAGATCCTGAAGTTTCCTGTGCTACCCAATTTCGCAGATCCTCCTCCCTTGATCCTGACCGCCGGCGGCCTCGAACTGGTGCTTGGCGCGCTGCTGATGGTCGGCCTGTTCTCGCGGATCACGGCTTTCATCCTGTCGGGCGAAATGGCGTTTGCCTATTTCATCGGACATTTTCCGCGCGGCTTTCTTCCGCTGATCAACAACGGTACCGCGGCGATCCTGTTCTGCTTCGCCTGCCTCTATCTGGCGACCGCAGGCGGCGGGCCGTACAGCGTTGACGCGATGATCGGCAAGAAGAACTGACATCGTGAGCCGTCATTCCGGGATGCGCGAAGCGCAGGCCCGGAATCTCGAGATTCCGGGTCTGGTACGGACGCACCATCCCGGAATGACGAGAAATAATCAGCGCGGCACTTTCAGATCGAGCGGCACCGCGGCCTCATATTTCGAATTGTGCAGCACCAGCGATGTTCTGACATTGCGCACGTGCGGCGCGGCGGTCAGATGGGTGACGAAATTCTGGAACGTCGCCATGTCGGGCGCCACGCATTTCAGGATGAAGTCGACTTCGCCCGACAGCATCCAGCATTCCCGCACCAATGGCTCGGCGCGCACGAAATCCTCGAACGCGCGCAAATCCGCATCCGCCTGGCTGGACAGATGCACCGAAGCGAACACGGTGACGTCGAAACCCAGCCGCCGCGGATCCAGCAGCCCGCGATAGCCCTGGATATAGCCTTCTTCCTCCAGCGTCCGCACCCGGCGCAGGCAGGGCGGCGGGGAAATCCCGACCCGTTTGGCCAGTTCGACATTGGTGATTCGGCCGTCGGCCTGGATTTCGCTGAGGATTTTGAGGTCGATCTCGTCAAGGTTCTTCGACACGCGGTTCCCGGTCCTGGGCTGAGAAAGCTTAGCGGTAATAACGGCAACACTCTTAGCGCAGCTGACCGCGTGGACGCAATTTTATTGCGCGTGCGCTGCGCCATATCCCCTGTTCACGGGAAATTTCGCGGATTTGGATTGCAATTCTTGCATAGCTTGCCAGATACCCTAGACTTGGATTTGACACTTTCGGCGCCGTCGCGACGCGTTTGCGGGCGCAATCCGCTCAAGCACTGACCAAATTCCCTTAAGAGAGGGATCTACCCATGCCTGCCCCTATCCATGCGAAGGTCGTGATCATCGGTTCCGGCCCGGCCGGTTACACCGCCGCGATCTACGCTGCCCGCGCCATGCTGGAGCCGGTTCTGATCCAGGGCATTCAGCCCGGCGGCCAGCTCACCATCACCACCGACGTGGAAAACTATCCGGGCTTTGCCGACGTCATCCAGGGACCCTGGCTGATGGAGCAGATGGAGAAGCAGGCCGCCCATGTCGGCACCAAGATCGTCACCGATCTCGTCACCAGGCTCGAGCTGGCGCAGCGGCCGTTCCGGCTGACCTGCGACTAGCGGCGACGTCTATCTCGCCGAGACCGTCATCCTGGCCACCGGCGCGCAGGCGCGCTGGCTCGGCATGCCCTCGGAAGAAAAATTCAAGGGCTTCGGCGTCTCGGCCTGCGCGACCTGCGACGGATTCTTCTATCGCGGCAAGGAGGTCGTCGTGGTCGGCGGCGGCAACACCGCGGTCGAGGAAGCGCTGTTCCTGACCAATTTCGCCTCGCAAGTCACCATCGTGCACCGTCGCGATCATTTCCGCGCCGAGCGCATCCTGCAGGACCGCCTGTTCAAACATCCCAAGATCAAGGTGGTGTGGGACAGCGCGATCGACGAGATCTGCGGCACCGAGAACCCGGGCAAGGTCACCCATGTCAGGCTGAAGAACGTCAAGACCGGC
The DNA here is from genome assembly GCA_963829315.1 of uncultured Alphaproteobacteria bacterium. Classification (GTDB taxonomy): domain Bacteria; phylum Pseudomonadota; class Alphaproteobacteria; order Rhizobiales; family Xanthobacteraceae; genus Bradyrhizobium. The sequence goes on along the minus strand of CAWHIO010000066.1, from coordinate 138,641 downwards.
GCGGTCACGGAAGTGGCGGCCGACGGCGTCTTCATCGCGATCGGTCACGCGCCCGCGACCGACCTCGTCGCCGGCCAGATCAGGCTGAAGCCGTCCGGCTATGTCGAGGTGGCGCCGAATTCGACCGCGACCTCGGTGCCCGGCGTGTTCGCCGCCGGCGACGTCGCCGACGAAACCTACCGCCAGGCGGTCACGGCCGCCGGCCTTGGCTGCATGGCCGCACTTGAGGCCGAACGCTTTCTCGCGCTTCGCGCGAGCGACCGCGCGGCGGCGGAATAATCATGGCTCGAACCCGCGACGGATTTACCGACATGGACTGGGATAAGCTGAAGGTGTTTCACGCGGCGGCTGAAGCCGGAAGCTTCACCCATGCCGGCGAGCAGCTTGGCCTGTCGCAATCGGCCGTTTCCCGGCAGGTCAGCGCGCTGGAGCAGGAGCTTTCGGTATCGCTGTTTCACCGCCATGCCCGCGGCCTGATCCTGACCGAACAAGGCGACCTGTTGTTTCGCACCGCGCATGACGTGTTCATGCAGTTGCAGGCGGCGCGCGCCAAACTCACCGACAGCCGCGAGCGGCCGAGCGGCGACCTCAAGATCACGACGCCGCCGGCGCTCGGCATCAACTGGCTGATTCCGCGGCTCCACGAATTCACCGCGCTTTATCCGGAGATCCGGATTTCGATGATCGTCACCGACGAGGAACTCGACCTCTCGATGCGCGAGGCCGACGTCGCGATCCGCACCCGCAAGCCGACCCAGCCCGACCTGATCCAGCGCAAGCTGTTCTCGATCGGTTTCCACGCCTATTGCTCGCCGGAATACATCAAGCACTTCGGCACGCCCCGCACGCTCGACGACCTCGACGCCCATCGCATCATCATGCTGAGCGATACGCAGGTTCAACCGCATTTGCAGAACCGCAGCTGGCTGATCGATGCCGGCCGCAACGGCTCCGGTCCGCGCGAGGCCTATTTCAAGGTCAACAACATCCTCGGCCTGGTGCGCGCCTGCCAGCAGGGGTTGGGCATTGCCGCGCTGCCGGACTACCTGGTCGAGGAAAATAACCGGCTGGTCCAGCTGTTCGGAGAATCGGATTCCATTCAGCTCGATACCTACTTCGTCTATCCCGAAGAGTTGAAGACCGTGGCGCGGGTCCAGGTGTTCCGCGACTTCGTGGTCAGCAAGGCGCAGCGCTGGCCGTCTTAATTATCGCCCGATAACCCCCGGACTCCGCATGACTGACATGCGGCATGGACGGTTGCTGCAAGGCACCCACGCGGCCCATAATGTTTTCACGCTGAGCATTCGCGTTGCGCTATGTCCCCCTCCTCCAGTGGCGCGAGCGCTCAGTTATCCCTCTTGGAAGGTGATTGTGTCGGCCTCACATGGCCAATACCTTAAGCCGGGCTCTCGCGAGCCCGGCTTTTTTTCATGCGAAGGTGAGTTGCGCGCGCATGCGAGAGCCGGCTTTGCGGGTGTTGCATGCGATCCGCTCACGGCGCCGTTACTGCCGGTTGACAGGACCGGTGCCGCCAAGCATCATCGCCGCATGATCACAAATTCGTGCATCGACAGCGCTGTCGAAAAAAGCCTCCCTTCCGGGGGCTTCGGATCGACGCGCGCGATAAACTTCTCGCTTCTGCCCGATCTGCAAAACCCCGCCGCGAGGTCCGGGGTTTTTTCTTGTCCCGTCTCCGGCTCAATCCCTTCAGGAGATGGACCCATGACCGACCTCGACCCTTCCGGCCTTCGATCCTTGCTGCACGGCCTCTGGCTGCCGCTGATTACGCCGTTTCGCGACGGCGTTCTCGATGAGGCCTCGCTGCGGCGGCTGGTGCGGCACTACGCGGCGCTGCCCGTCAACGGGCTGATCCTCGCCGCCACCTCGGGTGAAGGCCTGACGCTCGGCATGGCCGAACTTGAATGGATCGTCGAGCTGACGCGATCCGAGACCGCTGGGCAACAAGCGTTACATGCCGATCTGTCTCGGACTATCCGGCAGCCATACACGGAAGATGTGCCACACCCTGGATGAGACGGCGGCCTGGCCGATCGACGGCTATCTGATCGCGAGCCCGTATTACTCGCGACCGTCGCAACGTGGCCTGAAGCAGCATTTCAGCGCGCTCGCCGATCACGCCGCCTGGCCGATCGTGCTCTACAACATTCCCTACCGCACCGCCGTCAATCTTGCCAACGAGACGCTGCTCGAACTCGCCGCACATCCGAACATTGTCGGCCTGAAGGATTGCTGCGCCGACCGCGCGCAGTCGATCGACCTGCTGCGCCGCCGGCCGGCCGGCTTTCGGGTCCTGACCGGCGAGGACGCCCTGTGTTACGAGGCGCTGACCGACGGCGCCGATGGCGCGATCCTGCTCTCGGCCCACATCGAGACCGAGACCTTCGCGGCGGTTGGCGCGCTGCTGAAGCAGGGCCAGCGCGACGCCGCACATGCGCGCTGGGAGAGCGTATCCGATCTGACGCGGCTGTTATTCGCCGAGCCAAGCCCGGCCGCGGCGAAATATTGGCTATGGCGCACCGGCCTGATCGACAGCGCCGAGGTCCGGCTGCCGATGGTGGAAGCAAGCCCCGAGCTTGCGGCGCGGCTCGATGCGGAGATCGAGCGGCGGCTTCCCGGCATTGCGCCGAGCCAACCGGACGCACGAATGCGCGTCCGATGACAGGCGCCACGGCGATTTTTCAATTCTCAAGGGGCTGAAATTCATGCGATAGCTTTGCATGATGTAAGCCGCGACGGACAAACTCCGTCTATCTCCGAAGATGAGGCGTCAGATGTCGACGACAATTCGAGCCGCAGGTGCGGCTTTGTTCGGCCTCGCCGCGTTGCTTGTCCTCGACGCCGGCTGTTTCGCTCAGGCGCCGGCCTACAATCCGTACCGCCCGGTCAAGGGATTGGCGGACGGAGGCGGCCCCAGCACGCCGGGCGGCGAATGGGCGAAACTTCCCGGCGGCCGCGAGATGGGGCCGCCGGCCTCTCTGAGCGTCGACGTGGACGGCGAGAGTATCTGGGCCTTCATCCGATGTGACGAGACCGATCCGGTGACGGTCGCAAAGGGCGGCCGGTTCGGCATCGACTGCATGCTGCCCGACGGCAGGCTCAAGCCTCACGACACCATCTTCAAGTTCGATCCGAACGGCAACGTCGTCAAAAGTTTTGGCGCCGGAATGTTCATCTGGCCGCATGGATTGCATGTCGATCGCGACGGCAATGTATGGGCGACCGATGCGGCCGGCGAAGACGCTGTCGCAACGGCGGCCAAAGCGGGCGTAAAAGCCGGGCACTTCGTCCGCAAGTTCTCGCCGGACGGACAGGTGCTGATGACGCTCGGCGAACCCGGCGTCGCCGGAGACGACGAGTATCATTTCAGGTCCCCGGCCGCCGTCGTGACCGCGCCCAATGGAGATATCTTCATCGCCGACGGTCACGGCTCGAACAACCGCATCGTGAAGTACTCCAAGGACGGAAAGTTCATCAAGGCCTGGGGCAAGACCGGATATGCGCCGGGCGAGTTCCGCACCCCGCACTGCATTGCCATGGACAAGAGAGGCCGCTTGTTCGTGTGCGATCGCGCCAATACCCGGATTCAAATCTTCGATTCCGGACGGCAAATTCCTGGCGACGTGGCACCAGTTCGGCATGCCCAGCGGGATCGCCTTCTCCGTCAACGACGAAGACCTGATCTACGTCTACGACTCGGAGTCGGACAATGTGGAAAATCCGGGATTCGAGCAGGGCATCCGAATTGGCGATGCGCTTGAGCGGCTGGGTGAAATATTTCATTCTCGATCCGGGCGGTAACCCGGCCACGACGACAGGGAGCGGCGCCGAGTTCGGCGCCGTGGACAAGTTCGGCAACGTGTTCGCGGGCGAACCGCGGCCGCGCCTGCTGCGGAAATATGTCAAGGTCAGGTAGTTGCGATCGCCGCGCGGGGGCTTGTGCGCCGCACGGCTCCGCAACGAGAATATCCGCAAGAAAAATAACAGAGTTCTGCCGGGGAGAAATCGTCATGCTTGGATCATTGAGGGCGTTGCGGCTTGCCGCGGTCATCGCAGGTCTTGCGGGCCCCGCTTTTGCCCAGCAATTGCCGCCGCCGATGGGACAACCCTCGCAAGCGCCCGGGGTCCCGAAATTCCAGCCGGAGCCGTACTGGCCAAAGCCATTGCCCGGCAACTGGATCCTGGGGCAGGTCTCCGGCATCGCGGTCGATCGCAACGATCACATCTGGATCATCCACCGGCCTTCGACGCTGTTCGACGACGAAAAGGGCGCGACCAAGAATCCGCCGGAGACCAAGTGCTGTACGGCGGCGCCGCCGGTGCTGGAGTTCGACCAGGAGGGAAACCTGCTGAGATACTGGGGCGGCCCCGGCGCCGGTTACGATTGGCCCAAAAACGAGCACGGCATTTTCGTCGACAGTCAAGGCAATGTCTGGCTGGCCGGCAATGACAACGCCGATAACCAGATCCTCACCTTCACCGGTGACGGAAAATTCCTCCAGCAGATCGGCAAGGCCAATGTGACCAACGGCTCCAACAGCCAGGACAGTCTTGGCAGGCCGGCGCACATGATGCTCGACGAGCCGGCGGGCGAACTCTATGTGGCGGACGGCTACAAGAACCGCCGGGTCATCGTGTTCGACGCCAAGTCCGGCGCCTTCAAGCGGCTGTGGGGGGCTTATGGGCACAAGCCGAGCGATGAAAAGATGGCGGCCTACAAGCCTGACGCCCCGCCGTCGGAGCAGTTCTCGAACCCGGTGCATTGCGTCCGGATATCCAATGACGGACTGGTCTATGTCTGCGACCGCGCCAATGATCGCATCCAGGTTTTCCGCAAGGACGGCAGCTTCGTGAAGGAATTCCGGATCGAGCCCGAGACGATGCAGAACGGTTCGGTCTGGGATCTCGTGCTTTCGGAGGACCCGGGACAGAAATACATTTTCATTGCCGATGGCGCCAACGGTCAGATCACCACGATCAGCCGGGACGATGGCAAGGTGCTCACCCAATGGGGCCGTCATGGCCACCAGCCCGGCCAGTTCAAATGGGTGCACAACATCGCGATCGAACTCGAAGGGAAACATCTACACGGCGGAAGTCGGCTTTGGGCACCGCACGCAAAAATTCCGCAGGGTGGAGTGAGATCGAGTGGCGCGGGCTCGGTTCCAGGCTAGCTCGATTGAATCAAACGGAAGGCCTCGTCCAACAGATGCGGGGTGTGCTTCCCGGGCGAGAACTTGCACGCGCGGTCGAAGTAATCCCTGAGCGCGGGCCGGAATGACGGATCCGCCGTGTTGTTGATGATGACTCCCGGCCCGCTGTTTCGGAGACAGGCCGCGCAGGTCGGCGAGGCCGTGTTCCGTGACCACGATCTGAACGTCGTGCTCGGTATGATCAACATGAGTCACCATCGGGACGATGGATGAGATCGATCCGTGTTTGGCGGTCGAGGGCGTCATGAAGATCGAGAGATAGGCATTGCGGGCGAAATCACCGGAGCCGCCGATGCCGTTCATGATGCTGGTGCCGCGGATGTGGGTCGAGTTCACATTGCCGTAGATATCGGCCTCGACCATCCCGTTCATGGCGATCACGCCGAGCCGCCGGATGACCTCCGGGTGGTTGGAGATTTCCTGCGGCCGTAGCACGATGCGGTCCTTGAGCATGTCGAGTTCGCGGTTGAACAGCATGGCTGCGTCGGAACTGAGCGACAGTGCGGTGGCGGATGCGAGCACCATCCGGCCCGACCGGATCAGGTTCAGCATGCCGTCCTGCAGCACTTCCGTGTACGCGGTCAGCCCCGTGAACGAACAGTCTTCGAGTTCGGCCATCACCGCGTTGGCCACGTTGCCGACCCCGGACTGGATCGGCAGCAATGCTGGCGGCAACCTTCCGCGGCGGACCTCGTGGCCGAGAAACTCGATGATATGGCCGGCGATCGCCCTCGATGTCTGGTCCGGCGGGGCGAAGGCCGTGTTGCGGTCAGGCGCATTGGTCTCGACTACCGCGATCACCTTGCTCGGGTCGCAGCGAAACGTGGCCTCGCCGATCCTGTCGCCGGGCGCGAGGATGGGAATTGGCGTCCGGTGCGGCGGCAGCCTGGTGCCGTAGTAGATGTCATGCATGCCCTGCAATGCCGGGTTCATCCACGAATTGACCTCGAGAATGATGCGGTCGGCCTGATCGAGCCAGGTCTTGTTGTTGCCGATGGAAGTCGAGGGGACCAGACTGCCGTCCGGCAGGATAGCTGCGACCTCGACCAAAGCCACATCCAGATGCCCGAGAAAGCCGAACCAGACGAACTGCGCGACATGGCTGAGGTGGATATCGATATATTCCATCGTCCCGGCATTGATACGTTCGCGTGTGATCGGGTCGGACTGGTAGGGAAGGCGCAACTCGATGCCGTCGACCTTGGCCAGCGCGCCATCCAGTTCGGGCGCGGTGGAGGCCCCGGTCCACACGCCGATCCGGAACGGTGCCCCGCGCGCGTGAGCTTCCTCGATCCGGCGCGCCAGCGCCTGCGGTACGGCCTTTGGATATCCTGACCCGGTAAAGCCGCTCATGCCCACATTCGCGCCATGCGGCAGCAGCGCCGCAGCATCGTCAGCCGACATGATTTTTGAGCGAAGTGCCGCCGACATGACCCGCGAACTATCAATTGTCATTAAAGGCCCCGTAATCAAAAGAACTTTTCCCCTCAGCTTGCTCCAGGCCGCGAAGGACGGAAAAGCCGTCTGGCAACATCGACCATCACGTCTTTAACGCCGACAACAGCAAGAGCATTTGACGGACATCAAGACAGACAGGGCCGATCAGCCCACAAGATCGGCTTATGACCGGTCGGCCGTGCCGGGCGATCGTCCGGCATCGGCCATCTCTGTGGTTGCCCCGCTGTGGTTAATGCGCGGTGACCGCGGCCATTCAAATTCGCCCGATGCGGCGGTCCCCATCTTCAGAATTTGGGGCTAATTGACGTCCCCAGCTGCGAAAGGCGGGGGAAACAATGACCACTCAAAAAAACAGATATCCGAATTCCGAACGGGCCGAGAGGATGCAGGATCTTCTTCTGGTGTCGTCGTTCGGATTGTGGGCGGCGCTGCTCGGCCTGTCGCCGGTGCTGGCCTTCCGCCTGCTGATGGGAAGCTGAGACGGCATAGCCCGATCGGGCCCGCGCAGGCCTGAAGCGATCGGGCTCTATTCTTCTCGACGCGTTTTCTTGACGCGAACCGGCACCCACTTCGCTCGAAAACGCTACCGTAGTGGTTAATCCTCGGTAGCACCTGTGTTCAAAATGCGAGCGATGTTGCCGCCGGCTTTTTAAAATTCCGCGTGTATCCATGCCGCCATAAAAGCAAGAAGCGCGGGGCATCATGAGCAATCAGAACGATTTCTTTCCCGAACACCGGGGCTTTAGCATGCAGGACATTCTTTGGGCGGTCGGCATCTGGTCGGTCATCCTGAGCCTGTCGCCGGTGATCGTGTTCTACATGCTGATGGTGGCTTGAGAGTTTGACTCAAAAAGCAGCCAATAGAATTTGGCCTTTCAGGCTATGCTCGTCATGCCCGGCCTTGTGCCGGGCATCCACGTCTTACTAGCGGTGTAGCAGCAAGAAAGACGTGGATGGCAGGGACAAGCCCGGCCATGACGAAAAGGCCAAAAGAGCTGAAGATGCTGGATGCTTTTTTCGGTCAGACTCTGAGGTCGCACGCCGGCGCTTGGTGCCGGTTAGAGCAAGATCGGTTCTGATTAAATCAGAATTCGATGCTCTAATCTTTTTTGACGCGTTTTCTTCACGCGAACCGGTATCCACTTCGCTCGAAAACGCTCTTGCCCGCCGGTCCGCGGCAATGCGCGCCCGATGACGGGCGCGGCCAGGCAATCCATGTGCGACCGGAAATGACCGGATCGCTTCATCGCCGACGCTGCCCGCAATGACGATCGATGCGTGGCCGCGGGCGGACCACAACAGAAAAACGCGCGGAGCCCGCGCGTTCTTTGTAGAACTGGCCGTGCGGCGAAACTACGCCGCCTGCTTGTGCATCGTGCCGCTCGCCGACGCCGTGCCGCGGATCGCCTTCACCGAGCGTTCGATCGCAGCCCATAACCGGCTGATCTCTGCCGCGGCGCGGCCTTCGGCATAATATTCGCGGGCACCTTCACCCTTGCCGAGTGCCATCAAGAGATCGGCGCGGTTGGTGATCTGGCCGCCCCACACCGGTGCACGGAACTTGGCAAGCGCTTCGCGCGCAAGCGTAACGATGCGGCTCTCCGACCTCGTCCCTGCGTGCCGGGGCGCCGTTGATCACGACCGCATAGGGCTTGCGCGCGGCGCGGCAGGTCTGAATCGTTTCCTGCACGGCGTTGACGTCGAAGACCCCCGGCCGCGCCGGAATGATCACCATGGTGGCGTTCCTGATGGCATCTTCCACGACCGCTGACGTGTTCGGCGGCGTGTCGATGAACACCCATTCGAAGCCGTCACGCTTGGCGGCGGCGATGATGCCGCTGACGGAATTGACCGCCGTCTTGATCGGCGGTTCGTTGGTTCCCCGCAGCTTGTGCCACAGCGTGAGCGATCCCTGCGGGTCGGCATCGACCATCAGGCATGGCTTCGCTGCTTTATGGATATGCGCGGCCAGATGAGCAGCCAGGGTACTCTTCCCCGCGCCGCCTTTACGCGATGCAAAAACAATGACGTTCATACCTTCGCCTCCAGATTGACCCCAGATACCGAAAATGAATCAGCGCGCTGATTCGTGAAAGAAAAATCTACAATCAACCACAACAAAGCCGCGATTTATCGAAGAGGCTGCTTTTTGAGTCACACCATGCGCTGCGGCATGCGCGAAAATTGAATCGCGGGGGCGTTTTTGAATCGCGATGAGCGATTTTCCTGCCGGCTTGGGCAAATCCGCCGCGGTTCAACCTATCCGGGTATCGGCGCCATCCCATTGATATGGCCAGCGGCGAGCGCCGGGCGCGAACAAACCGAGTCCGGATGACGCGAGGCCGCCTTCGCAGCAGGCAGTTGCAGATCCCGCGCGCGCCGACAATCCGGCCGCATCCATCGTCAATGTATGCGGACGCCGCCGTTCGGCGGCCAACGCTATGTGGGCTTCCTGGGTTTGCGCGGTTTTCGCAGGTGGCCCGGCCTGATGCTGAGCGGTCTTCCCGCGGACACCGGCACGACCTCGGGTTCGGCCCGGAAATATACCCGGCAACCCGGACTGAGCTGGGATTGCTTCCTGACCATGCAGGCCGTGACGCGGTCGACGTCCGGAATCTCCGCGCTGCACAGCTGGAACGCATCGCCGCTGCAGGCTTGCTCCTCCTCAGGGGTGTAGGCCCGGCTCGCCGCAGGCCACACCAGCAATGACAGCGCCATCGCCGACATCAGCGTGAACTGGAAATTTCCGGAGCGGACGGCAAAGCCGAACATGAATCCCCCAAGCGTTGATTCGCGAAGTGTGGGTGAATGAAGGGGGAGTGACAAGCGAAAGCGGACACCCTGCGTCAGCCTGTAGCGGCCAGCCGCGCGCTGGGGGACAGGCTCTCCCCACGAGATGCAATCTTGCGCCATGTTTTACGCGCGCATGCCGCCAAGAGCAGGACAAGCCGCATGGCGGGTGATCAGCCGGACGTCGTCACGGCGTTGCGTTTCGGGATAAGGCCAAGTGGTACAGTTGGGTGGGCTCGAACCACCGACCTCCTGTTCCACAGACAGGCGCTCTAACCAACTGAGCTACAACTGCATCCCTTGCGCGACCCCGAAAAAGGGGTCGCGAACCGGGCGGAAACTAGGTGCAACGCCGCGCTTTGGCAAGGCCGCAAGGCGACCTTCCCGGCGTCTTCCCGGCGAGCTGGCAAGCCAATAACCCTCGGCGGTCGTGGCGGAAAAGCCACTTCCACGGCCGGTCCTTTTCACAAAGCACCGACGCGGCGTTGGCGCGCTACGAAGCGCGTTCAGCCTCGCCCGCGCACCGCCCCAAACAAAAAGCCCGGGCTCATCGCCCGGGCCTTTTTTGGGAGCGGAAGGCTGGCGCGATCACGCCGCCGGCTTGAACAGCTTCGACGCGCTGGTCTTGATCGGCTCGACGGTTTCGGCCGCGACTTTCTGCGACAGTTCGGCGAGCTCCTTGCTGTAGGCGGTGAAGGCCTCGTACTGCTTCTTGGCGTGGGCGGTCCACAACTCCATCGCTTCCGACGGCGATTTGACGCCGATCAGTTGCTGGGTGAAGTCGAGTGTCGCGGTGCTGTTGGCCTTCATCATTTCCATCAGCTTGGCGGAGTAGGCGCTGGCGCCCTTGTTGGCGCTGGCAAACACCGCCTCGATCGTGCCGTTGTGGGTTTCGGCGACGTCCTTGAACTTGGCATAGCTGTCTCGCGCCTGCGAAACACCCTTTTCGGCGAACGCGCGCATCTGCTCGGGAACCTCGAACGGAATGATGGAGGCAGAGAAGGGATCGGTTGAATTGGCCATGGCATGCATCCTTCGCAACGGGGTGAAAAGGTGTGACCCCTTGCGCGCCCGGTTATACTTCCGGGAACGTCGACTTGGATCACCTGGTGGGAGTGCCCAATGTGTCGGGCTTCCGACAGATAATACCCTTATCATGTCAATTTTGTGCAATGCAATGCAATTTAAGGTGCAGGGCGGTAATAGCAGACACGTGCGGGGTGCACCCTTGGGGCCCGGGATTCGGGCCTTGAGCCTCCCCGGCCTTCGGCCTGCGGGGAAAGCCGGTCGGCGCCCGGAGCCCTTCAGCCTCTCAAATCCTCAGGTCTTCTACCTCTTTGGGCTTGGCAGCCTCCAACGCCGCGCGGCTGACAATCTGGCCCATTTCGCTCGCCTGCTCGGCCAGCGACCGCATCTGCGATTGCACATATTCGCCGTGCAGCCGCATCACTTCGGCCAGATCCCTGGCGTGCAGCAGCGATTGCGCGTGGTCGAGCGCGGCCTGCACGTTCTTTTCCGCATAGGACATCGCCTTGGCGCCGATGTCCTTGGCGCCGGCGCGAACGGTGGCGCCGCGCTCCTCGAGCGAGCCCGCGGTCGCCTGCGCGCCGGTGAGGAATTTCTCGAAAGCCTTGCGGGCCTGGTCGAAGCTGGCCTCGGCCATCGATCGCATTTCCTTGGGAATCTCGAAACGGTCATGCCCATTTTCGCTCATGGTTCCACTCCCTGCTGGGCCATCCACAGCCCCGGTTGCCGGTACGCCGCAGCCTATCGGCATAACGCTGCGCCGACATGACGCCGGGCCCTCCTCGTGCAGATTTGATGCCCCTTGCAGCATCCAACGCCCGAGCCTAAGGGCAGGGTCCAACAGGTTAAGGTTATCGGTCCTTTGCAGACCGCTCCCGCGGCGAGGCCGTGGACCTGCGGTCGCGCGCGGGCGATACTAATGGTCCGTTAAGGCTGTCATCGTCCGGCCGCCGCTATCTGACGCCATGATCGGGCAACAGCCAAACCAGTCGGTCAAATCACCACGATGAACAATGCGGAATTCCAGTTGCAAGGCGTCGGCGATCCGCGACTGGCGGTGCATGCAACGAGCCCCCTCCCCGCATGGCTGTGGTCGACCGACGGCACGCGGGTGCTGTGGGCCAATCCGGTCGGTGCCCGGCTGTTCGGCGCGGCCAATGGCGCCAGCCTCGCCAAGAAAACGTTCGGCCCGGCGGATTTGCACCGCCGGCAGGTGGCGCAACTCGCCTACCGGCTGCCGCCGACAGGAACGATCCGGCTGCAGCGTCTGCGCGGCTTCGGCACGGCGCTCGGCGCGCTCATCACCTGCGGCTGCGCGCGGCTTGAATTTGCCGACGGCAGCCACGGCATTCTGATCGTGGCCGCCGAGCCGGTCGGCCGCGCGATGCCGCTGGTCGAGCGGCTGCAACGCCTGGTCGAAGACATCGACAGCCCGATCGCCGCCTTCGCCCGCGACGGCATGTTCGTCGGCGCCAGCGACGCCGCGCGATCGCTGCTCGGTTTTAGCAATCTGTCCGAAGCCGGCCTCGACGACGCGCGCGAAGGCGCGCTGAAGCAGGGCCGCTCCGAAACGCCGGTTGGCATCGGCCACATGGTGCTGCAGCGGGTCGGCAGCGGCGCCGATGTCGGCCTGGTTGCGCTGATCGCAACGGGCGCAACGCAGGCCGCGCATCTCAGGCATCCCGCGCCGGCTATCACCGGCCGATGCGGCGGCGACGCCGGCACAGCAACCGATCGCTGCGCCCGGCGACCTGCCGATCCCCGACTATGAACGGCCGGCGATGTCAGGCGAGGCTCCGGCCGAGTTCGCCTTGATCGACGAATTCGCCGAAGCGCCCGATCGGCCCGCGATCGAACCCATCGCTTCCGAACCACCGCCGGCCGACCCATCCCCACCGCCCGACTACCAGCGCCGCATCCGGCGAGCGCGCGCCGACCTCGCATTGACACGCCACGAGCCTTCCCTTATCGGCCGGCCGATGCGCTGGCGCCTGCGCGCCGCGAATGACGCGCCCGTCCTATCCTCCGTCGCACCGCAGCCGGTCGAGGCGCCGCAGTTCGACGAGCCCTCGCCGCCAGCCGCGCCGGCATCCGCTGCGTTTCATGTGGCAGATGGATGCCGATGGCCGCTTCGCGCTCGGCTCCGACGAGTTCACCCGCCTGATCGGCCCGCGCACCGCCGCCGGCTTCGGCCGGCTGTGGAGCGACATCGCCGAGACCTTCGGGCTCGATCCGGAGGGCCGCGTCGTCAAGGCGATCGCCACGCGCCACACCTGGAGCGGCATCATCCTGGACTGGCCGGTCGATGGCGGCAGCCATCTGGCGGTGGAATTGTCCGGATTGCCGGTCCATGACCACGCGCGGAATTATGCCGGCTATCGGGGGTTTGGCGTCTGCCGCGATCTCGACGGCCTGGCGCGGCTCGACGCGCTGCGCCGCCAGGAATTCCTAAACCAAGAATGCCGAACTCGGAACGCTCGACGACGCCGCGGCGGCGCCGGATCGCCGTTGCCGCCGACCTTGCCCGCCTTCGCCCGCCGCAAAGCCGCCGGCGCGCCCGATGTCGCTGCCTCCGCCGCTACGCTGGAATCGCCCACCCGTCCCGAGACTTCACAACCAACCGATTTGGAAACAGCGTGGAAACCCTGTGGAAACGCCCAAGGAAGTGCTGAAGGAAAACGTCGTGCCGTTCCGGCCGATCAGCGAACCGAGAGCGCCGGTGCTGTCGCCGGTGGAAAACAGCGCCTTCGACGAGCTCGCCCGGCAATTGTCGGCGCGGCTCGAGAACGAGAACGGCGCGCCGGCCGCGGCGGACCGTCCGCCGCGCCGGAGGCGGCGCTCGAGCCGCAGGCCGCAGCCGAAACTCCCGGGAAGATCGCCGAACAGCCGAGCTGGCTGGCGCGCCCCGAGCCGCCGGCGCGCGGCGAGACCCGGCGCGACCGCATGCTGCTCGATCTGCTGCCGGTGGGCGTCCTGATCTATCGGCTTGACCGGCTGCTCTATGCCAATGCGGCGTTCCTCGAGCGGTCGGCTATCCGAGCCTTTATACCCTGGAGCAGGCCGGCGGTCTCGACGCGCTCTATGTCGAGCCCGGCGTCTCCAGCGCCTGCAGCACATCGGACACCGGCACGCCGGTGACGATTTCCGCGCCGCAAGCCGCGGCGAACACACCTCGGCGATCGACGCGCGCCTCTACACCATCAGCTGGGACGACGATTCCGCGCTGGCGCTGATCTTCTCCGGCGCGGGCCGCAAGGCGCAGGTCTGGAAAGCGGAGGTCGCCGCCGCGATCGGCCATGCCGCGCCGCGCCGCGCGGAACCATCCGCCGTCGGCCACGCCGATGCCGAGGAACTCGGCGCCATCCTCGACACCACGGCCGAAGGCATCGTGATGTTCGATGCCGAGGGCAACATCAATTCCTGCAACCGCAGCGCCGAAGCGCTGTTCGGCTATGACGGCGCCGAACTGGTGCGGCGCAATCTCGCCGAGCTGTTCGCGCCGGAGAGCCAGCGCGCGGTCAAGGACTATCTCGAGGGCATCAAAGGCAGCGGCGTCGCCAGCCTGCTCGACCACGGCCGCGAAGTGCTCGGCCGCGTCCGCGGCGGCGGCCTGATCCCGCTGTCGATGACCATGGGACGGACCCAGGCCCGATGGTCCGAATTTCTTCGCCGTGTTTCGCGATCTGTCGCAGAGCAAGAAGAGCGAAACCGAACTGCGCGAGGCGCGGCGGCTGGCCGATCGCGCGGCGAATGCGAAGGCCGACCTGCTGGCGCGGATCAGCCACGAAGTCCGCACGCCGCTCAACGCCATCATCGGCTTTGCCGAAATGATGATCGGCGAGCGGTTCGGCGCGCTCGGCAACGAGCGCTACGTCGAATACATGAAGGACATCCGCGCCTCCGGCGAACGCGTGATCGCCATCATCGACGACCTCACCGATCTCTCCCGGATCGAGACCGGCAAGCTCGACCTCGCCTTCACCAGCCAGAACCTCAACGACCTGGTCGAAAGTTGCGTCGCGGTGATGCAGCCGCAGGCCAACCGCGAGCGCATCATCATCCGCACCTCGCTGGCGCATATGCTGCCGCCGGTCGTCGCCGACGCCCGCGCGTTGCGCCAGATCGCGCTGAACCTGATCGGCAATTCGATCCATCTCGCCAATGCCGGCGGCCAGGTCATCGTCTCCACCGCGCTGACGGATCTCGGCGAGGTGGTGCTGCGGGTCCGCGATACCGGCCATGGGCTCAACGACAACGAGGTCGCCGCCGCGCTGGAGCCGTTCCGGACCCAAGCCCCCTCGGACCAGGCACGGACAGCTCCGCCGTCAGCCTTTCGCTGACCAAGGCGCTGGTCGAGGCCAACCGCGCGCAATTCCATATCAGGACCGGCGCGCATTCCGGCACGCTGATCGAGGTGGTGTTTTCGCAGGCGCTGGCGCGGGCGTGAGGCGCACCTCGACACGGTCGATCGAATCGTGGCGCAGTTCAGTTGCGGCGAAAGGCGCTGAACTGAAATTTCTGCACCGCGCCCATGGCTTGGCGTGATCGTGTCGCCGCGCGTCGATCGAGCTCGTAGTGCTCCTCGAGCATCGCCGACAGAGAGGCCGGTCGTAGCGGATGATCGGCAAACGGCTGCACTTCTGCGGGCCGTCCAAGGCGGCGGTGCCGTTCAGGCATAGCCGCCGCTCTGACGGCCTTTTTGAGCCGCCGACATAGGCGGATTGATCGGCCGGATCGGCCAGGAAATGGAACGAGGCACGGTCGTGCCACAGATCAAGGTTTGGGTTGGCTCCCAGCTGGTGATATCGGCGGTCACCCATTGGACTTCGGCCGCCCTGCTGCCATGGCGCTTTCTCGCCGCATCGAGCGCGGCGGCGGAAATATCCAGAACCGTGACCGGCCCGAATTCCGCTCGACGAGGAAATCGACGAGTCGTGACGCGCCGCCTCCGATATCGATGATGGAGGCGCCTGCGGAAAGACTGGTGAGAGCTCATCAGTTCAAGCGACGGCGCGGGATCTTCCTGAAACCAGCTGACTTCGCTTTCACCCTTGGTGGTGTAGACATTCTCCCAGTGGGATTTCTTCTTGACGCCACTCATGATCGGCTCGCTCGCCCGTTGTCATATCCGAAGGTCGGTCACGCCTTCCATACCAGACGACAGAGGAATAATTCGTCGTCGTCAACCTTACGCCGCCGCCTTCTGCGCCATCTCCTCGCCGGTCGCTGCCGGCAAGCAGCGGGCCGAACACAAGCGCGAAACCGAAAAAGGCGGCCGCCCATGCCAGCGCCGCAAGATGCAGCAGCGGTTCGCCGTGAACAGGGTCGATCGCCGCGCAGATCCGCGACAGCGCCGCGACGATGATCGCAGCATAGATCGCCTGCGTGGCGCGCGAGGCGGTCAGTGGCTGGCCGGTATGGCCGAGCGTGGCGCGGCTCATCACCGCCAGCGTCATGATGCCCGCGGCGCCCGCCATCCAGGCATGAATGCCGGCGCTTGCCGCAACGCGGTCCGAACGCGAACGCGGCATTGAGGAGGAAGCCGAGCGGCACGAAGGCATAGCCGACATGCAGGATCAGCAGCAGGCGCTCTCGCCGGGTCCGGATCCCGGCCCAGCGCCCGAGCCGCACCAGATGCAGCACGCCGGCGAACGCGAGCGCGGTGCCCGCGAAATTGCTTTCGGGCACGACGACCCAGCCCCAGCGCCAGCGCGCCGACCCCGACGACGACGATATCGAAGCGGCCGAACGGCACCGGCAGGCGGCCGGGATTTTCGCGCACCAGCCAGTTGCGGGTGAAGCTCGGAATGATGCGGCCGCCGATCAGCGAGATCAACAACACGACCACCGCGATGCCGACGCGGATGCCGATGTCGGCGGTGCCGTCGAAATGCGCCTCGAGATGGAAGCCGACATTGCCGGCAAGCAGCAGCACGACCAGCATCACCACGGTGAGATTTCGCCAGTTGCGGCCGGCAATGATCTCGCGCGCCGCAGCGGCAGCCACCAGCAGCAGAAAGCCGGCATCGACCAGCATCGCCACGAGCCAGCCTGTCTCGGCGGAAAACGTCACGCAGAGCCGTCCGGCGATCCAGACGACCAGAGCGTGAGCGGCGTGCCCTGGATCGGCAATCGTCCGGTCCAGTTCGGGATCGCCGTGAACAGAAAGCCGGTGATGACTGCCGGCAGATAGCCATAGAGCATTTCATGCACGTGCCAGTCGCGCGGCGCAAACGCCGAGGTCAGCGTGATCTCGCCATAGAAGGCCGGCATCCAGACCAGGATCGCCAGCGCGGCCTGGATCGAGCCGAGCAGGAAGAACGGGCGAAAGCCGTTGCCAGCAGCGGCGAGCCCAAATAGGTTCGCGGAAGCGCGGAATCGCCATACTGGTCGCTCCATCGAGTTGATCTGCCGCAAAGCGGCGCCTTTGGTGCGATTTTTAGCGGGAACTGCGGTCAGCCTCGTTGCGCAAGCGCAAACTTCCGCTTGATCCGGGGCCGCAATCGCAGTCTAGATTCGCGAAATCCGGCTTGCCGGGGGCCGCGGAGGAAACATGGCTACCGTCGATAGTTCGCTGGTCGCCCATCTGCCGCTGTTTGCGGGCTTGAGCACCGAGGAACTCGGCGAAATCCTGCGCGAGGCCCGATCCGTGCGATATCCGAAGAACAGCGCGGTATTCGAACAGGGCGAGGATGCGCATTCCTTCTTCGTGCTGCTGCATGGTCACGTGCGCGCCAGCAAGGCCACGCCGGCCGGAGAACAGATCGTGGTGCGCTATGTCGGCCCCGGCGAAACCTTCGGCGTCGCACCCGCGATCGGGCTGTACGCTACCCCGCCACCGCGACCGCCGTCGATGACAGCGTGGCGCTCGCATGGCCGTCGGCGGCATGGCCGCGGCTGGTGGCGAAATTTCCGGGGCTCGCCACCAACACCCTGCAGACGGTGGGCAGCCGGCTGCAGGAAAGCCATACCCGCGTGGTCGAGATGTCGACGCAACAGGTCGAACAGCGCATCGCGCACGCGCTGTTGCGGCTCGCCAAGCAGTCCGGGCGCAAGCTCGAGCGCGGCGTCGAGATCGATTTTCCGATCAGCCGCCAGGATATCGCGCAGATGACCGGCACCACGCTGCACACGGTGAGCCGCACGCTGTCGGGCTGGGAGAGCCGCGGGCTGATCGAAAGCGGCCGGCAGCGCATCGTGCTGCGCGAGCCGCACCAGCTGTTCGTGCTGGCCGAAGAAACGCCCGAGAGCGGCTCGCCGCTGCTGCCGTGATTCCGGCGATGCGCCCTTCGCGGCTCACGCGCATGAACATAACGCCCTGAAGAACGCATCGCGGTCGACGCCGTGCTCGCGGCAAGCGTCGTCCACGGTGTGGAAGCACGCGATCGGACAGCCGACGCAGCGCATCCGGAATTCAATGAACACGCGGATGGTCGCCGGCGAGCGGCTCATCACGTCGTCGACCAGATCGTCATGTCGAATGGGCATGCGCATCTCCGTCCCTGCATGAAACGGTAGTGCGGCAGGCGAGCACGCTCTTTGTCCCGGCGCAAGCTTTGCAGCGGTTCATGGAGCGTCGGTTCCGATTGATCCCAACCCGAGGCGCCAAGGCTGGTCCGACCCGCGCAACGGCCGCCTCCCGAACATCTGTCTTGACGGCGTCGAATTATCGATGGGTTATCACGCTGGTCGTTTTGAAATGCGCCGATGACAATAGATAAAAGCCCATGACTTTATAGATCGTCGTCTGCGTGTGACGCAGACTTTTCCTGATTCAATGTCAGCCAGAACGTCGGCTTTATTGCCGTCACCACTCCATTGCCAGCGGCCCACTTCCTTTCCGTTAGCCTTCATTGAAAAGCTGTAGGCACTCGGTGGCGGCGTACGCAAGTTGGCCCGAGCGGTTCGAAGAGCTTCGGATATTGTCGGACCGGTATGTGTCCGGCGTTCGATGACGCGCGCGTTTCCACGGCGATCAGGCTCACCAAGGATTTCGATGATGAATATCATGGGAGCTGGTTCCAAAATCTGCGTCAATTCGAAAAGAATTTTGGACTCTTGGCAATACAAGCATCTTATTCGTTCAAATGAGCATGGCAATATCCAGGGTCCCGAATCCGCGTTTCGGCGATGTGTCCGCTCTCAGCGGCTAACCCGGAAGATTTGGACGCGACGTCAGCCGGTTCTCGGCATTAGCCTTGAACTCAAAGAGATATGGCGGCGCTCATTTGAGGTGCACGTAACCAACGCGGAACCCGACGTTATTTCGGTCCGGAATGATAGACCTTGATCATTGACCGGACATCAGCGCGGGCAAGCTCAAGCTTGGAAAGGACCGCAGGCCAGAGCAACCCGCGCTGCTTTTTGGCACGCTTGATAAGCTTACGCAGCTTGTGCTCGAACTCGTCGACTGCCGTTTCTGTGGTCTTCAGTTCACCCATGTGAGCCAGCCCTCCATAGGCCGTGATAGCAAACACCCCGCCAAATTAGAATGTTTAGCTGCTTCGCAGCGCGCCAACAAAGGCGCAGCCGCCTAACCCGCCAAAATCTGATGGTGAGCGGGTTGGGGTCGGAGAGGGCGGCGCAGGGACGGACTTATACTTATCTTCCAAGGGCATAACCAGCCGATAGGCTCTCAGCTTGGGTTCTTGCCAAGATTCCAGCAGTTTACCGCACACGACGCATTCAGCCCGCCCTGGACGTTGTTCCGCCGACATTGATTTGGCGACTTCATACACCGATGCGCACGATGGGCAGGTATAGTCTGATATTTTCATGGCAGATAATCTACACGCTTGTTGGCCGCGCGAATTGTTCTGAATCAATGCGGCGTCACTAAGGACGCATCCGGCATCAGGCTTTCGGTTTCCATCGTCAGAGTATCGATGACCGCCGTTGCAAGCTCATCAGGCTTCGATGGGGAATTCGCCCTCCGGTTCTTTCTTCGTTGTGGCAGCTCGCATCGGCGATGTCTCCTCACCGTTCTCGCCCGCTCTATAGCCACGATTGCTCGTCACCTCAGCGTCAAGCGCTTGTGGTCAAGTTTCCGCCGGGCTGGCACATACCACGCCAGATCGGCCAGCTACACCTCATCGCCCCGCTTTCGCGCCCCCACGCGAGCGGGGCTTTTTCGGTCGCAGCAGTGAACCCGGCGGCAAGCCATCCGCCGCAAGGCAGCGTTAAGAAAATATTATTCGAGAGATTCTGGAACTGGCCCTGTTGGAAGGCTTAATCATTCAAAAGGAGCGCCGTTCCAGAAGAAAAGGAGTTCCCACATGTCATCCAAGGTCAGCTCGTTCAGAATCCGCGCAACACTTGCTGTCGGTCTCACTGCGGCCGCGCTTTCCATCTCGCTCGGATCGACGGTCGCCACGGCCGCAAACGGCGACAAATACGCAACGTCGCATCGGGGTCATCATCAGCGCGCTCTTTATGCGACCCATCGATCGCCCGGGAGGCAAGCCGAAGCACTACCTCATGGGCCGGAGTACGGATTCCGTCCCACGTTCCTGCGAACGCGATCAGGATGCCGGGCTATACATTCGTGCCGGGCGTCGGCATTTTCGGTGCATCGTGCGACCTGCCGACGAGTGCCTGCTCCAATCAGTACCGGGACATTCAGTAAACAGCCTCGGCCGACCTGCTGGCGGCTAGCTGGTCTACGATCCGCATCGCCAGCGGCTTCGTCGCGACTCTGGTATCGATGAAGGAGGTCGCGCGAGCAGCCCCCCGGCGCCTTTCCACGCCCCCGCTTCCGGCTCGATCTGCCGCTAACCGACTTGCTCATTGATCCATGCAGTTATGTGGATCATGCGGTTCTGTGTGGCCGATATGTCACGACCATCTTCAACTTGCAGCGCACTGGCCACGGAATCCGACCTGTTACCCAACCATCATCCAGATGTCATGGCTCAAAATAAAAATCGGCCGCATCAATCCAGGGGTGGGGTATCAACATGGCACTCAAACGAAGGCTTGGCGTTTTTCTGGCGAGCACCTTGCTCGGGGCATCTCAACTGATGGTTTCGCCGGCCCGCGCCGACGAGGAACAACTACAGCGGCAAATCAATGCCATGAAGCGGCAATTGGACGCCATGCAGCAGGAACTGGCGCACGCGAAGAAGCAATCGGCTCAGCCGCGCGCTGGTGGCACGCCACCGCAGGCAGTCGTGGCGCGTAACGGCAATGAAATCATAATCCCGCCCCCGCCGCCGGCTGGTGGCGCATTGATGCCGACCAAAGCCCTTCCGGCCTGGTTCGACGGAATTCATTTCTCGATGGCCGGCTCCTTCATCGCGATGGAAGGTGCGTGGCGCCAGCACAGCGAAGTCGCGGACGGGGCAAGCGATCCGCCGTTCGGCAGCCCGGGTATGCCGCTACGGAATTCGGCTCTCTACAACGAACGAGAGTTTCGCGCCAGCGCGCAGCAGAGCCGGATTGCCTTGAAGTCGTGGGGCGACATTGACGAGAACCAGCACCTGAAGGGCTACTACGAGATGGACTTTCTCGGTGCCTCGACCGACGCCAACAACCGCGAGAGCAACAGCTTCACCCCTCGCATCCGCCAGGCATATGGTGAATACGACAACGACATCTATCATTTCCACGTGGCTGCCGGCCAGGCGTGGAGCCTCTTGACGCAGAACCGGGTCGGTATGCTGCCGAGTAGCGAAAACGTGCCGCTGACCATCGACGCACAGTACGTCGTCGGCTTCGACTGGTTGCGCAACCCGCAAATTCGCTTTGTCCAGGAGTGGAACAACGTCGCCTCGTTCGGCCTGTCGATCGAGCAGCCGGGTGCTGTGTTCCCGGGCTCGCCCAGCGCGGCGACCGTATCGCCGCCCGGCCCGATCGTTACCAGCATCAACAACAACTGTACCGGCGCGACGCATCTC
Source organism: uncultured Alphaproteobacteria bacterium (assembly GCA_963829315.1). Lineage (GTDB taxonomy): Bacteria > Pseudomonadota > Alphaproteobacteria > Rhizobiales > Xanthobacteraceae > Bradyrhizobium. The sequence goes on along the minus strand of CAWHIO010000066.1, from coordinate 117,241 downwards.
AACGGCACAACTACCTGCTCGAACGACCTCACGCCGGACATCATCGAGAAGGTGGCTCTCGATCCGGGCTTCGGCCACTACGAATTGTTGGGTGTGCAGCGCTGGTTCACCGACCAGGTCGCCAACACGACCGTTCCCAACAGCTGGTCGCAACAGGTAACGTTTGGCTGGGGCGTCGGCGGCAGCGTATTGCTCCCGGCGATTCCGAAGTTGCTCGATCTGCAGGGCAGCATCCTGTACGGTCAAGGGATTGGCCGCTACACCTCAAGCCAGTTGCCCGACGCCGTCATCGGACCAAACGGCGCGCTGACCCCGCTTACCTCGCTGAGTTTCATGGTGGGCGCGGTAGCCCATCCGTTCACTGGCAATGACGTGTATGCGTATTATGGCCAGGATCGAACAAACGCGAATGCCTGGACCGTCGGCGCGACGCAGGGCGGCTGGGGCAATCCCAATTTCGTCAATAACGGATGCGTCAATCAGAACCTGACTGGCGGAACACTCGGCGGCTTCAACACTCCGATCGCCGGTTCTGCCTGCACCTTCGACGTCCAGAAGGCGGAAGAGTTCACGATCGGCTTCTGGCAAGACGCCTATAAGGGCAACCTGGGACGGGTCAGGGTCGGCGCGCAGTATGAATTTGTGAAATTGACCGCGTTCCAGGGCCTTGCCACTGGCAGCGGCACGCCAAACCAGGGGCTTACTGTCAACAACAACATCGCCTTCTTCTCGCTTCGGTACTATCCGTTCAATTGACGTAGGGAATTAATCTCGCTGTCTATTGGAAGGTTGATGGTCTCCGCGATACTCCGCACCGCGTGGGGGGAAAGGATTTGTAAGGCGCAAGCGCTGACGCGAGGAGCCCGGATTGAAGTTGGCGCCGCAGCCGGTCACGACCGGATTTGGCCCAAAGCCGATGATCGAGGCAATGTGCGTCAACGTTTGCTTTGTGACCCAAAGCTGCCGTATCAATGGGCTGGGGGCTTTCGCATCATCTCTTGCAGACGAGCCAGAGCTTCCCAGCGGTTCGGACATGCCGCAGTAAAGCCGTCTCAGTCGGCAGCCTGTTTCATTCGGATCCTGCCTGTCAAAGACTTGCGCAGGCGTTTGCTTTCGCCCGCGGCACGCCGATCTGCCAGGACCGGCGTTGCGGCAGGCGATCTTCGGCCGAACATAGTTCGCCCCGCTCGTCCGGCGTTGGGCAGTTGAGACATCGCCGGACGGGACCGTCCGCGCACTCCCTCGAATCCACCATCGTCATCGGGCGCTTGCATCCCGCATAGTCGGGCCAATCGGCAACGGTCGCCATCGAAATCTCCGGATCGGTTTACGAGGAGAAATGAGCCTCACCCTCCCTCCGACCGCGTCTTTTGAGGTCCCGGCTCCGCGCTCCCGCGGCCGATCGGGTCCTTGCTAGAAATGACCTGCGTCGCTACATTGCGTCGCAGAAAGAGTTAATTTTCCATGAATGGATCAGCTCAAATGACCGCAGTTCGGAGCCTGGAGCCGGAGGAAAGTGCTCGGAAGACTGCCGCCAGGCGTGATCGTCGAAGGTCCGGTGGTAGACGCCAAGCTACGCGAATCCTATGCCGTGTTCGGCATTATTTACGCCGGTTCGATCGCCGCGGTGGTCTGGACGATCATGCAAGGCATCGGCTGGGTCGAGATTGCGGTCTTCGTCGGCATGTTCTGGCTGACCATGTTCGGGATGGGCGCAGGCATGCATCGCCTGTTCGTGCACCGGAGCTTTCGCTGCGGTCCAGTCATGAGGGCGTTCTTCTGTGCGATCGCCACGATGGCGGTGCAGGGCTCGGTGCTCAAATGGGTCGCCAATCATCGCCGGCACCATCTTTACTCCGACAAACCCGGCGATGTTCACAGCCCTCACTATGACGGCGTCGGCAACCGCTATGTCAGCTTCGTCAAGGGGATGATGCATGCGCAAGGCGGCTGGGTGTTCGACCATGCCGCCACCGACGGCGAATACTACGCCAAGGATATTCTGGCCGACCCGATCGCCATGTTCTTCGTTAGAACGCGCTGGTTCTGGTACGGGATGTCGGCGGTTTTCATTCCGGGCGCCATTGGCTACGCAGCTGGCGGGATCCACACCATGATCGGCTGCGTGCTGTTCTCCGGCCTGTTGCGCGCCTACCTCATGATCCTGGCCACCTCGCTGGTCAACTCGGTCTGCCATAGCGACGGTCGCTACGGTTACCGTCGCTTCGAGCTCAGTGATGGCACGACCAACGAGTTGGTGATCTCGATCCTCACCCTCGGTGAAGGGCTGCACAACAACCATCATCGGTTTCCGCGGGACGCCTATATTTCGCACGCCTGGTACGAAATCGACATCAATGGCCTGATTATTCGGGGGCTTGGGAAACTCGGGCTCGTGCACGACGTTTTCGGTCGCCCCGGCCGGCGCGCGTCGGCGGTCCCGACCGGGCAGACTTCGCAAGCCGGATCTTGAATTCGGCGAACTCCTGGACCTCACGCTCGGGTCCTTCCGCCGGCATCTCGCCGCGCCAGATAGGCAGCACGGCGGCCTTGGGGCCGTCGCCATCCAGAACCCATTCGACCGCGTCGCCGAAGACCTTGGCTCGTCCGGCGGAGGTAGACTTGCCCGCTGTCCCCGGAAGCCGGATCGAGAAGGCCGCGACGTTACCCTCGTCCGCGAATTCCGCGCTGTAACGCACCGGTCCGCGGCGAGACCACGCGCCTTCGTGCGACCTCGATCGGTCGACGCAGTCGGCACCATGCGTCGCAGTGTACGCGCTTCGCTCCGCGCAAAAATTGAAGCGAGACCAATTCAAATTTCCGGTTCTGGCACATCGCGTCATTTCGACTGCGATGCAGAATTTGATCGCTATCGCGGCATAGCGCGACATCGACCAAGCCGCACCCATCAAGCTCGATTGTATGCGCGTGCGCCTAGACCGCGCGGCTATGCAGCTGCTTCGATCCGTCGAGATGCGCGTCGAAGGCGGCCGCGACGCTGCGGACCAGAAAGCGGGAATCGTCACGCACCGCCAGCGAGGCGCCGTCGAGTTCGACGACGCCGGAGGAAATCAGATCCTTCAGGCGGGACGACGATTTCAGCATTTCTTCCGGAGCCTTGCCGTGCCGCGCGCAGATCGGGTCGAGATCGACGCCGAAGTCGCACATGATGCGCTCGATGATCTCGGCGCGCAGGCGGTCGTCGTCGGTCAGGGCATAGCCCTTGACCGTCGCCAGCCTGCCGCCGGCGATGGTTTCGCAATAGGCGCGGGTGGGGACTTCGTTCTGCACATAGCCTTGCGGCAGATGCCCGATGGCGCTGGCGCCGAAACCGAGCAGGACGTTGCTGGCATCGGTGGTATAGCCCTGGAAATTCCGGCGCAGCGTGCCCTCGCGCTGGGCCACCGCCATGGCGTCGTCGGGCAGCGCGAAGTGATCGAGCCCGATCTGCTGGTATCCGGCCTCCTTCAGCGCGTTGGCGATCGCATAGGACTGGTCGAGCCGGGCGAGGCTGTCAGGCAGCCAGGCTTCGTCGATCTTGCGCTGATGCTTCTTGAACGATGGGACGTGGGCGTAGCCGAAAACCGAAAACCGGTCCGGACGAAGCTCGACGCAGCGCCTGACGGTATCGAGGCAGGAGGCGACGCTCTGATGCGGCAGTCCGTAGATCAGATCGAAGTTGACGCCGGTGATGCCGGCTCGCCGCAGGCCCACGGTCGCATTTGCGGTCTCCTCGAAACTCTGCACCCGGTTGATGGCGCGCTGGACCACGGGATCGAAGCTCTGCACGCCAAGGCTCGCCCGGTTGACGCCGCCAAAGCCGAGCGCGTCGATCATCGCCCCGGTAAGCGTGCGCGGATCGATCTCGACGGCGATCTCGGCCGAGGCAAGCACAAAGAAGGCCTGCCTGATCGAGCCGATCAGATCCACGAACAGTTCAGGCGCCATGATCGTCGGCGTGCCGCCGCCAAAGTGGATATGATCGACCTGCATGCGGCGTTCGATCTGCCTCGCTACCAGATCGATTTCACAGCGCAGCGCCGCGGCATAGACCGCAACCGGCTCGTCGCGGCGAACCACCGAGGTATGACAGCCACAATACCAGCACATCGAGCGGCAGAACGGCACATGCAGATAGAGCGAGGCGCTGGCGTCGCGCGGGATCGCCTTCAGCCATTCGGCGTAGGTATCAGGGCCGATATTGGCCGAGAAATGCGGGGCGGTCGGATAGCTGGTGTATCGCGGTAAACGCTCCTGTCCGTAACAGGCGGCAAGATCCGGTCTCATTCGTATTCGTCTTCCCGTTGAACTTATCGCGTCGCTGGGAGACCTCGTCCGCCCCCGATTCGATATTGAATAGCCCGGAAAAGGGGGAGCCACTTTGCGCTCCCTCAAAGACCAGCGCGCATTTTCGGACAATGCTGAATAATCGAGTGATTAATCGGGAGCCAAGGCCATGAGCCTGTTCGTCCTGGACGCTATTTTCCGGGTTTTCGGGATCCGTGGCCATATCCCCGGAAACGACGACTTCCACGGCGGTCCCGACAGATCGCCGCTCGCCGCCAATGGACCCTCCCTGAGGCGAATCCTGACGGTCTTCGTCGTCGTCGCCACGCTGCTGTCGCTGGTGGTCTGGGCGGCGGTCTGGCTGGCGATCAGGTCGCTATAGGCGCCCTGCGCAGGATCTACCCAGGATTCGAGCGGTCAGTTTGCCGCGTGCGACGCCGGCAGGAAATCGCCGATCGCGTCCAGGAACGCCTCCGGCGATTGCAGCTGGGGGACGTGCGCGCAGCCCGCCAGAACCTTCAGACGCGCGTTCGGCAGGCCGGCGGCCAATTCCCGGGACATCGGCGGCGGCGTCGCCTCGTCATGTTCGCCGACCAGCACCAGCACCGGCGCCTTGACCCCCGCAAGCTCGCTTCGAAGATCGAGTTCGGCGAGCTGCGCGCAGGCGGCCTGAAGCACGTGCGGATCGGTCTTCAGGAACGCCTCGCGGCGATCCTGCATCAGATCGGGATGCTGCGCCTGAAACTCCGGCGCGAACAGCCGGCGCATCGCCACATCGGTGATCGCAGCCAGCCCCTTGGCCCTGGATGCCGCCGCCATGTTGCGAAAGGCTTCGCGTCCGCTTTCCGAAAACGCCGCGCCGCAATCGGCGAGAATGAGTCGGCTGGCGACGGCGGGATGGCGGATCGCCATCTGCAACGCCACGAACCCGCCATAGCCGTTGCCGAGCACGATGGTCTCACCGCCGGCGGCCGCCTCCTTCACCGCCTCGGCCATCCGGTCGGCGACCGCGGCGAGGCCGCCATCGACCGCCCTGGAGGCGCCGAAGCCGGGCAATTCCGGGACGATCACCCGATGCGACCGCGACAGCGTTGGAACGATGGCGTCGAAACTCGCCCGGTCCGACAGCAGCGAGTGAAACAGGAACAGCACGGGCGCTTGGCCTGATCCCTTCCCGGATTCCTGGCCGGATTGCGCCGCGTTGACCGTGCCATTGGCGAAAAGTCGGTCCATGCCGGTCTCTTTCTTTCAAGCTGAGCTGGAGGCGGCCCCATCGAGGCCGGGGCATCTGGTGGTACGGACCGATTGATAAATCAAAATTCAGCCTTTTCAAGCCTTTGTCGCTTGACGTGATATTTCACGACTGCGAGACTGAACACCTATCCAGAGAAATTGCGATGCTTTTGCGCGATAATGTCTATGAAAGCCTGCGGGCTGATATCCTGACCTGCCGGCTCGCACCCGGCGATGATATGCGCGAGCAGGAGCTCGCCGAACGCTATGCCGTCAGCCGCCAGCCGGTGCGCGAGGCCCTGCTGCGGCTGGAGCGCGAACATCTCGTCACGGTGCAGCCGCGCCAGGGCTACCGGGTCAATCCGATCTCGCTGTCGGATGCGCGCGACCTGTTGCGCTTCCGCTTCGCGCTGGAGCCGGCCTGCGTCGCCGAAGCGATCGAGAGCGCCGCCGACGGCGCGCTGGCGGCGCTCGACGAGTTCAGGCGCTTTGCCGGCGACCACGAGGAATTCATCGCCTACAACCGCGCCTTTCACGCCGCACTGGCGCATGCCTCGGGCAACCGCCGCATGGCGCAAGCCTTGTGCGACCTGATCGGACAGGCCGACCGGCTGGTGCGGGTCAGCGTCGCCAATGTCAGGGATCACGACCCGACCCAATTGGTGGCCGAGCATGTCAGCCTGATCGAGGCGATGCAGCGCCGCGACGCGCGCGGCGCCGCGCGGATCATCAAGGCCCATATCAGCCAGACCGAAAAACGCGTGCTGCCGGCGCTCAAGCGCAACGCGGTTGTAATCGAAGGAAGAGACGCATGAATATTTCCACAAAGCCAGCGACGACCGACGTCGAAATCCACGGCAATTTCGTCGACGGCCGCGAGATCGAGGCCGGCGCCGGCGAAATGCTGGATGTCCGCAATCCCGCCACCGGCGAGGTGATCGCGCGGATTCCGAACTCGACCGCCGATGACGTCGACCGCGCGATGAAAAGCGCGCGCGCGGCGTTCGAAGGCCGCGCCTGGGGCGGCATGGACATTCGCGCCCGCGCCCGGCTGGTCAACCGCCTCGCCGATGCGTTCGAGGCCAATCTCGAGCCGCTGTACCGGCTGGAGACGCTCAACAACGGCCGGCCGCTCAACGAGACCCGCGCGCAGCTGTCGCGGCTGCCGGACTTCTTCCGCTATTTCGCTGGGCTGGCGCTGGCGCGGCGCGACGCGGTGATCCCGGTCGAGGGCGCCTACCTGAATTACACCCTGCGCACGCCGATCGGCATCGTCGCCAACTGCACGCCGTTCAATCATCCCTTGATGATCATGTGCAAGTCGCTGGCGGCGGTCCTGGCCAGCGGCTGCGTCACCGTCGTAAAACCGTCGGAATACACCCCGCTGACGACGCTGAAGCTGGCGCAGATCTTCACCGAGGCCGGGCTGCCGCCCGGCGTCTTCAACGTCGTGCTCGGCCTCGGCCAGACCGACCGGGCGGCTGCTCGCCGAGCATGGCGACATCAACAAGCTGGTCTTGACCGGCGGCACCGAAGCCGGCCGCATCGCCGGCTGCGGCGGCGGCGAAAGTGTTCGCGCATCAGACCATGGAGCTCGGCGGCAAGACGCCGGTGATGGTGTTCGACGACTTCGACGTCGACCAGGCCGTCAACTATGCGGCGTTCGGCGCCTTCATCGGCGCCGGCCAGACCTGCGTCTGCGCCTCGCGCCATCTGGTGCAGGCCTCGGTCTATGACGAATTCGTCGAGAAGCTGACGGCCAAGACCAAAAGCATCCGGATCGGCGATCCCTTCGATCCCTTGACCCAGCTCGGGCCGGTGATCTCGGCGCGGCAGCGCGACCGCGTATTGTCCTATTGCCAGTTCGGCCGCGACGACGGCGCGCGGCTGGTGGCCGGCGGTCATGCTGCCAAAGTGCCCGGCCATGACAACGGCTACTTCGTGCAGCCGACGGTGTTCGCCGACGTCAAATCCGACATGCGGATCTTCCAGGAGGAAGTGTTCGGGCCCTTCACCTCGGTGACGCCGTTCACGGACGAGGCCGACGCGCTGCGGCTCGCCAATGATTCGCCGTTCGGGCTGGCGGCCGCGATCCGCACCCGCGACGTTGCCCGCGCCCATCGCGTTCGCCGCCCACGTCAAGGCCGGCATCGTCTGGGTCAACGACCATCACCGTCTCGATCCGGCCTCGCCGTGGGGCGGCGTCGACGATTCCGGCGTCGGGCGCGAATTCGGCACCGAGAGTTTCGACGACCACTTCAACACCAAGAGCGTGATGGTCGCGACCCATAACCAGCCGTTCGACTGGTACCGCGACACGGCGACCCAGCGGCGGTTGAACTGAGACACATAACGGCGGCCACACCGGTCCGAGAGAAGGCCGGCGCCGCATTCGAATATCAAAGGGGGGAACACTTCAAATGGCTTTCGCAGTAAACGCCGGCGCGCGGCTCGACCGGCTGCCGATCTCATCGTTTCACTACCGGATTTTCGGGCTGGTCGGCGCCGGCATGTTTTTCGACGGCTACGATCTCTATGTCGCCGGCGGCGTGCTGGCGTCGGCGGTGCAGAGCAAGTTCTCGACCGTGCCGCAGAACCTGCAGTTCATTTCGCTGACCTTTGTCGGCATGACGGTGGGCGCGCTGATCACCGGATTTGTCGGCGACAAATACGGCCGGCGCTTCACCTACCAGATCAATCTGCTGATCTTCGGGCTGGCGTCGCTGGCCGCCGCCTTCGCGCAGGACATGAATCAGCTGATCGCCTGCCGCTTCGTCCAGGGCCTCGGCCTCGGCGCCGAAATCGTGGTCGGCTATTCGACGCTGACCGAATTCGTGCCGCCGAAGACGCGCGGGCGCTGGCTGTCGATGATGGCTTTCATCGTCGTGGCGGGCTTTCCGGCCACCTCGCTGCTCGGCTATTTCATCATCCCGAACTTCGGATGGCGGCCGATGTTCGTGATCGCCGGGGTCGGCTCGCTGATCGTCTGGTACCTGCGCAAGAACCTGCCGGAATCGCCACGCTGGCTTGAATCGGAAGGCCGCGACGCGGAAGCCGAAACCCTGATGCAGGCCATCGAGCAGGAGATCCTCGGGCGGCAAGCCGCTGCCGCCGGTGGTGGTGCCGGCGCCGGTGGCGCAGGTCGCCGCGGTCGACCTGATCAGGCCGCCGCTGCTGCAACGCATGCTGGTCGGCTCATGGGTGCTGATCACGATCAATACGCTGATCTTCGGCTTCGTGATCTTCCTGCCGCAATTCTTCCTGCGCCAGGGGCTGACCATCACCAATTCGCTGGCCTATACGCTGGTGCTGTCGGCGGCCTCATTGGTCGGCTGCGCGCTCGGCGCCTACACCTCCGACGCCGTCGGACGGCGCTGGAGCATCATCGGCGCGTCGATCGTCACCATCGTGGCCGGCTATGTCTATGCCCGCTTCGATGCAACGGCCGATCCGGCGATCGTGCTTTCGGTCGGCTTTGTCCTGGTGGTCGCGATCTACGTGCAGACCGCGATCCTCTATGGCGTCTATACCCCGGAGCTGTTTCCGACCGAGATCCGCCTGCGCGCCAACGGCATCTGCAACACGTTCGGACGCGGCGCCACCGTGGTGTCGCCGTTCATCGTCGGCGCCCTGATGGCGTCCTACCAGCTGCCGGGCGTGGTCTGGCTGATGATCGGCCTCGTCGTGGTTCAGATCGTGGTGGTGTGGGCCTGGGGCGTCGAGCCGCGCAACCGCGGGCTGGAGGACGTCGCCGCGGCGACGGCGTGAGGGGTGCAATCGCGCCACAAAATCCACGGTCGTCCCGGCCAAGCGAAAGCGCGAGCCGGGACCCATACGCCGTGTCGCTCGTTTTGGGAGACGCTGTTCGACGGCTTTCGCAAAACAATCAAGGCCTGTGGTTATGGGTCCCTGCTTTCGCAGGGACGACGACAATAACCGTCAAGCTTCACGCGTTCTTCAGAGGATGTCGCCGCGGCGACGGCGTGAGGGCGGCGCAATCGCGCCACAAAATCCACGGTCGTCCCGGCCAGGCGAAAGCGCGAGCCGGGACCCATACGCCGTGTCGCTGGTTTTGAGAGACGCCGTTCGACGGCTTTCGCAAAACAATCAAGGGCTGTGGTGATGGGTCCCTGCTTTCGCAGGGACGACAACAGCCACCAGCAACCTCACGCGTTCTTCAGCGCCACCCGGAAATCGGCTTCGGTCTTCGACTTCACCTCGTCGAGCGTGACGCCGTCGGCGAGTTCGATCAGCGCCATGCCGTCCTTGCCGTGCTTGTCGATGGTGAAGACGGCGAGATCGGTCACCACCATGTCGACCACCTTCTCGCCGGTCAGCGGCAAATTGCACTGCTTCAGCAGCTTGGGGCCGTCCTTGGCGGAATGCTCCATCACCACCACGACGCGCTTGACGCCGGCGACCAGATCCATCGCGCCGCCCATGCCCTTGACCATCTTGCCGGGGATCATCCAGTTGGCGAGGTCGCCGTTCTGCGCCACCTGCATCGCGCCCAGGATCGAGAGGTCGATGTGGCCGCCGCGCACCATGCCGAAGGATTCGGCGCTGGAGAAATAGCTGGTCGACGGCAGTTCGCTGACGGTCTGCTTGCCGGCATTGATGAGGTCGGCGTCTTCCTCGCCCTCATAGGGAAACGGCCCCATCCCGAGCATGCCGTTCTCGCTCTGCAACTGGACGTCGATGCCGTCGGGGATGTAGTTCGAGACCAGCGTCGGAATGCCGATGCCGAGATTGACGTAATAGCCGTCGCGCAATTCCTTGGCGGCGCGGGCGGCCATCTGTTCGCGGGTCCAGGCCATCAGACTTCCTCTCCGGTTGCGGCGACCGCGTCGCGCTTGCGTGTGTTGCGGAATTCGATGCGCTTGTTGCCGGTGCCGACCTGGACGATGCGCTTGACGAAAATGCCGGGGGTGTGGATGTGGTCGGGATTGATCTGGCCAGCCGGCACCAGGTGCTCGACCTCGGCGACCGTGACCTTCGCCGCGGTGGCCATCATCGGATTGAAATTCCGCGCGGTCTTGCGGTAGACCAGATTGCCGGCGGTATCGCCCATCCAGGCGTGGACGATGGCGAGGTCCGCGAACAGCCCGCGCTCCATCAGATATTTCTCGCCGTCAAATTCCTTCACTTCCTTGCCTTCGGCGATCAGGGTGCCGACGCCGGTCTTGGTGTAGAACGCCGGAATCCCGGCGCCGCCGGCGCGGATCCGCTCGGCGAGAGTCCCTTGCGGATTGAATTCGAGTTCGAGTTCGCCGGCGAGGTATTGCTGGGCGAACAATTTGTTCTCGCCGACATAGGACGAGATCATCTTCTTGATCTGGCGGGTTTCCAGCAGGCGCGACAGCCCGATGCCGTCGACCCCGGCATTGTTGGAGACGACCGTCAGGTTCTTCACCCCGGAATCGCGAATCGCGTCCGACAGCGTCTCGGCGATGCCGCACAGGCCGAAGCCGCCCGACATGATCATCATGCCATCCTTCAGGATGCCGTCGAGGGCCGATTTGGCGTCGGGATAGACCTTGTTCATGATAGGCGACCTGATGGAGGGAGGCGGCCGGCCACTGCAGACCGGCGGCTTTCAAGGGATTATTAGGCGAATTCTTCGCAATGCGTCAATGACAGGGGACCTGAGCCTTACCCTCCGCTGGAGGCCAGGGCTATCGCATATGATTGTGTTTCGATGCAGCTTTCTCTCTCTGCAGCTCCGGAGCGTTCTTCTCCCCTCCCCCCGCGCAGCGGTGGGGAGGGGTCGGGGGTGGGGGGTGGCTCCGCGGGCACCCATCGCTGAGTTGAGTACGCTGAAGCACCCCCCACCCCCGACCCCTCCCCGCCACGCGCTGCGCGCGCGGGAGGAGGGGAGAAATTCGCGCTCGCTGCGGGACAGCGGACTCTCGCAGCGCCGCTGCCGCGTCGCCAATTCATCCTTGCCTGTCGCGGTTGCTTCCACATATGCGATTCCCCTGGCCTCCAGGGGAGGGTAAGTGGCGTGCAACCCCACCCCAACGGCCTTGAAAGCGTCAAGAAAACCCATCAAGTTGCGCGGGTTGGCGTCGGATTTCGTGCCCTGCCCGGCTTTTCGGCAGTGACCCCCGGCATCGGGCCGACGTAAGGTCTAACCGGACCTGTTCCAACCACACGCGATTTAACCGGACTTTGGATATCTCATTGACGATAGCCCAGGGAATGAGGCGCTTGAGGATGCCGATTGCGGCGTTTCTCGGCGTGGCGCTGATCGGCCTGCTGGCGACGTCCTGGTTCCTCAACCGGGATGCGCTGCGCCAGGCGGTGGAGGCGCAGATCCGCGCCGTCACCGGGCTCGATCTGGTGGTATCGGGCACCACCGAGATTTCGGTCTTTCCCGCGAGCTACATCAGCTTCCACGACGTCGGCCTGAAGGGCGCTGCGGCCGCCGACCCGGCGCTGGCGGTCGACGTCCTGACCGCGAATCTGCGGCTGCTGCCGCTGCTGCTGCAGCGGTTCGAGATCTCCGACGTCATGATGCTGCGGCCGCACATCCATGTCGTCCGCGACGCCGAGGGCAACAGCAACTGGACGCCGTTCATCTCCACCATCGCCCGCACCATGAAGCCGGGCGCCGAGAATCAGGTGTCGTTCTCCGAGATCAGGATCCAGGACGGCATCCTGACCTACCAGGATGCCGGCCACCAGCTCACCGAGCGGCTCGACGACATCGATTTGTCGCTGGCGTGGCCGTCGATCTCGCGCTCCTTTGCCGCCACCGGGCAATTCGACTGGCGCGGCGAGCGCGTCGACGGCTCGATCTCGGCCAGCGACTTCATCGCCGCACTGTCGGGCGACCGTTCCGGGCTGAAGGCGCGGCTCTCCAGCGCGCCGCTGAAACTCGCCTTCGACGGCACGGTGGCCAACCGCACCAGCCTGATGATGGAAGGCACGCTGACGGTGGAATTCAGCGTCCTTGCGCAACGCGCTGCGCTGGACCGGGCAGCCGCCGCCGGGCTATGGCGGGTTCGGCCGCTTCGCGCTGAAGGCGCGCGCCAACCTGGTCGGCCCGTCGATCGCGCTCACCAATGTCAATGTCGAGCTCGACGGCAATGTCGCCGAGGGCGTGATGACCTACGCCAATAACGGCCGCCAGTCGCTGCAGGCGACGCTCGCCGCCGACAGCCTCGACTTCACGCCCTATATCTCGACCTTCCGCCTGCTCGCCTCCGGCGCGCATGACTGGAACCGGCAGTTGTTCGACCTGAATTCGCTCTCCACCACCGACCTCGACATGCGCCTCTCCGCCGCGCGGGTCACGGTCGGCCAGACCAAGCTCGGCCGCACCGCGTTCGGCGCGAACTTGCGCGGCGGCGCGCTGGCGCTCAGCGTCGGCGAGGCGCAGGTCTATGGCGGCATCGCGCGGGGCTCGTTCGGCGTCGCGCGCGCCGACACCATGGCCGACGTCAAGGCCCAGTTCCAGTTCACCGACGTCGACCTGCAGGCCTGCGCCAGCGAGTTGTTCGGCGTCAACAAGCTGTGCGGCCGCGGCAATCTCAGTGTCTCGCTGGTGGCCTCGGGCTCGTCGCCGTTCGGGCTGGCGTCATCGCTCGACGGCACCGCGACCCTGACCGGCCATGACGGCGCGATCTCGGGCTTCAACGCCGAGCAATTGCTGAAGCGGCTGGAGCGCCGGCCGCTGTCCGGCGGCGGCAACTTCCGCTCCGGCTCGACGCCCTACGACAATCTCACCGTCTCGGTGAAATTCGCCGACGGCATCGCCACCGCCGAGGATGTCCGCGTCGAGGGCCCGGCGGCGCGCCTGACCCTGACCGGCACGGCCTCGGTGCCGGCGCGCGAATTCGACCTCAAGGGCACCGCCAGCCTGACCACGGCGGCCAACGCCGCGCCCGGCTTCGACCTGCCGTTCGTGGTGCAGGGCCCGTGGGACGATCCTCTGATCTTCCCCGATCCCGAAAGCCTGATCCGCCGCTCGCCCGCGAGCGCGCCGCTGCTCGATGCGGTGAAGGACCGCAAGACGCGCGACGCGGTGAAATCGGTGCTGGAGCGGTTTACCGGCGGCGGCAAGGCCGTGGCGCCGGAGGCGGCGGCGCCTGCTGCGCCGGCGGCGGGGAATGCGAAGGCGAATTGAGGATTCGGACGCTTCCAGCTCGGAGGTTCATCTCCCTCTGGCGGAACAAGCCCTCTGCTAGCCCACTACTACGAACTGATTATTGAAGAGATTTTGGATTATCTTTCGGGCCCGTACAGGCGGTCAAGTTCTGCGCGAACAAGAGGTTCAGCACATAGCTGGGGGTATCGTTCTGTACGCCAAGCAGCTTCAGTAGAAGCGATGTAGCCGCGGAAGCTCCCTAAAAAGTTATACATCCACTCAAAATTTTGGGCGGCTGTTTCGAGATCCTCGGGTTCATAAACAAAAACTTCATCCGAGTATTTTGTTTCCATTTCCGAATAATCCGTGCCCCAGACTGTTGCAGTGTGACGGGTGAAATCCTTTTGATCGATCCACAAGATGCCCTCTTTGACCACGATCGATCCACCAAATACTCCATGAATCAAATGATTTCTCTCAGTCTCCATCCCTTTTCTGACGTTCATTATCGACTTAAATAACTTGAAATCATCCCGACTTAAGACTGTTTCAGCAGCGGCGGAGAGAACATCAATTTGCGTTCGACTGTTTTGCATCGCCAGGAACATTGCTAATGCCGGCTCTGTATTTATTTTTAAAATGGTGGCTAACAAGAGTGCGGTTTCGGATTCGATATAGCTCCAAATAGCGCTACATCTGGCTATAATCGCAGCGCATTCAGGCCGGTCTTCCACGAAGCGGATACCGAAGGTGGCTTTTGCTTTGGGGTATCTATTCGACAGTTTTTGCCGACCATGCCCAGACGGTTTTCGGCGTGGGAAGAAGGGATCGCCTCCCTCGTCCTGATCTGCCTGCAACGATATCAAATCTGCTGTTCCACAGATTATTTCGTCCGTTCCACATTGGCGACAAGGTACGCTGAATTTTCCCTCACCTACCGCCAGGGGAGGGATTGCGGAGCCTTGGGTGGAATCATCCAAGGAAAATATCTTCGCTCCGCACTCCTTACAGAGAAATCCAAGATACCACTTCCCCTTCTCAACCTTTTTTTGGCTGGCAAGTCTTGCTACCCCTTTGTCGTGATAAAGTGGCATAGCGAACGAACACCAATGACCAATAAGTGCCACGAAGGGGGCCCTTGCTCCTGCAGCCAGCGTAGCCCAGATGCGCGACATCTGGGAGCTTCTTTTCTCCGATCCCGCATATCGCTGCGTTCATACGGGCTACTTGTTCGGCAGGCGGTTACGTGCACCCGTCGGCAAGCACAAGCTTACTTGTCGTCGTGGCATGGCGCACCTTGAACAGGTCCTGGATTTTGGGGTCGCCCAGAAAGGCTTCTGCCTTTTCACGTTCCGGAAATTCGATGATGACCATGCGCTCGGGTTTCCAATCCCCCTCGATCGTGGTCGGCACCACGCCCTGAACGATGTATTTCCCTGAATGCTTGGCGATGAAGGCAGGGATTTCAGCGATGTATTTTCTGAAACCAGCGAAGTCCTTCACCGACAGGTCGAGCACCAGATACGCTTTCATTGCTTGCCTCGTGAACCAGGATTGTACTCCACTTCCAAAGTGGACCTCCATCGAGGTACAAGCTTGCCAAAGTCAAACAGTTCGCTTCGATCAGAACTACGCAGCGACTTTATCGATTTGGCCTTCAGCAGCTTTTCGACTTTCTCAATTGAAGCTCGGGTGAGTTCGCTGCGAAAGGCAAAAACCGCAACGTCATTTTCCTTTTCACAATAGATCGACCAATTTCCCTTTTCCGATGCGCATACGTAGCGGTCCATCAAAAATATCCAATTGATTGCGGACCCGTCGCCCTTTAACTTCGAAATATACTCCTCAGATTTAGTATCCAATTCCAGAAACATAGCCTGTGGACCACCGTCATTGGGTACTCCATCGTTACCAAGGTTGACTAACGCGACAACCTTAGCGTTCTCCTGGCGCAGGAGTTCGTTCTTTACATCGATAAAGCAGGTGTCAAACATGATGTAAGGCTCGAAAAAGAGATAGTCTTCCCAGCGCCCAGCGAATACTTTTTGGGGTAAACGTTTGTCCCTTGCTACAAAGGACAAGGCGTTTGAAAATGCAGCATCTCTCAGAGTTTCATTGGCCACTTCTGCACCTATTTTCCCAAGGTAACGGTGGGTTACGCCTTCCGCCTTCGCTCTTCGGTGGAAAGGTCGGCTAACCCACCCTACAGCCCCAAAATCCGCCACGTCATTGCGAGGAGCGAAAGCGACGAAGCAATCCACTCTTATTGCGTGGCGAAATGGATTGCTTCGCTTCGCTCGCAATGACGGTTTTGGCTTGCGGCCCGCTTTTCGCCCCTGCGCCTAAAAACTAATTTCCTGAACCGGATGAGGCTGATGCTACCTGTCCAGTCCCCCTCGCCAAAAATATTTTCCTTCTGCCTCCCCCCAAATCACATTCATATTGCCGCCATCCCGTCCCACTCAGAGGGGCGTTTCGCGATCGTCACGGACGTAGGTCGAGATGCGGTGGACGCGGCGGCGGCGCGAGACGGGCGGCGCTGATCGGCCTTCGCAGGAAACTTCGGCGGGACGGTACCAACACCGCCGGGAAGGCTTTTTGCGGCAGGCTTTCGCGGACGGCGAAGTCGTGTGGTCCTGATGCCCCGACGCTGGCATCAAGTCGGCGATGATGCTTCGCATCACGCTGGCGACGGGGGCAAGAAAGCCCGGTCCCCGGGGAGAGCGCGAAGGAAACCGTTAAAACCATCCGCGTGCGGGAATGCCGGGTGATCCCGGTGTACCTGTGGTCCTACCCCCGTGCTTTTTTTTGCACGGGGCCCATGGGTGCAACGGGCACCCGGCATTCCCCACGCCCTCTTCTTTGCGGGGCGGAAGATTAGAGCACACCCCGGGCGCGATGGCGCCGCGGGAATGCGAATGTATGTCGTCGTCCCTGCGTTTTCCAAACCATCGTCGTCCCTGCGAAAGCAGGGACCCATAACCACAGGCCGTGGTTATTGCGGGAAAGCCGGCGGACGGCGTGCCCAAAGAGAAGCCGCGGCGTATGGGTCCCTACTTTCGCAGGGACGACAGCGGAGGGCGCCGCGGCGTCGCGATGAGCGCAAGCGCTCACGCGGGCGTCCCTGCTTTCGCAGGGACGACCGAGAGAGGCGGCCGCACCCCGCGTGCGAAAATATCCCGCTAGATCGCGCCCGCGCGCTGCGCTAGGCTTTCATCCAACCGGTTAAAAAAGCTGGCAATCAGGGAGAACGACGTGCAATCCAGGGCAATGAGAGCGCTTTCAGTGGCGATGGTGGCTGGCGGGCTGTTTTACGCCGCGGCGCCCGCGCTGGCGCAGGACAAGATCACGGTCTGGTGGAGCAAAGGCTTCTACAAGTCCGAGGACGACGCGCTGATCGCGGCGATCAAGAAGTTCGAGGCCAAGACCAATATCAAGGTCGAGCTGTCGCAATACGCCATCCAGGACATGATCCCGAAGACCGTGGCGGCGCTGGATTCCGGCACCGTGCCGGATGTGGCTTTCTCCGACTTCTACGACGTGCAGGCGTCCGGCAAATGGGCGTTCGAGGGCAAGCTCGAGGACCTCTCCGACATCCTGGTGCCGATGAAGGCGGCGTTCGCGCCGAACACGCTGGAAACCGCGTATCTCTACAACGACGTCACCAAGAAGCGGGCCTATTACGGCTTCCCGATGAAGCAGCAGAGCATGCATGTGCAGATCTGGGGCGACATGCTGGGACAGGCCGGCTTCAAGCAGGCCGACATCCCGACCAAGTGGGAGGATTACTGGTCGTTCTGGTGCGATAAAGTTCAGCCGGCGATCCGGAAAGCCACCGGTCAGCGCATCTACGGCGTCGGCCAGCCGATGGGCGTGGAATCCACGGATTCGTTCCAGTCGTTCTACACCTTCATGGATGCCTACAACGTCAAGCTGGTCGACAATGACGGCAAGCTTCTGGTCGACGATCCCAAGGTGCGCGACGGCCTGATCCATGCGCTGAAGGATTACACCGACACCTACATCAAGGGCTGCACGCCGCCCTCCTCCACCACCTGGAAGGACCCCGACAACAACGTCGCGTTCCACAACCGCACCATCGTGATGACGCACAATTTCACGATCTCGATCGCGGCGAAATGGTTCGAGGATTCCACCAATCCGGCGCTGACCGACGAGCAGCGCGCCGCCGGCAAGAAGGCCTATGAGGAAACCATCATCACCGCCTCGTTCCCCAACAAGCCCGACGGCACGCCGATCAAATACCGCTCCGACGTCAAGACCGGCTCGATCTTCACCGCCGCCAAGAACAAGGCGCTGGGCAAGCAGTTCATCAGCTTCATGATGCAGGAGGAAAACTTAAGGCCCTATGTCGAGGGCGCGCTCGGCCGCTGGTTCCCGGTCACGACCGCGAGCCAGGCGAGCCCCTTCTGGCAGGCCGACCGCCACCGCAAGGCGGTGTGGACCCAGTTCACCGGCGGCACCACGCCGTTCGACTTTACCAAGAACTGGAAGTTCACGATTTTGAACAACGAGAACGTCTGGGCCAAGGCGATGAACCGCGTGGTCAGCGAAAAGGTCCCGGTCGACAAGGCCGTGGATGAGCTGATCGCCCGCATCAAGGAAGTCGCGGGGTGAGGATGCCGGATGTCGCTGCAGCATCTTCCGCTGCAACGTCGTCCCTGCGAAAGCAGGGACCCATAACCACAGGGTTGCGTTGTTGTGAAATAGCCGGCGAACAGCATCTTTCAAAATAGCCGCCGCGGCGTATGGGTCCCTGCTTTCGCAGGGACGACGGCTACATGGGTCCCGGCTCGAGCTTCGCTTGGCCGGGACGACAGCCAACAGGGACGACAATTGGTTAGAGTGACGACCAAAGAGTAACAACAATGGCGATCACGCTCTCAGCTTCCGACATGCCCTCGGCCCCGCTCGCAGCTAGGCTGACGACGCCGCAGGTCTGGGGCATCGTGATGGTGACGCCGTATCTGCTGGTGTTCCTGGCGTTCGTGGTCTACCCGGTCGGCTACGGGCTGTGGCTGGCGCGGGCGCCGGCGAATTACGTCGCGCTCTACCACGATCCGATCTTCGCGCGCGCCGCGGTCAATACGCTGATTTTCCTCGTCATCGGCATCAACATCAAGATGCTGATCGCGCTGTTTCTGTCCGGCTTCTTCGTGCGGCAGCGCGGCTGGATCAAATGGCTCAGCGTGCTGTTCATCCTGCCCTGGGCGGTGCCCTCGATCCCGACCATCCTGTCGGTGCGCTTCATGCTCAATCCGGAATGGGGCATGGTCAACCAGCTGATCTTCCGCTTCACCGGCGACGACGGCCCGAACTGGCTGAACGATCCGGCGGTGGCGCTGACCATGGCGATCGGCGTGCATATCTGGAAATCGCTGCCGTTCTGGACCCTGATCCTGATGACCGGGCGGCTCGCGATCTCGCAGGACCTGTTCGAGGCCGCCGAGGTCGACGGCGCCAACTGGTGGCAGAAATTCCGCTTCATCACCTGGCCGTCGATGCAGACGCTGTACATCACCTGCACGCTGCTCTCGATGATCTGGACGCTCGGCGACTTCAACAGCGTCTATCTGTTGACCGGCGGCGGACCCGCCGATCTCACCCATGTGCTGGCGACGCTCGGCATCCGGTATCTGCGGCTCGACCAGTTGAGCCTCGCGATGGCCTCGATCGTCTGCGCGCTGCCGCTGGTGGCGCCGCTGATCTATTTCATGATGAAACGGCTGTCGCGATGAAGCTCGCTTCCCTACGAGACATCACCTTACGCGACGTCGCCACCGAGGCGCGGCTGCTCCTGATCGGCATCCCCGTCTTCATCTGGACCATGATCCCGATCTACCACATGTTCGTGTTCGCGATCTCGCCGAAGGAGGACGCGTTCTCCGGCAAATTGTGGCCGACCCATCCCACCCTGCACAATTTCCACATCGTGTTTTACCAGCAGCATTACTTCCTGCGGGATTTCTGGATCCAGTTCTGGAATTCGCTGGTGATCGCGGTTTCGGTCGGCGCGCTGACGCTGCTGATCGCGACCTTCGCCGCGTTCTCGATCTCGCGGCTGCGCGTGCCCGGCGGCCGCTGGGTGATGAATTTGGCGCTGTTCACCTATTTCATTCCGGCCGCGTTCCTCGCGGTGCCGATGTACCGGACCATGGGCAATTACGGCCTGCTCAACAGCCACTGGGCGCTGATTCTGGCGATGGTGACCATCGCCTCGCCCTATGCGATCTGGGTCTTGAAGCAGGCTTCCGACAAGCTGCCGGTCGAGCTCGACGAGGCCGCGGTGATGGACGGCGCCACCGCGCTGCAGATTTTCCGCCTGGTCTACATTCCCCTGATGATGCCCTCGCTGGTGGCGATCGGCACCTATGCGGTGCTGCTGGCGTGGAACGAATATCTCTACGCGTTCCTGCTGCTGTCGAACGACAAGGAGATCACGCTGCCGGTGGCGCTCGGCAATTTCCTTTCCGCCGACGATTTGCCGTGGGAACTGCTGATGACCACCGGCTTCATCTACGCGCTGCCGCCGGCCGCGATCTACTACGCCTTCAAGCGCTACATGGTGGGAGGACTGACGGCGGGCGCGGTGAAGTCGTGAGGGGGGCGGATGAAACCAACACCGCTGTCATCGCAAAGCCGTCATTCCGGGGCGATGCGAAGCATCGAACCCGGACATTTTCTCGAGATTCCGGGTTCGCTCTGACGAGCGCCCCGGAATGACGGGAGTGCTACAACGGCGCGGCGCTCTTTCCGTGCGCATCCGACAGCTTCGCCGCCAGCGAGGCGCCGACGATCACCACCGCGATCGCGCCGATGATCAGCGTGCAGATGGCGTTGATCTCGGGTTTCACGCCGAGCCGCACTTCGGAGTAGATCCGGATCGGCAGCGTCGACGAGCCGGGGCCGGTGGTGAAGCTGGCGATCACGAGATCGTCCAGCGACAGCGTGAAGGCCAGCATCCAGCCCGCCGCGATCGAGGGCCAGGATCAACGGCAGCGTCGCCGCCAGGAACGCGCGCAGGGGATCGCAGCCGAGATCCATCGCCGCCTCCTCCAAGCTTCGGTCCAGCGCGCCGAGGCGCGACTGCACCACCACCGCGACGAAGCACAGCGTCAGCGTGGTGTGGGCGATGGTCACGGTCCAGAAGCCGCGCTCGGCGTCGAGCGCCACGAACAACAAGCAGCAGCGACAGTCCGGTGATGACTTCGGGCATCACCAGCGGCGCATAGAGCATGCCGGAAAACAGCGCCCGGCCCCGGAAGTTTGCAGCCCGCGACAGCGCCACCGCGGCCAGCGTGCCGAGCAGCGTCGCCAGCGTCGCGGAAGCTCGCCGCCACCCGAAAACTCATCCAGGCGGCATCGAGCATGGCGCGGTCGTTGAAGAATTCGACGTACCAGCGCAGCGACCAGCCGCCCCACACCGTCACCAGCCGTGAGGCATTGAACGAATAGATCACCAGGATCACGATCGGCAGATACAGAAACGCAAACCCCAGCGCCAGCGCGGTGATGTTGAAACGGGAGAGCCTGGTCGACGCGCGCGCCATCATCGCGCCTCGTTCGGACGCACGGGGACTCTCGCACTCCCCTCCCCTTTGCGGGGAGGGGTTGGGGGTGGGGGTGGCCACGATTTCCAATTGCCGTGGGGCACCCCCCTCCCTAACCTCGAGAGCGAGCTTCGCTCGCCTCGGACCCCGCAAGGGGGGAGGGAACGAGCCGGTGTCCGCATTCTGCCGTGCCAAGCCTTCATCGCGCGGCCTCCAGCTGGCGGCGCTGCAGGCGGTCGTAGAGCAACAGCGGCGCCAGCAGCAACAGCAGCAGCACCACCGCGGCGGCCGACGCCACCGGCCAGTCCTTGTTGGTGAAGAATTCCAGCCACAGGGTCTGGCCGATCATCAGCGAGTCCGAACCCGCCAAAAGATCGGGAATCACGAATTCGCCGACGATGGGAATGAAGCAGAGCAGCGCGCCCGCGGCCACGCCCGGCAGCGACAGCGGGAACGTCACCAGCCAGAACGCGCGGGCCGGCGAGCGAGCCGAGATCGCTCGCCGCCTCCAGCAGCGCCGGGTCCAGTTTGGCGAGCGTCGCGTAAAGCGGAAGGATCATGAACGGCAGATAGGAGTAGACGATGCCGAGATACATCGCGCTGTCGGTCGAGAGCCACACCACCGGCGCCGATACCAGATGCAGCGCCAGCAGCACCTGATTGAGCAGGCCGTCATGCTGCAGGATGTTGATCCAGGCATAGATGCGGATCAGAAACGAGGTCCAGAACGGCACGATCACCAGCATCATCGCCACGCTCTGCCAGCGGCGCGGCAGCCGCGCCATGCCGTAGGCGACGGGATAGCCGATCGCCAGCAGGATCGCGGTCGAGACCAGGGCGACGACGAGGCTGCGCAGATAGGACAGGACATAGAGGTCGTCGGAGACGAGCAGCCTGAAATTATCGGCCGAGAGCGCGGCGAACGCCGCCCTGATCGCCTCCCATCCCGCCGTCAGGTCGAACAGCGGCGTGTAGGGCGGCTGCGCGATCGCGGTCTGCGACAGGCTGATCTTGAGGACGAAGGCGAACGGCACCAGGAAGAACAGCGCCATCCACAGATAGGGCGCGATGGCGGCGAGCCGCGCCGGGCGGGTGAAAATCGATCGCGCGCTCATTGCTCCAGCACCACGCAATCGTCGGGCGTGAACCACGCCACCACGCGCTGGCCCGCGACTATAGGCGTCGAGATCGAGCCGCGCGGTATTGGCCATCGACGAGCGCAGCACGGCGCCGCTGTCGAGCTTCACCTTGTAGGTGGTCAGACCGCCGAGATAGCCGACGTCGGTCACCACCCCTTCCAGCCGGTTGATCGCATGCGCGTTGACCGCGTCCGACGGCGCCGGGCCACGGCGCGACAGCTTGACCTTTTCGGGGCGGATCGCGACGCAGACATTGGCTTTCGTGACCGGCTGCCGCGGCTCGGCGACAAAGACGGTTCCGGCGTCGCGCGTGGCGATCGCCAGCCGGCTGTTCTCGCGTCGCTTCGACCTGGCCCTCGAACAGATTGACGTCACCGACGAACTCGGCGACCCAGCGCGAACCGGGCGCCTCGTAGAGCTCGCGCGGCGTCGCCACCTGTTCGAGGCGGCCGGCATCCATCACGCCGATCCGCCCGGCCACCGTCATCGCCTCTTCCTGGTCGTGGGTGACGATGATGAAGGTCAGGCCGAGCCGCCGCTGCAATTCCATCAGTTCGAGCTGGGTGCTTTCGCGCAGCTTCTTGTCGAGGGCCGCAAGCGGCTCGTCGAGCAGCAGCACCTGCGGCCGCCGCGCCAGCGACCGCGCCAGCGCCACCCGCTGCTTTTGACCGCCGGAGAGCTGGTCGGGCTTGCGTTTCTCGAGCCCCTCGAGCTTGACCAGCGCCACCATCTCGGCGACGCGGGTCTCGAGCTCGGGACGCGGCATGCCCGCGCGTTTCAGTCCGAACGCGATATTGTCCCGGACGTTGAGATGGGGAAACAGCGCGTAGTTCTGGAACATCATGTTGACCGGGCGCTCATGCGGCAGCACCTGGGCGATGTCCTTGCCGTCAAGCAGGATGCGGCCTTGGTCCGGCGTCTCGAAACCGGCGAGCATCCGCAGCAGCGTGGTCTTGCCGCAGCCGCTCGGGCCGAGCAGGGCGAAAAACTCCCCGGCGCGGATGTCGAGCGACAGCCGGTCCACCGCACGGAAGGCGCCGAATTTCTTCACCACCGCGTCGATGCGCAACAGCGGCACATCGGCCGCGGGTCGCGGTTCGGGTCTTACCGAATCCGCATCCCATGCGGCCTTCGCTGCGTCGTCGGTCATGATCCCAGCCTGCCCCATCGTTGCCGCAAGCTAGCGGCGGAACCGCCCCGGCTCAACCGCGGCGCTGTGGATGGCCGCATTATTATCGACCATGTCACGCCGCCGTCGCCATGAACGCGGCCAGCGCCTCGCGATCCGCCGGCGCCATGGTCAGGCCAAGCTTTGAGCGCCGCCAGAGAATGTCGTCCGGGAAACGCGCCCATTCGTGGGTCATGAGATAGCGCACCTCCGCGCCCGTCAGCTCCGGCCCGAAGGCCGGACCAAGATCGGCCCGGTCGCGGGCGTCCCCAAGCACGGCATCAAGGCGCGAGCCGTAGGCCGAGACCAGACGATGGGCCTGATCCTCGGTCAGGAATTTCCAGCGTTCGCGCGCGCGCTCGACCTCGGTCTCGAATTGCGCCGAGGCAAAATCACCGCCCGGCAGCGCCGCGTCCGCGGTCCAGCGCGGCGACATCGGGTAGAACGGCGTGAGCCGGGAGACCGCGCGCTCGGCGCGCAGCCGCGAGGTCGTGACGTCGCCGCCGAAGATCGTCAACAGCGGTGCCT
Organism: uncultured Alphaproteobacteria bacterium; assembly: GCA_963829315.1. GTDB lineage: Bacteria > Pseudomonadota > Alphaproteobacteria > Rhizobiales > Xanthobacteraceae > Bradyrhizobium. The sequence continues at coordinate 93,223 of CAWHIO010000066.1, read as the reverse complement.
TGCCGCGCCGCGCGTCGAACGCCATCGCACCATCACGCTTGCCGGCCGGGCCCGCGACCATGTTGGCGCCGGAAACGCTCCTGATCACGTCGGATGGATCGACCCGCTCGCGAAAATACCGGTTGGCCGCGTCACAGAGATAGCTGACTTCGTCGGCGCCGATCGACACCGCAGCCGGATCGCCCCTGAACATCTTCGTCACGGTGCCGATCAGCGTGAAATCGCGCTGGTAGGGACTGGCGAAGATCAGCCGGCGATCATGGTTCTGGAAGACATAGACGTTGTCGGTCTCGAACAGGCGCCTGACGATGATCTGGCTCATCTTGGTCACGGCGGCGCGCGGCGGCGGCATGCGCAGCACGGTTTCCGCGACCGAGCCGGTCCAGGCACCCGACGCGTTGGCCAGCGACCTTGCCGTGACCACCCGCCGGTGGCCGCGATCGATCACCACGAGCCGCCAGGTCTCGAGCCGGTCGGCGCGAACGCAGCGCGCGCCGGTATGGATCGCCGCGCCCCGCTCGGCGGCATCGACCGCATTGGCGATCACCAGCCGCGAATCGTCCACCAGGCCATCGGAATATTCGAACGCGGTGCCGAACGGCCGCTTCAGCGCGTTGCCGATCGGATGGTGTGTGACATCGATGGTTGCCGACGGCGGCAGGCCGCCCTGCGGGGCGAGCCGGTCGTAGAGCAATAACCCCAGCCGCAGCAACCATGGCGGACGCTCGTCGGAATGGGCGGGGATCACGAAGCGGATCGGACGCACCAGATGCGGCGCGATCCGCATCCAGGTGTCGCGTTCGTCCATTGCCTCGCGAACGCGCCAAAACGCCCTCCGCTCCAGCGCGGCCAGATCGCCATGGATCAGCCGTGGCGTGGCGCACGAGGCGGCGCCACCGAGGTCGCCCTGCTCCAGCAGAATGACCCTGAGCCCGCGCCCCGCCGCGTCGCGTGCGACGCTGACGCCGTTCAAGCCGCCGCCGATGATCGCAAGGTCGTAGTCCGCCATCCCGGGACCATAGCGTTTTCGAGTGAAGGGGATAGCGATTCGCGTCAGGAAAACGCTTCAAACAACAAGGCAGCCCCTGGTTCTGATTTACCCGGAGCCGAGGATCTAGCCGGTCTTGCGCGCGGGCTCCGCAGTATCGCCATCGTCACGGCCGACCAGCGCGGCGTATTGTCCGATCGGCAGAGGCTTGCCGAGGAAATAGCCCTGCACCGCGTCGCAGCCCACCCCGGCGAGGAAAGCGAGCTGCTCCTGGGTTTCCACGCCCTCGGCGACGATCGACATTTCCAAACCGTGACCAAGGCCGATCACGGCGCGGACGATCGCCGCCGATTGCGGATTGCGCCCGAGATTGACGACAAAGGCGCGATCGATCTTGATCTTGTCGAACGGAAACGCCTGCAGATAGCTCAGCGAGGAATAGCCGCTGCCGAAATCGTCCATCGAGATGCGCACGCCGAGCGCTTTCAGCCGCCGCAACAGCGCCAGGCCGCGGTCGAAATCCTCGATCAGCACGCCCTCGGTGATCTCAAGCTCCAGCCGGCCCGGCGCCAGGCCGGTTTCGAGAAGAATCGAATGCACGAGACTGACGACGTCGCCGTGCATGAATTGCGCCGGCGACAGATTGACCGCGATCTGCAGCGGCAGCGGCCATGAGGCGGCCTCGCGGCAAGCCTCGCGCAGGATCCATCCGCCCATCTCGACGATCAGGCCGCTCTCTTCCGCGATCGGGATGAAATCCGAGGGCGGCACGAAGCCGCGCACCGGGTGCAGCCATCGCGCCAGCGCCTCGAAGCCGATGATTTCGCTCGAGGCGACGTCCTGGCCCGCCTTCGCCTGCGGCTGATAATGCAGCGACAATTCGCCGTTCCTGATGGCAGCCGAGAGGTCCTGGTGCAGCACGCGACGATCGCGAATCTGCTGGTCCATCTCGGGCTCATAGATGCTGATCGAACCGCGGGATTTCGCCTTGGCGCGAAACAAGGCCGCCCCGGCGTTCGCAAGCAGGGAAGCTGCGTCGGCGCCATTGTGCGGGAAAATCGAGATGCCCGTTGTCACGCCGGTACGAACCGATTTGCCTTCGATCACGAACTCCTTGGCGAGGATTTCGGCGAGCTGCTCGGCGAGCAGCATTCCGGCAACGGGCTGCTTGCCGTCGATGATCAACCCGAACTCGTCACCGGAAAGCCGCGCCACAACCCCGCCGCGCGCCGAATCCTGGATGCGGCGCGCCACTTCGATCAGCAATTTGTCGCCGGTCGCATGGCCGAACACATCGTTGATTTCCTTCAGGCCGTCGAGGTCGAGGGAAAGCACCGCGAATTCCTCATCGGTGCCTCCGCAGGCCTCGATCATCTGCGCCAGCGCCTGCAGGAATGCCGCGCGGTTCGGCAGATCGGTCAGGCCGTCGTGATATGCCATGTGGGCCATGCGCGACTCGGTCTGCCGGCGGTCGGTGACGTCCTCGTGGGTCTTGATCAGATATTGCGGCTCGCCCGCATCATCGAGCACCGTCATGCGGCGCGTCAGGAACAGCCGCAGCCCGTCCTTGGTGCTGATCGGGTGTTCCTCGGTGAGCAGGCCGCGCTTCTTGATCGCGGCCTCGTCACGCGCGATGATCAGCCTGGCTTCCCGCGGGTTGAAAATATCCGCCGCGGTCAAGCCGGTGGCTTCCTCGCGGCTCCGGTTGAGGATGGTCTCGGCACTGCGGTTGGCAAGAAGGTATCGCCCGTCGCTGACGCGCTCGACGATCAGCGAGACCGGAATGTTGTCGACGACCAGCTCGAGAAATTTCTTGGTATTTTCCAGCTCGTGGGAAAGCGATCTGCGGTCGGTGATATCATCGAACAATGCGATCAGGAATTCCGGCTCGTTGTTGTGGTTACGCGCGATAACGCGGTTGCTCGCGAGAATGCGCTTCTTCGAACCGCGCTCGACGGCGAATTCGTTGCGGTACTGGCCTTCGGGCGCGGCGATCGCGGCCCGGTCGGCCGCCACGATGCTCGCCGCCGTCTCGGGCTGGAAGATCTCGTCGGCGCGCTTGCCGACGATATAATCGCTGGAAAAACGCGAGAACCGCTCGAACGCGCGGTTGGCGAATATGTAGCGGCCATCCTCGATGTTCTTGGCGGCCACGCACACCGGAACATTCTCGAGCACCGATTCCAGGAACTGCTTGGTCGATGCGAGCTGTCTCGAAAGCTTGCGCTGCTCGCTGCAGTCCTCGTGCGTCGCCACCGAGCCGCCGTTCGGCAGCAGAAAATGTTTGACCAGAACCGAGCGTCCGCAGGGCAACTCGGTAATGAGACCCTCCGGGGCGCCGGCATGGGCATAGAAATCCTCGACGCTGACGTCGAGGAAGCCGCGCTGGCGCCGCAACTCCAGGAGTTCCGGGCCGGTCATCTGCGGGGTAATATCCGAACGCGCAAGGCTGTAGATCTCGAGATAGCGGTCGTTCAGGAACACGATCCGCCTGCGCGGATCGGTTATCACGACGCCATGGTTGAGGTTGTTGAGGGCGGAACTGACGAACGCATTCCTGCGCAATTGCGAAAGCTTGAGCTTGCGCAGCGCCGACAGGATCCACAGCGCAATGGAGACCAGGAAGCAGCAGACCACGATGCCGCCAATCAGCGCCTCCCAGACCAGGCTGGGATCGGCGGCGCCGGCATAATCCGCCAGCGCGGGTCCAGGGCTGGCTCCCCGGACGGCCTCGAACGGCGCAATGGCGACGAAAAGGCACACCAAGGCCCGCGCGGAAATCAATATCCTGCCGCCTGCCTGCCAGTTCTTGTCAGCCATCAGTCACCCGCCGATTTCTGTCGCGGAGTGTCTGGCTTCACGGGTTTGGATCAGGTAAATGCCTACCCACGCGGCCCGAAAATGCGACTTAAATTACGGCAATTGCCCTGACATGATTAATGCTTCACTAACAATCCGCTGCGGCAGAGTTCCGATATGAATCCAATGGGTTGTGCGAAACGGAAATCTGCAACCGAAGCGATAGTCGATGCGCAGGATGGCTCTGAACGCGCGCAATCCGAACCAGGCCCGCGCAGGGCCAGGTAGACAGCAATCCCGGATCCGAACGGCGAATGGACAAGGTCGAGTGCGTCGTTATCGGTGCGGGGGTGATCGGTCTTGCGGTCGCGCGGCGGCTGGCGCAGGCCGGCCGCGAGGTGATCGTGCTGGAGGCGGCCGAAGGTATCGGCACGGTGACCTCATCGCGCAACAGCGAGGTGATCCACGCCGGCATCTATTACCCCGCCGGAAGCCTGATGGCGCGGATGTGCGTCGGCGGCAAGCGGGCGCTCTATCAATATTGCGGCGATCACGGCATCCCGCATCGCAATTGCGGCAAGCTGATCGTCGCAACGACGCCGAAGGAAACCGCAAAGCTGCAATCGATCAGGGCCCACGCCGAAGCCAACGGCGTAGCCGACCTGCAAACCCTGACGGGTGATGCCGCACGCTCGCTGGAGCCGGCGCTGAACTGCGACGCGGCCCTGCTCTCGCCTTCCACCGGCATCATCGACAGCCACGCCTATATGCTGGCGCTACGCGGCGACGCCGAGGATGCCGGCGCGGCCTTTGCCTTTCATACACCGCTGTCGGGCGCCAAGGCGCACGGCTCGCGCATCCAGCTCGACGCCGGTGGCGACGCACCGATGTCGCTTCAATGCCTGCTTCTCGTCAACGCCGCGGGGCTTGCCGCATCGACGGTCGCGCGCAGCATCGACGGCATGCCGATCGACCTGATCCCGCCGGCGTATCTGGCAAAGGGAAACTATTTCAGTTGCAGCGCGCGCGCGCCGTTTTCGCATCTGATCTACCCGGTACCCGAGCCCGGTGGGCTCGGCGTGCATCTCACCCTCGACATGGCGGGACAGGCCCGGTTCGGACCCGATGTCGAATGGGTCGATCGCATCGACTATGCCGTCGATCCGGCGCGGGCGGAACGATTTTATCCGGCGATCCGGCGCTACTGGCCGGCGCTGCCGGACGGCGCGCTGATGCCGAGTTATTCGGGAATGCGGCCGAAGATCGTGCCGCCGGCGGTTGCGGTACAGGACTTCCTGATCCAGGGGCCGCGGGATCACGGCATCGACGGGCTGATCAATCTGTTCGGCATCGAATCGCCCGGACTGACATCGTCATTGGCGATCGCGGACCATGTCGGCGAACTGGCAGGGATGTGAGCGCGGCCATCCGTGCCGCTGGCGCGAGCCGGCAGGAAGATTCCACAGCTGAAACAATGTTGGATACGCAAATCTCGTAACGCGACAAGCAGGGTGGCGCTCAAGGCGCCGACCCGCTGGCGGGCGACGAAGGCGATAGGCCTGTGCTATCGGTTAGTGCAGTGTCTCACTGGCGGTATGTCTCAACCGCTCGATCTCATCCTTAACCATCAACTTGCGGCGCTTTAATTCGACGATTTGCAGATCGTCCGTTGAAAGGTGCACGAGAGCTTCATGCAATTCGTTTTCGAGAACCTTGTGTTTCCGTTCCAGTTCAACGAGATGCGCCTGAATTGCCATTCGAAACCTCCTCGGTTGGATTAAGACCTCAGATTCGATCCGGACAACCAAGTCTACACGAACCCCCGAATCTGTCGATGGGTATCGAAAAGTGCATCCTCATATTTCGAGTATCATCTGTAACGAACCGTGAGTAGGGAACCCGGGACCGTGATCCGAACCCGGTGCGCCGCGTTAACGTTTGGCGGGAAAAGACCACGCAAAGGGATCAGATCCTGATCCGATTCGGTTTGCCCGGACCACGATCGAGCGCGTCTTCAAGCGAAGCATGCCCGCTGACTTGATCCGAGGGTGGCTACCGGGTCGTTTGGGAAAATGCGTCAAAACAAGTGATTAGAGCCGCTATTCTGGTTATCCAGAGCCGATCAGGTTCTGGCCCGCCCCCCGGAATCCGGGCTCGCCAAATCCCCCCGTGCGCGAACCTGCTTGCGGACCGGGCTGTCAGGGAGGATATTCCCTTTTCGGCTTTCGTAACCTTTCGCAATCTCATCCGCGTTTTCAATCAAGTACACCATGACCGACGAAGATGAGCGCGAACTCGAATCCGAGCTCGCACGGCTGCAGCAGGAACATCGCGACCTCGACGCGGCGATCGATGCTCTGCACCAATCGCCCGCGCCGGATTTGTTGCGCCTGCAACGGCTGAAGAAGCGCAAGCTGCAGCTCCGCGACCGCATCGCCTTCATCGAAGATCAGATCACGCCGGACATCATTGCGTGACTTTGTCATGCGGCGGCCGTCAGTTCGCGCAGCACGCCTGTCACCTGGTGCGGACTATACGGCTTCGGCAGGAACCGCCCGCCTTCGGGCAGATCCGGCTCTCCCACATTGGGGCGGCCGGAGGTTGCGATGATCTTGATCGGCGGCCAGCGCCCACGGACCGCGCGGGCGAGCTTCAACCCGTCCATCGAGCCCGGCATCTGGATATCGGTGAAAACCACCGTGACGTCAGGACGAGCTTCCAGAATTTCGATCGCTTCGTCGGCATTGCCAGCTTCGATAACCTCGAACCCGGCGGCAGCGACCATATCGACCGCGTCGATACGCAGCAGAAACTCGTCCTCGACGACCAGCACCACAGGTCTCTTGGACTTTGAAAGACCCATATGTCTGATCCCACTCGCCGTGCACACAGGCATTAAGCGTCGGATATTGTTTTCGTTCCCGCGCCAGCCTGTTCGGACCGCCTGTCCTGGCCCGGCCGCAGCTCCCCTGGCCGCTGGCGAGGAGCGGTGGAAATCGACCATGACACCCGGTTTAACCCGCTTGACTCGATGGGAACAAAATAGGAACATCATTCTCGCCGCCCACGCTCGCTCAGGGAGTTCGTCATGTCCATGTCCGAACCTGCTTCATCGCCCGACACCGATCGTTACGAGCAGGCTTGCGACCAGGCGATTGCGATGTGCGACGGAAACCTGCGCAGCACGATCAAGGCGCTGATCATGGCGAACGAATATCTGGAAATCGAATTGAGGGAATTGCAGGCGGCGGCAGCCGAACGCGGTCCGGCGCGGCGGCCGCGGACACGCGGCGGCGCTGCCTGATCGAACCGGACGGGAGCAACGCAATGGCCGATGTCACCTATTACGTCGCAATGCCGTTCCTGCAGGACGATACCGGCTCGCCGGTCGCGGGCGCCGCGGAGGAATGCCAGAGTTCGTCAGGCGCATTGCGGCGCGCGGAAGCCTTGTCGCGCGGCGCCGGCTGCGTCGGGGCGGTCGCCTTCAGCCGCACCGGCGATCCCATGGTCGGCGAATTCAGCGATGCGCAATTGCTCAGGAAATTCGGCCAGGTGCCGGACGATCTGAGCGGGCTGTAACAGGTCAGCGCAATTCCCGGAAAAAGGCCCGCACCTCGGAGGCCAGCAATTCCGGCTGCTCGAGGGCCGCGAAATGTCCGCCTCTCTCCATGACGCTCCAGCGGCGGATGTCGGTGAACACACGCGCCGCGACGTTGCGCGGTGGTTTAAGCATTTCACGCGGGAATTGCGCATAGCCGGCGGGCACCGCGATGGTCTCGCCGGGCGGCACAATGACCGAGCCGTGAAGCCTCGCATAATACGGCCAGAACGACGAGCCGATCGCCCCGGTAAACCAGTAAAGCGAAATGTCGGCGAGCATGCGGTCCCGGCTGATCGCGCGCTCGACGTCGCCGCCGCAATCGGACCAGGCGCGGAATTTCTCCACGATCCATGCCGCGAGGCCGGCCGGCGAATCGGTCAGCGCAAAGGCCAGCGTCTGCGGGCGGGTACCCTGGATCCACTGATAACCCACCTCTTCGTGCATCCAATGCGCGAGTTCGGCGAGATAGTGCCGCTCCTCCTCGGTCGGATTGGGAAAGGCTTTGGGGTCGCGGCCCGCCACCATCATCATATTGATGTGGATGCCGATCATCCGCTCCGCATGCGCATAACCGAGCCGGCTGGTAACCCCCGCTCCCCAGTCGCCGCCCTGCGCGCCGAAGCGGGCAAAGCCGAGGACGTCATGCATCAGGGCGGCGACGCAGTCCGCCATTTCGGGAACGCCGTAGCGTTTCTGGCCGGGCCGGAATGAAAGCCCGTACCCCGGCAAGGACGGCGCCACCACGGTGAAGGCGTCGCGGGCATCGCCGCCGAAGCGCGCCGGATCGGTGAGACGGGGGATGATTTCGAGGAACTCGAACACCGAGCCGGGCCAGCCGTGCAGCAGCAGCAGCGGCATCGGATCGGGGCCGACGCCGGGCACATGCAGATAATGAAGGTCGATGCCATCGAGCGGAACGCGGAATTGCGGAAAGGCATTGAGCGCGGCTTCCTCCGCCCTCCAGTCAAAATGGTCGCGCCAATATTCCACGAGCCCGCGCAGATAGGCCACATCGGTGCCATAGGCCCATGGCTCGCCCGGCGCCTGGTCGGGGAAGCGTGAGCGCGCCAGGCGATCGCGCAAGTCGGCGATATCGGCGTCCGGGATCCGAAGCGTAAACGGCGTGGGTTTGGTCATGATCCTGCTCGGCTGGTTGGAGGGAGCGGCGGCAAATCCGGATGATCGAGGGATCGCACCTCACACCTCATGACGCCGTTGCGCCTTGCGCACATACATCGCGCAATCGGCTTCTTCGAGCGCGCGTCCGGCTTCGGAATGCGGTCCCAGAAGCGCCACGCCGGCGGAGGCTCCGGTGGTGACGGTGCGGCCGCGGAACACGAAGCTGAGACGGTCGACGGCCTGTTCCAGCGCCGCCGCCTTGGCGTGGGCGTCGGTCTCGGTGAGATTCCACAACAGCAGCGCGAACTCATCGCCGCCCAGCCGCCCGATCACGTCGGAGGAGCGGATCTGGCGCGAGAGCGCATTGACGATGGCTTTCAGCACGGAATCGCCCGCGGCATGTCCGAAGGCGTCGTTGATCGGCTTGAGACGATCGACGTCGAGCACAATCACCGCGCCGCTCGCATGATAGCGATTGATGTAGGCGATCACGCGGTTGAGCTCGCGTTCGAAGCCGCGCCGGTTGGGAATTTCCAGCAGGAAATCGGTATCGGCCGAGGCCTGCAATTGCTCGATACGCGCCTGCGCCTGCGCCAGTTGAGTCCGGAGCCGACGAATCTGCGCTTTGGCGTCGCCGGACACCACCGGCGGCCGCGGGGCCGGCGCCCGCTGCGGCGCAGGCTTGCGGTTCGCCACCACGCTCTTGCGGCGTTTCGCGGCCTTCGGAGCCGCCGTTCCGGTTTTCTTCTTCATGAGCCTCTGTCTGGGGTCGGATCCAGCTGCGCTGAATCAAACCCTTCCCTTGATCCTCGGTCTGGGCGTGAACTTTGTCTCAAAACCGGCATCCCCTCTGCGTTAATGCGGCCCGTCGGATCGGGATCATGCTCTAAGAAGGCTTGCCGGTCCTCACCAAGACAGGATAGTCCATTCCGGACCCCTTGCCACGCCTTGCCGAACCGAGGGCCGATCTTATAATCCGGCCTATGTTTTTGGATTCCCGAAAAGAATTGATCGCATGCCCGCCCCGATAGCCATCATCATGGGAAGCCAGTCGGACTGGGACACCATGCGCTACGCCGCCGAAACCCTGGCTGAGCTCGGCATCGGCAGCGAGAAGCACATCGTCTCCGCCCATCGTACCCCGGACCGGCTGTTCGCCTTTGCCAAGGGCGCCAAGGCGGCCGGCTTCAAGATCATCATCGCCGGCGCCGGAGGTGCTGCGCACCTGCCGGGCATGACCGCGTCGTTGACGGAACTACCGGTGTTCGGCGTGCCCATCGAATCGAAGGCGCTTTCCGGCCTTGATTCGCTCTACTCCATCGTCCAGATGCCCGCCGGCGTCCCGGTCGGGACGCTGGCGATCGGCAAGCCCGGCGCCGTCAACGCCGCGCTGCTTGCCGCCAGCGTGCTGGCGCTGAACGACAAGGCGCTGTCAGCGAGACTTGCCGGCTGGCGCAAGGCGCAGACCGAGGCGGTGGCCGAGCGTCCGGAGGAATCTGCGTGACGGCGCGAAATCAGGTGAAGCTGAAGCCCGGCGACACCATCGGAATTCTCGGCGGCGGACAATTGGGCCGGATGCTGGCGATGGCCGCGGCGCGGCTTGGCCTGCGGTGCCAGGTGTTTTCACCAGATCCGGATTCGCCGGCTTTCGACGTCGTGGCGAACGCGACCTGCGCCGAATATGCCGATGTCGAGGCGCTCGAGCTGTTCGCCAACGACGTCGACGTCATCACCTATGAGTTCGAGAACGTGCCGTCGGCCTCGGCGATGATCCTGGCGGCGCGCCGTCCGGTGCTGCCCGGCCGGGAGATCCTGGAGACCACGCAGGACCGCCTCGTCGAGAAGGATTTTGTAAAGCGGCTGGGCATCGGAACCGCCGCCTATGCCGACGTGTCGTCGGCGGCGGCGTTACGTGCCGCGATCGGGAAAATCGGCCTCCCCGCGGTGATCAAGACGCGCCGCTTCGGCTATGACGGCAAGGGCCAGGCGATCATCCGTGAAGCAGACGATCCGGACCAGGTCTGGCAGGACCTCGGCACCAAATCCGCGATCCTGGAGGCCTTCATTCCGTTCGAGCGCGAGATTTCAGTGATCGCCGCACGCTCGGCCGACGGCCATGTCGAATGCTTCGACGTCACCGAAAACGAGCATAGCGATCACATTCTGAAAATCTCCCGCGTGCCGGCCGCCATCCCCGACGCGCTGGCGGCGCAGGCCCGCGACGTGGCGCAGCGCATCGCCAACGCCCTGAATTATGTCGGCGTGCTCGCGGTCGAGATGTTCGTGGTGCCGGAAGACGGCGGCCTGAAGCTGCTGGTCAACGAGATAGCCCCGCGGGTGCACAATTCCGGGCATTGGACGCTGGACGGCGCATCGATCTCGCAGTTCGAGCAGCACATCCGCGCGATCGCCGGCTGGCCGTTGGGCAAGCCCGTCCGCCACGGCCCGGTCACCATGACCAACCTGATCGGGGACGAGATCAACAGCTATCAGCAATGGCTGACGGTGCCGGGCGTCACCGTCCACCTCTATGGCAAGGGTGCGCCGCGTCCGGGCCGGAAGATGGGGCACGTGACCCAGGTCCACGCTCAGGCGAACGTCGCCAAGGTCGCGGCGCCGCCAAAACCCGCCTGATCGGGGGGATCCGAGACCTCCCAGAGAACCCGATCGGGGCTGATTTGGCCGCGTTCGGCACGCCTATTTGCTTTTCCGCCGGTGGACATTCCCAGCTTTGTCTGATACATCCGCGCCCTCAAGGTTGAGAGCTAGGCGTTTTGCCGGCCCTTTGCTTTACCAGAATCCAATCCGATCAATTGAAAGAGGATGCCGCGTGCAGGTTCTCGTTCGCGATAACAATGTCGATCAAGCCCTCAAGGCGCTGAAGAAGAAGATGCAGCGCGAGGGTATTTTCCGCGAGATGAAGCTCCGCGGTCATTATGAGAAGCCCTCCGAGAAGAAGGCCCGTGAAAAGGCCGAAGCCGTGCGCCGCGCGCGCAAGCTCGCCCGCAAGAAGTTGCAGCGCGAAGGCCTGCTGCCGATGAAGCCGAAGCCGGTGTTCGGTGCCGGCCCAGGCGCTGAGCGGGGCGGTGCCGGTGGCGGCCGTGGCGGTCCCGGCGCGGGACCCCGCGGGTCGCGCTGATCAGCCATCTTGTTGGATTTGAATCATCCGATGACGCGGGCCTTCGTGCCCGCGTTGTGGTTTTTGCGGAATACGCGCCAGCGGGCTACCAATACTGCGTTAGCCGCGTGAGTGTTCTGCACGATGCCCAACCCGGTTCCTGATGTCCTTTCCGGAGCTTTGCGCCCCGGTCCGCGTGCGCCCGCGGCAATCGCACTGATCGCCATCGCCCTCGGCGGCTGTTCGATGACGCTGGGATCGCTGACGACATCTTCGGAGCCGAGGGAAGAGCCCGCACAGCTGGCGGCCTCGAGCAACATCGCTTCGCTCACCGAGACGGTCAGAAACAGACCCAACGATCCGCAGGCCTATAACATGCGCGGCTCGGTGCTGGCGCAGGCCGGAAAGACCGAGGAGGCACTCGCCGATTTCAGCAAGGCGATCAGCCTCGATCCCAATTATGGTCAGGCGTTCGCCAACCGGGGCCTGATCTATCGCAAGACCAGGCGGCTCGATCAGGCGATGAGCGACTACGAGCGCGCGCTGGCGCTCGATCCCAACTACGCGCCGGCCTGGCTCGGCCGCGGCATGGTCTTCAAGGCCCGGAACCAGGCGCCACAAGCGCTCGAGGATTTCAACAAGGCGATCAGCCTTCGGCCCGATGACGCCGAGGCCTACTACAATCGCGGTCTGCTCTATCAAAGCGAAAAACAGCACCAGTTCGCGATCGACGACTTCACGACCGCGAACGGTCTGATCCCGCAGCAGGCCGAGCCGCTGCAGGGCCGCGCGCTGAGCTACCTCGCTTTGGGCAAGGCCAAGGAGGCCGCCGCCGATCTCGACGAGGCCGTGCAATCCGATCCGCAGAACGCACAGATATGGATTACCCGGGGACTTGCCTATGAACGCCTCGACGACAAAATCAGGGCCGCCGGCTCGTATGGCCGGGCCATCAATCTGCGCCCGAAAGACGAAGCCGCGCGAAGTGGCTTTGCCCGCGTCGGCGGCAAACCAGGCCAGAGCTACGATACGTTTTGAAGAAGCTTCGCGCGAAGGCCTGCCCCGGATGTGATCCGGAGCGGCGGCCGGTTCGTGAGACTATTTCGGCAACACCGAGTGGAACACGGATTTCGCCGCCGACAGCATGTCTTCGGCAACCGTGGTGTGTTCCCGGGCCGGCGGCGAATCCACCGCATCGGCCCGCAAATCGAGCGGCCGCGGGTCGGGAATATCGGCCGGCGGCGTCGGACGATGCGGATCGTCCGCCCGCGCCGTGGGCGCGTAAGGCGGTCTCGCCTGGGACGATCCGGCGCCGAATGCGTCAGCCGGCGGCGTTGAAACCTGGATCGGCGGCGGCAGCGGCTGAACCGGCTGCATCTGAACCGGCTGGGGCGCTGGCGCGGCCACAACCTGCGGAGCCGGTGCGGCCACAACATGGGGCGCTTCCGGAATGCGGGCCGCTTCCTGGGCGCGTGGCGAAGCCTCAGGCGCGCCGCGCAGACGCTCGATCGCCGCGCGCGCCAGATTGTTGGCATCCGGCATGATTGCCGTCTCGACCGGCGCGACGGTAGTTGGCGCGGCAATCACGGGCTCGGCGGGAGCGGACGGCTGCGGCGCCGGAACCACCGCGGGAGCGGTCCTGACGGCGGCCTTTTCGCGCGGCTGATGACGGCGGGTCTCCGCCGGTGCGCTCGCGGGAGCGATTGGCGGAATGCTGGCGGTCTCCGCCGGCTTGTCGGCAGGTTTCTCCACGGGCTTTTCGGCGGCCGATTTGTCGGTCTCGGCCGGAGCCTTGATGCCCTTGGCCCTGACGCCGGGCTCGGGAATGTTGCCGAGATCGGCTGATTTCTCGACCGGCTTGGAATCACTCCTGGAATTGGCCTTTTTCGGCTCGGGCGACGATACCACAGCCGCAGTGGTCGACGCGCCTGCGCCGGGCTTTACGTTGATGTAATGATTGACGATATAGGCGCCGATGATGGTCGCAATCACCGACGGCAAGATATCCATCGCAAATTTGGAGACCAATTTCAGCATGCCGACCACTCCCGCGGGGGTTTTGATGCCGGAGCTTTGAGGCAGATCGGTGGCAATTCGGTAAAACGGCGGGGTTATGGCTTCAGCTCCACTTCCAGAAAGACGATTTCGCTGGCGCTTTCGTTGAGCACGTCGTGTTCCACCCCGGCTTTCCGGAAATAGGATTTTCCGGGCCCGAGCTGCGCCTTGGAACGCTCGCCGCCCGGCGCCACGATGGTCATCTCGCCCGCGGTCACGGGAACGATGACGTAGTCCATCTCGTGAATGTGATGTCCGGTGGCGCTGCCCGGCGCCAGCCGCCATTCGGTGACGCGGACCTCCGGCGTATCGACCTGAACGTCGGATTTGGCGCTGATCATGGCCGATTTTCTCCCGCCCGGTCAGGGCACGAACACCAGGAATAGAAATACCGCAAATACCACGAGGTGGACCAGCCCGAAAAGGATGTTGGTGCGGCCGGTGCCCAGCGTCAGCATGGCGACGATGAACGTCAACCCCAGCAGCACCATATCATGGGCGGGAAGGCCGAGTACCAGCTGCTTGTCCAGCGCATAGGCGGCGACCGCGACCGCCGGGATCGTCAAGCCGATGGTTGCGAGCGACGAGCCGAGCGCGAGATTGATGCTCTTCTGCAGGTCGTTCTTGCGCGCGGCGGCGACCGCCGCGACACTCTCCGGCAGCAGAATCAGCAGCGCCACCAGAATTCCGGCAAAGGCCGGCGGCGCGCCGATCAGCGCCGCCCCCGCGTCGACCACCTGCGAGAATTTCTTCGCCAGCAGCACCACGGCCAACAGCGAAACCAGCAACAAGCCGGCGCTGAGCCACATCATGCGGTTCGAACGATGCGTCCCGTCATCCACGGCGCCGGCGGCCTCGCTGACGAAATAATTCCGGTGCCGGACGGTCTGAGTATAGAGAAACACGCCATAGAGCAGGATGGTGACGATGCTGACGAAGCCAAGCTGGCCCGCCGAATAGACCGGCCCGGGCGTCGTCAGCGTATAATTGGGCATGATCAGCGTGATCGTCGCCAGCACGACCAGAACGCTGAGATACAGATTGGATCCGGTCACCTGAACATCCTGCTCGCGGTAACGCAGACCGCCGGCCAGGATACAGATGCCGACCAGCCCGTTGCAGACGATCATCACCACCGCAAAGACGGTATCGCGCGCCAGCGTCGTCACCGCTTTCTCGCCCAGCATGATGGTGGCGATCAACGCCACCTCGATGATGGTAACGGCCAGCGTCAACAACAGCGTGCCATAGGGCTCGCCGATCCGCTCGGCGATCACCTCGGCATGATGAACGGCGGCGAACACCGTGCCGAACAGGATCACCAGCAGCACCGCCGCAAACGCCAAACCCGCCGCCGACGGCGTGAAGCCAAAGCCGAGCGCGGTGGCGCCCGCGAACAGCAGGACGGAAAGTGCGGGGAAAATCCACGCCGATCGCGGCATCGGTCCGTGCGTACTCATGTATCCCAATCCTCAAGCGACGGCGGCGGGCGGCGCACCATACGACGGCAGTCCGTCAACTACTTCAAGTTCCCGTAAATGAAGTCCCACGCCGTTGCGACGGCACCATAATCATTCAGATCGTTATGGCCACCGTTCGCAAACCGCACGAATTGTTTCGGCTGATGGGCGAGCGCGAATAACCGTTCGCCGAGACCAATTGAAATGGCGGAATCGCGGGCGCCATGCAGGATCAGGAGGGGAACCGTTACCCGCGCGATGCGCTGGTCGGAGCGAAATTGGTCCCTGATCAACCACCGTACCGGCAGAAACGGAAACGCCGCGCCGGCAACCTCCGTGATCGAGGTGTAGGGAGCTTCAAGGACGAGCTTTCCGATTCGCTGATCCGCCGCCAGCGCGACGGCAACGCCGCTTCCGAGCGAAAAACCCCAGACGACCATCCGATCGACGCCATATCGCGCCGATGCGAACGCATAGGCTGCTGCGGCATCCCAAAGAAGCCCCTGTTCGCTCGGCCGGCCGCTCGATCCGGCATAGCCCCGATACGACAAGGCGACGAGCCCGGTCCCATCCGAGGTGATGTCGCGGAAGCGGCCGACCAGACCGGCGAGGAAATCCCCGTTGCCGTGAAAATAAATCACGACCGCATGGCCCGGCTTTGCCGGCACGTGCCACACAATCACCGTCTCGCCATCCGCCGTGGTCAGGAGATGTTCTTCAGCCGCGCCAAGACCGGCGGCATCGGGCGCGGTGCGGACGGTCTGCGGAATCGGAAACAGGAACGACCGCTGTGCGAGGAAAAATCCGGCAAGACCGACGAGATAGCCGCACGCTGCGAGAACGACGAGCCATTTCAGGACGGTCATGATTTCCCGTAAAGGGGCTCACATCCCCTTGACGATGTTCTCGGTCATCTTCTTGGCGTCGCCGAGCAGCATCATGGTGTTGTCGCGGTAGAACAGCGGATTGTCGATGCCGGCATAGCCCGACGCCAGCGAGCGCTTGATGAACATCACGGTGCCGGCCTTCCACACCTGCAGCACCGGCATGCCGTAGATCGGCGATTTCGGATCGTCCTCGGCCGCCGGGTTGGTGACGTCGTTGGCGCCGATCACGAAGGCGACGTCGGCTTGCGCGAATTCCGAATTGATGTCCTCGAGTTCGAACACCTCGTCATAGGGCACATTGGCTTCGGCGAGCAGCACGTTCATGTGGCCGGGCATGCGGCCCGCGACCGGGTGGATCGCGTATTTGACCTCGACGCCTTCCTTCTTCAGCTGGTCGGCCATTTCGCGCAGCGCGTGCTGCGCCTGCGCCACCGCCATGCCGTAGCCGGGCACGATGATCACCTTCTGCGCGTTCTTCATGATGAAGGCGGCGTCATCCGCCGAGCCGAGTTTCACGGGGCGCACTTCGCCGCCCGCGCCTGCGCCGGCGGCCGCCGTCTCGCCGCCGAAGCCGCCGAGGATGACCGAGATGAAGGAGCGGTTCATCGCGTGGCACATGATGTAGGACAGGATCGCGCCCGATGAGCCGACCAGCGCGCCGGTGATGATCAGCGCCGAATTGCCGAGCGTGAAACCGATCCCGGCGGCGGCCCAGCCGGAATAGGAGTTGAGCATCGAGATCACGACCGGCATGTCGGCGCCGCCGATCGGGACGATCAAGAGCGCGCCGAGCGCCAGGGCGATGATGGTGATCAGCCAGAAGTCGACCGCGCCGCCGAACATCACGAGCCTGACGATGAACACCACCAGCGCCACGCCGAGGCCGATATTGATGAGATGCCGCGCCGGCAGGATGATCGGCGCGCCGCTCATGCGGCCGGACAGTTTTGCAAACGCGATCACCGAGCCGGTGAAGGTCAGCGCGCCGATGGCGACGCCGAGCGACATTTCGACCAGGCTCTGCGGATGGATGTTGCCGGGCGTGCCGATGTCGAAGGCCTCCGGCGCATAGAATGCGCCGGCCGCCACCAGCACCGCGGCCATGCCGACCAGCGAGTGGAACGCTGCGACCAGTTCCGGCATCGACGTCATCGGCACCCGGCGCGCGATCACGGCGCCGATTCCGCCGCCGATGGCGACGCCGAGGATCACCAGCACCCAGCCGATGCCGTCGGCCGGCGGATGAGCGGCCAGCGTGGTCGCCACCGCGATCGCCATGCCGATCATGCCGAAGAAGTTGCCCTGACGCGACGATGCCGGGCTCGACAGGCCGCGCAGCGACATAATGAACAGCACTCCGGCAACGAGATACAGGACTGCGGCAAGATTGGCGTTCATCTCAGGGTCCCCATTGTCTTCGTCACCACGAGGTGTACGCCGTTCACTTGATCTTCTTCTTGTACATCGCGAGCATGCGCTGGGTGACCAGGAAGCCGCCGAAGATATTCACCGAGGCAAAAATCAGCGCGACGAAGCCGAAGCCGCGCGCCCACACCCCGCCGCTGCCGACCATCGCCACCCCGACCGCGAGCAGCGCGCCGACCACGATCACCGAGGAGATCGCGTTGGTCACCGACATCAGCGGCGTATGCAGCGCCGGCGTCACCGACCACACCACGAAATAACCGACGAACACGGCGAGCACGAAAATCGATAGCCGGAATACGAAGGGATCGACGGCCTGCGCGATATGATCCATGGCGGCTCTCCTTAAGTCTTCGGCTGGAAGTTCGGATGAATGACGGCGCCATCCCTGGTCAGGGCGGTGGCCTTGACCAGTTCGTCGTCCCACTTCACCGCGAGCGCCTTGGTCGATTTGTCGACCAGCGTCTCGATGAAGTTATACAGATTGCGCGCATAGAGGCTTGAGGCCGAGGCCGCGACGCGGCCGGCGACATTGGTGAAGCCGACGATCTTGATGCCGCCGACATCGGCGACCTCGCCGGGCCTCGCACCCTCGACATTGCCGCCGCGCTCGACCGCGAGATCGACCAGCACCGAGCCCGGCTTCATCGATTTCACCATCTCGGCGGAGACAAGGCGCGGCGCGGGCCGGCCCGGGATCAGCGCGGTGGTGATGATGATGTCCTGCTTCTTGATGTGCTCGGCGGTCAGCGCCGCCTGCTTGGCCTGATACTCTTTCGACATTTCCTTGGCGTAGCCGCCGGCGGTTTCGGCCTGCTTGAACTCCTCGTCCTCGACCGCGAGGAATTTGGCGCCCAGGCTTTCGACCTGCTCTTTCACAGCGGGCCGCACGTCGGTGGCGGTGACCACGGCGCCGAGCCGCCGCGCGGTCGCAATCGCCTGCAGGCCGGCGACGCCGACCCCCATCACGAACACCTTCGCTGCCGGGATCGTGCCCGCCGCCGTCATCATCATCGGAAAGGCGCGGCCAAAGGCCTCGGCGGCCTCGATCACGGCGCGGTAGCCGGCGAGATTGGCCTGGCTCGACAGCACGTCCATCACCTGGGCGCGGGTGATGCGCGGCATCAATTCCATCGCGAACGCCGCGATGCCGGCGTCCGCCATCGCCTTGAGCGCGGCATCGTTGCCGTAGGGATCCATGATGGCGATGACCAGCGCGCCGCGCTTGTAGTGGCCAAGCTCGGAAGCCTCCGGCCGCTTCACCTTGATGACGATGTCCGCGTCCTTGACGGCATCCGCGCTGACGGTGGCGCCGGCCGAGGTGAATTCGGAATCCGGCAAGCCCGACTTGATGCCCGCGCCCGGCTCCACGGCAATATCGACGCCCAGCGACTTAAATTTTTTCACAGTGTCGGGTGAAGCGGCGACCCGCGGCTCGGAGGGATCGATTTCCTTGGCGACGGCAATCTTCATGGGGCCTCCGGCGGCGCGGGAAGCTCGCGCGCGCAAACTAGCGCTTGATTTCGCAAGGATGGAACCGGTCTTGCGGCCGGAACGCGGTGGGTCTCTCAGGATCGCGCCGCCGGTCGACGGCGCGGACGTCGATGCATCAGGTCAGGAAAATCGCCATCATGGCAACGATGAAGATCACGGCGGCGGTGCCGTACTTCACCAGCTTGATGAACCCCTCATAGGTCTGCTCATGCGCCGGATAGTCGTTGCCGTCAGCGGTCGTGTAGGCCACTTCGTTATGTTCTGCCATCGGTCTCCCCGGTGAATGTTCGTGTCTCGCCGTGGAATTACCGCAATCCCAACAGGAGGGCAACGGCGATGGGCGGCTTTGCCCCGCTTATCGGGTCATTCGGAAGGCCAATTGTCCCGGAGCCAGCGGGTGAGGCCATCTTCGTTCACCTCACCGGCTGCGAGAGCAAGAATCATGGCTGTGGCGCTTTCCGGAGGCACCAGAAAATCGATGTCGTTGAGACCCAGGAATACGATGATCGCGCCGAAAGCCGCGCGCTTGTTGCCATCGACAAATGGATGGTTCCGGGCAATGCCGAACGCATACGCTGCCGCCAGCGCAGCAAGGTCAGTTTCACCATAGGTGAATTTGTTGATGGGACGGCCGAGCGCAGATTCCAGCATGCCCTGGTCGCGAATGCCGTCCGGCCCTCCGAACAAAGCGAGCTGTTCGGCGTGGAGATCGACCATGATCTCCACATCCAGCCAGACCGGCTCGCTCATTTTGCGAGAGCCTTATAGGTGTCCGCATAGGTGCTGAACGAACGCCGCGCGATCTCCATCGCCTTGGCATGTTTCGGGTTGTAGGGCGAAAGCTTGATGCCCCGCTCGGTCTGCTCGACGATATGGAGCTTGTCGCCTTCCTTCAGCTTGAGCCGGGAAAGGATGTCCTTCGATAATATGAGGCCCAGTGAATTGCCGATCTTCTTGATCTGGACGAATTCACCCTCAGCGGTATTTCGCGGACGCTCATTCATGATCTAAACTCCGTTATACAAAATGTATAACAGGAATCCGCAGCACCGTTCAACAAATGTTTTACGCCCTGCCCCGCCTTAGCCCATCGCCTCCAGTTCGTCGATCATGCCGGCGATCACCGACAGCCCGCCGTCCCAGAATTTGGGATCCTTGGCATCGAGCCCGAACGGCTTGAGCAGTTCGGAATAGTGCTTGGTGCCGCCGGCCGAGAGCATCGCCAGATAGCGTTCGGCAAAGCCTTCCTGCGCGTTTTCGTAGACCGCATAGAGCGAGTTCACCAGGCAATCGCCGAACGCATAGGCGTAGACGTAGAACGGCGAATGGATGAAGTGCGGAATGTACATCCAGAAATTCTCATAGCCGGGCCGGATATCGATCGCCGGTCCCAGGCTCTCGCCCTGCACGGAAAGCCAGATCTCGCCGATGCGCTGGGCGGTCAATTCGCCGTTCTTGCGCTCGGTATGGATGGCGCGCTCGAAGGTATAGAACGCGATCTGGCGCACCACCGTGTTGATCATGTCCTCGACCTTGCCGGCCAGCAGCGCCTGGCGCTGTTTGAGGCTCCTGGTCTGCGCCAAGAGCCGCCGGAAGGTTAGCATCTCGCCGAACACGCTGGCGGTTTCGGCCAATGTCAGCGGCGTCGGCGCCATCAGCGCGCCGTTCTTCGCCGCCAGCACCTGATGCACGCCGTGGCCGAGTTCATGGGCGAGCGTCATCACGTCGCGCGGCTTGCCCTGATAGTTCATCAGCACATAAGGGTGCGCCGACGGCGTGGTCGGGTGCGAGAAGGCGCCGGGCGCCTTGCCCGGCCGCACCGGCGCGTCGATCCAGCGATCGCTGAAGAACCGCTCGGCAATGCTGGCCATTTCCGGCGAGAATCCACGATAGGCCGTCAGCACCATGTTCTTGGCCTCGGGCCAGGCGATGGTGCCGGTCGCCGCAAACGGCAGCGGCGCGTTGCGATCCCAATGCGCGAGCTTTTTCTTCCTGAACCATGCGGCCTTCAGGGCGTAATAGCGATGCGACAGTCTTGGATAGGCCGCGCGAACCGAGCCGACCAGCGCGTCGACGACTTCGCGCTCGACGCGGTTATTCAAATGGCGGGAATCCGCGACATCGGCGAAGCCACGCCAGCGATCGGAAATCTCCTTGTCCTTGGCAAGCGTATTGGTGATCAGCGCAAACGTTCGCTCGTTGGCCTTGAACGTCTTCGCCAGCGCCTGGCCTGCGGCCTTTCGCTTTTCCCCCGCGCGATCCTGCAGCAGGTTCAGCGCCGGTTCGATGGCGAGTTCCTTGGTCCCGAGCTTGAAGCGCAGGGCCGAGATCGTCTGGTCGAACAGCCGGTTCCAGGCGGCGTAACCGCTCTGCGATTTTTCGTGGAATAGCTGCTCGACCCGGTCCTCGAGCTGATACGGCTTGTCCTTGCGCAGGTCCTCGATCCAGGGGCGATAATGCGCCAGTTCGGGCACCTGCATCGCGCGGTCGATGACGGCATCGTCGATGCGGTTGAGCTCGAGCGCAAAGAACAACAGGTGCACCGAGGCATTGGTCAGCCGCTCGGAGACGTCGCCATAGAATTTGGAGATCGCGGGATCGACACTGTCGCCGGCATGAACCAGACCCGCAAACGACCCGAGCCGCCCGGCGAGATCATCGATTGCCTCATAGCGCCTGACCGCCTCGGCGAGCCATCGGCCGCCGCCCTCGGCCGCCGTCCGCTCCGCGAGCTTGCCCTTGTAGTCCGTCTCAAACGCGACGCATTCGGCGTTCATCTTTTGCAGATCGGTCGTGACTTCCGGCGCGTCGATCCCGGAATAGAGGTCGGAAAGGTTCCATTCCGGCAGCTTTCCCGCCTTCGGCCTGGTGGCGGATTTCTTCGGACTAGCCTTGCGTTGGGCTGTCGATTTGCGGAAAGCGGACGAGGAGCGCGATGTCATCTGGTTCGAGCCTATGGAGTGTGCGTTTTCAACCGGAACGGCTGCGACGGCGAGGCGATGGCGGGACATCAACGCTTAAGCGGGCGTTAATCGGCATCGGCGAGAGTGCCCCGATTCGAGACAGATAGTTGTAACGAGTGGGGAACGCCATGGCTGCCAGCATTTTGATCGCCGACGATGACGCGGTGCAACGCCGCCTGGTCGAAAACATGGTGCAGAAATGCGGCTATGAGACCACCGTGGTCGATTCCGGCGACGCCGCCATCGCGCTTCTGACCGCGTCCGATGCACCTGCCTTCGATGCCATGGTGCTCGACCTCGTGATGCCCGGCCTCGACGGCATGGGCGTGCTGGCCAAAATCCGCGAAGCCGGTCTTTCGATTCCCGTGGTCGTGCAGACCGCCCATGGCGGCATCGACAATGTGGTGTCGGCGATGCGCGCCGGCGCCCAGGATTTTGTCGTCAAGCCGGTCGGCATCGAGCGGCTGCAGGTCAGCTTGCGCAATGCGCTCAATGCCAGCGCGCTGAAAGGCGAGTTGCAGCGGATCAAGCACAGCCGCGAAGGCCGATTGACCTTTGCCGACATCATCACCCGCAGCGAAGCCATGGCCGGCGTGCTGCACACCGCGAAGAAGGCCGCCGCCTCGACGATTCCGGTTTTGGTCGAGGGCGAGTCCGGCGTCGGCAAGGAATTGTTCGCGCGCGCCATCCATGGCAGCGGCGAACGGAAATCGAAGCCGTTCGTTGCCGTCAATTGCGGCGCGATCCCCGACAATCTCGTCGAGTCGATCCTGTTCGGCCACGAGAAGGGCGCCTTTACCGGCGCCACCGAACGCCACATGGGCAAATTCGTCGAAGCTTCCGGCGGCACGCTGTTCCTCGACGAAGTCGGCGAATTGCCGCTGGCGGCGCAGGTGAAACTGCTTCGCGCGCTGCAGGAGGGCACCGTCGAAGCGGTCGGCGGCCGCAAGCCGGTGAAAGTCGACGTCCGGATCATTTCCGCGACCAACCGCAAGTTGCTCGACCACGTCAAAAGCGGGCATTTCCGCGAAGACCTGTTCTACCGCCTGCACGTGCTGCCGCTGACGGTGCCGCCGTTGCGGATGCGCCGCGAGGATATTCCGCATCTGTTGCGGCATTTTCTGGCGCGGTTCTGCGCCGAGGAAAACCGTCACATTACCGGCATCAGCGGCGAGGCGATGGCGCATCTGTCGCAACTTGAATGGCCGGGCAATATCCGGCAGCTCGAGAATGCGGTCTATCGCGCCGTGGTCATGAGCGAAGGCGACCAGCTCGGGCTGTCGGATTTCCCGCAAACCGCCAGCCTGCCAGCGGCGCCGGTGTCGGAAGCGCATGGCGAACCGCTGATTGTCGGACCAGCGTTTCATTCGACCGTGCCGGCCATGGTTTCGGGTAATGAAATACCGATCGCGCCGCTGCCATCGGCGGGAACGCTGGCGATGCTGACCAATGCCGGGGAGATGCGGCCGCTCGAAGAACTGGAGAGTGAGATCATCCGCTTCGCGATCTCGCACTACCGCGGCCAGATGTCGGAAGTGGCGCGCCGGCTGAAGATTGGCCGCTCGACGCTTTATCGCAAGCTCGACGAGGCTGCCGACAATTCGTCTGCCGGTGGAACGGATGAGGCGAACTGAAGGTTACTATGAGGTCTCGACACCCCGCCGCCGCATCGCGAATGTGGCCGGAAAAAGCCGGTCCGGAAGATTTGAACCGTTGCCCGGAGGTGACAGACAAAGGCAGGCGCGCGTGGCAAAAGCGGGAGGTTCGATGCAAAAAGACACCGAGAGGTCAGTTTGTCGTGAGTTTCCCCCCGTGGCGCTGGCTGCATGTGGGGCGCGCGTGTATCGTCTGCGTATGAATCGTTGCGGCAGGCGTGCCAAACTTGGAGATCTGGAGCACATTTCTTGAATGCGCTTCAGAACCGATCAGGCCGGCGCTTTCGCGAAAAAACGGACTAACCATAGCTGCTCCTGGCCGGGGCAGTTCACCCGAGGGGTGTGATGATGCGTGACTGTTGGAAGAACCGTGCCGGATATGACCGCGTCTTGATGGCCGTCGCGGCAACATTCCTCACGGTATCGGCGACTTCGGCACTGGCGCAGGGCGACCAGGTCCGCAACAGCGCCGCCGAGCTCGCGATCGATGCGGCGGTCCCTCGCCCCGAGCCCGCCAATGTCCCGCCCCCAACCGCCAACGACTTCAAGCTGGACACGCCGGCGCCCGACGCGACGAAGGTGACGGAGAAGGCTGCGCCGGAGACAAAACCGGCCGATGTCGCCGTCGTTCCGGCCGCCGAGCCCGCCAAGACCGATATCAGCAAGACCGATACCAGCAAGGCCGACACCGCGACCGTCGCACCCGCGCAGCCGCCGGCTGCGGCTGCCGCGCCGGCACCCGAGCCGGTCAAGGCGGCGAGCAATGTTGCGCCGGCGGATCAGCCGGTTGCCGACAGGCTGCGTGACATGCTCAGCGCAAAATCGCTGCGCTATTTCGATCGCAAGGCCGAGCGGGCGGCGGTGGAGAAATTCTACACCGCGCGCGAATATGCGCCGCTGTGGACGCAGGCCGGCAAATTGAGCGACAGCGGCAAGGGCGTCATCGCGCGCCTGAAGGACGCAGCCTCCGAGGGCCTGAATGCAGCGGATTATCCGGTGCCGGATTTCGCGGGTGCGACCACGCCGGATGCGCTTGCTGAAGCCGACATGAAATTGACCGCCAGCATGCTCGATTACGCGCGCCAGGCGCAAAGCGGCCGGATGCACTGGTCGCAGGTCTCGGCGGACATTCAATATCCGGAGCATCCGACCGATCCGACCGAGGTGCTCACCAATGTCACATCCGCCAAGGATGCGTCCGCGGCGCTCGACGGCTACAACCCGCCGCAGAAGCTCTATCGCGAATTGAAGGCGAAGCTTGCCGAACTGCGCGGCCTCGGCGACGGGCCGGTGGTTCAGATCGCGGACGGACCGGTGCTCAAATTCACGCCGGCGCGCGGCACCAGACAGCCCGCGATCGAGATGGAAGATGAGCGCGTCCCGCAACTGCGCGCCAAGCTCGGCATCACCGAGAACGCCGACGACACCCATTACGACGCCAAGGTCGCCGAAGCCGTGCGCAAGTTCCAGGCCGGCGCTGAACTCAAGCCCACCGGCGTGCTCGACGACCGCACCATCAAGGCGATCAACAGTCCGAAGCGCGACCGCCAGATCGACACCGTGATCGTCAACATGGAGCGGTGGCGCTGGCTGCCGCGCGACCTCGGCGCGCCCGCGATCGGCGACGCCTATGTCATCCTCAACATCCCCGATTATACCCTCAAGGTGATGCAGCATGGCGCGCAGGTCTGGACCACGAAGGTGGTGACCGGCCAGCCCGGCGTTCATGCGACGCCGCTTTTGACGGAAACGATGAAGTTCATCACGGTCAATCCGACCTGGAACGTGCCGCCGTCGATCATTTACAACGAATACCTGCCGGCGCTGCAGCAGGACCCGACCGTGCTGGAGCGCATGGGATTGAAGCTCGACCGCGCCCGCGATGGCAGCATCCATATTTCGCAGCCGCCCGGCGAACGAAACGCGCTCGGCCGCATCCGCTTCAATTTCCCGAACAAATTCCTAGTGTATCAGCACGACACGCCGGACAAGAACTTGTTCGCCCGGGAAGAGCGCCCGTTCAGCCACGGCTGCATGCGGGTGCAGAATCCGGATCAATATGCCACGATCCTGCTCAACATCACCGATCCGAACGGGCATTACACCCCGGAGAAGATCCGCAGCATGTATGGGCAAAGCGAGATCGATCTGAAATTCCCGACGCCGATACCGGTCAACATCACCTATCAGACCGCGTTCGTGGATGACGCCGGCACGCTGCAATTCCGCAAGGATGTCTATGGCCGCGACGCCACCATGCTGTCGCTGCTCCGTGCCGGCAGGAACAGGGACCTGGAGAATGTGATCGCGCATTCCCAGCCGAACTACGTCCATCCGGTGCCCGACGGCGTCCGGATTGCCAGCGACAATTCATGGTCGTCGGGACCCAACTTCTTCGAGCGGCTGTTCGGGGCGCCGACTCCGCCCCCGGCAGCCCCGGGCCGCCGGCCGCAGCAGCGCCGGATCTTCGACCGCTAGCTGGCCGCCGCCGCCAGGCGTTTGGATTCCTGAGTAAAATCAAAGGCCTCGTCCGCCCGGACGGGGCCTTTGATATTAACCATTCTCCACCTGGATTTAACCAGTGGGCTAGTTTTCGCCACACTCGGCGGGTTAGCTGCGGGTTCGACTTGGGGGAAGGGCGTAAATCTCGATTAACCCTTCCGCGTTAAGACTGCATTTACCCTCTTTCGCCACACGGGGTAGCGAAAGGGTTCTTTGATCGGTCGTCTTGGGGTGGGTTCATACGTGCTGGCTGGTTTCGCACGCCAATTCAATCTTTTGCATCTGCCCAAGGCCGGATATCAATTCGGACTGACATCCTTGTTGCTCCTCGCCGGAGCCGGCTCGGTGCACGACGCGACCGCCCTGAACGAGACCCGCACCCTTTCGTTCCACCACACCCATTCCGACGAAGACCTTACCGTCACCTTCAAGCGCGACGGCCGTTACGACGAAGAGGCGCTGAAGCAGCTCAACCATTTCCTCCGCGACTGGCGCAGCCAGGAACAGACCACGATGGATCGTCACCTGTTCGATATCCTCTGGGAGGTCTACCGCGACGTCGACGGCAAGAAGCCGATCCAGATCATCTCCTCCTACCGTTCTCCCGCCACCAACGCCATGCTTCGCCGCCGTTCGTCAGGGGTGGCACGCTTCAGCCAGCATATGCTCGGCCACGCCATGGACTTCTTCGTTCCGGACGTTCCGCTCGAGCAGATTTGTTTCGCAGGCCTTCGGCTGCAGCGCGGCGGCGTCGGTTTCTACCCGACCTCGGGATCGCCTTTCGTCCATCTCGATACCGGCAGCATCCGCCACTGGCCGCGCATGACTCACGATCAGCTGGCCCGGGTATTCCCGGACGGACGCACCGTGCATATCCCCGCCGACGGCAATCCGCTGAAGGGATATGAACTGGCCCGCGCCGATATCGAAAAGCGCGGTAACGGCGATGATGCTGCGACGGTGAGCAAGCCGAACCTGTTCGCGCGGTTGTTCGGGCGCAAATCGAACGACGAAGAGGATGAGGGCTCGGCCGTGCCCGTTGTCCGGGAAAAGACAGCTCCGGTCGAGCCGGTCGTTGCGGCCGCCAAACCCGCCGACTCCGTGCCGATGCCGCGCGCAAAGCCGGCGGCCTCGACCCTGCAGCTCGCCTCCGCCGACGCGCAGGTCGTTCAGGCCGGAAAATCGAAGCCGACGGCCGCGGCCGAAAAGGCCGAGGCGAAACCGCAGACACCGGCTGACATCATCAACGCCCGCGGATTCTGGGGCGATATGCCGGCGACACCGAATCAGGCCACGGCCGCGCAAGTCGCCGCCCTCAACGCCCGCCAGGCCCTCACCACCGCCGATCCGCAATCGACCGCCAGTGTTTCCGCGCTCCAGGCGATGGCCTATGCGCCAGCCCCCACCTCGCCGGTTGACCGACCGAATATCGTCGCAGCCAGCGCGCCGATTCCCCACAGCGCCCGGCCAGCCCGCAATTCAAACGCCAATACCGCCGTCGATCTGATCGTCGCCAAGGGCGCGCAGGGCCAGACTGGCGCGGTGTCAACCTCGACGCGGCTCGCGGCCTCCCCGGCCAGCGATGCCTGGATGCGGGTGATGATGCTGGCGCCAAGTGCCAGCACGTCGATGTCCGCGACCGTGCTCGGCGATGCCGATATGAGCCTGCTCAGCGCCCATTTCGTCAAGCCGCAGGCCGTGATCGCGATGGGCTTCTCGGACGATCCGCAAATGGGTCTGATCTGCGACCGCTTCACCGGATCGGCCACCGCCACGCTGGCGACCCAATCCTTCGTGCTGCGGACGGCGTCGCTGCGCTAGGCGATCCTCGCCTCCTCGTGGCGAGAAGCGCGCAAAGCGCATCTCGAACCGAACCCACCCTATCCTATGCTCGTCGTCATGCCCGGCCTTGTGCCGGGCATCCACGTCTTACTACGCTAGGGTCAAGAAGACGTGGATGGCCGGGACTAGCCCGGCCATGACGAAAGAGCCTGAAATTACCGGCTGCTTTTGAATCAGTCCCCCAGGGTGCGGCGCGCCGCTCACAACATTCCCAGCGCCTGCATATAGGTTTCGAGGATCGTCTCCTCCTCCGCCCGCTCGTTGGCGTCCTGCTTGCGCATCCGCACGATGGTGCGCAGCGCCTTGACGTCGAAGCCGTTGCCCTTGGCCTCGGCGTAGACGTCGCGGATATCGTCGGCGATCGTCTTCTTTTCTTCTTCCAGCCGTTCGATGCGCTCGATGATGGCCTTGAGCTGGTCTTTGGCAAATTTCGTCGCGGGTTCTTCCTTGACGGCGGCGGCAGAGGTGGCCATCGGGTACTCCTGATGAACTTGAAAGGTTGAGGCGGAGGAAGCGCCGCACGCTTCATCACGCACCGCATCCTTGAAAAAGACCCTCAAGAGTGCGGCGCCTTGCGTCAAGGCAGCATCGCGCTCATCCACAGCGCACCCACAGGAGAAAGCCTGTCTGGTTCCACGCCGTCATGGCGAGCAGCAAGCTCGCGAAGCAATCCATTCTTCGGCACCATGAATTGCCCCGCGGGCCTCATCGGGCGCGCAATGATGCTGTCAGTGCCCCGGATGGACCTTTTTCATGGCCGCGAGCTGCTCCGGACTGGCCGTTCCCTGATAAGTCGACTTCCAGGTCTCGTAGGGCATGCCATAGACGGCCTCACGGCTCTCATCCTTGCTCATGGCCGCACCTTTGGCATCGGCTTCTTCCTTGAGCCAGTTGGACAGGCAGTTGCGGCAAAAGCCCGCGAGATTCATCAGATCGATGTTCTGGACGTCGGTCCGGGAGCGCAGATGGTCAACAAGACGCCGAAACACGGCGGCTTCAAGTTCCGTTCTGGTTTTGTCGTCAATGGTCATGGTCTGGTCTCGCTATTGGGCCGCACGATTCGGAAAAGTGATACCGGCTTTCCCCCGGGGACAAACGCGAAACGTTTGCCCGAAGATCATGCTCAAACAACGGGAATACCGGCATTAGGTGGGGAACCGTCACAGATTTTTCCATATCGCGCCCCAAACATAACCCTCGCGGGCAGGATTCGGGCCAGCCCCATGGCCTGAAAATGCCCCTTTGGGCGTTGACAGCCCCGGTGCGCTCACGCGAAATCGTCAATGAACTGATATAGCTTCGCTGAATGAACCCAGAAGATTCTCATCATCCCAACCGATTCTCCGGGCGCAGGCCCGCCGGATTGATCCCGGCGCTGGCGCTCGCAGTGACGTGCCTGTGGAACAGTTCGGCGGCGGCGGACTTTCGTCTCTGCAACAACACCTCGAGCCGGGTCGGCATTGCGCTCGGCTACAAGGACGCCGAGGGCTGGACCACCGAAGGCTGGTGGAACGTGTCGTCGCGAAGCTGCGAAACCCTGCTGCGCGGCACGCTGGTCGCACGGTTCTATTATATCTACGCCCTCGATTACGACCGTGGCGGCGAATGGTCGGGACAGGCCTTCATGTGCTCGCGCGACAAGGAATTCACCATCAAGGGCGCCGATAATTGCCTGGCGCGCGGGTTCGACCGGACCGGCTTCTTCGAAGTCGACACCGGCGAGCAGCGCGCCTGGACCGTGCAGCTCACCGAGTCCAACGAACAGCCCGCGCAGCGGGTGCCGGGTATTCCGGGCACGATCGGCCCGGGCGGACCCGGGAACATTCCGGGCCTGTCCAATTCGCCGGGGGGAATAGCCCCGGGCGGGTCAGGTCTGCCGCCCGCCGCGGCGCCCGGAAACAAGCCATGAGGCGCCTGCGCCGTATCAAGATCCTCGCCACGCTCGGCCCGGCATCATCCGACAGCGCGATGATCAGGCGCCTGTTCGAGGCGGGCGCCGACGTCTTCCGCATCAATATGAGCCACACCTCGCACGACAAGATGCGCGAGCTGGTCAAGACCATCCGCAATGTCGAGAGCAGCTATGGCCGGCCGATCGGCATTCTGGTCGATCTGCAGGGACCCAAGCTGCGTCTGGGCGCGTTCGCCGAAGGCGCGGTGCAGCTCAACAACGGCCAGAGCTTCGTGCTGGATTCCGACAAGGCGCCGGGCGACAACAGCCGCGTCCAGCTTCCGCATCCGGAAATTCTCGCAGCCCTGCGGCCAGGCCATGCGCTGCTGCTCGACGACGGCAAGGTGCGGCTGATCGCGGAGGAGACTTCTCCCGAGCGCGCCGTCACCCGGGTCGTGATCGGCGGCAAGATGTCGGATCGCAAGGGCGTCAGCCTGCCCGACACCGACCTGCCGGTATCGGCGATGACACCGAAGGACCGCGCCGATCTTGAAGCCGCCCTGGTGACCGGGGTCGACTGGATCGCGCTGTCGTTCGTGCAGCGCGCCGAGGATGTCATCGAGGCCAAGAAACTGATCCGCGGCCGCGCCGCCGTGATGTCCAAGATCGAGAAGCCGCAGGCGATCGACCGGCTCCCGGAAATCCTCGAGGCTTCCGACGCGCTGATGGTGGCGCGCGGCGATCTCGGCGTCGAACTGCCGCTGGAACGGGTGCCGAGCCTGCAAAAGCAGATGACACGGCTGGCGCGGCGCGCCGGCAAGCCGGTGGTGGTCGCAACCCAGATGCTGGAATCGATGATCCAGTCGCCGGTGCCGACCCGCGCCGAGGTCTCCGACGTCGCCACCGCGGTTTACGAAGGCGCCGACGCCATCATGCTGTCGGCGGAATCGGCGGCCGGCAAGTTTCCGGTCGAAGCGGTCTCGACGATGAATCGCATCGGCGAGGAAGTCGAGCGCGATCCGAACTATCGCGGCGCGCTCAACGCGCAACGCGCCGAACCGGAGCCCACCGTCGGCGATGCCATCGCCGATGCCGCGCGGCAGATCGCCGAGACCCTCGATCTGAGCGCGATCATCTGCTGGACCAGTTCGGGATCGACCGCGCTGCGGGTCGCGCGCGAGCGGCCGAAGCCGCCGATCGTGGCGATCACGCCCAATCTTGCCACCGGACGCAAGCTGTCCGCCGTCTGGGGCGTGCACTGCGTGGTCGCGGAGGACGCCCAGGATCTGGACGACATGGTCAGCCGCGCCGGCTCCATTGCCTTCCGCGACGGCTTTGCGCGGGCCGGCCAGCGCGTCATCATCGTTGCCGGCGTGCCGCTCGGCAGTCCCGGCACCACCAACATGCTGCGCATCGCCTCCGTCGGCCCGGACGACGACGCCGATATGTGAGCGTCAACGCCGCCGCTCCCCGCGGATGACCGATCAATGCGCCGGGGCCGGTGCTTTGGCTTGCGCTGCCGGTGTTGCCTGCGCGGCAGCGGCCGGCGGCGTCGCGACCGCGATGCCGAACAGCCGCCATTGCGTCCCGACATTCTGGAACAACAGATCAAAATCGATCTGATGTGGGCGGGTCGGAAAGTGTCCGGTCAGCCGCAGCATGCCCTTGCCGTCAAGCGCCGGTGTTGCGGTGAGCTCGGGCGCCACCAGGGCTGCGGCGAACAGATCGAATTTGCGGCGGCGCAGGTCGGCAAAGCCGTCGGCGAGATCGGCGGCGCTGTTCTTGGCCTGGAAGTCGGGCGCCGCCAGATCGCGCAGCACGGTGTAGTTGCCGGAACGGTTGGCGTCGTTGAGCGTGAGCAGGGTCGAGCGGATCAGATAAAACGCCTGCTCGACGCTGACCGGCAACTTCTCGGCCGCCGGCGCCGGCGGTTTTGCCGGAACGTTCTTCCAGCGATCGCCGAACGGTGGCTGCGATTGCGCCGTCAAGGAACCCCCCAGAGCAAATGGCGCGATCGCAACGATCAGCGCTGCCGCGACGACCCCTCTCCGCAATATCATGCGGCGTCGCCCGGTGAAGTCGGCCGGGGCTACCACCCGACCCGCAGGCCGACGCGGCCGCCGGCGACACTGCCATCCAGCCCGTAGGCGACGCCGCCGTTGAGCTGCATGCTGTTGCTGATGCGAAATGCGCCGTTGACCGCCACGCCGTTGCCGCCGAGAAAGGTGCCGAGATTCATGCTGGCGGCGAATTTCTCGCTCGGCAGCAGCGTCGGCACGCCCGCCATTGCAAAGGCCATCGCAACGCCGGTGTAGGCCCGGCTGGTCCGCATATCGAGCTCGCTCAAATGCGCGTTGATGGCGGAGAGCTGGGAATTGATCGCGCCGACGTCGGCGCTCGACGCCAGCCCGAGACCCGCGAGCGTGCCGGTGGCGAGATTGCCGCCGCTGTCCGACGTGACGACCTGCACCGGTCCGTTCTGCGCCGCCTTGCTCGCCGACGAGGTGATGCCGCCCATGGTGTAGGTATTGCTGGCGGTGCCGAACACCTGCTGGTTGGCGCGCGTCGCGGTCGCGCCATTGCCGAAGGCTGCGGAGTTCGAAAAATTCGCGCTGGTGCCGGTGCCGACGGCGACCGCGTTGGCGCCCGTGACCGACACGTTGTTGCCGATGGCGATGCCGTTGGCGCCGCTCACCGTGTTGGCGTTACCCATCACCACGGCATTGGTGGCGTTCACGGTGTTGCCGGAGCCGAACACCGAGGAGCCGGCCGCGCTCGCGGTACTGGCGATAGCGTTGTTGGATCCGGTCACCTGGATGTTGTCGCCAAAGCCCGCGGCGTTGCCGCCATTGACGGTGTTGCCGTCACCGAACACGAAGCTGTTGTTGCCGTTGAGCGTGTTCGGATCGCCGATGCCGAAGCTGCCGTTGCCGTTGACCGTCTGGCTCGTGCCGAACGCGCCGCTATTGTTGCCGGTCACAACGTTGTTGGCCCCGGCGGCGAGGCTGTTGGTGCCGTTGGCGACACTGCCGAATCCAAACGCCGCGCTCTGGCTGCCAAGCGCCTGCGCGCCGGTGCCGAAGGCCGAAGAGTTGACCCCGGTGGCGACCGAGTTGGTACCGACCGCAGTGTTGGCCGTGTTGGCGCCACTGGCGTTGGCGTTGAAACCCATCGCGACGTTCAGACCGCCGGCGCCGCTGGCATTGGCGCCGGCCCCTGTTGCGGTGTTGTGGCCAAAGTCTCCGCCGGCGTTCGCCGAATTGCCGCTGGCGAAATTGCTGCTGGCAGTGCCGCCGGCGTTGGCGCTCGCTCCTATCGCGAGGTTGAAAGCGAGCGTACCGCTAAGGCCCTGCCCCGCGGCGAAGGCGCCGTTGCCGATGGCTATGTTCCCGGAGTTAGAACCGCTGGCATTCGGTGATCCCGCAAAGCCTGTTCCGGCGAGCAGTGCGCCGCTGCCAATCGCGATGTTTTCGGAAAACGAAAGAGTGGACGCCTGGGCTCCGTTTCCAATGGCGATATTTTCACCGGCCCCGGATGCATTCGTGCCGCTGCCGAGGGCAGTATTGGCACC
This sequence comes from uncultured Alphaproteobacteria bacterium, assembly GCA_963829315.1. Classification (GTDB taxonomy): domain Bacteria; phylum Pseudomonadota; class Alphaproteobacteria; order Rhizobiales; family Xanthobacteraceae; genus Bradyrhizobium. Next base: position 59,853 of record CAWHIO010000066.1, on the reverse strand, counting down.
ACCACCCAAACTCGCTGCGTTGGCGTTGCTGCCGACGGCGGTGTTGCCCGCATTCGCTCCCGAGGAAGCACTGGCAGCCGGTCCGCAGGCGAAATTACCGGCGCTGCCGGTCGCGCTCGCGCCCTGGCCGGAAGCGGCGGTGTCCGCGCAAACGAACTGCGCCGCGGCGTCGCGCGGCGCCAACAGCGCGCTTGCCGAAACAACGAGAATTGCGCCGGCCAGCACGCCTGTCGCGCGCCGCTTCCCCCCAACATTCGACATCGCAAGTCCCCGCTCGATCTTCATGGGGCCATTGCGTAGCGATTAAATGATCAGCCAAACATCCCAGCCAATGCCGCCGGCCCCGCGGTTATTATCGGGGGCTCGTCTGCAAAACTCAATCGGCGGTGTCCGAGATAAGTCTCATGTTGCCAAGGGGTTACTGTCGCATTACGCGCAAACTTCTTGCGCGTAATGCAAATCCCGCGAGGCCCACGCAACGGCAGCGCGGCTCACTTCAGAGCAGCGTCGCCTCCAGCGTGATCTTGGTATTGAGCAGCTTCGACACCGGGCAGCCGGCCTTGGCCATGCCCGCCAGCTGCTCGAATTTCGCCTTGTCCGCACCGGGAATTTTCGCGCTCAGTGTCAGATGCACCGCGGTGATGGCAAAGCCGTCGCCCTGCTTCTCCAGCGTGACGTCGGCCCTGGTTTCCATCTGCTCGGCGGTCAGCTTGGCCTCGCCCAGGATCAGCGACAGCGCCATCGTGAAACAGGCGGCGTGCGCCGCCCCGATCAGTTCTTCCGGGTTGGAGCCCGGCTTGCCCTCGAAGCGGCTGGCGAAGCCGTAAGGGTAGTCTTTCAGCGCGCCGCTCCTGGTCGAGATCGCGCCCTTGCCGTCCTTGATGCCGCCCTGCCATTTGGCCGATCCGGAAGTCGTCGTCATGCGAGGCTCCTCAAGTTTCATTTGGTTTGAACAATGGACGCCTCTTAAGCGACCAATGCGGCGGAATATGTCAATTCACGAGGACCTGATGCGCCGGCTGATCTTCGCGGTCGCTACCGCCTGCGGCCTTATGGCCGCCACAACGCCGGCTGCGGCCGGTTACTGGAATTACGGCTGCAAGGGCAACCTCGGCGCCAGTGCCTACGTGTTCGACCGCAACAGCTTTCTGATTATGCCCAAGGCGATGGCCGAGGGCGACATCGCCGGGCTCGTCAAGGGCGAAATCTTCTCCTTCGACGCCGACGACAACAATTCCGGTTTCCGGCCGGTGATGAAATTCGCCCGCGGCGCCTATCCCGATCAAAAGATCGTGCTGACCGAAAAATCGTCGAAACCGATTTCGACGCAGAAGGGCCATGTCGGAACGCGCGAGAAATCCACCACGACCTCCCGACATGCCTATCACCTGGTCTGGACCGGCTGGCGCGATCAGCCCATCGAGATCGACCTCGTCATGGACTGCATCGAATACATGCTGACGGCGCCGTAAGCGCGCGTCGTTCCGCGAAGACCGGATGCGCGAAAATGGCTTACGCGCCGACCAGCGCTTTCGCCGGCAGCACCGCCTGCACCACGAGGCCACGGGCGCGGGCGTCCATCACGCCGACCGCGCGCAGCGCCAGCAGCGTCACGGTCTGAACCGCGTCGCGCAACTTGCCCGGATCGTCCGCATTGTCCGGCGCCAACGGCCCGACCAGCAATTCATGCAGCGCGCCGAGAAGCGCGGTCGCGGCCAAGGCCGTGTCCTGGGCGGGCAGATGGCCGGCACGGACCGCGGCATCGAATTCGGCTGGCGATCTCGCCGGCGATCTCGCGGCGGCTCGCCAGCCGCGACGCCGTGACGTCGACATCGACCGGTTCGGCCAGGATGCCCCAGGCGAGCTTGCGCTGCGACAACACATGCACCGCGACTGTGGTGACGGCGGCAGCCAGCGCCGACGACGGCCCGGGGGCGGCATCCGCGGCGCGGCGGATCGCGGCCAGTTCGTCGCGCGAAACGTCGGCGATCAGCTCGGAAATCAGATCCGCCTTGGAGGGGAAATAGCGGTAGACGGTGCCGGCGGCGACATTGGCGCGGACCGCGACCGGCGCGATCTGCACCGCGGCCATGCCGCCCTCGGCGGCGGCATCCCGCGCCGCCGCCAGAATGGCGCTGCGGCGCGCCGCGAGACGCTTTACGACTTGATGGGTCCGCCGATAGACCATGGCGCGCTTCTCGTCCCCTGCGCACTCGGGCCGAGGGGCTCGTGGAGGCGCCTGTTCAGTTTTTTGGGCGATTTGAAACAAACCGCTGCCAAGAACTGAACAATAATTCAGACCTGCTGACAAGAGATAAAAGGGATGAGTTGAAGGGCCGCTAGCCTGTGGCCGCAGCCAGGGACGGCGCCGGTTCGCGCCGCCACCACGGCCCGACGCGGCGCGCGATCAGCGTGGTCACGATCAGGGTTGCGGCAAAGCCGGTCGGAGCGCCCACGAGCGGGAAGATCATCAGAAGCACAGCGACCAGCCCGAGCGCCGGCAGTTCATAGCGTACAAAGCCCTGGTCCAATCCGAGCCGGACCAGGAACGCCACCGCGATCGCCAGCACCATCAGGTCGTAGAGAAAAAGATAGGGCGTGATCAACAGCGCACCGGCCGCCAGGCTCGCGGCCTTCAACGGATACGACACGCTGCGGCTGCGCCACATCAGCGCCAGCAGCAGCGCGACCGTTGCGCTCATGATCCACTGCAACACCCAGGCGAGCTGCTCGGTGCCGCCGAGATAGCGCACCAGCGCGAAGATACTTTGCATCTTGCCCCAGGGGGCGCGCCCCTCGGTGAGAAACGCCTGGCTGAACATCGGCATCCAGTGAAAGAAGGCCTGCCAGCTTTCGGTGCCGAAGGCCAGCCACGACACCGATGCCATCAGGATCGCAACCGTTCCGGCGGTGAAAAACACCTTCCACTGGGCGGCGGCGATCAGCGCGATCGGAAACAGCGCTCCGTATTGCGGCTTGTAACTCAACAACCCGAGACAGATGCCGGACAGCACCGGCCGCGCCGGCATCAGATAGAGCGCGCCGCCGATCAGCGACGCGGTGAGAAAACCATTCTGCCCGACCAGCGCATTGGTGAACACCACCGGAAACGCCAACGCCAGCAAGATGCCGAAGTTGCTGCCGACGATGGCGCGCATCACGGCGAGATAGGGCACGAGGCTGACCGCGGCCCAGCCGACATAGGCCACGGCGTAGGGAAAATGCGCCAGCGCGGCCGCGACGAATAGAAACGGCGGCGGATAATGCCAGGCGAAGTTGCCGTCATAGCCCTGGCCGAGGACGGCGACCTGAACCTGCTTCTGGATGTCCCAGTCATAGGCTGACGCGGGATGGCCATCGAGCACGAGGCGGCCGGCCGACCAGACGTTGACGAAATCGGTCGGGATGCCCAGGCCGTTTTCGTCGAAGATCCACCAATGGGCCATGAAGCCCCGCTGAAGCAGCGATGCATTGATGACGCAGAGCACGAAGCACACGATCAACAGCGCCGGAGGAATCGCACCGCGTTCCGGGGCAACCGTCGGGACAAACCTGGGCGTGGCCATGCGAGGTCCTTTCGCGCCCTTGCGATGCGCGCGCCCTCCAGCAATAAGCCGGACAGGCTTGAGGAAATCTTAAAACCCTCGGCTCCTCAGGCGGGATTTTCGTGGCGAAATCACCTGATATCGACGACAGTCCTCCGGCCAAAGAGCACGCCGCCCGGCATCACAGGCGGGACAAGAAGGAGACGGCGACATGAACTGGACACGACGGTCGGTATTGACCGGGGCAGCGGCGATGGGAACGACCCTGATCGTCAGGCCAACCCTCGCCGCCGAATATCAATTCTCGCAGTACCACAATCAGGCGGCTTCCGGCCCTCTGCACAAGAATCTCACCGCGATGTGGGAGGCCGTGCGCACCGAGACCAACGGCCGGGTCGAGACCACGGTGTACGCCGAGAACAACAAGCTGCCGGGCGGCGACCGCGACGCGCTGAAAATGCTGATCGCGGGAGAGATCGCGTTCTTCACCCTGATGGGCGGCATCATCGGCACCGTGGTGCCGGTGGCCGAAGCCCAGCAATTGCCGTTCGCGTTCGCTTCCGCCGCCGAAGCGCACAAGGCGATCGACGGCCCACTCGGAAAATATATCGGCGAGGAGATGGCCGCCAAGGGCATGCACCTGTTTCCGGTGGCGGGATTCGACAATGGCATGCGGCAGGTTGCCTCGATCTCGCGCCCGGTCGCCGAGCCGCAGGATTTCTCCGGCATGAAAATCCGCGTGCCGCCGGGACAGATGATGCTCGACACCTTCAGCGCGCTCGGCGCCGAGCCGATGACCACCACGGCCAACCAGATCTACGACGCGCTCAAACTCGGCAAGGTCGAGGCGCAGGAAAACCCGCTGGCGATCCTGGAAGGGTTCAAGCTCTACGAGCTGGTGAAGTATGTCAGCATGACCAATCACATGTGGTCCGGGTTCAACGCGATGGCGCACCGCGCCACCTGGAACGCGCTGCCGGCCGACATCAGGGAGGTGATCGAGCGCAATTTCACCAAATATGTCCGCCTGCAGCGCCAGGATCAGGCCGCGTTCAATGCCGCCCTGCGCCAGGATTTCGTCAGGCGCGGGCTGGTGTTCAACGAGGTCAAACAGGCCGCGTTCCGCGCCAGGCTGCCGGGCGTCTATGCGATCTGGAAGGACAAGCTCGGCACCAAATGCTGGTCGCTGGTCGAGGCCGAAGTCGGCAAGCTCGGCTAGACAAACCTCGCCAACCCTGCGCGGTCAGGCGACGACGCCGGGCCGCGACAGCGACGGCGCTTCGCGGCGGCGCATCAGCGCGGTGTACAGCACAGCCCCGAGGGAGGCGCCGATCAGCCATCCCCAATCCCCGATATTGGTGATGACCCCGTAGGCGCCGAGCAGCGACAGCCCGATCGAAATCGAGCCGGAACCTGCGAGCGCGATCAGCGCCATCCGGTTCCAGCCGCTCTCGAAATAGAGCGAGCGGTCCGGCGACATCGTATAGAGGTCTTCGAGCACGATCTGCTGGCGCTTCACCACATAATAGTCGGCCACCATGATACCGAACATCGGGCCCAGCGCCGCGCCGAAGACGCCGACAAAGATCGTGATCGCCTGCGGGCTCGAGACGAAGATCCACGGGCACACCATCACCGACAGGATCGAGGTGATCAGCCCGCCGAGGCGGAAGTCGATCTTCTCCGGATAGAGGTTGGAAATGTCGTAGGCCGGTGACACGAAGTTGGCGACGATGTTGATGCCCATGGTGGCGACGATGAAGGTGATGGCGCCGAGCGCCACTACCCAGGGATTGCCGATGCGCTCGACGATGGCTGACGGGATCCATGATCGCCTCGCCGAATACCTTGACGGTGCCGGCGGTGACGATGACGGTGATGATGGCAAAGACGATGAAATTGACCGGAAGCCCCAGGAAATTGCCGACCTTCATCGCCTTCTCGTCCCGCGCGAAACGGGAGAAGTCGCCGAAATTGAGCAACAGTGCCGCGAAGTAGGCGACGATCAGCATCGCCGCATTCGCCATATGACCGATCGCCGAGCCTTCGACCCGCGGGCTGAGCTGCAGCGACAGGCTGGAAGTGCCGGTCTGCGCCAATATCCAGATCGCCAGCGCGAACATCACGATGTAGACGACCGGCCCGCAGAAATCGATGAACTTGCGGATCGTCTCCATGCCGTTGAGGAAGATCAGAAGCTGGAACAGCCACATGAACAGGAAGGAAAACCAGCCCAGCGCCGACAGGCCGAGCAAGCTCGAATGCGTGAAAGCTTCCGCGGCCGGATAAAACGTCAGCACCAGGACCTGCACGGCCTTGGACGCGAAATAGGTCTGGACGCCGTACCACACGATCCCGACGATGCCGCGCAAGCCCGCCGCGATATTGGCGCCCATCACGCCGAACGACATCCGCGCCACGACCGGAAACGGCGTGCCGTACTTCAGCGAAGGACGCCCGATCAGGTTCATCAGGAAATAGACGGCGGTGATGCCGGCCACCATCGCCAGCAGCACCTCCCATCCGGTCAATCCGAGGAAGAACAGGCTCGCGGCGAAGGTATAGCCGCCGACCGAATGCACGTCCGACATCCACATCGCGAAGATGCTGAAGACGCCCCAGGTCCGCCCCGCCGGCGCCACCGGCGCCAGATCGTGGTTATAGAGCCGTGGATCCGCTCCGGGGATGGCCACGGCGGGCGACGCATTCGAGTGACCTGACATCGGCGGCTCCTGCGTTTGGACAACGGAGACTGGCAGGTTTTTTCAAGCAAGTCCCGCGCCAACGCAGTCATTTCGGGGCGATGGGTCACCGCGATCGCTTGACCCGCCGATCGGCTTTACCCGGCTGGTCGACTTTCCGCGGCTGGCTTTTTCGTTGATCTTTCGGAATCACGAATTTCAATCCGGACCAGATGTCGTCGATCGCGCAGACCTTGATATCGACGAGGCCAAGCGGCAGCGCGGTGTCGCGCACGACGACATCGGTGAGATCGGTCGCAACGCCGGAAGATTTCTTCGGCCACGACACCCAGATTATGCCGTCCGGCGCGATCGCGGCACGGTAGCGGCGCAGCCTGCCGGCAAGGCCTGCCGCTTGCCTTGCGAACACATGCACCATGTCGAGCGGCGCTTGCAGCCGGGCCGCCACCGTCACCCCGGCCGGCAGCTCGCCGACGATGTCGCCATACGCCGACGGCGCGCCGTCCACGAAAATGCAAAAGCCCGGCTGGATGCCGAGCTTTTGGGTTAATGGTTTGCCGGAATAACCAGCCATCGAGGCAGCAAGCATCAGGCCTGCGGCTGCGGCTCCAGCCCGGGATCCGGATCGGGGCGCGGGCGCGGCTTGCCGGCCGGCGGCACCGCCGAGGTGCGGGGCGTCGAGGGTTCCAGCACCGACTCGCGGTTCGGCTTCTTGCCCTTGAGCAGATCCTGAATCTCGTCGCCGCTCAGGGTTTCGAATTCGAGCAGGCCCTTGGCCAGCGCCTCAAGGTCGGCGCGCTTCTCGGTCAGGATCCTGGTCGCCTGATTGTAGCCCTCTTCCACGAAGCGCCGGATCTCGGTGTCGATCTTCTGCACGGTCGCCTCGGAGGCGTTCTGGGTGCGCGACACCGACATGCCGAGGAACACCTCGTCCTGGTTCTCGCCATAGGACACGGTGCCGAGCGCTTCGGAGAGACCCCAGCGGGTCACCATCATGCGCGCCAGCCGGGTCGCCTGCTCGATGTCGGACGAGGCCCCGGAGGTCACCTTCTCGCGGCCGAACACGAGTTCTTCGGCGACGCGGCCGCCCATCATGATGGCAAGGCGCGAGGTCATCTGCTCCAGCGACATCGACAGCTTGTCACGTTCGGGCAGCTGCATCACCATGCCGAGCGCGCGGCCGCGCGGAATGATGGTCGCCTTGTGGATCGGATCGGTCGCGATCACGTTGAGGCCGACGATGGCATGGCCGCCCTCGTGATAGGCGGTCAGCATCTTCTCTTCTTCGGTCATCACCAGCGACTTGCGCTCGGCGCCCATCATCACCTTGTCTTTGGCTTCCTCGAACTCGGCCTGGGTCACCATGCGCTTGTTGCGGCGCGCGGCGGTCAGGGCGGCCTCGTTGACGAGGTTCATCAGGTCGGCGCCGGAGAAACCGGGCGTGCCGCGGGCGATGGTCTTGAGGTTGATATCCGGCGCCAGCGGCACCTTGCGGACGTGGACCTTGAGGATCTGCTCGCGGCCGACGACGTCCGGATTGGGCACCACCACCTGACGGTCGAAACGGCCCGGGCGCAGCAGCGCCGGGTCGAGCACGTCAGGCCGGTTGGTCGCCGCGATCAGGATCACGCCTTCATTGGCCTCGAAGCCGTCCATCTCGACCAGCAACTGGTTCAGCGTCTGCTCGCGCTCGTCATTGCCGCCGCCGAGGCCGGCGCCGCGATGCCGGCCGACTGCGTCGATTTCGTCGATGAAGATGATGCAGGGCGCGTTCTTCTTGGCCTGTTCGAACATGTCCCTGACGCGCGAGGCGCCGACGCCGACGAACATTTCGACGAAGTCCGAGCCCGAGATCGTGAAGAAGGGAACGTTGGCTTCGCCGGCGACCGCGCGCGCGATCAGCGTCTTGCCGGTGCCGGGAGGGCCAACCAGCAGCACGCCGCGCGGAATCCGCCCGCCCAGCCGCTGGTACTTTCCAGGGTCGCGCAGGAATTCGACGATCTCCTGCAAATCCTGCTTGGCCTCATCGACGCCGGCGACGTCCTCAAACGTCACGCGGCCGTGCGCCTCGGTCAGCATCTTGGCGCGCGACTTGCCGAAGCCCATCGCCTTGCCGGCGCCGCCCTGCATCTGCCGCGACAGGAAGATCCACACCCCGATCAGGGCAATGAACGGCAGCCATGAAACGAGAAGCGACACGAACCACGGCACGTTGTCGCCGGGCGGCTTCGCGGTGATCGAGACCTTGCCGTTATACAGGCGCGAGACCAGCGTCGGGTCGTTCGGCGCATAGGTCTGGAAGCTCGATCCATTGGTGAAGGTGCCGTGGATCTCCGGCCCCTGGATGACGACGTCGCGAACGTGATTCTGATCGACCTCGGTCAGGAGCTGCGAGAAGGAGATATCCTGCGAGGAGGCGCGCTGGCCAGGATTCTGGAAAAGCGTGAACAAGGCCAACAACAGCAGAACAATAATGACCCAGAGGGCGAAATTGCGCAGATTGGCGTTCATCGATCTTCCTTCGTGGTCGCGCGGATCGCGGCCTTATTTCCTTGGCTGGGCGCGAGGGAATTCTTAAATAATCCCCTCAAGCCGACTGCGTTACAATCTAGGTGCCGCGGCGGTCGCTGCCAAGGGAACCACATGGGACTATTTAGCCTATCTTAGCGCGATTCCCGTTCAAATCATGGCGCGGGCAGCCGTGTTTTCCGGGGTGGTTAAGACGCACGGCGGATCAGGACGGACGCTTCCGCCTCAGTCCGCCCGCCGGCGGCGGGGCGGCGCCGGGGCGATGTTGATCCGATCATCGATCAGGCTGACCAGCGCGCCCGCAAGGGTCTGTTTCAGCGCCGGCCGGCGCCTCCGGCCTGCTTTCGCCAGCGCGCGGTCCAAAACCGACAGCAAGGCTTCAACCTTGCCAAGTTCCGCCGGTCCCTCATGACCGAACCGATCGATCGCACGCAACAGCAGCCGAAGCCGGATTTCTCCCGGCATCGCTGCAAAAGCCTTGGCATCGAAGGTACTGGCATCGAAGGTCTTGGCATCGAAGGTACTGGCGTCAAAGGTCCTGGCGCCCAAGCTCCGGATGCCGCTCCCTGAAGGTGGCGCTCCGCGGCGATCCCCCAGCGCCAGATAGCGCTCCGCGCCGTCGACCATGATTTCTATCGCCGCGTTGGCCCGGGCCAGCCGCGACGCCAGCCGCGCCAGGTTGCGCGCATCGCCGCCCTCGGCGGCGAGAACAGGCATCACCGCGCGGATGCGCGGCCGGGTAAACTTCACGTCGCGGTTGGTCGGATCGTCGGCGAAGGCGACCTTCGCCTTGTTGAGTGTCGCGATGAGCTGCGATTTCGAAACATTCAGAAACGGACGGGCCAAAAGCAGGCCGTCTCGCTCGGTGACCGGCGCCATCGCCGCGAGACCGGCGACGCCGCTGCCGCGAAGCAAGCGCATCAACAGCGTCTCGGCCTGGTCGTCACGGGTATGGGCGGTGAAGATATGCGTGGCGCCGTGGTCCCGCGCGGCCTTTGCCAGCAGGCGGTAGCGCGCGGCCCGTGCGGCGGCGGGCACACCGGATTTTGGCTTGGCGCCGGTCCAGCGCATCGAACGATGCGGCAGATCCAGCGTGCGCGCCAGGCGCTTGACGTCGCGCGCCTCGGCCGCCGCCTCCGTGCGCAAGCCGTGATCGACCGTGACGGCGATCAGACGCGGTCCGCGGACCAGGGCGCGGCGCCAGCGGGCCGCGAGCCACATCAACGCAATTGAATCCGGACCACCGGAAACGGCGAGAATGATCGCGGGCGCGCCTTTCCAGTCCGCGAACAGACGTTTCGCATGCTGCGCCGAGATCGGGGAGTTGTCATCGTCAGGCATGATGCCGCCGGCTGATGTCGAAGCTTGCTCTTGAACTCGCGCAACACAACAACGCTGCCAGAAAGGCTGGATGCGGGTCCTGCGGACAAACGTCCTGGTTTGCCCCGAAATCGCGCCCTGAGGCCCTAAAAGGACGCCCGGGATATCCCCGCTTCATGCAGCGCGAAAACGCTCCGCTGCCCGAGAGCCTGCCCTAGCACTTAACCCGCTTTTGCTCGCGGTCGACAGCCGCTTTGATGCCAGCCGAGGCATGCGGATATTTCCGCGTCACCTCGCCGAACGCTGCGCAGGCGGCCTCCCTCTCCTTCAGGGCCGCCAGCGATTGACCGAGCCGCAGCAAGGCGTCCGGAGCTTTCGCCGATCTATCGAATTTGGTCGTCACGCTGAGGAAGGCTTCGGCCGCGTCACGGTATAGCTGGCGCTGGAAGAAACTCTCGCCCAGCCAATATTGCGCATCCGCAAGCAGCGGATCGCTCGGGTATTTCTTGGCGAAGTTGCGCATGGTTTCTTCCGCCAGCGCATAGTCCTTGCGCTGGATGTAGCCGACGCCGAGATCAAACTCGTCCTTTGGCGTTGCCGACGGCGGCAGCGTGGTCAGCGCCCCGGTGCCGTTGGTGTTGCGCGGCGGCGGCAGGGCGCCCGCCGGATTGCCGGCCCCGCCGGTGTTGGCAAGATCGAGCGGCTCCCCCGCGCCTCGCCCGCCGGGGGCGCCGATCGGCGCCTCGGCCGGTATCGGCAGCTGACCGCCGCCGAGCGCCCGCGGCGCGCCGGGGGCGGTCGGGTTCTGGCTGGGATCGAAGGCGTCGCCATGGCGGCGGCCTTGCGGCTGCGGCGCCCCCTGGGGCACTCCCGCAGGTTCCTGGACGATCGGCGCCGGAGCGGCGATCTGCGGCTCATAGCCGGCTGGCGCCTGGGCCGGCCAATTCGGCTGCACCGGGGGGATCGCGGCAATATTCGGCGCCGGAGGCTGGCCGCCGGGAGCCGCTTGCGCGCCGCCCTGAAGCAGCCTCAGGCGCTCCTCGAGCTGCCGGTTACGGTATTGCAGCTCCTCGTTCTGCCCGGTGAGTTGCCGCAGCTGGTTTTCAAGCTGCTGAATCCGGACCTCCGGATCGACATCATCGGATTGCGCGAAGGCCTGCGAGCACAGCGCCAGCATCGCGGACAACGCCGCGGCGCGCGTAACTTTATGAAACCTGGATGACATTGTGGCCTGACGGACGAAATCGGCGTGAGATCGAAAACGGATCACCTTGAGAGAGGGAGTACGCCAAAAATGTGACTGAGACAAACACGTCGAGCGGGCCCGGAACTTCAAGCCCAAGACCTCGCGCGAAGCCCCAAAACAAAGCCGGCGCCCGAGGGGCGCCGGCCAAAAACTCTGTTGAAAGTGAACGCCTCAGGAGCTGGCGTTCAACACCGTGACCGCGCGGCGGTTCTGCGACCAGCAGGAGATATCGTTGCAGACCGCGACCGGACGTTCCTTGCCATAGGAAATCGTCCGCATCCTCGAGGGATCGATGCCGCGCGAGGCAAGGAAGGTGCGCACAGACTGGGCGCGCCGCGCGCCGAGCGCGATGTTGTATTCACGGGTGCCGCGCTCATCGGCATGGCCTTCAATGGTGAAGGAATAACGATTGTAGCTCTGCAGCCACTGCGCCTGCTTTTCCAGGGTCGCGATCGCCTGCGGCGACAATTCGGTCTGGTCGCTTTCGAAGAACACGCGGTCGCCGACGTTGACCACGAAATCCTGCTGGCTGCCCGGCGTGGCGGCACTGGCCATCGCGCCGTCGGCGAGCGGGTTCTTGGCGCAGGCGCCCATCGACAGTGCCACCGCGAGCACCGCGGCCAGCTTCAATCCCTGGAGGATACGCATCTGGTATTTCATTCCGGAGCCTCCGCGCTCACGTTTTCGACTGTTATCCGGTCTACAGGGCGATGGTTAAGCGAACGTTCCGTCAACCTTGATGGGGTGTTGCCAAACCCGATCAAATGCCAGCAAGCGCTGAAAAGCAACCATGATAGTTAATGGGTTGTAAATGTGGCACGAGGGTGAAGGCAAGCGCGAAAGGGGCGGAAATTGCAGGTTTCCGACGCAACAAGACACGCATTTCGCAACGCCGGGGACCCGTGAAATGGTTCCCCGCAGACCGCACGCCACCTGGGAGGCAGCCGGCGCCGTGTCGTCAGGAGCGCGGGACCATGGTCGCGCGCTCGAAGGCGAACTCGGGCAAGTCGATAACCGGCAATGGCGCGCTATTGCGCTCGAACAGCATCCGCCGCTCGAACGCAGTTGAACGCAAAATGGGAAAACGCGTCAGGACCTTTTCCCGGAGCGCCCGGAAATCCGACGCCATCAAGGTCACCTTCTTCGAATGCCAGCCCGGAAACGCACGCGGTTCGGTGATGGTCTCGTGCAGAAAGACGCGGCGATAAAACGCCTGGTGGTCGGTCCGCACCATCGCAAGCCCGGTGTCGGCATTGAAATGATCGCAAGCCAAATAGGCCAGCCGCAGCGTCACATAGGGAAGCTCGGGAAACCGCTTGGCTTTTTCGGGGTCTGCCGCAAAACGGGCCGGATCGATGAAAACTTCGCCGCGATCGAGGCGACCATGGAGAACATCGCCGAACAATTCGGTTGTGTAGGACATCCGACATTCTGACGTCAGGACGTGAAGGCGGATAGAACTGCAGAGTTCGCCGTCAAGATATATTCCGAAGATCCAGGCGTTGGGCGCGTCATCATAGGAATCGATGATGCGCCGAGACTCGGACGGCAAGATCAATCCGCCGTGCAGATAGGCCTTGTAACGCATCAAGTAGATCGAGTCTTTTTCCTCGGGAGTTTCGATGAGCCGGTAGTCGACGCGGTCAAATAGCCCGGATCCCCGCAGAACGGGCAACCTGCGCGGTTCGGCTCCCGATTGCATCTGATACCCCTCACACTTCCAACAACTTCCGCGCGTAGCAAAAGATTAATAGCTCCTTAACAAAATTGCAAAGCCTTCGAGACGTTAGGGTTAACCTTCCGGCCCCGCAAAAACCCGGGGTCGGAGAGCTGCGACGGGACTAATCGGGTAAAATCAGGCGATCGATCGCGAGGGACCCGCGAGATACATGTCGTCGGACCGGGTGCCGTGAGACGCGTTCAGCAACTGGCGTATCCGCACCGCCGGCACCGGCCGGCTGAACAGGTAACCCTGCGCCTCGCTGACCGTGCCGTCGGCGTTGATCAGCTCCAGCTGCTCATTGGTCTCGATGCCCTCGACCACGACCGACATGCCGAGATCCGCACTGAGCCGCGCCACGCCGCGCAACAGCGTCAGCGGACGATCGGTATCGATTCCTTCCAGGAACGAGCGATCGATCTTCACTTTCTGCATCGGGAAATTATGCAGGTAGCTGAGGCTCGAATAGCCGGTGCCAAAGTCGTCCAGCGCTATTCGCACGCCAAGCGCGTGCAATTGCGACAGCACATCGTGGGTCAGCTGCGTATTGCGCAACAGCGAGGATTCGGTGATCTCGATTTCGAGCCGATTGGCCGGCAATCCGGAAACCTCGAGGGCGTAGCGAATCTCGTTCATCACGTCGCGCTGGTGGAATTGCTGCGGCGAGAAATTGACCGCGACGCTGACGGCTTCCGGCCATTGCATGCACTCCATGCACGCCTTGCGCAGGATCCAGCGGCCGAGGTCGACGATCAGCCCCATGTCCTCGGCGACCGGAATGATGTCGATCGGCGAAACCGTGCCGCGTACCGGGTGATTCCAGCGCAGCAACGCTTCGCAAGTCGATATTCGTCCAGACTTGAGATTGACGAGCGGCTGATAGAACAGCTCGAATTCCTCGTTGGCCAGCGCCTTGCGCAGGTCGAGCTCCAGGATGCGGCGCGCCTCGACGGTTTGCGCCATCTCCTCGCGGAAGAAGCAGAAGGTGCCGCGGCCATCCGCCTTGGCGCGATAGAGCGCCATGTCCGCGTTCTTCAAAAGCGTGTCGGCGCTGACGCCCTGGGGCGAGGTGACCGCAATCCCGATGCTGGCGCCTATCTCGACCAGGTGATTGTCGATCTTGTAACGCTCGCTCAGGTGATCGACGATACGACGGGCGAGACCGGCCGCATCATCGGTCGATTTGATGTTCTGCTGGAACACCACGAATTCGTCGCCGCCGAACCGCGCGACGAAATCCTCCGGGCGCAGCATGGCGCGCAACCGGTCGGCGACGGCGCACAACAGCTGGTCGCCACAGGGATGGCCCAGAGTGTCGTTGACCTGCTTGAACTGATCGAGGTCGACAAACAGCAAGGCCGACAGTTGCTCGCCAGCATGCGGCACCGCCAGGAGACGCTCTATTTCGTCGCGGAAATTGACCCGGTTGGGAAGCCCGGTCAGTTCGTCAAAACGCGCCAAATGCGTAATTCTGGCTTCCGCGTTGCGCCGTTCGGTGATGTCCTCGAGCAGCACGACGGCGCCGCCGCTGGCCATCGGCTGGAAGGTCCACGACAGCTGGCGGCCGCGGACCTGATCCGGGTCGGTGGTAATGACGTCGCGCGCCCGTGAATCCTCGATCTCGGAGAGAATGATCTTGCCGCTCGCCGCCGAGATCGACCCGGCCTGCACGCAGGAATCGACGATATCGGAGGCGGAGAGCCCGCGAACGACGAAATCGTCCGGCAACTCCATGATTTCGCTGAACCGATGGTTCATCACCGCGAGCTGCCCATCGGCGCGGAACATGCACAGGCCATGTGGCATGTTGTTCAACGCCGTATCGAACTGGCCCGCCAGCGCCGCTTCGCGTTCGCGCGCCACAACCGCCCGCATGAATATTCTGTGCAAGTTGGCCGAGAGTTGCATGATGGCCAGAATGAATGCGGCGCTCACGACTGACATCGCGATGTAGTAGGGCGTGCCACGCAACCCCAGCGCGATCACGGACGGACCGAACATCAGCACTGTCTGCAGATGATAAATCGATGGCCGGCCGTAGGCCCTCGCCGCGCCCCCCGCGACGATCCCGGTGGTGACGGACAGGCAGATCATGTGGACGACGGCGTCGTCGCTGCTCAACAGCGTGACGGAGCACCATATCCCGATCGCGGCGGCCTGGATCAGCGCCCCGATCTGATAGCGCTTCTGCCACTGCGCCGCTTCATCGGCAGTCAGCATCGATTTGCGCGGCAGGAACCGGTGCAAGTCGAACGCCCGAATAGCGCCTGCCGCGATGATAAGCGCGACACATGCCCAGGTTATTTTTTGTTCCGTCTTCAGCGCGGTGATGGCTGCCGCAATGGCCACGAAGATGATGCCCGCAAGCAGCGGGCCGGGGGCCTCGAACAGCAAATCGATCATCGCGGCGCGCGTCGACGACGGCGATATCTCCGGATCGGTTTCTGTCGGCTGGTTGGTCAACTGCATCGGGCGCGCGCACGTCCTGTTACGGCGCAAGTTTTATCTGCCGCAGATGAAGCCTTTCTGAGGGAACATCGTTACCGCGAAGTTGCTTTTTGCCGGAAGGAATCGAAATCTGCCTGCTAAATCAGCAAGCTAGGCAAGCTTTGCCGGCTATGAGAGCAACGATGTCCGTTCTGCGGTGCCGAACTTACGACAGCAGCGGCGACCAGGCCGGATCGGAGGCGAAGCCGGGGGTAGGGACCCGCTGCTCGTTGCGGCCGGAAATGTCCACGGTGAACAACGACGGCCCGCCATTGCCGCCGGGATCGCGGAAGAACATCAGAACCCGCCCGTTCGGCGCAAACGTGGGTCCTTCGTTGTGGAACCCGGACGTAAGAATCCGTTCGCCAGAGCCGTCGGGCTTGATGATGCCAATCGAGAATTGTCCGCCACCCTGTTTGGTAAACGCGATGTAATCGCCGCGCGGCGACCAAACCGGCGTCGAGTAGGTGCCGTCACCGAAAGATATGCGCTGCGCGGATCCGCCCGTCGCCGGCATCACGTAGATCTGCGGCTTTCCGCCGCGATCGGATTCGAAGCACAGGCGCGTGCCATCGGGCGCATAGGACGGCGAGGTATCGATCGCCGGGGTATCGGTGAGGCGGGTGGTCGATTTCGAACGCAGATCCATCACGAACAGGTTGGAATTGCCGCCCTGCTGCAGGCTCATGATGATGCGCTGGCCATCAGGCGAGAAGCGCGGCGAGAACGACATGCCGGGAAAATTGCCGACGATCTCGCGCTGCCCGGTTTCGATATTGTACAAATAGACACGCGGGTCGCCCTGGCCGAATTCCATATAGGTAATTTCCTGGGTCGAGGGCGAAAACCGCGGCGTCAGCACCAGATCGGTGCCGCGCGTCAGATAGCGGACATTGGCGCCGTCCTGATCCATCAGCGCCAGCTTCTTGACGCGCCGCTCCTTGGCTCCGGTTTCGTCGACGAACACCACGCGGCTGTCGAAATAGCCTTTCTCGCCGGTCAGACGCTCATAGATCTGGTCGGAAATGATATGCGCGATCCGCCGCCAGTATTCCGGCGAGGTGAAGTATTGCTGGCCGGTCAGTTGCTGGCCGGTGGCGACGTCCCAGAGGCGGAATTCGGCCTTCAGGCGTCCGTCAGGCTGACGGGTCATCCGGCCGGTCACCAGCGCCTGCGCGTTGATGGCTTTCCAGTTCGCAAATTGCGGCGCCGCGTCGATATTGACGACCTTTTCGATATAGGCGGCCTGATCGATCGGCGCGAACAAGCCGCTGCGCTTGAGGTTGTTGGTGATCACCTGGGTGACGCCGACGCCGACTTCGCCGTCCGACGGCGTGCCGGCGACGAAATTGGGTATCGCGATCGGCAAGCGGCGCAAAGTCGCCCTCGGGAATGATCAAACGTTTCGGCGCCTGCCCGAAAGGTCAGGACGGCGCCCGCCAGCACGCCGAGCGAGGCCATTCCGGAAAGTAGCTGCCGGCGGCTCAGGCGGAACGGCATCTCGCGCGATAGATCTTTTTCGGTCATTTGCAGGGGTTTCATTTCATGTCTGCGATCGGGTAGCGACCGCCTTCAGGTTTTCCGTTCGGTGAACACCGGCGCAAAATATTTCCACTCGTCGAAAAAGGCGGCGGGCAAATTATACGGCTGGCATTCGATGATCGCGCGAAGCGCGCTCTCCTGGTAGACGCGAAGATACGGCGTGGCCGGCGTTCCTTCCGGAGCCGGCATCCCTTCAAGCGTACCGTCGCGTTTTAGCCTGATCGTGAACGCGGCTTCGGGATTTTGACTCTCGATGCCGCCATAAGGTTTCTTCCAGCAGCGCTCGACCTGAGACTGGAACATGGAGCCCCAGGTGGCCGAATTGTCCGCGGCCTTGCCCTTGGACAGACCGAGCGCGGCATTGGAATTCAGCGTTTCGCCCGCGACCGCCTGCCGGGACGGATCGCGCTTGTCGAGCAGGGCCGCGATCTTCGACTGATCGAAAGTACGCTCCTTCGGCTTTTGCGGCGGCGGTGCGTCGCGGCCTGGACTTGCGGCTTCGGCGGCGGCTTCTTCTCTTCCTTCTTCAGGGCTTCCGCGATCGGATCGACCTTGGGCGGATCCGGCTTTTTCTCGATCGGTTTCGGCTCTTCCTTCGGCTTGGCTTCGGCGACCGGCTTGGGCGGATCGGGTTTCTTTCTCGACCGGCTTTTCCTCGACCTTCGGCGGAGGTGGCGGTGCCGTGTCGGTCACCACCGGCGCCTTCTCGGTGATCTTGCCGACGGCGTCCTCGACCGGCTTTGCTTCGGCGACCTTCTCCACCAGCGGCTTCGGATTTTCCTTCTTGCCGGACTTCATGCCGGCCATGACATGGGCGAGCTGGTCGGCGGAAATGACATCGACGGGGACGGATTCCTCCGGCGGCATTTCCAACGCCTTGGTCGAGAACGATACGATCCCCCACCCCAGCACGAGGACGTGCAGGGCAATCGAGGCGGCCAGTGTCTTGTCGAACTTGACCTTCACTTGAGCTTTCCCGCTCCGCCGTCAGACATCGCTCGCCGCTCCTTCGCTCACGAGCCCTGCTCGGGAAGGATGACGATATTCGCCTTGAAGCCTGCGGTCCGAATATTCCCCAATAGTTTCATCATATCCGTGTAGCAGACGTCCTTGTCGCCGCGCAGATACACCACGCTTTCGGCTTCCGACCGCGTTTCCCGAATAGCCTTGATTTTGGGCAGCAAGTCGGCGGCGGAAATCAGGGTGTCCCCAAGATAGAGTTCGATGTTGGAATTGCAGCCGCCCCCGGTTCGCTTGACCGATAGCGTCAGCGGAGGCGTGTTCGAAGACAGCGACTTGCCGCCATTGGCGACAGGCAGGTCGATATCGATCGTCGAGGTCATCAAGGGCGCCGCCACCATGAAAATGATCAGCAGCACCAGCATGACGTCCACCATCGGCGTGACGTTGATCTCCGCCATCACGGCGCGTCGCCGGCCGCGGCGTCCGCCGCCCGGCGAGCCTGCCATGTTCATCGCCATGTTTTAGTGCTCACAATGCGCTCACATTATCTCGATAACGGCCCTCACGCACGCTCGTCGATCTGGCGTGACAGGATGGCTGAAAACTCGTCCGCGAACCCCTCCAGCCGCTGGGCCTGCCGGTTCACCTCGGAAGTAAACTTATTATAGAAGATAGTCGCCGGAATGGCGGCGATAAGGCCGATTGCTGTGGCAAATAGCGCCTCCGCGATGCCGGGGGCGACCACCGCCAGCGAGGTATTCTTGGAGGCGGCGATCGACTGAAAGCTCGACATGATGCCCCAGACCGTGCCGAACAGGCCGACAAACGGGCCCGCCGAGCCGACGGTCGCCAGCACCAGGAGCCGGCGTTCCAGCCGTTCGATCTCCCGGGCGATGGAGACGTTCATGACCTTTTCGATCCGCATCTGAAGGCCGGCGAAGGATCGCGCCTGGCTTTCGAACGAGCGCTTCCACTCGCGCATGGCGGCGACGAAACAGGCCGCCATCGATTGCGTCGGCTTGGCCGAGAGTGCGCGATAGAGTTCCTCGATCGATTGACCGGACCAGAACGCCTGCTCGAAGCGATCCATGGCGCGCTTGGTGCGCGAATAGAGGAAAATCTTGTCGATCGCGATCGCCCAGACCCAGACCGAGCAGGCCAGCAAGCCCAGCATGACGGATTTCACGATCCAGTGAGCCTGCAGAAACAAGGCGATCAGCGAAACGTCAGCGGATGGGAGCGGCAAGGCGGACTGCGCCACGTCGGCCGGATTCATAAGCGGTGTCCTCTCAACGCAATTTTCCCAATTCCTCCGGGAGCCATAGGCCTAGGGAGCTATGGCTGCCGGTTCCACGGCCGCATGAAAAGCGCGGCGGTAAGCGCCTGCGCGTGAGCCGTGTTATGTCGCATGGGAGGCCCGTCCAAAGCCGAGGCCTGCATCCCCTGCCAACGTGTCAAAACGAGGGCTATCCGCGCGTCCTTACCCCACTAACCAGACGCTAATCATGGTTAACGTCCGGTTACCAAAGGGGATTTGGCACCCGGAAATGCCGGCCGGGCAAGGGGATAACCCGCCCGAAATAGGCCATGCGAGGGCCGGAAACGCAAAAGCCGCCCGTCTGCTTTCGCAAACGGGCGGCTCCATCGCCGTCAGGTCGTAGGGGCGCTGCGCCCTGAGGCTAAGCCAGACGCATCAGGCCTGGGGCTGACCATCCGAGGGCGGCGGGGTCGGACGGGTGCGATGCTGCGCCATGAACTGGTCGAACTCTTCCTTGTCCTTGGCGTGGCGCAGGCGATCCAGGAAATCCCGAAATTCGGTCTGCTCCTCTTCGAGGCGCCGCAAGGTCTCCATGCGGTACTCGTCGAACGCGCGGTTGCCGCTCGACGGCGAACCGAAAGGAAACCCGCGGCGCTCCATGCGGTTGCGCATCCGCTCCATCTTGTACTGCATCCGCTCCATCTTGTTCGACCAGCGGTCTTGATGACTCCAGCAACCCATTTTTCTGCTCCCGAGTGTGAAAAAGAGAAGGGCAAGGCCGATCGGCCACCAGATGATGAAACCAAGCACGGTGACGGCGATCCAGCCGGGGTGCCATGGTGAATCCAGCATATGCGGGCGGTAGGGCTCTTCAGCGGGGCCGCGCCATCGATTGACATCTGCGGTGTAGGCCATTTCCCTCTCCATGACGGCATCACGCCGTTGTGAATGTAAATAACATTTACATACGTAAACCATCCCGGATTTTTGTCAAGCCGGGCGCAACCGGCACCCGTGGATTTATTTTGGGGTGCCCCAGGGGCCTGACGGCGCGCCCGCCGGCTTTTTATCCGCCGGGTCCTGACCGGAGGGCCTGCGCTCGGTCGGGAAGCCGAGCCCGCGCAGATAAATCAACACTTCCGCTTCCAGCAGATCCTCCGCCGACATCGGCAGCTTGCGGCGCGCCGCGTCGCCGCGCGCGAACAGCGACGCCACGCCGTGCGACATCGACCAGATATGCAACGCCATCATCAGTGCCGGCGGCCGCGGCGTACCCGGGGGGGCCAGCGCGGCGAGCCGCTCCGCCGCCGCCCGGATCACAGCAAAGGCGCGCTCGCTCGCCGCCATCAAAGTGGGGTTAAGATCGACGGGAAGCCCGGATTCGAACATCGCCGAATAGAACGCCGGCTCCGCGCGGGCGAACGCGAGATAGGCCTTACCGACCCGCTCGAACGCCGTGACGGTGTCCGGACGACCATCATCCCAGGCTTGCGTCAGCAGAGCCTCGAATTGCTCGAAGCCGCGCTGGGCAATGCTTGAGAGCAGTTCGTCGCGGTCGCGAAAATGCCGGTAGGGTGCCGCCGGGCTGACGCCGGCCATGCGCGCGGCATCGGCAAAGGTAAAGCCGGCCGCGCCTTTTTCCGCAATTAGCCCGAGCGCTGCCTGCAGCAGCGCCTCTTTCAGATTGCCGTGGTGGTAGCCGCGCTCGGCGCGGCCCTGTTCCTTGCGCCAGCTCATGTGAAAGGCTTTTACATGAGCTGGCCGTAAAGGTCACTAGCCTCGCCTTGGCGTCAATACCAGCCGGTTTTCACGGTCCGAAGCGGAGACCAAGGACGGCAACAGCGTTCCTAGCCGCCCGGTATCGGAAGAACCGGCATGATCTCGATAGCCTCGCCCGGAAAGGTCGAAAAATGCGGATGGCCCTCGAACATCTTCGCGGCGGCCTCATGCGAAGCGGCGCGAACGACCGTAAAGGCGGACAGCAGGTTGCTGATATCGGCAACGCCCTTCGGATCGACTTTCTTGGTCTTTCCGAGTGGCCCGCCCATTTCGACAATTGCAGCGTGGTGCTTTTCGGCCCACGCCTTCCAGGCCGCGATGCCCTGTTGCTGCCTGGCGTTCCGCTCTGCTTCCGGAAGTGCGTTCCACTCAACCATTTTGGGGGAGTTCATGCCGCCAAGGAAGACAGCGAGGAAGGTGTCGTTCGTGCTCATCGAATTTCCTATCGTTTGCAGTTCGTGGGTCGGGAAAAAGGCTTTAAGTCAGCGCGCCGCCGAGCCGCGCTGCAGCTCGGCAAACCCCGCCGCGGCCTCCTGGACGTCGGCGGGGAAGTCCGACATCTCCTGCACCTGGCGGATTTCGATGATCTCGTTGCTGGAGGCCGGGCAACGCTTGGCCCAGGCGATCGCCTCGTCCCGCGACTTGACATCGATCATCCAGTAGCCGCCCAGCACTTCCTTCGACTCGGCGAAGGGACCGTCGGTCACGACCGGCTTGCCGCCCTCGAACGAAACCCGGGCGCCCGTCGAGGGCGGGTGCAGCCCGTCCAGCGTGATCAGTACGCCGGCCGCCTTCAGCGCCTCGTTGTATTTCATCATCGCGGCGACCGCCTCGGCGGACGGCATCGCGTCGGGGGCTGCGGTCTCGTAACCCCTGGGAATCATCAACAGCATGAATTGCATCAAAACTCTCCGTCCTTGTTCCGTCGACAGGCCCCGGCCGAGCCGCCGCTCTCAGAAAAGACGATCGGGGGTTTGCCACACCGACATGTCAGGCTGAATTATTTCACAGGTAATTGCGGCCCCTGGCCGGGCCATCGCGTTGATCCCCCGCCTGCCGCCCGCAGTTGCGACCGGCGGCCAGAACTGCGGCGGCTCAATCGCCGATGGCCTGATTGAGCGAAGTCCAGAAATCCGTAAATACGCGCGGCGGCTGCGGCGAATCCATCATCCGCTGCGTCAGCAGAATGCCGGTCAGCTGCTTGCCGGGGTCGGAATACCAGGACGTGCCATAGCCGCCGTCCCAGCCGAACCGGCCGGACTTGGCCTCGGGGTCGTCGCGTCCCTTGAAGACGGACATTCCGAAACCCCAGCTTCTGACATCGCCCAGGAACAACTGGGATTCCTGTTTGTTCTCGGATGAAATCTGGTCCGTCGTCATCTGCTCCACCGAAGTCGGCGACAGGATGCGTTCGTTGCCGAGATGGCCGCCGTTCAGCAGCATCTGCGCGAAGGCATTGAAATCGTCCGCGGTCGAGACCAGCCCCGCGCTGCCGTTTTCGAAGACCGGCGGGCTGGAGAATTTGCCGGTCACCGGAAAGTCGAAAACCTTCAGCTTTTGTGTCGCGGGATCGCGGGCATAGCAGGTCGCGAACCGATGTTGCTTGTCGGCGGGGACATGGAACGCGGTATCCTTCATTCCCAACGGGGCAAAGATGCGATCGCGCAGGAACTCCCCGAATGTCACACCGGCCACCCGGGCGATCAGGACGCCGAGGATTTCTGTTCCGCTGTTGTAGAGCCAGCGTTCGCCCGGCTGGTAGATCAAAGGCAGGCTGCCGTAGCGCCGCATCAGCTCATCCGGCGGAAACGACGGAAATACCGGCCCCGGCGCGAACCCTGCCTCGGCAATCGCCTTCTGGATCGGATAGCGATCCGGAAACACCGGGATCATGCCGTAGCCGCAGCGAAAGGTCAGCAGATCGCGAAGCGTGATCGCGCGTCGCGCCGGCACCGTTTGATGGACCAGCGCATCGATCGCCAGCAACACCTTGCGATTTGCCAGTTCCGGCAACCACCGGTCGACGGGCTCGTCGAGCCGCAATTTGCCTTGCTCGACCAGGATCATCGCGGCAGCCGCGGTGACCGGCTTGGTCATCGAGGTGATGCGGAAAATGCTGTCGCGCGTCATTGGCGGACCCTCGAATGCAAGGCGGCCGATCGCATCGACATGGATCTCGCCACGCCGGCTGACCAGCGTCACCAGGCCCGGCATATCACCGCTTTCGACATGGCCGGTCATGATCTCGCGCACGCCGTTGAGCGTCTTCGAAAGGCCGTCCGCGCTGGTCATCGACATCAACCCTCTCTCGGGAACATTGCAAAATATGGCTCCGCCTCCTTTAGGACGCGCGCATGGGACGGTCTACCCTTCAGGCGACCGAAATAGGCCGCGAGATTCGCGTGCCCCTCGAACGGCAACACTTCGTTGGCATAGAACAATGCCGGCGCGGCGGCGCAATCGGCGAGACCAAAGTTGTCCCCCATCGCCCAAATCCGCCTCGCCATCTCCCGGTCGATCAGGCCATAACAGGTCCGCAGCCGTGCCCGCGCTTCCTCGACGCCGTGCGGATCCTTGCTGCCCTGAGGACGCATTCGATCGCCGACGATCTTCTGCATCGGCTCATGCACATAGAGATCATAGAAGCGGTCACGCAGCCGCGTCTGCAACGCCTGCTTCTCGTCCAGCGGGATGAATCGGGTACGGCCCGGATAGTGGTTGTCGAGATATTCGATGATGATGCTGGATTCCGGGATGGTGCGATCCGCCGCATCATCGCGCAGCACGGGAAACTTGCCGATCGGCCACAGCTTCAACAGCGCCGCGCGCTCCTGCTCGTCACCGAGATTGACCATGTTGGGCGTGAACGGCGTGTCGTTCTCGTAGAGCGCGATCAGCGCCTTGTGGCAGTATGATGCCAGCGGATGGAAATGCAGGGTAAGCGACATGCCGGCCTCGGTTCAGTTTTCGGGTTGTCTGACGAAGGCGCCGTCCTGATAGGTGGCACCGAAATAGACGTCGATGCTTCTGACCTTGTTCCCCGCGAAAACGAAGACCTCGGTATTGCGAAAGCTCTTCCCGCCCCTGGCCACGCAGTTGTAGGTCACAAAGGCCTCGTCGCCCTGGACCAGGATCTTTTCAAGCTCGTGGCGCTCGATCCAGTCCGTGTTGCGCCAACAGCGCTCGAAATAGGTCGCCTTGTCGATCCGGTCGTCATACGGGCTGGTGAACCGGAAATCGTCGGCAAGCGCGTTTTCGACCGCGTTGCGGTCGTTCGACAGGTAGGCGGCAAAGATGCCGCGGATGATATCGGCCTTGTCGCGACCGGGCATAGTCATTCGTCCTCTCCGATCAAGTAGAACCCCACCTACGCACCGGTTCCGTCGCACCTTCCGGCGTCGACTTGAAGACCGGCGATGCCAGCACCGCGTGAAGATGCAGCGTGACATTTGCCGGAATTGCGGAAGCCGTGCTTGTGTCCCGCCGGCACGATCAACGACTGCCCGGCTGTCACGATCAGGCGCTCCTGATCGATCCACATTTCGGCTTCGCCTTCGCGCACCGTCAACACCTCCTCGACGGGATGGGAATGGATCGGTGCGCCGTTCCCCGGCGCGACCCATTGTTCGAACACGCACAATTGCACTGCGCCGTTGCGGGCCGAGACCAGCATCCGGGTTTGCACGCCCGCCCGCCAATGCTCCAGTGGCATGTCGTCGGGATCATGGACCTTCATCGCATTCGATCCTTTGTATTGCCGGGGTGTCCGGCTAGGAAAGCAGACGACCGCCTTCCGTGCTAGAGACCAGGCGACATTCGAGAAACGATGGACCAAATATGACCCCTGCCCCGAAAAAAACCGCCTTGGTGACGGGCGCCGCGCGCGGCATCGGGCTTGCGGCGGCAAAGCGTTTCCTCGCCGAGGGTTGGCGCGTGGCGCTGCTCGACATCGAGGGCGAACTGCTGGAGAAGAGCGTCGAAGCGCTGGCGGCGCCCGATCATACCCTCTGCCTGCATTGCGACGTCTCCGATGCGAAGGCGGTGGCGCGCGCGTTCGGCGAAATCGAGCGGCGATTCGGCCGGCTCGACGCGCTTGTCAATAATGCCGGCATTGCGGTGTTCGCGCCGCTGTTGGAAACATCCGACGCCGACTGGCGCCGGGTGCTGGAGGTCAACCTCACCGGGCCGTTCCTGTGCACCAAGACGGCCGTGCCGCTGATGCGTGAGCATGGCGGCGGCGCGATCGTCAACATCACGTCGATTTCCGCGGTACGCGCCTCGACCCTGCGCTCGGCCTACGGCACCAGCAAGGCCGGGCTCGCGCATCTGACCAAACAGCTCGCAGTCGAACTGGCCTCGCTCGGCATCCGCGTCAACGCCGTGGCGCCCGGCCCGGTCGAGACCGCGATGGCGAAAGCCGTCCACACCCCGGAGATCCGCGCCGACTATCACGACGCGATCCCGCTCAACCGTTACGGCCTCGAGGAGGAACTGGCGGAAGCCGTGTTCTTCCTGTGCAGCGATCGCGCCAGCTACATCACCGGGCAGATTCTCGCCGTCGACGGCGGCTTCGACGCCGCCGGCATCGGACTGCCGACGCTGCGCGGCGCGCGGCGAAACGGATAGGCCGATCAGCGAAGATTGACCGCGACAACGCGCCAGCCATTGTCGAGCCGATCGATCCTTGTCAGCGACAGCGGATCGATCACAAAGCGCAGCGCCGCATCGGGCGAAAGCTCGAGCGCGACTGCAAGCACCGCGCGGACGGTGCCGGAATGCACGACCAGGACAGCTTCGCCTGGCGGCAGTGCCGCAAGGCCATCGACCGTGCGGCCGATCTGATCGACAAAACTTTCCCCGCCCGGCGGACGGTTGCTCGCCGGCGACTGCCAGAAATCCCGGTAGGCATCGCCAAGCTCGACGACAAGATCGTTATGCCGCCGTCCCGTCCATGCGCCGAAATCCTGTTCGCGAAAGGCGTTGTGCCTGACCGCATCGAGCCCCAGCGCGGCAGCGGTGTCGCAGGTGCGCCGGGCCGGGCTGCAAACCACGTGAGCCGTCGCCGGCAATCTCGCCTTGAGCGCCGCAAAGGCCGCCGCATCGCTGACATCCGCCGGCGCATCCGGACCATGGATGACGCCACGCGGGCCGTCGACCGGGGCATGACGGATCAGCCAGAGTTTTGTCTCGGTGCCCATGCGCAAGACTAGGCAAATCGCGCGGCGAGCAACAGCAGGATCGCGGTCTCGCCGAGTTGCTCGGCGCCGCCAAGCACATCGCCGGTCTGGCCACCGATCTGGCGCCGGGCAAGCCACGCCATGCCGATCGCGCTGGCGGCGGCGACCAGCGCCGCGCCCAGGGCGTCACGCCAGGGCAACGCTGCGAGGGCAATGAGAACCGCCATCGCTCCCGCGGTCAAAGCCGTCGTCGAATCCGGCCGGCCGGCATTGGCGGCCAATCCATCCTTGCGCGCGTAGTCAAGGCTCATCGCCATGAACGGCAATACGCCGCGCGCCAGCGCATGCGCCGCGATCAGACTTTGCACGACATATCCATCCGGCAACGCCGCCAGGGCCGAGAGTTTGGCGACGAAGCTGACCATCAGGATCAGCGCGCCATAGGTCCCAAGCCGGCTGTCGCGCATGATCTCCAGCTTTGCCGCGACATCGCGGCCGCCGCCGAAACCGTCGGCGACATCGGCAAGGCCATCCTCGTGCAGCGCGCCGGTCAGGAGCGCGCTTGCGCCCAGCGCCAGCGCCGCCGCGGCAAGATCGGGCAGACCGATCGCCCGCAAGGCGAGGCAGAGCAGGCCCACCGCGCCGCCGATGGCCGCACCGACCAGCGGAAACGCCCGGTGCGCCCGGACGAAATTTTCGGGCATGGCGCCTTGCGGATGCGGCATCGGCAGCCGGGTCAGGAAGGCAACCGCGGTCCGAAGATCGTCGAGCCAGTCATTCATGATAGAGAGCCGGCATGATAGGGAATCTCGGCATTCGCAGATTCGCGGGGAGGCTTCGACGAGGGAATCGCATGCAGTTCGACAGTCTAGACGATATACGCGCCTTCTGTCGCGACCTGCCCGGCGGCGATGCACGCGCGGCCGAAGCCGCCGCCCAGCGACAGCAGATCCTGACAAAACCGCCGGGAAGCCTCGGTCGCCTCGAAGACCTGGCGATATGGCTCGCGCACTGGCAGCGGCGCGAGATCCCCCGGCTCGATCGCGTCATGATCGCGGTCTTTGCCGGCAATCATGGCGTTGCCGAACGCGGTGTCTCGGCTTACCCACAGGCGGTCACCCTGCAGATGGTGGCGAACTTTGCCGGCGGGGGTGCTGCGATCAACCAGATCGCGCGGCAGGCGGGCGCCGACCTGCGCGTGGTGCCGATCGAGCTTGACCGTCCAACCCGCGACTTCACGGTTGCGGCGGCGATGGACGACGACGAGTTCTTGAACGCCATCGATATCGGATACCGAACCGTGCCGCCCGATTGCGATCTGCTGGCGGTCGGCGAGATGGGCATCGCCAATACCACCACGGCGGCGATGCTGTGCGCGGCGCTGCTCGGCGGCGGCGCCGCGCGCTGGGCCGGCCGCGGCACCGGGGTCGATGATGCCGGACTGGCGCGCAAGCGCGCGGCGATCGATGCCGCGCTCGAGCATCATCGCGCCATCATGGGCGACCCGCTCAAAGTGGCCGCGGCGCTGGGCGGGCGCGAACTCGCCGGTATCGCAGGCGCGGTCCTCGCAGCGCGCCGTCATCGGATTCCCGTGCTGCTGGACGGATTTGTCGCGACCGCGGCGATCGTCCCGCTGGCGCAGCTTGATGCGGGCATCCTGAAGCATTGCCGCGCCGGGCACGTTTCCGCCGAATCAGGTCATCGTGCATTGCTTGACGAACTGGGTCTCGAACCGCTGCTCGATCTTAACATGCGGCTCGGCGAGGCTTCCGGTGCGGGCGTTGCCATCCTCCTTTTACGCGCCGCGCTCGCCTGTCACGCCGGGATGGCGACCTTCAAGGAAGCAGGCGTCTCCGGCGCGGAAGAGTGACGGAACCTTGCCGTCTGGCTTGCCGTTGATAATCTGGTCCGCTCGAAAGTGCCCGAAGACGACCCCATGATGCGAACGGCGATCCTGAAAGTTATCCTTCTTGCCGCTGTCGCGAGCGCTCTCACGGCCTCGCCGGCGAGGGCCGAGGTGCGCATCCTCGCCAGCCCGGGCGGGCAGGTCGGCCCGTTTCTCGACCTGTTCGAGCGCGTACGCGCCTCGGGCGAACGCGTCGCGATCGACGGTCCGTGCCTTTCGGCCTGCACGCTGGTGCTGAGCATGGTACCGAACGATCGCATCTGCGTGACGCGCCGGGCGGTGCTGGGATTTCATGCCGCGCGGTCGATCGACCGGCGCGGCCGCCAGTATGCCGAGCCGGAGGCTTCCGCACTCGTGCTGCGGGCCTATCCCGCCCCCGTCCGGGGCTGGATTCGCCGCCGCGGCGGATTGACCTCGCGGCTGCTACTGCTGCGCGGGCGCGAACTCGCGGCGATCTATCCAACCTGCCGCTAGCGCGATCACCCCTCCGGCGGGCAGTTGACCATCCAGGGAATGCCGAACTGATCGGCGCACATGCCGAACCCCTTGGAGAAAAACGTCTTGCCGAACGGCATGTTGACGCTGCCGCCCTCGGACAGGGCCTTGAACTTGCGTTCGGCGTCCGCGGGGTCCTTGACCGTCAGCGAGACCGAAAACCCCTGCGGCTTGTGAAAGTGTTCGGGAGGCGCGTCGGACGCCATCAGCACCTCGCCGTCGATCGAAATCCGGGCGTGCATGATTTTCTTCTTGCGCTCCGGCGGCGTTGGCATCTCTTCCGGAGCCTCTTCATTTCTCAGCAGCACCTCGATCTTGGCGCCGAGCACCTTCTCGTAGAACTTGAACGCCGCTTCGCAATTGCCGTCGTAGAACAGGTAGGGATTGACCTGCATCGCTTTCTCCTGGGCTGATGGACGTTACTAACTCCGGTTATTTCTCGGCGAGCGTTTTGAGATTGGCCAGACCGATTTCAAAATCCTTGCCGATCATGCTGTCCATGTTCATGAACACCTGCATCACCTTGGACATGAAGGGCGCAGGGCCGTGCATGACCCAGATCACGTCGGTGGCGCCGCCCTGCGGCTGCATCGTGAACTCGGCGGTGTTGTGGGCCTCGAACGGTTTGAAGAAGTCGAGCTTGATGACGATTTTTGACGGAGATGAGGCATCGAGAATTTCCATCCGGCCGGAGCCGACATTCTTGTTGCCGTCCCAGGCATAGACGGCGCCCTTGCCGCTCTCGGCACCGCTGTAGGTGCGCTTCATCGCGGGATCCCTGTTCTCCCAGGGCGACCAGCTTCCCCAGCGATGGAAATCGTTGATCAGGGAGAAGATTTTGTCCGGCGGCGCATTGACCATGGCTGCACGCCGGACGCTGAACGTATCCGGCTTGGCCGCGGCGAGGACGAGTATGACGGCGATGGCGGCCGCAAGCACGACGGCGACGATGGCAATGATCTCCAGCACGATATGCTCCTATCTGTAATAATCGACGAGGTGAATTAGCTCCGCAGCGGCATCAATGCGCGCAGCTTGCGATCGCGCAGCCAGAGCCCGCCCCATACCATCAAGCCGAGATAGAAGCCAAACAGGACGTGGCTGAACAGCGGACTGCCGATCCGCACATGCGATGCCATCGCCCCGCCGAGATAGCCGGTCAGCAGGATTGCGCCAACGAACGAGGTCGGCGGGATCGCATAGAGCACGGTGCAAACCAGGCTGATAGCGCCCAGGCTTCGCGCCAGACTTTCGCTTGAGCCATAGCCGATCCGGTCCATCGTTTCGGTGACAATCGGCCACGGCACCAGCTTGATGGCGCCGTCGAACAGCATGAACAGAATGACGACGCCGCTGAGAACGCGGCCCAGCCAGCGCGCCGGTCCGGAGACCGGCGCGGTCTCGCAAATTGTCGGCATGAGTTCGTCGCCGGTTTGAACGGTCGGCATGTTCATCTCTGGTCTCCTTCCCGAAAGGCCGTCGTGCATGACCTAAAGACGAACGAGACGCGCGCGAATCGACAGGTGGCGAATTATTTTTTTGAGGCCTGCGTCCCCCGCGGCTGGCTGTCGCGGATCAGCCGATCGAGATGCATCCGGATATGGGCGGCCTCCGCCGAGGTATTGGCGAGCGCGATGGCGCGGTCGAACGCCACGCGGGCCTCTTCGTTGCGGCCAAGCTGCATCAGGAACGCGCCGCGCACGCCAAAAAAATGGAAATAATTGGAAAGCCGCTCGCCCAGGGGCTCAATCATTTCCAGCGCCGCCTCGGCGCCGCGGACCTTGGACACCGCCACCGCACGGTTGAGTGTGACCACCGGTGACGGCTGCATGATTTCCAGCGTGCCGTAGAGCAGATCGATCTGGGCCCAGTCGGTGTCTTCGGGCGTTGCGGCGCGGGCGTGCAGGGCCGCGATCGCCGCCTGAACCTGATAGGGCCCGCTGCTGTGATGGCGCATCGCCTTGTCGATCAGCGCCAGGCCTTCGGCGATCATCTTCTGATTCCAGAGCGTACGATCCTGATCGTCGAGCAGCACCAGTTCGCCGGCGGCATCGAACCGCGCCGCGGCCCGGGCATGCTGCAGCAAGAGCAGCGCGGTCAGGCCCATGATCTCCGGCTCGCTCTGGAACAGCCGCAGCAGCAGCCGCGCCAGACGTATCGCTTCCTCGCACAGGGGCTTGCGAATTTCCGAGGTTTCGCCGCTGGCGGAATAACCCTCGTTGAAAATCAGGTAGATCATGGCGGCGACCGCGGCCAGCCGCTCAGAGCGCTCGACCGCCCCGGGCGTTTCGAACGGCACGCCGGCGGCGGCGACGCGCGCCTTGGCGCGGGTGATGCGCTGCTCCATCGCGGCCTCGGAAACCAGGAACGCGCGCGCGATCTGCCTCACCGTCAGGCCCGACACGACCCGCAGCGCCAGCGCGATCTGCTGCGTCGCCGGCAGATCCGGATGGCAGCAGATGAACAGCAGCCGCAGGATATCGTCGCGGTAATGCGAGCCATCCAGCCGTTCGGCCAGCGCGTCCTCGGCATCGCCGAGATCGGAGATCGCCTCGTCCTCAGGCAACGCCTCCTGCCTGCGCGTGCGGCGTACCTCGTCGATGGCGACGTTGCGCCCGACCATGATCAGCCACGCCGCAGGGTCTCGCGGCGGGCCGTTTTGCGGCCAGCTCTTCAGCGCCCGCAAGGACGCGTTCTGGAAGGCTTCCTCGGCGGTATCGAGATTGCGAAAATAGCGCAGCAGCGCGCCGACCGCCTGGGGACGCGCCGAGGTCAGCGCGGCATCGATCCAGGCGGTATCGGTCACGTCCGGGTGTCCCCGGGATTGAAGAGGCCGACGGGGCGAATTTCGTAGGCCCCGCCGGGATTGGCGGCGCCGAGATCGCGCGCGACGTCGAGCGCCTCGTCGAGATTCCCGCACTCGACGACGTAGAAGCCGAGCAGCTGTTCCTTGGTCTCGGCATAGGGACCGTCGAGTACCACCGGAGGATCGTCCTTGCGCAGCGTCGTCGCCGCGGTGGTCGGCAGCAGCCGCGCGACCGGGCCGAGCCGGCCCTGTTTTTTCAGCTTGTCCTGCACGACGGCGAGCTTGGTCATGACCTCGGCGTCCTGTTCCCTGGTCCAGGAGCCGACCAGGTCCTCATCGTGGTAGCAAAGGATCGCATAAAGCATGGGCAATGGTTCCGTTTTGATACAAGGACGAGTGAGTATGCCCGGAGCCGACAGCCAAACGGAAATATTTTGTGCCGGAAACATGGTCCGGTAAGGTCACCCGACTTCCCCAGCGAGAAGACAGGACTACGATGGACAAAGGCACGCTCGCCCTGCTCATTCACGGCGGGACCGAAAACTGGTCGCCGGCGCGCTGGAAGCGCCGGTTTGACGAGGTGTGCGGCGATCGCCCGGTCTGGCTGCTGCCCGAAGGCCAAGGCGATCCCGCCGATGTCCATTACGCCGCGGTCTGGAAGCCGGCCCCCGGCGAGCTTGCCGCGTTTCCCAACCTGCGGGTCATTTTCAATCTGGGCGCCGGCGTCGATGCGCTGATGGCCGACGGGTCCTTGCCGAAAGTCCCGCTGGTTCGCGTCGCGGTCGGCGACCTCACCCATCGGATGACCGAATATGTCGTGCTGCATGTGCTGATGCACCACCGGCAGGAACTCTATTTGCGCGCCAGCCAGCGTGAAAAACGCTGGCAACCAAAATTTCAATGGCCGGCCGGCGCCGTTACGGTCGGCATCATGGGCCTTGGCACGCTCGGGTCCGACGCCGCCGATGTGCTGAGACGGCTCGGCTTTCGCGTGGCGGGCTGGAGCAACACTCCCAAGGCGATCGAGGGCGTCGAATGCTTTCACGGCAGGCGAGAACTCGATGCGTTTCTACAGCGGACCGACATCCTGGTCTGCCTGTTGCCGTTGACGGCGGACACGCGGCACATCCTCAATCGTGGTCTGTTCGCCAAACTGAACCGAGCCGGTCCGATGGGGGCGCCGGTCCTGATCAACGCCGGACGGGGCGGATTGCAGAACGAAGCCGACATCCTGCATTGCCTCGACGACGGCACACTCGGCGCCGCATCGCTCGATGTGTACGCCGTGGAGCCGCTGCCACCCGACAGCCCGTTCTGGACCCATCCGAAGATCGTCCTGACGCCGCATAACGCCGCGGACACCGATCCCGATGAAATATCGCGGTATGTGGCGCAGCAGATCGAACGTTTTGAAGCCGGCGGCGCGCTGCAGAACGTCGTCGATCCCGCACGCGGCTACTAGCGGCGAGCTGCCGTCCCAACCCGCGGGCCGCATCATGACGGTCGCGCCGGCTTTCGCGGCGCGCTTCGTTGCGCCCGTCGAAGTGGCGGTGGCGGCGTTGTCGGTCGGGAACCGGACTCTGCGGTGTCCGGAAAATGCCGGAGACACCATTGTGTTGTCCCGAAACGGACAATCACCGCTTGGTCGGGGAACCTCGTTGCGGGAACCCGGTTAAATGCTAGGCTTCAGTCGAGCAGCGGCAGGTGGGTGAGTGGGGCCATTTCTGTCGCATTTGTCATAGGATCCACGTACCGGAGCGCGTTCCATGGCCAGCCTCGTTGACCAAATGGGGTCGGCAACTTCATTATCGGGCTTGCTGGACCAACGCATCCTGGATCCCGATCCGCGGCTGAATCTCACCGGCCACGAGCGAGATTCCGACGCGATCCTTCAGTCGTTGCCCGTAGCGGTCTATACGACGGATGCCGCAGGTAGGATCACCTTCTTCAATGAGGCCGCGGCGCAGCTCTGGGGGGTACGGCCGGAACTCGGCAAGAGCGCGTTCTGCGGCTCGTGGAAAATGTATTGGCCCGACGGCACGCCTTTGCCGC
The DNA here is from genome assembly GCA_963829315.1 of uncultured Alphaproteobacteria bacterium. Taxonomy (GTDB): domain Bacteria; phylum Pseudomonadota; class Alphaproteobacteria; order Rhizobiales; family Xanthobacteraceae; genus Bradyrhizobium. The sequence continues at coordinate 26,326 of CAWHIO010000066.1, read as the reverse complement.
ACGACCAATGCCCGATGGCTTTGGCGCTGAAGGAAAAGCGCCCAATCCGAGGCATGGAGGCCATCGCCGAGCGCCCCGATGGAACGCGCGTATGGTTCATTCCCTATCCGTCACCGCTTTTCGACGCCTCCGGTACCCTGATCGGCGCGGTCAACACGCTGGTCGACATCACCGAGCGCCACCAAGCCGAACAGCGCGTTCGCGAAAGCGAAGCCCGCTATCGTGAGATCGCCGCCATCGTCGAGTTTTCCGATGACGCCGTTCTGACCAAGGACCTCGACGGCGTCATCACGAGCTGGAATTACGGTGCGACGCGGCTGTTCGGCTACACGGCCGAAGAGACGATCGGCAAGCCGGTTACCATCCTCATTCCGGCCGAGCGGCACGACGAGGAGCCAACCATCCTGGGCCGGATCCGCCGCGGCGAGCGCATCGATCACTACGAAACGGTGCGGCAACGCAAGGATGGAAGCAGCATCGACATCTCGCTGACCGTGTCGCCGGTCAAGGATCCGCAAGGCAAGATCATCGGCGCGTCAAAGATCGCCCGTGACATCACCGACCGCAGGCAGGCAGAGCAACAACAGCGCCTGCTGCTTCGGGAAATGGACCACCGCGTCAAGAACCTCTTTGCGCTGGCCAGCGGTGTCGTGGCCCTCTCTGCCCGTTCGGCGGCCACGCCGGAAGAACTCTCGTCGGCGGTGCGGCATCGGTTGGCCGCGCTGGCGCGCGCCCACGCCTTGACGCTGCCGGTGACGTCGGAGGGTGGCAGGCGGACCGAACAGTCGACGACGCTGCACCTTTTGATCCAGACGATCCTGTTGCCCTACGAAGGCCGAACCGACGCCGACGCGCCGCGAGTCGCGGTCAGCGGACCCGATCTCCGGCTGTCGGGCAGTATGGTGACGACTTTCGCGCTGCTGCTGCATGAATTCGCAACCAATGCAGCCAAGTATGGCGCGCTCTCCACGCCCGCAGGCCACGTCCAGATCGATTGCGCCGAGGCCGACGGCCAGTTTGCCTTGACGTGGCAGGAGCGCGGTGGACCGCGGATCGACCATCCAACCGAGGGCGAGGGGTTTGGCACGATGCTCGCTCGTGCGACGGTGAAGGATCAATTGCGCGGCGATATTTCACGCGAGTGGAAACCGGAAGGTCTGACCATCCGCCTCTCCGTGCCCAGGGATCGCGTCGCCCCCGAGTGAACACTGCATCGCCGGCGTCGGCTTGCGACCATGTCGTCATTCGACGAGCACTGAACAGGCGCGTGTGACCTATGGGCTGGATTGCGGCCCGACCATCACGTCAATCGCGCCCTTCACGGTCGCCTCCAGCTCCTTGCGCGGCACCCGCGCCCGCGCCCGGATCGCGATGGTGTGGATGGTTGCCGATGCGAGTTGCGCCAGCACCACGGGATCGGCGGTTTCCGGCAATTCGCCGTTTTCCCGGGCCAGGCGAAAACAGGCCGCAAAGGCCTTGTCGAGTTCGGAAAACCCTTCCAGCACCATGGCGCGGATATCGGGATCGGCCACCGCTTCGGAGGCCGCGGTCATCACCGTGAAGCAGCCGCGCGGTCCGGCCTCGCCTGAGAGATAGATATCGAGCGCGACGGCATAAATGCGCTGCAGCCGCTTGCGGATCGGCAGTTCGTCCCTGAAAATGTCAAGCATCGCCGCGCGGGCGTCGGCGCGATAGCGCTGGTAACTCTTGATGTAGAGCTCGCGCTTGTCGCCGAACGCGCCATAAAGGCTCGGCCGGTTCATGCCGGTAGCGGCGCTGAGGTCGTCGAGCGAGGTCGCGGCAAAGCCGTCTTTGCGAAACAGGTCGAGCGCCTTGCCGAGCGCGACTTCGGGCTGATAGGCGCGCGGCCGGCCGCGGCGCCTGGGCGCGGACGCATCGGGAGACGACGCCGGCGGCTTCCCTGTTTTTTGTACCATCTCGCAAGAAACTCCTTGACCTGGCTTATATTATGCGAAACAGTATAAAAATCAACCTGGCTCCCAAAAATCGTGGACCAGACCGTCAAGGAGGCACCCATGGACCTGTATTTCTCGCCACTCGCCTGCTCGCTGGCGACGAGGATCGCATTGTATGAGGCTGGCGCCGAGGCCAACTATCTCGAGGTCGATCCGAAAACCAAGGTGGTGCAGAGCGACGGCTCGGATTTTCGCATCGTGAACCCGCTTGGACTGGTGCCAACGCTGCGCACCGACGACGGGCTGGTGCTGACCGAGAACGCGGCCATTTTGCAATATGTCGCCGATCGGTTTCCGCAGGCCGGCATCTCCACCGGACCCGGCATGGAGCGCAGCCGGCTGCATCAATGGCTCTGCTTCATCGGCACCGAATTGCACAAGGGACTGTTCGTGCCGGTGCTCGACAAGAAAGCGCCGCCGGAGGTGAAGGCCTACATCCTCGGCAAGGGCCTTTCGCGGCTCGACCATCTCGAGAACTATCTCAAGGGCCGCGAATTCCTGCTCGGCCATTTCAGCGTCGCGGATGCCTATCTCGTCACCGTCATCAACTGGACCATGGCGACGCCGCCGATCGAACTGGCGAGGTGGCCGACGGTGAAGGCCTATTACGAGCGCCTGCGCACCCGACCGAGCATCGCCCGCGCGACTGCCGAGGAATTTGAGCTGTACAAGGCCGAACTCGCGCGCCACAAGGCGGCGGCGTGACCCGCACCTGACGGCGGGGCGCCGCGCGGCGGCGTCCCGCCCCCGCCCGGCCGGGACGATACGTTTTCACCCTCTTCATGCTTAATGCTTTGTTTTTTTCACAAGCTTTCTTCAGTTTTTTTCCCGGCATTGTGCCAAATCGTCAAAACTTTCGCGGCAAATTCCATCGTCACGCTCTCCAGCCAAGAGCCAACCGATGACGCATCCGCGATTGTACAAGAGAGTTAAGCCGTCGGGACTGATGTCCACCACGGGCCGTATCGTTGTCGGCCCGAAGCTGCCGGTCTTGACCTGCAAGGTCATCGACTACTCCGCCCGCGGCGCGTGTCTCGACATCTACGGCCTGGGGGCATTGCCGGACCGTTTCGAATTCCTCTATGGCGGTGTGAAAAAGAAGAGCCGCGTCGTCTGGCGACGCGGTATTCGCATCGGCGTGGCATTCTAGCTACGATGCAGAAATCCTAGCGACAGCTCAGGGTGGGCGCCTTCAAAACGGGCTTTCGCCCAGCCCAGGCACGTCCGCCGGCCGCGGACCGGGCGCGGGCCAGTGAAAGCGGCGGTCTTTCTCCGCAATCGCGATATCGTTGATGCTGGCTTCACGCCGGCGCATCAGGCCGTTTTCGTCGAACTCCCACTGCTCGTTGCCGTAGGAGCGGTGCCATTGCCCGGCATCGTCGCGCCATTCGTATTGAAAGCGCACGGCAATATGATTCTGATCGAACGCCCAGAGATCCTTGATCAGGCGATAGTCGAGTTCCCTCGCCCATTTGCGGGCGAGAAAGGTGACGATCGCGGCGCGGCCCTGGAAAAATTCCGAGCGGTTGCGCCAGCGGCTGTCCTCGGTATAGGCCAGCGCCACGCGCTCGGGATCGCGCGAATTCCAGGCGTCCTCCGCCATGCGGGCCTTTTGCGCGGCGGTTTCGCGGGTGAACGGCGGAAGCGGCGGGCGCGACATGGGGTCCTCCGGTGTTGGTGAGGCAGCTAGTCTACCGCCGCACCTTGCAGAGTTGATGGCCGTGTGCCTATCGGCCGATAACTAGATCAAATCGGCCTTCATCAGCTGCCGGAGCGATTTCGGAATCGGCTGCGCCCGCCCCTCGCTGATGAAGGCAACGCGCACCTCCGCCTTGACCAGCACATCCGCGCCACGCCGCACTTCCTGTGCCAGCGTGATCGAGGCGCCCTTCACCGCGACCGGCCATGTCACGACGTCGAGCACATCATCCATCCGTGCCGGCTTGAGAAAATCGATCTGCATCGAACGCACCACGAAGGCAAAACCCGGCGTTTCCGCCTGTGCCTCCGCGAACAGCGCGTGCTGCTCGGCGCCCATCAACCGCAGATGATTGGTGCGGCCGCGCTCCATGAAGCGGAGGTAGTTGGCGTGATAGACGATGCCGGAGAAGTCGGTGTCCTCGTAGTAGACGCGAACCCGCATATGGTGGCGGCCGGCGCGGATCTCGCCGTCGAGCAACGACCTCTCATCAGGCATTTCCCGCAACCCTCCCTCCGGAGGCCAACGGCAAGACATGGTCGCGGGTCAGCGGCGCCAGAGGAATGTCGGGAGGCGCCGCGGGATCGATCCAGATCATCTCATCGATCTCGTGACTCGGCGTGATATCGCCGGTCACGTCGATTCCATACAGGCAGGCCTGCACCCGAAAGCCGGGTTCATTCGCGGCGACGGCGTCGAACTCGCCGAGCGGCCGCACCGAGGCACGGACCACACCACAACCGAGCTCCTCCGCGATCTCGCGTGACAGGGCCGCGATGTCGTCTTCGCCGGGGTCGCGCTTGCCGCCGGGCTGCATGAAGGCCGCCGTTCCGCGCTTGCGCACCAAGAGCACCCGGCCCGCATCATCGCATATCAACGCCGCAACGACCTTGATCGTACCGCGATCCATCACGTGTCCTCGCCTCCGCTGCCGAACAATCCGAATTGCGCGGGATCGCGTGCGGGCTCGGCCAGGCCGAGATGGCGAAAGGCATGCGAGGTGAGGAGACGGCCGCGCGGGGTGCGCTGCAGGTAGCCGCACTGGATCAGGTAAGGCTCGATGATGTCCTCGATCGCATCGCGGGGCTCCGACAGCGCCGCCGCCATGGTTTCGACGCCGACCGGGCCGCCGCCATAATTCTTCGCGATCGTTGAGAGATAGCGCCGGTCCATGGCGTCGAGGCCAGCCGCATCGACCTCCAGCGCGCTCAGCGCGTGGTCGGCAATCGCGCGATCGATCGAGGTAGCGTCCGCGGCGGAGGCAAAATCGCGCACCCGCCGCAACAGCCGTCCTGCGATGCGCGGCGTGCCACGGGCGCGGCGGGCGATCTCGTTGGCGCCATCCGGCGTCATGCCGATCTGCAGCACGCGGGCGCCGCGGGTGACGATCTTCTCCAGTTCCTCCTCGGTATAGAAATTCAGCCGCACCGGAATCCCGAAACGGTCGCGCAGCGGATTGGTCAGAAGGCCCGCGCGCGTGGTCGCGCCGACCAGGGTGAATTTCGCCAGCTCGATCTTGACCGAGCGCGCCGCCGGTCCTTCGCCGATGATGAGGTCGAGCTGAAAATCCTCCATCGCAGGATACAGCACTTCCTCCACCGCGGGGCTGAGACGGTGGATTTCGTCGATGAACAGCACGTCGCGCTCTTCGAGGTTGGTCAGAAGGGCCGCGAGATCGCCGGCCTTGGCGATCACGGGGCCGGAGGTGGCGCGGAAGCCAACGCCGAGTTCGCGCGCGACGATCTGCGCCAGCGTGGTCTTGCCGAGGCCGGGGGGACCGACGAACAGCACATGATCGAGCGCCTCGCCGCGCTTGCGCGCGGCCTCGATGAAGATCGAGAGGTTGGCGCGCGCCTGCGCCTGGCCGACGAATTCGGACAACAGTTGCGGGCGCAGCGCGGTGTCGCCGACATCGTCGGTGCGGCGCTCGGGTGTCACGATGCGGGAGGGCGTGCTCATCTCGCCAACTCCTTCAGCCCGAGCCGGATCAGCTGCGCGGTCTCGGCGTTTTCACCGGCGATGCGCGAGGCGCCGGCGATCGCGGCCGCCGCCTGCGGCTGGCCGTAACCGAGATTGACCAGTGCCGAGATCGCATCGGTGACCGGGCGCGGCGCGCGGTCATTGTCGATCGCGCCTGACAGATGCACCAGCGCCGGATCGACGTTGGCAAAGTGCGGCGCCTTGTCCTTCAGTTCGGTGACGATGCGCTCGGCCACCTTCGGACCGACGCCGGGCGTGCGCGTCACCGCGGCCTTGTCGCGCAACGCAATCGCGTTCGCAAGATCGGATGGCGGCAGGGTGCTCAGTACCGCCAGGGCGACCTTGGCGCCGACCCCCTGCACCGTTTGCAGCAGCCGAAACCATTCACGTTCGGTATCGCTGCGAAAGCCGAACAGCTTGATCTGATCTTCGCGGACATAGGTTTCGATCGAGAGCACCGCAGCCTCGCCGGGCGACGGCAGCGCCTGCAGCGTGCGGCTGGAGCAATGCACCTGATAGCCGACGCCGCCGACGTCGAGGATGACATAGTCCTCGCCGTAGGAATTGATCAGGCCCTTGAGTTTGCCGATCATTTCAAAAGTCCACGGTGCACGGACTCCCCTCCCCCATGCGGGGAGGGGTTGGGGGTGGGGGTTCCGCGCGCGCCGGCGTCCATTAGACCTCCACCACCCTCAGCCGGAGGTTCGCGCTCTGGCGGTGATGCGCGTGCGTGATGGCGATCGCGAGCGCGTCCGCGGCGTCGGCGGATTTGGGCTCGGCCTTCGGCAGCAGGATCTTCAGCATCACCAGAATCTGGTTCTTGTCGGCATGGCCAGCGCCGACCACGGTCTTCTTCACCTGATTCGGGGCGTATTCCGCGACCGATATCCCGAACATCGCCGGGGCCAGCATCGCAACCCCCCGCGCCTGTCCGAGCTTTAAAGTGGCGACGCCGTCCTTGTTGACGAAGGTCTGTTCGACGGCGGCTTCAGCGGGACGGAAGTCGCCGAGCACGGCGGCCAGCCCCTCATGGATCGCCAGCAGGCGGCTTGCCAGCGGCAGGCCTTCCGGGGGTTCCACCGAGCCGCAACCGACATAGCTCAGACGGTTGCCCTCGACCTCGATCACGCCCCAACCGGTGCGGCGCAAGCCCGGATCGATGCCAAGGATGCGGACGGGGTGGCGAATCGGCGGTGGGGTCATGGGGTATTGATACCGCCAGAGCCGGGCATACGAAATAGATACCGGCTTTCATCACCCGCGAAAGCAGGTGATCCAATACGCCGAGACTTCTCGATTCGGCCGCAACTGCCCGGGAATACTGGATCGCCCGGTCAGGCCGGGCGACGACAGCAGAGCATGAATTGACGCCGCGGGACTATTCACCCGCCCACCTTCGCCATCAACGCGTCCGAGACCTCGAAATTGGCATAGACGTTCTGCACGTCGTCATGCTCGTTCAAAAGATCGATCAGCTTCAACAACTTCTCGCCGATCTCGTCGTCCACCGGCACCGTGTTCTGCGGTTTCCAGGTCAGCTGCGCCTTGCGCGCCTCGCCGAATTTCGCCTCCAATGCCTTGGCGACTTCGCGAAAGGTCTCCGGCGAGGCGTAGATCTCGTGGCCATTTTCGCTCGACGACACGTCGTCGGCGCCGGCCTCGATCGCCGCGTCCAGCATCGCATCGTCGGATGCCACCTTGGCGTCATATTCGATGATGCCGGTGCGATCGAACATGAACGCAACCGAGCCGGTTTCGCCGAGATTGCCGCCCGACTTGGTGAAGTAGGAGCGGATGTCGGACGCGGCGCGGTTGCGGTTGTCGGTCAGCGCCTCGACGATCACGGCGACCCCGCCCGGACCATACCCCTCGTACCGAATCTCGTCGTAATTCTCGCTCTCGCCGCCGCTCGCTTTCTTCACCGCGCGCTCGATCGAGTCCTTCGACATGTTTTCCTGGCGGGCGGAGATGATCGCGGCGCGCAGCCGTGCGTTCATCGAAGGATCGGGCTGGCCCATCTTGGCCGCCACGGTGATTTCCCGCGCCAGCTTGCTGAACAGCTTCGATTTCTGGGCATCCTGCCGGCCCTTGCGGTGCATGATGTTCTTGAACTGGGAATGTCCGGCCATGCGGTTTCCTTCGGGATTCGTCCAGGATGGTTGGGATGGAAGGCGCGGCCTTATAGGCCGGCGATCCGTCAAAATCAAAGATTTGCCCGCGTTTTCGGTACGCTGGTACTGCCTGCTGCCTGCAAATGAGGCAAATGTTAACCCTGATTTCACACCGGGGTGACAGCATATCGACCCAACCCTCATTGGCCGAGAGCGTCCATGGCGTTTGCCTTGTTTCGAAAACGCCCGCCTGAACCGCCCGCGCCGGCCGTCGAGCCGCTGGCGGCAAAGCCCGATTCTGTTGCCGATATTCCGGGCAACTCGGATGTCGATTCCAGCAAGCAGATCCTCGAACTGCTCGAACTCGAACTCGGCGGGATGATCCGTCAGCTCGAGCGCGCGGCCGGTTCGGTCGCCGGCGGCGCGGAGGCGACGGCGACGACGCTTTCCACCATTCGCCAGCGCACCGACGCCCTCACCGGACGCACCAGCGCCGCGCAGGGCACCGCGACCACCTTCTCGCAGGCCGCGGACAAGTTCACCCAGTCGGCGGAGGGCATCGGCTCGCAGGTGCGCGACGCCAGCAAACTCGCCGATCAGGCCAGCGCCGCCGCGCAGGAAGCCAGCCTCAATGTCGACCGGCTCAAGGAATCCTCGGCTGCCATCGGCAACGTCGTCAACCTGATCTCGCAGATCGCCCGGCAGACCACGCTGCTGGCGCTCAATTCCACGATCGAGGCGGCGCGCGCCGGCACCGCCGGACGCGGTTTCGCGGTGGTCGCCTCCGAGGTCAAGGCGCTCGCGGTGCAGACCCAGGACGCCACCGAAGAGATCAAGCGGAAGATCGACGCGCTGCAGAAGGATGCCGCCGGCTCGGTCGATGCCGTGCACCGGATCTCGCAGGCGATCGAGGCGATCCGGCCGGTGTTCGAAAACGTCAACGGCGCGGTCAGCGAGCAGACCCAGACCACGAGCGAGATCTCCGACAACGCCGCCACCGCGTCGAATTTCATCGTCTCGGTCGGCGACAGTGCGGCCGAGATCGACAGCGCCGCCAAGGAAGCCGAGGCCCATGGCGAGCACGTCGCCAGTGCCGGCAAGGCCGTTACCCTGTTCGCGCAAAAACTGAAAGCCCGCTGCGCGGTGCTGCTGGGCCAGGACCTTCAGGGCGACCGGCGCAAGCGGGAGCCGCTGCCATGCAACCTCAAAATCGAAATCCAGAGCGTGCGCGGCCCGATCACCGCATCGGTCTATGAGATTTCCCTGGAAAACATCCTGATCGGCGGACCGGAGGCCGAGGCGCTGCCGCTCAATCAAACGCTCCATGCCACGATGGAGGGCATCGGCACGTGCAGGATTCGCACCGGCGAGAAATCGAAAGCGGGGGTGCAGGCGGGTTTCGAGGCGCCCAGTGCAGAGCTCAAGGAAAAAATCGAAGACAAATTGTGGTCGATCCACGACGAAAACACCGAATTCGTCACCCGCGCCATGGAGGCCGGCACCGCGCTGACCCGGATTTTCGAGGACGCCGTCGCCAGCGGCGCGATCTCGATGGATGACATGTTCGACACCGACTATGTCGAGATACCGGGCACCAATCCGGTGCAGCACCGCACCCGGATCCTCAACTGGGCGGATCGCGCGCTGCCGCCGTTTCAGGAAGCCTTCCTCGCCAAGGACCCGCGGATGGCGTTCTGCGTGATGATCGACCGCAACGGCTACCTGCCGGTGCACAACAAGATCTATTCCCATCCGCAACGCCCCGGCGATGTCGCCTGGAACACGGCCAACAGCCGCAACCGGCGGATATTCAACGATCCGGCCGGCCTTGCCGCCGGACGCAACCTGCGCTCCTATCTGATCCAGAGCTACGCCCGCGACATGGGCAACGGCAAAACCGTCATGATGCGCGAGATCGACGTGCCGGTCCGCGTCAATGGCCGGCACTGGGGCGGATTCCGCACCGCGTACAAGCTTTGAGCATGATTGAATTGTCGGATTCGTTGACCCGGAGAAATGCAGCGATGTCGGTTGCACAGCCAACAACACCGGAAGGCGCGGCGCCCATGCCCACCAATAGCGAACGCCTGGTCGACCAGCTTGCGAACCGGATCGGCGGCCTCGGCGTCGAACTGGCTGATGTCGCCGGCAATCTGCAGGAAGTCGCCGGCCGCGTTTCGATCCAGTCCGACCGTTTCGGGCATCTTCAGAAGACCGCCGAGACGATGGTTTCGGCCAATCACGATATTGCAACCGCATCGCGGGCGGTGCAGACCGCGACCTCGGCCGCGGTCGGCGAAATCATGCAATCGCGCACCGTGGTGGAGACGGCGGTGCAGCATATCGCCGAATTGATCGAAGCGGTGGGGCGCATCGAACACCGTCTTGCTGCGGTCGGAAGCGCGCTGGCGCAGGTCGCCAAGGTATCGGGTTCGATCGAGGCCATCGCCAAGCAGACCAATCTGCTGGCGCTGAATGCCACCATCGAGGCGGCGCGCGCCGGCACCGCGGGACGCGGCTTTGCGGTCGTCGCCAGCGAGGTGAAGAACCTCGCCGAGGCGACCCGCCAGGCGACGCATCTGATCGGCGATACCGTTCGCGATCTCGACGGCCAGGTCGGCAGTCTGATCGGCGAGAGCGGCGACGCTTCGCTGCGGGCCAAGAACGCCGGCGAGGGCGCCGGGCAGATCCAGGGCATCATCGTTCGCGTTCAGGATGGCTTCACCGCGGTCACCCAGGAGATCGACGGGGTCGCCAAGGCCGCTAACTCCAATCTCGCCCATTGCGACATGGTGATCGACGAACTCGGCCATCTCGCCCAGGGCGTCGATCTGTCCTCGACCGACCTCAAGCACGCCGACGACCGGGTCGCCAAGCTGCTCGACCTTTCCGAGAACCTGATCGAACTGATCGCCGATAGCGGGGTGGAGACCTCGGACGCGCCGCTGATCCGCGTCGTGATCGATACCGCCAAGCAGATTTCGGCGGCTTTCGAGACCGCGATCGGGCGCGGCGAGATTCGTCTCGATCAATTGATGGACGAGAACTACCGCGAAATTCCCGGCACCGACCCCAAGCAATACATGACCTCCTATGTCGAATTCACCGACCGGATCCTGCCGCCGATCCAGGATCCGATTTAAAAGATCGATCCCCGCATCGCGTTTTGCGTGGCGTGGGCCAAGGGCGGCTATCTTCCAACCCATAATCCGAACTATCGCCTGCCGCAGGGGCCTGACCCGGTCTGGAACAACGCCAATTGCCGCAACCGGCGGCTGTTCAACGATCGCGCGGTGAAAAAGGTGGCGGCGAACAGGAAGCCGTTTCTGCTGCAAACCTACCGGCGCGACATGGGCGGCGGCAATTTCGTCCTGATGAAGGACCTCTCCTCTCCGATCGTCGTCAGCGGCCGCCACTGGGGCGCGTTCCGTATGGGCTTCCGGCAGTCCTGAAAGTCTCCCGTCATTGCGAGCCAACGGGTCGCGCGAATGCGCGCCCGATGACGGGCTCCGCGAAGCAATCCAGCCTTTGCATGTTGAAGAGTGGATTGCTTCGTCGCTTCGCTCCTCGCAATGACGGTCCCATCGTTTTCATTTTCGTTGACGGCACCGTCAATCAGCCTCTGAGCAGGAAGATCGGTAGGGCTTCCCCCTAATCGGATTTGTGGCTTTCGCCGACTTCGGGCGCGATCCGGCGGGCCGCCGCCAGTCCGGCAAGGGCAAGCACCGTCAACACCGCGCCGGCGAGGAATGTGCCCTGCGGCCCGATGCGCTCCCATAATTCTCCGGCGAGCACGCTGGCGACCATCAGCGAAAGTCCGCCGAGCAGGTTGAACATGCCAAAGGCCGTGCCGCGCAATTCCGGCGGGGCGGTGTCCGCCACCAGCGTGGCCAGCAGCCCTTGCGTGAACCCCATGTGCAATCCCCACAGGGCGACCCCGACGGCAACGCCGGCAAGACCGTTGGTGAAGGCGAGCACCAGGTCGGCCGCCACCAGCAAGCCGAAGCCGATGCCGAGAAGCGCGATGCGATTGACGCGATCCGACAATACGCCGGCTGGATAGGCCGCCATCGAATAGACGACGTTCATCAGCACCAGAACCAGCGGCACCAACATCACCGGCAGGCCGACCGCCTGGGCGCGGAGGATCAGGAAAGCCTCGCTGAACCGCGCCAGCGAGAACACCACCGCAATGCCGACGACAAACCAGTACGCCACGCCAAGCCGCTTCAGCTCAACGACGCTCAGCGGCGAGCGCACCTTGCGAAGTCCGGCGGGGCGCTCGGGCTCCTCTATCCCGAACAACAGCAGCGCCACGCAGAGAACCCCGGGAATAACCGCAAACCAGAACACGGCGCGAAAATTATTCGCCGTCAGCCACATCAAGGCGATGGCGAGCGCCGGGCCGATGAAGGCGCCCGCGGTGTCCAGCGATTGCCGCAGCCCGAAACTCGCGCCGCGCAAATGAGCCGGCGTAATATCGGCAATCAACGCATCGCGCGGTGCGCCCCTTATGCCCTTGCCGATGCGATCGATGAAGCGCGCGGCGAACAGCCAGCCCACCGACGGCGCCAACGGGAAGATCGGTTTTGTCAATGCCGCCAATCCATAGCCGATGACGGCCAACAATTTACGCTTGCCCAGCCAGTCCGAGATCGCGCCGGAAAACACCTTGGTGATCGAGGCGGTGGCTTCGGCGATGCCTTCGATGAAGCCGACCGTCACCATCGACGCGCCGAGCGCAGTGACGAGATAGACCGGCAGCAAGGCATGAATGATCTCGGAGGAAGTGTCCATCAAGAGCGAGACGAAGCCGAGCGCCCACACCGCGCGCGGAATCTCGCGAAGCCGGGACAGCCGGGATTTAGCGTCTTGGTTCACCATGAGCTCCATAGGCCGGCAGCGAGGACAAAAGCAGCTTGCGACGCGCGATGTCGTCGTTTGTTCATTCGCCCTCTCTATAAACGCCGGAACTGGCGAAATACACCGGTAGAGGGTTCGACATGAGCGGTGAGCATCCGGAACTCGACGAGCTGCAGGCCACCTACAGGGACGCGGTGGAGGCCTGGATCTCCGCCATTCGCAAGGAGGAGGCGTTGGCTTCCGTCAATCACGATGTGGCCAAGGTCGACGCCTGGGAAGCGGCGCATTTCGAAGAGGACGACATCCGCAGCAGGGTGAAAGATGCCAAGGCGAAGTACGAAGACGCCTTGCGGGAAAAGTTCTTCGGATTCTAGCGCTCGGGGCCGTGACGCGCCCGTCGCGGTTCGAATTTCGAAGAGACAAGGACCGTCATTGTGAGGAGCGAAGCGACGAAGCAATCCATTGTTTCTTTGCGCGTCGAAATGGATTGCTTCGCTTCCGCTCGCAATGACGTTGACACGCGTCCACATTCGCGCGGCGCAAATAGCGCCCGGGCTATGCATGAACGTTGCCCTCTTGAGAACAGAGGGCGCAGGGAATGCCGGACGCTCGGCGCGTCCGCGTGTGCGGTGGTAGAAAGCACGCGCGTTAGTCACCACGGTCACGCCGGATCGCCCGGCATTCCCCGCGCAATGGTCTGCGGCTTATTTCGCGCTCTCCCCGGTGACCGGGCTTTCTTGCCACCGTCGTTACGCGGCAATTGCGTCCCGCCAACTTGATGCCAGCGTCGGGGCATCAGGACCACACGACTTCGCCGTCCGCGTCAGCGCCATTCGTCAAGAGCGCCATCCGCGTCCAACGCATCCCGCCTCTACGTCCGTGACGATCGCGAAATCAGCCCGTCGGGCAAATCAGAAGAGTGGGCTGGTCGCTCGTCCCGGCGCCTGTAAAGCAAACCCCGTAAAAATACGGGGCCGCTCGTTGTTCCGATTTTATCCGATTTTAATGGTCCTCAAAGGTTAGCGGCTAGCCTGCTGCGAAGGGGCAATTGCCGAATCACTGGGGGAATTCGCTAATGTCTTTTTTGCAATTGAATATTCGTGGACGCTTGATTTTTGGATTCAGCATACTTTGCATCCTGTTGGCCGCCGTGGTGGGCACGACGCTCATCAAGGTTCAAACCGTCAGCGAATTGACCGATCGGACGGTCAACCTTCGGGTTCCGACCGCTATGACGGCAAGCGACCTGGTGGCGGGGGTTTATGCGTCACTCGCATCGCTGCGCGGCTTTCTGATCACCGGCAATGAGGTGTTCAAGACCGAGCGCGCGACGCTCTGGAAAGAAATCCAGGCGCATGGCTCCGACATGGATCGTCTCTCGGGCCACTGGACGGTCGAGCAGAACAAGGTGGATTGGAAGCAAGCCAAACCGCTGCTCGACGAATTGCGCAACGCGCAGGACAAGGCCGAGGCGATCGCCCACACCATCGACGAGCAGCCTGCGGCAAAGATCCTTGCGACCGAGGCGGCCCCGCTGGTCAAACTCATGCTGCAGAAGGCGACCTCCATCATCAATGAGGAAGGCAATATTGCCTCGACCGATACGCGCAAGAGCCTGTTGATCGGCTTTGCCGACATGCGCGGCAGCATGGCGATGGCGATCGGGGCGATCCGCGCCTATCTGCTGACCGCCGACGAGGCCTTCAAAACCGAGTTCGTTGAACTCTGGGCGCACAATCAGAAAAAATTCGAAGCGCTGTCGGAACGCCGATCCGAGATGACGCCTGATCAGCGGGCGGCCTTCGACGCGCTCGTTGCAGCCCGAGCCAAGTTCTCGCCACTGCCGCAAAAGATGTTCGATATCCGGGCCTCGGACCGCTGGAACATGGCGCAATGGTTCCTGACCAACGAAGCCGCTCCCCGCGCCAACAAGCTGCTCGATATCTTTGCGGGAGCAAAGAACGCCACGGGCTCGCGTTCCGGCGGGATGGTTACACGGCAACAGGATAACCTGAAAGAAGACGGGGCGACTGTACTCGCCGAAACCAATTTCCTCATGACCCTGCTCTGGGTGCTGATGGGTGTCGGCATCGGCGTCGCCGCAACCGTCGTGTATCTGACCAACCGTTCGATCGTGCCGCCGATTCTCAAAATGGTCGACGCCATGGGGCGGCTTGCCGGCGGCGACCACTCCGTCGAAATTCCCGCAACCGACAAGAAAGACGAAATCGGCCTGATGGCGCGCGCGGTCCTGATCTTCAAGGAGAACATGATCAAGGCCAAGGAGCTTGCCGCCAAGGAGGCCGAAGCCATCAAGGAGCGCGTGGCGCGCGCGGCGCGGGTGAACGAACTGACCCAGGCGTTCGACGCCGACATAACGACGGTACTGAGGTCGGTAGCGTCGGCTTCGACCGAACTGCAGGCGACGGCATCGTCGATGACGGCGACGGCGGAAGAAACCAGCAACCAGGCGACGGCGGTGGCGGCCGCGACCGAAGAGGCTTCCACAAATGTGCAAACCGTCGCGGTGGCATCTGAGGAACTGGCCAGTTCGGTCAATGAAATCAGCCGTCAGGTGGCGCATTCGGCCACGATCGCGCAGAAAGCCGTGGTGGAGGCCGATCGCACCAATGCGACCGTCCAGAGCCTGTTCAATGACGCAGCCAGCATTGGCGACGTCGTCAAGCTGATCAACGAAATCGCCGGTCAGACCAACCTCCTCGCGCTCAATGCCACGATCGAGGCGGCGCGCGCGGGCGAAGCCGGCAGGGGATTTGCCGTGGTGGCGGCCGAGGTCAAGAGTTCTCGCCGAGCAAACCGCCAAGGCAACGGAACAGATCGGCGCTCAAGTTTCGTCGATTCAGGCCTCATCCAGCGAAGCCGTCGGCGCCATCAAGGGTATCTCCGCGACGATCAACCAGATCAACGAGATCGCCTCGGCGATTGCCAGTGCGGTGGAAGAGCAGGGGTCGGCGACGCAGGAGATCGCACGCAACGTGCAGCAGGCGGCGCTCGGCACCGGTGAAATCTCCTCGAACGTCACCGGCGTCCAGCAGGCCGCCGGCGATACCGGCGCTGCTGCCCATCAGGGGCTGCAGGCGTCCGACGAATTGTCCAGGCAATCCGAAACGATGCGAAGCCAGGTCGAATCCTTCCTTAGCAACATCAAGGCCGCCTGATCCGACGCGGCTCTTCGCTTTGCTTCTTGGGCGGTTAACGCTGTGGATACAGGGCCTGACCGGATTCGGATAACTGCCAAAGAGACCACAAAATATGGCGCTTTGGCAGTCCGCTGGGGATTGAGCCGCGGGCGTAATCCGCTAACTCGGCGGCCGTGACGGCGGATTGCGGCTTTCACCCGTATTTCCCGGGCGCGGCCGAACGAGCTTCCTTAAGTCTGCGGCGGCGGGTTCTGGGGCGCGACGGCGGGGTCTTTTACTGTCGGAAACACGCTTTCGTACAGCGCGCGGGCCTCTTGAATAAGACGCGCCTTGTCCCGGTTCGGACCAGGCTTCGGGAATTCCACGACTTCGCCCATTTGATCTCCAGGGAAGGAAACGGCCGGCGAAAATCGAAATGCGAATCTCGTGCCAACCCAAGGCGATTTTTCCGGACCCCGTATTGATCCGGGAGTCCAATCCCGAGAGACCGGCCATCTGAAGTTCCATTATTACATTTAATTCTGTCTTATAATCATAATACCCCTGACGTTGTGCCGGGCATAAGGTTCTGCGTTTCCAGGGAGGTGGCAATGAAAAAAATTCTAAGCTACCGCGCGATGGGTTTGCTGTGTCGCCAGCAGGCGGTCTTTCACCCAGAAAATAGCTGGAAATGGCTCGGTGACGCCGAACGCTGGGAGCATCTTGCTGACGCTGAAATCGCATCGCCCTTTAAAGACTGTGACACCTCTGGCTCAAGCGACATGGCCCTCGCCGAGGCAGCAGCACCATCAGACGCGAACGCCAAGCAACGGGAGACGGTCGTCGCCGCGTGAGCAACTGTCAGCGAGACGACATCGCTCAAGTTGAATTTGTTCCGCGATCCAACGACATGGTTTCCCAAGGCATTTGCCGAGCGGTCCCAGGCAGGACTCGGTTCGAGGCCTGCAAGAAGTGGCCTGGATTCCGGCCGCCCCCTACCCCAGCCAAAACCCCGGCAGCGCCGGCTCCAGCCTGCCGCCGATCCGTACCGGCGCGATTCGAAGCGCCAGCCCGGTCGCATCGTCGGTCTCGACCGCGACGCCGCTCAGCGTGGCTGGGCCCGGCGCCGGCTCGAACCGGCCCGAGGGAATGCCGGAGGTAAAACGCCGCAGCGGTTCTTCCTTCTGCATGCCGATGATCGAATCATAATCGCCGGTCATGCCGGCGTCGGTCATGTAGGCGGTGCCGCCGGCGAGAATCTGATGGTCGGCGGTCGGCACATGGGTGTGGGTGCCGACCACGAGAGAAGCGCGGCCGTCGCAGAAAAATCCGATGCCCTGCTTTTCACTCGATGCCTCGGCGTGGAAATCGACCACGATCGCATCCGCCGCCATCCGCAGCGGACAGGCTTCGAGTTCGCGGTTGAGTACAGCGAACGGGTCGTCGAACGGCGTCATGAAGACGCGGCCGATGGCGTTGACCACCAGCGCGCGCTGGCCGTTCTTGGCGTCGACCAGCGCCGCGCCGCGACCCGGCGTTCCCCTCGGAAAATTCGCCGGGCGAACCAGCCGCGGCGCGCGCTCGATGAACACCAGCGCCTCGCGCTGGTCCCAGGCATGATTGCCGAGCGTGACGGCGTCGGCGCCGGCATCGAGCAATTCCTGGTAGATCGCTTCGGTGATGCCGAAGCCGCCGGCGGCGTTCTCGCCATTGACGACGACGAGATCGAGGCGGAAGTCGCGGACCATGCCGGGCAGATGCTCGGAAACAGCGGATCGACCAGCCCTACCGACGACGTCGCCCACGAAAAGAATGCGCAAATCACGAACTCCGGAAATCGAACACTTTGGTTTCCGTTAGCACATAATCCAGCCGCACGTCGTGCTCCAGCGCCGGCACGGCCTCGATTTCCTGCGCCGAGAAGGCGAGGCCAATGGCGGCGATGGGCTTGACCTTGCGCAAATGCGCCAGCGTAAAGTCGTAATGTCCGGCGCCGTAGCCGATGCGGTGGCCGAGGCGATCGAACGCCGCCAGCGGCACCAGCATGACGTCGGGAATGATTTCGGCGGCGGCCGGCGACGGCTCGAGAATGCCGAGCGGTCCCAGCATCAGCCTGTCGTCGGGCGACCAGGCGCGAAAGGCCAGCGACTTGCCGCGCGCCATCACCGCCGGCAGCGCCAGCCGCGCGCTCTGCGCGGCAAGCGTCCGCATCAACGGCACAGGATCGATCTCGCTGCGGATCGGCGAATAGCCGGAGATGATGGTGCCGGGCGCGATTTCGAGCGGCAGTCCCCGCGCGGCGAGCGCCAAGCCTGCGGCGGCGCGCTGCTCGCCGCTCAACGCATCGCGCGCGGCCAGCGCGGCGGCACGGAGGTCGCTCTTTGATTGGTCTGCCGGCAAAGCTGACATCCAGCATCATGTTCTGCCGTCATACCCCGCGAAAGCGGGGTATCCAGTACGCCGCGGCTTTACGGTTCTATCACGGGCGTCTGTGGAATACTGGATCACCCGCTTTCGCGGGTGATGACGGGTGTCTATCGGGCAACAACAGAGAAAGTGCGAAGCCGCGATGGCCGTTGGAGCGCTCGATCCCGGAGTTCCCTACGAAAGTAGGTGGGCACCATGTGACCAAGTCCACGGACCTGACCAGGGACAGTTCCCTGAAGGATCGATAAGGCCCCGGGGATATATGGCTCCTGACGCGCGACACAGCTTCGCGCAGCCAATGTAACGACGATGCACCCAAACCGCCAGCGCTAAGGCAGGCACGATGACTTTGACGCCGGGACCACCCCACCCCGCTTGCACCGGACGATGCTCGGCATCGCCGAGCGCAAGCGACCCTCCCCCTCCAGGGGAGGGTCGAAAAAAGCCGAACCGCGGTCGAGATCGCCGCTTGCTGCCGATTCATGAATGCGCTCCACTCACCCTCCCCTGGAGGGGGAGGGTCGGCTCGCATCGCGCGAAGCAAGATGCGAGACGGGGTGGGGTGATCCATCCCCGCGCGTGATGCTGATACACCGACGAGGGCGATAGACCTTCACCCCGCCCCGCCGCTCATTGCATTCGCGGCGACCCTCCCCCTCCAGGGGAGGGTAAGCGTGGCACTAGCCGATCGCGACGCCACCGCCGATGGTGCGGTTGAGCACCTGCGTGGTCTGCTCGATCCGGTCGGCGGCGGCGTTCAGCGCATTGGCCACCGCGACCTGGGTTGCTCTGGCGCGATCGGCGGCGACCACGCGGACGTCACGCAGCGCGTCAAGCTCCTCCTCGAGGCCGCGGATGCGGTTGCTGGCGTCGAGCAGTTCGTCGCACACCGTCAGCGCCGCCATCACGGTCAGGCGCGCATCGCCGATCTCGCCGAACTTGCCGCGCAGGCTCTGGATCCGCGATTCCAAACTCTCGGCGAGCCGCAGCAGCCGTGTCTCCTGGCCTTCCTCGCAGGCCATCCGGTATTGCCGGCCGTTGATGGTGACGTTGACATGACTCATGAACTGCCTCCCGAATCGAGCACCGAGCGGATGGTGCCGATCGCCGCGTCAAGCCGCTCGGCAATCTCGCGGTTGGCGCGCTCCAGCCGGCGCGACTTCACCAGCGATCCGTCGAGTTCGTCGGCCAGCCGCGATCGATCGGCGCCGAGCGCCTGGATCCGGGCCGCCAGTTCCTCCTCGTCGCGGTCGGCCTCGCGCCGCCGCTCGACCGCCCTTTCCAGGGCGTCGAGCGCGCCCATCAGCCGGCGCGTCGCGGCATCGATGTCGACTGAAGCTGGTTCGGCATTGCCCGAACCGTTGGCGGGACGATCGCTCATGACAGACAGCGCGCACCTTCCGTGAGCCTGGCGCACAGCAAAACCGGCGGCGCGGCAAGCGTTTAGGCAATGAAATTTACGTGGCAAGCGACCCCAGCGCAACGCCGCTTCGGAACTATGCACCGCTAAGCAACTTTTCCCCCTCGGCCGGCGTTGCACCGCCTTGGACTCCGGGAATTGAGGTGCTATCCAGCCTGACTTCCCATTGCTTCAGGCTTGGCCAACAGGCTCATGCCGCGGCATTCGCTCCCGCGCGGAACGCACCAAGCATCTCATTTCAGGCGGATTTTCATCATGACCCATGTCGATCACACCCGTATGGCCAATGCGATCCGGGGGCTCGCGATGGACGCCGTCGAGAAGGCGAATTCCGGCCATCCCGGCCTGCCGATGGGCGCGGCCGACGTCGCCACGGTGCTGTTCACGCAATTCCTGAAATTCGACGCCGCCGAGCCGAAATGGCCGGACCGCGACCGTTTCGTGCTGTCGGCCGGCCACGGCTCGATGCTGCTCTATGCGCTATTGTATCTCACCGGCAATGCCGACATGACGCTCGACCAGATCAAGCATTTCCGCCAGTTGGGATCGCTGACCCCGGGGCATCCGGAAAATTTCCACACCAAGGGCATCGAGACCACCACCGGGCCGCTCGGCCAGGGCATCGCCACGGCCATCGGCATGGCGCTCGCGGAGAAGATGCTGGCGGCCGAATTCGGCAAGAAGATCGTCGATCATCACACCTATGTGCTCGCCTCCGATGGCGACCTGATGGAGGGCGTGTCGCAAGAAGCGATCGCCATGGCCGGGCACTGGAAGCTCAACAAGCTGATCGTGCTGTACGACGACAACGGCATTTCGATCGACGGCCCGACCTCGCTCGCCAACTCGGTCGACCAGGTGAAGCGCTTCAAATCCGCCGGCTGGGCCGCCGAACTGATCGACGGTCAGGATCAAAAAGCCATCGCCACCGCCATCACCCGCGCGCAGAAGTCCAACAAGCCCTCGCTGATCGCCTGCAAGACCACGATCGGCTACGGCGCGCCGACCAAGGCCGGCACCAACAAGGCGCATGGCGAGGCGCTCGGCGCCGCCGAACTCAAGGGCGCCAAGGAAAAGC
The DNA here is from genome assembly GCA_963829315.1 of uncultured Alphaproteobacteria bacterium. GTDB lineage: Bacteria > Pseudomonadota > Alphaproteobacteria > Rhizobiales > Xanthobacteraceae > Bradyrhizobium. The sequence goes on along the minus strand of CAWHIO010000066.1, from coordinate 5,632 downwards.
TCGGTATCTCGCTCGAGCCGTTTTCGGTGCCCGACGACGTCCTGAAAGCCTGGCGCGAAGCGGGCAACCGCGGCGTCGCGGCGCGCAAGGAATGGGAAGCGCGCTTTGCCACGCTGTCGAACCGCAAGCGCGCCGAGTTCGAGCGCCGGCTGAAGCACGAGCGGCCGGCCGCACTGGCGAAAGCATTCAAGGCGCACAAGAAGGCGCTGCTGGAAACCCCGCAGAACATCGCCACCCGCAAATCGTCCGAGTCCGTGATCGAGGCGATCGCCGCGGCGATGCCGATGGAATTTCTGGCCGGCTCCGCCGATCTCACCGGCTCCAACAACAACAAGGCGAAATCGGCGACGAACTTCTCGGCCAAGACCCCGAAGGGCCGCTTCATCCATTACGGCATCCGCGAGCATGGCATGGCTGCGGCCATGAACGGCATCTTCCTGCATGGCGGCTTCGCGCCGAACGGCGCCACCTTCCTGGTGTTCACCGACTATGCGCGTCCGGCGATGCGGCTTGCCGCGCTGATGGGCACCGGCGTGGTCTATGTGATGACCCACGATTCGATCGGGCTCGGCGAGGACGGACCGACGCACCAGCCGGTCGAACATCTCGCCGCCCTGCGCGCGATTCCCAACATGCGGGTGTTCCGTCCCTGCGATGCGGTCGAGGTCTCCGAATGCTGGGAACTCGCGCTCAACCGCACCGACGGGCCGACGGTGCTGGCGCTGACCCGCCAGAACGTTCCGCAATTGCGCACCACCGCACCTTCGGACAATCCGTGCAGCCATGGCGGCTATGAACTGGTCGCCGCCCAGGGCGAGGCCAAAGTGTCGCTGTTCGCCACCGGATCCGAGGTCGAGATCGCGGTGGCCGCGCAGAAGCAGCTGGCCGAGCGCGGCATTGCGACGCGGGTGGTCTCGGTGCCCTCGCTCGAATTGCTGCTGGCGCAGCCGGCCGAGCGGCGCGAGGCGATCATCGGCAAGGCGCCGGTCAAGGTCGCGATCGAAGCCGCGGTCCGCTGGGGCTGGGACGCCGTGATCGGCCATGAGGGCGTATTTGTCGGCATGCACGGTTTCGGCGCCAGCGCGCCCGCCAAGGACTTGTACAAGCATTTTGGCATTACCGCCGAGGCCGCGGTCAGTGCAGTCCTGAAACGCGTCTAGTGCCGGTTTCCAACGGTTGAGCTTGCCGGGAAAAAGGACTACCTAAAACCGATCTTATCCGTTCTCGTCCGGCCGAACCGGGCGATTCGCCGTCCAAATCTCCGCAGGGTAGCGTTCCCGGCGGGGACGACATCAGCTTTAGAGGAGAAACGAGCATGGTAGTCCGGGTCGCGATCAACGGGTTTGGCCGCATCGGCCGCAACGTGCTGCGGGCGATCGCCGAATCCGGCCGCAGGGATATCGAGGTGGTCGGGATCAACGATCTCGGCCCGGTCGAGACCAACGCCCATCTGCTGCGCTTCGATTCCGTGCACGGCCGGTTCCCCGGCACCGTGACGGTCGACGGCGACTCGATCAGCGTCGGCAACGGCAAGATCAAGGTCTCCGCCGAGCGCGATCCCACCAAGCTGCCGTGGAAGGAACTCGGCGTCGACATCGCGCTGGAATGCACCGGCATCTTCACCGCGAGGGACAAAGCTGCCCTGCACCTGACCGCCGGCGCCAAGCGCGTGCTGGTCTCGGCCCCGGCCGACAACGCCGATGCGACCATCGTGTTCGGCGTCAACCACGACAAACTGACCAAGGATCATCTGGTGGTCTCCAACGGTTCCTGCACCACCAACTGCCTCGCGCCGGTGGCGAAAGTGCTGAACGACACGGTCGGCATCGAGACCGGCTTCATGACCACGATCCACGCCTATACCGGCGACCAGCCGACGCTCGACACCCTGCACAAGGACCTCTATCGCGGCCGCGCCGCGGCGCTGTCGATGATCCCGACCTCGACGGGGGCGGCCAAGGCGATCGGCCTGGTGCTGCCGGAACTGATGGGCAAGCTCGACGGCGTCGCGATCCGCGTTCCCACCCCTAACGTCTCGGTGATCGACCTCAAGATCGTGGCCTCGCGCAAGACCGATCCTAAGGAAATCAACGAGGCGATGAAGCGCGCCTCCGAGCAGCAGATGAAGGGCATCCTCGGCTACACCACCGCGCCGAACGTCTCGATCGACTTCAACCACGACCCGCATTCCTCCACGTTCCACATGGACCAGACCAAGGTGCAGAACGGCACGCTGGTGCGGGTGATGTCGTGGTACGACAATGAATGGGGTTTCTCCAATCGCATGGCCGATACCGCCGTGGCGATGGGGAAGCTGCTGTAAGTCTCTCACCGTCATCCCGAGCTGCGCGTCACCAGGCGCGCCTCGAGGGATGGTGGCACGAGCACCCTTCGAGGCTCGCGGCAGAGCCGCTCGCACCTCGTGGTGACGATCCGGAGTGAAAATGCCTAACTTCCGCACCCTCGATGACGTCGACGTGAAGGGCAAGCGCGTGCTGCTGCGCGTCGATCTCAACGTTCCGATGGAACACGGCCACGTCACCGACCTGACCCGGATCGAGCGCATTGCGCCCACCATCCTCGAGATTTCCGGCAAGGGCGGCAAGGTGATCCTGCTCGCGCATTTCGGCCGGCCCAAGGGACGCGACGACAAGGATTCGCTGAAGCCGGTCGCGGCGGCACTGTCGCAGGTGATCAGGAAGCCGGTCGCTTTCGCCGCGGATTGCATCGGCGAGGTCGCCGCCAAGGCCATTGCCGCGATGCAGGACGGCGACATCCTCTGCCTGGAAAACACCCGCTTCCACAAGGAGGAAGAAAAGAACGACCCGGCCTTCGTCGCCGAACTGGCGAAACTCGGCGACATCTGGGTCAACGACGCCTTCTCGGCGGCGCACCGCGCGCACGCTTCGACCGAGGGCCTCGGCCACAAACTGCCGGCCTATGCCGGGCGCACCATGCAGGCCGAACTCGACGCGCTGAACAAGGCGCTGGAAGCGCCGACCAAACCGGTGATCGCGATCATCGGCGGCGCCAAGGTCTCGACCAAGATCGACCTTTTGGAAAATCTCGTCAGCAAGGTCGACGCGCTGGTGATCGGCGGCGGCATGGCCAACACCTTTCTGCATGCGCAAGGCGTCGGCATCGGCAAGTCGCTGGCGGAAAAGGATCTCGCGGCGACCGCGCTGCGGATCTTCGAAAAAGCGGAAGCCGCCAATTGCGCCATCATCCTTCCGGTGGATGCGGTGGTGGCGTTCCAGCTCGCGGCCAATTCGCCGTCGCATGCCTACGGCCTCGATGCGATTCCCGCCGACGGCATGATCCTCGATGTCGGGCCGCAGTCGGTGGCGCGGATCCGCGCGGCGATCGACGACGCCGCGACGCTGGTCTGGAACGGCCCGCTCGGCGCCTTCGAGATGACGCCGTTCGACCGCGGCACCATGGTGGCGGCAAGGCACGCGGCCGAACGAACCAGGGCGAAAAAGCTGATCTCGGTCGCCGGCGGCGGCGACACCGTGGCGGCGCTGAACCTGGCCGGGGTCGCCGGCGATTTCACCTATGTTTCGACCGCGGGCGGCGCCTTCCTTGAATGGATGGAAGGCAAACCCTTGCCCGGTGTCGAGGTTTTGAGAATACGCTAGATTGAGCATGATCGGAAAAGCGGGAACCGGTTTTCCCTCGCGACAAGCGCGAAAGCGTTTGCGCGCAGATCATTCGCTATAAAAGATTTTGACCGGATCGGGCGTCGACGCCCCAACACGGAGAACAGGACCCATGGCTCGGATCACGTTGCGTCAATTGCTCGACCACGCGGCGGAGCACGATTACGGCGTGCCGGCCTTCAACATCAACAACATGGAACAGGCGCTCGCCATCATGGAAGCCGCCTCCTCGCTGGACGCGCCGGTCATCATCCAGGCCTCGCGCGGCGCGCGGTCCTACGCCAACGACATCATGCTCAAGCACATGATGGATGCGGTCACCGAAATCTATCCGCAAATTCCGGTCTGCGTGCATCTCGATCACGGCAACGGACCCGATACCTGCATGACCGCGATCCAGGCCGGCTTCACCTCTGTCATGATGGACGGCTCGCTGAAAGCCGACGGCAAGACCGCCGCCGACTGGGACTATAATGTCGGCGTCACCAAGACCGTCACCGACATGGCCCATCTCGGCGGCATCTCGGTGGAGGGCGAACTCGGCGTGCTCGGTTCGCTCGAGACCGGCATGGGCGACAAGGAGGATGGCCACGGCGCCGAGGGCAAGCTGTCGCACGACCAGTTGCTCACCAATCCGGACGAGGCGGTCAAGTTCGTCAAGGAGACAAAGGTCGACGCGCTGGCGATCGCGATGGGAACCTCGCACGGCGCCTACAAGTTCACCCGCAAGCCGGACGGCGACATTCTGGCGATGAACGTGATCGAGGAAATCCACCGCAAGCTGCCGAACATGCATCTTGTGATGCACGGGTCGTCCTCGGTGCCGCAGGACCTGCAGGACATCATCAACGCCAATGGCGGCAAGATGAAGCCGACCTGGGGCGTGCCGGTTTCCGAGATCCAGCGCGGCATCAAGAATGGCGTGCGCAAGATCAACATCGACACCGACAACCGCATGGCGATGACCGGACAGATCCGGAAAGTACTGAAGGATAATCCGGAAGAATTCGATCCGCGCAAATATCTCAAGCCGGCGATGGAGGCGATGGCCAAGCTCTGCAAACAAAGGCTGCAGGAATTCAATACCGCGGGCCAGGCCGGGAAGATCAAACGCGTGCTGACCACCGCCGAGATGGCGAAGCGTTACGTCAAGGGTGAACTCGATCCGAAAATCGCGTGAACAGGCATAGTCGACGCAGGCGCTCCGTTCACCCTCCCCCTCGGGATGGTGAACCGCCCGCATGGCGATAGCTACCCCCCGGCCCTGCGACCAACGTTAACTCGGCATTTGCCCGATTACCGTCTATTTTGTGGCCGAATAGACCGGCCGCCATAGGAAGCACCGATGAATCTCGCCGATCTCAACAAGGTCGCCCTGGCCATGGTCGCGCCGGGCAAGGGCCTGCTCGCCGCCGACGAATCCTCCGGCACGATCAAGAAACGCTTCGACGCCATCAACGTCGCATCGACCGAGGAGTTCGCGCCGCGACTATCGCGAAATGCTGTTTCGTTCCACCGAGGCGATGACGCAGTACATCTCCGGCGTCATCCTCTACGACGAGACCTTCTGGCAAAACGCCAGGGACGGCACGCCGCTGATCAGGCTGATCGAACAGGCCGGCGCGATCCCCGGCATCAAGGTCGATGAGGGCACGCAGGCCTTGCCGGGCTGCCCGGGCGAACTGGTCACCGCGGGGCTCGACAATCTCGCCGCGCGCCTGAAGAAATACTACGATTCCGGCGCGCGCTTCGCCAAATGGCGCGCGGTGATCGACATCGACGGCTCGGAATTCCGACCATGACCGCGATCCACGTCAATGCCCATGCGCTGGCGCGCTACGCGGCGCTGTGCCAGGCCGCCCAGATCGTGCCGATCGTCGAGCCGGAAGTCCTGATGGACGGCGATCACGACATCGAGCGCTGCTATGAAGTGACCCAGCGCGTGCTGAACAAGACGTTTCAGGAGCTGCGTA
>CAWHIO010000065.1:0-22725 GCA_963829315.1 uncultured Alphaproteobacteria bacterium | reverse complement strand
GCGTCAATCTCGATTCCTGCATCCAGTGCGGCCTGTGCGTGCGGGCCTGCCGCGAGGTCCAGGTCAACGACGTCATCGGCATGGCCTATCGCAATCACGATTTCAAGATCGTGTTCGATTTCGACGATCCGATGGGTGAATTGACCTGCGTCGCCTGCGGTGAATGCGTGCAGGCCTGCCCGACCGGGGCGCTGATGCCGTCGGTGATGCTGGACGAGAACCAGACCCGCGTCACCTATGCCGACAGGAAGGTGGATTTGCTCTGCCCGTTCTGCGGCGTCGGCTGTCAGGTCACCTATCAGGTCAAGGACGAGAAGGTGATCTACGCCGAAGGCCGCGACGGCCCGGCCAATCACAACCGGCTCTGCGTCAAGGGCCGCTTCGGCTTCGACTACATCCACCACCCGCATCGCCTGACCAAGCTGCTGGTGCGGTTGCCGAACGCGAAAAGGACGCCAACGACCAGGTCGATCCGGCCAATCCGTTTACGCATTTCCGCGAGGCGTCGTGGGAAGAGGCGCTCGATATCGCGGCGAAAGGCCTGGTGAAGATCCGCGATCAAAAGGGCGTCAAGGCGCTCGCCGGTTTCGGCTCGGCAAAAGGCTCGAACGAGGAAGCCTATCTGTTCCAGAAGCTGGTTCGCACCGGCTTCGGCTCCAACAATGTCGATCACTGCACGCGGCTGTGCCATGCCTCGTCGGTCGCGGCCTTGTTCGAAGGTCTGGCCTCGGGCGCGGTATCGGCGCCGTTTTCGGCTGCAATGGACGCCGAGGTGATCATCGTGATCGGCGCCAATCCGACCGTCAACCATCCGGTTGCGGCGACCTTCATCAAGAACGCGGCCAAGCGCGGCGCCAAGCTGATCGTGATGGACCCGCGCCGGCAGACGCTGTCGCGCCACGCCTACAAGCACCTGGCGTTCAAGCCGGGCAGCGACGTCGCGATGCTCAACGCGATGATCAACACCATCATCACCGAGGGGCTCACCGACGAGCAGTACATCGCCGGCTACACCGAGGGTTATGACGACCTGAAGGCCAGGATCACGGATTTCACGCCGGAGAAGATGGCGCCGATCTGCGGCATCCCGGCGGAGACCCTGCGCGAAGTGGCGCGGATGTACGCCCGCGCCAAGGCCTCGATCATCTTCTGGGGCATGGGCATCAGTCAGCATGTGCACGGCACCGACAATGCGCGCTGCCTGATCGCGCTCGCGCTGATCACCGGCCAGGTCGGCCGCCCCGGCACGGGCCTGCATCCGCTGCGTGGCCAGAACAACGTGCAGGGTGCCTCCGATGCGGGGCTGATCCCGATGTTCCTGCCGGATTACCAGCCGGTCGGTCGCACCGATCTGCGCGCGCCTTTTGAAAAGCTCTGGCATCAGGATCTCGATCCGGTTCGTGGCCTCACCGTGGTCGAGATCATCAACGCGATTTACGCCGGCGAGATTACGGGCATGTATATCGAGGGCGAGAATCCGGCAATGTCGGACCCCGATCTGCAGCATGCCCGCGAGGCGCTGGCCAAACTCGAACATCTGGTGGTGCAGGATCTGTTCGTCACCGAGACCGCGTTTCATGCCGACGTGATCCTGCCGGCGTCCGCGTTCGCGGAAAAGTCCGGCACCTTCACCAACACCGACCGCCGCGTCCAGCTCGCCCGCGAGGTCATCAAGCCGCCCGGCGACGCGCGGCAGGATCTGTGGATCATCCAGGAGATCGCCAAGCGGATGGGACTGCCGTGGAATTACAGCGGTCCGGACGAGGTGTTTACCGAAATGACCGAGGTGATGCCGTCGCTGAAGAACATTACCTGGGAGCGGCTGGTGCGCGAGGGCGCGGTGACCTATCCGGTCGACGATCCGCACAAGCCCGGCAACGAGATCATCTTCACCACGGGTTTCCCGACCGAGAGCGGTCGCGGCAAGATCGTGCCGGCGCATGTGCTGCCGCCGGACGAACTGCCCGACAGCGAATATCCGATGGTGCTGTCGACCGGCCGCGTGCTCGAACACTGGCACACCGGTTCGATGACGCGGCGCTCGCTCGTGCTCGACCAGATCGAGCCGGAGGCGGTGGCGTTCATGTCGCCCAAGGACATGCGGCGGATGAGCGTGCGCCCCGGTGACTTTATCCGGCTCGAAACGCGGCGCGGCGCGGTCGAAATCAAGGTGCGCTCCGACCGCGACGTGCCGGAGAACATGGTGTTCATGCCGTTCTGCTACGCGGAAGCCGCGGCAAACCTGCTGACCAATCCGGCGCTCGATCCGTTCGGGAAGATTCCCGAGTTCAAGTTCTGCGCGGTCAAGGCCGAACGCATCGAGATGCGCACCGCCGCGGAGTGAAGCGGATCATGAACTGATCGATCGCGGGGCGCGGAAGTCCTACGCTCGATCGGATTCAAGGCACGTGAAAATGCCTGAAGCGGCGTCCGATCGCTTCCGCTATTTTGCCGGTCACGACAACCATTCGCCGCCGGCCGCGCATCGCAACGCGCATCAATTGCCTAAGGCAAGCGATTAACGGATTACCCTGATTGTCCAGATCGAGTTCGAACCGTTCGGACGGAAATATCGTCGCGCATCCCGAGGGCAGGGAATTCCTTCTGGCAAATGCCAGGGCCGAACTTTCGAGCAGGAAAACTCCGCCGATCTTTCCCTTGACGTCGCGGGCGAGCCAGAAGCCTTCCCTGTTGCGGCCGATGAAGAATGCCGGAATCGACGCATTGACGATGCCGGGATCGAGCGGCTGAAACGGCGCGGCCGCGGTCGCGGGCTGATCAGGCGCCAGGCCCGCGCGCCGGCTGTCCCGCGCCAAGTCGAGAACCCTTCTCACGCGAAGTCGTCGCAGCAAACCGGCTCGTAAAGCAGGTTGGCGCGGCGTGGCACGGTGGGGACGCTTGTCCTCGCCGAAGGTGCGCTGGTGCCCTGCGCGTCGACGAATGTCTTCAATATCGCCAGCGGGAGGTTCGCATGGCTGGCTTCGACGGATTGATCGAGCCATTCGGGAAGTTCGCGCTGGCGCGACAGCGCGCAGTGCCATTCGCCGTCGTCGTAGACGACGCGGCGAAGCTGCCACTGCGGCAATTCCAGCTCGATCAGCGCAAGCACGGCATCGGTCCAGGCGCCCGATTTGATCAGCCGTTCGATCCGCGCCGTCTTCTCGTTCTGCCGGACCGGCGAAAAGCACCAGCACGCCTCGCCGATGACGTCCGACAGCAGCTCAGCCGTTACGGCATGCGCGTCACGGAGCCGGTCTTCAAGCCCGCGTTGGTCGCGATGTCCTTCAAGCAGCGGCATGGTCCAGGCTCACATTTGCGCGCGGTCGCAATCTGCGGCCGCCGCCACCAATGTGATCGAACCGCCATTTGAAAACGAGACGGCGCGGGCGCCCGAAAAATAGGAATTTCATAAAGGCCCGCGTGCGCCGGTGCGGGCTCGGCCTCGCTCACCTCGCCCCCCGGCGCGAACAGCGCGATTTGGACGGCCCGGTCAGAACAACGCTTCGCCTTCCGACGATGGTCGTGCGCGGCGGCTGGGGTGAACCTCGCCGCCGCTGCGGTTGTCATGCGGCCGACATGATCATTCCCTGCCGGGGCGTGACGCTCTTTTCGCGGACCGGCGAGAGTTTCGGCTCACCGTCAATCTTCGGCGCTGGAGAGAAAATGCCTTGCCGCCGCTGTTTGTCTATAACTTCGCTTTTGCTGGCCCAAGTCGGAGCAACGGAAGATTATCTGAGCTAATCTGCGGGTTCTTCCAGATTTGGCCATTTCTTTTCTGGGGGTAGAAGCACGTAAGGCTGGTGTAATCGCAGTGCGGTAACGCAATAAAACTCGCTGTGCTGCTCGTAGGGCAGCGGTCGACAGCTTGGACCGTTACGGTACTATGGTGAGGAAAAATCGCTGATTTTGGCGCGGTCCGGCCGAGAATCAGGGAATTGACACCGGCATGTCTCCACGAGGCGAACGAGGTCGTTTAGGTCAATGGGCGCAAACTCGATATGACAGCCGCGACGAATCGGATCTCGCGACGGTTGGCCGTCGCGCTCGCGGTGGCCGCAGTGGTCGGCGTCGGTGTGTTTGGCGCCAGCCGGATGCTGATTCCGCGCGCGAAATCCGAAACCACCGCTCCCGCCAAGGTCGAGCTTCCGCGCTACGTGCCGAGCGCGGCGGAGTGGGCCAGTCTTACCGTTGAGTCGGTCACGGAGCGGGTGTTTCGGGCCGAACACGCCACCGAAGGCAAGATCGCGGTCAACGAAGACAGCTCGACGCCGATATTCTCGCCCTTCGCGGGCCGCGTGAGCAAGCTTCTGGTAAAACCAAGCGACAAGGTCGAGCGCGGGCAGCCGCTGTTTATCGTCGAGGCCACCGATACGGTGCAGGGACTGAACGACTTCGTCGCGGCCCTGAGTTCCTTGAACAGCGCGCGCTCCAAGCTCAATCTGGCGCAGATCGTCGAGAAGCGCGCCAACGACCTCTACGCCGGCAAGGCGGTTCCGCTCAAGGACTGGCAGCAGTCGCAGAACGATTTGAACACCGCGCAGAATGACGTGCGCTCGGCCGAAACGGCGCTGGAAGCCGCCCACAACCGGCTGAGAATCCTCGGCCGCTCCGAAGAGCAGATCTCGGCATTTCAGCAAACCCGGCAAATCAGCGCCGATACCCCGATCTATTCTCCGCTCGAAGGGACGGTCGTCCAGCGCAAGGTCGGTCCGGGCCAGTTCATCAGCAGCGGCGCGAGCGACCCGGTGTTCGTGATCGGCGATCTCTCGACGGTGTGGCTGCTGGCCTTTGTACGAGAGACCGAAGCCTCCGGCGTCGCCGTCGGCCAGGAACTCACTTTCTCGTTGCTCGCAATGCCTGGCAGCCAGTTCAAGGCGCGTATCGACTACGTCGCGGCTGCGATCGATCCGGCGACCCGCCGGCTGCTGGTCCGCGCCACCATCGACAACAAGGAGGGCCTGTTCAAGCCCGAGATGTTCGCCAATGTGACGATCTATTCCGGCGGAGATCGCCCCTCGGTCGGGGTGCCCAAACAGGCGCTGATCTATGAAGGCAACCGTGTCCGCCTGTGGGTCGCTCACGACGATAAATCGATCGAGCTTCGCAACATCGAAACCGGCCTGACGAACGGCGATCTGGTCGAGGTTCGAACCAATCTGAAGGCCGGAGAAAAAATCGTCACCAGGGGCAGTCTGTTCATCGATCGGGCGGCCTCCGGCACCTAATCCGTCTCAACGCTTCGCTTAACCAGATCCGGATCGAATGGACCGCCTTGTCGCCTTTGCTGTTAGTCGCCGGTTCCTGATGGTAGGGCTGTTCGCAGCCGTTCTCATCGGCGGACTGCTCGCGTTTCAGCAGTTGAACATCGAGGCCTATCCCGATCCGACGCCTCCGATGGTCGATGTCGTCACCCAGAGCCCCGGGCTGTCGGCCGAGGAGATCGAACGCTACATCACGATTCCGCTGGAGACGCAGGTTGCCGGCATCAAGAATCTGAAAGTCATCCGCACGATTTCGCTGTACGGCCTGTCCGACGTCAAATTGCAGTTCTCGTTCGACTACACTTACGATCAGGCGCTGCAGCAGGTGCTGAACCGGCTGTCCCAGCTTGCGCCGTTGTTGAACAATGCCCAGCCGCAGATTTCCCCGCTCAGCCCGATCGGCGAAATCTATCGTTATCGCCTGGTCGGCCCGCCCAATTATTCGGTGCTCGATCTCAAGACCCTGCAGGACTGGGTTCTGGTGCGCCGGTTCAAGGTCGTGCCCGGCGTGATCGACGTCACCAGCTGGGGCGGCCGGACCAAGGTCTATGAGCTCCAGGTCGACTTCAACAAGCTGGTGGCGAATGGACTGACACTGCCGCAGCTGTTGCAGGCCGTGAGCAATTCGAACATCAACGTCGGCGGCAACACCGTCAACATCGGTTCGCAGTCAGCGGTGGTGCGCGGCGTCGGCCTGATCCGCTCCATCGATAGCCTCGCCAATACCATGGTCTCGTCGAACGGCGGAACCGCGGTGCTCGTCAAGGACGTTGCGACCGTTACGATTGGCGAGCAGCCGAGGCTTGGAATTGCCGGTCAGGACCAGGACGACGATATCGTCCAGGGCATCGTCCTGATGCGGCGCGGAGAGCAAAGCTCGCCGACCATCACAAGGGTTGAAGAGCTCGTCGCGACCATCAACAGCTCCACCATTCTTCCGCCCGGGGTCCGCATCGAGCGCATCTACGATCGAAAGGATCTGATCGAGACCACGACGAAAACCGTCCTGGAAAACATGGTACTCGGCATTGTGCTGATCGTCGTCCTGCAGTGGCTGTTCCTCGGCGACCTGCGCAGCGCCATCATCGTCGGCGCGACGATTCCGTTCGCGCTGTTCTTCGCGGTCAGCATCCTGGTGCTGCGCGGAGAATCGGCCAATCTGCTCTCCGTCGGTGCGATCGATTTCGGCCTGATCGTCGATGCCACGGTCATCATGGTGGAAGCGATCTTCCGGCGACTGGCGCACACCAACCGGATGTCGGAGAGCGAACAGGCCGCGAGTTCCGCCAAGACCATCATGGACATGAAGCAGCACTCCATACTCACGGCCGCGGCGGACGTGTCTCGCTCGATCTTCTTCGCCGCCGCGATCATCATCGCGGCGTTCCTGCCGCTGTTCACCCTGAGCGGCGTCGAAGGAAACATTTTCAGCCCGATGGCGCGCACCTATGCGTACGCGCTGGCGGGTGGTTTGCTGGCGACCTTTACGGTGACGCCGGCGCTGTGCGCCATCATCCTGCCGGCCCATGTCGAGGAGACCGAAACGCTCATCATGCGGTTCCTGCACCGCCTTTATATGCCGGTGCTGGCGCGCTCGCTCGCCAACCGCCGAATTGTCCTTCTGGGCGGAGTGGCGCTGGTCATCATGACGGTCGTCGCCGCGCGTCTGCTCGGCCTGGAATTTCTGCCGAAACTCGAGGAAGGCAATCTCTGGATCCGGGCGACACTGCCGCCGACGATCTCGCTTCAGGAAGGCAATTCCTACGTCAACGAGATGCGCAAGATCATTGCCGCCCGGCCGGAAGTTGTTTCGGTGGTTTCCCAGCACGGCCGGCCCGACGACGGCACTGATGCGGCGGGTTTCTTCAACGCGGAGTTCTTCGCACCCCTCAAGCCGGCAAAGGACTGGCCCGACGGGGAAGACAAGGATGAGCTGACGGCCAAGCTGCTTGCGCAACTGCAGGAGAAATTTCCCGGCGTCGAGTTCAACTTCTCGCAATATCTTCAGGACAACGTCTCCGAAGCGGTGTCGGGCGTGAAGGGGGAGAACTCCATCAAGCTATACGGCAACGATCTGCAGGCGCTGACCGACACCGCCAACAAGATCAAGTCGGTGCTGGCGACGGTGCAGGGCATTACCGACCTTGCGGTTTTCACCTCGCTTGGCCAGCCGACGATCCAGATCGACATCGACCGCGCGCGCGCCGCGCGTTACGGTCTTTCGCCCGGCGATATCAACACCACCATCCGCACCGCGATCGGAGGCGACAGCGCCGGCGATCTCTATGAGCCCGGCAGCGACCGCCATTTTCCGATCATTGTCCGGTTGGCGCCGGAATACCGCAAGAGCGCCGAGGCCATCCAGAATTTGCGGGTGGGCGCACAGGGACCGAACGGCATCACCCAGGTTCCGCTCAGCGAGGTGGCGACGATAAAGCTGGTGTCGGGCGCGGCCTACATCTACCGTGAACAGCAGGAGCGCTATCTGCCGATCAAGTTCTCGGTGCGCGAGCGCGACCTCGGCGGCGCCATCCAGGAAGCGCAGCAAAAGATCGCCGCCCAGGTGCAACTGCCGGCGGGCTCGCGCGTCGAGTGGGTCGGCGAGTTCGGCAACCTGCAGGATGCCATCAAGCGGCTGTCGATCGTGGTGCCGATCAGTCTGGCGCTGATCGCGATGTTGATCTGGTTCAATTTCGGTTCCGTGGTCGACACGGTCCTGACCATGAGCGTGATTCCGATGGCGGTATTCGGCGGAATTCTCGGACTGCTGCTGACCGGCATTCCGTTCAGCGTCTCCGCTGCAATCGGTTTCATCGCCCTGTTTGGCATCTCGGTGATGGACGGGATTATCATCCTGTCCCAGTACAACCAGCTGATCGACGAGGGTATGGAGCGAGGCAAGGCGATCCTGCGCACCGGCGAGCTTCAGCTGCGGCCGGTGCTGATGACATGCGTGGTCGCCGGCGTCGGATTGCTGCCGGCGGCGGTGTCGTCCGGAATCGGATCGCAGGTGCAAAAGCCGCTTGCCGTCGTGGTGGTGGCGGGCATGATGCTGGCGCCCGCCGTTATCCTCATCACGTTGCCGGCACTCATTTCGATGTTCTCGCGCCGGAGCCGGTCGGACCTGGCTTCGGAAGGCCATCTGGCACCCGCGGAATGACGGGCTATCGTAACGGTCGAGGTAAGTGGTGAGTGACGTCGCTATCAGATGCGCTCCGGATTTCCGACGAAGGGGATGGCACTTCGCCTGGCCGATGCTGTGCGTCGTCGCGGTCGTCAGTCTGGCGATGGTCGATCGGTCCGCGGCAGAGACGCTTCAGGAAGCGCTCGTGAAGGCCTATCAGTCCAATCCGCAACTCAATGCGGAGCGGGCGCGGCAACGCGGCACCGACGAAAATGTCCCGCAAGCCCTGGCGGGCTACCGGCCGCAGATCGTCGCGAGCCTGAGTTCGGGGCTGCAGGCGGTTCGCAACCTGTTGCCCGACAATACCGTCCAGGGCGCGACGCTGCGCCCGTGGACCATCGGCGTGACGGTCAACCAGATCCTGTACAACGGCAACAAGACCGCAAACAGCGTTCGTGTGGCGGAGTTTCAGGTCAAGTCCGGGCGGGAGGCGCTCCGCAATGTCGGCCAGGGTGTCCTGCTGGATGCCGTGACCGCCTACATGAACGTGCTCGCCAATCAGGCGCTGGTGGAGGCGCAGCGCGCCAACGTTGCGGTGCTGCGTGAAATACAGACCACCACCAAACGGCGTCTGGACGCCGGCGACGTTACACCGACCGATACCGCGCAGGCCGAGGCGCGGCTCAGTCGGGGATTGGCCGATCTCAACGCGGCGGAAGTCGTGCACGCCATCAGCAAGGCAACCTATGCCGAGGTTATTGGCCAGCCTCCGTCGCAATTGGTGCCGGCCTCGACGGTCGATGGCTTCTCGCCGAATGCGCTGGCCGCGGCAAGGGAGGCGTCCAGCCACGAGCATCCGGCTATTCTTGGTGCCGCTTTCGATGTCGATGTCGCTCAAACCACTATCAAGGTCGCGGAGAGCAGTCTGCTGCCGACCGTGTCGGTGCAGGCGAGCGCCAGCCGGCAGGTCGAGTTGGATCCGACGCTGACCACGAACCGCACGGATCAGGCCTCGGTGATAGGCCAGCTCAACGTCCCGATCTACGACGGCGGCACCGCGGCCTCGCAAACCCGGCAAGCAAAGGAGCTGACGTCGCAGAGCCGCATGGTGCTCGAGCAGGTCAGAAACCAGACGCGAACCGCGGTGGTCAGCGCATGGGTGAGCAATGAAGGAACCAAGGTGGCGCTCACGGCGGCAGAGTCCGAAGTGCGCGCAGCCGGCATCGCGCTGCAGGGCGTCCGGCGTGAGGCGGCCGGCGGGCAACGCACCACGATCGACGTTCTCAACGCCCAGCAGGATCTGACCAACGCGCGCACAAGGCTGATTCAAAGCCAGCGCGACCGCGTGATCGCGTCCTACACGCTGCTGAGCGCGGTCGGACGCCTCGACGTGCAGGTCCTGAAGCTGGAGACGCCGGACTATCTGCCTGAAGTTCACTATCATCAGGTGCGGGATGCCTGGCACGGAGTTCGTACGCCCTCCGGTCAATAGACCTCATGGACGATTGCACGTCGGGTCCGACCAAGGCCTGACAAGGGCCGGACAAGGATTGATCTCGATCAATGTTCGAACGACCCATGTTTGAATATCTCCTGCTTGAGAAAGTGCGCCGCCGATCAAATTATCCTCGCCTGATCCGGGAAAACCATGTCCGACCACATTATCGTAACTGACGAAACGCCACCCGCACGATTACCATGCGGCGTCCGGAAAAGAAGAACACGTTGACGCAGGAAATGTATCTTGCGATGATCGACGCGATCGAGACGGCGCAATCCGATCCCGCGATCCGCTGTCTGGTCCTGACCGGACGCTCGGGGGTATTCACCGCCGGCAACGATATTTCGGACTTTCTGCAAGCCGCGACCGCCAAGGACGACGGGGCGCGGCCGAGAAACGCCGCCATCTTCCTGCAGTCGCTCGTCAACAACAAGAAGCCGATCATTGCCGCGGTCGACGGCATCGCCATCGGCATCGGCACCACCATGGTGTTTCACTGCGATTACGTCATCGCCAGCACGACAGCGACCTTTCAAACTCCCTTTATTCAGTACGGCCTCGTGCCGGAGGGCGCTTCCAGCCTGCTGCTGCCACGAATGGTCGGCCACCAGCGTGCCTTCTCCATGTTGGTAATGGGCCGGACCATGAGTGCTCCTGACGCCCGTGACGCCGGCTTCGTCAATATCGTCGTTCCTCCGGGGCATGCCATCGTCGAGTCCCGGAAGGTGGCGCGCGAGATTTGTGCGCTGCCGGCGGATGCCGTCGCGATCTCCCGCAAGCTGCTGAAGCTGCCGACCGAAGATATCGTCCGCAGAATTGGTCAGGAGTTGTCCGTGAAGAACGTCTTGCACGACTATACGAGGCGCAGCCTTATCCCGCGATGACATAGCATCGATAACAGGACACGCAAAAGATCCTCGAACCAGCGGCGGAGCAGGCTGAAGTTGTAGCCGGCCGCAGCGAGCACGGCATTGATGCGATCACCATCTCGGCCTTTGAGATAGTTGCGCCGCATCCGATGGTCGTCCTTGAGGTGGCCGATCACGGGCTCGACGGCGGCGCGGCGACGCATTTCGCGGCGGATGGCTTTGGTGACCCGGCGGACCTGGCCGCTGATCCAGACCTCTGAACCGGTCGGGATAGGTGTGACCGCGATAGCCCTTGTCGCCATGGATGCGGCGCACCGCAGCCCCTGTGAGCTTTTCAAGATCGGCGATGACGGGACCAAGCGTATGGCCGTCATACGGGTTGCCGTGCAATGCCTTGGCGTGCAGCACGAATTGTCCGCCCTTGGGCGCGGTGACCGGGGTGACGATCGAGACCTTGCAACCGAACTCATACGGCGCTCGGACCTTGCCTTTGCCGATGCACTCCACCTCGGGGGCGTGCAGCGAGTAGACCTTGGGGCCGCGCTGGCGCTGTTCCTGGAGGCGAACCCGCAGCGCCAGATCGAGCAGCGGGCCAAAGCGATCCTCGAGCGCGGGATTGCCCTCGATCTGGCGGCGAATGTCCCGGATGATGCGGCCGAGCCGGGTGCGCAGGAATTTGAGCTCTCGGCGGGCGCGTTTGAACTGATGGGCATGGGTATAGCGCCCCACCATGATGGCGGCGCGCTTGGCCAGGCGCAGATAGCTCTGGCGCAGCTTGACGCCCTCGCGTTTGGCCAGATCGACCAGCTTCTCGATTGCCCGGTGGGTGAGCCGGGCGTCGGTGGGATGCGCGACCGCTTTCTCCTGCACGGTGGTGTCCACCACAACCCGTTCGAGATCCTTGGTCTCGATCGCCCCGGCCCGATGTGCCACCGAAAGGCTCTCCTGCAACAGCGCCGCAATCTGCTCCTCACCCAGCCGCTGGCGCCAGCGCGTCAGCGACGAGCGGTCAAACGGTGCTGCGTGCTGGAACACCACTTCGCCGCAGAAATATTGAAAATACGGGTTCTCCACCCAGCGGTCGCACAACGCCTCATCGGAGAGGTTGTACATGTGCTTGAGGATCAACAATCCGGCCATCAGCCGTGTTGGCAGTGGTGGCTGCCCCGGCCCGACGCGGCAGACCGAGCTGAAGCGTCCGGCCAGGAACTGCCAATCGATCTCCGCCGCCAGACGGACCAGCGGGTGGCGAAGGTTGATGATCTCCTCCAGGCGGGGCCCAAACAGATCATCCTGACGATCGTCGCGTGGCTGGCTCACGGCTCTCCTCCAACAGCGAATCCCGCCGTCAAAGAAATCACGAACCGCCTAAATCCGGAATCCCAAAACGCAAGAAAACCGAGGCCCGCCCCCGGCTTTCTTGCAAAATCCAATACTTCCTCAGCCCAAATTACAGCGATGCATCAATCGCTTCCGAATTCTTCACGGGCAACTCAGGAGGATCATTTTTTCGGAGAGCGGATGCGGTCACCGGAAGCCATCGCCGCGTTCCGGAATTTCTTTTTGCGAAAGAAAAAATAGTTCGGGTTGATCGCCAGCATCCACGCCCGAAAAAGCGAGAAAGGCGTCTTACCAGACCGCGAAGGCGCAGAGCACCGCCAGCGGCACAACGGCAACGCCGAGATACATCCAGGTCCGGTACGCCCCGGCGTCCTTGGGCAGGATGAAAAGATTGACGACAAACCACGTGCAAACGCCGAGACCCAACAGCACACGGATGAGATCGCCCGGTGTTTCGTGTACCGACCGGAGGTGTTCAAGCTGGGGGCTGGCCACGCGTGCGGTCACCACGATCAGCACAAGCAAAAATAGCGTACGGAAAGCGACGCCTCCAACCCAGATAAGCATCGGTGGTTTGGGATCGGATTTCGCCGTATCAGCTTGATTTGCTTCCAGATTCATGTTGGCGCGTATCGCCCATTCCAGCCGCAGCTTGCCCAAAAGGATAGCTTTCGTAACGGCACCGCAGCAAGAGGCTATTTTATTTATATGGGGAGAACGAAATGACAGCCATGCTTACGCTTTGTCGGAAGCGCTCCCGCGGGAGGGCCAGAGGGGGCGCCTCCTCGGCTCATGACCCGCCGGTCGCGGAAAGCGCTGTCGCCTTTGCAGACTCTGGGGTTCAATGGCGCATTGGGAACGGGGAGAGGCGCATGACCGGCGGAGCCAGGACGATCAAAATACCCATCGTCGTTGCGGCGATCATTTCGTTGGCTACGCTTCCCGCCTACGCGCAAGGCATGGGCAGGAAGGGCGGCAGCCATGCACCTCCCGGCGAAGCCCGTCCCCCGATCGATGAGAAGGCCTACAAGGCCGCGCTGGATCGAATTCCAACGCCAAAGCAGGGATACGATCCCTGGGGCCAGGCCCGTCAGCCCGAACCCGCGAAGACGCCGACTAAACCAAATCAGTAATAATGAAAGACCCAAAAAAACAGCGCGGCCTTTAGTGCGATGATGGTGGCGAGCGCGCCCCCCGCCGCCAGGACCGTAAGGGCGCCGACACAGAACCGCTTGATCATTGCCAGGTGCGCTTCCGCCGCACCTTCCCCAATGGTGTCTCGCCTTTCCACCGAAGAGGGTGCCCGTTCGAACGGGTCGCGAGTTTGCATCAGCATTGTCATATTCAAATCCTCCACTCGGAGATTCGCAGGGTTTCGAGCGATGCGCCCCTTGTCGGCGGTCGGCGGCGGCTCCAATTCAAGAGATGTGATTATCTTTCAATCGACGTTTCACCACTTCCGTCATATTGCCGATGAAGGCGGCCATTCGCTGTCGACCTCGCATCGCAAGGCGCTTTAACCAGCCAAGCTGCGCGGCGAGCGGATTCCCCTTGTTTTTCAGGTCGAGTTCGAACCTCTCGGACGGGAATATCGTTGCGCATCCCGCTGGGCGGCTATTCCTCCTTGCGAACGACCGCGCTGAGTTCTCAAGCAGAAAGATTCCGCCGATCCGGCCCCTGGCGTCACGGGCGACCCAGAAGCCGTCCATGTTGCGGCCGATGAAGAATGCCGGGATCGTTTCATTGACGATACCGGGATCGAGCGGCACGAACAGAGTGGAGACGGTCGCGCGCGCATCGGCCGCAGCCTTGGCGGCGCGTTCGCTTTCCTGCGCGTTCGCAACGGCGGGGTGCTCCGGCGTCTGCCGCGGCGAGAGATCTGGGCATATCAGCGTCATAGCGGTCATTGCGTGTCTGGCGGTTGCGCCGCAGTTCCCTGGAGCTGCCGCGGACGGGCATACCGGGCCTCCGCCGCAGCCCGTTGCATCCGGTCGCTGACAAACGCGTCGAGCGCTTTTTGGAGAACGGCGAGAACGGTTTTGAGCTGTTCGCGGACGTGCTGCTTCTGATGTGTGGCATTGAAAGTGATCGCGGCCATGGCGGCCTCCTCACGAATTTAACGGCCATGATGTGCCGACGAGGCCATAGGAATGCCAGATGGCCCGGCGCCGCCTCTCATAGGAGAGATATAAAAGACCCGCAGGGGAAACGGCGCCCGTTGCGGGCACTTATGCCGCGCCTATGAGAGAGAACCGCAGGCCGCCTCGATTTCCTATGCGGCCGTCCGCATCTTCGCAGCAACAACCCGCAATCGGGCTGCACGGTGGAGATCCGAAGATGTCTCGCTATCTGACCAACGACGATGAGTACCGCGATTTGCTCTACGGTGATGATTACCGGTCGTACCTTATGGCCCGGAGCAAATCGCCGGATGGCTGCAACTTCGGCGGGGTCCGGAGAAAACGCGTTCGCGTCCACGCGCGCGGCGCCTTAGGGCGCGTCAGCGGCTATTTCAGGAGCATGATCGAAGCTATCGCCAATGCGAAGCTGCGCCGCATGGAGCGCGAACTCGAGCTTCGCGGTATTCGCTTCGATCGGCCAGACAACAATGGGACGGCGCTTAAATCGCAGCCGACAAATCGTTCGTGATGATGAGGCAGGCTATCCGGTCCGCCAGTTCAGATCGAGCTCTTCGCGTGAGGCGTCGCATGCGACAGCTGATTTTCACCGTATCCGCTCTGGTTTCACTTTTGCGTAGCGCCGCCATCGTCCTGCTGAGGTTTCTGGGTCCATCCTGGGACGGGCCGCGCGAGAAATACCGGCCGCACGATCACTACATGCGCGGTCCCGGACCGAAATGGCGCGAAAAGCATTCTCCCGATCGCGCATCCGCCGGCGGCGCCTAAAGTCCGAGAACCGCAATCCCAGGCTTCTCCGGTAATTCCTAGAGCTGTGGTTTGCCCCGCGAGGAAAGCCCTCTCCACAGGCCACGCTTGAAGGACGATTTGCCAACCGAAGACGCCTTCGGTTGATCGGCGCGGATTGCTGCCGAGAAAGCACGCTTGAGGCGGTCGTCATCAATCCGCGCAAGGTATTGCTGCAAGATCGCGGGTGTAAGGTCATTCGGCCTTAGAATAGCGGCACACAACTCCGCACTGGTCCGACGAAAAAAGCCGAAATCCGGCTTGCCGTCGCGCGCGGGACCAAGCCTGTCGATCTCGCTTGCGATCGCCATGACAGCCAGTCTGTCGGCATTGTCCAATGTCACGGCGAAGCGCAGCAGAGCCAGCTGCCAGGCTCGCAGCGTTCTGGCGTGCCAGTCACTTCCGGGAACGCCCGAGCTCATTTTCGACGTCTCTATGGCGTAGCGGCCGAATACGTGTGAATGGGACGGCTGTGCCAGCGCTCGACCGGACAGGCAAGGTCCTCGTCGCCGATCCCGACGATCGCGCTCGCGACCTCGGCTTTCGCGGCATCGGCCAATTCGACGATTGGCAGCCGGGTGGTTTGCGACACGAAGCCGAGCAGGCACAGGGCATATTTCAGGGCAGCCGGGGTTTCCTTGGTGAGCGCAGCCGTCAGCGGCGCCAGCCGGCTTTGCAGATCTCGCGCCGGCTGCAATCGTCCCTCCCTGCAGTTCTCAAACATCGCCCGGCACAGATCCGGCGCGATGTTCGATACCAGCGATATGCAGCCATCCCCGCCACCGGCGATAGAGGCGAGCGCGGTCGTGTCGTCTCCGGACAACAGCCGAAACCCTGGCGGCAGCAGCGGCTGCAAGCGCATCGGACGCGTGACGTCGCCGGTCCCATCCTTCAATCCGATGAACTGCGACGATTTGGCCAGCCGCGCCAGGGTGTCGTCGGATAGCTCGCGGATGGTCCGCGAGGGAATGTCGTGCAGGATAATGGGCAGCGAGGTCCTGTCGGCGATCGACCGAAAGTGCGCGAATATGCCGGCCTGCATCGGTTTGTTGTAATACGGGACGACCGAGAGCACTGCATCTGCGCCCGCGGCCTCGGCTCGTTGCGTCAGATCGATGGCCTGGCTGGTCGAATTCGATCCAGCGCCGGCAATCACCCGGACCCGGCCGCGCGCGATTTCGACGGCGGTGCGGACGATGCTGTCGTGCTCGACCGGCGTCAGCGTCGAAGCCTCGCCGGCGGTTTCGCCGACGACGATCGCCGGGACGCCAGCCTCGATCTGGCGTTGGCAAAGTTTTGCGAATGCCGTCACATCGAGATTGCCCGATTCATCGAATGGCGTGGGAAGGTCGGGGATGTAACCGGTCAGCCAATTGGCGGGATGTGAGGAGTGTGCCATCGGGGTTCACGCTGCGATTTCCATCTGGTTGAAGCCCTGCCGGTAGGCGGAAAGCACAAGGCCCTGCTGACACCGGACGCCCGCCTCGATCCGGAAACCCATCTGTTCCAGCAGGGTGCGGATTTTCAGGCAGAGGCCACTTTCGCGGGAGTCGATCAACACGGCAATGGCTGCGCTGGAGCTAAGAAATTGCGAGATCTCCGCGAGCGCAGCTTCGATGGCTTGAAGCGTGTTCTGTCCTGTGATCAGGCCGATGGTGTGCTGTCGCTTTGCGGCGCGGCAGGTCGCGGTGGTGGCCACACGAACGAACCCGCGTCGTCGCAGCGCCAGATAGAGTTCCAGACTGTCGTCGCCGGTAACAATGACGCGATGCAGATTGGAAAGGCGGGTGAGGTCGACCATGGTATCGACCACCTGCTCGCGGTTTGGAACGGAATGAGGCTGAACCATCTCGCTCTCCTGGGTGACCGCTGGCCGGTTGGTTATGCGACGCGCCGTGTGACAGCGGCGGGTATCTGATCGGAGGAGGGGAGCTTGCCGCCCATGTCGAGTTCGATTTCGCGCGGCAGCTCGACGATGGTTTCGGGGTGATGGCCGTTCTCGAACAGTGCGTATTTGACGGCTTGCGCGCGGTTGACGAACAGGCCGCCGTAGAGACCGTTCTGTTCTTGGGCGACCCAATGGCCGCGGCTGTTCTTGCCGATGAAGACGATGGCAGATGGCGAGCTGCACGATGGAGGTTCGACGAGCTTCACGTTAAGTGTCCTTCTGGTGGCGAGCCGCGCGTGCTTCCGGTGCCGCGGACATATGTCGCCGTTGCGCGAATGTCCGGATCGCGTAGGGCGGTCGGGTGACGGCTTGACTCATGCCCCCGAATATCTTCCCGGCCGGATATAAATTCGAGGGCGACGGGGCGGCGATCTCATAAGCGTCGTATAGGATCGCCGCCGGGCTGTCTCAGACCGGGACGAAATGATCGAAGCTGCGGACCAGGACAAACAGGGCCGCGTAGGCGACCGTCTCGTCCCAGTGGTTGAGGACGGCGCCGAACGGCTGCTCGCGCCTCATGGCGCCGATGACGGCGCAGAGGACGATTAACATCCACAGCAGTGTGGCCACGCCTCTGGCGAAGCCGACGCTCGCGAACGCAGCGAAGATGACGAGAATGCTCACGCGTAGGCAGAAGCGCGCGATTACCCGGGTCGAACTCAGTCCTCGTGACAAATTCGGAAGTTGCGCCAAGGCTGGAAGCTCCGACGCCGGTTCGATGCCGGCGTTATGCGAAATTGTCGCAGCAGACCGGCTCGTAGAGCGGGTTGGCGTCGCGCGATACGGTTGGAACGCTCGGACGGCTCGACGGCGCTGCGATGCGCTGCGCCTCGACGAACGCGCTCAGGATCGCCAGCGGCAAATCCGCGTGACGGGCTTCGATCGAGCGGTCGAGCCAGTCGGGAAGTTCGCGCTGGCGCGACAGAGCGCAGTACCACTCGCCCTCGTCATAGGCGATGCGGCGGACCTGCCAGAGCGGCAGTTCGAGGTTGATCAGCGCCAGCGCAGCTTCGGTCCAGGCTTCGGACCCGAGCAATCGCCCGATCCGTACCGTCTTCTCGCTCGGCCTCATGGATGAAAAGCGCCGGCAAGTCTCGCCGATGATCTCCGACATCAGCTCGGCCGTCACGGTATGCGCGGTGTAAAGCCGGCCACTGAGCCCGACCTGGTGTTCTGAAAGGAGTGGCATGGTACATCTCGCACAAAGCGCGGCAGCCGATCGGCAGCCGCTGCCTGCCAAGATGACCAAAACGCCATTTGAAAACGAGGTGGACGGGGGACCCCAGAAATAAAGATGTCATAAATGTCGGCGCGGAGGGAGCTATCTGCCCATGCCCTGCCTCGCCCCGAAAAAAGTTGGCGGGAGGCGCAAAGGACCCTACGCCTCGTATCCGCAGCCGCGCAGTGTGACAGACGCCGCAAGCTGCCCATTGAGTTCAAAGGCTTATGGGTCCGGCCCGCGCCCCGTTCGGCCGCGAAGCGCGGCGCCTTTTTATGAGATTCCTATAACGTTGCCGGAGCTCCCGTCTCGAAAACCTATGCGCCGGGTGGCACTTCAGCGCCACTGAGATACGGGCAGGGCCAGGGTCGCAGTCCGATCGCCGGGTTGATCCATCGCAATACACCTTCCCGCAAACGCGCAGACGTTGCGCACCGGAACAAGTTCGACAAGGAGCATTCTCATGTGGGATGTCGTCATGCTGGCCTTCGGCCTCGGCCTCTTCGCAGTGGGCATAAGCTACGTCTATGCCTGCGAGCGGCTTTGAGAGGAGAGCGACCATGATCTTCGATTATTCACTCGCCGGCCTCGTTTCCGCAGGCCTGCTGATCTACCTGACCTACGCGCTGCTGCGGCCGGAGCGGTTCTGAGATCCGCAACAGGCCTGCTTCGCTGCAACCGGTTCTCAACACGTTCAAACCCCAGGTTCCAAGCAACTATCAAGGCATACCCCCATGACCGCCATCGGCTGGATCCAAATTCTTCTTTTCTGCGCGATCATCGCCGCGCTGGCCAAACCGCTCGGCTGGTACATGACGCGCGTGTTCAATGGCGAGCGCACCTTGCTCTCCCCGATTCTGCGGCCGATCGAAGCCGCGCTCTATTGGGTCGGCGGCGTCGACGAAAAGCGCGAGCAGCATTGGCTGACCTACACCATCGCCATGCTGTTCTTTCATGTCGGCGGCTTCCTGATCCTTTACGCGGTGATGCGGCTGCAGGCCGTGTTGCCGTTCAACCCCGCGGAACAAACCGCCGTCGCCGAGGATCTGTCGTTCAACACCGCGATCAGCTTCATCACCAACACCAACTGGCAGAACTACGGCGGCGAAAGCACGATGTCCTATCTCGTGCAGATGCTCGGCCTGACGCACCAGAATTTCTTGTCGGCCGCCACCGGCATCGCGCTCGCGGTCGCGCTGATCCGCGGCTTCTCGCGCTCCTCGATGCGCACCATCGGCAATTTCTGGGTCGATGTGACGCGCACCACGCTCTATGTGCTGTTGCCGATCTGCGTCGTCTACACGTTGTTCCTGGTCTGGCAGGGCATGCCGCAGACGCTGGGCGCCTATGTGGACGCCACGACGCTGGAAGGCGCGAAACAGACCATCGCCGTCGGCCCGGTGGCCTCTCAGGTCGCCATCAAGATGCTCGGCACCAACGGCGGCGGCTTCTTCAACGCCAACGCCGCCCATCCGTTCGAGAATCCGACCGCACTGTCGAACTTCGTGCAGATGCTGTCGATCTTCGCGCTCGGCGCGGCGCTGACCAACGTGTTCGGTCGCATGGTCGGCAACCAGCGCCAGGGCTGGGCGATCCTCGCCGTAATGGGCGTGCTGTTCATCGCCGGCGTCGCCGTCACGTACTGGGCCGAAGCGGGCGGCACCACCGCGCTCGATGCGCTCGGGCTGACCGGCGGCAACATGGAAGGCAAGGAAGTCCGCTTCGGCATCGTTGCCTCCAGCCTATTCGCGGTCATCACCACCGCGGCGTCCTGCGGCGCGGTCGACGCCATGCATGACAGCTTCACCGCGCTTGGCGGCATGATTCCCCTGATCAACATGCAGCTCGGCGAAATCATCGTCGGCGGCGTCGGCGCGGGCCTCTACGGCATGCTGCTGTTCGTGGTGCTCGCGATCTTCGTCGCCGGGCTGATGGTCGGCCGTACCCCGGAATATGTCGGCAAGAAGATCGAGGCGCGCGAGGTCAAGATGGCGATGCTTGCCATTCTGGTGCTGCCTTTGATGTATCTCGGCTGGACCGCGGTCGCGGTGGTGCTGCCGCCGGCGGTCGCCTCGATGGCCAATGCCGGCCCGCATGGCTTCACCGAGGTGCTTTATGCCTACACCTCGGCGACCGGCAATAACGGCTCGGCTTTCGCCGGGCTTACCGGCAATACGTTCTTCTACAATCTGACGCTGGCCAGTTCGATGTTTGTCGGCCGGTTCTTCATGATCATCCCGGCCATGGCAATGGCTGGTTCGCTCGCCGGCAAGAAGTCGATCCCGCCGTCGGCCGGCACCTTGCCGACGACCGGCGGCCTGTTCGTCGGTCTGGTCGTCGGCGTGATCCTGATCATCGGCGGTCTCACCTTCTTCCCGGCGCTCGCGCTCGGCCCGATCGTCGAGCATCTGGCTGGCAACGCCAACACCCTGTTCTGATCGCTCATTCGGAGTTACCTCCATGGAAGTCGTCCAAAAGATGAATAAGCGGATGCCGGTCTCGGCGATGCTCGATCCGAAGATCGTGATGCCCGCGATCGGCTCGTCCTTCCGCAAGCTCGATCCGCGGGTCATGATCAAGAGCCCGGTGATGTTCGTGGTCGAGGTCGTGGCCGCGCTGACGACGGTTATTTTCCTGCGCGATCTGGCGACCGGCGGTGAGAGCCTCGGCTTCACCTTCCAGATCATCCTGTGGCTGTGGTTCACGGTGCTGTTTGCCAACTTCGCCGAGGCCGTCGCCGAGGGCCGCGGCAAGGCCCAGGCCGAATCGCTGCGGAAAACCCGCACCGAGAGCCAGGCCAAGCTGCTGACCGGCTCCGACAAGACCTATCGGCTGGTGCCCGGCACCAGCCTCAAGGTCGGCGATATCGTTCTGGTGGAAGCCGGCGACAACATTCCTTCCGATGGCGAAGTCGTCGAGGGCGTGGCCTCGGTCAACGAGGCGGCGATCACGGGCGAGTCCGCGCCGGTGATCCGGGAGTCCGGCGGCGACCGCTCGGCGGTGACCGGCGGCACCCAGGTGCTGTCGGACTGGATCCGCGTACGCATCACCGCGGCGCAGGGTTCGACCTTCATCGACCGCATGATCAAGCTGGTCGAAGGCGCCGAGCGGCAGAAGACGCCGAACGAGATCGCGCTCAACATCCTGCTCGCAGGCCTGACCATCATCTTCGTGTTCGCGACCGTGACTATACCGAGCTATGCTGCCTATGCCGGCGGCCAGATCTCGGTGGTCATCCTGGTGGCGCTGTTCGTCACGCTGATTCCGACCACCATCGGCGCGCTGCTGTCGGCGATCGGCATCGCCGGCATGGACCGGCTGGTACGCTTCAACGTGCTGGCGATGTCCGGACGCGCGGTCGAGGCCGCCGGCGACGTCGATACCCTCCTGCTCGACAAGACCGGCACCATCACGCTCGGCAACCGGCAGGCGACGGCGTTTCGTCCGGTCCGCGGCGTCACCGAACTGGAACTGGCGGACGCCGCACAGCTGGCCTCATTGGCCGACGAGACCCCCGAGGGGCGTTCGATCGTGGTGCTGGCCAAGGAAAAATACGGCATCCGCAGCCGCGACATGGCCGAACTGGCCGCGACCTTCATTCCGTTTACCGCCCAGACCCGCATGAGCGGCGTCGATGCCGGCGCATCGTCGGTCCGCAAGGGCGCGGTCGATGCAATCCTCAATTATATCGGCGGCGGCGCCTCCCAGTCCATGGCGTCCGGAAACACCGTCCGCGCGCTGCAGCCCTCGGTAAATTCCGACGCCGCACGCGAGATCCAGGCGATTTCGGACGAGATCGCCAAGGCCGGCGGCACCCCGCTCGCTGTCGCCAAGGACGGTCGCCTGCTCGGCGTCGTTCAGCTCAAGGACATCGTCAAGGGAGGTATCCGCGAACGCTTCGCCGAGCTGCGCCGCATGGGCATCCGCACCGTGATGATCACCGGCGACAATCCGATGACAGCGGCCGCGATTGCCGCGGAAGCCGGCGTCGATGATTTTCTCGCGCAGGCGACGCCGGAGGACAAGCTGAAGCTGATCCGTGATGAACAGGCCAAGGGCAAACTGGTGGCGATGTGCGGCGACGGCACCAACGACGCGCCGGCGCTGGCGCAGGCCGATGTCGGCGTCGCCATGAACACCGGCACGCAGGCGGCGCGCGAGGCCGGCAACATGGTCGATCTCGACTCCAACCCGACCAAGCTGATCGAGGTGGTCGAAATCGGAAAACAGCTGTTGATGACCCGTGGCGCGCTGACCACGTTCTCGATCGCCAACGACGTCGCCAAATACTTCGCCATCATTCCGGCGATGTTCCTCGCGTTCTACCCGCAGCTCGCGGTGCTCAACGTCATGCACCTGGCGAGCCCGCAAAGCGCGATCCTGTCGGCGATCATCTTCAATGCGCTGATCATCGTCGCGCTGATTCCGCTGGCCCTGAAAGGCGTGGCCTATCGCGCCATCGGCGCCGGCGCGCTGTTGCGCCGCAACCTGATGATCTATGGCCTTGGCGGCATCATCATTCCCTTCATCGGCATCAA
>CAWHIO010000064.1:0-11321 GCA_963829315.1 uncultured Alphaproteobacteria bacterium | reverse complement strand
TGCCATGTGTGGACGGCTCCGGGTTAGCAAGAGCTTTTTTCACGTTTTGCAGCATTGGTCGGTGCAGCCATGTGTTCGGCCTTTTGACGCGGTTCAAATGACCGCTGGCCATAATGCCCTCCGCGGATCAGGTCCCGACCAAACCCTCGCATTCAAGAATGCCTTGGCACATGTGGGTTGTCCTGATCGCCGGATCGACCGGCTCTGCATTACGTGCTGTTCGCCCTCCCAACCTTCACATCACGCCGGTTGCCCGGCGCGATCTCGTTTATCGCGCAAGCGCGACGGGTTCCTTGTACCGCTCGCCGCTGGCCATCATGGCCCAGACCATTCGCGCGATCTTGTTGGCGAGCGCGATGGCCGCAACCTTGGTCGGCCGCCGCGCCAGCAAGGCCGTAAGCCAGGGCCGGTGGTTGGTGCCATGGATCTTGGCGTAACGGATGACAGAAAGCGCGCCGGCCACAAACAGGCCGCGCAGATAGCGGTCACCTTGCTTGCTTATATTGCCGAGCCTGTTCTTGCCTCCACTGGAGTGCTGTTTCGGCACAATACCGATCCAGGCCGAGAAGTTGCGCCCTGATCGGAAGGACTTTGGATCAGCAACGGCAGCGACCAAAGCCGTGGCCAGCACCGGACCGACGCCAGGAGCTTCATCGAGCCTCATGCTCATCTCGTTGGATCGATGCCACGCCCTGATCAGCCGGTCGAACTCCAGAACCTGCTCCTTGATCATCCGCAATTGAGCCCCGAATGCCGACAGACACGCGCGGGCTATTTCCGGCACTCGCTTGTCGTTTGGATCAGCGACGACATTGAGCAGTTCCTCGACACCGTGACGCCCGACCGGCGCAACGATCCCGAACTCGGCAAGATGAGCCCGGATCGCATTGATCACTGAGGTCTGCTGACGGATGAACAGATGGCGCGTGCGGTGCAACACCAGGCCGCTCTGCTGCTCGGGAGTCTTGGTCGGCACGAACCGCATGTTGGCCCTCGTGACCGCCTCGCAAATGGCCTCTGCGTCAGTCGCGTCGTTCTTCTGTCGCTTGACGTAGGGCTTCACGTAGGCCGGCGGCATCAGCCGAACAGTGTGACCAAGTGCCCGGAGTTCGCGCGACCAGTGGTGCGCCGAGGCGCAGGCTTCGATACCGACCAGACATGGCGAAAGCTTCTGGAAGAACGCCAGCACATAACGACGCTTCAACTGGCGGCGAATGACAGCTTGGCCGCCAGCGTCAACGCCGTGAACCTGGAAAACCGACTTGGCGATGTCTAAACCGATTGTCGTCATCGTCTGCATGGCTCGCTCCTCTGAATTGTGGGAGCATTAGCAGCGCCCACATCCATGGCACCGATGTGCCGGTGGAGGAGCCGTCCACAGCATCAAACCCGGAAGTCGCCGCACCTATCACACGGTCGACGTGCCCGCGCCGCCA
This sequence comes from uncultured Alphaproteobacteria bacterium, assembly GCA_963829315.1. Taxonomy (GTDB): domain Bacteria; phylum Pseudomonadota; class Alphaproteobacteria; order Rhizobiales; family Xanthobacteraceae; genus Bradyrhizobium. Next base: position 9,885 of record CAWHIO010000064.1, on the reverse strand, counting down.
TTTATCGGACGACTTGCGGTGTCCCCAATTGGCATCCCTTCTCGACGCAGGGCGTGGATTGGTCTTGCTGGATATTACCCTTGCCGCTTTTCAGTTCGTTTTTGGGTGAAGAAGGCTTATTTGGTTTGGTGATTGACTTTGGAATTTTCGTTTGTCCAGTCGATTGGGCCATCAATAAACCGGAGCCACTCGCCACGAAAGCCGCCGCGATTATCACAAGAAAAATCTTTTTCACCTGTTGCTCCTATCGTCCTCACTCGATCCCAATCTGCGAAGCGACTGAGTGTTCAGTCGCTCGACGAATGACGTTGGCTACCGCGGAATTTGCGGACAGTCCTTGCCGACGCATGGCTTGGAGTTGTTTGGCTTGGGGGCGCTTTTCGTGGTTGGTTGAAGGAGAATTATGATCTCTGTCTCTTTCGCCTTTCCACCTTGGTCACTGGGCTTATTGTTTTTCGTTGTGCTCGTTTGGGCCAAGATCGAACCCGGGCCGCCCGCCACAAGAGCCGCTGCGAGTAGCACGAAGAAAACCCGCTTCATATGCCGCTCCTTTCGAAAAGGGGACACGCGACCCACGTACTCCAAAGCGCCCGCCATCGATATGATCTGGATCAACGATTACCGGCCAACCTGCGGTAAATATATGAGTTAAGGGTACTTCCTTGAGAGCCAGACGCAGGGATCATCTGCTATGAGTCAGCTCACATTCTTAGTGGCCATCGTACTGATAATGACGGTTGACGCCGAAGCTGCCGACCAGACACTGAGGCTCGCAGTCGGTCATTCCGCGCGCGTCGAACTTGAGGAAAATCGGTCAACCGGCTACCGCTGGGGAGTTGATGCTAAAGCAAGTTCCAGCTTGTCAATCGTGCGCATCAGCGATCTCGGATTTTCGGAGCGCGAAGAAGGCAATCACCTGCTTGGCGCCCCCGGGATCCATCGCTGGGATATCAAAGCAGTAAGTGCGGGCACCGCGAGCGTGGTCTTCATCTATCGGAGACCATGGGAAAACAAGCCCGCTCGCAACCACGAGCTCGCCATCGAAGCCGCTATACCTTGACACAAATCATCTGATCGTTTGGCGATAACGGCCAAATGAATCATTGAGTTTCAACGTCGCGAATAGATCGATGTCCGAGTTGGGTCCAGCCTGTGTGAAAACGCGCCTCAATGATATGATTCCTCGGTGATTTGCCGGGAGGATTCGATGACGCGCTTTGTCGTTGGCGATGATCGCAGTCAGAGCACGTTGTTTCCCGAGCGATTGGACGACTATTTGGGCGGGGACAATCCGGTCCGGGCGGTCGATGTCTTTGTCGATGAGCTTGACCTGGCGGGGCTGGGTTTCGGCGGTGTTGAGCCGGAGGCAACAGGAAGGCCAGCCTATCATCCGGCGACGCTGTTGAAGATTTACGTCTACGGATACCTCAATCGGGTGCAATCGAGCCGGCGCCTGGAACGGGAATGTCAGCGCAACATCGAACTGGTTTGGCTGACCGGGCGCCTGATGCCGGACTTCAAGACCATAGCCGACTTCCGCAAGGACAACGGCGAGGCCATCCGCCGGGTTTGCCGTGAGTTCGTGGTGCTGTGCCGCCGTCTTGAACTGTTCAGCGAAGCGAGCGTTGCGATCGACGGCAGCAAGTTCAAGGCCGTCAACACGCGGGATCGGAACTTCACCCAGGCCAAGATGCAGCGCCGTCTGGCGCAGATTGACGAGAGCATTGCCCGCTATCTCTCGCAGCTCGACAGCGCCGACCGTCAGGGGGAAGCGGTACCCGAAGCCAAGATCACCCGGCTCAACGAGAAGATTGCGGCGCTACGCCAGGAGATTCAACGCCTGAACGCTCTAAACAGTGAGATGATGCAGACTGAGGACAAGCAGATATCCCTGACCGATCCCGATGCTCGTTCGATGGCCACAAGTGGCCGAGGCAGCGGGATGGTCGGGTACAATGTGCAAAGTGCCGTCGACATCAAGCATCATCTCATCGTTACCCATGAGGTCACCAATGTTGGTTCTGACCGGAGCCAGCTGTCCCGTATGTCTGAGCAGGCGCGTGCAGCGATTGGTTCTGAAGCCATCGAGGCTGTAGCCGATCGCGGATACTATAGCGGCGAGGAAATTGTGGCCTGCGAGCAAAACGGCATCACAGTTTACCTGCCGAAGCCGATGACCTCGGGTCTTCTGGCGAAAGGCCGCTTCGGCAAGCAGGACTTCGTCTATATCGTCGCAGACGACGTTTATCTTTGCCCTGCTGGCGAGCAGCTAACCTATCACTACACCAATGAGGAAGAGGGCAAAACACTACGTCGCTATTGGACCACTGCCTGTCAGGCCTGCGCGCTGAAGAGCAAGTGCACAACGGGCAAGGAGCGGCGGATCTCACGATGGGAGCACGAAGCCGTCCTTGAGGCTGTGCAAGCGCGGCTCGATCGGAACCCGGTTAAGATGCGAGAGCGCCGCCAAACTGTCGAGCACCCCTTCGGTACGATAAAGTCCTGGATGGGAGCCACGCACTTCCAGATGAAAACGCTCAAGAATGTCGGCACCGAAATGGCGCTACACGTCCTGGCCTACAACATGAAAAGGGTAATCAGCATTCTGGGCGTGGGTGGTTTGATGGAGGCGATCCGGGCCTGAGCCAAGCCCGGCGTCACCATGTCGAGTTTGCCTGCCCAAAAAATCACGTTTTCACACAGGCTGGGTCAAACTCGGAAGTCGGCGGTCGCAATCGTGAGGTCCGGTTCGCCCCCGAAAGCAAACTCAACTCGAACATCGCGGCAAGTCCGAAAGGTGCCAAATGGACATGACTCGCTATGGGCCGATGAAGCGCAGTCCGCAGGGCGGAATTACGGAATTACAGTGACAGTGCACTTGATTGATCACCGCCTACCCGGCTCGGCTGCACCCCTCTTCAGCGACTTTTTGGTTCTGCCGGAAAAGTCAATTAAGCCCGGCGTGACGGCGGATCACGCTGCGCTGATCCGCCCTACGGCCCTGCACATGCTGACTGATGGAGCATGCGAACGCCCTATGACTGCCGCATCATCTCCCGCAACTCGGTCTTCAGCACCTTGCCGTAATTGTTCTTCGGCAACGCGTCGAGGTAGACGTAGCGCTTCGGCCGCTTGAAGCGCGCGATCGAGGCGAGACAATGCGCATCCAGCCCGGCGTCATCGGCCACGGCGCCGTCTTCCAGCACCACGCAGGCGACGACGATTTCGCCCCAGTCGGGATCGGGAACGCCGATCGCCGAGACCTCGCGCACATCCGCATGCGTCAGCAGCGCCTCCTCCACCTCGCGCGGGTAGATATTGGTGCCGCCTGAAATGATGACGTCCTTGGAACGATCCGACAGCGTCAGAAATCCGTCCTGATCCAGCCGCCCGACGTCGCCGGTGCGCAGCCAGCCGTCCTTCAGGGTCTCCGCATTGGCCTTCGGGTTATTCCAGTAGCCGAGCATGACGGCGGTGCCCTTGGCCTCGACCTCGCCGGTTTCGCCCGCTGGCAGCGGCTTCCCATCCGCCCCGGTGATGCGAACCGACATCACGCTCTGCGCCGGACCTACGGAAGCGAGGCGTTCGAGATAGCGCGGGTGATCGGTGCGGGCGTGCCACTCCCGGCTCAGCGAGGTAATCGTCATCGGCGATTCACCCTGGCCATAGATCTGCACGAAACGTTGCCCCATGGTCGCGATCGCATCCTGGATATCGGCGAGGTACATCGGGCCGCCGCCATAAATGATGGTGCGGATGCCTTCGCCGTTTTCGCCGCGGCGCCTGGCGGCATCGACCAGGCGGCGGACCATCGTGGGTGCCGCGAACATCACGACGTTGTCGAGCTGCCGGCCAAGATTGAGCACTTCATCCGGATCGAAGCCGCCGGATTCGGGGATGACGTGCCGCCCGCCCATGCGAACGTGCGGGAAATTATAGAGGCCCGCGCCGTGCGAGATCGGCGCGGCGTAAAGCGAGGCGTCGCCGGGCGTCGCAACATCGACGTCGGCGAGATAGCACAGCGACATCGCCACCAGATTGCCGTGGCTCAGCATCACGCCCTTCGGCCGGCCGGTGGTGCCGGAGGTATAGAACAGCCAGGCAAGGTCATCGACCTCGCGCGGCAGCGGCGCGGGGGCACCCTCGCCTCCACGCAATGCGCGATAGACATCGCCATCCACCGACAGCGTTTTCATCGCTGCGGGCAGATCGGCTTTCGCCTGCATCAACGCCTCAAACGTGTCGTCGGAAACGAAAGTCAGCTTGGCGCCGGCATCGCTGCAGATCCACGCCGCCTCGCGTCCGTGCAATTTGGCATTGATGGGGATGGCGACCGCGCCGGTCCACCAGATGCCATAGAGACATTCGAGGTATTGGGTGCAATTGGTCGCGAACAGGCCGACGCGGTCGCCGGGAGCGATATCGAATTCGCGCGACAGCGCGGCACCAATGGCTGCGGAGCGCCGCGCAAAGGTGGCGTAGTCCGCGTCGAGATCGAAGCCGGTCAGGAGCGCCGGCGCATCGGGGCGAAGACGCGCCGATGCCGCCAGCCATTCGGCGACGTTCATCGCTCAGCCCCCACAAGCCGCCTACTTCGCGGGCTCCAGCACCGAGACGTAGTTGGCGACCGCAGCGCCGCCCATGTTGAAGATGCCGGCAAGTTTTGCGTTCTTGATCTGCATGCCTTCGGGCGCCTGACCCAAGAGCTGCATCGCCGTCATCACATGCATGGAGACCCCGGTGGCGCCGATCGGGTGACCTTTTGCCTTTAGTCCGCCGGATGGATTGATCGGCAGCTTGCCGTCCTTCTGGGTCCAGCCCTCCTTGATGGCGCGGGCGCCCTGCCCCCTCGGCGTCAATCCCATCGCCTCATATTCGATCAGTTCGGCGACGGTGAAACAGTCGTGGGTTTCGACAAAGGACAAATCGGAAAGCTCAACGCCGGCGGATCGCAGCGCGCGCTGCCAGGCCACGGTGCAGCCTTCGAACTGCAGGATGTCGCGCTTCGACATCGGCAGGAAATCCTGGGCGTGCGCGGTCGCCCTGAAATTGACGGCCTTGCCCATCGACTTCGCGGTTTCCTGGTCAGCCAATACCAGCGCGGCCGCGCCATCCGATACCAGCGAGCAATCGGTGCGCTTGAGGGGGCCTGCCACGAACGGATTCTTCTCGCTTTCGGAGCGGCAGAATTCGTAACCGAAATCCTTGCGCATCTGCGCATAGGGGTTGGCGACGCCGTTTTTGTGATTCTTGGCGGCAATCATCGCGAGCGCGTCGGACTGGTCGCCGTATTTCTGGAAATAGGCCTGCGCGATCTTGCCGAACACGCCGGCGAAGCCGCCCGGGGTGTCGCCATCCTCCGGCAGATACGAGGCGCGCAAGAGGTTGCGGCCGATCTCGGCCGGAGGCGTCCGCGTCATCTGCTCGACGCCGACCACCAGCACGATTTTCGCAGCGCCCGCGGCGATGGCCCTGACGCCCTGGTGCACGGCGGCCGATCCGGTGGCGCAGGCGTTCTCGACCCGCGTCGCCGGCTTGAACCGCAGATGCGGATCGGCCTGCAGCACCAGTGCGGCGGTAAAATCCTGCGGCGAGAACCCGGCATTGAAATGCCCAAGCACGATCTCATCGACATCGGCGGCGGCGATGCCGGCGTCGGCCAGCGCATCGTTCGCGACGCGGACCACGAGGCTCTCGACCGTCTCGGTGTCGAACTTGCCAAACGGCGTATGCGCCCATCCAACGATGCTGGCTGTCATGGTCGTTCTCCCTAAAGTCCGGCGAAAGGATCAGGCGACGAACTTACCACCAAGTTCGTCCTCGATGTGAATCCGGATGATGTCGTCAAAAGTCTTTTCGGCGGTCGTGAAGCCCAATTGAAGCGCACGCCTGGGGTCGAAATTGCGCGGCCAGCCCGCGACAATCCCCGTGATGAAGGCATCCGGCTCGCGCCTGATCCGCGCCGCCACTTTCTCTCCCGCGACCCGCTTCAAGGCGGCGATCTGCTCGCCGACGGTCGCCGACAGGCCCGGCATCGTGAGGTTTCGGCGGGCGCCGACAACGGCGGTGTCGATGGTCGCGGCATGGACCAGGAACCCCACCGCAGAGCGCGGCGAGGCATGCCAGTGCCGGACGTCCTCGGATACCGGCAATATAGCCTCCTTGCCGGCGAGCGGTTCGCGCAAGATGCCGGAAAAGAAACCGGAAGCCGCCTTGTTGGGAAGGCCGGGGCGAATGCAGATGGTCGGCAGGCGGATGCCGACGCCGTCCATGAAACCGCGGCGCGAATAATCGGCGAGCAGCAATTCCCCGATCGCCTTCTGGGTGCCGTAACTCAGTAGCGGCGTATGAAAGAATTCATCGCCGATTGCCTCCGGAAACGGCGCGCCGAATACCGCGATCGACGACGTGAACACCACCCTCGGCTTGTAGCCGCCGCCGGCGAGCCGGATGGCATCGAACAGCATCCGCGTGCCGTCGAGATTGATGCGATACCCTTTGTCGAAGTCGAGCTCGGCCTCGCCCGAGACGATCGCCGCAAGGTGGAAAATCACGTCGGGGCGATCGGCGACCAGCTTTTCGGCGACACCAGGTACCGCGAAGTCGCACGTCACCGTATCGACCGGAAACCCCGGTCTTGCTGGAGCGGCGGGCGCGACCACGTCCTGCAGCGTCATACGCGTGACGTCGCGTTTGCCGAGATGGCGATCACGCAGCAGCCGTTCGGTCAACTTGCGGCCGACCATGCCGGCGGCGCCCAAAACCAGAATATGCAAGACCCACTCCTTTATATTGAAGTTCTATAGCGTTTTCGAGCGAAGTGGGAACCGGTTCGCGTGAAGGAAACGCGTCAAAATAAAAGCCAGACGCGGGCCTGCGCCGTCACTCTTTCACGGCTCCGGTCATCGCCGACACGTAATGCTCGACGAAGAACGCATACAGGATCACGAGCGGCAGCGAGCCGACCAGCGCGCCCGCCATCAACGAACCCCATTTGTAGATGTCGCCATCAACGAACTCGTTCACGATCGCGACCGGAACGGTCTTGTTCGGCGTCGATTGCAGGAAGGTGAGCGCGTAGATGAATTCGTTCCAGCACAGCGTGAAGGAGAAGATGAAGGCCGAGATCAGGCCGGGAACGGCCAGCGGCACGACAATGCGCGTGAGGATTTGCCAGCGCGACGCACCGTCAATCAGGGCGCATTCCTCGAGCTCATAGGGAATGGTCTTGAAGTATCCCATCAACAGCCAGGTCGAGAACGGAATCAGCAGCGTCGGATAGACAAGAATCAGCGACAGCGGTGAATCGAACAGGCCGTAGGCCTGGATCACCGACGCCAGCGGAATGAAAAGAATCGAGGGCGGCACCAGATAGGCAAAAAAGATCAGCACGCCGACCGTATCGGCGCCCTTGAATCTCAGGCGCACGATGGCATAGGCCGCGAGCACGCTGGCGATGATCGAGAGCGTCGTGGCACCCACCGCAACGTACATCGTGTTCCAGAGCCATCGCGGGTACTGGGTCTCGAACAGGAGCTTGCTGATATGCTTGAACGTCGGATGGACCACCCAGAACGGGTTGTAGGTATTCATGTCGATCAGCTGCTCGTCCGGTTTGATCGACGTCAGCGCCATCCAGTAGAACGGAAACAGCAGCACGACCAGGATAACGAACAGGGGCGCATAGAGCGTAAAGACGCGGCGCGGCAGCAACTCCAGGTAGCTCATGCCCTCGCTGTCGTCGCCGTGGGCGGCAACGGGAACTTTCGTTTGCAGCGCTGAAATCAGTCATTGTTCGATCCTTGCTGCCACTTGCGGCGTTGCATGCCGAACCAGGAAATCGCTATCGCGGCGAGCAGGAATGGGATCATGGCCGTGGCGATCGCAGCACCCTCACCGAGGCGGCCGCTGATGATGCCGCGCTGATAGCTCAAGGTCGCCATCAAATGCGTGGCATTCACCGGGCCGCCGCGCGTCAGGGCCCAGATCAGCTGGAAGTCCGTAAACGTAAACAGCACCGAGAACGTCATCACCACCGCGATGATCGGGGTGAGCAGCGGATAGGTGATGAAGCGGAACCGCTGCCAGTTGGTGGCGCCGTCCAGCGTCGCCGCCTCGTACAGCGAGGGGGACACCGTCTGCAGGCCGGCCAAAAGCGTGATCGCGACGAAGGGAACGCCGCGCCAGATGTTGGCGAAGATCACGCTGCCGCGCGCCCAGTTCGCATCGCCGAGAAAATTGATGTTGTGGTCGATCAGGCCGAACTTGGTCAGCGACCAGGAAATGATCGAGAACTGGGCATCGTAGATCCACCAGAACGCGATCGCCGACAGCACGGTCGGGACGATGAAGGGGATCAGGACGATCGACCGGATCAGCGCCTTGAACGGCATGTGCCGGTTCAAAAGCAACGCGAGATAAAGCCCGATCGCGAATTTGATGGCGCTCGCCACGATCGTATAAAGCAGCGTGTTGAAAACCGAGAGCCAGAAAACGGCGTCGTCCCACAGCCATTCGTAGTTCTCAAGGCCGACGAAAATGCCGCCGCGGCCGATGCGCTCATCGGTAAAGCTCATCCAGACACCGAGGCCCAGCGGATACGCAAGGAACAGGATGAGAAACGCCGCCGCCGGCAGCATGAACCACAACGCCACAAAATTGCGGTTCACCCGCAGCCGCGACCACAGCGACGGCGCATCGATGCGGGCGGCCTGCACCGGCACAGAAGTTTGAAGGGTACTCATCTCGCTCCAATTCCATACCGGGACACGTCGCCCGGATCTCCTGCAGAAACATGCCGGCGCGGCGGACCGCACCGGCAGTTCACCTTACCTGAAGATGCGCCTGGCGGAACGCTCCGCCGAGGCCATCGCGGTCTTCACGTCCTCTCGACCGGTGCAGTAGTTCGCGAACATGTCGACCAAGACGAAGTCGGCAATCGCTGCGGCCGCATTCTCGCCCATCGGGGCGAGACCGGCCGGCGTGAGCGAGGTCTCGCCCACATCCCGGAACGGCGTATTTTTGGGATCGACGGTCCAGATTGGGTTCTTGTTGAAGCCCAGCAGGAACGGCGAGAGATAGCCCTGGGCAGCCTCCACCCAGGGATTGAACTGGTCCGGGTCGAGCATGAAGGCCGTGAAGGCTTTGCAGGCTTGCGGGAACTTGGTGAAGTTGAAAACCAGGATCGGGAAGCCGAGATTCAGTTCTCTCGTTTTTCCATCGACGCCCGGCAACAGGTGGGCATGATTCATGTCCTCTGCGATTTGCGGATTTTGACTTTTCGCGGTGACATAGATCGAGATGCCGTTGACGGTCAGGAAGAGTTGACCGGCCAGGAATGCCTTGTTGTTGGAACTGTCGTTCCAGGACGCGGTGCCCGGAATGAAGTTGTCATAAAGACCTTTGACGTATTCGAGCGCCTTGGCGGTTTCCGGTGAATTGATGACGACCTTGTTGTTGGCGTCGATCAAGTTGCCACCATGGGCCCACAACGCCCAATGCAGCCAGGAATTGGCATCCCCCGAGGCGTGTCCAAGCGCCATGCCCGCCGGCGTGCCGTTCTTGTTCAAGCCCTTGATCAGGTCGGCAAAGCCACCGAGGTCCTTTGGAAACTGCTTATGGCCCGCCTTTTCCATCGCAGCGATGCGGTAGTTCACGAGACCGCCGGTCACAGCGACGGGGATGCCGATCCACTTACCGTCCAATTTGCCGTAGGCCTCGCCCGATTTAGACCACCCACCGCCTTTCTTGCCGAGGTAATCGGCCACGTCGCTCATATCGGTGCATTTGTTCGGAAAAAGGAACGGCAGCGAATAGAGGCCCCAGACGATATCCAGCCCCTGCCCGGTATTCGCCGCCACCGAGGCCTTGGGCTGAACGTCCTCA
>CAWHIO010000063.1:0-57781 GCA_963829315.1 uncultured Alphaproteobacteria bacterium | reverse complement strand
CTATATGGCGGTGCAGACGCCCGGGCTGATCTACGATTGCGTCGACGAATTCCTGAGAACGTCCGGCGCCTGATCGAATCCACCCCTCCTCCCTCGGACCAAGGTCTTCCCGCATGACCCCACCCCCCGCGCAGCAAATTCCCGGCGTCTATCGTCGCAGGATCGGAGATATCGTCGTCACCGCCATCAGCGACGGCTATCTGGACGGCACCCTCGAGGTGATGCGCAATGTCGATCTCGAAGCGGCGCATCAGGTGCTGCGCGATGCGTTCCGGCCGGCGCGGCGAACCAGCGTCAATACCTTCCTGATCCATTCCAAGGGCCGCATCGCGATCGTCGACACCGGTTCCGGCGATTATCTGCAGCCTACCGCCGGTTTCGTTCAGCGCAACCTCGCGGCCGCCGGTATCGATCCGAAGTCGATCGATACGGTGCTGCTCACTCACATGCATCCGGATCACTCCGCCGGCCTGACCGACATGACAAACGGCCAACTGTTCTTTCCGAACGCCGAACTGGTCATGCACGAGAACGAACCGGCGCACTGGTTCGATGACGGCGCGATGGCGAAGGTCGACGAACGGTCGCGGAAGCTCTATTTCCTTGCAGGCCGCGAACAGGTCGCGCCCTACAAGAATCGTACGCGATTATTCCGGCAGGGCGAGGTATTTCCCGGCGTGACCGCCGTGCCAAGTCTCGGGCATACGCCGGGCCACACTGCGTATCTTATCGCATCGGGCAACGACCAGCTGATGATCTGGGGAGACACGGTGCATGTGCCGGAGGTGCAGACCGCGTTTCCCGAAGCCGGCATGGCGTTCGATACCGATCTCGCCGCGGCTGCGGCTTCGCGCAAGCGCATGTTCGACCGGGTCAGCGCTGACAGTGTGCTGATCGCCGGCATGCACCTGCATTTCCCGGCATTCTCGCGGCTTCGACGGCGGGGCGACGCCTACGCGCTCTATCCCGAGGCCTGGGTTCACGCGCTGGTCAGCATCGATTCGTTTTTCCGCAGCTACCCGGCTTTCGTTCCAGGTGTCGGATTTTTACAACACTGCGATCTAATTTTCCGGCGTCACAATCGCGCCGCACGAAGATCAAAATTTAAAATGCAGTCTGCTCCTGTGCGACGCAAATCCCGGGGGATACTGAATGCGACAAGAACGAACGCCGATTAATGGCGACGGGGAGTCGACTGGCTACACTTTCTTCTTTCAGATAGCCAACCAGAGTGGACGGCGGGCCTGTTGTGTAAGGGTGGACGCATCAAACATTCACGAAGCGTCGGCTCTGTTTCGGCAGAAATGGTCGGTCATTGAGTTGATGGCCCGCGACGGGATCAACAGCAGGGCAGTCGACGACGGTGCGATAACCCTCGTTATGCCTTGATCTGCACTTGTTGCCGATCAAACGACATCACCCGAGGTCCACTTTGCGCCAGAGGCGCTCGTGCCTTTGAACGACGACATCACCAGCTGCTAAATTCGGTGCAACAGGCCAGGCCACATCGACATAATAGACGATCTGGAAAAGGCCGGTGGTCGGCCTTGTTGACCCCGTCCAGTGGTCGTTCCATCGGCGGAACTTTTTCGATTCCTGCAGGTTCTTCGACAATGGCAGACGTCATGAACCTGGTTCTCAGGCCGTGGTTTGGCACTGCCTGAAAATGACCCCGCAAGTCGTTGGCGCCAATGCAGATGACCGATCGCGAGCTTCGCGCATGAAAATTCTGGCCGTCGATGTCGGGGGGACTTCACGTCAAAATACTGGCCACCGGCGAGAGGCAGAAGCGGGAAATCGTTTCCGGACCAAAAATGACGGCACGGCAAATGGTCGCCGATGTCAAGAAACTTGCCAAGGGTTGGACCTACGACGTGGTATCGGTCGGCGTTCCCGGACCGGTTCTCCACGGCCGTCCCGTCGCCGAGCCTCGCAATCTCGGAGCTGGTTGGACGGGATTCGATTTTGCTTCGGCATTCGGCCTGCCGGTAAAGGTCGTCAACGATGCGGCGATGCAGGCTCTCGGCAGCTACCGGGACGGAAGGATGCTCTTCCTGGGATTGGGAACGGGATTAGGCTCCGCGATGATCGTGAACGGCATTGTCGAACCGATGGAGCTCGGCCATTTGCCCTACAAGAAGGGCACCTACGAAGACTATGTTGGCGAGAAGGGCCTCGAACGCGCCGGCAAGAAGCACTGGCGCAAGCTCGTCAAGGATGTGATCCAACGATTGGTCGCGGCCACCGAGCCCGAGGATGTCGTCATCGGCGGCGGAAATCTCGCGCATCTGCATAAGCTGCCGAAAGGATGCCGGGCCGGCAACAATACCTATGCCTTTATCGGCGGATTTCGGATGTGGAGCGGCGCGAACGCCGGCCGCGATAAGACAAAAAAGACGAAAAATCAGAGCGCGCGAGCGTGAAGACAGGTCCCACTGGAACCTGAGAGCTCGTCACCGCTTATCCAGTAGCAGCTGCAGATGGGATCGCGGACCGTTGGGGGCCACCTTGATCGATGACCTCTGGTACAAGAACGGCGTGATCTATTGCCTGTCGGTCGGCACCTACATGGATGCCAACGGCGACGGCATTGGCGACTTCAGGGGCCTGTTGCGCCGGCTGGATTACCTAAGCGGGCTCAGCATAACGGCGATCTGGCTGATGCCGTTCCAGCCGTCTCCCGGCAAGGATGACGGCTACGACATCTCGGATTATTACGGCGTCGATCCGCGTTACGGCACGCTGGGCGACTTCGTCGAATTCACTCATGGCTGCCGGCAGCGCGGCATCCGCGTGATCATCGATCTCGTCGTCAACCACACCTCGGATCAGCATGGCTGGTTTCGCGACGCGCGACGTTCCAAGGATTCACCCTATCGCGACTGGTATGTGTGGTCCGACAAGCGCCCAGCCAACGCCAACACCGGCATGGTGTTTCCCGGGGTACAGAAATCCACCTGGACACGCGACAAGGAAGCCGGCGCCTGGTATTTCCATCGCTTTTACGACTTCCAACCCGACCTGAATACCTCGAACCCGCATGTGCAGGCCGAAATCCTGAAGATCATGGGCTTTTGGATTCAGCTCGGCGTCTCCGGCTTTCGCATGGACGCAGTACCGTTCGTGATCGCCACCAAGGGCGCCAAGGTACGCAAACCGATCGAACAATACGACATGCTCCGCTCGTTCCGCGAATTCCTGCAGTGGCGGCAGGGCGACGCCATCATCCTAGCCGAGGCCAATGTTCTGCCGGAAACCGACATGGAGTATTTCGGACGCGACGGCGACCGCATGCACATGATGTTCAATTTCCAGGTCAATCAGCATCTGTTCTACGCGCTGGCTTCTGCCGATACGAGGCCGCTGGCGAAATCGCTGACGGCGACCAGGCCGCGGCCCGCGACCGCGCAGTGGGGATTGTTCCTGCGCAACCATGACGAACTCGACCTCGGCCGCCTCACCAAGGCGCAGCGCGCGACCGTGTTCAAGGCGTTTGGTCCCGACAAGAACATGCAGCTCTACAACCGCGGCATTCGCCGCCGGCTCGCACCGATGCTGGGCGGCGACAGGCGGCGGCTGGAATTGGCCTACAGCCTGATGTGCACGCTGCCGGGGACGCCGGTGATCCGATACGGCGATGAAATCGCGATGGGCGACAATCTCGACCTACCCGAGCGAAATTGCGCCCGAACCCCGATGCAGTGGTCGACGGAGCCGCATGCCGGCTTCACCGAAAGCGACCAGCCCTGCTCACCCGTGATCGACAAGGGACCCTACGGCTACCAGCACGTCAACGCCGCCAAACAGAGACGCGACCCGAACTCAATGCTGAACTGGACCGAACGAATCGTCCGGATGCGCAAGGAGGTTCCGGAAGTCGGCTGGGGCGACTTCAAGGTGATATCGGTGCGTGATCCGGCGGTGCTGGTCCTTCGCTACGACTGGCGCAACAACTCGGTCCTGTTCGTGCACAATTTCGACGAGAAGCCGCGCGAGATCGCATTTGCGTCCGGTCTTCCGGGCGAGGCCGGAAAGCTTCTGGTCAATCTGCTGACCGAAGACCACAGCCATGCCGACGAAGGCGGCCGTCACCGGCTTATGCTGGAAGGCTACGGCTACCGCTGGTATCGCGTCGGCGGCCTCGACTATCTGCTCAAGCGCAGCGACATCGACACGGATGCCGCAGGCAGAACCAGTCACCCCGCCTGAGCCGCGCCGCCCAGGATCACGCCCTCATTGCCGCGCAGATCGAGCGCGCCTTGTATTTTCTCGCCGTCGCGGTCGAGAAACGTCGATAGCAGGATTTTGCGCCCAACCCCGATCGAACTTGAGGCGATGCAAACCGGCTCGGGCCCAAGATTTAACGCAATGACGACGGCGCCGGCCTTATCTTCGCGGCGATAGAGCAGGATATCGCCTTGTGCCGCGACCGGCTGATAGGCACCGGTCACAAGCTGCGGAATTTTCATTCGGAGCGCGATCAACGCCTTGTAGAGACTGAGAATGGAGCTGATGTCGGCATCCAGATTGGCTACGTTTTCATGCGTGTAGTCATCCGCCAACGGCAACCACGGTTTGGCGGTCGAAAATCCCGCGCCAGGCGTCGCGTCCCATTGCATCGGCGTGCGGCAACCATCGCGACCGACGCCAATACCCGGCACGTTCTTCTCGAAGGGGTCGCGCACCTGGTCGGGCGCGATCGCGACCTGATGCATGCCGATCTCATCGCCATAATAGAGCGTCGGTGTTCCCCGCAAGGTGAGCAACAGCATCGCGGCCACCCGCGCCTGCTCCTTTCCGACCCGGCTCGCGACCCTTGGACGATCATGGTTGCCGAGCACCCAGTTCGGCCACGCGCCGGCCGGCAACGCGTGTTCGTAATCGGCCACAATCTTCTCAATCGACCGCGCGTTCCATGGCGCCGACAGCAGCAGGAAATTGAACGGAATCTGGGCGCCGGAAAGATCATTGCCATAATAGGCAACGAGACGGTGCAGCGGCAGATAGACCTCTCCGATCAGGACGCGATCATCGAATTCGTCGATGACCCGGCGCATCTCGGTGACGGCGCCGAGCACCTCCGGCTGGTCGGTCGAGTATTGCGCAAGAATTTTCTCATGTGGCGGCCGGCCTTCGACGAAGTCCGGATTGGCCGGGTTGTCGCGAAATTCGGCATCCTTGATCAGGTGCCAGATCACGTCGACCCGGAATCCATCGACGCCCTTGCCGAGCCAGAAGCGCATCACGTCATGGATCGCCGCACGCACCGCGGGATTGCGCCAGTTCAGATCCGGCTGCTGGGCCAGGAAGGCGTGGTAATAATACTGGCCGGTCGGTTCGTCATACTGCCAGGCGGGTCCGCCAAATTCCGACAGCCAATTGTTCGGCGGCTCGCCCTCCGGCTTGCCATCGCGCCAGATATACCAGTCGCGCTTGGGATTGTCGCGCGAGGCCCGGCTTTCGACGAACCACGGATGCTGATCGGAAGTGTGGTTCGGCACCAGATCGAGGATGACCTTGAGGCCACAGTCATGCGCCGCAAACACCAGCGCATCGAACTCGTCCATGGTGCCGAATAGCGGATCGATGCCGGTATAGTCCGAGATGTCGTAACCGAAATCGGCCATCGGCGAGGGAAAGATCGGCGAAAGCCACAGAGCGCCGACGCCGAGCGACCGCAAATAGGGCAGACGCTCGATGATCCCTCCGATATCGCCCACCCCGTCGCCATTGGAATCCTGGAACGAGCGCGGATAGACCTGATAGAAGACGGCGTACCGCCACCAATCCTTTTTATGATTCATCCCGGGCAACCGTCCTCGTTCGATGCGGCAAGACAATGCCTGATGCGCGGAGCGGTTCACTCCACAGATGAGATACTCGAACCACTCCATGTTTGACGGAGCCGGGCTGATCGTAGGCGCACCCCGAACGTAACAAAATGTCGCGAAAAGCTTTGAATCGAAACGACATTTTGCTAAATGCCCGCGTCGCGCCGGCAGCCGGCGTCCGCCGAACTTAGCATCCCCTCATGACGGCGATGAGCCGTCGGGTCCGCGCCCGGTGCGAGGCGGCAGCCCCGCTCACCGTCCGGGTCGCAAATCGACAGAAAAAGCATAGATTACCGGCATGAAAAACATCGGATTCCTATCGTTCGGGCACTGGACGCCCTCTTCCCAGTCGCAGACCCGCTCGGCGGCGGACGCGCTGCTGCAATCCATCGACCTCGCCGTCGCGGCCGAGCAGTTGGGCGCCGACGGCGCCTATTTTCGCGTTCATCACTTCGCCCGCCAACTCGCCTCACCCTTCCCTTTGCTGGCAGCCGTCGGCGCCAAAACCAGCCGCATCGAGATAGGCACCGCGGTCATCGACATGCGCTATGAGAACCCGCTCTACATGGCCGAAGACGCCGGCGCGGCCGATCTGATCTCGGGCGGGCGCCTGCAGCTTGGCCTGAGCCGAGGATCGCCCGAGCAGGTCATCGATGGCTGGCGCTATTTCGGCTACCAACCGGCCGAGGGCGAGAGCGATGCCGATATGGGCCGGCGCCATGCAGAGGTCTTTCTTGACGTGCTGCGCGGCCAGGGCTTCGCGCAGCCTAGTCCGCGCCCGATGTTTCCGAACCCGCCGGGATTGTTGCGTCCTGAACCGCACTCCTCCGGGCTGCGCGATCGGATCTGGTGGGGAGCCGGCTCGAACGCCACGGCGATATGGGCCGCGAAGCTGGGCATGAGCCTGCAGAGTTCGACGCTCAAGAACAACGAAACCGGCGAGCCTTTCCACATCCAGCAGGCTGCCCAGATCAGGGCCTACCGCTCAGCCTGGAAGGAGGCAGGCCACGCGCGCGAGCCACGGGTGTCCGTCAGCCGCAGCATTGTCGCGATCATGGACGATCGCGATCGTACTTACTTCGGCCGTGGTGGAGAAGATGATGACCAGATCGGCTTTATCGACCCGCAGACCCAGGCGATTTTCGGCCGCGGTTATGCGGCCGAGCCGGGCGATCTGATCGAGCAGCTCAGGAAGGACGAGGCCATCATCGAGGCCGACACGCTACTGCTGACCGTGCCGAACCAACTCGGCGTTGCCTACAATAGCCATGTCATCGAATCGATCCTGACCCACGTGGCGCCGGCTCTCGGCTGGCGCTGAGCCTGTTGCCATTACCGAGCAGACATTTTCCGGCATGGGTCACTTAAGAGGAAGTCCGAATTTGAGCGTTGCTTTCACCAAGGAAGACAGTGCCGAAACCGCGTCGGAAACGCTGCTGCCCGACCGCCCGGTTTCACCTCATCCGAACCTTGTGACGGAATCAGGATTAAAGGCTCTGGAACTTCAGCTCCGGCAGGCGCGCGAGGCGTTCGAGACCGCGCAGAAGATCGAAGACGTCAATGAACGGCGGCGCCAGGCAGCGATCCCCTTGCGCGATGCGCGCTATTTTGCGGCCAGAGTTCGGTCGGCTCAGGTCGTCCCCAAGGCTACGTCAACCGATACTGTTGCCTTTGCGAGCACGGTGACCTTCAGGCGCGAGGACGGGCGCGTACAGAAATATCATATCGTGGGAGAGGACGAAGCGGACCCCAAGGCCGGTTCCATTTCCTTCGCATCCCCGGTGGCACGGCTTCTGATCGGCAAAGCCGTCGGGGATATCGTCGGTACGGCCGGTCAGGAACTTGAGATCATGGCGATCTCGTAGCCCCTCCGCACCGGACGCAGCCGATGTTCGGAATCTCCACTTCGCGCCTTGCGATCACACCGGCATCTCCGACAGGTTATGACGCACCGGCATGTTCTTCAGAAGATCTTCCTTCGGCACTCGCTTCTGTAACGCCAATTTTCCATTCACGACGCGGCTGATATAGCAGTCCATGATCCCGACATGATCCTCCTTGCGGATGAACTTGTCGCCCTGCGGATGTCCAAGAGAGTTCTTCATCTCCATGCCTTCGAGCGCCCGAATGACGCCTTCGACATCCTTGCGCGTCTTGTAACCGGACTTTTCGATCGCCTGTTTGAGGGCAAACAGATCTTCCCACGCCTGCCAGCAATGGCTCTTGTCCATCACGGCCTGACCGCCGATCTGGCGCGCATCCATGTCGTCGATCTGCAGCCGCTTGTTGAACTCCTTATGATACTCATCGTTCTTGGAGGAGAGCAAACGCGGGAAGTTCTCGAAGAAATAGACCCCCTCCGCGGCCCCCTGGATATCGTCGGGCGCGATCGATTCGATGCTGGCCGACGATGAGAACATCTTCATCTTCTTATCCAGCCCCATGCTTTTGGCCTGGGTATAGAAGCCAAGCGACAGCGAGCCGATGAAGGCGGGCAGCAGCACCTCGGTATCTGCGGAGATCTGCGCCAGATAAGGCACGAAGTCCTTGGTATCCAGCGGCACGGCGATGCTGCTGAGGATCTTTCCGCCGGCCTTTTCGATGAATGCCCGCGATTCCTGGTTGGTGCTCTGGCCCCAGGCGTAGTCAGCATAGATGATCGACCAGGTCTTGCCGAAGTTTTCGACGCACCACGGCATGCTGGCAGCGGCAATCGAATAGGTATCGGTGCCGGTGCGGAACGAATAGCGCGTTCCCTTCGACCCGGTCGCCTCGGTCGCCTCGCCGGTCGAGAAGTAAATGGTCTTTAATTCCGACGCGATCGGAATCGCGGCGAGCATCACACCGGAATGAACCGAGCCGATGACGAACTCGGCGTTGGCACGCTGGATCAGGTTCCGCAGCTTGCGTGCGCCGCTCGCGGGGTTGGATTCGGTATCTTCCGTCGCCAGCACAACCTTGCGGCCGGCAATGCCGCCGCCTTCGTTGATGATATCGACGGCCGCCCGCGCCGCCTTGTCATGCCAGACACCCCACGACGATATGACACCTGTCAGATCACAGTGGTGGCCGATGACGATCGGTCCCGCCGCTTGCGCGAACGCGTCTTTCATAAGGGTGAGATTTGCGGTACCAGCCGCAGCGCCACCCGCCAGGACGCATTCGATGAAGCTGCGACGGGAAACTTTCTTGGCCATGATTTTTCTCCTTGAAAGCCGGAATTATAACGACAAACCAAGATAGCGGTGCACGATCGAGGTCTGGGATTTCAGTTCATGCGAAGTGCCGGAATAGACGACGGCGCCCTTCTCCATCAGGAACACGCGAGGACAGAGCTTGAGTGCGGTTTCGACGTTCTGCTCGACGAGTAAAATTGAAACGCCGCTTTGGTTGATGCGGTGGATTTCACGTCTGATCTGCGAAACCAGCCGCGGCATGATGCCTTCCGTCGGCTCATCGAGAATGATCAGCTTGGGGCGCATCATCAGGCAGCGCGCGATCGCGAGCATTTGCTGCTCGCCGCCGGACAGCGTATTGCCGAATTGCTTTAGCCTCTCCTTCAGGCGCGGAAAGCAGGTGAACACGTAGTCTTCCCGCTCCGCGTCCCGTTTTCCGGGAAGTCCGATGCAGAGATTTTCCAGCACCGACAGATTGGGGAAGATCCCACGCCCCTGGGGGACGTATCCAATTCCCGTGCGTGGCACCTTGTGCGGCGCCATCCGGCCCAGATCGGTTCCGTTGAACTCGATCGATCCACCGCTCATTGAGACAAGCCCCATGATCGCGCGCAGCGTCGTGGTTTTCCCAACGCCGTTGCGCCCGAGCAGAGCCGCCGATTCACCCGGCTTGATGTCGAGGTTCACGCCCTGAAGGATGTGAAGCTTTCCCATATGAACGTGAACATTCTGGAGGCTAAGCACTGACGGCCTCCTCAACGTAGTCTTCATCCTCCGGGCGACCGAGATACGCTTCGCGAACGCGCTCGTTATTCGAGATTTCTTCCGGACTTCCGGCAGCGAGGATGGCGCCCTGCGCCAGTACGATGATGTGGTCGGCGAGACCGAACACGACCTCCATGTCGTGTTCGATGATCACGATGTCGACCGTGCGGGCAAGTTCGCGTATCTTCGCGACCGCACGGTCGGTTTCGGCGGAACTCATTCCGCAAATCGGCTCGTCGAGCAGCAATAGCTGGGGGTCCGAGATCAAGGCCATCCCGATTTCAAGCATGGCAACGTCGCCATAAGACAGTGTGCCGGCAATGCGATGAGCGAGCGCCGTCATTCCGATCTGCTCAAGTGTTTGATCGACGTGCTCGCGGGTTGCGCGGTCGCGCGACGCCGGCCGAAACGGATGGAGAAACCGCTGGGATGCCTGACGCGTAATCCACAGATTTTCCATGACGCTGATCTGGTTGAAGACGCTTTTGATCTGCATCGTCCGCTTGATGCCGAGCCTGCTGATTTCGTGTGGTCGCAGGCTGGTAATGTCGCGGTCCCGAAAATACACACGGCCGCTGTCAGGCTTCAACAATCCGGAAATCAGATTGAAAAACGTCGTCTTGCCGGCGCCGTTCGGTCCAATGACCGCCTGCAGGCTCCCGCCAGGAAAGCTGAGACTGAGATTGTCGGTGGCCGTCAACCCGCCGAATTTTTTCGTCAGGCTTTCGGTTCGGAGGATGGGCTCGCTCATGTTTCGCTCCGCACTTCTGCCGAAGCTGTTCGGCTCCCGCGGGGCGTCATCATGCGATCAAGCGCATCCCGCCACAGGCCGACCAGACCTTTCGGCGCAAAAATGACGGCGAGAATCGCCATCGTACCAACGATCAGCGAATGATGCTCCCAGTGCGTGGAGACTATTTCCCGAATGAGGATAAAAAGCGCGGTACCGACAATCGGTCCAAACAGCGTGCCTGCGCCGCCGACGATCGTCCACACCAGTCCTTCACCTGACACATGGTAGAACATGTAGGTGGCCGAGGCGTAGCGGCCGAAGAACGCGAACAGTGCGCCGGCAACGCCAGCCAGAAAACCAGCCATGACAAAGGCGGTGAGGCGTATCAGATAGACGTTCAGCCCGATCAACGATGCCCTCACATCGTTCTCACGAACGGCCATAAAAGCCTTACCGAGTGAGCTGCCGATAACAAGGTGCATCAGGTAAAAACAGAGTGCCACGACAGCAAGAATAAAAAAGTACTGGAAATTCGGGTCCGCGAAACTCCATTGCGTCGAACCGAAAGTAAACGTCGGCGGCAGGGCGAAGTTGATTCCGTCATCGCCGCCGGTCAACCATTTCATACTCACCGCGAGAAAATAGAAGATCAGCGAGAACACGACAGTGATAATCGCAAAGTAATGCCAGGTCAGGCGAACGGCAAAAATGCCTGCGACCAGCGCCATGGCCATCGAGGCAACGATCCCAAGACCGAAAGCAGGCCAGAATGACAGACCGAGTTGATCGATTCCAATGCCGACACCGTACATGCCAAAGCCAAAGAACAGCGCCTGGCCGAACGACAGTAATCCGACATAACCGAACAGGAGATTCGTGCTGGTGGCAAACAGCGACCAGATCAGGATTTCCGCGATCACGCTGACCCAGAACGAATTGGTCAGCGCGGGGACCGTCCACGGCACGGTCAATAGAAATGCTGCAAAGACAATCATCACTCCGCGTTCGATCATGATGCGGCGGCTGGCTGACGGCATCACTTGACGAATCCCTTGAACAAGCCTTGTGGCCGCAGCAACAACACGGCGCTCATCAGCACCAGCGACGAAATACGAGCGATGGTGGGATTGGCGACGCTTTGAATGACGCCTTCCATCAAGGCCAGCAGGATCGCGGCCGCGGCGGTGCCCGTAAGATTTCCCAGCCCGCCGATGATAACGGCGATGAAGCATACCGGCAGCAAGTCCACCCCACCCCTGAAATCAACCGTTGTGATCGGCGCGGCAACTACGCCGCCGAATCCGGCGAGCGCAAAGCCGACACCGAACGTCAGGATGTAGATCAGTTTCGCCGGAATCCCCATCGCGGTTGCGGTTTCACGGTCATGCCGCACGGCGCGCATCCAGGTTCCAATTTTCGTGTAGTTCAGGAAGACAAAGAACGCACCCAGCGCGGCAGTCGAGAGGCCAGCGGCGTAAATTCGGTAGAGCTCGTACTGAATTCCAAACAGCGGCACCGTACCTTGCACCGGCGGCAGCATGCGGTGCGGCGTCGCGCCGAATGTCATGCGCACGACTTCCTGCAAAATCAGCGACACGCCGAATGTCGCAACGATCGATAGCGCGGCTGCGCCGCGAATGGGCTGAATCACCACGCGCTGGATCAGTGCGCCGAGAATAAAACAGATCAGGGGGACGATGAGAAATCCGACCCAGAAATTTCCCGTCGCTTCCAGCACGAACCACGCCAGCACGGTGCCTACCATGAAGAAGTCGCCATGGGCGATATTGATGATATCGAGCAGGCCGAAAATAACCGAAAGACCAAGGGCGATGAGCGCAATGATCAGCCCCCAGATCAGACCGTTCATCGCAAGCAGAAGGATGGTATCCGTCATGATCGACCGCAATCCATGGCAATACTGGAAGTCCCGAGGCGAGAGTTTCCGACCTTCACCACTTCCACGCAAGAGCCATGAGCTCCCGGCACCCGTCCGGCAGACAAATTCCGGCTGTGCAATATTTCATCATTGACCGCATCGGGATTGCGCAAACCTGCCGGCGCCATCGCCCGGCCGCGCTGCGCGCCCAACGCGCGCGTCGCGACCGGGCGCGAAAGCCTGGAAGATCCGACGCGGCATGCCCTCGACCGAAACATCACTTGAGCCCGGTTGAGGCGGTTGCGGCATAGCTGTCGAGCACGCCCGCCGGCACCATGTGCCGATCGATCATCAGTTGTTCAGGCGACAGACCGAGCGCCAGCCCGACGAGCTGCGGTAGGTGCAGAACCGGCATGTCCAGTTTCTGATCGATGTCCTTTTCCATTTCGGGTTGAAAGCTATCGAGGACGGTGTGACAGAGCGGGCACGGCGTTACCATGGTCGTTGCACCGGCAGCCTTTGCCGCGAGGACGTGTTGCCCGGTCAGTTTGATCGCAACTCTCTCGTCGTGGGCGGCGGTATGAAATCCGCAGCATTCGGTGCGGCCGCTGTATTCGATCGGCAGGCAGCCCAGGATTTCGGCAAGCCGCTCCAGGGCGCGGTTATTCCGGGAATCGACAAACCCGTAACGACCCGGAGGACGGGTGATATGGCAGCCATAAAACGCAGCGACCGTCAGACCGGCGAGCGGATTGACCACCTGCTGGCGAAGGCGCTGCTCGCCGATGTCCTCGTGCAACACCCAGAGAAAATGGCTGATCTTGGTGCGTCCGCTGTAATGCAGGTTTTCCTCGGCGAGCCTTGCGTTCACCGACGCCGCGAGTTCCGGATCGCTGACAAAGGCCGCATGCGCATCCAGCACGTTCAGGGTGCAGGTATTGCAGATGGTCATCAAGGGTAGGCCGTGGCTTTCCGCCAGCGCCAAAATCCGGACGTTAAGGAGATAGAAGCCGGCCGGATCGATCGCGCGCAATTCGCGAGCCCCGGTGCAGGTGGCCGATTCAAGTTGGACCAGCTCGAGCCCGAGCCTGGACGCCACAAGATGGGTCGCGTCGTTGAGCTCGGCGCAGGTGCTGCGCGCCGAACAACCCGGGTAATAAGCGAACTTCATGGCTTCCCCACTCTGTTGCCGAGAAGCCGGCCGGCGGCCTCGGCGGCGGCGGTTCTTATCCCGAGAATCGTCCTGATCGGACGGATCTTGCCGCGCGCGAACAATCGCCAAATGCGCCGCAGATTGCCCAGCGCGCGCAACCCTTGAACCCTCAGGATCAGTTCGCCGGGATCAACCCGGCCGCGGCTCGCAACGATGCCGCGCAGGGCAAATGAATGCCTGGCCATTTCGGGAGCGAGTTGTGCCGCCTTCGCCTTCAATGGCTCGATAATCCGGCTGATGATCGGGATGCTGGCCGGACATACTTCCTCGCATTTGTAACAGGACACGCAATTGAATATCCCGGTCAGTTCGAGCGACCGCCTGACTTTCTCAGGACTGTTGCGCGGATCAAGCGCGGTCTGACCCAACTGGACGAGCGGCGCGGGGCCGGCGAAATCGGTCAGGTTTCCGAGGCCGATCACGGGACACGCCGAGTAGCAGCACATGCAACTGATGCAGTCGAGCGCCTTGGATGCGTCCTTCATCTGTTTGTGCGTGAGCGTCTCGGGGAATGCGCCGTAAGGCTCGCGGCGCTCGATCCACGGCTCCAGACTTGAGACCTTGTCTTCGTAGCGGGTTCGATCGACGACAAGGTCGCGAATCACCGGGAGGTTGCGCAGCGGCTCGATCACCATGTTCGGCTCGACCGCTTCCCAGCACGCCAGCACCTCGCGGCCATTCATTCGGACCGCGCAGGTTCCGCACATCTTCGATCCGCAGAACCATCGAAATGCCAGGTCGGCCGCCGCATTCTCCGCGATCCAGTTCAGGGCATCCAGCACCCGCATCCATTTCTGGTACGGCACCTGAAATTCCTGGTAGACGTCACCGCCCGCGGGGACGTCCGATCGGCGCACCTTGACGGTCAGCAGTTCACCGGGCGTCAGGCGGGAATTGCGCGCGGCCAGCGTGTCATGCGCTTCGGCCTGTCCCACCCGGCGGCCATCGACCGAAGGCGGGGTGGGCGCCGTATTGTCGCCGGGAGAGACCAATGTCACCAGGCGACCTCAAGGTTGTCTTTCCTGGAAAAGCCGGGCGCGAACAAAGGCAAATCATAGGGCCGCTGCTCAAATCGCAGGCCGTTGCCGGATTTCTTGAGGACATTTGCGGCAAGCCAATTATCGTTGTCGGTCTGCGGGAAATCCTGCCTGATAAACGGCCCACGGCTCTCCTTGCGCTCGAGCGAGGAGTGGATGACGAGTTCGCAGACATCGATCATGTTGATCACGTCGATCGCGTCTAACCACTCGTAGTTGACTGTCCTTCCGGTGTTGCGGATTTTCATGCCGGGCAGAAGCCGAAGGCGAATCCGCTCTAAGTCGTCGAGCGCCGATCGCAGGTCGGAGGCGTTCTTCTCGACCCCGACTTTTTCCCACATCACCGCCCGGAGATCTTCCTTCAGCCTGCCCGGCGCCGGCCCGTCGCCGGACGAACGGCGCAGACGATCGAGCCTGCGGCATTCCGCCTCGATCTGCGATTGCGGCGCCGAGACCGCCTTCAGCGTCGCGATGTCCCGCGCTACGCCTTCGGCGACCACCTGGCCATCATAGGTTGCGAGCCCGATCAATCCATTGCTGTGGCCGCCTACTCCGCCTGCGGCGTAAAGCCCGGCAACCGACGAGCGCATGGTGGCGGTGTCGACATCGATCCCGCCCTGCCGGTAGTGCGACGAAACTGCGGTCTCGGCCATGTGCGCGGGAAATGGCAGTCCGAGCTGCCGAAACGTCTTGCCATAGGTCGTGTAAGCATCCACTTCGGCCGGATCGCAATTGTCAAATCCGGCATAGTAGCCGCCCTCATAGCGGGCCTTGCCGGCGCGAACCTGTTTGACCAGCGCTTTCAACTGTACGGTATAGGGGCCGAAGGCCAGCGGATCGTCCTGCTGCTGGTTGAAGAACTCTTCGCCCGCCGAGTTGAGCATGCGTGCCGACTTTTCCGAACCAAGCATGGGGTTCGGATAGATCTGCATCCGTTGCCAGCTTGGCGGATGCGCCATGTCATTGGTGTGCCACCACTGCATTTCCATGTTGAGCAGGGTCGCGCCGGCACGCCACGCCAGCGCGACACCGTCCGCGGACATCTCCCTTGTGCCCGTAGAGCGCGTATGAAGCCGATCCGAATAGCCGGTCGCCAGAATGACCGCGCGCGCGATCACGGCGGTGTATTCGCCGGTAATGTAGTTCAGGCAAAACACGCCCCCGACCGAACCGTCCGGGTTGTGCAGGAGTGAGGTGGCGACCGTCTCCTCCATTCGCGCGATACCTGCCTTGATGACCTGCTTCCGGCGCAGATCCATGAACGGCACGCCCGAATTGCCCTGAACATTGGCGGCGATGCTGCGGATCTTCCCGGGACTGGTGACGACCTCGCCGGAATCGTCACGGCGAAAGTAGAGGCCGGCTTCCTCCAGCTCCGGATAATAGACCTTCTCGAGCCACTGCCCGCACCGCTGCGCCCAGTTCTGATCGATCAAGAACTGGTTGTGATACTTGATCAGGAATTCGGCGGTGTTGCGGGCATTCTCCTCGCTGTTGCCAAGCGCCCGGCCCGAGATCACCAGATTGCCGGCGAACAGCGACGCCCCGCTCTTGCCGACCAGCCCCTTGCAGATGATCAAGGGCTTGATACCCCGTTTGCTCAGGTTGAGCGCAGCATAGCAGCCGGCGGCGCCACCCCCGATCACTGCGACATCGGTCGTTACGACCTGCATTTCATGCCCTCGAAGCCGGATATCAGCGTTCACTATGCGCCAGATTTCCCCGACCGGCAGGCCTTCCGATATGGTTTTTTTGCACCATGCAGTGTTTCGTTGCTGTAGCATCGCGCATCAGACGATCGTACAGGACGGAACTCTTTGACGAATTCGGCCGCAACCAAATGGGACGATCTGCGCGTGTTCCTGGAGGTTGCCCGACAGGGCAGCGTCCATGCGGCTGCCAGGCGCCTCAAGCTCGACCATTCGACCGTTTGCCGCCGGATCGACCGGCTCGAATCAAAGCTGAGCCTGAAACTGCTGGATCGCACCCGCAAAGGTATCGTCGTGCGCGAGGAGGCGCAGAACCTGCTCAAGCATATCGAGGAGATGGATCGTCGGGCGAATCTGGTGGACGACGTCATCAGCCGGGACGCCGCCAGCGCGCCCCAGGTCGTGCGGATCGCGACGATGGAGGGCATCGCAAGCCGCTATCTCGCCCGCCGGCTTCTGGTGTTGGGACAAATCGCGCCCGGCGTCAAAATCGAGCTCCTCAGCATTCCCCAGACCGTCGACCTGTCGCGCAAGGAAGCCGATATTTTCCTGAGTTTCTTCAACCCCAAGGCACAAGGATTGAAGAGCACCTCACTTGGCGAGTTTGCGTTGTTTCTCTATGGTTCGCAGGCCTACACGCAAAAACATGGAATGCCGAAAAACAGTGCCGACCTGGCAAATCACACCTTTGTCGGATACATCGACGAACTTCTCGCGATTCACGCCGTGCGATGGCTCGACGAGGTCATTACCGCGCCAAAGATTTGCTTTCACAGCAACAGCATTATCGCGCAATGCAGCGCCGCGGTTTTGGGGCTGGGCATCGCGCTGTTGCCGACATTCGTGGCCGCTGGCGTAACCGAGCTCAATCGCATTTTGCCGGACCGGGTATCGGTTCGTCGCGAGGTCTGGATGTCGGTTCGCACCGAGCAAACTCACTTGGCAAAGATCAAACTGGTCAGCAAATTTCTAAAGCGCATATTCGAGAGCGACGCAGATTTCCTGCTCGGGAAAACCGACCAGTTGCCTCGCTGACATGTTCGGCACGCGCGCGGTCTTTACGCTTGATCAGCCGCAATTCCAGACCGGCCCGATCGGCGTCCGTGTCCAGCAAGGGCCGAAGGTGCCGCCATTGTAGCGGCCGCCGTAAAAGCCGGGCCGGCCGAAATAGTGCCACTCGTCGTCGTAGCCGTAATAACGCGGGATTGGATCGATATACCAGGGACGCCGGTTGTGGCGCGCATTGCGCCGTATCCCATCTTTCTGGGCGTAAAGTGGAAGGCTGTTGCTCAGCGGCTGATGGTAGCCGGGCAGGAAGCCGTAGCCGTGCCAGACTGGCGCCGGACGTTTATGAGCCGGCGCCGCCGGCGCGACGACCGGCAGCAGCGACAGGACGATAGCAATCGATAGAAACAATAGACGCGCCATCGGCACATTATAGACGGCCGGCTGTCGGGAGGCGATTCAATTCTGAGTGCACCGTCCAGCGCAGCGGCTTCCGGTTCGCCGGCGAAACGGCCGCCTTGCGCCAACTGCGGTCCTTCGAGAAACGTGATGCAGACGCACATAGGGGAGACTTTGTGGGTTCATACCCGAACGGGCCTACGATTAGCCTCTGGCTCGGTGAGCTATTCTATCCCTTGTTGAATTACTCTATCTCGGTCCAGGACAATTCTAATCACAGGTTTGATTTTCTTAAAATCGCGGTGTTGACCGGATCTAATTCACGATCTTCCGGTCCTGGAAGGACATTAAGTCCATTCAGAAGTGTTTCCGGTTTTTGACGAGCCAATTCAATGCACATCCGAGTAGCCTCTCGAAGTGTTGAGGCAAACATGTCGGCTTTAGCACCTTCCTTTAAAGCCTCAACCTGGTCAGCGCTTTCTGCCCCTTTCCACAGGCCGACCATGATATGCGACCGCGGTAGCTTGCGGCGAATACGACGGACTGCATAGCGGATTTGCGCAGGATTTGCCGCGTTTAGGTATGAAAGGCAAACGAGGGCCACGCCGTCGGTTTCCAATCGAAATATGTTGTTTGTTGACAACGCTTCCGGCCCTTCAACGCGCGCGCTAAGTCCATGCACGTTGCAGAGTTGGGCAAACATGATCGCTGCGGCTTCGTCCAGCGCCGTTCGGCCGGCGATGCACAGAATTGGGCCGTCACCCTGCCATTCGGGGGGAAGCTCGTCTCTCTGCATTACCGGCAAATCGGCATAGACCGGTTCGGAAGCCGCGGCCTCGACTGCGGCTGCGGCTTCAGCGTCAGCGGTCGACCGCGCACCCGTCGGTTCTTTATCGTTCTGGTCGGCAAGGTCGTTGGCAAATTCCAGGACGGTGTCGCGTATCCTGATCAGGCGGGATTGATTGAGTGCATCACGGTCAAGATCGGCCTGCGCAAGTTGTAGCCCTTTGACCGCCACATCATCATAGTAGGAGGATAGCGAACGTTCTTTAAGGAACTCTTCCGCTTTTTCAGCGGCTTCCGTCGGATCGCCGGCCAGCATTCGCTGGTAAAATATTTCCGGAGGTGAAAGTGCCGGTCGATCGCCGAACATTACATCCAGAAAAGCGAGACGCTCGACGTGACGTCCAAGGACGACCAAGCAAACGGTCAAAGGTGTCGCGAGCACCAGCCCGATGGGACCCCACAAGGCGGTCCAGAACGTAGCCGAAACTACAACCGCAACCGGCGACAGACCGGTGCTGCGCCCATAGACCATCGGTTCGACGACCTGACCGATCAGAGGTTCGACGACGAAGAACAGGGCGGCCGTCCAGGCCAGCATCGTCCAGCCCGGATCAACCGCTACCGAGAGCGCGAGCGGAAATGCCGCTGCGATGACCGAGCCAATATAGGGCACGAACCTGAGTACGGTTGCCAGGATTCCCCAGAGAACTGCGCTCGGAATCCCGATCAGCCATAGACCCATTCCAATAAGGATCCCGAAACCCGTGTTGATCAGAAGCTGGTTGAGAAACAAACGGCTTAGCCGGCCGGCAGCGTCATCCAGCGCTGCTGTCGTCCGCTGCAGATCATGGGAACCGGCCAAACGGATCAGCCGGTTTCTCAGATCCTCGCGCTGAACCAGAATGAAGATCACAAAGATAACGATGATGCCAGTTGTCGCGAGAGGCGACACCAGCGGCGCAATGAGCGACCTCAAACTTTCCAATGCTCCCGGATCGGGCTGAAGGACTTCAACCGGAACCGGCTTAACTGCTCGCGACCCGAGCGGGCTGGTCAAGGAGGGAGTGACCGACTGTTCCGACAAGCCTCCTTTTGGCTTATCGAGCTCTTTACCAAGATCCTGCAGCATTCCTGCAGCGCGCTCGAGCGTGGAGCTGCCGCCGCTGATTCCTCGAACCGACTGTATCTTCGACTGAATCGTTGATTGGTAGCGAGGAAGATCACCGGCCAGCCGGTTCAGTTGCGTGGCAATCAGACTGCCCAAGGCGAAAATGATCGCGAATGCGAAGAGCACCACGCCAACGACCGCAATTCCTCGCGGCACTCGCATACGCTGCAGCGCGCTCACGGGCGATGCCAGAACGAAACTCAAAAGAATCGCCAGGGCGACCGGTACAAAGATCTCCCTGCCGAGGTACAGAGCGGTCACGATAATCACGGCAAGTATGGCTAATGCGACCGCGCCTACCAGCGAAGCTACTTCTTCGAGAGTTTGTGGAACAACCAGTTTAGGAGTCATGCTGCTTGAAGTGCTTTTTCAGAGAGAGAAACGTCAGAAGTGACCGATCGATCACTTCGAACCGCTCGGCGTTGATCCCGGTAGCGCGATATTCGCAATCGCAGGCTTGCACGAACTCACGCCAAGTAGCCCGCGATCAACGACGCCAGGAAAATCCTTTTCGGATGGAATCCGAGGGTTACTCGGAGCAACGGTCGAAGCAGCAGGTAAGTTCCGCCGCCTTGTACGCGCTCCGCCGCGGCCGGCGACTACGGCGATGCGACCGTGATCCGAAAGGTCGGCGACGTTCTTTCGGGCCTGATCGAGCTCTCGCCCGGAGCAGCCGCCCCTTTTGCAAACGTCGGTTGCTGATGGGTAAGCCGCCATTTCCGCGAAGCCTAGCGCTCCTGGCGCATCAGGTGCGCAAGACATTTCACGTTTAGTCTGAATCCACTGGAACCTTCGTCAGACCCGTTCATTGAAAGCCTGCAGGATACTGAGGAGCATGCCATGAACGGACTGATCTATCTGGTGGGCTTGGTGGTCGTTGTCGGGATTGTCTTGTCGTTTTTTGGCCTTCGATAGGGTCGCAAAAATGCGATTGCAGCCTTGCATTCAAGGCGTAGTGCTGCAGGGAACGCCGTTGCTGTACCCTGTCGGCAACGGTGGTCGCTTTTGTTGTATTATTGCCCGTAGTCGCTAATGAACGCTGATCGCATCTCGGAGGAGAGCTTGTGAAACACTTGCTAATTTGCACCGCCATTTTCGGACTAGCCCTGTCACCTGCTGCCCAAGCGAAAGGGTGCATAAAAGGCGCGATAGTTGGCGGCGTCGCGGGCCACATGGCAGGCCATGGTAAAGCCGGGGCCGCTGCTGGATGTGTCATTGGTCACCACGAAGCGAACAAAGCTGACGCTGACAAGGCCGGCACCAGCAATAACGCACAGCAAAGATAGATTTTGTTTTCTGTGGCTTTCAGAAATAACGACAGTAATTTGCCCAGGCTGAGTCGATGAGCGTCGCGATTTCTCATCTCGCCGACGCGAAGCACACGTTCTGCCGGTTCGTCAGCGGCGTTGACTATCGTGGCACTTGGTTGGAAACACTGACCCACGATCGGCCGCTTCGCGCCATGAGCGGACTCATGCACCGCGGCAAACATCATCTCTATTCGTTCACCTCGTCGGCGCGGGCAAGACAGCGAAGGCGGGATGGTGATGCCGGGCGCCTTTGCGGTCTTGAGGTTGAGGGCAAACCGAAGAGCGTCGGTACGCCCCGCAGTCGAACGTCAATGTACCGAACCGATAATTGCTATCGACCCGGCATCTTGACGACATTGATCTCGATCGCCGAAAAATAGGCCGCGAGATCCTCGATGTCTCTGTCTGACAAGGACGGAGCGACCACCGACATCGCGTCGCTTTTTCGTGCACCGGATTTGAACGCCTGTAGCTGTGCAACGAGGTAGGGCTCGATCTGGCCCGCGATGTTCGGCGCGTCGGGAGTCTTCGATAGACCGTCGAGACCATGACATGCCTGGCACATCAGAGCCTTCGCACGGCCGGCCTTTGCGTCGCCGGCACTGCAGACGCTACCGCTGGCCGCGAGAAGCGAAAGTGACGCGAGTGAGCTGAGCAAAAGCTGTCTCGCCTTCAGACGCACAGAAATCACCTTTGACCTCGCGGAACCTTGGACTATGGGAAGCGTGATGGTCCCCGTGTCAGGGGACCATCAACCGGATCAGGGTGTTACTTGCCGTCGTACCAGATGCGATAGAGCGCTCCGACCAGATCGTCCGAAACGAGCAGCGAACCATCGTGCAACTGAGCCACGTCAACCGGACGACCAAGATAATAGCCATTGTCGTTCCAGCCTTCGGCGAACGGCTCAGACTTGCCTGCGACGTGGCCATCCTCCTTGAGGAATGTCACCATCACCCGGGCGCCGACAGGAACGGTTCGATTCCACGAGCCGTGCTGTGTCGAGAAAATCGCGCCCTGATATTTCTTCGGAAACATGGTGCCGGTGTAGAACATGAGGCCGAGGTCCGCCGCATGAGCGACCTGTTCCACTTCGGGGAAAATGACGTTCGCCGGCGGCGTATCGGCCTTGTATTCGTTGGTGCGCGTATGGCCGCCCCCATACCAGGGGAAGCCAAAATCCTGCCCCGGAGCGGTGATGCGGTTCATCTCGCCCGGGGGAATATCGTCGCCCATGCCGTCAACCTGATTGTCGTTGCTCCAGAGTGTCTTATCCTTTGGATTGAAGTCCATGCCGACGGGATTGCGCATTCCGACAGCGTAGACTTCGCGATTCTTGCCGTCACGGTCCATGCGGATAATCCCGCCCATGCCGACTTTACGGTAAAGGTCAAACTTATCCTTTGCCGGCACGTTATAGGGCTGGCCCAGCTGAATGTAGAGTTTGTTGTCCGGCCCAACTCGGCAGGTTCGCGCCGTGTGATTATAGCTCTCGTCCGCCTTGGGAATCAGATCACCTTCCGGAACGACGTTGCCGGCGACGACATCCGCGCTTTCGTAGAAGAACTCGGCCGCGGCATATTCCAGCACCCGATTCTGCTCGGCGATGTACAGGAACCCATCCTTCGAGAAGCATACGCCGTTGGGTATCTTCTTCGGCAGGGTAGGCGCGAACTCCTTTACCTCGTCTCCCACACCGCCGCGCGCGCGGTCGGTCACCACCCAGACTTTCGATTTCCGCGTGCCCACAAACGTCGCGACGCCCTGCGGTCCAACCGCGATGTGGCGCGCGTCCGGCACCAGTGCGTACAGCGAGATGTGGAAGCCTGCCGGCAGCTTGATCTTGGTCAAATTCTGTTTGACCTGGTCGGCTTTCGCGCCGGTCTGTGGCACCTCCGGCCAGTCAGCCGTGCTGCCCGTCTGGTGCATCGCACCTAGTGTTTCGAGTGTGCTCGGCGCCGGTGGCGCCGGCTGCGCCGCAGCCTGCCAAGCGGCCAGCGTCAGCAACGCCACCGTTGTTTTCAAATGAAATTTCATGATGCCTCCCTAGGATGCCCCAATTCTAACGGGCGACCCACCCGCCGTCGGGGAAGACGGGTATCAATGCGCCGCATCGAACCGTTGTCAAACGGCAAAAGCTACACGTGAGGGAGGTGTTGGGGCATCGCGCCCATTTTGTGGAACGCTGCCCACAATTCTTAATTGTTTTGAGAATTGTCAAGAGCGCGGACGCTCAGAAGTTGATGGAAGCCTAAGGCGATTTACGGCAATCAAGCCGCTGGCGGATGCCATTGCCCGCGGACGATCCAGAACGTCATAGAGCATAATCGGGGGAAGACACGCGGGGCTGCCAACCGGCCGCTTTGCGCCAATGGCGGCCGGTCAGGATCGATCTGCCGATCGAGCCGGGCGCAAAACCGAACCCGCGTTAGGATCTCAAACTTCGGGCTCTCACCACGTCGATTTCACCCGCCGGGGCTGCTCAAGAATACCCGGCTGGCGAGCACATCGGTTGCCTCCAACGACATGATGTCGCTGGCGGTCAGGACGCGGTCGAGGTCGGCGACCAGCCGGCTGGCCTGGCGCAGCCGCATCCGATCGAGCGCATTCCGGATCGAACGTGCGTTGGAAAACAACGGTTGGGTCTTGCGCAAGCTGATGTAGCGAATGAACGCCTGGCGCGCATCGGGGCTGAACCTGTAATTCATATCGCGCAGCATCAATGCCGCGATCGCCAGCAACTCGTCGTCGGAATAGTCGGGAAAGTCGATGTGGTGGGCGATCCGGGAGCGGAAGCCGGGATTGCTGGCGAAGAATTTGTCCATGCGGTCGCCGTAACCGGCGAGGATCACCACCAGATTCTCGCGCTGCGATTCCATCACCTGCAGCAGGATCTCGATCGCTTCCTGCCCGTAGTCGCGCTCGTTGTCGGGGCGATGCAGGTAATAGGCTTCGTCGATAAACAGGACGCCGCCCATTGCCTTCTTCAATATCTCCTTGGTCTTCGGTGCGGTGTGCCCGATATACTGCCCCACCAGTTCATCGCGGGTGACCGACACCACCTGGCCGCGCCGGATAAAGCCGAGCTTGTGCAGGATGCTGGCGATCCGCAGCGCCACCGTGGTCTTGCCGGTGCCGGGATTTCCGGTGAAAGACATATGTAATGTCGGCACCTCCGACGTCAGGTTCATGCGCTTGCGGATTCGTTCGATCAGCAGCAGCGAGGCGATCTCGCGAATGCGCGTCTTGACCGGCTTCAGCCCGATCAGCTCCCGGTCGAGCTGGTCGAGTACCTCGCCGATGCCGACGTCGTTGAACTCGCGGCGCAGGTCGACCCGCTCGAGCGGCGGGGCCTGGTCCGCATCCTGCGGGACGGCCGATGGGCTGACCGGCGAATTCATTTGTCACCGTAGCGCGCGCCCTCGGGACGGTCGACGGCATACGATTTCGTGGTGTAGCGGATGTTGCGGCCGCTCGCTTCGTGCCGATCGAGACGAAAGCCGGGCTCCTGTTTCGGCCGGTTGACGATGAACGACAGCCGCACCGACTCCCAGCCGTGGCTGGAATTGAAGGCCGACATCCGGATGTAGCGGTCGCCGTACACCTTGCGGCATTCGTTCAGTTCCATCAGCACGCCCGCGGCGTCAGCGGAGATCGAACATCGGCAGCCCCCACATTTCCCAGAAATTATTGCGAGGATGCGGATCGTCGGTGAATTCTATGTTCACCGCCCAGCCCTTGCCGAGGCAATACTGGACCTGCCGCGAAATCTGTTCGTCGGTGAGATCGGGCAGGAACGAAAAACAACCCTGGGTGACGCGCATGATCCTGTTCCTTACATCGAGACGCTGGCGGTGGGGGCATAGTCCGGCATGTCGGTGGACTCGTAATTGAAGGTGACGTCCTTCCAGACCTCCAATGCCGATCTCAGCGGCGTGCAGGTCTGGGCCGCCTTGGCGAGAATCTCGGGTCCTTCGTGCAGATAATCGCGGCCCTCGTTGCGGGCGAGAATCATCGCTTCCAGAGCGACACGGTTGGCGGTGGCGCCCGCCTGGATTCCCATGGGATGACCGATGGTGCCGCCGCCGAACTGCAGCACCACGTCTTCGCCGAGATGATCGAGCAATTGATGCATCTGGCCGGCGTGAATGCCGCCTGACGCCACCGGCATCAGCTTGTTGAGGCTGGCCCAGTTCTGATCAAAGAACACGCCATGCTCGAGCTGCATCCGATTGAAGTCCTCGCGGCAGATGTCGTAGTAGCCGCGCGTCGTCGCGGGATCGCCTTCGAGCTTTCCGACAACCGTTCCGGCATGAATGTGATCGACGCCGGCGAGCCGCATCCATTTCGCGATCACGCGGAATGATACGCCGTGGTTTCGTTGCCGTGTGTAGGTCGAATGCCCCGCCCGATGCAGATGCAGGATCATGTCGTTGCGGCGCGCCCATTTCGCCATCGACTGGATCGCGGTGTAACCGATCACCAGATCAATCATGATGATGACGGAACCGAGCTCCTTGGCGAACTCCGCACGCTCGTACATGTCTTCCATGGTACCGGCGGTGACGTTGAGATAGGTGCCCTTGATCTCGCCGGACGCCGCCTGGGCCTTGTTGACCGCCTCCATGCAATAGAGAAACCGTTCGCGCCAGTGCATGAACGGCTGCGAATTGATGTTCTCGTCGTCCTTGGTGAAGTCGAGCCCGCCCTTTAGCGCCTCATAGACCACGCGCCCGTAGTTGCGCCCCGACAGGCCGAGCTTCGGCTTCACGGTGGCGCCAAGCAGCGGACGGCCGAACTTGTCCATGCGTTCGCGTTCGACCACGATGCCGGTCGCCGGGCCCTGGAACGTCTTCACATAGGCCACCGGCAGCCGCATGTCCTCGAGCCGCAGCGCCTTCAGCGGCTTGAAGCCGAACACGTTGCCGATGATCGAGGCCGACAGATTGGCAATCGATCCGTTCTCGAACAGGTCGAGATCATAGGCGATGTAGGCGAAATATTGCCCCGGCGAGTTCGGCACGGGATCGACGCGGTAGCATTTGGCGCGATATTTTTCCGCAGCCGTCAGCCGATCCGTCCATACCACCGTCCAGGTCGCGGTCGAGGATTCGCCGGCCACCGCCGCCGAGGCCTCGATCGGATCGACGCCGTCCTGCGGCGTCACCCGGAACAGCGCGATGATGTCGGTGTCCTTCGGCTCGTAGTCGGGCTCCCAGTAGCCCATCTTCTTGTATTCCATGACGCCGGATTTGTAGCGATCCTTGCCGCGGACGGTCATCGATTGCTCGTTCATGAATTCATTTCTCCTTCATGGTGCCGACCGGCGAATCCGGATCGCAAGGTTTTCCAGTCATTCGGCGGCGGACGCGATACTTCCGATGCGGGGATCAAGCGCGCCGGATCGATAGCGCCTGGCCATTTCCGATAGCGGCATCACCCTGATCCTGCTGGCGTTGCCGGCGGTGCCGAACTGCTCGAAACGCTCGCGGCAGAGCTCGCGCATCTGGTCCATCGCCGGCTTGAGGAATTTCCGCGGATCGAATTCGCTTCTGTTCTGGGTCGCGACCTTGCGGAATGCCGCGGTCATCGCCAGCCGGCAGTCGGTGTCGATATTGACCTTGCGGACGCCATGCCGGATGCCGCGGACGATCTCCTCGACCGGCACGCCCCAGGTCTGCGGCATCTCGCCGCCGAATTGATTGAACGCGTCCTGCAGCGGCTGCGGCACCGAGGACGAGCCGTGCATCACCAGATGCGTGTTCGGCAGACGGCGGTGGATTTCCTCGACCACTTTCATGGCGAGGATCTCGCCGTCCGGCTTGCGCGAGAACTTGTAGGCGCCGTGCGAGGTCCCCATCGCGATCGCCAGCGCGTCGACCCTGGTGGCGCGAACGAAATCGACCGCCTGATCGGGGTCGGTCAGCAACTGATCGTGGCTGACCTTACCTTCGACGCCATGGCCGTCCTCCTGTTCGCCGCCGCCATGTTCGAGCGAGCCGAGCACGCCCAGTTCGCCTTCCACCGAGGCGCCGATCCAGTGAGCCATCTCGACCACGCGGCGGGTGATATCGACGTTGTAGTCATACTCCGCCGGGGTCTTGGCATCGGCCTTGAGCGAGCCGTCCATCATGACCGAGGTGAAACCGTGCTGAAGCGCGGTGGCGCAGGTCGCCTCCTCATTGCCGTGGTCCTGATGCAGGCAGAGCGGAATTTGCGGATACATCTCCTCCAGCGCGTCGATCATCTTCGACAGCATGATGTCGTTCGCATAGGAGCGCGCGCCGCGCGAGGCCTGGATGATGACGGGCGCATCGACGGCCGCCGCCGCTTCCATGATCGCAAGGCCCTGCTCCATGTTGTTGATGTTGAATGCCGGCACGCCGTAGTCGTGCTCGGCGGCATGATCCAGTAACTGCCTCAGGGTAATTCGTGCCATCGCCGTCTCCGTGTCCTTGTCGCGCGAAACGCGTCATGTGTGGGTAGTCGCCATTCTCGACCGCGCGAGGCAGCGCCGGGCGGTCGCCGCGACGGCCTCCGCGGTGATGCCGAATTCGCGATACAGCACCTCCGCCGGCGCGGAGGCGCCGAAACCGGTCATGCCGACGAATTCGCCGCTGTCGCCGAGCCAACGCGCCCAGTCGCCCTCGATCGCGGCCTCGACGCCAATTCTTGGCACGCGTCCCAGCACGGCGGTGCGGTATTTGCGCGATTGCTGGCGAAACAGATCGAAGCACGGCGCCGAGACGACCGCGGCGCGGATGTCGTTCTGTTGCGAGCAGTTGGGCGGCCATCAGGGCGATCGTGACCTCGGAGCCCGTCGCGATCAGGGTGACGTCACGGCCCTGCTCCGGCTCGACCACCACATAGGCGCCGTAGGCCACCAGATTGACGTCCGCCGTCGCGTCGCGGAACGCCGGCAGCGCCTGCCGCGACAGGCAGAGCACCGAGGGGTTGGTCTCCGCGCGCAACGCGCAGTCCCAGGCTTCCGCGGTTTCGATGGCGTCGGCAGGCCGAAACACCAGCAGGCCGGGAATCGCCCGCAGCGCGGCGAGATGCTCGACCGGCTGATGGGTCGGTCCGTCCTCGCCCAGTCCGATGGAGTCGTGCGTCATCACATGGATGACTCGGATACCCATCAGCGCCGCCAGCCGGATCGCCGGACGGCTGTAATCGGCGAAAGTCAGGAACGTGCCGCCGTAGGGAATGAAGCCGCCATGCAGCGCGACGCCGTTCATCGCCGCCGCCATCGCGTGCTCACGAACGCCATAGTGAATATAATCGCCTTCGAAGAAATCGCTCCGCACCGGCCGCTGCGTCCTGGCGCGGGTGAGGTTGGAGTGAGTGAGGTCGGCCGAGCCCCCCAGCAAGTTCGGCAGGACTTCCGCGATCGCGTCGATCACCAGTTGCGAAGCCTGCCGGGTCGCGATGCTAGGCCGCTCGGTGCGCGAAGCGGTTTCGCAGCTGATCCACTGCGCCCGGCATATTCACACGGCAATTTCCGGTTCAGCGCATCATGAAACGGCGAGCGCGCAGGCGAGCGATGACGCCTGGTCCGCTCGATCCAGTTCCGCCGGGCCGCCTGCCCTCGCGTCCCGATCATGCGCCATTGCTCAGCGATTTCTTGCGGAATCTCGAATGGCGGATAGGGCCAATTCAGGGCGGCGCGCGTGCTTGCGACTTCGTCGGCGCCCAGCGGCGCACCGTGCGCCTTTTCGGTGCCCTGCCGGTTCGGCGCGCCGAAACCGATCACCGTGCGGCAGGCGATCAGCGATGGCCGATCGTTGCCGCGCGCGCGTTCGATCGCCGCGGCGATGGCTTCGGGATCGTGCCCGTCGATACGGCAGGTCGACCAGCCCGAGGCCTGGAACCGCATCAGCTGGTCGTCCGAACAAGACAGCGACGTCGATCCGTCGATCGAAATTTCGTTGTCGTCAAACAGCACGATCAGCCGGTTGAGCCGCAGATGCCCGGCCAGTGAAATCGCCTCATGGCTGAGGCCCTCCATCAGGCAGCCATCGCCGGCGATCACGTAGGTATGAGTGATCGACGAATTCGTCGCCGAAGCGCGCGTTCAACAGCCGCTCGGCCAGCGCCATGCCGACCGCCGTGGCGATGCCCTGCCCGAGCGGCCCGGTGGTAGTTTCCACGCCGGGCGTATGGCCATATTCGGGATGACCCGGCGTTTTCGATCCCCACTGCCTGAATGCCCTGAGTTCGTCCGACGTCACGGCCTCGTAGCCCGTCAGATGAAGCAGCGCGTAGAGCAACATCGAGCCATGGCCGGCGGACAAGACAAACCGGTCGCGATCTGGCCACGCCGGATCGGCGGGATCGAACTTGAGGAAACGCGAGAACAGCACCGTGGCGACGTCGGCCATGCCCATCGGCAGGCCCGGATGTCCCGACTTTGCCTTTTCGACCGCGTCGATGGCCAGAAAACGAATCGCGTTCGCCATCTCGGCATGCGCCACATGCGCGCGGCCGGTAAAGGATTGGAGAGCATGAACACTCATGCTGTGCGCCTCTTGCGTTCCATCAGTTGCAGGATCAGTGGGGTGAGGATGAGCTGCATTGCGAGGTCGAGTTTGGCCCCGTGAATCACGATCGAATTGGCGCGCGACATGAAACTGTTCGGAATCATCGACAGCAGATAGGGGAAATCGATGCCGCGCGGATTCCTGAGCCGGATCACCACCATCGATTTGTCCGGCGTCGGGATCCAGCGCGCGATAAACGGATTTGATGTATCGACCGTCGGTACGCGCTGGAAATTGATGTCGGTCTCGGCGAATTGCGGGCAGATGTAGTTCACGTAGTCCGGCATCCGCCGCAGGATGGTGTCGGTCACCGCCTCCGCGCTATAGCCGCGGTCGCTGCGGTCGCGATGCAGCTTCTGGATCCACTCCAGATTGATGACGGGTACAACGCCGATCTTGAGATCGGCATGTTGCGCGATATTGACCTTGTCGGTCACCACGGCGCCATGCAGGCCTTCATAAAACAGCAGATCGGACGCTTCCGGCAACGGGCCCCAATCGGTAAACATGCCGGGCGCCGCGCCGTATTGCTTGGCCTCGTCATCGTCGTGGACGTAATGACGCGTCGTTCCGGTGCCGGATTCGCCGTAGTCGCGAAAGACTCGCTCCAGCTCTTCGAAAAGATTGGTTTCGGGGCTGAAATGGCTGAAATGCTTGTTGCCCCGCTCGCCTTCCTCCGACATTTTCGTGCGCATCTCGAAACGATTGTAGCGATGAAAGGCGTCGCCCTCGATATAGGCCGCGGCGACTTTTTCGCGGCGAAAGATGTTCTCGAACGTCTTTTTCACCGACGTCGTGCCGGCACCCGACGAACCCGTGATCGAAATGATGGGATGACTGCGCGACATCAGAGGTTACCCCGTCAGAGAAACAGACCGCGCCGCGCAAACAGCGGTGCGTCGCTGTTGTCGAACATCGGCTCGATCCCTCCGTGAATGGCAGCGACATCGCGAACCCCGCGAACCGAGCCCATGATCAACGGCACACGCTGGTGCGGCGTTCTGGCACCAAGTTCGAGAATTCGCCGGCGCCCGGTCGACGCCGCGCCGCCCGCCCATTCCATCACCAGCGCCATCGGATGCGCTTCGTAAAGAAGGCGCAGACGTCCCTCGCGATATCCGGGGCGAGCGTCCGCCGGATAGAGAAACACGCCACCGCGCACCAGGATGCGAAGCGACTCCGCGACCAGCGACCCGATCCACCGCATATTGAAATCCGCGGCGCGGTCACCGCTGGTCCCGGCCAGACATTCGTCGATGTAGGCGCGAACCGGCGCGTACCAGTGCCTTCGATTGGACGCGTTGATGGCGAATTCGGGCGTATCGGGCGCGACCTGAACCCTCGTCGCGGTCAGCACGAACTGCCGCGCGCGCCTGTCGAGAATGAAGATATCGACGCGCGCGTTGAGCGCGAGAACGAGCGTGGTTTGCGGGCCATAGACGACAAAACCCGCGGCGCACTGCGCGGTGCCAGGCTCAAAGAAAGTCGAGAGAACATCATTGCCCGTTGGGCGGATCGAGAAGATGGTGCCGACCGAGATGTTGTTTTCGAGATTGGTCGATCCGTCGAGCGGATCAATCGCGATGCAGAGCGGCGCATCGGCATTCAGGATTTCCGGCAGCGGCGCTTCCTCGGAAAGAATCGCCGCCAGCGGGGCACCGCGCAACGCGCGCCGGATCAGTTCGTCGGCGGCAACATCGATGTCTTTCTGCTGATCGCCGTCCGCGTTGATGCCGCCATTCCGTCCGGTGATGCCCGCGAGCGGCCCATCTGCGATCAGCGCAGCCATTTCGATTGCCGCAGCGGCAACAGCCTCGATCACTTCGCCGATCGCGACGCCGTGCGGCGCCTGCGACCCACAGCGATCAAGATGTGAACGCAGCGTCGTGCGTTCATCCATGGCCGTCTCCCTGTGCCCTCTTCCGGGGCGCCCGTCACATTGTCCCGCCGGTTCGGCAAGTCGTTCCGGTAGCGAAGCGCAGTTTGCAGAATTAGGGAAATTTTGTTATCTTCTAATCGACCAAAGTTTTTATTATAATGGTGGCGAGCATGGCAGGCCGGTCCTTGCGGGAATTGACGATCCGCCAGTTGCGCGCGCTGGCCGCGGTCGAGAACAGCAAATCAGTCACCGCTGCGGCCAAGCAGCTCCATCTCACGCAACCCGCGGTTACGCTGCAGCTCCGCAATCTGCAGGCGCTCGCAGGGCTGCCTTTGATCCAGCGAACCGGCGACGGCATGCTGCTGACGGACGCCGGGCGCGAAGTGCTCGCGCTCACCAACCGGATAGAGGCCGCGATCGCGGATTGCGAAACCTCGCTCGAGATGATGGCGGGGAAGACCGCGGGCCGCATATCGATCGGCGCCGTCAGCACCGCGAAATATTTCGTACCCTTCATGATCTCCGGATTTTCGAAACGCCACCCGAACATCGATGTCACGCTCTTTATCGGAAACCGGCAGGAGATCGGCACGGCGCTGCGTGGCTATGATCTCGATTTTGCGATCATGGGCCGGCCTCCGGCAGACATCGAGATGAACGTTCA
The DNA here is from genome assembly GCA_963829315.1 of uncultured Alphaproteobacteria bacterium. GTDB lineage: Bacteria > Pseudomonadota > Alphaproteobacteria > Rhizobiales > Xanthobacteraceae > Bradyrhizobium. Next base: position 25,687 of record CAWHIO010000063.1, on the reverse strand, counting down.
TCTGATCGGCGATCATCCCCACGTCATCATTGCACCGACGGGGCATCGGCTGGCACGAAAATCCCGCATCGCGCTGAGCCAGCTCGAGTTTGAAACGTTCCTGACGCGTGAGCCGGGATCGGGAACACGCGGCCTGATGGAGCAAATGTTCGAAACCGCCCGCATCCGCCCGAAAATCGGCTTGGCGATGAGCAGCAACGAAACCATCAAACAGGCGGTGATCGCCGGACTCGGAATTGCGTTCATTTCCGCGCACACCGTCGCCTCCGAGCTCGACGAACGACGATTGGTCACGCTCAACGTCGATGGCCTGCCGGTGATCCGGCAATGGTTCGTGCTGTCTCGCAAGGACAAGATCCTGCTGCCGCCGGCGCAGGCGATGCTCGATTTCCTCAGCGTCAAGGGAGCTCAGTTTCTGCCGAGAGCCCATGGCCGGATTCGTCTCACCCGGATGTCCGGCCGCGGCAAGCGCTGACGACGCCTCTCTGTTCGGGTTCGTGCGTCAAGTATCAATCACCCCGACCGATGGCGGCGCGTCGACGATCTCCCAAACTGTTGGGCCTGGAAGGCCGAGCTAGTTGGCGAGCTTGATGCCGGCGTCCTTGATCACTTTCGCCCATTCGGGCGTTTCTTTCTCGATGACCGCGGTAAACTCAGCCGGCGTGTTGCCGATCGGCTCGAGGCCAAGTTCGTCGAACTTCCTGCGCACCTCCGGCATCGCCAGGGTTTTGACGGTTTCGCCGTGCAATTTATCCAGGACATCCCTCGGCGTGCCGGTCGGCGCGAGCAGGCCGAACCACGGCACCGCCTCGAAGCCGGGGAAGCCGGATTCCGCCATGGTCGGCAGGTCGGGCGCCAGCGCCGAGCGCTTGATCGAGGTGATCGCCAGCGCGTGCAATTTGCCTTCGCGCGCGAGCGGCACCACGTTCACGATATTGGCGAACGACATGGTGATCCGGTTGGCGAGCAGGTCGGGCATCAACGCCGTGGTGCCGCGGTAGGGCACCGCTGCAATATCGACATGCGCCATGTATTTGAACAGTTCGGCGGCCAGATGCTGCGACGTGCCGACGCCGGCATGGCCGTAGGAGAGCTTGCCGGGCTGCGCTTTGGCGAGCGCCACCAGTTCCGCCACGGTCCTGACCGGCAGCACCGACGGAACGGCGAGCACGTTCGCCGCGATGAATACCTGCGAGATCGGTGCGAAGTCCCTGAGTGGGTCGAATGGCAGCGTTTCATACAGGCTCGGACTGATAACCAGTGACGGGTTGCCGCCCATCAGCAGGGTGTAGCCGTCGGCGGCGGCCTTGGCGACGCGCTCGGTGGCGATGTTGCTGCCCGCGCCGGGAATATTCTCGACCACGAACGGCGCGCCCCAGACTTCCGCAAACCGGTCGGCCAGTATGCGCGCCGCAAGATCGGGAGCCGTGCCGGGTGTGAAGCCGACCAGGATTTTCACCGCCCGGTTCGGATAACCGGATTGCGCCGATGCGGTCTGCGCCGCCAGCAGCACAGCCAAGGCGGCGAACAGGTTCGCGGCGAGCTTCATCGTTCCCTCTATCGTCCCGCCTGCCCGTTTGCCAGGTCTTCTTTGCCAGGTCTTCTTTGCCAACTCTTTGCCATCGGACTTGACGGCAAGTGTGGCACCGGCGGGCAGTGCCCGCAAGGCAGCCCAGACCGCGATCGGCTGCCAGCAGCCGTCGCAGTTAGCGGGACCATAGACCCGAACAAGCGGATGTCTGTCGGCGACCGCTTCGCGCCTTGGCGCTGGCGCCGATCCCGTGAATTTGCCTAAATTACCGCGGCTCCGGCAATAAAATCGCAATCTTGCAAAATCACCGTAACCCGGATTGGGAGTCATCCGGTGAATTGCGGGCGAAATTGGGGGGCGACCGTGATCAAGCGATCCATGTGCCGTGCAACAGCTTTTGCTATCCTGCTCGCTGTCATATTTAGCGGTGTTGCGACTGGCGCCCGAGCTCAGGGCAAATGGCGCCTCGGCGCGCCAATCCCACAAGGAGCCAACGAAGTACTCGGCGCATCCATCGACGGGCAGATATTCGTCTACGGCGGACAGGATCCGCAGAACAAACCGCAGGGTATTTTCTACAGGTACGACCCCGGCAAGGACGACTGGACGCAACTGCCCGCAAATCCTGTCCCGGTCCACCACGGCGCGGCCGTGAGCATCGGTCACAAGTTTTATGTCATCGGCGGATTTCGTCTGCCGGACAGCGGCAAGGGCGGCTGGTACCCGGAAAACAAGGTGTGGGCCTTCGATACCGAGACGCAAAACTGGTCGGCACTCCCGAACATGCCGACAGCGCGTGGCGCGCTTGCCGCAGTTGCGGTCGGCAAGAAAATCTACGTGATCGGAGGTGGAACCATTCCCCAGGGCAAGCAGCTGCCGAACGGTCTTACCCCTGGCGGGGATGTTGAATTGCTCGGCACCATGGAGGTGTTGGACACCGATACCAATACCTGGTCGAGTCTGGCGCCGATGCCGACCCCACGCAATCACCACAGCGTCGCTTATGCGGACGGCAAGATTTACGCGATCGGCGGGCGCGTCGGGTCCTGCTTTTCCGGTGGCTGGTCATCCAACGTCTGGATGAATGAGGCCTACGACATCGCAACCAACAGCTGGGCGACGCGGGCGCCGATGCCGACTGCCCGGTCAGGCACCGGCATCGCGGCGGTTGGCGGCAAGATCCACGTTCTCGGCGGTGAAGGCTGGATCGATGATTTCGGCGGCGTATTTCGTGCGCACGAAGTCTACGATCCCGAGACCAATTCGTGGTCCCGCGCGGCGCGCATGATCACGCCCCGACATGGCTTTGCCGCAGCGTTGGTCGACAAGACCATCTACGCCGTATCGGGAGTCAACAATGCCGGCGGTGGCGGCACGTTGTCGGTGGTCTCGGTCAACGAGATCTTCGAACAATAGGGTTCTAGAGATGATCATGCGCGTGCTGGCGCAGCATGCCGGCAAGGTACTGACCCCCGGTTTCTCCTGAGGGAGCTGCGGGGACGAGCTGACCGACGCGCAATATCTGCGGTCTGCCGGCGGCGCAATTGTGCGCCGAACCGCCGGATTTTCGCTTATGCTGGCCCGTTCAGATCCGAAGTGGTGAGACTGGTCATGACAGCAACGGCCTATCTGGCGGGACCCGACGTGTTTCTTCCCAATGCGGTCGCGCACGCCGCAACCAAGGTGGAGATATGCCGGCGATTCGGTTTGCGCGGCTTGCCGCCGCTCAACGAAGATGCCGGGACAGCCGCCACGGGGCTGGAGATCTGGCAGGCCATCTATCAAAAAGACATCGCGATGATGGAGCGAAGCGACCTCATCATTGCCAACCTGACGCCGTTCGCCGGCCCATCCGCCGATGCCGGCACGTTGATCGAGGTCGGCTGGTTTCTCGGAAAGGGCAAGCCGATCTTTGGCTATTCGAACACGGCCGAAAACTTCGAATCCCGGATGCGCAGACAGCTTGGCGAAAACCATGCCGATCTCGACATCGAGGGCTTCCACCTGCCTGACAACCTCATGATTGTCGGAGCGGTCCAGAGCGGCGGATGCCCGGTGTTCGTTCCAGCCGACGGCAAAACCCGCGGCCTCGATGCGCTCGACGTGTTCGAGACCTGCGTCGAGGCGGCGGCGCGATATTTTGCCGGGCGACCGTGACGCGTCAATTCAGCGCCGCACCATCACGAGCGCCTGCAATCCGGCAATCATGAGCGTGGCTGCGTCAGCCTCGGCGGCGGAGCCTTTCACTCATACAATCCTGCGCGAATCTGCCACGCGCTCACTACCACCCCGTCGTCATCCGCAATCGCCCGCCACACACAGATTTGTGTCGTGATCGCCGACGATTCGTGACAGAATTGCTACGGTGAGATTTGTGACAGAATTATTACAGTCCAATGTCGGTTCGATAAAAGCTGGAGCATTCGATGAGTCTGGAATGGCGGGCGCAGTCAAGTTCCCTGGCGTGGTCGAATCCACTGGCCTGGTGGTGGAGTTTGTTGACCGCGGTCAGCGGCGTGAATATCGCGATCTGGTTCTTGCTGTATCGCCAGCTCCACGAACAGCCGGCTGGTGGTTTCGGCAGCAGCTCCGGCATCGAGCTCACCTTTCTGCGGACCGGCAGCCTCGGCAGTGCGTCCGACATCCAGCTCATGCTGCTGCTTTGTGCGGCCTATGTTTTTGGCTGCGCCTTCAGGTCGTTCCTGCCGCGCGCGGATGTTCAGCGGATCTGCCTGTTCGACACCTGGCTGTCGAGCGTTGTGGTCGGCCGGTCGGTCGCCACCGTGGCCGAAATTTGCTTCGCGGCGCAGTGGGCGATGATCCTGCACCAGCTCGGCACCATGACGGGGTCGGACACCACGTTGAACGCCGCATGGGTGATCGTGCCGCTGATCCTGATCGCGGAATGTTTTTCATGGTATGCGGTGCTGACCACGCACTATCTGGGCAACGCCATCGAAAATTCGATATGGGCCGTGGCCTTCTCCGCGGTCGCAATCGGCCTTTGCCGGCTGCTGCCGGAGTTCGACGGTCCGGTTCGCCTCGTGCTCGCCATCACGATCATCGGGATCGCCGCCTATCTGGTGTTTCTCATGACCGTCGACGTTCCGATGTATCTGAGCCGGTGGCGGGCCGACCTTGCCGATGGCGGCAAGCCGCGTCTGAGGCCGCTCGAGGGTCTCCGCGACGTCTGCACGCGCTGGATCGTGACCCATGACCTGGCCGAGTGGAAGGACGAGATTGCCTGGATGTCGCTGTATTTCAGTATGGCGGTGTGGGCCAGCCTCGCGCTGTGCGTCTGCTACGCGCTCGAGGGTGACCTGCCGCGCTATCGTACCGAACCCGTGGTCACGAGCGTGTCGTCGGACGCCCCGGCAGTCGTTGGCAAGCAGCATCCGGCCATGGCGCGCCACAGCCTTTAGGCGCGCGGACCCGTCGGGTCAGGCCGCCGCACGCCGTCCCACCGTTGAGTGGATGCCGGTCATTACCTTCTTTTTTGCAGAACGTCGAACCATACCGCCAGGCTGATGATGAGGCCCTTGATGATCAGCTGGTAGAACGACGAGACGCCGAGCAGGCTCATGCCATTGTTCAGAACGCCGATGATCAGCGCGCCGATGATCGTGCCGCCGATCGTGCCCGAACCGCCGGCCAGGCTGGTGCCGCCGATCACCACCGCGGCGATCGCGTCCAGTTCGAACATCGTGCCGAGATTGGGTGACGCGCCGTTGAGGCGCGACGCCAGCAGGATGCCCGACAGCGCCGCCAGCAGCGACACCGTCACGTAGACGATGATCTTGGTCCGGGTGACGTTGATGCCCGACAGGCGCGCCGCTTCCTCGTTGCCGCCGAGCGCGTAAAGACGCCGGCCAAACCTGGTGTGACCGAGAACGAAGATCGCGGCCGCGGCGATGACGACAAAGATCGCCACCGGAACCGGTAGGCCGTCACCCCTGCTGAAAACATAGACCGCGAGGGCGAACCCGACGGCCGAGATGATGGCGCCCGCCGCCAATTTGTCGAGCTTGCCGCGGCCGCCTGATTTGTCGCGCGCGCCAAGGCCGCGGATCAATAGGGTGACATAGAGCGCCGCCGACACCGCAAGGATGACCAGCGTCGGCACCGGCGGAATGTAGCCGCCGCCGAGGCTGGCAAAGGATGGATCGGCGACCGCAACCGAACTGCCGCCGGACAGCGTCAGTGCGACGCCGCGGGCGATCGTCAGCATGCCCAGCGTGATGATGAATGGCGGAATGCGGTAACGCGCGATCCAGAACCCGTTCCACAGTCCGATGACGCCGCCGACCACCACCAGCGTGAGCGGAACCGCGATCCATGCGGCGAGGCCAGCCTGCATCAGCAGCGTCACGACCACGGCCGCGACGCCGACGACGGAACCGACCGACAGATCGATACCGGCGATCAGGATGACCATCGTCATCCCGACCCCGACGATGCCGACGATCGTGACCTGGCGGGCGACGTTGCTCAGATTGCGCGCGGTGGAAAAAGTGGGATCGGCAAGCGCGAGCGCGACCGAGAGGACCACAAGGGCAATCAACGTGGCGTTGGTCTTGATGAACTGGAGCGCCTGGTTCTGCCGCATGACCCGTCACTGCCCCGGCCGGCGCGCGCCGGTCGCATATTCCATGATCGCTTCCTTGGTGGCCGTCTCGCGCGTGAACTCGGCGACGATGGCGCCTTCCCGCATCACCAGGATTTGTCGCTCATCCCGAGAACCTCCGGCAATTCCGAGGAGATCATGATGATCGCCACGCCCTCCCCGGCCAGCCGATCCAGCAGCTTGTAGATTTCGACCTTGGCGCCGATGTCGATGCCGCGGGTCGGCTCGTCCAGGATGAAAATCTTCGGGCCCGCATTGAGCCATCTTCCCAGGATGACCTTTTGCTGATTGCCGCCGCTGAGCGTCCCGACGATGCTGTCGATATCGTGCGTTTTGACATCGAGCTGCGCGACGTATTTCTCCACCAGCGCGCGTTCCCGGCCAGCGTCGATCACGCCGATCGACCGCGAGCTGATGGTTTGGAGTGAAGCGATCGTCGTGTTGAAGGCGATCGACTGGCCCAAAAACAGGCCGAATGCCTTGCGGTCCTCAGTCAGGAGCGCGATTCCGTGGTCAATGGCGTCGGCGGGCGAGCGAATCTCGATCCTGTTGCCCGCGACCATCACGTCGCCGTGCGTGGCGTCCGGGCAGGCGCCGAAGATGGCGGAGACGAGTTCGGTTCGCCCGGCCCCCATCAATCCGGCAATGCCGAGGATTTCGCCGCGATAGGCCGAGAATGAGACGTTCCTGACCCGCTTCTCGCCGGCGAGGTCGGGATGGTCGACGTCGAAATTCCGGACCTCGATGATTTTTTCGCCACGCCGGCGCGCGCCCCGCGGAAACATGTCCTTGATGTCGCGGCCGACCATTCGGGCGATGATCTGGTCGAGTGTGATGTCGGCGATGGCGGTGACCTCCCCGATGGTCTGTCCGTCCCGCAGCACCACGACGCGGTCGGCGATCTGCTTGATCTCCTCCATCTTGTGGGAGATGTAGCACATGCAGACGCCGTCCTGCTTCAGCTTGCGAATGATCCGAAACAGCTCCGCCACTTCCCGGTCCGTCAACGCGGAGGTCGGCTCATCGAGCACCAGGATGCGCGCGCGCTTCGACAGCGCCTTGGCGATTTCCACCATCTGCTGCTTGCCGACGCTGAGGTGCCTGACCTGATCGGCGGGCTGGAAGTCCCGGATCCCGAGTTCGTCCAGCAGGGCCCGGGTGTCGGCATTCAGCTTGCGCCAATCAATCGCGCCGAGGCGGTTGGTCGGTTGACGGTCGAGGAAGATATTCTCGGCGACGGAGAGTTCTGGAATCAGATTCAGTTCCTGATAGATGATCGCGACGCCGGACTCCTCGGCTTCGCGGGTACTGTAAAATCGCCGCTTCTCGCCCTTGATGAAAATGTCGCCCTGATAGGTGGGATAGGGCCACACCCCGCCGAGCACCTTCATCAGGGTCGATTTCCCCGCGCCGTTCTCGCCGACCAGCGCCAGAGCCTCGCCGGCGCGCGCCTCGAAGTTGACGTTGTCGAGCGCCCTGACGCCGGGGAATTCCTTGACGACGTGCTCCATCTTCAGAATGACTTCGGACATGCGCGTTCGGATCTACTTCCCGTACACCTGCTGGCGGGTATAGAAGCCCTCGGCGATGATCGTGCTGTCGAGGTTCTGCCTGTCGACGAGTACGACCGGGGTGACGATGGTCGGCACGTTGACGGCGCCATTGTTGATCACCCGATCGACCTTGAGCAGCGCCCTCGGGTCCTTGTCCGGATTCTGCGCGAGCGTCACGGCCACCTCGACCGCGGTTTCGGCGAGCGGGGCGATCTTCTTCCAGATTTCAGCGGCTTCCTTGCCCTGCGCGACATATTGGATGTTGACGAGGTCGGCGTCGGAGCCGGCGACGAAGACCTTCTCGGCGCTGGCCAGGCCCTGGGCGTCGAGCGCGGCGATGACGCCGCGCGCCATGCCGCTGTTGTTGCAAATCACGGCGTCGATCCGGTTGCCGAACTTGGTCAGCAGGTTTTCCATGGTCGCCATCGCCTTGTCGGGCAGCCAGCCCTCGTGCGATTGATCGGCGACCAGCCTGAGGTCGGGATTGGCCTTGAGAACCTCGAGAACCCCGCTGCTCATCGCATTGGCATTGGAATCGCCCGGCTGCCCCCGGATCAGCGCGACATTGCCCTTGACCGATCCGTGCTTGGCCTTGAGCCAGGCCACCATCGCCTCGGCCTGAAGCTTGCCGACGGCCCAACTGTCCTGCATCACCATGGCGTCGAGCGGACCGTTCACCAGCATCGCATCATAGCCGACCACTTTGACATTGGCCTTGTGGGCGGAGGTGACCATGCTTCCGGCGGTGCCGGTGTTGACCGGCTGCAAGACGATGACCCGCGCGCCCTGCGACAGCATGTTCTCGAACGCCGCAAGCTGGGTCTGTTCGTCGTTGTTGGCGGAATCGAAGATCACCTCGGCGCCCAATGCCTTGGCCCTGGCCAGGAACGCGGCCTTGTCGCGCTGGTAGCGCTCCTCCTGCATGGTCTTGAGCAGGAAGCCGATTTTGATCTTGTCGGCCGCGCCGGCCGGATTGACGGCCAGCACAACCGGCAGCGCCGACAGGGTCGCCATGGCTGTGAGGATAAATCGGCGGTGCAATTGCATGATGCTTCTTCCCCAGAACTTCCAGCTCTTGTCATCTGGCTGGCGGAGGCCGCCTGCTGCGTTGCGGCGCGACCGCCGGCCCTCCATCGATGGATCGCGACCGAGCCGGTCAGCGTCGTTGACATCCTCATATCCGGCAATGCGGGGAAAAGCCAATGGCGGCCGGCGCCGTCGCCCAAAAGAAAACGCCGCCCGAAGGCGGCTTCTCGTTGGCACGATCGGCTGAACCCGGCGCCAGGACTTAAGCGGCGCGCACCGTGTTGAGGAATTTGCCGACTTCGAGCTTGAGCCGGTTGGAGTCGCTGGACAACGACTGCGCGGCCGACAACACCTGCGAGGAGGCCGAGCCGGTCTCGCTGGCGCCGCGCTGGACGTCGGTAATGTTGGCGGAGACCTGCTGGGTACCCTGGGCGGCCTGCTGCACGTTGCGGGAAATCTCCTGCGTCGCCGCACCCTGCTCTTCCACCGCGGCGGCGATGGTCGATGAGATCTCGGACAGTTTCTCGATGGTGCCGCTGATTTCCCTGATCGCGCTCACCGATTCCTGGGTCGCCGCCTGGATGCTGCCGATCTGCTGGCCGATCTCGCCGGTCGCTTTCGCGGTCTGCTCGGCCAGCGCCTTCACCTCGGAGGCCACGACCGCGAAGCCGCGGCCCGCCTCGCCGGCGCGCGCGGCTTCGATGGTTGCGTTCAAGGCCAACAGGTTGGTCTGGCCGGCGATGGTGTTGATCAATTCGACCACATCGCCGATGCGGGCGGCCGCCTTCGACAACTCGCCGACGCGGTCATTGGTCTTGCGGGCCTGGTCGACCGCATCATTGGCCATCCGTGCGGATTCCTGCACCTGACGGCTGATCTCGTTGACCGATGACGTCAGTTCCTCGGTGGCGGAGGCCACCGACTGCACATTGGTGGAGGCTTCCTCGGAGGCCGCCGCGACCATGGTGGTGAGCTCCTGCGAGCGAACCGCCGTCGCCGTCAACGTGCTTGCGGAAGCCTCAAGCTCCGTCGAGGCCGACGACACGGTCTCGATGATCTCGCCGACCGCGCTTTCAAAGCCATCGGCGAGCTTGATCATGTCGGCCTTGCGCTGCTTGGCGGCGATCTGATCCTGCTTGACCTGGGCTTCGGCTTCCTCGCGCGCTTTTTCCTCGGCCTTGACCTTGAAGGTCTCGACCGCCTGCGCCATGTCGCCGACTTCGTCCTTGCGCTCCAGTCCGGGCAGCACCACGGCGAAATTGCCGCCGGCGAGCTCCTTCATGCCGGAGGTCAGGCCGGACAAGGGTCCGATGATGCCGCGCGCGATAAAGAACGCGATCAGCAGGCCGAGCGCCACGGCGGCGCCGGCCACGACTGTCTGCGTGGTGATGGTGCTCGCGATGCGATCTTCGGTCTCGGCGGTCGTCTTCTGGAAGGTCTTGCTGATCGCTTCCTTCACGCTGTCAAGTTTTCCGATCGCGCTGACGGTCAGGGGGGTAACGGCCTTGTAGTAAAGCTCATCTATGAGCACGAGGTTGGTAGATGTCTTCTCGAACGCATCGGCGTATTTGGCGACGCCTGCCTTGAGCGATCCCAGCATCGTCGCAAGATTTGCCGGCAGCTCGGCCTTTTCGAGCCCCGCGATCTGCTGCTGAGCCTTCTCGACGTTGGTTCTGAAGGTCGCCTGGCCGCTGGGAGCGCGCGTGGCAAGCATCCGCCAGTTCGCGACCCGGACCAGCAGGACCTTGCTCTCGAGCGCCGCGGCGCTCTGGGCGAAATCGGTTTTCGCTGCGGCGTCGACGAATTTCTGCAGGTCGGCAGCCATCTGGTCACCGTCGGTGAACAGCAGGGCGCGGCCCTCGATCATCTTTTTCACCGCGTCGCCAAGAGCGATGCGCTTGGCCTTCAGATCTTCGACTTCCTTGCCGATATCCTTGTAGACGGCACGTCGTTCCTCAACAACCAAAGTCTTCGCTCCTGCTTCCAGCAGATCACTCGATTTCTTCAATCGCGTTTCGGCCTCGGCAAATGACTTCTCATCCTGATCGAAGGCATAACGCAGCACAGCACGGCGGATCGCATGAAGCTCTGTGGCGATTTCTTCCGCCCGGATCGTATTGCTCGACATCACTGTCATTGCTGCGACCTGGGTGCGGATCTCTACCAGTTGCCATCCCGCGAAACCGGCGAGCGCGGCGCAAAACACCAGGAGCAGGCCGAAGCCGGCATAGAGTTGGCCGCGAATGCGTAGATTGAGAAACGCCATTTGGATCAATCCTTGACGGTGAACCGGGTTGAAACCGGAGAGATGAAAAATGTGATTGCCGGCGGAGGTCGAAGCAGCACGCATGGTCGGTTGATATGATGCGGCCAATGCCATTCATTAGCGTTAATATATGGGACCGTACTTCTACGGGGGCATCCGGCGCCGTGAATGAAAGGCGCACTTGAGAAGCCCCGCCCAACGGCCTTAGGCCGGGTTTTCACGAGATGCGCATCCTGAGGTCACGGCCTGCCGATTGTGCGAAGAGACAATAACGGCCGGAGCCGCTCCCAACGGCCGCCCGAAGGCAGCTTCCCGGTTGCATGATCGAGCCCGGCGCGAGCGGGGGCAGCGCGCTCGCCAGGTCGAGGACCTGCCAACCTCGCGCTTGAGCCGGTTGCTGTCGCCGGACCGCGACCGCGCGGCCGAAGGCCCTTGCGGGGAGGCCGAATTGATTTCGCTGGCGCCGCGCCCGACGTCGGGGCTGCCCTTTGAAAGGCATATGGCAGGGCAGCGCGTCCGACCGGGTGTTGAGGATTGCGATCACGGGACAGCCTTTCTACTCCTCCGGCGCATAGCGCACTGAATACCCCCGGCCCTCGAATTCCCGAGCGCTCTTGCCGCCGGGCGTAACAGTTGACAATCGAGAAGCTAGATTTCATCAAAGCGCGGTTGGTCCTGCGGGTTCGGATGAAATTCGGCAAAATCACTGGTGTTTCTGAATGTTTTCGCGCCAACCACGCGGCTCTCTTTTAACGCAGTAGTGCCCAAAATGGATGCAACGCCCGGTCCCCAGATTGAAACCTCCTCCCGATCGGTTGTTGGCGAAGGCTCGCCGGCCCGTGACGACGAGAGAAAGGCCAATCTCCTGGTTCTCTGCGGTCTCGCCTTGGCCGTGGGGGTCATGACGGCCTTCGGAGCCGTCGTGCTGCGCGCGCTGATCGGGCTTTTTCACAACGTGCTTTACAACGGCACGTTCAGCATCTGGTACGACGCCAATGTCAGTGAAGGACCGAGCCGGTTCGGGGACTGGGTATTTCTTTCGCCGATTCTCGGCGGGATCGTGGTCGTCTTCCTGGTGCAGCGTTTCGCCCCGGAAGCGAAAGGTCACGGCGTTCCCGAGGTCATGGATGCGGTGTTTTACAAGCATGGCAATATCCGGGGCACGGTCGCGGTTATAAAATCCCTTGCCTCGGCGCTCTCGATTGGTAGCGGAGCCGCGGTCGGTCGCGAGGGCCCGATTATCCAGATCGGCGCTGCACTGGGATCGGCTTTCTCCCAGGGCATCCGGCTTGGGACACGGCAGAAAATCACCTTGCTCGCCGCGGGCGCCGGCGCCGGGATCGCCGCGACTTTCAACACGCCACTCGGCGGGGTGTTGTTCGCTCTGGAAATCCTGTTGCCGGAGGTCTCGAACCGTACCTTTCTTCCTGTCGTCGTCGCGACCGGTGCCGCCACCACCATCGGCAGGATATTGATCGGCCCCGATCCGGCCTTCGTCGTCCCCGACATTCAACTCTCGCTCGCGCCGGCGCTCGGCGTGCAAGAGGCAATCGCCTTTGTCCTGCTCGGAATTGTTTGCGGGGTCGCCTCCTGGGCCTTCATTCGCCTGCTCGTGCTTATGGAGGACGGGTTCCCCAAACTGCCGGGAAATGCCTACACGCAAAACATGGTCGGCATGGCCGTCATCGGCCTGATGATGGTCGTCATGACCCGCAGCTTTGGCCACCCCTATGTGGACGGCGTCGGTTACGGCGTGATCCAGTCGGTTCTTGACAACAAGATGGCATCCGTGGGCCTCCTCGCATTGCTGTTTGTTTTGAAGCTGTTCGCCACCACCATCAGTCTTGGAAGCGGCGCATCCGGTGGCATCTTTTCTCCCTCGCTGTATCTCGGAGCCACACTGGGGGGATATTTCGCCCTCGCGGTGGGCAAAATTCTACCGCTTGCCGGTTTGACGGTTCCTTCAGCAGCGATCGTCGGAATGGCTGCCATGGTTGGCGCAGGAACAGGCGGGGTCATGACCGCCATCGTCATGGTTTTTGAAATGACGCGCGACTACGCCATCATCGTTCCGGTGATCGTTGCGGTTGCGGTGGCGGCCGGCATCCGGCGGACCCTGATCGGCGAAACCATCTACACGATCAAGCTGCGCCACCGCGGCCATCGCATCCCGAAGGAACGGCACATCAATCTTTATCTGGTGAAGCAGGCCCAGGACATCATGGAGCGGCGCTTCATCCTCGCCAGTGCCGGCACATCGCTGAAAGATACCATCAGCCTGGAACAAGATACCGACGACACGCGCGCCATCATCGTTGAACGCGAAGGCCGGATAGTTGGCCTCATTCCACCGCGCTCGGGCCTGTGGCGCGAGTCCCGGAGCAATCCGGACCTGCTCGTTGAACGGTTTGTCGAAAACCGCGCGGTCATTTGCCGCGACGTCGATCTTCTCAGCCTCGTGTTCGCCAGACTGAAACGCCATCGCTCCGGCGCCGCGATCGTCTTCCGGGGCGTCAATCGGCCGAGGGCCCGGGATATCGTCGGCGTCATCACCAAACGCGCCATCGCCGACACGGTCATCGACAGCTACGATGATTGATCTGCAGCAGGATGCGCCGTGCCGAACAGAAAAGGCATGACCGGCGCCGGCGACAATGACGCCGGATCAAAGGCCGGCCGCGCCCGGCTTTGGTGCGACCCAAAACTCCGCTGCCGGAAAACACCTGCCTGAAAACAGGATACGCGGCGGCAAGGGACGGCTCGCCGGTAGGCGTCAAGGCATGTTCGACGCCGGGCCTGGCGATCGATTTGCACTGGCCGCTGTCGTCGGCGTCAACGCGGCCTGGGTGATCGCCCGGCGATCCTTGACATAACCGATGGGAACGCCGAGCCGCGAAATGGTCGCCACGACCTTGCCGTCCATGATCCTGTCGCAGCTCAGATGCGTTGGGGCGATGAAGAAGTCGGCTCGGTCCCACTGCTGATTCTTGATCCAGCGTAGCCGGATCCGCTTCAACCGCCTCTCGAACGCATACCGCTCCCGCTCGAACGAAACCCGTTCGCCGCAAACCCCCACGGTGTAGTCGTGCGGTGCGGGCGAGCTGCCATCCCGCTCGGTGCGGTCGAGATATTGCTCGAGTTGAGATACCGCCTCCGGCATGATGTTGACCCAGTAGTCGGTCGCATAAAGACGCGATGCGCCGGGAAGGCCACCCACCACGGGGTTATAGTAAAGATACTCGTATGGATGGAGCCGAACCAGCACGCTGGCATTCCAGGTGAAGTAAACACTTGCGGCCGCGAGCGCGGCAAATCCGACGGGCTTTCGCCATGACGACAAAGCGACCGCCGCGGCGTCAATGCCGATGCCGGCCAGCACCGCAAGCGGCGGCAGCACGAACGTGAAGTGGCGCAACCCGGTGAAGGCGGGACCTTTCGCGATCACCTGACAGGCAAGCGGGAACGCGACTGTAAGCGCAACCAATGCGATCTCCCGGCGACTGGATGGCTGCCATCCGGCGCGGCGGGCCAGCGGTGCGGCGCCGGCAAACAGCAGCGCAATAACGGCCCCGGCGAGCGTCAACAGCGAGACGCGGATCAGGATATAAATCGGCACATAGAGACGCGGAACCGTCTCCATCGGATAAATATGACCGTCAAGCAGTGTTTCGATGTGTTTCTGAAACTCGGCAAACTCGAACAGGCCGCGAACGGGATTGAGCGGCGCCAGCGCCGCCCAGGGCCAAGCCGCGATCATGATGAGATAAGCGACGATGAGTGCGGGACAGAGATACAGCATCGATCGCAGAACGAACTTGCTGGTCTCCCGCCAATTCCTTTGCAACGGCTGCGGCATCGCAAGCAGCACCGCAAACCCGGCGTAAAATACCAGCAGCAGCGCGAGAACGCGAATGCCGAGAGCGCATCCCGTCAGCAAACCGAACAGCAGAACGTCGCCGAACTGCGGACGCGGCAGCCGGCGCATGATGCGTATCAGAATGTAGGTGGCACCGACCATCCCGGCCGCGAACGGAATGTCCTTGGTATGGTTGAACATGGTGCCGTACCAGCAGCCGCAGACGGCGAGCGCGACCGCGGCAATGAAACCGGCGCGGGGGCCGGAGATCGTCCGTGCCATGGCCGCGGTTGCTGCGATGCCGGCGATGCCAATCAGTGCGCAGAGAAGATGCCTGATGTCATAGACATCGAAGCTGGAAAAAATCTCGCCCAGTCGCACGCCGACGATATCGAACAGGCCACCGTACAGATAGAGGTCGCGAAACCCGAACACCGTCTCGTCGGTCATGCCGCTTCGGTAGTATTCGAGGATAAGCTGCCCATAATGATGTTGCAGGCCCTCGTCGTTCGATACCGCATAGTCACGGAAGGTCCAGAGCGCGATTGAGGTGATCGTGATAATCAGCAACGCGGTCGCGAGATCGAAGACGCCAAAGTGGCGTGGCACCTTCGTCATTTGCGTACGGCGGCGAATTTGGTCGGTCGTGGCCAGACCCGCGCTCGCAGCGACGTTCTCGCTCATTTTCGTCCTTGTTTGGGTTTCTGAATTCCGACTGGCGGATGAAGTGTCGGTGAAATCGTCCGCAACATCACGCCTCAGGTGTGAATAGTCTTATCTCCGCCTCCAGCCGAGCGATGCTCTTGGCCTCCCGGATTTTCTCGCCACGGATAGCCAAGTCCGATAAGTTTTTTCGCTGGAGAGAATACCGATGACAATTTCATCCGCGCGACAGATTGCGGTATGTCTTTTATATTCAGGCATCGGGCTTCGCAGAAAACATTATTTGTACAATTTCCGCCGTCGTCACTAACATGCAACCCATCAATTCTTGATACCGCGCCAGTCCCGCCAGCGCCGACTATTGCTATATCCTGCAATGTTGCCGAATGGGAAGGTATTGAACCAAAGCCTTACGGCCGCCCCTCTTCCTCGTTTTGCAATGCAAAAAAAACCGAGCGGAGGCGACGTCAGCAGGTCCGCACATTCGCCTGGCGATGGCCGGAAGAATCGAGCCCGCAAGCACCGGACGAGCCGGACTGTGGTGGAGGCGCGAACGGTTGAGACCCGGGGGACCTCCTCGCGCTCCTCGCACGCGGCGCCGGCTCGCGGCGCTTCTCGCATGATCCGCTGGAGTTCAGAAAGAAGCCGCTGCCGCACCCGATTTGAACGCAGCGCTCGCCCTCCGCTCGCTGTCCCTTGCCGCAGATCAGCGGGCACACGCGATCGGGCTTGTTGCGGACGGCATCGAGGGCATCGAGGCTCGCCAGCTTGATGTCGAATTGGGTTTTGGCATTCTTGTTGAAAAGATCGAGCGCCTTGCTCGAGCTGTCTTCCCAATGGCCGTCGACGTTTCCCGTGTTGCAGCCGACACGCTTCAGGTGGGCCTGCAGCAGTCGCGTGAGGTCGGCCTGACCGAGTTGTGGCGCGGGCGGCGGCGTCTGCGGGGTGGTCTGGCCCGGCGTCAGCGTCGCGACCTTCTCGGCATTTTCCCTGGCGGCTCGGCTGGCCTGTTCGACCTGAAGCTGGGCCTCGGCGACCGCCTGGCGCTTGGCTTCCGCGACCTGCTGCCGCGCGGCTTCGGCCTGCTGCTGTGCAAGTTCGACCTGCTTTTTGGCCTCGTCCAGTTCCTTCTTGGCCTGCTCGGAGAGCTTCTGCCTGGCCTCGGCGGTCTGGCGCGTGTTTTGCTCCTCGGTTTGCCGGCGCAGCTCCGCGGCCTTCAGCGCCGCCTGCTCCTCGGCCTCCCGCCGCGCATCGTCGGCCTTGCTGTGGGAGTCCTGCGCCGCGGATAATTTATTGTTTTGCGCCCGAGCCAGGTTCGCATAGAGGCCGGTCGGGTGGCTTGCGAGGAACGAATCCCAGGCTTCCCTGGTCCCGATCTGGGCGGCAAGTTCGTAGTCGACCCGCGCGCCGGCTTCGGTATCGACCGGTTTTGCGGCCTGCGGAACCAGCGCGATGGTTTCGCCGCCGAGCGATCCATAGACAAACGGCTCTTGGCGATTGCCGGTGCTCTTCAGCACGTCATCGCGCACCCGGCCGAATGCCAGCCGGACATCGAGGCCCGGGACCGTCAGATTTTTCAAGAGCGCCGAGGTGAACGGACTATGCTGCCCGCCGCCGTCGTCCGCCGTCGAGCCGGCCTTGGCGGCATAGGCGATCAGGGTATCCGTGCTGGTGGGTTCGACCTTGCTCAGGCCGGATGTGATCGCACGATTGGCGGCCGTGCGCTCCCTGCGCATGGTGCTGACAAAGGGATTGTCGCGGCAGGCATCGAGAATGACCAGCCGCAACCGCTTCGCACCGTCCGTCGACGTCACCAGCCGCTCCAGCGGGATCGCCTCATCGTCGGCGTCGCGGTCGCTGGCCAGCCTTGCATCGATCGGAATGAGATAATTGGTGCCGCCGATTTCAAGGCCGTGGCCGGCGTAATAGATCACCGCGATATCGGCATGGTCCGCCATCGCCTCGAACTTGCGGATCGACCGCTTGAACTCGAGGTTGCCGACGTCGAGCTGGACGTCGACGGAATCGAAGCCCGCATCCCGGAACATCTTGGCGACCGCGCTCGCGTCCCGCGACGGGTTGGGAAGCTGCGGAACGCTCTGGTAGGTCGAGTTTCCCACGATCAGTGCCACGCGCTTCTCGGCCAGGGCGCAGCCGGGCGCGAGAACCATCGACAGGATGGTCCCTCCGATCACTGCCGCCCATGAGACCTGACGCCTGATCATGGTCGCTCCCGCGCGGGGATCAAATCCTCCACCGCACAGACCCTTTCGCAGCTTCAAACAAAACCAAATGCAATCGATCGCCGGCGGCCGGCCGTGAAATGCCGCGGCACGCCGGCACCCTATCTTTACGTTTTTCGCCGCGTCCGATCAATCTCGTCATTCGTCCCGGCGTGTTTTCGAAAGGAAATATGCCACGATAAAGTGCCACAAAAATGTGATGCAGATCACGCCCGTTGAAGGCTTGTCGGCACTTTTCGGACGTGACCGACCGCGCTCACACCCGCCGCAGACATCGTCACGCCACACTCCGAGGCGGGTTTCGCGCCCGGAAACGTCGCGTGGTCCTATTTGGAATCGTCCCTGACGAAGGGATATCCCTTCTTCTGCCAGTCGGCCAATTCCATCACGACGGCGGTAACGTTGGTGAAGCCGATATCCTTGAGTTGCCTGGCCGCCAGCGTGGCGCGGCCGCCGGTCGCGCACTGCACATAGATCTTGCGCTTCATCTCTACCTTGCCCGGATAGCCGAGCGGCTTCCAGATCCGGAATTCGAGGCGGCCGCGCGAAACGTTGACCGTGCCGGGCACGTGTCCGGCCTTGAACTCGGTTTCCTCGCGCACGTCGACCAGCAGTGCGCCGTTCGGGTTATTGACCACCGCCAGATAGCCGTCCATTTCCGTCGTGTCGATTGTCTTGCGAATCTGCGCGACATACTGGTCCACCGAGTCCGGCCAGTTTTCGGCCGCTAGACCCGGCTGGCAGATGACGAATGCGCCGAGAAGAACCGCGGCGGCTCCAAATCTACGGCTCATGAAAGCTCCTTACGACCGTTGGCCGGGTGATGGCAGGGCAGCACCCGGCGCTTTGGGACACTTGCTCAGCAAGTGACGAGATCGGTGTGTCCGAAGCCCTTGGCGTAGTCGAGCACGGAGATGACGGTCGGAGTGACGCAGAACAACCGGACCTCATCAGGGTCAGGCATCTTCATCGGCAGAGGCGGACTGTCGGGATATTTCAGCGGCATCATGGCCAATATCTTTTCCGCCTGTGCCCGGCTTTCCACCGCCCGCGCATGTCCCGCCATCGATAGTCCGGTGATCGCCATCACATTCGAGGTGTCGTGGTCGATCGTCAGCGAGACCCGGTCGTCTCGCGCCAGATTCCGCGCCTTCTGGCTGTCCAGGCCGCAAAGGAAGTAAAGATCAAGGCCGTCGCTGACATAGCCGACGGTGGTCGCTTGTGGCCAGCCATCGGGCCTTACCGTGGCAATGGTCATGATCCGGTGCTGATCCAACAGCGACAGTATTTTCTTTCTGGTTTCTGCGTCCATCTGTCGTCTCCATGATCGCCCGCCGCGCGGTATCGATGATAGTCATCATCACGCCCGCCGAATTACTCCGTGTTGACCGATATCAACGCCAACAGCATCTCCCGGCTCGCGCACAAGCCGCACCCACGCGGTGGACGATTTCCATCGTCATCCGCATGTCGCAAAACTGCCCGGCCGCGGAAGGCATGCGAAAGGCCAGCGATATGATTGGCACTCCGGGATGCTCACGGCAGCCGGCGTTCGGGCGTGTCCACCTGGTTGCATTGAGACAGGATGGCGCTGCCGACCACCTTTTTGAGATCCACAGAATCGTCTAGAGGTCCGGAAGCAGGAACTCCTCCGCACGCTTCGAGGCCGCCCCTCGCCATATGCGAGCGGAAAGATATCTCGACGCGCAGATCTGCTTGCGCGACGCCGTTCGCCCGCCGTGTTCGGAGCACCCCGAACCGGAGTTCGACAGAGGACCAAAGATGATCAGTTCCTGCTTTCAGAGGTCCGGGATTTATGTCTTCCTGATTTCGGTCGCATGCGTGTATTACCTCGCCAACGCGACCCTCATGCTCGGCCATTATGATTTGGGATGGCATTTGGCCGCCGGAGACCTGATCAGGGACCAGGGTCATGTTCCCTTCGGGGATCCATGGTCATTCACGTCCGCAGGCAGGCAATGGTACAATCTCTCTTGGCTGTGGGACGTGATCGCCAGTGTCATATTTCAATATGCGAATTTCAGCGGTCTCGTATTATTCGTCGTTGCCGCTGGCGCAGTATTGGTCGGCTATCTTGCGTCGCTCTGCCTGAACAGCGGCGCCTCGGCAATTGCGGTTTGCACCGCGGTTTTTTCCGCGTGTTTGCTTTACCCGGCTTTTGCGTCGGCTCCGAATATCTATCTCGCCGCTTCGCCAAACATGGCCACGATGTTGTTCGGCACCATCTTCTACGGAGAATGCCTGAAAAGAACGCGGCGTTTCCTGCTGCCGGCAATCATGGTGCTGTGGGCCAATCTGCATGGCGGCTTCTTGATTGGTTTTCTCATTGTCGGTGTTTTTTGCGGCGTGGCCCTGCTCAGACGGGATTGGGTCAATTTCAGGATCTATGGTTTCGCGGGAGTCGGTTGCTTTGTTGCAACCTTCATCAACCCTCTAGGCTGGCAGATCTATGAAGGCGTGCGGACGACGTTAGGCCACTTCGTGCAAGCCTACATCACCGAGTGGTGGTCTTACTTCGGCAATGTAACGATGCCGGGGAGCATTCCCGGCATGATATACATCCTGTTATTTGCGGCGCTTGAACTGCGTTTCAGGAACTCTCAACCTGTTCCCCTGGAGTCACGGCTGCTTTCCTGGCTGTTTTTGTTTTTGGGACTTTATCAATACAGATACATGTCGTTCTTTTTTATCTTCGCCGCGGTTCCGCTGGCGCTTCACCTCGACCGGCTGCTGCCCAAACAGCCGAATGATCTCAAAGTCCAAAGGGCGTTGCTGGCTGCCGGCGTCGTTGCGGCATGCGCCGTGCCGTGGACTTACATACGCATGGATCCGGCTCTCGGACTTCCGGAAATGGTTTCGGAGCAGGATGTTCGCTATCTTCAAACGCATATCCCGCATGCGCGGCTTCTGAATCACTGGAACGACGGCGGCATCTTGATCTTCCACACCCGGGGCGCGATACCCGTGTTCGTGGATGGTCGAGCCGCCACCGCCTATCCGGATTCCTTGCTGCGCGACTATTTCAAACTGGCCCAGTTGGAGATTGACGAGAGCGCCTGGGATACCGTGCTTGGGAAATACCAGATCGATACGGTGCTTTGGGTAAAGGCACACGACGAGCTAAGGCGGTTTCTGGTGGGTAAGAGAGGCTGGAAGGAAGCCTATACCGGACCGTACAAGAGCATTTATGTCAGGCCATAGCGGCTCTGCACGGTGTCGTCCCTACGAACGCAGGGACCCATAACCACAGGTCCCGGTTGCGGAACGAAAGCCGGCAAGCAGCATCTCTCAAAATGAATGATACGGCGTATGAGTCCCTGCGTGCGCAGGAACGACATTCTGGATTTACTTCCCCGGCCAGACCGGTTTCCGTTTTTCGGCAAACGCCGTGAGGCCCTCTTTGGCGTCTTCCGTCATCGCCAGCAAGGCGATCTGGCTTTCGGTATAGGCGATGCTTTCGTCGAACGACATCGAGGCGATCGCGCGCATGGCGTATTTGCCGCGCCGGATCGCGGTCGGCGATTTGTCGGTGATGCGGCCGATCAGCCAGTCGAGTTTGGCGTCGAGTTCGGCCGCCGGCACCACATGGTTGAGCAATCCGGCCGCTTGCGCGGCCCTGGCGTCGAATGGCTCGCCGGTGATCGCCCACTCATTGACGAGGCGCCGCGGCGCGATTTCCTGCAGCAGGCTCATCACCTGCATCGGAAACACGCCGACCTTGACCTCGGGCAATCCGAACATCACGTGGTCGGCTGCGATCGCCATGTCGGTCATGCACAACAGGCCCATGCCGCCGGCCATGCAGACGCCGCCGACCCGCGCGATCGTCGGCTTGGTGGCGTTCTGCGACAGCCGCAGCAGGTCGGCGTAGTCGACGTTCGGCCTGGCAAAATCGCGCGCGAAGGCGCCGCCGGTGTTCTGCAGGTCGGCGCCGGCACAAAACGCCTTGTCGCCGGCCCCGGTCAGCACGATCACGCGCACGTCCTTGTCGTCATGGGCGGTGCGATAGCCATGGGCGATGCCGGCGATGACGTCGCCATTGATGGCGTTGCGCTTCTCCGGCCGGTTGATGGTGATCCAGAGCGCCTGTCCGCGCTTTTCAAGGATGACGCTGTTGTTGATCATGGTCCTGCTCGCCTGCTTTGCCCGGCGGACATTAGAACATCATCGGCAAAGGTGGGAACCGGTTTCTACGGTATCGGAATCGTCGCTTGCGCGGCCTTCTTCGCCCAGACCTTGTTGTCGTGGAATGCGGCGCCGCCGAACGGGGCCACCGACTCGGCGCCGGTGAGCATGTTGATGCCGCGGCCGCCGATATGCGCCTTGTTCGGATGAACGGATTCCGCGATCAGCACACCGGGCCGCACGCCATCGAACAGTTTGGCGATCAGCGTGGTCTCGCCGCGCATATTGCCGAGCGTGACGGCGTCGCCGTCGGCGATATCGAGCGCAGCGGCATCGTCGGGATGCATCATCACGCTCGGGGCGCCCTCGCGCGCCTGCGACGAAGGCGTCTCGTTGAAGGTGGTGTTGAGGAAGCTGCGCGACGGGCTGGTGGCAAGCCGGAACGGATGGGCCTCGTCCGCCTGCTCGATCGCCGTCCAGTGATCGGGCAGCGAGGGCATCGTGTCCCACGCGCCCATCAAGCCGGCATTGCCGAGCGGCACATGGGCCCAGTCGGCCTTGAAATGGAATTTGCGGTCGGCGTGCGCGAAGCCGTCTAGATAGTGCGAGGTGCGGAAATCCGGCTGCAGATCGCGCCACAGATCGGCCTCCAGCTCCGCGATGCCGCCATGCCCGCTCCTTCGAAGCGTGGCGTCGATCAACTCGCGCGGCGACATTTCGAACGCGGGATGCGCGGCCTTGAGGCGCCTTGCGAGCCCGCGCAGCAGCTCGTGGTTGGAACGGCATTCGCCGGGCGGCTCGATCAGCCTGGCGCCGACCGAAATGTGCTGGTGGCCGCCGCCGTAATAGAGATCGTTGTGCTCCATGAACATCGTGGCCGGCAGAACGACGTCGGCCATCTGCGCGGTCTCGGTCATGAACTGCTCATGCACCGCCACGAACAGGTCGGGGCGCGCAAAGCCCTGACGCACCAGGGCCTGCTCGGGCGCCACCGTCATCGGATTGGTGTTCTGAATCAGCATCGCCTTGACCGGCGGGCCATTTTTGAGCGCCGCCGCGTCGCCGGTCAGGATGCGCCCGATCTTGGATTGGTCGAGCTGCCGCGTGCTGGGATCGATCGCGTCATGGCCCTCGATCAGGGATTCGTCGAATTTCCAGATCGCATAATTGTTGAAGAACGCGCCGCCGCCCTCGTACTGCCAGGCGCCGGTCACGGCCGGGATGCACAGCGCGGCGTGCATCTGCGCCGCGCCGTTGCGGCTGCGGGTAAAACCATAGCCGAGACGGAAGAAGCTGCGCTTGGTGCCGCCGACCGCGCGGGCAAAGGCTTCGATCTCCGCGACCGGCACGCCGCTGATCGCCGACGCCCATTCCGGCGTGCGGGTGGCAAGATGCGCCTCGAGCTCGGCCGGACAATCGGTGTAGCGGGCGAGATAGTCGCGGTCGGCAAAGCCTTCGCGGAACAGCACGTGCATGACGCCGCAGGCGAACGCGCCGTCGGTGCCCGGCCGCAGGATGATCTTGATGTCGGCCTGCTTCATGGTGTCGTTGTTATAGACATCGACGGCTGCGATCCTGGCGCCGCGCTCCTTGCGGGCGCGCATCGCGTGCGTCATCACATTGACCTGGGTGTTAACCGGGTTGGTGCCCCAGATCACGACCAGGTCGGAGACGCCCATCTCGCGCGGATCGACGCCGGCGACCTTGCCGGTGCCGGCGGCAAATCCCACCCGCGCGATGGTCGAACAGATCGTGGAGTAGAAGCGGGAATATTTCTTGACATGGGCGAGGCGGTTGATGCCGTCGCGCATTACCAGCCCCATGGTGCCGGCATAGTAATAGGGCCACACCGATTTGGCGCCGAACTCGCGCTCGGCCGCGTTGAACCGTCCCGCGATCTCGTCCAGCGCGTCGTCCCAGGTGATTCGCGCAAACTTGCCGGAGCCCTTCGGGCCGACGCGGAACATCGGATAGGTCAGCCGATCCGGATGGTGAATGCGCTCGGCGTAGCGCGCGACCTTGGCGCAGATCACACCCGCGGTATAGGTTTGCAGCTTGGAACCGCGCACCCGGCCGATGCTGGTATTGTCGATTACCTCGACATCGAGCGCGCAGGCCGACGGGCAATCGTGCGGACAGGTGGAGTGCCGGATATCGATCTTGGCGTGCTGGTTCATGGCCTAATGGTTAACATCAAAAGCCGGCAGGGCCAGCGTAATTATCCGGCATCCGGGTGCGCAAATAGCCAGCGAGCCATGCATTATGCGCCGAGATAGGCCCCGCCATTGCTATGGATCGACTGCCCGTTGATGTAGCGGGCGGCGGGCCCGCACAGGAACCGCACCGCCGCCGCGACATCCTCGGGGCGGCCGCGCTCGCCGGTGATGGTCTGATGGATCAGATGATGCGCGGGCTCCGGCGTGTTCTTTGGCCGCGGCGTGCCGATCAGGCCCGGAACCACGCAATTGACGGTGATGCCATCCCCGGCAAGGTCATGGGCCAGCGCCCGGGTAAAGCCGACCATTCCGGCCTTGGCGGTCACCACATGGGCGCGGTCCCGCGCGCCGGTATTGGCGCTCAGGCCGCCGATATTGACGATGGTCCCCGCGCCGCTTTGCTTCAGTGCGGCAGGCAGGCCTTCACACAATGAAACGCTCCGTCAAGGGTGACGTTCATGACTTCGCGCCACTCGGCGTAGCTGATCTCGGCGAAAGGCTTCTCCCGGCGCAGCGCCGCGTTGTTGACAAGGATATCGAGCCCGCCGAAATGCCCGACCGCCACGTCCACCATCGCCTGCACCTGGCCTGCGTCGGCGACGTCGCCGATATGCACCACCGCCTTGCCGCCCGCCGCCTCGATCTCGCGCGCCACGGCCTCCGCCTCGGCGCGGTTGCTGCGCGCATTGACCAGTATGGACGCGCCGGCGTCCGCCAGGGCCAGCGCGATCGCCCGGCCGATATTGCGCCCCGCGCCGGTGACGATGGCGACTTTGCCGGTGAGTTCGTTGTTGAACATTGCCCCTCCCTCTCCACGTCATGCCCGGCTTTTATGCCGGGCATCCACATCTTTGATCCCCAGAGGGAGGACGTGGATGGCCGGGACATTTAGCACGAAGACGCGCTTCGCGCTTTTGCCCGGCCATGACGGTGACTAATTTCGCAACGCGCTTAGATCTATCTTTCCGTCATATAATCCCGCCAGCAGCTTCAACGCCGCGTCACCCTGCGCCTTGCTCCAGCCGCCATGCGCGACATTGAGCGCGAATTTGTCGGTCACGTCCTGCCGTGTCAGCGGCTCCTGGGCGCCGCCGCGCAAATAGGGCTGGCGCTCCTCGACCACGCTGCCATCCTTCAGCGTCGCCTTGACATGGCCGGTATAGTTATTTGGGTAAGGGTTATCGGGATCGATCACGCACTTCACTTTTGATGCGAGCGCGAGCACGCGCGGGTCGCGGATCGCCGCTTCCGTGAAGGCGCCGAGCCCGACGCCGCCATGCACAAAACCGGTCGCCAGCAGATACGGCACGGCGAACTTGGCGGCATAGCCGTTGCGCGGGCGCTGTTTGTCGGCCAGTGGTTCCCACAATCGATGGACGGTCCCCTCTGCCACCTCGCAGACGATTTCCTCGACGTCCTCGGCGGCAATACCGCGCGCGGCCAGCCGCCGGGCGCAATCGATGTAGGGCTGCGCCATCGTCCCGCAAGGATAAGGCTTGAACGCCAGCGTGTCGGTCACCCAGCGCGTGCCGAAATCGCCGGTCAGCGCGTCGTAGTCGCCCT
>CAWHIO010000062.1:0-18251 GCA_963829315.1 uncultured Alphaproteobacteria bacterium | reverse complement strand
GCCGGCGCCGACCATGGCGATGACGTCGACATAGCCTTCCACCACCACCAGCGGGCTGCCGTTATGGGTGGCGAGCCGCGCGGCCGCGAGGTTGTAGAGATTGTCGCCCTTGTGAAACAGCGGGGTTTCCGGCGAGTTCAGGTATTTCGCCGGCTGATCCTTCTCCAGCGCGCGGCCGCCGAATGCGATCACCCGGCCGCGCACGTCGGTGATCGGAAACATCACGCGGTCACGGAACCGGTCATAGGGCACCGGGATATCGTCGCCGCCGATCAACAGGCCCGGCTTCCACCATGTCCTCGACCGGAATGCCCTGCGCTCCGAGATATTCCTTCAGCGCAAACCGTTCGCCCGGCGCATAGCCGATCCGGAACTGCAATTGGGTGTTGGGCGAAATCGCGCGGTCGGCGAGATAGCCGCGCGCCTTGGCGCCGTTGCGCGAGGCGAGCGTATCGGCGAAGAATTTCGCCGCCAGTTCCATCACGTCGTACAGCGTCTTGCGGCGCTGCTCGTGGCGCGCGGCGTCGGGCGTTGCCGCCGGCAGCGCCACGCCCGCCATCGCGGCCAGGCGCTCGACGGCTTCGGTGAAGCCGACGCCTTCGGTCTCCATCAGGAAGGAGATGATGTCGCCGTGCTTGCCGGAGGAGAAGTCGTGGTAAAACCCCTTCTGGTCGTTGACGGTGAACGACGGCGACTTTTCCTGCTGGAACGGCGACAGCCCCTTCCACTCCCGCCCCGCCCGCTTCAACTTCACGCGCCGGCCCACGACTTCCGAAACCGGAAGCCGGGCGCGCAGGTCATCGAGGAATTGGGGCGTAAAGCGCATTGGCTGTGATTTTGCGGTTAAGTCGGGCGGCGCTGCCAACCGACTAGGGATATAGGGTGGCGGGCCCAAAATACGAAGATTATCGGGCTTCTAGCCGCTATTCACAGGGGTTTCTCCCCCGAGCTGTCAGAGGCCGGCCTTCCCCTACCCCTCCAAAAACCGCCCCGAGGCGATCCGCGGCAGGCGGTCGACGGGCCAGTTGTAGAGATACGTCCAGGCCTCGCTCACCGCGCCCTCGGCCGTCGTCGACCGCGAACATCCGCCTGATATATTCGGTCGGCTCGGCAAAGCCTTCGCCGCAGGCTTCATACATGTCGAACTCGGCCAGCAGTTCGGCCGGCTGGCGCAGGCGAAACAGTTCGCCGAACACGACATCCTCGGCATGATCCGACGCAACCAGTCCCGGGTAATGCTTGACCAGATAGAGCCGGCCGCGGCAGCGCGCCTCGCCGACAAAATCCGCGCTGCGCGACAACAGCTGCGCCATCGGATGGTCGAAGCCGCGCATCAGCGTGCCGTAGACGAAGAGCTGGTCGGAGTTCATGGGGTACTTTCTATCCCGTCATTGCCTGCGACAAACGCGAAGCGTTTGCGCAAGGGAGCGAAGCGACGACCGCGTCCGCCGAAGCTCAACGAGCGAAGGCGGAAGCAATCCATATAGCCACAAGGAAGAATGGATTGCTTCGCTTCGCTCGCAATGACGAAAAAGGCAAGACTGCGCGAACGTGTGACAAAGCCTAGGCCGCCACCACCTCGTCGCTGACGACGACGAATTTCGCCAGATTCATCCGGCCGAAGCTCGTGGTCAGCGCCACGTCGGCGGCGTCGCGGCCGGTGCCCATCAGGATGCGGCCGATCCGCGGATGATTGTGCCTTGCGTCGAAGGTGTACCACTGGCCGGACAGATAGGCCTCGAACCAGCCGGAGAAATCCATCGGCTCGGGCTCGGGCGGAATGCCGATGTCGCCCATATAGCCGGTGCAATAGCGCGCCGGAATGTTCATGCAGCGGCAGAAGGTCAGCGCCAGATGGGCGAAATCCCGGCACACGCCGGTGCGCTGCTGATAGACGTCGAGCGCCGATTTCATGTGGTGGGCGTGCTGATAGCCGAACGTGACGTGATCGTGCACGAAGCTGCAGATCGCCACCACCCGCTCCCAGCCCGGCCTGGTAGTGCTGAACAGCGACCAGGCGATGTCGGTCAGCTTGTCGGTCTCGCAATAGCGGCTCGCCATCAGATACAGCAGCACCTCGTCGGGCAGCTGATCGATCGGCAGCTGCTGCGCGTCCGGCGCCACGGCGTCGGGTAAACCGGAATCGCGCACCAGCGCGCTGCCGCGCAGGGTCACGCCGCCGGCGGGGGCCACCAGGCGCCCGCAGATGTTGCCGAAACTGTCGCGGTAAAATCCGATTGGCACATCGGGCTCGGCGATGATGGTCTCGGCGCCGATGATGTCATGGCGGCGCGACGGGTAAATCGACAGCATCATCACCATCGGCGTCGGCGCCACCGCGGCATAGGCGATCTCGAAGCCCACCCTGATTTCCACGATCAGGCCTCCACCACGTGATCGGCGGAGACGACGTTGATGCTGACCTCCATGCCGGCAAAGGCGTCGGCCGAGCCGAGATAGCAGCCGTGCAGCGGGATGGCCTGGCGCGGATCGCGCGCCACCGCGACGCGCACGAGGTCGCGGGTGCCGACGATGCCGTTGGTGGGATCGAACTCGATCCAGCCGGCGCTCGGCAGATAGACCTGAACCCAGGCATGGGTCGAGCCGCCGCCCTTGTAGCCATGGGCGCGATCGCCGGGGATGAACAGATAGCCCGACACGAAGCGCGCGGCGATGCCGAGCCGCCGCAGCGCCTCGATCATGAACAGCGCGTAGTCGCGGCAGGTGCCGGACCTCGTCTGCAGCGTATCGAGCGGATGCTGGGTGCCCTGCTCATGCCGCTTGCGGTAGGTGAAGGCCTCGCGGATGCCGTGGGTCATGCCCGAGAGAATCTTGAACGTCGGGGTCGGGCCTTCGGCGTCGAGAAAATTCCGCGCCCACGCCGACAGCTCGCCTTGCGGATCGCCATATTGCGGGGTGATGAACTGGACGAGGTCGGGAAACTCCTCGTCGTCGTAGACGAACGGATAGAAATAGGCCGCCTCGTCCGGCGTCAGCGCGTACTCCTCGGCCGGGTTATGCTCGACGGTGGCGGTCGAGGTGAAGGTCAGGGTCTCGGCGCGCTCGTCGAAGGTCGCGATCGCGACGCTGTTGCCGAACACGTCGTGGATCCAGCGCAGCCGCATCGGCTGCGGCTCGATCGCAAGGTCGTAGGACAGCACGCGCAGATCGTGCGCGTCGCGCGGGCGCAGCATGATGCGGTGTTCGCCGAACGCGACCGGCTGCGCGTAGCGATATTCGGTCTTGTGATAAATCGTCAGGAGCGGCATCGTTGTTGCAATAATTATGACTTTGTGGGGTGTAATCTATACCGATCCCTGCACATTTCTAAATCGGCATGCCGATTCGATAGGCAAATGGGCAACGAACAATGAATTTGGACGGCGCCGGCGACACATCATTACTCCTGGGCGAGGACGATGTTCCACCGGTCGTGGAGCAAACGGCCTCCGGCTCCTCGCCGTTCCTGTTGACGTCGGATCATTACGGCCGGGCCATCCCGCGCGTTCTCGGCGATCTCGGCCTGCCGCAGGACGAACTGGCACGGCATATCGCCTGGGACATCGGCATTGCCGGCGTTGCCAACGCGCTGTCCAAACATCTCGACGCGCATCTGGTGGCGCAGCCCTATTCGCGGTTGGTGATCGACTGCAACCGGCCGCCGGACGCAGCAAGCTCGATCCCGCGCATCAGCGAATTGACCGTCATTCCCGGCAATGAAGGCCTCGCCCGCGATGCCGCCGAGGCGCGGCGCCGGCAGGTGTTCGATCCCTACCATCGCCGCATCCGCGAGGTGATCGACCACCGCCTTCGTCAGGGTATCCCGACGGTGCTGGTGGCGCTGCACTCCTTCACGCCGGTCTATGCCGGGATCGCGCGGCCCTGGCATGTCGGCACGCTCTACCAGCGCGACACCCGCCTGCCGCCGCTGTTGCTCGGGGGTCTGCGCGCGCAGGGCGACCTCGTGGTCGGCGACAACGAGCCTTATGCGGTGAGCGACGAGACCGACTACACCATTCCCGTGCACGGCGAGGCGCGCGGCCTGATGAACACGGGAATCGAGATCCGCCAAGACCTGATCGCCGACGCGGCCGGGCAGCGGCAATGGGCGGACCGGCTGGCGACTATTTTCGGCGAGATCGAGATCGAGTTGCGCAGGCAACAGCTGTTGCCGGGCTGACGACGCTCACCTTGCCCGCGTCAGCGCCAGCCAGATGCCGCCGCCGATCATGAAGCCGCCGGAGACGCGCGACAACAGCCGGGTGCGGCGCGCCGAGAAGAATTTTCGCGCGCGGCCGGCGAGCAGCGCGTAGATCGAAATCGGTGATCGCGCCGGTGATCATGAAGGTGACGCCGAGCAGCGCCACCTGCGAGACGTGGTCCCTGCTCATGTCCATGAACTGCGGGATGAACGCGCCGAAGAACACCAGCACCTTGGGGTTGGAGAGCAGCACCAGAAATCCCTGCAGGAAGAACCCGCCGCGCGGCGGCGGCGGCGCCTCGGCCTCGACGCCCGCGACGGGCGCACGAATGAGCTTGATGCCGAGCCAGACCAGATAGGCCGCGCCGGCAAAACGCACCCAGTCGAACCAGTAGCCCATGGTGGCCATCAGCGAAGTCAGCCCGACCGCGACAATGCCGATCACGATCGCCAGCCCCGCCTGCACGCCGGCGATGTTGGTCAGCGCCGCGCGGGTGCCATGGCGCAGGCCGTTGGCAATGACCAGCGTGACGACCGGACCCGGCAGCAGCGCCAGCGCAATGCAGGCGGCGACGAAAGCAAGGTAGACCTGGAGGGACATGGCGGGACTCGCGGCTGGATTGGGCGACAATGCGCTTATGCACCACCATATCGAGCGGGAGAAGCTGTCATCTTCCCCTCTCCCCCTGTGGGAGAGGGTGGACGCGATGCAAAGCATCGCGGACGGGTGAGGGGTTCTGGTCCATCGATAGACCGAAACCCCTCATCCGCCCTCGCTTTCGCGAGGGCACCTTCTCCCACAAGGGGAGAAGGAAGAGAGCAGCGCCTCAACCGCCATCCATCGCCTTCGTCATCCAGCGCGCGATGTCGCGCGAGGCGAGGAAATCCAGCGCGACGCGCTGGACCTCCGGCGCCGCCCCCGTGCCCTGCGCCACCGCGACCATGAGGTCGCAACCGCGCGACACCGCGATGCCGATCGCGGCGTGCCGCGCGCCGCCGGCCAGGTGCAGATCATAGGCGCGAATCCGTCCCGGCATATCGGCGACGCGGATCACTTCACCTTCCCGAAGCGGCGCGAAACGCTCGCTGATCAGATCGAGATCGGCGACGCGGTCGACTTCGTCGTCGTCGGCCACCCCGGTGTCGCAATTGCAGAAGCCGATCTTCGGCCGCAGATACACTTCCACCTCGCCGCCGCACGCCTCCGTTTCGCAACGGAAGGCGCGCCCGGCGGGCCATCCATCGCGCGGGAACGGCCACGCGGTTTCGCGCCAGCCCACGGCCGTGGCGCGGACATGCTGATAACCGGCGACGCCCGAGGCGGCGAAGACTGCCACGGCAAACGCTGATATCAGCAGTCCACGCATCTTCATCGCATGCCTTATGGCAGGCCGGCCACGGCGCGCGCCGGGCCGGTCAGTTCCAGGATGTGCAGGCCGGTGTTGGCGCGATCGACGATATAGATATAGCCGCGCTCATCGGTCTCGACATTGTTGGTCTGGATCGCGACCTTGCAGCGATCCTTGCCGTCGATCTTGACGCAGCGCTTGTCGGTCGCGGCCGTGATCGAGGGGATGAAATAGCCGACTTCGGTCGGGTGGTAGGGATCGCGTATGTCGAGCGCGCGGACCCCGGCATTGAAGTATGAGATGAACGCCATCTTCTTGTAGAACACCGGCGCCATGCTTTCGTTGGAGGAGTGCGCGCCGAACCGCCCTCCGCGGTCGCAGAACCCGCCACTGGCCTCCCGAGCGGTGTAGCTCGAAATCACCATCGGGCGATTTTCGACCGTGACGTCGGCGAACCAGACCATCTGCCGCGGCTCGGCGCATTCGTTCAGGATCTCCTCATCGACGATCATGACGATGTCGCGGTCCTTGCCGTCCTTGTCCTTGGCGAATTCGGCGATCGGCATTTTCAGCATCGGAAAGGTGGTGTGGGCGCCGTTGAAGGCCGACATCGGCATCCGGGAAATTTCCGGATAGCGAAGGTTGTCCGGCGTCGGCTCCTTGGGCCCGTTCAGCAGCTTGTCGCGATCGACGATCTGCAGGAAGCCGCCCTTGTCGGTGCCGTAGCCGAAATAGACGCGGTTGCCCTGCGGGCCCGCCGAGATCGGCCCGTGCACTTCGGTCGGCACCGCGCCGGTCGCACCCGGCTCCTGGCCGGGAAGGCCGAAATCCCTGATCTTGACCGGATGCGCGGGATCGCTGAGGTCGTAGATCATGGTCATGCGGCGGGTACGCCAGTCGGGCAGGCCCGACACCAGGAAGGCGACGCCGGTCTGGCATTCCCACCAGTTCTTATGGGTGTCCTTCAGGCCGGCGATCCGCGTGATAAGCGTCGGGTTGACGGGGTCGGCGACGTTCCAGATTTCGTGGGCCTCGCCGCCGAAAGTGCGCAGCATGTAAACCGCGTTGGGATCGCCCTTGGGCAATTGCTTGCCGTCGCAGACGCGCACCATCTGCGCGCCGCCGCCTTCGTACTTGCCTTCCTGTCCGGGAATGTGGCGCAGGTATTTCGGATGCGCGGGATCGGTGACGTCGATGATCGAGGTGCCGTTCGGCTCGGCCTTGCCGGTCATCGGATTGACCGGATTGGGAATCTCGTCGGTGCCGCCGTGGTGGCCGACATAGGCGATCCAGCGGTCGCCCTGATGATGGATGGTCGGCTGATAGGCGCTGCGGGCCTGCAGGTCGTTGTAGCCGACCAGTTTCATGTTGGAGGCTTCCGGCGGTGCCCCGATCACCTGACTCTGAATAATCTGGCTCTGAGCCCAGGCGCTGCCGCCGATGACGAAGAAGACCGAAAGAAAAGCTGCCGGTTTGACGTAACGGTTCATGTTTTTTCCACCCAGGCTCTCGAAACCAATCTGTGTTGGCTGATCTCGGCGACGCTAGCACAGCCAAAAGCGTCCGCCAAAACACCCCCTTGACATGCAACCATTTGGTTGCCTATTATCTCCGCCATGGATGAAGTCTTCAAGGCACTGGCTGATGCTTCGCGACGCTCGTTGCTGGACAGGCTTCACGCCAGAAACGGACAGACCCTGAACGAACTCTGCGACGGCCTCGCCATGACGCGGCAGGCGGTGACCAAGCATCTTGTGATTCTCGAGGCCGCCAACCTCGTCACCACCTTCAGGCATGGCCGCGAGAAGCTGCACTACCTCAACCCGGTACCGATCCATCAGATCGGCGAGCGATGGATCAAGAAATTCGAGCGCGGCAAGTTGACCGCGCTCAGCGAATTGAAAAAGCAACTGGAGAAGCGCGATGAGTAAACCGGAATTCGTCTACACCACCTATATCAGAGACCTCGGCGGAGAAACTCTGGCACGCCTTGACCGACGGCGACTTCACCGAGCGCTACTGGTTCGGCCACCGCGTCGCGTCCGACTGGAAGGTCGGATCGCCCTATCGGTTCAGCCACCCGGAAAGGCCGTCGCCCAAGGGCAAGGTCTTGATATCGGATCCGCCGACGAAGCTCGCCTATACCTGGGAGGCCTGCTCCGACGAGTTGAAGCATGAAGGAATCTCACGCGTGACCTTCGATCTCGAGCCGCGCGGCCATATCGTCAAATTGACGGTCAGGCATGACAACCTCGGCGAAGGCGGCAAGACCTTCCTCGGCATTTCGGAAGGCTGGCCGATGGTGATTGCGAGCCTGAAGAGCATTCTCGAGACCGGGCGGCCGCTGCCATCCGACCTCAAGCCGAGCTCGCAGCAGGAGCGAGCCGATGCCTAAACCCGAATTCATCTACGTCACCTATATCGAGACCACGCCGGAAAAACTCTGGCATGCCTTGACCGATGGCAATTTTACCGAACGCTACTGGTTCGGCGCTCACCTCAGGTCGGACTGGACGGTGGGCTCCTCCTTCGAGATGGTGCGAAGCGATGGCACCGTCTCCGACGCCGGCAAGGTCGTCGAATGCGACCCGCCGCGCCGGCTGGCCTATACCTTCGTCAATCAATCGGACAAGTACCGAAACGAATTTCCCGCGCTCGCGACGTTCGTGCTCGAGCCCTACGGCAAGCTCGTCAAGCTGACGCTGACCCATCAAGGCTTCGCCGAGGGCAGCAAGTTCTTCCAAGGCATCTCCAAGGGGTGGCCCGCCATCCTGTCCAGCCTCAAGAGCATCCTCGAAACCGGACAGCCGCTCGATATTCCCTACGCCGCGCTGAAACTCGATAGTTGAGAATGTGATGAACATCGATCATTTCAAACCCGCCACCGTCTACACCATCTACATCGCCGCCACGCCGGAGCAGGTGTGGGCGGCGCTGACCACGAGCGAATTCAGCCGGAAGTATTTCTTCGGCAACGCCGTTGAAATCGACCTGAGGGTGGGCGGCGCGTATATCGTGCGCACGCCGGATGGCGGTCTGCATATCAGCGGCGAGGTGATCGAATGCGATCCGCCGAAAAAGCTCACGATCACCTTCAACGTCAATTGGCCGGAGTTGATCGAAAGGCTGGGCCCGACGCTCGTCAGTTACGACATCGAGCCCGCCGGCGACGCGGTCCGGCTCACCATGACCGAGTCGCATGACCGGCCGCTGAGCGACGATATCCTGTCAGGCGGACGTCAGGGCTGGCCGGCGATCCTCTCCAGCCTCAAGAGCCTGCTGGAAACCGGAGAGCCGCTGGTCATCAAGATGCAGCCGCCGCAGCGGATGCTGGCGGCGCTGAAGGAGATGGGGATCAAGACGCCGTAGGCTCTCGTCGTCCCTGCGAAAGCAGGGACCCAGAACCACGAATGCTCGTTGTTGCGACGTGTGGGCGAAGAAAGGCAACGAGCACTGCCCCGCTCATAAGCTTCACGGCGTATGGGTCCCCGCGTTCGCGGGGACGACGGCTGCGTTTGACGCGGCAATGTGCACTCCTGCGCAATCGCCCTAGCCTGCCACCGGCGCCACGATGCGGCGATAGAGATGCCAGGTGGCGTGGCCGAGCACCGGCAGCGTCACCAGCAGGCCGAGGAAATAGGGCAACGCCGAGACGATCAGCAGCACGACGACGACCGCCGCCCATCCGATCATCGGCACCGGGTTCATGACCACAGCGCGCACGCTGGTGACCATCGCGGTGACGAAATCGACGTCGCGGTCGAGCAATAGCGGGAACGACACCACCGTCAGCGAGAACAGAATCAGCGACAGCGCGGCACCAACGAGGTTGCCGATCGCGAGGAACACCAGACCCTCATTGGTGGTCAGCACCACCGTCATGAATTCATGCAGGCTTGAAAATGAGGCATTGAGCCCGATCAACAGCGCGATCAGCAGCCGTACCTGGTACATCCAGATCACGAACACGAACAGCGTGACAAAGGCCATCCAGCCGATTTCGCCGCGTGACGTCACGGTCGACCAGATGCCTGCAATCGAGATCGGCTGCCCGGCCTCGCGCCGCCGGCTGACCTCGTAAAGCCCGATGGCGACAAACGGACCGATCAGCGCAAAGCCGGCCGCCAGCGGATAGGCCAGATAGACCAGGCCAAACGCGGTCAGGCAAAGCAGAATGACGATGCCGCCGCCGGCATAAAGCGCGCCGAACGACAGGCCGTAAAGCGGGGTAGCCTGGAAATCGCGCAGGCCCTGCCCCAGCGCCTCGGCGATGTCGGCGGCCGTGATCCGGCGTACCACCGGATCAACCTTGCCGGAGATGGACGTCATCGGCTCCCTCCGAATGATTTGCAGTATTCACGCAGGGCAGCGGCGAAGGGGTGTTGATCTGGGTCAAAACAAGTCCAACTCGTCGTCGTCCCTGCGCAAGCAGGGACCCATCTCCGCCAGCCGTTCAGAGGAAAGGAAGATAACCATCCACACGTCAATAAGCAACGCCGATGGTTATGGGTCCCTGCTTGCAAGCAGGGACGACGGTGACTACCCCAGCGTCCGCAGCTCCCGCCGCAGCACCTTGCCGGTGGCGGTCATCGGCAAGGTGTCGGTGAATTGCACGAAACGCGGATATTCGTGCGCGGCGAGCTGCACTTTCACGAACTGCTGGATTTCGCGCGCCAGCGCCTCGTTCGGCGCGAAACCCGGACGCAGCACGATCCACGCCTTGATCGATTCGGTGCGCACGGGATCGGGAATTCCGACCACCGCCGACATCGCCACCGCCGGATGCTTCATCAGCGTATTTTCGATCTCCGAAGGCCCGACACGGTAGCCGGCCGTGGTGATCACGTCGTCCTCGCGGCTGACATACCAGAAATAGCCGTCCTCATCCTGGACGCCGAGATCGCCGGTGAGCAGGAATTCGCCGGCAAACTTCTTTTCCGTGGCTTCCTCGTTCTTCCAATAGCCGAGCATGGTGCAGGGATTCGGCTGGCGCACGGCGATGATGCCGCGGCTGCCGGTGGGCAATTCCTCGCCGCGCTCATTGACGATGCGGACGTCGAACCCCGGCGTCGCCTTGCCCATCGAACCGGGGCGGATCGGAAACAGTCTCGAGTTGTTGCCGACCACGAGGTTGCATTCGGTCTGGCCATAGACCTCGTGGGCGTCGATGCCGAAGGTCGCGCGCACCCATTGCAGCAGTTCGGCGCCGAGCAACTCGCCGCCCGAGAGCATGCTGCGCAGCTTCACGCTCGCATGCCTGACCTCCGCCTGCCGCATCAGCTTCAGCGCGGTCGGCGGCAGGAAAACGTTGCGCACGCCGTGATCGGCCATCAGCTGCATCGCCGCCTGCGGCTCGAATTTCCGGGCGCGGTACCCGACCACGGGCACGCCGTGATACCAGGCCGGAAACAGCGCATCGAACAATCCGCCGATCCACGCCCAGTCGGCCGGCGTCCACATCACGTCGAAGGGCTTGGGCATGAAATCATGCACCATCTCCACATTCGGCAGATGGCCGAGCAGCACGCGATGGGCATGCAGCGCGCCCTTTGGATTTCCCGTGGTGCCCGAGGTGTAGATGATGATGGCGGGATCCTCCGCCGAGGTATCGAGCGTCGAAAATTGGTCGGATGCGGCCTCGACCGATGACCAGAACGATTTGGTGCCGGCCGGAGCCGTGCCGCCGGTGACGTAGACATGCTGCAGGTCAGGCAGCCGGTCGCGGATCTTCGCGATCTTCTCCCAACCCGCCTCGTCGGTCACGATCGCCCTCGCGGCGGAATTCGACAGCCGGAATTCCAGCGCATCCTCGCCGAACAGCGCAAACAGCGGGATCGACACCAGGCCGGAACGCCACGCCGCCAGATGCACCACCGGGAGTTCCAGCGACTGCGACAGAAACACCGCGACCCGGTCGCCGCGCGTCAGCCCACCGGCGTTGAGCACATTGGCGAAACGGCGCGACATCGCGGCCAGCTCGTCGAACGAGGTGCGCGAACTACCGCCGTCCTCGTCGACATAGATCAGCGCCAGGCGATTGGTGCCGTCGGCGTGGCGGTCGCAGCAGGCGCTCGCCATGTTGAAACGCGCCGGAATCTCCCAGCGGAAATCGCGATAGAGTTTTTCGTAGTCGGTGGTCTCGGTGAGCATGAATGCCAGACTAGACCATTGCCGTTGCAGCACCAACAGCTTCCACTCGCCGGAAGCAATCAGCCCGCCGCCCGCTCCATCCTGATCTCCGCCTCGAGGCTTGCGAGATCGCGATAGATCGAAGCGACCGCGAGCACGCGCCCGCCGCTCTTGTATCGCAGCAGGCAATCCTTTGCGGCGATATCGCCGTCCACGGCGATTTCGTCCCACTTCTCGGCGTGACCGACATAGTTGATCGGCACG
The DNA here is from genome assembly GCA_963829315.1 of uncultured Alphaproteobacteria bacterium. Lineage (GTDB taxonomy): Bacteria > Pseudomonadota > Alphaproteobacteria > Rhizobiales > Xanthobacteraceae > Bradyrhizobium. The sequence continues at coordinate 6,308 of CAWHIO010000062.1, read as the reverse complement.
TCGTAATGCTGGCTCCAGAAGAACGGCACGGCCTCGAAGACCTCGCGCTGCCCCAGCATGTTGCGCGCGGCGGTCTGGCCCTGGCGTTCCGCCACCACCCAGTGTTCGACGCGAATGGTTTCGCCGGAATGTGGATCCGGCCAGCGCGCAATATCGCCCGCCGCGTAGATGCCGGGGATGCTGGTCTCGAGATACCCGTCCACCTTGACGCCGCGATCGATCGCGAGCCCGGCCTTCTCGGCCAAGGCCATGCGCGGGCGCACGCCGACACCGATCACCACAATATCGGCATCGAGCACGCCGCCGCTCTTCAGCGCCGCGCGCTTGCCATCGATCGAAGTCACGGTATCGCCGAGATGAAAGATGACGCCGTGCTCCTCGTGCAGCGCCCGAACGAAGTCTCCCATCTCCGGTCCGAGCACGCGTTCCATCGGCCGCTGCTCCAGCCCTACGACGTGCACCTCGATATCCCGGGCCCGCAGCGACGCCGCGGCCTCGAGCCCGATGAAGCTCGCCCCGATCACAATCGCGCGGCGCGCGCCGTTCGCCGAGGCAATGATCGCGCGGCAATCGGCCAGCGAGCGCAACACATGGACATGGGGCTGCTCCACGCCTGATATCGGCAGGCGCACCGGCTCCGCCCCGGTCGCCAGCAGCAGACGGTCATAGGGAACAATCTCGCCACCGGCGAGAACCACGTCTCTGGCTTTGGGGTCGATCGATGCGACCTCGGTCCCGAGCCGCAAATCGATCCCCGCCTCGGCATAAAAACTCTCGGGGCGCAGCGGCAGCCAGTCCTCGGGCGCGCTGCCGGCGAGGTAGTCCTTTGACAAATTGGGCCGATCCACCGGTGCGGCCAGCTCTTGGCTCAGCATCACGATGCTGCCGCGATAATCCTGCCGTCGCAGCATCTCGGCGGCGGCAAACCCCGCCGCACCTCCGCCGACGATCACGATCCGGCCAGGCGTATCGACGGCACCTTTCACGCGCGGCTTGGAATGCTCGCGCTTCTGCCGGACAAAAATGCGCTCGCCCTCCCGCTCCACCTTCCAGACCGCAATGGCCGAGAGCGCCGGGGCGCGCGTTGCTTCCCCGGTACGCAAGTCGAAACAGGCGTGGTGCCAGGGACAACGGACGCTCTCGCCGTCCACAAGGCCTTCGGCGAGCGGACCGTGATAATGGCTGCAATGGGCGTCGATGGCGAAGATGTCGGGTCCCGAACGGACCAGCAGCACGTCTTCGTCGCCGACATGCCCAAGCAGCATGTCGCCGGAGAATTCGGAGGGCATGACACCCTGGGACAGATCGGGACCGGCGGGTGAAGCTTGCTGATCTGCCATATTGACCTCCGTTAGTGTTGAATCACCCCGTCAGCGCCGCCTTCACCAGGCCGCTGGCCTTGCCGAAATCCATTTGGCCGGCATATTTCGCCTTCAGGACGCCGATCACCTTGCCCATGTCCTTCATGCCGGCAGCGCCGGTCTCAGCGATGGCGGCCGTGATCGCCGCGTTGACGTCGGCCTCCGACATTTGTTTGGGCAAATAGGCCGAGATGATCGCGATCTCCTCGCGCTCCTGCGCGGCGAGCTCGGCGCGGCCGCCCTTGTCGTAGAGTTCGACCGATTCCTGGCGCTGCTTGATCATTTTCTGGAACACGCCGAGCAGGTCCGCGTCGGACAAAGGCGGCTTGCCTTCGCCGCGCGCGGCGATATCCGCATTCTTGATGGTCGAATTGACCATCCGCAGCGTCGAGAGCTTGCGCTCGTCCTTGGCCCGCATCGCGTCCTTGACCGCGTTGTTGATGTCGTCGCGCAGCATCGTCGCTTGTCCTCTCGCTGGCCGTCACGCCGTGGTGGCCGAAGTCCCTGATCTAGGCCGTTCGCGGCATTCATACAACTAGCTCCCCATCCATTCGACCAGGGCATCCGCGGTGGCCTTGGGCTGTTCGACCTGCGGAAGGTGGCCGCAGTGCGAAAGGATGGTCAGTTTCGCCCCGTGAATGCCGTCCGCCATCTCCACCGACAGTTTGTTCGGGATGGTGTCGTCCTCGTCGCCGGACAGCACCAGCGTTGGGCATTTGATCCATGCCAGCGTCGGACGCGAATCCGGCCGGCTCATGATGGCGGTCTGCTGGCGGACAAACGCCTCGGCGCCGATGTCGTCGCCCATGTCGTGCACCAGTTGACGCAGCTCGGCGTTGCCGCGACGCGACGGATGTACGATGCCCGGAAACAACTCGTCGAGGATGGCGCGATATTCGCCCGCCTGCGCGCGGCCGATCTGACTTCTGCGGCGGGTCGTCGCCTCCGGCGTATCGGGGCGCGCCTGGGTGTTGATCAGCGCCAGCCTTGCCACCCGCGCCGGCGCCTGCCGTATGATTTCGAAGGCGATGTAGCCGCCCATCGAATGCCCGGCCAGCGCGAAGCGCGGCGGCGCCTCGGCGAGAATCCGCCGCGCAATCGCACCCATGTTGTCGTCGCGAATGTGATTGGCGACCGTCACCGGCCCGCAGCGCCACAATGCGGGAACGACCGGGGCGAAGATCCGGGGCGACGACGCCAGCCCCGGAACCAGCAAGATCGGCATCGCATTGTCCATTCGAAAGGCTCCGGAATCGGCAAATCTCGGGGAAATCGGCAGGCAGGCGCGGCCGCCAGATTAAGAGCGGGGCATCGCCTGTCAAATATGCGCAAACTGCATGTGAATCGGCGGTTTACGGCTTTGACGCCCGCGCATGCGAAGACTATGTAATGCGCTCATGACACAAACTGAAAACGCCTCAGCCTGGCCGGACCACAAGCCGACCGCGCTTCTCGTGCTGGCCGACGGCACGGTGCTGGAAGGTTTCGGCCTCGGCGCCGAGGGCCATGCGGTCGGCGAAGTCTGCTTCAACACCGCGATGACCGGGTACGAGGAGATTCTCACCGATCCCTCCTATGCCGGGCAGCTGATCACCTTCACCTTTCCGCATATCGGCAATGTCGGCACCAACGACGAAGACATCGAGACGGTGAACATGGCGGCGACGCCGGGCGCGCGCGGGGTGATCCTGCGCGCCGCCATTACCGACCCCTCCAATTACCGCGCCACCCGCCATCTCGACCGCTGGCTGAAGGCGCGCGGCATCGTCGGCCTTTCCGGCATCGACACCCGCGCCTTGACCGCGTTGATCCGGAGCAAGGGCATGCCCAATGCCGTAATCGCGCACGCCGAGGACGGCGCGTTCGATCTGCATGGCCTCAAGGAAGAAGCGCGTGAATGGCCGGGCCTTGAGGGCATGGACCTGGTGCCGATGGTGACCTCGGCCCAGCGCTTCACCTGGGACGAAACCCCGTGGGCCTGGGAAAAAGGCTTCGGCCGCCAGACCGAGCCCGAATTCAACGTCGTCGCCATCGACTACGGCATCAAGCGCAACATCCTGCGGCTGCTCGCCGGCGTCGGCTGCAAGATCACGGTGGTGCCGGCGACCACCTCGGCCGAAGACATCCTGGCGATGAAGCCCGACGGCGTGTTCCTGTCGAACGGGCCCGGCGATCCCGCCGAGACCGGCAAATATGCTGTGCCGGTGATCCGGAAGGTCGTCGACTCCGGCACGCCGACCTTCGGCATCTGCCTCGGCCATCAGATGCTGGGGCTGGCGGTCGGCGCCAGGACCGTGAAAATGCATCAGGGCCATCACGGCGCCAACCATCCGGTCAAGGACGAAACCACCGGCAAGGTGGAGATCACCTCGATGAACCACGGCTTTGCGGTGGATCAGGCCACGCTGCCGAAGGGCGCCACGCAGACCCATGTCTCGCTGTTCGACGGCTCCAATTGCGGCATCCAGCTCGAGGGCAAGCCGGTGTTCTCGGTGCAGTATCACCCGGAAGCCTCGCCGGGCCCGCGCGACTCGCATTATCTGTTCAAGCGGTTTGCGGATCTGATGCGGGCGAAGCGCGCGTAGTTTTCGTCATTGCCTGCGACAAACGCGAAGCGTTTGCGCAAGGGAGGCCTTGCGACGAAGCAATCCACTCTTCGGCGCCGTGGATTGCTCCGCGGAGCCTGCCATCGCGCGCGCATTCGCGCGACCCGTTGGCTCGCAATGACGAACTCACTGGCGACACCGGCCGTCATTTAGTATGATGAGCATCATCATTAGACCACAGGAACGCCCATGACCGCCCGACCCGCCCACCAGATCGAATACGGCGTGACGCCCGCGCACGTCATGGCGTCGATGGCTGGGATCGATTTCGTCCGCGCGATCTTTGACGGCAGGCTGCCGTCGCCGCCGATCATGCAGCCGATCGAACCCTTTGATTTCACCGCCGAGCCGGGCGTGGTCGCGTTTCACAGCACGCCGGCCTTCCGGCATTACAACCCGATCGGCTCGGTGCATGGCGGCTACGCCGCGACGCTGCTGGATTCCGCGATGGGGCTGGCCGTGCATTCGATGCTGCCGGCGGGCACCGGCTACACCACGCTGGAATTCAAGATCAGTTTTGTCAGAGGCATGACCAGGGATACCGGCGTGGTGCGGAGCGAAGGGCGCATCCTCAACGTCGGCCGCCGCGCCGCCACCGCCGAGGCCCGCATCACCGATGCCAAGGGCCGGCTGCTGGCGCATGCCACCACGACATGCCTGGTGTTCGAGCTTCCGGCCGAAGGCGCGAAGGGGATGTGAAACCTACGCCGCGTTGCTGCCTTCCTGGCGGCTGGCCTCGAACAGGAACCAGGTGCGCCGCTCGGTCTCGTCGATGAAGGTCTCGAGCAGGCCGGCGGTGCCGGAATCCTCGTGATCGTCGCAGAGTTTGTGGGCTTTTCGCATCGCCGCCGCGACGTGCTTGTTGTCTTCCATCAATTCGCGCAGCATCTCGCGCGGCGGCACATAGGCCTCGTTGTTGTCCTGGATGGTCTGCAATTTCGCGATCTCCGCCGATCGAGCGCAGCGTGGTGCCGCCGAGCTTGCGGACGCGTTCGGCGAGCTGGTCGGTGGTCGCGAAGATCGCGTCCGACTGCTCGTCGAGCATCAGATGATAGTCGCGGAAATGCCGGCCGCTGACATGCCAATGGAAATTCTTGGTCTTCAGATAGAGCGCAAAGGCGTCGGCCAGCAGCGTGTTGAGCGCGGCCGATATCTTCTCGGATGCGGCCTGCGGCAGATCGGTGGGGGTATCGAGATCGGGAGAAACTTTGTCGGGCTTGGCTTTGCTCACGATGGACCTTCCTGTTAGGAACCGGGACACTTAAGAACAGACGCGGGCGGCGATGGACATCGGCGGCCGGACCATTTAACGCATCGAGTGCGCTCCCGGTTCCATCGACCGGAACCCGTTTTACCGGACCTCTGCGACACATGGACGACTGGATCGACTATTACGATTCCACGCATACAATTTATGCGAGCAAGCTGCATCGCGACCTGCATTTCCAGCTGATCGCCCGGGACATCATCGGCTACATCGCCTCACCCGATGCGGTGGTGCTGGACTATGCCTGCGGCGAAGCGCTGTCGGCGGCCAAGGTGGCGGATGCCTGTGGCAAGCTATACCTGGCCGAGCCGGCGCCGGGCGTGCGCGGCCGGCTGATCGCGCGCTTTGCCCCGAACACCAAGATCCGGGTGCGTTCGCTGGAAGATTTGCGGAAAATGGCCGAAAAATCCGTCGATCTGGCGATCATGAACTCGGTCGCCCAATACATGACAGCGGAGGAACTCGATACCGCGTTCGCGACGATCCGGCGGCTCTTGAAGCCCGGCGGCCGCCTGATCGTCGGCGACGTGCTGCGTCCCGAAGTCGGCATGACCAGGGATGTCATTGCGCTGCTGCGGTTCGCTCTCACCCACGGTTTTCTGAGGGACGCGCTGATCGGGCTGGTCACGACCGCGTTGTCGGACTACCGGCAATTGCGCAGCCGCGTCGGGCTGCAGCGTTACGGCGAGGCCGAGATGATCGCGAAACTCGCCGCCGGCGGATTTACCGCCTCGCGCGCGCATTTCAATATCGGGCACAATCCGTGGCGGATGACGTTCGTGGCGCGCCATGCGTTTTCGCCCCAATAGCCTGGGCGCGGTCGGTTAGGGTTAACCGCAGCTCGGCATGGCCCACCGCGGGGCGATCGACCATGATGCGGCCGGCCCGGTGGCGGAAAGCGTCGACGCGAGAGCAGTGCATCGCTCTTTATCCTGGTTCAAATCCAGGCCGGGCCTCCAGCCTTCGCCGCTAGCGCGGCTTCGGCTCGGCAGGCCTCTATTGCGGCGAAGGCCGCGCCGCAGCTCAGGAAGCGAAGGCGGGGCAAAATGCCGGTTGATTGGGGCTTTAATACCC
>CAWHIO010000061.1:0-97456 GCA_963829315.1 uncultured Alphaproteobacteria bacterium | reverse complement strand
TGGCGGAAGCGATCCTGCGCAAGCATGGCCACGGCCATTTCCGCGCGTTTTCCGCGGGCAGCCAGCCGAAGGGGCAGGTGAACCCGCTTGCAATCAAGGTGCTCAAGAGCCTCGATTATCCAACGGCGGATCTGCGTTCGAAGAGTTGGGAGGAATTCGCAGGCCCCGATGCGCCGGTGATGGATTTCGTTTTCACGGTTTGCGACAACGCTGCCGGCGAGTCCTGCCCGGTGTGGCCCGGCCAGCCGATGACGGCGCATTGGGGCATTGAAGACCCGGCGGAAGCCGAGGGCACGGATATTCAGAAAGAGGCCGCGTTCGTGGCGGCGCTGCGCTACCTCAAGAACAGAATCGCCGTATTCACGAGCTTGCCGCTGGGCAGCATCGATCGACTTTCCCTGGGGACGCGGCTGCGCGATATCGGCCGCGGCGAGGGCGCCACCGTGCCGCGCCCGGACGTGGCGTAACCGCGATGAACCTGTTCGAACGGTATCTCTCGCTCTGGGTGGCGCTCTGCATCGTGGCGGGCGTCGCGCTCGGGCATCTCTTGCCCGGGCTGTTCGCGGCGATTGCGAGCGCGGAAATCGCCCGGGTCAATTTGCCGGTGGCCGGGCTGGTCTGGCTGATGATCATTCCGATGCTGCTGAAGATCGACTTCGGCGCGCTCGGCCAGGTCCGCGAGCACTGGCGCGGCGTCGGCGTCACGCTGTTCATCAACTGGGCGGTAAAGCCGTTCTCGATGGCGTTGCTGGGCTCGCTGTTCATCGGCCATCTGTTCGCGCCATGGCTGCCATCGGCGCAAATTCCATCCTATATCGCCGGGCTCATTCTGCTGGCGGCGGCGCCCTGCACCGCCATGGTGTTCGTGTGGTCCAATCTGTGCGAGGGCGAGCCGCATTACACCCTGAGCCAGGTCGCGCTCAACGACGTGATCATGGTGTTTGCGTTCGCGCCGCTGGTCGGCCTGCTGCTCGGCGTCGCCTCGATCACCGTGCCCTGGGCGACCCTGCTGATCTCGGTGGTGTTGTATATTGTGGTGCCCGTCATTGTCGCGCAGCTATGGCGGCGTGCCCTGATCAATGCCGGGCCGGCGGCGCTGCCACGAACGCTGCATGTGCTGCAGCCGGTGTCGCTGGTCGCGCTGCTGACGACGCTGGTGATGCTGTTCGGCTTTCAGGGCGAACAGATCATCGCCCAGCCACTGGTGATCGTGCTGCTGGCGGTGCCGATCCTGATCCAGGTCTATCTCAATGCGGGACTTGCCTATTGGCTAAGCCGGCGCTTCGGCGTGGCCTGGTGCGTGGCCGCGCCGGCGGCGTTGATCGGCGCCAGCAACTTTTTCGAACTCGCGGTCGCCGCCGCCATCAGCCTGTTCGGCCTCAACTCCGGCGCGGCGCTGGCTACCGTGGTCGGGGTGCTGGTCGAGGTGCCGGTGATGCTCTCGGTGGTCTATCTGGTGAAAGCGTCGCGCGGCTGGTATGAGGCCGGCAGCAGTGCCGCTGCCGTCAACAAGGAAGCGCCGACATGAGCGTGACGATCTATCATAACCCCGCCTGCGGCACCTCGCGCAACGCGCTGGCGATGATCCGCCAGAGTGGCGAACAGCCTGAGGTGATCGAGTATCTGAAAAACCCCCCGGATCGCGCGCGGCTGATCGAACTGATCAAGGCGATGGGAATTTCCGTTCGCGCGCTGCTGCGGGAAAAGGGCACGCCCTATGCGGAGTTGGGGCTTGCCGATCCCAAATGGAGCGACGACGAACTGATCGATTTGATGCTGGCGCATCCGATCCTGATCAACCGGCCGATCGTGGTGACGGCGAAGGGTACGAGATTGTGCCGGCCGTCGGAGCAGGTGCTGGGTCTGCTCGATCATCCCGCGGAAAGTTTCGTGAAGGAGGATGGCGAGGTGGTCGCGCGGGCGACGCCTTGAGGTGGGGACGCCTTGAGAGCCATGGCCTTCACCGGTCGGATTGCATGAGGTCGCGTGGAATCCGCGCCGGCGGCGCCTCTGTCTCTGGACAGAGCGTCAGATATTGCCAGCTATCTCTTCGTTAGGAGTTGGGTTTACCATGGAATTGATTCGCGTCTTTCAGGCAACGATACGCTGGTTGATCTCAGTTCCAAAGGACGTATGCAATGAGCCGGCCTCGACCGCGTGCCAAAAGCGATCAGCAGAGCGGAACAAACGCGCTCGCTGACCGATCTGTACGACGCCGCCGCGCGCCACTTCTTGTCCAAACGGTATGAACCGGCCGAAGACTGCTGCCGGCAGGCACTAGCGCTGGATCCGAAGCACGCGAATTCGCTCCATCTTCTTGGTTTGGTCCACGGGGAGACCAACAGGCTGGATTTGGCCGTCGATCTGATCGCCTCGGCAATCAGATGCAATCCGAACAATCACGAATATTTCTTGCATCTCGGGGAGCTGCTTCAACACCAGAACAAGCTGGATGAGGCGGGGAAAAGCTTCGACCTCGCGATCAAGCTGGCTCCGAATCTGGCCGTGGGCTGGATCAAATTGGGAAATCTTCTGCGCATACAGCGGCGATACGACGAAGTGTTGCTAACCTATGAGCATGCTTTTACGCTCGATCCCAACAATGCGGAGGCAGCAGCGCTGAGCGGCGGCGTCTTGCTCGAATTGCGCCGGTATGAGGAGGCGCTCGCCAGGTGCGATCTTTCGCTGGCCATTGCCCCGGATCAGGTCGACGTTCTCTGCGTCAAAGGCGATTGCCTGCGCAATCTCGGCAGGGCCGCAGAAGCGGCGGCTGTCTATCGGCGGGCCTCCGAGCTGGCGCCGGACCGTGCGTCGGTCTGGCGGTTGCTTGGAAAGGTGCACGAGCAACTCGGGGATCGTGACGGCGCGATCAAGGCCCTGCGCCGAGCGCGTGAAATAGATCCTTCCGATCCGCTCGGTGCGAGCGTCGAATTGATGCGGCTGGGTGCTGACGAATTGTCCGAAATGCCACCCGCCTATGTGCGTGTGCTGTTCGATCAATATGCAGCTAAATTCGACACCGCGCTGGTGGAGGGTCTTGGATATCGCGGACCCGCCGTGTTGCTTGAGGCGGTGCTGTCCGCGTGCCAGGCGCATCAGAAGCCGGCCAATTTCAAACACGCGATCGATCTCGGTTGTGGGACAGGACTGGTGGCGGTCGCCTTTGCTGAGATGGTCGATCGATTCATCGGCATCGACCTTTCGCCGGGCATGATCGAAAAGGCACGTGCCACGGGTCTCTACGCCGAGCTTAAAGTGACCGATATGATCGAGGGTCTGCGCACAACCCCTGACTTCGGCGTAGACCTCGTCCTCTCCGCCGACGTGATGATCTATGTCGCCGATCTCTTTCCGGTTCTGAAGGAAGCGAGCCGTGTTCTGGCTTCCGGCGGGCTTTTGGCTGTCACCTTGGAAACGCACGACGGCGACGGCATTATTATGGGCGAGGGCCGGCGCTATGCTCACAGTGCCTCCTATGTGCGCGCCTCGATCGAGGCAGTCGGTCTTGTGGTGTTGCAGCTTGAACAGCAATCGGCCCGTCACGAGAGAGGCGTGCCCGTGCCGGGCCTTGTGGTGGTTGCGGAAAAATCCTGAATTATTCACTAGCTAAGCGGCACGGCCGCTGAAATTCCTGGTGCCGCGTTTCGTTAAGGAGGATGGCGAGGCCGTTGCGCTGAAGAAACCCGGGCATTGCGGCGAGGCTTTCGCCGGTCGCGATAGCGCGGCATAATGCCTTATGGAACTCGCGCCGCGCCTCGGTCTGGTGAACTGGCTGGTCAGCCAGGGGCTCACCGGTTTGCCGGAAAACGACCTGATCCGCGGCTTTTGCGAGCGCTGCCGGGCGTCCGGCCTCGAGCTGTCGCGCGGCCTGGTCTTCATCGACACACTGCACCCGATCTTCGAGGGGCGCGGATTCCGCTGGAACGATACCGAAACCAACGAGAGCGACACGTTCGAATACGGCCCGACCGGCGAGGGCGATGCGGCGCAAAGCTGGCGCCGTTCGACCTTCTATCACATGCTCGAACACGGCCATGACGAGCTGCGGATCGATCTCGCCGACTGCGCCTCGCTCGACTTCTCGATGATTTCCGAACTGGCGGAAAAGGGCCACCGGCATTTCGTGGCCTTCGTGCACCGCTTCGGCGACGCCGGCACCATCGGCCAGATGGACTGCGTCTATTCCTACTGGGTGACCCGGCGGCCAGAAGGTTTTGGCGCGCAGGGGCTGTCGGCGCTGCGCGATCTGGTGCCGGTGCTGGGGCTGGCGATCAAGTCGGCGGCCCAGGTGGATATCGCCCGCACGCTGGGCCGGGTCTATCTCGGGCGCGACGCCTCCGAGCAGGTCTTGCGGGGGCGGATATCGCGCGGCGTCACCGAGCGGATCAATTCCGTGCTGTGGTTTTCCGATCTGCGCGGCTCGACTGCGATCAGCGAAAGCGTCAGCCCCGACGAGATCATTCCGTTTCTCAACGATTACGCGCAGGCCGCGATCGACGCCGTCCATGAAGCCGGCGGCGACGTGCTGAAGCTGATCGGCGACGGCGTGCTGGCGATGTTCACCGGCGATGACCTCGTGGCCGCCAGGCGCGCGGCGCTGCGGGCCGAGCATCGTTTCCGGCAGAACATGACCTCGCTGAACGCCCGCCGCGCCGAGCAGGACCGGCAAACGACGTCGGCCTATGTCGGCTTGCATGTCGGCGAGGTGTTTTACGGCAATATCGGCAGCGAGGACCGGCTCGATTTCACGGTGGTGGGACCGGCGGTCAATGAGGTCAGCCGCATTGCCTCGATGTGCCGTTCGGTCGATCGCGAACTCCTGGTCTCATCGGCCTTTTGCAACGGCCTCGACGCCGCCGGGCGCGGTTATCTGGTCTCCACCGGCCGGTTTGCGCTGCGCGGCATCGGCCGCGCCCAGGATCTTTACACCCTCGATCCCGACATCGCCGTAGATGCGGTGACGGCCGGTGGTTACGCCAATTATCTGGCGACATGAATCGCCGAAAGTTGACTCCACGGCGGTCGTTGCCAACGGCATAGTCACAGCATCATTCGGTGGAGAAGCGGCATGAATTACCACGCGATCAATTTCGGCAAAAAGTTCGGATTGTTCGACGAGCAGTGGCAGCCGAAGGTCATTGCCGAAATGAACGACTACCAGTTCAAGGTCGTGAAGCTGCAGGGCGACTTCGTTTGGCACGATCATCAGAATACCGACGAGGCGTTCATCGTGCTGGAGGGAGTGCTACGGATCGATTTTCGCGACGGGACGGTGCAGCTGTCGGCCGGCGAAATGTTCGTCGTCCCGAAGGGTGTCGAACACAAGCCCTATGCCGAACATGAGGTCAAACTATTGCTGATCGAACCGCGGGGTGTGCTCAATACCGGCCATCAGGGCGGAGATCGCACGGCCGCGAATGATGTCTGGATTTGAGCGGATTTGATTTATCGAGCGGTTAAATCGCTCTTGCGCATGGCGTCGGGTCCAAAAGACGCGGATGGCCGCGCATAGGCAAGCGCAAGCGACGCCGTCCTTTGGGCGGCTGTGCCGGGCCATGACGAACGGAAACCTGTCTGTTCCTCAGCAGGAACGCGACGCCGTCGCCGCGTCACCCACCATCTCCGGCTGCCGCGGCAGCGAGACCGCCGGCGACATCAGGATCACGAGCGCCTGTGCCGCGAAGATCGCGACCGCGAGATAGAGGCATGCTTCCGCGCCGTACAAGCCGCCGACAACCGCGCCAAGGGCGGCGCCGACCGGCCGCGCGCCGTAGCTCATGATGTTGATGGCGGACACCCGGCCCAACAGCCGCGGCGGCGTCACCGATTGCCGCAGCGTCGTGGTGGAGATCACCCACAGGATCGGGCCGACCCCGAGCAGGAAGAAGCTCAGGCCCGCCAGCGCAGGCGAGGGAACGAGTGTCGTCAGCGCCATCACGCCGGCCGCGACGAAGCCGGTGACCGGTCCAAGCCCGATCACGGTGCCGAAGGCAAACCGCCGCATGATCCGCGTCGCCAGCAGCGCGCCCACCACCATGCCGACGCCGTACATCGCCAGCGTCGTGCCGACGCCTGTCGCCGACAGTCCGAGACGGCGCACCGCATAGGGCACGAACACGGCCAGCAGCAGGAACGACCCGGTGTTGAAGATGAACTGGGTGACGAACACCGGCCGCAGCAGGGAATGATGCAGGACGAAGGCCGCGCCTTCCCGGATTTCCTGCAGCGGATGGCGCCGCGGCGCGGGCGCGCGGGCCGGCTCGTAAATCCCCGATAACAGCACCACGGCCATTACCGAGAGCGCCGCGGCAAATCCGAACGCCGGTGCCGCGCCCAGCCATCCCACCAGAACGCCGCCGAGCGCCGGTCCTGAGGCAAACGCGATGGTGCGCGCCAGTTCGATCCGCGCATTGGCGGCGGGCAATAGCTGCGGCGTCACCAGCGAGGGCACCAGCGCCGGCGCTGCCACGCTGTAGACGACCGTTCCGCACACCGCGACGAAGCCTGCAAAAGCGAGCAGGGGCAGCGTCAGCCGGTCGAGACCGATCAGCAGCAGGATTGCGAGCAGCGCGAGGGCGCGCAGGGCTTCAGCGCCCGCCATCAACCAGCGCCGCGAGATGCGGTCGGCGAGCAGGCCGGCGGGAATGGCGAACAGGATGAACGGCAGCGTCAGCGCCGTCTGCAACAGGCCGGTCTGGCCTTCGCCGACGCCGAGCAGGAGCACCGCGACGATCGGAGCGGCGGCGAGCGCAACCTGTTCGGCCGATTGGGCGGCCAGATTGGACCAGGCGAGGCGGTTGAAAGTCGGGGGCAAATGGGGGGCATCATTGATCGAAAACACGTTGGCTTCTCCCGAGATCGGCGATTTGACCGCCATTGTCTCGCTCATGGAGAGCCAGAGCCACCCGCTTTCCGATCAGGTTTCAATGTATGGTGCGGCGAAGCGCGTGCCATGACGAACACGCGAGATTGACGGCACGATATGAAAACGACCGCAAACAAGCGTCGCAGATTTCAGATCAGTGGCCTGTCAGAGCTTTTTCAAAACAAACTCTATCGCGCATTCGGACAACGGAGTGGCTGTCTGGTCGAAGCGTGGAATCCTGTAGCGGTAAGCGTGGTCAGTCGTGATCACGCTAATCGGCTTCACCTTGTCGCAGAATTGCGTGAGAAGAGCGAACACATTGACAGACACCGGCGACCAGGACGACTTCTTGCAGATCGTAAAGGTCATCTTGTGATCAGAGTTGAAAGTTGAGGGCCAAGTGCCCTGCTCGTATAGATCCTCATCCGGGACGGAAATAACCAGATGGCCGCCGGGCCGGACCACTCGGATCCAGTTAGCCAGCCCCTCGACCGCGTCACGGACGTGTTCCAGGCAATGGCTCGAAAAAAGAAAGTCAAAGGAATCATCATCGACATTGGCCAATTTCTGCGCGTCACCTTGCGGCGCGTCGTAGATGACGACGTTCCTGATCAGCGGAAACAGTTCAACGAATAACGCGAGCGAGTCGTGGCCGCCGCCGACGTCGATGCCACTTCCCACGAAATAGCGTGTCGCAAAGCGACTGTCATGCGCACGTCGCTGCATCGACAGCGACGTGCCGCCACCCGTGCCTGGCCTTATCGTCAGCGGGCCGTTGACGCTCGTCGGTCCAATCTTGGACACGCTGTTCTCGGTCATTCTAAATCCTGGGAATACGAATCGGCATGCGTGAGAGAGTAACGCGGGACAGCATCGTTGTCCTGCGAGCAGATCACTGTTGCAATTTTTCCCCTTCGCGCGACCGCAATCCGCCGCGCGCGAATCCCCGTTGAGTGTGAACAACTCATCAGCGGACTTAACCTGACCAACGACAACCTGTTGAGACTCCGACGCTCCAACAACCTTCTAGATGCAGTTGCAAATGAGTTGCAATAAAATCCATTATGCATCATCCTGGTGAAATGGACGCACGATGCTCTGATTTGGGCCCCGATTCCCTTCCCAAGGGGGCTACCGGTACCCCCGTGGAAGCCTCCGGCTGGCGCGGGGAACGGGGGGTGCCGTCGCTGGTGGGCATGTTCGCTTCGGTCAGGACAGCGAAGCAGGGGCCGTTCTGGCGCAAGCTGCTGGCGTTTCTCGGGCCGGGCTACCTGGTCGCCGTCGGCTATATGGATCCCGGCAACTGGGCGACCTCGCTCGCCGGCGGCTCCAAATTCGGCTACGCGCTGTTGTTCATCGCGCTAGTGTCCAATGTGATGGCGATCGTGCTGCAGTCGCTGTGCACGCGGCTCGGCGTCGGCGCCGGACGCGATCTCGCCCAGGCCTGCCGGGATTCCTTTCCGCGCTGGGTGTCGCTGCCTTTGTGGCTGTCGGCGGAAGTCGCCATCACCGCGACCGATCTGGCCGAGGTGATCGGCACCGCCATCGGCCTCAATTTGCTGTTTCATATTCCGCTCGAGATCGGCGTGATCATCACCGCGGCCGACGTATTCCTGATCCTCGCGCTGCAGGCGTTCGGATTTCGCTGGATCGAGGCGTTTGTCGTGGCGATGCTGGGCGTGATCGCGGCGTGTTTCGCCGTGCAGATTGCGATGGCCGATCCGGACTGGGGCGCGGTGCTCCGGGGGTTTGCGCCGACGTCGGACATTCTGGCCAACCGCGAGATGCTGTATCTGGCGCTCGGGATTCTCGGCGCGACCGTGATGCCGCATAATCTCTATCTGCATTCCGGGCTGGTGCAGACCCGCGGCTATGGCGATGCGATCGAGGACAAGCGCGAGGCGATCAAGCTGGCGAACATCGATTCCGCCCTCGCGTTGTGCCTGGCCTTGACCATCAACGCCTCGATCCTGATCCTGGCCGCGGCGACGTTTCACCGCGTCGGCAGGATCGATGTCGCCGAGCTCGACCAGGCCCATGCGTTCCTGGCGCCATTGCTCGGCTCGACGCTGGCCCCGACGCTGTTTGCGATCGCGCTGCTATGCTGCGGGTTGAACTCGACCATCACCGCGACGCTGTCGGGTCAGATCGTGATGGAGGGATTTCTCCATCTGCGCATCGCGCCATGGCTGCGGCGGCTGGTGACGCGGGGCATCGCGATTGTGCCGGCGGCGGTGGTGACGATCTGGGCCGGCGAGAAGGCGACGGGTCAACTCTTGATCCTGAGCCAGGTGGTGCTCAGCCTGCAACTGCCGTTCGCGGTGGTGCCGCTGGTGACGTTTACCGCCAGCCGCCGCAAGATGGGAGCGTTCGTGGCGCCGCGCTGGCTGACCGCGCTGGCGACGCTGACGGCGGTTGTGATCATCACGCTGAACGCGAAACTGGTGTGGGATTATGTCGTCGGCTGAGGGTTGCGGGGTGCAGCAACACAAACCGCTGTCATCGCCCGGCTTGACCGGGCGAACCAGTACTCCAGAGACGGTGGTGATAACTCGAGAAGCCGCGGCGTACTGGATACCCCGCTTTCGCGGGGTATGACGGCCTGAGTCAATCCTGCGGCTCGTTCAGCACTTCGCCTGACGCGTCGATCCGCAGCCAGCCGGAAGGCGCGAGGCGCTGCTGCGGCAGGAAGCGGCCCTTGTAGTCCATTTTCTTTGAGCCTTCGATCCAGTAGCCGAGATAGACATAGGGCAGCCCGAGCCTGCGGGCGCGGGTGATGTGGTCGAGGATCATGAAGGTGCCGAGCGAACGGCCTTCCTCGGACGGTTCGAAGAACGAATACACCATCGACAGCCCGTCGCTGAGCACGTCGGTCAGCGCAACCGCCACCAGACCATTGCCGCGCCCGGTGATGCCGCTGTCCGTGCCGCGGCGGCGGTATTCGATGATGCGGGTTTCGACGTGGCTGTCCTCCACCATCATCGCGTAATCGAGCACGGTCATGTCGGCCATGCCGCCGTGGCGGTGCCGCTGGTCGAGATAGGCACGAAATACCGAATATTGCTCCGAGGTCGGCACCGCGCTGCGCTGCTCGCCGATGATGTCGGCGTTGCGGGCCAGCACCTTCCGAAAGCCGCGCGAGGGCCGGAACTCGTTGGCGATCACGCGAATGGAGACACAGGCGCGGCACTGGTCGCAGGCCGGCCGATAGGCAATCGACTGGCTTCGCCGGAAGCCGCCGTGAGTCAGCAGGTCGTTGAGGTCGCCGGCCTTTTCGCCCACCAGATGCGTGAACACCTTGCGCTCGTGGCGGCCCGGCAAATACGGGCAGGGCGAGGGCGCCGTCAGGTAGAATTGCGGGGTGTCACGCGAGTGCTGGGTCACGGGATGTCGTCAGTCTCCGAAAGGGCAAAGCCAAGCCAGCATCGCGCCACGGAGGCTAACGGTCAATTGGTTTGCAAACCGTTTGCTGGCATGGCCATGGGGTCAAAAAGTTCGTGCCGGCTGGGCCACCGGGTTGCGGACCGAGCTGTTGATGACAACGGTTCCCAGCACGATGTCGTGCAGCAGGCGCCGCCGGCCGTTAAACAGCCCGACCAGCAGTACCAGCGGCGACAGAAACGATATCGAAATCCAGAACAGCACCGCATGCATGGCGCCCAGAACAAAATAACCTGATGCCCCGTACCAGGTGCGCAGTTCCAGATCCATCACGCGCATGCCGAGCGTCGCCGAATAGGGCCCGCCAATCGAGGCGCCGTAGTAAAGGATGGCCCAGATGATCGAGGCCGGCCATGCCAGCCAGAACAGGGCCCAGCCGAGCCCCAGCGTGATCAGCCCGAACACGGCGATAAACAGGTAGCCGACGATCACCGGGACCGACAGCACCACGAGGTCGATCAGGAACGCGAACACCCGCCGCGTCAGCACGCCGCGAAACAATTCGGGCTGCAATATCGGATCGAAGGCATGCGCCTGGAAATTCGTCCCGCCGCCGTTGCCCCGGGCGCCGCCGCCCGAATTGCCCGAATCGCCATAAGACATGATCAGCCCTCAAATGCGGATGTCCACGCAGGACATGGGAACCGACTGGCCCGCCGCAAGCCCTCGGGACCATTAACAAGCAGCAATATTATTCCGGCGATTCCACGGCGGAAGCCGCCTGGGTGGCGGCCGACTTGGACCACGCAGCGGTCTAAGGTTATCGTTGCGAAGGACCGTTGGTTTGGTGACCTGCTGGGGAGGATGGTTTCAATGAGTGCGCAGGTGGAATTGCGTTGCCGTTGTGGGGAAGTCCGTGCACTGGTCAGGGATGCATCGCGACGGACAGCGAACCGCGTGGTTTGCTATTGCGATGATTGCCAGGCGTTTGCGCACCAACTCGGCCGCGCGGACCTGCTTGATTCCCAAGGCGGCAGCGACATCATCCAGGTCGCGCCCGCCTCGCTCAGCTTTGTGCAGGGAGCGCACCGGATCGTGGGACCGCGGCTGACGCCCAAGGGGCTGTTCCGATGGTACGCGAACTGCTGCAACACCCCGGTCGGCAACACACTCAGTCCCGCAATTCCCTTCGTTGGAATTGTCGCACAGGCTTCCGACAACGGCACGCAGCGCGCAGATGAGGTATTCGGCGCACCGGTCGGCGCCATTATGGGAAAGTACGCGGTCGGACAGGCGCCGGCGGGGTCAACAGGGATGAAGCTTTCGCTGATCTTGCGCGTCATTGTCAGGGTGCTCGGCTGGCGGCTGCGCGGACGGGCCTGGCCGCACCCGTTCTTCAGACAGAATACCGGCGAGCCGGCCTATCCGCTGACGGTGCTGTCAAGGGAACAGCGTGAGGCGCTGCGTGCGTTCTGCGGTCCGCATCCAACGGCGCAGCCGGCGCATTGATCGACCTAAAAGGAGGCATGGATTGCTTCGTCGCTTTGCTCCCTTGCGCAAACGCTTCGCGTTTGTCGCAGGCAATGACGGCGAAGAGCACGGCTGCCCGCAAGCGTCAACCTTCCGCCTTCAGCTTCTGCGCCGCCTGCGGCGCAAAATAGGTGAGAACCCCGTCGGCGCCGGCGCGCTTGAACGCCAGCAGGCTTTCCATCATCGCCCGCTCGCCGTCGATCCAGCCGTTGCCGGCGGCCGCCATGATCATCGCGTATTCGCCGGACACCTGATAGGCGAAGGTCGGCATCCCAAAGGTGTCTTTGACCCGCCGCACGATGTCGAGATAGGGCATGCCGGGCTTCACCATCACCATGTCCGCGCCCTCGGCGATGTCGAGTTCGACCTCGCGCAGCGCCTCGTCGGAATTGGCGCTGTCCATCTGGTAGGTGCGCTTGTCGCCGCTCAGCGTCTTGGCCGAGCCGACGGCGTCACGGAACGGGCCGTAGAAGGCGGAGGCATATTTCGCGGCATAGGCCATGATCTGGACGTCGAGAAATCCGGCGGCGTCCAGCCCTTCGCGGATCGCGCCGACGCGGCCGTCCATCATGTCCGACGGCGCGATGATGTCGCAGCCGGCTTCCGCCTGCACCAGGGCCTGCCGCACCAATACCGCCACCGTCTCGTCGTTGAGGATCCTGCCGTCCTCGATCAGCCCGTCATGGCCGTGGCTGGTGAAGGGATCGAGCGCCACGTCGCAGAGCACGCCCAGGCCGGGAAACTCCTGCTTGATGGCGCGCACCGATTTGCACACGAGATTGTTGGGATTGACCGCTTCGGAGCCATGCTCGTCGCGCAAGCCCGGCTCGGTATAGGGAAACAGCGCGATGCAGGGGATGTTGAGTTTCACCGCGCGCTCGGCGTCGCGTACCGCCTGGTCGACCGAAAGCCGTTCCACGCCGGGCATCGAGGCGACGGCGCTGCGCTTGTTGTGGCCATCGGCCACGAACAGCGGCCAGATCAGGTCGTCGGTGGTGAGAACGTTTTCGCGCACCAGGCGGCGCGCCCATTCCGCCTTGCGGTTGCGGCGCGGCCGGACCACCAGGTCGAGGCTGGGGGCGGAGAGGGCGGTCGTGCCGCGCGGCGTGTCGCGCATTTCGATCGGACGCCCGAATTTGATCGCCATTTGATGTTCTCTCCTCGATCGGCAGGCTGATTTTGATCCGTTCGTAGCACTTTGCGCGGCTTCCGTCACCGCAGCCTTGACCTGTCGCAAGTTCAATTGAACTTGCCGCAAGCCCGATTGATTTTGCCGTGCCGAGGGGCCATGAGTGTCCCCAACGGCTTATTCCCGAGGTCATGAGCAGCACTCCCTGATGCCCGAAACCCCAACGCGCGACCCGTCACGGGACCATGCCATGTCGGTGGCGGCGATTTCGTCCGAACGCATCGAATCCGACGATAATGTGTGGACCCGCCGGCTCGTGCTGTTCCTGCGCATCATGGCGGTCGTCTCCGTCGCCAAGGGGCTCTACCACTGGGCACAGGTGACCGGCTTCATCGGCGGCGAGGAGGAAGCCTTCGAAAACCAGCCGATGGCCTGGCAGACCGCCACCGTGTATTTCGCCGTGATCGAACTGGTCGCCGCCGTCGGACTTTGGCTGGCGACGCCGTGGGGGGCGGTGGTGTGGCTGACCACTGTGGTGTCGATGGCGGTGATCGAACTGATGTTTCCGGGTATCTATGGCGGCAGCCTGGTCGTGGTCGGATTTGAAGCCGTGATGCTGGCGGCCTATCTGGCCCTGGCCTGGATGGCGGCGCGGGAACGACCGCCATAGCGATCGCGCCAGGGTGCTCTCGTTCGCCAGCAATCTGTCGGCCGGTAGCACGCCGCCGATTGGAAAAGGATGTATGCGATCTCCGAAAAGCCGGGGGCAGCCTATACAAATTATTTCTGGAGTTTTCGCGGTAACTTTTCGGTCACCCTAATCTCCCGCCACACCTGTTACGCAGGCGTTTCGAATTTGAACGAAGCTGTTCCCATATGCGACAGCGGGCGCCAACGAAGCGTGAACAGGGCGGGCGCACCGTCAATGAAAGGTTGCGAAAAGTCCTTGTGCGGTGGGCTTAATCCACGATTCACTGTCTTAAATTCATGATCTCTTTATTGTCTTATTTAAGCTGATCTTCAAACGCGCCCCTTAAGTTGAAGCTATCAGGCGGGACCAAAGTTTCGTCGAATAAGTCGATAAAAACGACAACAGGGGAAGTGTCATGATGAAAGCCGTTGCAACGGCGGTGGAAACCGCCGAGCGCGCTCCGGGTCAGGTTCCGGTACAGCCGCTCTATCTCGAAGCATTGACTTTGGTGGAACGGCTGCATCGCCGTTTGCTCGACGTCATCAAGGATGAATTCGATCGCCGCGGCCGCGCCGACATCAATTCGGTGCAGGCGCTGCTGCTCTATAACATCGGCGACAAGGAACTGACGGCCGGCGAGCTGCGCACGCGCGGCTATTACCTCGGCTCCAACGTTTCCTACAATCTGAAGAAGCTGGTTGAACTCGGCTTCCTCGACCATCAGCGCTCGCGCGTCGATCGCCGCTCGGTCCGCATTCGCCTCACCGCGCAGGGCCAGGAAATCCGCCGCATCGTGGATGCGCTCTACCAGAAGCACGTCAAGACCGTCGAACAGGTCGGCGGCATCTCCAACGAGGAGTTCGCGACCCTCAACAAGTCGCTGCATCGGCTCGAGCGGTTCTGGACCGACCAGATCCTCTACCGGCTCTGAGATCCCTTTCGGCCAAGCCGGCGATCTGAAAAAGACCGGCAGCCAATCAATAACAACTACAGAGACTTCCCCAGCGCATTGGTCCGGTTTTCCCGGGCCGATGCGTTTTGTCTTTTTCGCACTGCAAAAAGCCGGTTTCCGAAATGGAACTTTTGCGCTGCGGCGGGCTTATCTCCGGGTTGGAGGACAGATCATGCTGATCGAGCGCGGATTGCGGGTAATGAGCGTCGAAGTGGTGGGCGATGCCTATGCCATCGCCGCGAATTATCTTCGTCGCAGCGGCGTCATCCCCGACAGCCTCGCCACCAACGAGGCGCTTCTCGAAAGCATCGTGTGGATGTTCGACCGCGGTGAATACAACAAGATCAGGCTCGCCAACAAGGCGATCGCGAAGTTTGAAGCCGCAGAACTGGTTTAGCCAAAGAGGATTTCATGGAAGCCGCCATTGATCGCATCATGATGACCTACGATCTGCTGTTGAACCGCTCCGCCGGGGCCAGCGCCGAGGCGCGCGCCAAGGTGACGGACTACGTCACCACTCTGTTCGAGGCCGGCGAGAGGGACATGCATCGGCTCACGGTGTGCGGGCTGACATATTTGCGCGAACTTGACGGCTCGAGCGACCCGGTGAAGGCCGGCTTTACCGGACTTTGAGCGCAGCCAAGCGCACGCGACATCAGTGGAAACGGCCTTTGTCGATGGCGACCGTCATGTTTGCTGCCGACGCCGTCGCCTGGTGCGGCATCCCCGTTGATCGGCTTTGAATGGCCACGAAGCTCACCAGAAGCAGCAAAGCCAACCCGTAGAAAAGCCCCAAGCTGTTTCTCCATTTGCGAAAGGTCAGCTTGTCGTCGTTTGTCGAGATATATTTGCTGAAGTCGCGATGCATCGCTGCCACCGGAG
Source organism: uncultured Alphaproteobacteria bacterium (assembly GCA_963829315.1). GTDB lineage: Bacteria > Pseudomonadota > Alphaproteobacteria > Rhizobiales > Xanthobacteraceae > Bradyrhizobium. Next base: position 82,026 of record CAWHIO010000061.1, on the reverse strand, counting down.
TTTGCGTTGAGGGGAGGCCGCCAATGGCGGGCTCCCGATCACAACCCTTTAGAATCGGGCCGTCCGGCATTGGTAACTCAGCCCATGCGTGGGGGCTGTGAACCAGCTCACATCGCCGGACAAAAATGCGGTTCCGTCGAGCCGATCGCGGGTTACCCGCGGGGGCTGCCTTGTGAACAACAAGCAGCTATCGATGTGAACGGGGCTTCTCGCGCCGCCCGCTACAGCTTCCTGGCGGTCACAATCTGGATCTGCTGGTTGACCGGCGCTTTCGGATGCTCGGGATCCAGCAATTGCTCTTCGCCCAGACCGACCGCCTGCAGGCGTTTTGGCGAAATTTTGAAGGTCGTCACCAATACGTCACGGATCGAATCGGCGCGTCTTTGGCTCAGGGTCAGATTGTAGTCACGCTTACCCGTCGACTCGGTATGGCCGACGATCAGGAAGCCATAGGGCAGCATCCTGGGATCGGCGAAGGCGTCGGCAATGCGCCCGAGCATTCGGTAGGAGTCAGGCCTGATGACCGGAGAATTGGGGTTGAACTGGATATCCAGGTTGAGATGCGGCAGCTTGCGCAGCTGAGCGGCGACCGGCGGCCGCTTCAATGCGACGGCATCGACCTTCGACTTGACGCGATCGGAAGCCTGCTGGCGCAGCACCGCGGCATCCAGCTCCGCCGTGGTTTCCGGATCGGCGAGCTGACTGACCATGTTTTCCGTCGTGACAACCGCCTGCGCGAACGCCGCAGCCGCCGGCATCGCGACCATCAGGCAGACCGTCAACAGAGCCATGCCGCGCCGGGCTTTCGTAGCCAGTTGCATCAGCGATACCCCGCCTCGCTGATCGCCTTGTTGCAGTTCAAGGTCATCCCGCGCGGGCCTTTCAGCAGGCATGCGAGAACGTCGGCGAAGACGTTCTGCGCGTCAGCGCAGTATTTTTTTTGATCGCGCTCGCACATCTTGGTGACCGCCGCGCGCGCCGCCACACGCTTCTGGATCGCATCGAAGGCTTTGCCGTAGTCGGCCTTGCACTGCGGCGAAACCGTATCCTGGTTGCGGGTGAGGCACTCCTTGAGGCGAGGCGCATCGAAGTTAACGCCGAAGCAATTGGCGTCGATATCCTTGCCACAGCTTTCGCCCAGCATCGCCGCGGCGCTTTCAAAGCTCATGGTCTCGGCGAACGCCGGCGACGCCGTGGCCATCAGGAGAACAAGCGCGATCGGTCGGAGCTGGATCATGGCTTCAACTGAACTGGCGAAGCCCTCCACCGTCAAGGCCCGAAATAGGCGCAAGCCGGGTTATAACGGAGCCGATGCCGTCGCCAGGCCCATGATCGGCGGCCGGCTGCGGCCGCATTTGCACCGATCCCGATGATCCGACCGGCTGGGGCCGCGCGGCAGTCTCGCGACGGCCTTACGCGGCGTTTTTGCGCGCGACGGCGGCGGGTGCCCCGATCTCGACGTTCGGACGGACCGTGACGGTGTTGCGGCCCAGCGCCTTGGCCTGGTAGAGCGCCGCATCGGCCGCCTCGACCAGCCACGCCGGCGTTGCGGCCAAACGTCCGGGATGACAGGACGCCACACCCGCGCTCAGTGTCACAATGCCGAGCGGGCCGGCCTCATGCCGGATGGCGAGCGCCCGGATGGCGGCCTGCATGTCGCCGGCGATCTGGACGGCGCCGGCAAGGTCGGTTTCCGGGAGCAGGATCGCAAATTCCTCCCCGCCATAGCGGGCGGCCATGTCGCCCGGCCGGCGCAGCACGCCCTGCACCGCGGCGCTGATGGCACACAGGCAGGCATCGCCGGCCGGGTGACCATATTCGTCGTTGAAGGTCTTGAAGAGGTCGATATCCACCATGATCAGCGACAGCGGCTGCCCGTTGCGCGCCGCGCGCTGAAACTCGCGCGCGATCGTCTCGTCGAAGCAGCGGCGGTTGGCCAGCCCCGTCAGCCCGTCGCTCAGGGCCTGCAGCCGCGTGGCCCGATTGGCCTGATCGACCCGATAGCCCAGCACGCCGATCACCATCAGGATGCTCAGCACGATCGCGCCATGCACGCGCAACTGGCCGTACCATTCGCTCAACACCGCCGAGCTGTTCTCGGCGACCATGGCGGTCATCGGATAATGCGGCAGATGGTTGGACGCCCCCACCCGGTTGAGGCCGTTCTTGGGCGACAGATATTCGAGCGCGCCGGCGGGCGCTGCGTTCAAGGCTGCGAGTTCGCCGTCGCCGAAGGATTCCGGACTGCTGGCGAGCAGCATGCCGTTGTCCGCGACCAGGCTGATGAAACCGCCGGACTTGAGCTGGACCGTTTCGAACAGCTTGCGGAAGGAGTTCATCGACACGCTCGTCACCACGATCCCGGCAAAGCTGCCATCACGGGCATTGATCCGGCGCGACACCGTGATGTTGACCGATCCGTCGACCTTGCTCTTGACCGGCTGCCCGACAAAGGCGTCGCTTGTGTCATGGCTGCTGAGAAAGCGGAAATAGTCGCGTTCGCGGTAGTTCAAGCCGACCGGATGCGGAACCAGCGATTTGACGATGGCGTTGCCGTCCTTGTCGGTCAGGCCCATCTCATGGATCGCCGGCAGCGCCGAGGCGAGCGACGTCATCAACCCGTAGAGGCGTTGCAGGGTATCGGGGTTGACGCCTTCGACCTCGACCCGTTGCGCCAGCGTGGCGACGACGGTGTCGGCTGTCTTGAGCGTGCTCTCGATCTGCTGGGAGAGCGATTCGGCCAGGCTCGCCGTCACGATCTTGGCGCTGCGCAGGCTGGCTTCGCGCACGTGCCACATCTGCCAGGCCTCGATCCCGACCAGCGCCGCGGACAGGCAGAGGGCAAAGGCAATGGTCCAGCTCAGCCAGGACGAACGCAGGAATGCTGGTATGATTTTGGGCGAAACGGGCGGGTGGGTGATCTGTCTTGTCATGACGCGCGGACGCTACGGCCAATATGCTCAAGCAGCACTAACGCGACCGGATAAATACTGCGTATTGCTAACAAGCTCGATCCACCATGCCTCTTGTTTTAACGTTCGCGGTTACCTGCTGTTCGAGCAGCGATTGTTCGAATTCCCCAACTGCGATCGCGTCGAGATAATCGTCATTGCATCGGACGTCTTCAAATCGAAGGCGATCGGATGGCTTTCCCGAGAACTCAGAGCGCTGAATTGAGGCAAATGCCATGCTCGACGAACAAAACCAGGGCCCACAGTGCACGGCTTGCGGTTCGTCGATGAAGCTCTCCGCGATCGAACCGAGCAGCACCGGCCACGACTTGAGAACGTTTACTTGTCCGGAATGCAAAAGAGTTCAGCGCCACATTATCGAGAGTGCCGTAACTGAGAGTTGGCCAAGGCCGAGGCGATCGGTGAAGTGATGCATCGGCGCGAAGAGTGTCTGGTCCAGGCTTCGAACTGTCGTGAGAAGGCCAAAGCCGATCCGGCGCATCACGACTATTGGATCGACCAGGCGGTCGTGTGGCTTCAACGTGCCATCCAGGCCGGTCGAGGGGACGCGGTCACTCATCCGATTCAGCCGCGTGATTCCAAAGCCGGCGCATTCGGCCAACTCAGCTAGTCTGAAATTCTGCTTCTCATTCGTATTTTCATGCCGAAGATACCACCGCTTTGGTGGTCGACGGACGGCTGCCCGAGCGATCAGTTGCCCCGCCACTTCCGCCTGCTCCAATGCCGGAAACGATCGAGATAGAGATAGACCACCGGTGTGGTGTAGAGGGTAAGGATCTGGCTCAGGACCAGTCCGCCGATGATCGTGATGCCGAGCGGCTGGCGGAACTCGCTGCCTTCGCCGAGGCCGACGATCAGCGGCACGGCGCCGAGCAGGGACGCCATGGTGGTCATCATGATCGGCCGGAAGCGCAGCAGGCAGGCTTCGTAGATCGCGTCGGCCGCCGGCAGGCCACGCACGCGCTCGGCGTCGACCGCGAAATCGATCATCATGATGGCGTTCTTCTTCACGATGCCGATCAGCAGGATCACGCCGATCATGCCGATGATGTCGAACTGGGTGTGAAACAGCATCAGCGCCAACACCGCCCCGACGCCGGCCGACGGCAGCGTCGACAGGATCGTCAGCGGATGGACGAAGCTCTCATAGAGCATCCCAAGCGAGATGTAGATCGTCGCAAGGGCCGCAAGCACGAGATAGGGTTCGCTGGCGAGCGATTCCTGGAAGATCTTGGCGGCGCCCTGAAACGAGCCGTGGATCGTCGCGGGAACTCCGACCTCGCGCATGGTCGCCTCGATCGTCGCCACGGCCCCGCTCAGCGAGACACCGGGCGCGAGATTGAACGAGATCGTGTTGGCGACCAGAAGCCCCTGATGGTTGACGACAAGCGCTGTCTCGCCCCGTCCGAACCGGGCGACGCTGGAGAGCGGAATCATCGTCTCCTGGCTGGTCGAGACCGCGGTGCCGGTCGACGATACGCCTTTGCCGGTGGCGCCGATGGAGTTGGTTGCAAGATTTCGGGCCGCGCTCGCCGCGACGGAATTGACCGAGGCGGCATGGGTCGGCGAAACCACCGTCCCGGCCACGGCATTGGTCGTTTGCGATCCGCTGGCCGGTCCGCCGAGGGTGGAGACATAGACATCCTTCAGCGTCTCCGGATTTTGCCAGTACTCGGGCGCCACCTCCATGATCACGTGGTACTGGTTGCGCGCCACGTAGATGGTGGAGACCTGCCGCTGGCCGAAGGCATCGTACAGCGTGTTGTCGATCTGGCTGACGGTGATCCCGAGGCGCGAGGCGGTATCGCGGTCGATCACCACACCGGCCTGAAGGCCCTTGTTTTGTTGGTCGCTGCTGACGTCGGTGAGCGTCGGTATGGGCTGAAGCGCGGCGACGATCTTCGGCGTCCATTCATTCAGCTCCTCGGAAGTCGATCCCTGCAGCGTGTACTGATACTGCGCATTGCCGGAGCGCCCGCCGGTGCCGAGATCGCCGACCGCCTGCAGGAACAGCGTGGCGCCCGACACGGCGGCCAGCTCGTTGCGCAATTGGCCGATCACCTGCTCCGCCGACAATTTGCGGTCACGAAGCGGCTTGAGTGACGCGAAAACGGTGCCGGAATTGGTCGAGCCCGCGCCCGGACCGAGGCCGCCGCCGGTGAAGCCGACAGCCGTATCGACCGAGGGATCGTCTTTGACGATGTTGACGAACTGCGTCAGCTTCTGCTGCATCAACTGAAACGAGATGCTTTGATCGGCCTGGATCGATCCGACCAGCAGCCCGGTATCCTGCTGCGGCACGAAACCCTTTGGCACGGCCCCGTAGAGATAGAAATTCAGGCCGAGGACCGCAGCCAGAACCAGCATGACCGAGCGCGGATGACGCAACGCAATGTTGAGCGTCCGCCGATATCCGCCCAGCAGCGCCTCAAACAGGCGTTCGCTCGCCCGGTAAATCCGTCCGTGCGGCCGGTCGCGCTCGCTGCGCAGCAGCACCGCGCACATCATCGGCGTCGTCGTCAGCGAGACCACCAGCGAGATCACGATGGCAACGGTGATCGTCATGGCGAATTCGCGAAACAGCCGGCCCACAAGGCCACCCATCAGCAGGATCGGGACGAACACCGCGATCAGCGATACGCTCATCGACAGCACCGTGAAGCCGACCTCTCTCGACCCTTGCAGCGCGGCCTGCAGCGGCGGCGTTCCGGCGTCCAGATGGCGGGAAGTATTTTCCAGCACGACAATGGCGTCATCGACCACGAAGCCGGTCGCGACCGTGAGCGCCATCAGCGAGAACAAATTGAGGCTGTAGCCGAGCAGATACATCACGGCAAAAGTCGCGACCACGGAGACCGTCACCGCCACCACCGGCACCAGCGTCGCGCGCGCGCTGCGCAGGAACGCGAACACCACGAGGATGACCAGAACCACCGCGATGACGAGCGTGATTTCCACGTCCCACAACGAGGTCCGGATCGTGATCGAGCGGTCGACCGCGAGATTGACGTCGATCGCCGGTGAGACCGATGCGCGCAATTGCGGCATCACCGCCTTCACCCGGTTGACCATCCCGATGATATTGGCGCCGGGCTGCCGGTAGACGATCATCATGACCGCCCGCTTGCCGTTGGCGAGGCCGAGGTTGCGCAGGTTCTCTACGGAATCAAGCACCTCGCCGATGTCGGCCAGGCGCACCGCCGCGCCGTTGCGATAGGCGACCACCAGCGATTTGTAGTCCGCCGCCCGGATGGCTTGATCATTGGAGTAGATCTGAAAGCGCTGGCCTTCGACATCGATGCCTCCCTTGGGACTGTGGGCGTTGGCGCTGGCGAGCGCGGCGCGGACGTCTTCCAGGCCGATGCCGAACTTGTAGAGCGCCTGCGGCGCGAGTTCGACGCGCACGGCGGGCAGCGAGCCGCCGCTGACGCTGACCTCGCCGACGCCCTCGACCTGCGACAGCTTCTGCGCCAGCACGGTCGAGGCGGCGTCGTACAGTTCGGCGGGCACCAGCGTATTTGAGGTCAGCGTATAGATCAGAATCGGCGCCGAGGCCGGGTTGAATTTGCGATAGCCGGGGTTGCTGCGCAGCGCGGTCGGCAGGTCGGCGCTCGAGGCATTGATCGCGGCCTCGACGTCGCGCGCCGCGCCGTTGATGTCGCGATGGATTCCAAATTGCAGATTGACGCGGGCCGAGCCGAGCGCACTCGCCGATGTCATTTCGTTGACATCGGCGATCTGGCCGAGATGGCGCTCCAGCGGACTTGCTACCGTGGTCGCCACGTCCGCGGGACTGGCGCCCGGCAGCGTCGCCTGCACGGAGATGGTTGGGATATCGACGTCCGGCAGCGGCGAGACCGGCAGCTTGAAAAAGGCGATGGTGCCGGCGGCAACCAACCCGAACGTCAGCAGCGTTGTGGCGACAGGCCGACGGATGAACGGTGCTGAAAGACTCATGGGTGAACTTGATCCTCGTTCACCAGTATACGGCGCAACATCATCCGTCCAACGATCTGGATTGCCGCACCCGGACCGGGCGTCGCCGGATGCGGTTGTGGCATTAATGCGGCAGATCGTATCAAGCCGCTGCAAACGATTTGCCGGATCTCGGATTTTGAGAGTCGTTCCGGACACGGCAACCGGCCCAGGCGTTTCAACCACCAGGCACGACGCCAGTCGCGCTGCGCATCAGCACCGTCCGCTTCGAATGTCAAACTCGTTACGTTGACGGGGCACCGAACACTTCCGGTCTACACCCGATCAACGGACATTCTCAGTATCCGTTAGCATGTCTCATTAGCATGTCTCAAATGTGCCAGATTCGGAAGTCGCCGCTCTCATTCGATCACCTCATCCGCGAAAGAGATTAGCCCAGCTGGAATTGCGAGGCCGAGCGTCTTAGCGGTCTTGAGGTTGATCACGAACTCGAATTCGGTGGCTTGAATGACCGGTAGGTCGGCAGGCTTTTCACCCTTGAGAACCCGTCCAACGTAGATGCCTACTTGGCGGTAAACGTCTGTTACTCTGTTGCCGTAACTCATAAGGCCGCCAGCTTGAGCGAATTCGCGTAGATAGTAGATTGCCGGTATCCTCTGGCGTGCTGCCAGCGCGAATATCTGATCGCGCCGCCAAAAGAAGAACACGTCGGAGGCGATGAGAAGGGCGCCGGCTCGTTGTTGAGCCATGGCTGCGAAGGTCGCGTCGAGTTCGCTTTCGTTGCTAGCACTAAGGACCAGCATTTGCAGCCCGAGAGAGGCGGCAGCTGCTTGCGCGACGCCGGTCTCGAGTGCTCCGTTAGGATTGTCTGGATTTATGAGAAAGGCGACCGTTGCGGCCTGTGGGATAAGCTCGTGCAGCAGTTGCAGTCGCTTTGTGACCGCTGCCGGACCAAATATGGTGATGCCGGTCGCGTTGCCGCCCGGTTGGTTGAGGCTCGCCACCAGGCCCTGCTTGACCGGGTCACCATTGGCGGCGAACACAATAGGAATGGTTGAGGTTGCCGCTTCGGCTATTTGCGGCGAAGGATCACCACCAGTTGCGGCGATTACGGCGACCTTTCGGCGCACAAGGTCGGCCGCCAGCTCAGGTAATTTCGTGTATTGGCCCTCCGCCCAGCGATATTCGACGGCCACGTTTTGGCCCTCCACGAAGCCGGCTTCCTTGAGACCCTGGCGGAACGCGGCGACGTAGTTAGGAACGTTCTCGAACGATAAGGTGTGCATAAAGCCGACAACAGGCATCACGGGCCGCTGCGCCCGCGCCGTTAACGGCCACGCCGCCGCTGCGCCGCCGAGTAGCGTTATGAAATCGCGACGCTGCATATTCGTTCCAAAACTCAGCAGACGGCATCGTAACGGTTCAGACAAGCATTTGGATAGGCCGAAACGCCGCTTCCGCCGCATTTACTTTGGTGGTTGCCGATGTCCGCTTCGGGTCAATCGCGTCACTTTGGCCGTGTGCGGATCAATTCTGATCTACCCCCAACTTCGGACATATCACTGCACCGCGCTAGGTAACGAGATGTGCCAAAGACTGAAGTGGCGTCGTCGAACCATGATCTGCGCGTCCCAAGCACCGTCACGAAACTCCGTGCTCGTTAACCGGCAAAAGGATTACCGTCACGAATCGAACAAGTTTCACCCGAGGAAGCCAGCGATTTGATTTTATACATTACTCCGTCGATTCCTCTCCGCTTGATGTTTCCCGCTTCGCGGCCGTATTTCACAGAAACCGAGCAGGACGAAAAGCTTGGATCAAATGTTGCCACAAAACGTAGCGCACCCAATGCGAAGGCATTGTTTCCGACAAGTCGACTCCCTTCAAAGCGCACAGCTGTTGCTTCTCCCCCCGCGTTGTGCGTCTGACCTGGCGCGTTATCGGATTGCCTCATACCTTTCCCGTTAGCTCGTGAGGAATGTTCAAATAATCGACCGGCGGTACTAATGTAAATCGTATGATTGATGGCGACGACCGGATTCTTTTTCTCACCGCTAGGACCTGTTTCAGTGACAGATACCGACCAATTGATCTGAACCGTTTTATTGTAAAGCTGGCGAGGGGCCTCAGCAAAAGCCTGAGAGGCCGGGATAGAAATGACCGCGGTAAGCAAGCCGGCCTTTAAAGAAAATCGTCTCAAGACATACACATACATGCTGCGCTCCTTCTGTATCTCCGATTAAAACATACACACGACAAAATCAAACGCCCAACAAGAAAGACGTATATTCGGAAAGACGCCCGATGACCGATTTGGGTCAACCGCGTCACTTTGACGGCGCGCGCCGCGCACTTTCGGCAGAACTTAGGCGGCGACAATTTCACTCCTCTGCCGGAGAGTAATAGCTTCGCAGAAGCCTGTAGTGGCCGTAAGAGGAAACATAGATCTGATGCAGGCATCCAGACGGGTTGCAAAAGGCTCCGTCTGAATCGCAGTGAAGATGCTCAAAATGCAGCTCTATCCTCCGGAGATTTTCAGTATAGCTGGCGAAGTTGTGATGGGCCTTAGGCCCATGACATTGGCGGATAATTGCAGCACGAATCTCGGGAGGAAGGCCTTCGACGTGCCGGGGGTTGTCGGCATTTTCGCTTGTCAGGCTGCCACCCTTCGCGAACGATTGACTGCCACAAAACGACGTGAGGATGACTGCGCAGAAGAAGCGTGAAGCCAAAGAAGCGGTCATGGCGCTACCTCCAATTTCTCATGGTGGGGGCCTTCCAAATCATCTATCACGATACGCCCTGAGTTGATCAGGGACGCGCGTGAAATGTTACCCACGGTGCCGATGGCGCATGTTAGCTGTGGGTCATTCGCGCCACTTCGACCCTGTGCCTGTCACTTCCGGTCTACACTGATCAACGGACATTATCAGACCGGCCCCGTTGGTCCGTTTGGTGCCAGTTTCTGCCGTGAGCAGGTGCAACAAAAGGACAGAAGTTAACCGGTCAGACGGCCCGACCTAGCCGCGTATCGATCTGTTCCCGGAGCAAGGCAAAATCGATTGGCTTAGTCAGCAAGCCCTCTGCACCACTTTCGATGGCCTTGCGTTTGGTGTCGTCGTCGCCGTAGGTCGTGATCATTATGACGGGCACGTCGGGCCGCATTTTCTTCATCTTGGGCAGCATCTCCAGGCCCGTCATCCCGGGCATAACAAAGCGTTCGGCACGCAATTCCCGCCTAAATTGCTGACGAAACAGCGCCTCAACATCGGGTTCGTCGTCCACGACAAGAACCAGTACCGCCACGTATGACCTCTAGCTTTTTTTATTATTTGTAGGGTTGGTCGAGCGCGGCAAGACGATGGTGAACTCGGTAAATTGCCCCGGCTGCGAATTAACTTCTATCCTGCCGCCGTGCTGTTTTACAACGATGTCATGGCTCATCGAAAGACCAAGCCCGGTACCTTCGCCAGCTGGTTTTGTTGTAAAAAACGGGTTGAATATCTTTTCCTTCACTTCCGCCGGGATGCCGGTACCGTTGTCGCGGATGCGAATCTCTACCTGGTTACCGAGATTTTTGGTGGCCGCACTGAGAACCGGCTCGAAATCCGTCTCACCGTTCTCGGCCTTGCGCTTGCTCGCGGCATAAAATCCGTTCGAGATCAGGTTGAGGAAGGCGCGGGTGATTTCCTGCGGAAACAGCTCGATCTCACCGGCACCCGGATCGAAGTCGCGTTGCAGGGTGATATTGAACCCCGGCTTCTCCGCGCGCGCGCCGTGATAAGCGAGATTAAGGCTTTCATCGAGAAGCGCATTGATGTCCGCGTGCCGCTGCTCGCCGGAGCCCTCGCGCGAATGCAACAGCATGTTCTTGACGATGGAGTTGGCGCGCTTGCCGTGCTGGACCACCTTTTCGAGGTTGGACTTCAGCATTTGCGTCAGTTCGTCAACGTCACCGCGCATCCTATGATCGAGCGGGGCCGGGGCCAGCGTCTCGCCCAGTTCGTCGATCAACTCGGCCGACAGCGCAGAGAAATTATTGACGAAATTGAGCGGGTTCTTGATCTCGTGGGCGATCCCGGCGGTGAGTTGCCCGAGCGAGGCGAGCTTTTCCGTCTGCACCAGACGGTCCTGGGCGGTGCGCAAGTGCTCTAGCGATTTGGTGAGGTCATCGGTACGTTGGCGTAGTTCGGTCAGCAGTCGCGCATTTTCGATTGCGATCACCGCCTGGTCTGCGAAAGTCTGGACGAGCTCGATCTGGCGTTGCGTGAACAGGCCGGGTTCCGCGCGCGCGAGCAGAAGCACGCCTTCCACTCTATCATGGCGCAACAGCGGCACGCCGAACACGGAGCGTGTCTTGTTCATAGCTGCCAGAGGGACGACGTAATCCGGGTCCTCAAGCACATCGGGAACACTCTCGGGTCGACCCGAGAGAAGAACCCGGCCCGTCATAGAGCTCCGGCCCGGCGTCGGCGGATGTTCATCGAGAAACTTGGCCCAATCGCCATGAATGCCGGACGAGGCCCGATATCGGTACCCATCTCCCTCCCGCAAGCATATCGTTCCGTTCAAAGCACCGCAGAGTTTGACTGCGGTGTCGACGAGCGTATCGAGCACCGGCTGCAGATCAAAGGATGACCGACTGATTACCTTCAGTACGTCGCTCGTGGCCGTCTGGTATTCCAATGACTCCTGAAGGTCACGCGTCCGCGCCTGCACCTCCTCAAACAGGCGCGCGTTCTGGATCGCGATCACGGCCTGATCGGCGAAGGTGCGCAGCAGGCTCAGCTCCTTTTCGTTGAACTTGATGGCAGGGTCGCGCGAGACACTGAGCATGCCGATCGCGTTGCCTTCCCACATCAGGGGCGTCATTGCGGCCGAGAAAGTTCCTCTCGCAATGGCGCGGGCAGCTTCGCGCAGACCTTCCGACACGTCGGGATGATTGGCGACATCTTCGTAAACGATTTGCCGTCGTGCAGCTATCACGGCTGGCGCAATGGTCTGCGCCAGCGGACGCGGATAAAGGCCCCTGACAGCGTCAGCGCCCAGACCACGGAAAGCCGCCAGGTGTAACTGCTCATCCGGCATGGCGAGGAAAATGACCGCATTGTCGCATGTGATGAGCCGCTCGGTGCTCTCAAGAATGCGCTCGAACACCGGTGTCGCACTCGAAATGGAGTTGCTGATGACCTGCAGCACTTCCGAAGTAGCGGTCTGGCGCTCCAGCGCCTCCCTGGTCTCGTTGAACAGCCGCGCGTTCTCGATCGCGATCACCGCTTGGCTGGCGAAATTCTCGAGCAGCGAGATTTGCTCCTCGGTGAAGGGCCTGACCTCCTGCCGGTAGACGTTGATGACGCCGACGATGTCGTCGTTCCTGATCATGGGGACGTACAACACAGTGCGCGCGCCGCCGAGATCGACCCCAGCAACCGCATTGAGATTGCCGTTGCGGTAGGGCTCACTGTCGCGGGCATCGTGGACGTGGGCCGGCTTCCTCGTCGCGCGCATCATGTCGGCCGGGGTCGCCGTGCCTCCCGTATGCAAATTGTTCCGTCGGTACTCGGCAAACGCCGGCGGGACACCGATTTCGGCCACCGCTCGCATCGCGCCTTGCTCCATCTGATAGATGAAGCCGCACTGGGATTCGCACAGGCGCATCGCCTTGGCGAGCATCTGGTCGAACACCGGCTTAAGATCGCCGGGTGAGGACGAGATGACCTGAAGGACTTCGGCGGTGGCCGTTTGCCGTTCCAGCGCCTCCCTAGTCTCATTGAACAGGCGCGCGTTCTCGATCGCGATCACCGCCTGATCGGCGAAGGTCTGCAGCACCGTGAGTTCTTTGGGTTTGAACGGGCCCGTCGAGCGCGCGACGCCGATGGCGCCGATGCCGCGATCCCCCTTCAGCATCGGCGCGAACACCATCGATCTATAGCCGATCAGCTTCGCCATCTTACGCAGCACGCCGGGCACATTCTCGCCGTTAACGAGGTCCGGCCAATGGATCGCCTGACGTTCCTGGATCGCGCGGCCTGCTGGAGTCAGTTCGACCGGCGCGGGAAAAGTGGCGGCCACGACATCATGAGAAGTCGCCGATATAGGCCGCGATATTCAGCCGCCCCTGCTCGTCTACCAGCAACACGTCCAGTTCGTCGCCGCCAAAAAGGTGTTTGCAGCTCTCCAGTATCTTGTCGAAGACCGGCTGGGCGTCTGCGACCGAATTGCTGATCACGCCCAGAATATCAGCGGATGCTTTCTGCTGCTCTAGCGCCTCCTTGGTCTCGTTGAAAAGTCGCGTGTTTTCGATTGCTATAAGGGCCTGATCGCGGAAGGATTCCGCCAGCGCGATCTCGCTCACGCCGAAGATATTGGCTTGTTTGCCGGCCAACGCCAGAACGCCGATGCATTCGGCTTCGCGCAGCAGCGGCAGAAACAGCGCAGAGTTCACGCCAATCAGCGCCTGAATTTGACGCTCGTGCTCGGGCAGGTCGATCAACGACCAGTCCGGCAAATGCACGTTTTTCTTTCCCACGATGGCGCGCGATGGAAAGTTGGCGCCGGGGTCGATCGGCAAATGCGAGGGCCCGAGGTCGGCGAGCGGCCCGTCCGGTCCGGCGGCCGCAGCGGGCGAGAAGGTGGCGCCGTCGCAACGCAACACGAATGCAATGTCGCAGCGGATCAGCCGCACGGCTGTCTGGACAATGGCGTCGAATACGGGCTGCACGTCGGTCGGCGACTGACTTATTACGCGCAGGATTTCCGACGTTGCGGTCTGCCGCTCCAGCGCCTCCTTGGTCTCGTTGAAAAGCCGAGCGTTCTCGATAGCGATCACCGCCTGATCGGCAAAACTTTGCTGCAGGGTCAGTTCGTCGTCGGTAAAGGGCAGCAGCCGATCGCGGAATACGATGAGAACGCCGATTGCCTTGTTCTCCCGCCGGAGCGGCGTGCCACACACGGTGCGGGCACCCCCCGCCCGGGCATGCGGCAGGCCAGGAAAGTCGGACATAGAGGGATCAAGATGATCGAGGTCCGGAATGTGGATTTGCCGATTCTCGAAAACCACCGTGCCCGGCAGGTTTCGGCCCCCGACGCGAATATTGGATCGAGGATATGCCGACCCGATACGTTGCGCGATGGCACCAACCCGGTACTCCCGGGTGAACTCGCCGCCCTCGGCGAGCTGGATCGACACGCTAGGCGCGCCGAACAGTCGCGCCGTCGTCTCGGCTATCTGCTGCAACGGCCGCGCCACGTCGCCCGATGCGTTGGCGACCGCGCGGAGGATTTCGGCGCTCGCCTGCTGTTGCATCCGCGCGGTTTTCAATTGCTTTTTCAACCGCGCGGTCTCCGACTGGAGAGAAGGCTTCTGCTTGCGGGGCTTGGCCTTGGTTGATTTCGGCTTGAGCAAGCCGGGCTGGCGGGCTTTAGACTCACCGGATTTGAGCGCCCGAAGGCCGGCACGACCAGTCGTCCCGGCGCGTTTTGCCGCTTTTCTCTTGGTCTTTGCCATTTGTGGTGCCCCTGGCCAGAGTACCCGATCCGAGAGCGGGCGCAAATATCTACAAAGCAAGGGGTCGACGTCTGAAGTGGGTCACGTGTGGACGGCGCCCTGGCAAGAACTTTCTGACGCTTTGCAGCATTGGTCGGGTGCGGTCACGTGTCCGGCCTGTTGGTGCGGCATTTGTGGCCGCTGGCCCTAATGCTCTGCGCGGATCGGGTCCCAAACAAAAACGCGCACTTTAGAAGTGGTGCGTTGACCCAAGCGGGTTCTCCCGATCCCCGGAACGACCGTATCTGCATTACGTCGTCATGCCCTCGCCAATTTGTGCTGCCGATCTATCTGCTGGCCTGCCTCATGCCGCCAGCATTAGTTTCGGCTCCTTGTATCTCTCGCCCCGGACCATGATGGCCCAGGCCATCCGCGCAATCTTGTTGGCGAGGGCGACAGCTGCCACCTTGGTTGGCCGTCGTTCCATCAATCGAGCGAGCCACGGCCGTCTTTGCGTTCCGTGCTTGCGTGCGTAGCGGATAACGGCCATTGCCCCGACCACCAGCAACCACCGCAAATATCGATTACCCTGCTTGGTAATACTCCCGAGCCTGTCCTTGCCGCCGGTGCTGTGCTGCTTCGGCACCAGCCCAATCCAGGCAGCAAGACTGCGCCCCGACGAGAAGCTATTCCAGTCTCCGATCTCGGCAACCAATGCGGTAGCACCGACCGGGCCGATGCCTGGGATCTCCGCCAGCCGGCGGCTCGCCTCACAGGTGCGGTGCAAGGCCATGATGCTCTTGTCTATGGAGGCGATCTCGGTTCCGATCGCGCTATACTGCCGCGCCAGCACGTCGAGGATGCCGCGGACGGCCGCGGAAATCCGGCTATCCGCTCCATCCGCGATGATCCCGAGCAACTCCGCCGTTCCATTGCGGCCCTTGGCCGACACGATGCCGAGTTCGGCCAGGTGCCCGCGCAGCGCATTGCTCAACATCGTGCGCTGGCGCACTAGCAATTGCCGGGTCCGGTGCAGCATCAAGGCGGTCTGCTGCTCCTTTGTCTTGATCGGGACGAACCGCATCGACGGCCGCGTCACTGCCTCGCAGATCGCTGCCGCATCATTTGCATCATTCTTGCTGCGTTTGAGGTAGGCTTTCACATAGCTCGGCGGTATCAGTCTGACTGTGTGACCGAGCGCTTGCAGCTCGCGGCCCCAGTGATGCGCCGACGGACACGCTTCGATTCCGACCAGGCATGGCGGCAGCTCACCGAAGTACCCCAACACCTTTGCACGGCTGACGCGCTTGCGGATCACAACCGCGCCCGCAACATCGACGCCATGTACCTGGAATACCGACTTCGCAATATCGAGACCAATTGTGCTAACTTCGCCCATGGACGGCTCCCCTCAACGTGGTTTGCTTTAACGCAACCACCCTATGGCACTTCGATGCCGCAGAGTGGGCGCCGTCCACAGCATCAAAATCGGTCCTGACTGCCCTGAAACGGGACTTCCGAAATAGCCCGGAAAGCAGACATGTTGCGGAGATGCCTGACGACCTCTAGACTTCTTGCGACGAGGGATTCGATGGAAATCAGGCGAGCGATTCCCCATCCAAAGCTTCGAAAGATCGTGCGCCTGTTTGAAGAGCGGCGCGTCGATCTGGGGAGCATGACAATAAACTGGCCGGTATCTGCCAGACCCCACCAGATCATGGATATTTATCTCGAAGAGCCATTTCAGGTCCGGATCGGCGGAGGTCCGATGAGACCTGTCCCCGAGACGGTAGTAGTCGGGCCGCAAACGTTTTCGCGTGCCCAGCTCTCGATGTCAGGCAGGGTACATGTCTTCAACATCCTGTTTCAACCGACCGGACTCAATCAGCTGATCGGGGTGGATATGAGATTGCTGGTAAACCAAGACCCGGCAGCAGCTGATGTCCTTGGGACATCGGCCGTAAGGCTTAGCGATACGGTTCGAGCCGCGCAGGACTTTTTTGCGCGGGTTCGGGCTACTGAGCAATGGTTGGACGGCGCAATGGAAAGACGGGTCTCGTCTAACGAAGCAATCAATCACGCATCAACCTTATTGCGACGGCTGGCCAGACTCGCGTGGGCGACCTTGTCAAGCTGACAGGCATGAGCGCGAGTTCAGCTGCAGCGGCGTTTCAATGAGCAGGTCGGGTTAAGCCCAAAGGGTTACGCGCGCCTCATTCGCTTTGACAAGTCGCTGGTCGCGCGGCGCAGCGCCCCGGAGCGCTCATGGACCGATATCCTTCACGACCTCGGCTATTTTGACCAAGCTCATTTCATTCGCGAATTCCACATGTTCGCCGGCATATCGCCGACGCGTTTCGCAGGTGACTGGGAAAATATCTTTTTTCCCGGTACTGACTGAATTTTACAATCATCAGCTCACCTCGCCCTGTATTCCCTGCACAAAAAGGCACGTGGCTCGCGGGGACATGGCAATGGAAAACACCGGTACAAACCCGGCCTATTGGAGCGCCACACGGCAAAGCGAAGCGCTCCGAAATCGAAGCATTTCCGCGGTGGAAATGCTCGACCATTCGATCAGGCGGATCGAAAACCTCGACCAGCGGTTCAATGCCGTGGTGGTGCGCGACTTCGAAAGGGCACGTGCGGCGGCGGCGCTTGCCGACGATTTGCTCAAAGTCCGCGATCCTCGTCCGCTTCTTGGCGTTCCCGTGACAGTCAAAGAGTCCTTCAATGTGGCGGGATTACCGACCACATGGGGGTTTCCACAAGCGAGGGGGTACGTGCCCACGGAAGATGCCGTTGCGGTTCAGCGCCTCAAGGAGGCCGGGGCGATCGTGATCGGCAAAACCAATGTTCCCGCGGGCATTTCGGACTGGCAGACCTTCAATACCATTTACGGGACGACCAACAATCCGTGGGACGAATCTCGAACCCCGGGCGGTTCGTCAGGAGGGTCTGCGGCAGCAGTCGCCGCTGGCTATGTGGCGCTCGAACTGGGCAGCGACCTGCGAGGCTCATTGCGGGTGCCTGCACATTACTGCGGTGTCTACGCGCACAAGCCGACGCATGGCATCATCCCGTTGCAGGGACACGTCCCTCCCGGCGCAGAAGCGCTCCCGACCAACCCCGACATGGCTGTCGCCGGGCCGATGGCGAGGCACACCGACGATCTGACGCTGGCGATGAACCTGTTGGCGGGGCCGGATCGCCCGGACGATAGTGGCTATCGGCTCGAGCTGCCGGCGGCTCGGCATACCAGATTGCAAGATTTTCGTGTCCTCGCGTTGACGGAGCACCCTCTGATCTCGACTTCCGCCGAGATAATCGGCGCGCTGAATCTAATTGCAAACCGGCTTACGACTGTCGGCGCGATTGTATCCAGGACGAGTCACGCGCTCCCGGACTTAGCCAAAACCGCGACAACCTATACACAACTGTTCATGTCGCTTGGTGCGTCGTTCTGGCCGCTTGAGGTTTACGATCGCATCAAGAAGATTGCGACAAACATACCTTTCGATGACAATACGGCCGGCGCGCAGAGAGCGCGCGCGGCCATATTGAGCCATCGCGACTGGATCGCCGCCGACCGGATACGCGCGAGTTTACGTCAACGATGGCAGGGGTTGTTTCGTGAATTCGATGTGGTTCTCTGTCCAACGATGCCGACGACTGCGATCCAACACGACCAATTCGCCGATCAGGAAGGCCGCCGCATCCTCATTGATGGTACGGAAGTGAAGTATGAAGACCAGGATCCATGGCTAGCGATTGCAAGCATGTGCGGCTTGCCTTCAACGGTGGCGCCAATTGCGCGGTCGAACTCGGGGCTGCCAATCGGCGTGCAGGTTCTGGGTCCGCATCTGGGCGACCGGACTACAATAGAATTTGCCGGCCTCATTGAGCGGGAGTTCGGAGGCTTTTCTGCGCCGCCATGTGCAATGGTTTCCTAAAATGTTCAGGACGCCCGGGTGTCAGCTTCGGGTCAATCGCGCCCGTTTGACGATGTCCGAGTTACGTCCGCTTTTCACTCGTCTGCGACCACCAAGCGGCGATCGCGGCGTGTCTCAGGCCTGTCAATAAAGGAGACGAACGGGTTCACCAGGTGGAAAAGGAGCCGCCGAATGGCGATCGCCCATCGCGTGGGCGCGCGAAGCTGAATTCGGCTGCCGGCTCGCGGCGCCGGCTCTTGATGCCGCCTTGCGGCTCTCCGCTCAAGAGCACCACGAAATCCGTGCCCTTGCCGGTCTCGGAGCTCAAGGCTTCGTCGGTGATGATCAGGGAAGATCGCGGCGCGATGGCGGCGATACGATCCAACGCGTCCTGTGGAATGACGATCCGGTCGAGCGCGCCCCTGGCGCTGGCTGACGCCGCCGGCGCCGGCTCGGCGTCGCGGCCGCGGGCCCGCGCCGGGCCTTGCGGCTCGGGCACGCCATGCGAATGCCCTTGCAGGGAGACGACGCTCCATCGCAAGCCTGGCTCGCCGCCGGTCCGTTCCATGGCGGTAAAGATATGCGTGCCGATCGGACGATCGGAATCCAGAATCGCTACGGGAACATCCAGCAAGGGCTCAAAGCCCTGCCGGACATAGAGCCGCTGGGTCTTGCGGCTGATCAGCACCGATACCGGCTCGAGCTCGCGCATCACCTGACGCGCCGCCTCGGCCGCCGCGGCCCGCGCGGTCTCGGCGGCAGCGGCGGCTTCACGCGCCGCTGCGACGGCGTCGAGCTTCGGCTGCAGCAAGGCCTTTGCGGCGTCCAATTGCGTTTGCAACTCGGCAACCCTGGCCAACGCCTGCGCTTTGTCGCTCTCAGCCCGTTCCCTGGCCTCGCCCGGGAGCGCGGAGCCGAGCGTCGCCTCCGCGGCCGCCAATAGCGCCTCGGCCCTCCGCTTCTGGTTTTCCGCCATTCGCACCGGCACGATGACTTGCGTCGACTCCCGGATAGCGTTCCCGACCGCCCGTCTGGCCTGTTCGGCCTTTTTGGCCGCCTCATCCGCCTCCGCCATACGCGCGGCGGCCAGGGCGCCGGCGCCCGGCTTCGGCTGAAACAGAACCGGATGGGCGATCTCAACGGGCGCCACATCGGTCGGCGCCACGATTACCCGCAAGCCCATTCGGGTTACATCGAACAGTCGTTCGGCGAAGTCGAACGGCATCCGGACGCAGCCATGCGACGCCGGATATCCCGGCAGAGGGCCGCCATGGAGCGCGATGCCCGACCAGGTGAGGCGCTGCATGTGGGGCATGAAGGCATCGTCGTACAGGTTCGAGTGGTGGTCCGCATCTTTCTGGATGACACTGAAAATCCCGGCCGGCGTCTCGCGTCCCCTCTGGCCGCTCGACACCGGCGCCCGCAGGATCCAGCCATTGGCGTCATAGACGGTGACCCGCTGGCTCTGCAGTGAAACGATCGCCAGGACCGGCTCGCCGGCGGGGCGCGATTCGATCGTTTCGACCGCGCGTTCGCCGCGGCGCTCGGTGGCGCCGGCATGGCTTCCGGCCGCGGTCAGCACGGCCAGGACCGTAATGGCAAGATGAACCGAGCGTAGCTTCGACTGCTCGTATTTCGAGTTCACAAAAAGGAACCTCACTGATCGGGGCTACGCCTTGCACGTCGGAAGATTTATAGTGCCATTCGGATGACCCTGCCAAGTCGGAACTTGCCGAATGTCGTCTGGACCAGAATGCGCTGATGGCCTGAGGGACAGGGGCTCATTGTCACGCCGGCGCAGACAGCGACGAGCGGAAAGCAACAGCGGGCGTTAACGGCGACCGAAGGCAAACGGCGAAGCGCCGGGCAGCAGCGCCGAATTGATGTCGCTGTCGATGCGCCCCGATTGCTGGAAGCCTACTCCGAGCGAAAGGCTGAGATTCGGCGCGGGTGAGAATTCGACGCCGGCATGCGCGCCGTAGCCGGGCAGGGTGCCGGACATGGCGTCGAGGGGAGCCAGACCGCCAATGCTGCCCACATTATATTTCAAGGTGTCGAAGCCGGCATAGATCTTCAACGGCATGCCCGAGTTCTGGAAGGTGTAGCCGAACTGCAGGCCTTCGTAATAAAGCGAAGGGATACTGCCGAACGCTCCGTCGCGGTTGATGCCGCTCATGCCCAACCCGATGCCGCCGCCTTCGCGGCCGACAAACCAGCCGTTTGAAAAATTGTAGCGCATGGTGGCAAAGCGGTCGCCGCGGGCGTCGCTGCCGTCAAAGCTCGGAAAGTTGCCGTAACTGTTCGGGCTCAGGCCGTCGGCCGGATTGCCGGCGAAGCCGGCGGGCCAGCCCGGGATCCAGTTGGTCACGGGGCCGGTTTGGGCATGGGCCGTTCGGCCGCCGACACAGAGCGCGGCCAGTACCAATACAAGACCCAATCTGCCAGCGAAAATGGACATCACGTGCTACCGCCAGGTCCCCTTAAAATTCACGCATGACAAAAATATACGCCGCCGGGATCGGGAACGCCAGTGCGTCGGCGCTGGCTGCCGTGTCACCACTGAGTCTCCGTGGGAATGCGTCGTGGTGTCGGGTATCTTGTTCGCTAACGGGCTGGCTCGGCTGCGGACACAATTTTCTTCATGCACTGGACTTCGACCGACATGCCCTTTTGATATTGTCCGTCGCGAACGCCTTTTAGGTAGTTCTTCAAGTAAAGGTCATTTTGCAAGAACACTTCGCACTCATCCGCGCTGGCGTACCGTTGCGGGTAAGCTGGGCGGCATTGTGCCGGTTGTCCCTCGCCAGATGTAAAGCACACGAAGACCATGAAAACAGTCATCGCGGTTCGCCCCTCATCAACTGACGATCAGGAACATTTCACGCTACTAGCAGCGGTGGAAACATCTCCTCCCACAAGGCTTTGCTTATTTTCGATGAGGCATCGGCAGGCATCGAGGCCATCGTTTCGAACCTGTCATCGCATTTCGTGCAGGACCAAAGATTGACAACCAAACGCTCACTTACGAATTCCGACCAATCGGGAGCAACCAGCATCTCACCACATTTGGCACAGACCGTCGTCATGGCGTCCTCCTTTGCCTATTCTTGTTCTCCGCTTCAGTGGGGAGTTTTTGGAATTGCAACAGTCGCTTCTTCAAGGCGGCGGTCCGCATTGATACAGATCAAATCCAGGTTTCTTTTGCATCATCGACATATTGCGGCGCAACCTGACTGAGGTGGCGCTGAGGCCCGATCAGGATCACTGGCGTCATTTTGACCGTGCGCGAAAAACCTCCGTTGCCCTAGAGCGGACGTATTGAGTGTTCGTCAGCATTGACGTGCCGGCGGCAAACCGCGTTTCGCAGCCGATCGCCGCCGTGACCGGACAACGGCTGTCTCAGTGCGCGATCAAGAGCGGAACGTTGGTGTCCCGCAGCAGGGATCGGGTCACGCCGCCGAAGATCATTTCGGTGGTCCGGGCGTGGCTATAGGCGCCGACCACGATGAGGTCGGAATGGTGATGTTTCGCATGGGCCAGGATGATCTTGGCGATCGGCTCGCCATGCGACTGCACCTGTTCGACCACTACCTTGGCGCCGTGACGAATGAGATATTGGGCAACGTCCGCGCCGGGCTCTTCGCCGTGACGGGGATTTTTCTGGGGATCGACCACGAGGATGGTCACCGACCGGGCGCCGACCAGAAACGGCAGCGCATCGGTGATCGCGCGCCGCGCCTCGCGGCTGGCATTCCAGGCCACCATGACATGTTCGGCGGCGCCCGCCGTCCAAGGCTCCGGCAATAGCAGGAACGGCACGCCGGTGGCGAGAAGCAGCGCCTCGGCCGACCAGTCGCGCGGCAATCCTCCGGGTCGCAGGCCTCCGACGATCACCAGATCGGCATGCAGGGAATTCAGCGCGGCGCCGTCATTGAAGTCGTCCTCATGGAGGAAGCGGAATTCGGAGCGGATGTCTTCGCGGGCGCAGATCTCCGAGAAGCTTTGTTTCGCGGCGTCGATCGCGGCGGCTTCCTTTGAACGGTGGCTGGCGATGACCTGCCGGACAGCCTGCCGCCCCTGGACGAAGGACTCCGCGGCACTGCCGGAGCAGCTCGAAGGCACCGCGAAGATCCCGATCAAGTGGGCTTGATGACGCGCCGCCATCGCAGCCGCATAAGTCGTGCGTATTTCGCTGGCCGGCGTGGAATCGACAAAGACGGCGATGCTTTTGAACGGCATTGAAAAAATCCCTCTGGCGCCACTGGCGCCTGCCGTGGCCTCGCAACGATCGGCGTCGCGATGTCACATGATAGGTTCCGGGCCGGTTCGCACTTTGATCAGGCTCAAGGGGCGCGATGTTCAATGCGAGGCCGCCGGCACCCCGGCTTGGTGCCGAAGCAGTCGGCCGGACGATCGGTCCGGGCCCAAAAGCCGAAGCCTCAAAAGCGGGTTCAGCTGGGCCCCCACGGCAAGCATGCTTGAGGGCCACAGGGCTTGGGGGTAGGGAAGGCCGTCGGCAGATGAGCCGCGCTTTCGTTCAATTATCCATCAGCATGATTTCTGATAGCAGCTGAAGAGCGCGCTTTTCGGCGATACGCCCTGTGGTAGAAGTACCTTCGCAGGGAGGTCAAAGATATGAAGAGCGATGAGGCAACTCGTTTCGTTAGGGTGGAGTTTAATCGTTTCAAAGCGTTCAAGCGTTTTAGTCTTTCGTTGCGTCACTTCAATATTTTGGTCGGGCCAAACAATGCTGGAAAATCAACCATTCTAGCTGCCTTTCGCATTCTGGCTGCAGGGTATGCGCCGGGCCTACAGCAAGAGCCCGGAAGTAATACGTGGTCCAGCTGACATGGGAATGACCCATGGATATCGAATAGACCTGAGTAGCATTTCCATAGCTGAGGAAAATCTATTCTATAATTATGATGATTCAGAAGCGGCAACGATCCGATTCAAAATATCAAACTCAAATGAGTTGTTGCTTTTTTTCCCAGAGCAGGGGACCTGTTATCTAATTGCTCGATCGAACGGAAAGTCAAACCATACCCCCTCGACTTTTCGGTCAAGCTTCAACTGCAGGATCGGCTTTGTACCAATCTTGGGACCGCTAGAGCATGTCGAACATCTGTATGAACAGGAGGCCGCTCGGTTAGTCCCCTTCGGAACATAAACGCCTTGGTGTACACCCTGGAAGATTTTGTTCCATTGGAGACTACTACTGAAGGCGTCGTCTATGGTTGGCGAAACGTCTGGAGCGGTGGGCCCCATCCAATCAGGAGAGGTTTGGCTCGCGCTAATTGTCATCGGGTCGATGGGAGTGTCTTCAGTTAGATGTGGGAGTGCGCCGGTGGGCGTTCCTTTCGGCTCGGCCTTGAGCAACGTCCCTGGCTGAATTCCGTGCTTCGCGATGAGCGCTTGTGGCCAATGACCTCCGTCAGGTAGTGGCCTAACCATGCGCTTATTTGCCGCTTCCCAGCCAGCAACGCAATAATTGTTGCCATTCATTTCGGTAACATCCGTAATTAGGATTTCCATTTGCAACCTCACTGAAACAATTGGACAAATGTGGGGTCGTTGCCATTCGCGCGCAAGTTGTTGTCGCTACTCCATTAGGCCGTTCAGGCCGAATGGGAATCAGGGTCTTTTCGATGGGAGCGGGGGGCCCCTGATGGCTCAACGCTCCAAAGGCAAATTTATTTCGGAAATTCCGAAAAATCGCTTTTCAGCTGACCCAAATCAGTTCTATATCTATCGCCATCCCGCCCGACATGAGGAGCGTTTCGCGATCGTCACGGACGTAGGGCGGGATGCGGTGGACGCGGCGGCGGCGCAAGACGAGCGGCGCTGATCGGCCTTCCCAAAAAACTTCGGCGGGACCGGTACCAGGACCGTCGAGCGGCTTTTGGGGAGGGCTCTCGCGGACGGCGAAGCCGTGTGGTCCTGATGCCCCGACGCTGGCATCAAGTTGGCGGAAGCAATTCCGCCGGCGACGGGGGCAAGAAAGCCCGGTCCCCGGGGAGAGCGCGGAGGAAACCGTTAAAACCATTGCGTGCGGGAATGCCGGGCTACTCCGGTGAACTCGCTGTGAATACTCGTGTGCATCTACCACTACCATGCGCACACGAGGCTGCGGGTGCACTGGGCACCCGGCATTCCCCACGCCCTCTGTTGCGGGCGAAGGATTTAGGCAAAACCCGGGCGCGCTTCGCGCAGCGGGAGCGCGATTGGCTGTCCATCTTGTTGCTGCCCTTTTTCAGGGGCCTCTGGTAAACGTCGGCGGATCACGACGCCCGGGGAACTCCATGCTCACCTTGCATCATCTCAATGACTCCCGCTCGCAGCGGATCCTGTGGCTGCTGGAGGAACTCGGGACGCCTTACGAGATGCAGCGCTATCAGCGCGACGCCGCCACAAGGCTGGCGCCGCCGGAACTGACCACGGTGCACCCGCTCGGCAAGGCGCCCGTGATCGTCGACGGCAGCGTGCGGATCGCCGAATCCGGCGCGATCGTCGATTACCTGATCCGCACCTACGGCCAGGGAAACGGCAAGCCGGCGATGATGCCCGCCATCGGGACGCCGGATTACGAGACCTACAATGAATGGCTGCATTACGCCGAGGGCTCGGCGATGTTGCCGCTGATGCTGAATCTCTATGTCTCCAGGCTGAAGGAAGCCGGTGCGCCGTTGCATCCGCGGATCGACAGCGAGATCGCCAACCATCTCGGCTATGTCGACGGCGCGCTGACGGGCAGGGAGTTCTTTATCGGTAACGCGCTGACCGGCGCCGATATCCAGATGAGCTTCGTCGGCGACATGGCCAAGGCGTTCAACAAGCTTGGGCCGTATCCGGCGCTCGCCGCCTGGCTCGCCCGCATGCATGCGCGCCCGGCGTTCCAGCGCGCGATCGAGAAGGGCGGCGCCTACCGCTTTGCGAAATAGGTTTGGCGTTGATGTTCAGGCAGGAAAAGATGAAACGTGTGTCCGGGCTGGCCTTGCTGCCGCTGCTTTGGCTGGCGGCCTGCACGCAGCCGAGTTTTTTGAATTCAGGCGTCTTGAATTCGCCGACCGGCACACCGCCCGGCGCGTCGAATTCGCCGGCCGAGCGCGCAACCGCCAGGCAGCCGATTGCCACCACCTCGGCCGACCAGTGGCAGCCGCCGCCTGATCCCGTATTCGTCGATGAATCCGTGGCGCCTTCTTCCATTCTGCCGAGCAAGGTCGGTGAGTGCGCCGACACCACCATCACCTCGATCACCGACCGGTTCGGCGCGGATTTGACGCCATCCAAGAAGGGATCCGAAAAGGGCACCTTCATCCGGTTCAGCAACTCCGGCGTCCAGGTTTCGCTGGTGAAGGAGAGCGCCATCGTCCGCTCCCAGGTATTTGACAAGGTCAACATGTGTCTTGTCGATATTCCGAAGGGCTGCCAGCCCGGGGACAATCGCGGCCGCGTCTACAAGACAACGAATTTGAGGACGAAGGAGAGCTGGAGCCTGGCCAACGACATCAAGAGCTGCGGTGGGGCCTGACCTTTGAGGGTCGGATGAACCGTCGCGGCCCGTCGCTTTGCAAAATAGCCTTCACGTGTTTGCGAAGCTGGAATTTGCCGGGTTATCCGCCTGGGCTGGCTTTGCTATGACGAGCAACAGGAAACCCGATCGCCATCCTATGAATTCGATCACCCGCCGATGCTTCCTCGCCACTGCCAGCGCCGGGCTCGCCGCCGGCGCGTTGGTGCGCGCCGCGCGCGCGGCCGGGGATCAGACGTCCGATCAGACGCTCGACGAGTTGATCCGGGAAAATCAGGAAAACGGCATCGGCAGCGGCTTCGACAACGCCTCGCGCAACGTCAGACTGCCGAAGAAATCGCTGCCGACGCTGTCGCCCTCGACGGCGGAAACCACCCAAACCTCGATCGCGCAATATGAGGCCATCGTCGCCAAGGGCGGCTGGCCGGAAGTGGCTCCGGCCGAGGGGTTGCGGGTCGGCGTCAAGAGCTCGGTGGTGCCCGCACTTCGCGAGCGGCTGGCGATCGCGGGCGATCTCGAGCTCAATTCCGGCGACCGCCAGGTCTTCGATTCCTACGTCGATGCCGCGCTGCGCCGCTTTCAGGTGCGCCACGGGCTGCACTCCGACGGCGTGGTGCACGAGGCGACGCTGCGCGCGCTCAATGTTCCGGCCGACAAGCGGCTGGCGCAACTGCGGACCAATGCGGTCAGGCTGAAAAGCCTTACCGGCAATCTCGGCAACCGGATCGTCGTCGCCAACATTCCGGCCGCCCAGATCGAGGCGATCGAAAACGGCGTCGCGGTGACCCGCCACACCGCGGTCGCCGGCAAGCCGGACCGGCCTTCGCCGGACATCCGCAGCAAGATCGTGCAGATCAACTTCAACCCGTTCTGGACCGTGCCGGTGTCGATCGTCCGCAAGGATCTGATTCCGAAGATGCAGGCCGAGCCGGATTATCTCACCAGGAACCACATCCGCATCTTCGACGCCAAGAACAACGAGCAGGCGCCGTCGCAGATCGACTGGTATTCGGCGGAGGCCGTCAATTACAAGTTCAAGCAGGATGCCGGCGATTTCAATTCGCTGGGGTCGATCCGGATCAATTTCCCGAGCCCCGACGGCGTCTACATGCATGACACGCCGTCGAAGAACCTGTTCGGCGAGGATTTCCGCTTTGCCTCCTCCGGCTGCATGCGTGTGCAGAACGTCCGCGAGCTGGTGTACTGGATTTTGGCCGAAACCCCGGGCTGGTCGAAGGCGGAGATCGACGAGGTGATCAAGTCCGGTGAGCGCAAGGACGCCAAAGTGGCAAAACCGTTGCCGCTGTACTGGGTCTATGTGACGGCCTGGGCGACGCCCGATGGTGTGGTCCAGTTCCGTGACGATATCTACAACCGCGACGGGGTCAGCTAGGCCAGGTCGGGTTCCCAGCGGGATGGAATCCCCACCATATCTTGCATAAATATCAGGTGCCTACCGCAAGCGCTTGGCCATTCCCGGGCGATGTGGTATCCCGCAAATACTCTTTCGACCGCCATAAGTGACCGACCGCAATGCCTCTATCTGGTTGCGGCGGTGGAGATATTTCGCCCATGAGCTCTTCTCCCAGCAGTGCCAAGACCACCTCCGCCCCCAACTCGTTCTTTACCGCAGGGCTGACCGAGGCCGATCCCGACATCGCCGCCGCCATTCGCGGCGAACTCGGCCGCCAGCGCCACGAGATCGAGTTGATCGCGTCGGAAAACATCGTCAGCCGCGCGGTATTGGAAGCGCAGGGCTCGGTGCTGACCAACAAATATGCCGAAGGCTATCCGGGCAACCGCTATTACGGCGGCTGCGAATGGGTCGACGTCGTCGAAACGCTGGCGATCGAGCGCGCCAAGAAGCTGTTCGGCGCGGGCTTTGCCAATGTGCAGGCGAATTCCGGCAGCCAGATGAACCAGGCGGTGTTTCTGGCGCTGCTGCAGCCCGGCGATACCTTCATGGGCCTCGATCTCGCCGCCGGCGGACATCTCACCCACGGCTCGCCGGTCAACATGTCCGGCAAATGGTTCAAGGCGCAGCACTACACGGTGCGGCGCGAGGACCAGATCATCGACATGGATGCGGTGGCGAAACAGGCCGAGCAGGTGCGGCCAAAACTGATCATCGCCGGCGGATCGGCCTATTCGCGCGCCTGGGACTTCAAGCGTTTCCGCGAGATCGCCGACCAGGTCGGCGCCTACCTGATGGTCGACATGGCGCATTTCGCAGGGCTGGTGGCCGGCGGCGTGCATGCCTCCCCGGTGCCGCATGCGCATGTCACGACCACCACCACGCACAAGTCGCTGCGCGGCCCGCGCGGCGGCCTGATCCTGTGCAATGACGAGGCGCTGGCCAAGAAACTGAACTCGGCGATCTTCCCGGGTCTGCAGGGCGGCCCGCTGATGCATGTGATCGCGGCCAAGGCGGTTGCGTTCGCCGAGGCGCTGCGTCCGGATTTCAAGATCTATGCGAAGAACGTGGTCGAGAACGCCAAGGCGCTGGCCGAAAGCCTGCGCGGCCACGGCCTCGACATCGTCTCAGGCGGGCACCGACAACCATCTGATGCTGGTCGACCTCAGGCCCAAGGGACTGAAGGGCAACGTCTCGGAAAAGGCGCTGGTGCGCGCGGCGATCACCTGCAACAAGAACGGCATTCCCTTCGATCCGGAAAAGCCGTTCGTCACTTCGGGGCTGCGGCTCGGCACGCCGGCGGCGACCACGCGCGGCTTCGGGGTCGCCGAATTCAAGCAGGTCGGCGGCATGATCGCCGAGGTGCTGAACGCGGTCGCGCAGTCGCAGGACGGCGCCGCGCCGATGGTGGAAGCTGCGATCAAGGAACGGGTAAGAGCGCTCACCGATCGCTTCCCGATCTATCAATAGGGTTCTCCATTAGTAAGGTCTTGCCGGATGCGTTGTCCAAGCTGCAACAGTCTCGATACGCAGGTGAAGGACTCGCGTCCGACCGAGGATTCGGCGGTGATCCGGCGGCGGCGGGTGTGCGTCGCCTGCAATTTCCGCTTCACCACCTTCGAGCGGGTGCAGCTGCGCGAGCTCACGGTGATCAAGCGCAACGGCCGCCGGGTGCCATTCGATCGCGACAAACTGGTGCGCTCGCTGCAGATATCCTTGCGCAAGCGCCCGGTCGATCCGGAGCGGGTCGAGAAGATGGTTTCCGCCATCGTGCGCGAGCTCGAAAGCGGCGGCGAAGCGGAGATATCATCCGAGGCGATCGGCGAGATCGTGATGGAGCATCTGCGCCAGCTCGATGATGTCGCCTATGTGCGTTTCGCCTCGGTCTATCGCAATTTTCGCGAAGCAAAGGACTTTGAAGCGGTGCTCGGCGAGCTCTCCGGCGACGACGACGCGCGGATTGCCCTGTTACGCAAATGATCTTCCGCATTCTGGAAGAGCAGCTCGCGCAGAAATCGAAGGATTCGAAGGCTGCCGACCGGCGCTTCATGCAGCTGGCGCTCACGCTCGGCCGGCGCGGGCAGGGCCGCACCTGGCCCAATCCCGCCGTCGGCGCCGTGGTGGTCAAGGACGGTGTCATTGTCGGGCGCGGCTGGACCCAGGCAGGCGGCCGTCCGCACGCCGAACCGGTAGCGCTTGCCCACGCCGGCGAGGCCGCCCGCGGCGCCACGCTCTACGTGACGCTGGAGCCGTGCTCGCATGTCGGCAAGTCGCCGCCCTGCACCGATGCGGTGATCGCCGCCGGGATCAAACGGGTGGTCTCGGCGATCGATGACCCCAACCCGGAGGTGGCAGGCCAGGGCCATGCCCGGCTGCGCGCTGCCGGGATCGCGGTCGAGATCGGGCTCGGCGCGGCGGAGGCTGCGCACGACCACGCCGGGCATTTCAGGCGCGTCCGTGACGGGCGTCCGCATGTGATCCTCAAGCTCGCGGTATCCACCGACGACAAGATCGCGGCCGCCGGCCATACCCCCGTGGCGATCTCGGGTGACGCGGCAAAGGCCCGCATGCATCTGCTGCGCGCCCAATGCGACGCCATCCTGGTCGGGATCGGCACCGTGCTATCAGACGATCCGCTGCTGACCTGCCGGCTGCCGGGCATGGAGGCGCGCTCGCCGGTGCGCGTGGTGCTCGACCGTGCGTTGCGGATCTCGGGCACCAGCCGGCTGGTGCATTCGGCCCGCGCGACGCCGCTATGGGTGATGGCGTCGAACCTGGCGGAAGCGCCGGCGGCCGTGAAACTGGGCGCTGCCGGCGCGCAGGTAATCCGCGTCGCCACCACGGCCGCACCGTCGCCGGGGTTGGACTTGTCGGCCGTGCTGCACGCGTTGGCGCAGCGGGGCATCACGCGGCTCCTGGTCGAAGGCGGCGCGCGCGTGGCCGCGTCCTTTGTTGCGGCAGGCCTGGTCGACGAGTTCTGGCTGCTGCGTGGCCCGGAGACCATTGGCGCCGGCGGCGTCGCGGCGCTGGAGGCCTTGCCGCTTACCTCAATCACGCAGTCGCCCGCCTTTCGTGTTCGTGCTAGCGAGAACCTCGATAAGGATACTCTAACCGTGTACGAGCGCGCCTGATGTTCACCGGGATCGTCACCGACGTCGGCGAGATCGTCAGCCTGACGCCAACGGCGCAGGGGCAGTTGCACCGGCTGCGCATCGCCTGCCGTTACGACCGCTCCACGATCGCGGACGGCGCCTCGATCGCCTGTAATGGCGTCTGCCTGACCGTGGTCGCTTCCGGCGTCGCGCAAGGCAAAACCTGGTTCGATGTCGATGCCGCCGCCGAAACGCTCGGCATGACCACGGCAAAGCACTGGATCGTCGGCACCAAACTCAATCTTGAGCGGGCGCTGAAGATCGGCGACGAGCTTGGCGGCCATATCGTCGCCGGACACGCCGACGGGATTGCCATGATCGTCAGGCGCGACGATCTGCCCGACATGGCGCGGTTCGAACTGCGGACCACCCGCGAGCTGGCGCGCTTCGTCGCCGCCAAGGGCTCGGTGACGCTCGATGGCGTGTCGTTGACGGTGAATACCGTCGATGACGCCGCTTTTTCGGTGCTGATCATTCCGCACACCCTCAATGTGACGACGCTTGGCGGCTGGCGCGCGGGCAGCGAGGTCAATATCGAGGTCGATCTGATGGCGCGCTACGCCGCGCGGCTTGCGGAAATGAAATAGCGGCGGGCCTTGGCTTTGGACGCTGCTGCGCCTAAAACCCGCATAATCATCCAATATCAGCGGGAACAAGATGGCAGACGCGCGGCGCGCACCGTTAAACGATCGAACCGACATATCGGGCGCACGCGCGCTGATCGTCGAGGCGCGCTTCTATGACGACATCCAGGATGCGCTGCTGGAAGGCGCGGTCGCCGAACTGAAGGCCGCCGGCGTCACCCATGAGGTGATCACGGTGCCCGGTGCGCTGGAAATCCCGGCCGCGATCGCGATCGCGCTCGATGCCGCCGAGACCAACCGCAAACCGTATGACGCGGTGATCGCGCTCGGCTGCGTCATCAGGGGCGATACCATCCATTTCGAAATCGTATCGATGGAATCCTCGCGGGCGTTGATGGATCTTGCGGTGGCGAGAAAAATTCCGCTCGGCAACGGCATCATTACCGTCGATACCGACGCGCAGGCGTGGGCGCGGGCGCGGGCGAGCGAACTCAACAAGGGCGGCGATGCCGCGCGCGCGGCGCTCGCCATGCTGCGGATCAAACGCCGGCTGACGCGGACCTGATCATGACAGAAGACAACAAGAAACAGGTCAAAAAGCCTGCAAAGGGTCAGGACAGAAAAGCCAACCGCCGCGGCGCGGCGCGGCTCGCCGCGGTGCAGGCGCTTTATCAGATGGACATCGGCGGGGCCGGCATCAACGATATTTTCGCGGAGTTCGAGAGCCATTGGCTTGGCGGCGAGGTCGAAGGCGACAAATATCTGCCGGCTGAAGCGGCATTCTTCCGCGACGTCGTGTCCGGCGTAGTGCGCGATCAGGCGAAACTCGATCCCCTGATCGACGATGCGCTGTCGAAGGGATGGCCGCTGAAGCGGATCGATGCCATCCTGCGCGCGGTATTGCGCGCCGGCGCCTACGAACTGGAGCATCGCAAGGACGTCCCCGGCCGCGTCGTCGTATCGGAATATGTCGATGTCGCGCACGCCTTTGTCGAGGCTGAAGAGACCGGCATGGTGAACGCGGTGCTCGACCAGATCGCCCGCCAGTTTCGCGCCGACGAGTTCGTGCGGGCGGGTGGCTGAGATGATGCCCCCCGGTGCAGGTGCATCCGGAGAGGACGCGCTGATCGCGCGCTATTTCAAGCCGCTGGCGACTGACCCTGGCGCGTTCGCCCTCGGCGACGACGCGGCGATCCTGAAGGCCATGGGCGACGATATCGTCGTGACGACGGACGCTATCGTCGAAGGCGTCCACTTTCTCGCCAACGACCCTCCCGACAGCATCGCGCAAAAGGCGCTGCGGGTGAACCTTTCCGACCTCGCGGCCAAAGCTGCCGCGCCGGCCGGCTTTGTCCTGACGCTGGCGCTGCGCGCGGCCGATGATGCATGGCTTGCATCCTTCGCGCGCGGACTGGGCGCGAACTCCAGCCGGTTCGGTTGTCCGCTGTTGGGCGGCGACACCGTCTCGACCCCGGGTCCGCTGATGATCTCGATCACCGCGTTCGGGCGCGTCGCCGCGGGCAACATGCTCCGCCGCAGCGGCGCCAAGGCTGGCGACCGCGTGGTGGTGACGGGGACGGTCGGCGACGCCATGCTCGGCCTCGACATCCTCAAGGGCGGGGCGGTGGCCGCAGCCCTTGCCGATGATGCCGCGGCAAGAGAGCTGCTCATCGGTCGTTACCGCGTGCCGCAGCCCCGAAACGCGCTGGCGCAAGCCCTCCGCGATCATGCGCATGCGGCGATGGATGTCTCGGACGGCCTTGCAGGTGATCTGGCCAAGCTTTGCGCCGCATCCGGCGTGTCGGCGGTCATCGACATACCAAGCATTCCCTTGTCCGCCGCCGCCGCGACCGCGCTCGCACGTTGCGCGGTCGGCATGGAGGCCCTGGTTTCCGGGGGCGACGACTACGAGATTTTGTGCGCGGTCCCCGAGGAGGGCTTCGACGGTTTTGTCGGGGCTGCCGGTATCGCGGGAGTGGCGGTGAGCTCGATCGGGACCGTGATTGCGGGGGGCTCGGCGCCGCGATTTCTCGATGCGCAGGGCAGGGACCTACCGCTAGCGCACCTCGCCTACAGCCATTTCTAGGATTTTCCGGAAAAGCGCATGTTTCGACGTAAATACCTGCCGAAATCGACGGTTTTGGCACTCCACGGCGTTGCGCCGGGGATATGATTTTGGCATGGTCCCGCCCGATTTGAGGCCGCCCTTTTGGGCAGGGAAGGCCTTGTTTTTATGCGCCCGCCGCTCCCGCGGTGACAGGCGTGGGGTGAGAATCAAGATAGATCCGAGG
Organism: uncultured Alphaproteobacteria bacterium; assembly: GCA_963829315.1. GTDB lineage: Bacteria > Pseudomonadota > Alphaproteobacteria > Rhizobiales > Xanthobacteraceae > Bradyrhizobium. Next base: position 48,728 of record CAWHIO010000061.1, on the reverse strand, counting down.
CAAATTCAATGACAGCATTATGGGTGATTGTGCTCTGTGGAGCGCTTTCCATCGTTTACGCCATCTGGGCGACGGCATCAGTGATGAAAGCCGATGCCGGCAACCCGCGCATGCAGGAAATCGCCGCCGCGGTGCGCGAAGGCGCGCAGGCCTATCTCAAGCGCCAGTACCTGACGATCGGCATGGTCGGCATCGTGATCTTCGCGCTGCTGGCCTATTTCCTCGGCACGCTGGTCGCGGCCGGCTTCGCGATCGGCGCGGTGCTCTCGGGGGCTGCCGGCTTCATCGGCATGAACGTCTCGGTCCGCGCCAATGTGCGCACCGCGCAGGCCGCGACCACATCGCTGGCCGGCGGGCTTGAGCTCGCCTTCAAGGCCGGCGCCATCACCGGTATGCTGGTGGCGGGCCTGGCGCTGCTGGGCGTCACCATCTACTTCGCCTTTCTCACCCATTATCTGGGACTCCCCGCCAACGACCGCACCGTCGTCGATGCGCTGGTGGCGCTCGGCTTCGGCGCGTCGCTGATTTCGATCTTCGCGCGGCTCGGCGGCGGCATCTTCACCAAGGGCGCCGACGTCGGCGGCGATCTCGTCGGCAAGGTCGAGGCCGGCATTCCCGAGGACGATCCGCGCAACCCCGCCACCATCGCCGACAACGTCGGCGACAACGTCGGCGATTGCGCCGGTATGGCCGCCGACCTGTTCGAGACCTACGCGGTGACGGCGGTCGCCACCATGGTGCTGGCGGCGATCTTTTTCGCGACCTCGCCGCTTCTGGTCAACATGATGACGCTGCCGCTCGCCATCGGCGGCGCCTGCATCATTACCTCGATCATCGGCACCTTCTTCGTCAAGCTCGGCGCCAACCAGTCGATCATGGGCGCGCTGTACAAGGGCCTGATCGCCACCGGCGTGCTGTCGCTGATCAGCGTCGCCGGCGTGATCTACTGGCTGGTCGGCTTCGGCCCGCTGTTGGGCGTCAAGTTCACCGGCATGGCGCTGTTCGAATGCGGCATCGTCGGCCTGGTCGTCACCGGGCTGATCATCTGGATCACCGAATACTACACCGGCACCGAATATCGCCCGGTGAAGTCGATCGCGGCGTCCTCGGTCACCGGTCACGGCACCAACGTGATCCAGGGTCTGGCGATCTCGATGGAAGCCACCGCCGGTCCGGCGCTGGTGATCATCGCCGGCATCCTCGTCACCTACAGCCTTGCCGGCCTGTTCGGCATCGCGATTGCCACCACGACGATGCTGGCGCTGGCCGGCATGATCGTGGCGCTCGACGCCTTCGGGCCGGTCACCGATAATGCCGGCGGCATCGCCGAAATGGCCGGTCTGCCCAAGGAAGTGCGCAAGGCGACCGACGCGCTGGACGCGGTCGGCAACACCACCAAGGCGGTCACCAAGGGTTACGCGATCGGCTCGGCCGGTCTCGGCGCGCTGGTGCTGTTTGCGGCCTACAATGAAGACCTCAAATTCTTCATCGCCAATGCCGCGAAGTATCCGTACTTCCAGGGTGTCTTGCCCGACTTCTCGCTGAATAACCCCTACGTCGTGGTCGGCCTGCTGTTTGGCGGCCTCCTGCCGTATCTGTTCGGCGCGATGGGCATGACGGCGGTCGGCCGCGCGGCCAGCGCGATCGTTGAGGAAGTGCGGCGTCAGTTCCGCGAAAAGCCCGGCATCATGCAGGGCACCGACAAGCCTGATTACGGCAAGGCGGTCGATCTTCTGACCAAGGCGGCGATCAAGGAAATGATCATCCCGTCGCTGCTGCCGGTGCTGTCGCCGATCTTCGTCTACTTTGTCATTTTCGGCATTGCAGGCGGTGGCGCGGCCGGCAAGTCCGCGGCGTTCTCCTCGGTGGGCGCGATGCTGCTCGGTGTAATCGTGACCGGCCTGTTCGTCGCGATCTCGATGACCTCGGGCGGCGGCGCCTGGGACAACGCCAAGAAGTACATCGAGGATGGCCATTACGGCGGCAAAGGCTCCGACGCCCACAAGGCAGCGGTGACCGGCGATACCGTCGGCGATCCCTACAAGGATACGGCAGGTCCCGCCGTCAATCCGATGATCAAGATCACCAACATCGTGGCGCTGTTGCTGCTGGCGATCCTGGCCCACTGATCGACGGTACCAGCAAACAAAAAACCCCGCGGCGCGAGCCGCGGGGTTCTTATTTGAGAGAAAAAAACTGGATGGCCTGTCGTTGCACGCTTCGCGCGGGCAACGCTTCAAGCCTGCGATCGTCTTACTGGCCCTGACCCCAGTTGAGCGCCTTGAACAGCGGGGCCACGTAGTTGATCTCCTGACCCGAGGTCGGCGTGGTGCGGCTGATGAAGTCGAATATCATGCCGTCCTTGAGCCCGTAATTGGCGAGCCGCCGCACCTGGCGGTTCTTGTCGAAATAAACCGCGATGATGCGCTGATCGACGATCTTGTCGTTCATGAACGCGATCGGACGCTCGGCGCGCTGTGAAATGTAATAGAAGACTTCGCCGTTGAGGGTGGCGACCGTGGATGGCGTCCCCATCACGATCAGGACCTGATCCTGGCTCGCCCCGATGGGAATTTGCTCAAGCGCGCCCGGCGGCAGGATGTAGCCCTTCTGAAACTGCTCGCCGCAGCCGCCCAGTGCCGCGCAAACCAATGCGACCGCGGCGGCGGCGCGCAGACCGCGCCACCGCGTTGCGGGGCCGCGCGGAGAGGCTGTCTGACTGGACTCAATCATTCCGGAACCGGTTCCATCCCCTTGCATCGCGTCAAGCGTTGACGTACCGGGCAGCACGCTGGATTGCAACAGAGGCGGCACCCAATAGGCAAACCTTTGGGGCTCGCCTGCGGAACCCACAATGCTTTGGCCGTTCAATCACTTCAGGAAACCCCGGGCGTCCTCGCGAGGCACCATCGAGGCCATCTATGGCATGATCGTGACGCAAGCGCGACAACCCTGGTTCTACCGGGATCTTGGCGTGCCGGATACGGTTAACGGTCGTTTTGATCTGCTGGTGCTGCATTTGTGGATGGTCTTGCGGCGATTTCAGTCGGCGGACGGCGCTGCGAGCCTGTCCCAGGCGCTTTTCGATCACTTCTGCGACGATATGGACGCCAATTTGAGAGAAATGGGTGTCGGCGATCTCACCGTCCCGAAGCGCATGCAGGCGTTCGGGGAGGCGTTCTACGGCCGTGCGGCCGCCTATGATCTCGCCTTGAGCTCCGGTCAGGAGCCGCTCGCGCAGGCCCTGTGCAAGAATATCCTGAATGGAGAGGGCATCGACAAAGCACGGCGGCTTGCCATTTATGCCGAGAGCGCCATCGCAAGCCTGACCGGTCTCGACGAGGCCGCGTTGCGCGGCGCGGCGTGGAAATTTCCAGCGCCGGCCGAGACAGTCGCGCAGCCATAAAGCAGAAACGATGAGCATGATGAGCAAGGCAGATCCCTGGAGCGTCCCGATCACGGTGGTGCAAATACCGGACACCGGATTGAATCGCGACATCGAGGCTGACCAGGCCACGCGCGAGGCCATGGCTGAGGCCGCGGGCTTGCGCGAAATCCTGTCGGCGAGTGCTTCGCTCGATGTGACGCCCAATAGCGGGGGCCGCGTCCATGTCACCGGCCGCGTGCGGGCGCGGATCGGACAGACCTGCGTGGTGACGCTCGACCCGATCGAGAACGAGCTCGACGAGCCGATCGACCTGGTTTTCGCGCCGCCGGAGCAAATTCCGGATCTGTCCGCTCTGGTCGATGAGGCCGCCGAAAGCGAAACGGAGACTCCAGATCCGCCGGAGCCGATCATCCATGGCGTGATCGATCTTGGCCGGCTTGCGACCGATGCGCTGTTCCTGGCGGTAAATCCCTATCCGCGCAAGCCGGATGCGGTTTTCGAGCCGCCCGCGGAGGCCGCCGATCCCATGGATCACCCGTTCGCCGCGCTCAAAGCACTGCGGCTCGACGCCAAACCGTCGGGCTCCAGGAAGCAGCCCGGGACGCCCAAGGGTGGCAAGCGTGGCTAAAGAGCGGTTGTAGAGCCTGCACCGCAACAAATCTGAAGCTGCGATCGGCCCTATATTTCATTTAGCGCATTGAATTAACTCGAGTTATTTCCATATAGCGAATCTGCCTCGCTGCGCCATGGCCATCAAAAGGAAGTGGTCAAGAGGTTGTGTCGGGGCAGGGAAACGCTATTGTCGCGGCCCGGCCGGGGCGCAGCGTTGGGCCTCGCCGATCGCCGCTGTCCGTGGCGATTTGCAGTCAGCGGCCGAGCGCTACGAGTCCGCAAGAGATCAGGTTTCCGGGACGTTCATGCCTCAAAAGGTTCGAATCGCGCTTGACGCCATGGGTGGCGATGTCGGCGCATCGGTCGTCATTCCCGGCGCAGCGATTTCATTGAGCAGGCACCCCGACACCGAATTCCTCTTGTTCGGCGATCGCGCGCTGATCGAGCCGCAGTTGGCCAATCATCCGGCGCTGAAGGCGGTCTCCCGCGTCGTTCACACCGATGTCGCCGTCAGCATGCACGACAAGCCCAGCCAGGCCTTGCGCCGCGGCCGCAAGAAAGCCTCGATGTGGCTTGCCATCGACGCCGTCAAGAAGGGCGAGGCCCACGTTGCGGTATCCGCCGGCAATACCGGTGCGCTGGCGGCGATGGCGCGGTTTTGCCTGCGCATGTTGCCCGGGATCGACCGGCCGGCGCTGGCGGCGATATGGCCGACGGCGCGCGGCGATTCGGTGGTGCTCGACCTCGGCGCCACCATCGGCGGAGACGCACATCATCTGGTGGCGCTGGCGGTGATGGGCAGCGCGATGGCGAGCGTGCTGTTCGGTCTGGAACGGCCGACCGTCGGGCTGCTCAATATCGGCGTCGAGGAGATCAAGGGCCGCGAGGAAATTCGCGAGGCCGCGGAATTGCTGCGCGCGATGAACCTGCCGCAGCTCGAATATATCGGCTTCGTCGAGGGCGACGGCATCGGCAAGGGGGCGGCCGACGTCATCGTCGCCGAAGGGTTCAGCGGCAACATTGCGCTGAAAGCCGCCGAAGGCACGGCGCGCCAGATCACCGAATTCCTGCGTGAGGCGCTGTCTCAGACCTGGCGGGCGAAGATCGGTTATCTGTTCGCCAGGAATGCCTTCAAGGCGCTGCGCGACAAGCTCGATCCCTCGAAATCCAACGGCAGCGTGGTGCTCGGGCTGAACGGAATCGTCGTCAAGAGCCATGGCGGAACCGACGCCGAAGGCTTTGCCTATGCGGTCGACGTTGGCTATGACATGGTCCGCTACGACCTCCTCAACAAGATCAACCAGATGCTCAATCGTGACGGCAGCGCGCTCGCCCAGGCGCCGAACGCGCAGGAGGCTGTCTCGTGACTGAAATACGTTCGGTCGTGCTCGGCTGCGGCTCCTACCTGCCGCAGCACATCTTGACCAATGCCGAGCTGGCGACGCGAATAGACACTTCCGATGAGTGGATCGTGCAGCGCACCGGCATCCGGCAGCGCCATATCGCGGCGGAAGGCGAGTTCACCTCGCATTTGGCGATCCACGCCGCGCGATCGGCGCTTGCCAATGCCGGGGTAGACGCGCAGTCGATCGATCTGATCGTGCTGGCGACATCGACGCCGGACAACACCTTTCCCGCGACAGCGGTCGCGGTCCAGGAAGGGCTTGGCATCCACCACGGCGCGGCCTTCGATCTGCAGGCGGTATGTTCCGGGTTTATTTTCGCGCTGGCCACCGCGGACAACTTTCTGCGCACCGGCGCCTTCAAGCGCGCGCTGGTGATCGGGGCCGAGACCTTCTCGCGAATTCTCGACTGGAACGACCGTGGCACCTGCGTGCTGTTCGGTGACGGCGCCGGCGCCATCGTGCTGGACGCCCAGCCGCAGCCGGGCAAGTCCTCCGATCGCGGCGTGTTGACGACCCGGCTGCGCTCCGACGGACGGCACAAGTCGAAATTATACGTCGATGGCGGGCCTTCCTCGACCCAAACCGTGGGTTTTCTGCGGATGGAAGGCCGCGACGTGTTCAAGCATGCCGTCGGCATGATCACCGACGTGATCGTCGATGCCTTCGAAGCGACCGGCACCAGCGCGGAAGATATCGACTGGTTCGTTCCCCACCAGGCCAACAAGCGAATCATTGATGCTTCGGCGCACAAGTTGCATATTGCGCCGCAGAAGGTTGTGGTCACGGTCGACCTGCACGGCAACACCTCGGCGGCCTCGATTCCGCTGGCGCTGTCGGTTGCGGTGGCGGATGGACGGATCAAGCAGGGCGATCTGATATTGCTCGAAGCCATGGGCGGCGGGTTCACCTGGGGCTCGGCGCTATTGCGCTGGTAGACAGTATATTAAAAAAACCTGTAGACTTTGTCGTGTTCTTTCATGCTAGTGCATTGATGAGCGCTGTTGACCGTCGCTTGTTAAGCTCATAATTTCAGATACATATTGTTCGCCGTGAGTTGGGGCAGGCGATGACCGGAACCGGAAAAACCGTTACACGCGTCGATCTGTGCGAAGCCGTCTACCAGAAGGTGGGGCTGTCGCGCACGGAATCGTCGGCGTTTGTCGAACTGGTGTTGAAGGAGATTACCGACTGCCTTGAAAAGGGCGAGACGGTGAAACTGTCTTCGTTCGGTTCGTTCATGGTGCGCAAGAAGGGGCAGCGGATCGGCCGCAACCCGAAGACGGGCACGGAAGTGCCGATTTCGCCACGGCGCGTGATGGTGTTCAAGCCGTCGGCTATCCTAAAGCAGCGGATCAACGGTCACAGCGCCGGCAACGGCGAGGGCAAGGCCGACTAAGAGGCCGACGGGTCAGTCGTTCAACCGGGGCGAGCACAAAAGGGAGCGGGCATTTGGACAAAGCGCCGGATGCGTTCCGAACCATCAGCGAGGTCGCCGACGATCTCGATATCCCCCAGCATGTCCTGCGCTTCTGGGAGACGCGGTTCACTCAGATCAAGCCGATGAAGCGGAGCGGCGGCCGCCGCTACTATCGTCCCGATGATGTCGATCTGCTGCGCGGTATCCGTCGCCTGCTGTATGGCGAGGGCTACACCATCCGCGGGGTGCAGCGCATTCTCAAGGAACACGGCATCGGCTCCGTTCAGCGGCTGGCGGATGCCTCGGCGGTAGCCTCGTTCGGCGCGATCGAAGAGGTGATCGGGCTAAGCATTCTGGAGCAGGATGACGACGCAGCCCCAGGCATCGACATCGATGACGAGGAGCGCGACGAAGCGGACGAGGGCCGGGGGTCTCGCCGCGGCGGACGCGGCAGGGTCAGACATTCGGCGGCCTTCGAGGAGGAGGAGGGCGACGACGACCTGATCCCCGGCGTGGCCGACCTGCCACCCCTGTTCGACGTTTCGCGCCTGAAAAGCGTGCTGCAGGACCTGATCGCCTGCCGGCAATTGCTCGATGCCGCGCTGAAGGACGGCTAGCCGCCCCGTTGGGAACCCGGCATTTGCCGGCGTCCGGGAGGCGAATTGCCCGCCTTGCGCGCCAGCCTGATCGAAGCTAATGGAACGGCATCGGAGCGTGGCGCAGCCCGGTTAGCGCACTAGTCTGGGAGACTAGGGGTCGGAGGTTCAAATCCTCTCGCTCCGACCAACAACCTTCATATCCGGCAAGCGCCGTGAAGAATGTTGAAAGCTGGCGCTACTCGTAAGTCAAATCAGCCCTGATATTATCGGGGTATCTATCCATGAGATTACAAAGGTAGTCGGCGGCGAAGCGCGTGAAACCACTCCTGCGGAAGGATTCCAGGTGATCTCTCCGAAGACGGGGCCCGTGGAAGTCAGATAGAAATCAAGTCGGAGAAACGCGTTCAAGTCAGCTGCCACAATTTGGGCGTCGGAGATTAGCTGATGAAGAAGTGGTGGCGGCGGAACGGATTGATCCGGCGGGTAAGTAGTCTCAAATGGATCCTCGAATCTGCTCCAATCTTTTGTGTAGAAAGCTTGACGCCGATTCTTCGTCGTACCGTTTCTGTCGAGAACGTGAACGATCCGCGCTTCTCCTCCCGCAACATACACCTTGAAATCGCGCGGGATGGCGAACCGGCGATCATAGTCATGGACGAACTCTTCAACGATAATTCGTGGGTTTTTGGCGGCCCGTGCCGATCCGAGCGTTTTCCGGCAAAAAGCGGGTAATGCGGCGCGGCGCACTCTCGCGCCTGATATTAATTCCCGTTCTCCGTCTATCACCATAACGGCATCGCTGTTCCATCCGTTGTTTGGCTTGATGACGACCCGCTCTGGAAGGCTCGCAAAGTTGATTTCATCCAGGGTGAGGGCGTCATAATAGGTTCTGGCAAACGCAATCCCATGGACTTTATATAGCGTCGCATTACGATCTTATTGCTCGCAATGATGGCAAGCGCGTTGACCTCGCTCGGCGCATGGGGGCCGTACCAATAGTCGCCCTTCGCAGCAAGCCGCGACTTTAAGTCGGCCTGTGGCCCGCTAAGTTCTGGCGATTCTGGTACATCGGTCAGCATCGATTTGAGTTTCGTAACTATGCTCATTGAGCAGGCCCCTAATGACCAAATAAAATGACCAATAATCGGTATTGCGGAGCCGAATTCCGCACTCGCGTCTTAGCTGTGTCAAGGGCGTTCACCCCGGTCGACAGCACCGTAACCTTACGCTCAAGGAAATTCTACGGATCGCGGTTGTTTCGATGACGACAGGTCGCACTATGGGCTCGGGCGCAACCACTTATTTCTTTGCAACCAGCCGATCGCGCCATCGCTGAACTGGCTTATCAGCGGCTCCGTGTCGCCGCGCCGCACCCAATACAATCACTTCGTGCCATGAGCTGAAATCGGCGAGGTGGGCTTTGTTTTCGTCGTATGGTTGGGGCAGGAGAGGGCCGCCCACCGGATCCGCACCACGCTACTGGCAACTGGCGCGGCATTGACTAATCCGTCGACATGATCTGCCCAAGCCTGCAACACCTTCCGGGACGTTTAGTCTCGTGAGGCTAAGTTGGCCTGGTGCTCAGTCCGGGAGACTAGGGCTCGGAGGTTCAAATCCTCTCGCTCCGACCAATCACCTCACCGCAATCACAGGGGGAATCCGGCGATCCCCTGCTGCGCGGCATTCCCTGCGCCAAAATCAGACGCCGCCGGGCGCGACGTAGCAGTACACGTAGTCGCCCCTGCTCAGGAAAATGATGCCGTGGCCGGTCGGATTCGACTGGTCGTATTTCAGCTTGTGGTTCGGGATGAGGAACCTCGTTCCGACGTCGATGTCTTTGCGGCGGAGCGGCTCGTCCGGCCGGGAGTTGGTGATGATGGCAACATATTTGTCGCCGTCGACTTCGAACGAATCCGCCCAATAAGCATCGGCTTCGCCGCAACACGAGACCGCGGGTTATCAGGCTGCATCAAGGCCTGGAACCATTCGCGTATCTGCGGATTGGTTCCTTCCCATTGCCCGAGATCACGTGCACTCGCTACGCTCATCAAGCAACCGAACGCTGTACAAAGGACGAGGCGTTTCATGCCGCACTCCTGAGTTTTCCAGCCAGCTCGTTTGAAGCAATGTTCGTGCCGCGAATCAGTTCCTCGTGGTAGTCTAAGTGAAAATTATACGACGCGGGGGCCGCGCCAATCAATTTGGGCGCCGCAGTTCCGCGTGGGCTCGCGCGTTATCTTGGTCACGCGACGCCAATCAAAAATGCAGGCGTGCCTATCGCGAGATGAGCGCGCCGAACAGCGTGTCCCCATCCGCGCCGGTGAAAAAGTAGCGACGACTTGTTATGCTTGCAGTTTGATTGAACGCAATTCGCCGCACTGACTGTGGGTTAACCAATGAGCGTTATCAAGTCGGGCGATCTCGTGGTGCTGAAATCCGGTGGCCCCGTCATGACGGTGGATGCGGTCAACACGGATATCTTCGATGACGACAAGGTAACGGGCGTGCTTTGCGCCTGGTTTGTCGGCGAGAAACTTGAGCGGGTGCGGTTCGATCACAGGGCCATCGAGCCGGCACGGCTGCAAGATGCCTCTCCTGAAAAGAAGGAAGTGGGTCTGGAGGAAGCCGCCGGCGACTACAAGGTGGTGCTTGATGAGATGACCGCCGCCATGAACGTTGCCGCCGAGGCAGGGAACGATGCCTCAAAGCTGGTCATTAGGAGGCCAAGGCGTGCATCGGCCAAGTACGATACTCAGGCGGCCTCACCGACGGTGAGCGGTGTTGTCGAGCTGACCGTTCGGCCTATCCACCCCGCGCGAAGGCTACCGAAAGTCCGTGCTGTCCTGCAGGAAATAAAGCGCGATCAGGGCAACGGTGACAATCGTCGAGAATATCGCGATCGCCAAGGTCCAGTCGACATGCTTCTTTGAGCGCCTTCCGATCGTCAAAATCGCCGCCACGGCTTTGAGACCCATCTTTCGCATTTGGCTCAAGCGCTCCGTCTCGCGGGCTGATCGACTGCGCGGCTGAAGCCTAGCATGTTTCGGCCGGAGGCGTCGTTTTCTTGCGGACTCAAACGCCGGGTGGTTCGCGGGCGGCCTCAGTTTTCAAATTCCCGTCTGCGCCGAGCGTCAAGCAAGCGCTGCCGTCACTGCGCGATACGGCAGGCTCCGCGTGGAGCAACGGAGGGATCCCAGCCTCAGGTCACGCCGCCCGAACGCTGTCCAGGAATTTCTCGACCTCGTCCCTGAGGTGGATGCTCACCTCGGACAGCGCATGGGCCGATTTCAGCATCTGACCCGACGTCGTCTCGGTCTCTCCGGCGCCGCGCGCGACGCGCTCGATGTTTTCGGCGACTTCGAGGGTGCCGCCGGCGGCAGCCTGGACCCCCTGCGCGATGCTTTGGGTCGCGGTGCCCTGCTCCTCGACAGCAGAGGAAATCGAGGTCGTGATCTCGCTGATGCGCTCGATCGTCTGCCCGATGGCCTTGATCGCATCCACGGACTCGCCGGTGGCGCGCTGCATGTTGACGATGTGCGCGCTGATCTCGTCGGTGGCCTTGGCGGTCTGCCCCGCCAGGTTCTTGACCTCCTGGGCGACCACCGCAAAACCGCGGCCGGCATCGCCGGCGCGGGCGGCCTCGATGGTGGCGTTGAGCGCGAGCAGATTGGTCTGTTCCGCAATCGACGTGATCAGCTTCACCACGTCCCCGATGCGGTCGCCGGCCGCCGTCAGTTCCGCCATCCGCTGATCCGTTGCATCGGCCTGCTTGACCGCCTCGGCGGCAATGCCGTTGGAATCCTGGACCCGGCGGCTGATCTCGACGATCGACTGGGACAGCTCGTTCGATGCGGTCGCGGCGCTGCGGACGTGCTCGGAAGCCTGTCGTGACGCATCGGCGGACAGGCCGGACATCTCCGCCGTCGAATGCGCGGTCACCGAAAGCGTTTGGGCATCCCTTTCAAATTGCCCCGACGAATTCAGGACCTGCTCGATAATGCCGCCGATTTTGGTGCGGAAAGCCTCGACAAACTGATCGAGCTCGGCTTTGCGTTGCTCCGTTGCCTGCTTTTGGGCGCTGAGGCGCTCGGCCTCGAGTTGGCGGCGCTCGATGCGGTTGTTCTTGAAGACGTCGACGGTCCGGGCGATGACACCGATTTCGTCGTGGCGATCGGCATGCTGAACCTCGACGTCCGTCCTTCCTTCGGCGAGCACGGTCAGGGTCTCCGCCACGGTCCGCAGCGGCTTGGTAACGCGGCGAACCAGCGCCATCGTCATCACAAGCGCGAGCAGCGCGGCAATGCCGGCTGCAATTGCCATCGCGCCGATCGCCTGCCACAGCATCGCGTCGAGCTGCGCCGTTGGAATGCCGACATAGACGATGCCGATCACCTTGCCCGCGGGATCAAACACCGGCTGATAGGCGGTGTAGAAACGACGCCCGAACAGCATCGCCGGTCCCTTGTAGGCCTGACCGCGACGAAGCATGGCTTGCCCCGGATGGTCCGCCGCGAGCTGCGTGCCAACCGCCCGATCACCATTTTCCTTTTTGACGTTGGTGGTTCGGCGCACGAATTGCTGCGACGCGTCGTCGTAGACGAACAGCGTGGCGTTGCCTCCGACATATGAAGTTGCCCGGTCGACGATCCGGTGGTCGGCAAATTCGGGCATTTTTGGAATTTCAACGCGGTCAACGACGCCGTCGCGAATGGTGATCTTCGCATCCTGGAAGGCTTCGCCAAACGCCAGGCTGAGCGTGCGCAGGCTGAGGTCGATATCGCGCTCCGCGCGGACATCGAAGTCGCGTGTCAACGACCAGTAACCGGCCCCGACCAACAGCGCGGTATTGATTGCGATCAGCAGCGCCGCACTCATGACAGCCTTGGGCCCGAGGTTCAGCCGCGCAAGAGGGAAACGCCGGCCTGTCCATTCGAACGTCATGCAAATTCCTCCCTAAAAATGCCTAACGTTATCGCCTTATGTTTAAGATAATATTTGCCATCGCTGGATCAGGGTGGGCATGGGTCAATCGGCTACTATGATACCGTCATCACCCGGTAAGAATTTGCGCCGCGCACCGAACGATTCGGCGGTGCGGATAGGTGCTGCAATCCCGATCGGTCGCATTGCTGGCGGTGGTTCAATGGCGGGTTCCGTCCGCTCTGAAATGGCCGGTTGCGCAGGCTGAGAAAAGCGCCTGAGGCCACAGCGAAGGTGAGCTGTTGGCGCCGCGCGCAAGCCGGTGATATGTAGGATTCGAATGAGGGAGCTATGCATGAGAGTTCTTCGCGCCGCAGCCATGATCGCGTTGTTGGTGGCCGGGCCCGCTTACGCGCAAAAAGGCGCCCCTGCCGCACCGCAAGACCCGCCCAAGTCACCGTCGCAGATCGAGGCCGAGAAGTCGGCCGAAAAGGCCTATAAGCATTCGCTCGGCAACATTCCCGACCAGCCACCCGCCGACCCCTGGGGCGCCGCACGCGCCGTTGAGACGCCAAAGCCTGTTTCGAAGGACACTGCGGCGAAGCGGACCAAGGCCAGCGGCACCACGAATTAGAGCGCGGCCGGCGAGGGCAGGACGCTTGCAATGACGACGGCTGTCCCAGAGCGTTTTCGAGCGAAGTGGCAACCGGTTCGCGTCAAGAAAACGCGTCAAAATAAGAGACTGGAGCGCCGGTTCTGATTCAATCAGAACCGGCGCTCTAGTGTTTGATGGCGATCCAGCCGCCGATACAGCCGTCGGATCGGTTGAATGTTCCGGACCCCGTATTTCCTGACAATTGCCCGACGGCGGTCACAGTCATGCCGTTGCCGGCGCCGACCGAATGCAGCGTGCCATCCGGATCGACCTGTCCGCTGCCACCCCTGATGATGATCTTTCCGCTGACGATCCTTGCGGGCAAGGATCCAGTGCCCCGGCATCCGGCGCTGGTGAAGGTCCATGCTCCATCAAAGCTGTTGTTTTCGTCCTGGGGCGCGGCGGGCGGAGGCTCTTCGGCGGGTCGGCTCGCTCCATCGCGCGGCTCGGAAAGGAATGCTATTCTGCTGCCGTGATCGATACCGGCATCGCTAGCCGTTGGCTCCGCCGTCGCGGCAGAGGGATTTGACGCCAGGGCAGACAAGGCGCACCACACCGCGGCCCTCAGCCACAATTGAATGACATCCTTCGCGGTGTTCATCTTCTGCAACGTGGCGTTGGAAACCCGGCATCATCGCCGACGACATTTTGGTCCGCAAGGGTAAGCGTTCAATTCCCCGCGCGACGGCAACCTGCGATGCGTCCTCATTCTATAGCGTCTTCAAGTATTCGATCAGGTCCTTGCGTTCCTCATCGCTCAGCAGGCGGCCGATGACCCCCTTTTTATGCTCGTGCGGGCCTTCACCCGGCGGTGCCTCGAGCGAGTGACCGAGATTGCTGTTGCCGTCGACCGGCGAGCCGGGGGGCGTCGCGGAGAACAGGGTTTCGCCATTCCTGCACTTTGGCACTTCGCCGGCCTCGACGCGAAAGCCGACCTGCTGCGGATCGTAGTCGCGAAAGCCCATGCAGAATTGCTTGGGGCGCTGCGCCGCGGGCATCAGCATCCACCAGAGCGAGGGAACCGAACCGTTGTGAAGATAAGGCGCGGTCGCCCACACGCCGTTCAGCGGACGGGCGCGATAGTGCAGGTCCTTCCCGGGGTTGGGACAGTTTTTTCGGAAACCCCAGAGCTGTTTCTGATTGGCTTCCGAAACGTGGTTATCCTCCAGCCATTTTCTGCTGACCAGCTCCACGACGGTCATCAAGGCGATCGCATACGGCATTTCCGTCGAGGAATAGGTGGAGGGGAGAGGCAGATCGGTGCATTCGGAAACCCTGCCAGCGTCGGCCGCGGGCTGCATATCGCGCGCAGGCTGCAAATCCAGGAAGCCGGGCAGATCGACCTTGCGTGATACCAGCACGTTGGCCTGCGCCGGGTCGGTGCCCATCACCTCCACGGGTTTTTGTACCGGCTTCAACACCGGACCATTGGCGTCCCAGTGCTCCGGTTTCCAGACACTCTTGTCCGGGAATTGTGCGTCGAACACGGGATCGTTGACCGGTCCAAGGTGGCACTCGACGCAGATATCGGCATAGATCGCCCGGCCCTTCGATACGCGCTCCGTATCGATCTTCCATGCGGGGTCGTTGGAGAAGATTTGCGACGGCCATTTCGGCGGCTGCAATCCGCCGAAGCCTTTGGGGTTTTGGCCAAAGGGATTAGGGCCGCGCAGCATATCTTCGATGCGCAGCAGATTCTCGAGCGCAACCGAGGAGCGGAACAGCGACTCCCTGGGAGCGTCGGGCGAAAGGTTGAGCCGTGCCGAAACCCCGAGCGCCTCGCCGGCGTTGCGGATCAACGGCTGCCCGATCGAGGCGTCGTATTGCGCCCACGAAAGCCACGGCACTGTCCAGATCGGCGGAAAACTGACCGGCGCGTCCCTGGCGTGCAGGTTCTTTTCAAATTCCGGCAGACCGCTCATCGCCATGTCGGTGGCGAAAACCTGATTGCCGATCCGGTTCAGCGCATCCAGCCGCCCGTAGCCTTCCTCGGTATCGGTCTGGTGCTTGTCCCCAAGCGCCTTCTTCAGCGCCTTGACCTGGCCGAGCACCAGCTCGCCGCCCCTCGCGAGGGTTTTCTTGAGCTCGTCGCGTTCGGCCGGAGTTGCGTCGGGACCGAGCACGCGGGCGGCGAAGCGTTTGAACCGTCCGGGCAGGTACAGCGTGGACAAAATCGACTGGCCGGTCGCCAGTTCGAGTTTCAGCAGGTCCACCATCCCCGGGCCGCCATCAAAGCGCACGCTGACGCCCTTGTAGTTGATGTGCCCGGTGTGACAGGCCGCGCAGGTCAGCCCGATCATGTCGGGCTGAGGCTGGCCGGTCGTGGGGTCGGGGGCGCCGGGCATTCGCGCGAAACCGACCGGCAGGCCATCGAAATTCTCGGCTGGCGTCGGTTTCAACCCTGCGACGGATGCCGGTGCCGGCTCAGTCCTGGCGTCGGACGCGTGATAGCCGAAGCGATGCAAGGTTGCTTCGTCGGTATGGATGGTCTTCGGGCTTGGAAGAAAGCCGAACCGCTCGAGATAATCGCTGTCCTTCAGCAGGCCCGGTTCGGTGAGCAGGTGAATGCCCGGCCGTTCCAGCGCGACGAATAATGCGTAGGGCACAGGGAAAGTCACGGTGCCCTGGCTGGCGTGGTGGAACCAGTGCCGGTCCTCCATCGACCAGTTCTGGTCGAGCCAATGCGCTTCTTTGATTGGCGCAGGCTCCGGCAAGGGAGGCGGCAGCAGTTGCGCCAGCGGCGGCAGGATTTTCTGCAGCTGGTCGGGAAACTCCGCGATCGCCACGATCACCGCAAGGCCAAAGGCCGCCGCGACCAGCGCGACTTTGCCGAGCACGACAACAGCGCGTGGCGCGGATGCCGGCGGTGACGTCAGGCGCGCGGCGATCCGCTCGGGCAACAGCCGATCGGCGAACAGGGTCCGGACCTCGGCCACGCTGAGGTAGCGTTGCTCGCCGTCACCCTTGCCCATGATGTTCAGCAGAACCGGCCATTCGCCGTCCATCAGCTTGCGGTCAAACCATCGCCTCTTGTCGCTGGCGCGTTCGAAATTCGCGTTCATGTAGGCCGTGATTTCGCCCGCCGTCAGGCCGCGCTCGACTTTGCCCCACGGATCCCTGTAGTTGCTGCCGAATCCGGTAAGGCGTTCAATTTCGGTCTCGTTCACATGGGCGGTCGCATCAAGGATGCGCGAACCGACGCCATGCTTGTCCAGCGGACCATCGCGCAGTTCGTCGAGCACTGCGCCGGACCACCAGCTCCGCAACAGGCGCAGGGGACCGAGGCCGTTCGCGATCAGGGCAACCAGGTAGGTCTTCACGCCGGCCAGTCTTCCCGCCAGCCCCCGTTCACCGGTCGCCGCCTCGACGGCATGGGAGAGCGTGGCCAGCGGCACGATGTGGCCGCCGACAAAACCGCCCGCCACAAGCGCGCGCAGGAAGGGGCACGGATTATCGGGCGAAACGGCGATCTGCCCGGCGGAGGCGTCGCTTGAAGCTGGACCAGCGCGTTCGATTTGCATGGAGCTGAATCCTCAAAAACCGTCGAATGATGCGAGTGACTCGTCTCGATATGAAGCGAATGAAGGTTTTGAAAAACGAATTTGAAACCGTCGCACTACCTCAGGATGCATCGGAGTTTTGGCGGAATCCAAATCTGTGTCAACAGACGGCTCGCAGCAATTGGTGGGGTTTTGGCTTGGCCGGAAGCGCTTGAACGCTTCCGGCGCGCACCGAGCGCACCTAGGCCGTGCGCTTCGAAACACGCTCGACGAGACGCAATTTGCTCAGGGGTACGCCGGCCTTCAAAAGTCCGTCCCGGTAATGGGCGGTATCGGCCGGAGATTTCCACCGGAAATTCCTGAGGTGCCGCTCAACAGTCAGGGTTGGATAGCTGCTTAGCAGGACCTCGGCCGCCTTTGCCGCTTCCTCGGTTCGTCCGAGTTGCGCCAGAGCCGCCGCCCGTATCGCAAGCACCTGAAGATGATTGGGATTCAAATAAAGGGCTTCGCGCGACCACGACAGCGAAGCGTCGTATTGTCCGAGAAGATAGTGACTGAACGCGTTCAGCGCCCCCCATTGAAATCTGGGGTCGCTGTTGCCGCGCTGCACGGCCGTTGAAAATAACTCGATGGCCTGTCGATGTTCGCCGATAACGAAATGACAGAAGCCAAGCACGCCGCGGGCGCCCATGTCATACGGGTTGAGCTCGACCGCTCGTTTTCCGGCGTCGAGCGCCGCCTCGTAATGCCCCTCCAACGCGTGCACATAGGACAGGATTGCAAAGGCGAAAGACGAGCGCGGGTCAAGCCTGACACTGCTCTCCGCCAGGCTCATTGCCTCGGCCCACAACTCGCGGGTGCTTCGGATCCATCCAAAGTGCACGCCCTGCAACAGAATGGTGGCGAGATAGGCCCGCGCAATCGAAAGCGACGGATCGAGCGCGATCGCCTCCCTGAACAGCGCGATCGAAGCTTCAAAATCCGCCTTGGTCTGCCGGTAATAGTGAGAAAGTCCTCTCAAGAACCGGTCCCATGCGGTCAGAACGATGGACGATGACCGGATGGGGGCCGAAGCTTCCGCCCGATAGATCTCCGGGGCCAAT
Source organism: uncultured Alphaproteobacteria bacterium (assembly GCA_963829315.1). Lineage (GTDB taxonomy): Bacteria > Pseudomonadota > Alphaproteobacteria > Rhizobiales > Xanthobacteraceae > Bradyrhizobium. The sequence goes on along the minus strand of CAWHIO010000061.1, from coordinate 31,128 downwards.
GCCGCGCACAGGCTGGTGGTGATTTCATCCTGCATCGCGAACAGATCGTCGATGTCCCGGTCATATCGACCGGTCCATAATTGTTCGCCTTTTTCCGGGGCAATCAGCTCGGCCGTGACTTCGAATCTTGGTTCCGGCACGCCGTACCGAACCCTGGATCAGGTAGGTCGCGTCAATCTCCCGCGCGATCAGGCGCGTGCTCAGGTTCTTGCCCTTGAACGAGAAAGTCGCGTTTCTGCTCAGTACCCGATAAAATGACTGCAGCGACAGCGCGTGGATCAAGTCTTCCGTGAGGCCGTCAGAAAAATACTCGTCAGCGCTACCACTGAGATTGACAAAGGGAAGGACCCCCACGATCGCCGTGCGATATTGCGCAGGCAGGTCCCATGTATCTTTGCGTTCGGGGCTGCGGGTGTCGGAGCCGCCAGGCTCCCAGGTCCAGACGCCTACCGGCTGTTCGATGTTCTTGAAACGGTAACTGCCGGCATCGACAAGCGAGACGCTGAGATGCCTGCTGGCCTCGCCATAGGCCTTGGCTGAAACCGCCACGCCGCCGGGCGTAGCGACCGTTTCGAGCCGGACGGCGATGTTTACGTCATCCCCGAAGACGTCCTCTTCGTCGGCCATCACATCTCCCATGTGGACGCCCAGACGGAATTGCATGACCCGGTCCGCGGGGAGGTGGTTGTTCCGTTCCGCCATCAGCGCCTGCATCGCGATGGACGACTCGACGGCCCCCACGATGCTCGGAAATTCGAGCAAAAAACCGTCGCCGGTGTTCTTCACGATCCGGCCGCCGTGATTGAGAATGATCGGGTATATCGCGCTTCGATGGGCCTTGAACGCGGCGTGGGTTCCGGCCTCGTCGGCACCCATCATGCGCGAGTAACCGGCGACGTCAGCACAGACGATGGCTGCGAGGCGTCTCTCCATCTCGTTCCCATCTCCTGTCGTGGCGAACCGGCGCAACCGCACGGTACGTGGTCGGTGGACCCAAGCCAATGGCTTTAAGGGGCGGTGCCGCAAGTGAGTTCGCGGCATTTTAAGCGAGTCTTACCCATGAACGACCGCCTTCGCGATCATGCAATGGATTCCCTTGGAACCATTGACGGTCTGGGTCACCCGCAGGTCGGCGGCCAGGCTGCAGAGGGTGTAGGCATCTTCGCGCGACAGGTTCCGCTTTTCGCCGAGCAGCACGATCATGTCGCGCAGCGCCCGCACCACGCACTGATCGAGATCGGGATCCATCGCCATCGTCATGTAGTGCGTCGGTGTCTCGGCGCGGGGATAGTCGAGCCGCAAATCCTTGCGCAGCGTCAGTCTGAAACGTCCCTGCAGCGCGGTCTCGATCGCGGTGACGCAGACTTCGCCGTCGCCCTGGACGCCGTGGCCGTCACCGCAGGAAAACAGGGCGCCCGGCACGAACACCGGCAAATACAGCTTCGCACCCGGCGTCAGTTCCTTGTTGTCGAGGTTGCCACCCATCGCGCGCGGGATCAGCGAGGTGATGCGCCCCCAGGCCGGCGGCGGCGCCACGCCCATCACGCCGAAAAACGGCGCCAGCGGCAGATCAAGTCCCCACGGCAGCCGGCCCACCATCCGCGCCTTGTCGAGCGGGATATTCATGAGTCGGGCCTGGTGGAAATCGTCCGGCAACGTGCCGGCCAGCGGCCGGATCAGATTGTAGCCCCAGTCCTGGCGGAGCCTGACGTCCAGGATTTCGACTTCCAACACGTCGCCGGGCGCTGCGCCCGTGACGGCGACCGGACCGGTCAGGATATGTCCGGGCACCATCCGCTCGTTCCTGGCATGAACGGCGGCGAGTTCAGGCGGGACGTGAAACCGGCTGCGGTCCGGCACCACCTCGGGGCCGCCGCTGATGGTGTCGATGGTGACCTCATCACCGCTGGCGATGGTGAGTACCGGCTTCAGCTTGGCCTCGAAGAAGCCCCAGTGGCAGGTCTCGGGGCTGGAATGCAGGTGATGATGCGTCATGACGGGGCTTCTTGTTGGGGCAGCGGTCGAGTATGACGCTGTACCAGACATTCCAAGAGGTCTCTCGTGTTTTTTTTCCTCTCCAAAACGCTGGGCATCATGCTGTTGCCGGTGAATTTTCTGATCGGCGCCGGCGTGCTCGGCGCGATTTTGCTGGCGACGCGATGGAAGTCGCCGGGCCGCAAGCTTGTGATCGCCTCGCTGGTCCTGCTTGCGATCTGCGGGTTTTCGCCGCTCGGAAACCTGCTGCTCTATCCTCTCGAGCAGCGCTTTCCGCCATGGGATGCCTCGCGGGGGGCGCCGGACGGCATCATCGTCCTCGGAGCATCCATCGAAGCCGAAATTTCGGCCGCGCACGGCGCGCCGGTGATTCGCAGCGCACCCGATCGCATCATCGCCGCCGCCGCGCTCGCGTTGCGATATCCGAAGGCGCGTATCGTGTTTTCCGGAGGCAGCGCCAACCTGATTTCCGGTGACGCCAGGGAGGCCGATTTCGCCGGCGCCGTTTTCGAAAGCCTCGGCATCGCCAAATCGCGGCTGATCATGGAACGGCGCTCGCGCAACACCCAGGAGAACGCCGAATTCTCCAGGGCGCTGGTGGCGCCGAAAGACGGCGAGCGTTGGCTGCTGGTGACTTCGGCCTTCCATATGCCGCGATCCGTCGGCCTGTTTCGCAAGGCGGGATTTGCCGTGGAGCCCTATCCGGTCGACTGGTGGGTCGGCGGGCCTGACGATCTCCTGGCATTTTCGAAGATTGCGATCGAGGGATTGGCGCGCACCGACATGGCCGTGCGCGAATGGATCGGTCTCGCCGCTTACCGGGCGACCGGCAAGATCGATGCCTTGCTGCCGGGGCCCGGCCAGAATTAGAACCGCCGGTCGCCACCGGCGGCCAATCGGGCTAGGATCAGTGCAGCGGGCGCACCGGCCCGCCGATCTCGGAGTTGATGCCATGCAACAGCAAACCCCACCCGAACAGTTCGATTTAACCGGCATGGTGGCGGATCTGAACAGCCTGTTGCGCCTCAAGACCACAGTGATCGGCCTGAAGATGTTCGCAAGCGGAGACGAGATGGCGGCGATACCGAAACTCCGGCGGCCGACGGCGGTTCACACCACCGACCAGATCGTCAGCATGGCCTCGCGGCTGGGCTGGACCGTAGGCATCACGGCAGACGATCTCGTCGGCGCACAGTGCCGCGCGGTGATCGGGCTCGCGCCACAGGACGAGAAGTGGCTGGCCGGCCAGGGCTATGTCGGCGTCTGGCATGAGAATGCCGAGGACGCTAGCAAACGCCAGGCGGCGCTTGATGTCGTCCCCTTCGGCAAATACCAGGCGATGGTGGTATCTCCGCTTGCCAGCGGCCGGCTCAATCCGCCGGACATTTGTCTGGTCTATGCGACGCCCGGCCAGATGATCATCCTGATCAACGGACTGCAGTGGACCGGCTACAAGAAATTCGAATGGGGTGTGGTCGGCGAGACCGCCTGCGCCAATTCATGGGGAAGGGCGCTTAAGACCGGCGAGCCCAGCCTGTCGCTGCCGTGCTATGCGGAGCGGCGCTATGGCGGCGTGCCGGATGAGGAGATGCTGATGGCGCTGCAGCCTTCGCATCTGGCCAAGGCGATCGCGGGCATGAAGGCATTGGCGAGGAACGGCTTGCGCTATCCGATCGCCCCCTACGGTATCCAGAGCGACGTGCGCGCCGGCATGAGCGTTTCCTACGCCAACAAATAGCCAACACAGGCGCGCATTCAAACCTTTCCGTTTCGCACCTCAGGGAATTGACTATGAAGTCCTCGTCGAAGTTCGACATCGTTGTCTATGGCGCCACCGGCTTCACCGGCCGGCTCGTCGCCGAATATCTGGCGGCGCATTACGTCGGCAAGGGTACGCCGAAATGGGCGATGGCCGGACGCAGTCTCGACAAGCTTGCTTCGGTGCGCGACGAGATCGGCGCGCCGGCCGATATTCCCCTGATTGCCGCCGATGCCGGAGATCCGGTGTCGCTGAAGGCGATGGTCGATCAGGCCAATCTGGTGCTGACGACGGTTGGTCCCTATCAGTATTATGGCTCGGACCTGCTGGCGGCCTGCGCCTCCAGCGGCACCGACTATGTCGACCTCTGCGGCGAGCCGATCTGGATGCGCCAGATGATCGATGCGCATGAGGCCACCGCACAGTCGACGGGCGCCCGCATCCTGTTTTCCTGCGGCTACGATTCGATCCCGTTCGAGCTGGGAGTTTTCTTTTGCCAGGAGACCGCGAAAAAGCTGCTGGGTGCGCCGGTCAGCCGGATCAAGGGCCGGGTCCGCGTCATGAAGGGCACGCTGTCGGGCGGCACCGCGGCAAGCATGAAAGCAATGTTCTCTGCCGCGGCCAACGACCACAGCCTCGTGGCGCTGTTGCGAAGTCCGTTCGCATTGACGCCGGGCTTTGAGGGCCCAAGGCAGCCGCCCGGCAACAAGCCGCTCTACGACGAGGACCTGGCATCGTGGACGACGCCTTTCGTGATGGCGAACATCAACACCCGGAACGTGCACCGATCCAACATGCTCTTGGGTTTTCCCTATGGCCGGGATTTTGTCTATGACGAGATGATGCTGACCGGCCCGGGCGAGGAGGGCGAAGAGAAGGCCCGGCGCATCCTCGCGGCCAACACGTCGGAGAAGATGGGTAGCGGCGGGCCGAAACCCGGCGAGGGCCCGTCGAAGGAAGAACGCGAGTCAGGCCACTACGATCTGCTGTTTGTCGGCCTCGCGCCGGATGGACGTCAGGTGCGTGTCGCGGTGCGCGGCGACCGCGATCCCGGTTATGGCTCGACCTCGAAGATGATTGCGGAATCTGCGATCGGCCTGCGCGAGGCGCCCGACGTCAAAGGCGGCATCTGGACCCCGGGCGCTGCACTTGGCCAGCGCCTGATCAAACGGCTGGTCGATCATGCCGGCATCACCTTCGCCGTCGAGAACTAGATACGTAACGATCTGGCCGCGTCGGCGGTCCGGATCCGCTACAAAGCCGGCTCGGACGCGGTAATCGCGGGCTCTGGATCCGCCTTGTAGCGTTGCGCAGCGGCGAACATGCCCCACATCGCGCCCAGCATCATCCAGAAGTGGCGCCAGTGATCGGTGTCGATAATGAAGCTTTCGCCGACGGTGCCGAGAAACGCCGCGAAGACCGCAAGATAGGCGCGTTGCCAGGGCACGGTTACGAAGACGTGGCGAAATCCCAGAATGACCGTGACAAAAACCAGCGCCGGATAGCAGACGCCGGCGATCCAGCCGCCGGACATGAAGGCGTTCAGGTAGGAATTGTGGGTATCCTCGGGAAAGTAATTGTGGAACTGCAGCGGTCCAATGCCGAACGGCAGGTCCAGCGCCATGTCGGCGCCGAGAATATGCCGCCCGAACCGGCCAAAACGGCCTTCGTCATAGCTTTGGTCGAAGCTCGCGCGCTGCCTGAACATTTCGCCGATCTGGTCGAATGACAACAGCACGGCGATCAGCATGACCGCGACGACGGCGGCGACGACCGAGATCACCACGATGCGCGAACGCTGCGTGGTCGACCGGCTGGTCAGGACCATCAGCGCCAGCATGAAGGCCGAGGTGACGGCAAGTCCGCCCCAGGCCGCCCGCGAAAACGCCAGCAGGATGGCGAGCGCCATGATGCCGAGCGCGATCGCGCTGCGGAACGATTTTCGGAAATCGTCCGAGACGACGCTCTGCAGGGCGAACAGGGCGGGAAGGATCAGGAACGCGCCGAGCACGTTCGGATCCTTGAAGGTTCCGCGGGCGCGCTCATACAAGGTGAGCAGGTCATGCCCGCCGGGGACGAGGTTGAAGTAGCCGGCGAGCGCCGAGGTCGCCGCGATCAATCCGCCCACGATCAGGCCGCGGCGAAGCATGTCCAGCCGCGCGGCGGTGTCTTCGGAGATGACCATGGCGAAGAACATGACCGTGACCGCCATATACCATGACGTCGCGATCCAGTTGGCGACCTCGGGCTTGTCCATGAAGGGAACGGCGCCGATGGAATAGCCGATATTGATCAGGAACAGCAGCAGCAGCAGCGGCATGAAGGCGAGCCGCAGCCGAAGTCCGGTGGCGAAGAAGATGACGGCGGCGGTGAGCGTCATCAGCTCGTAAGGGCTGGGCTCGACGAAAACGATCGCGCCGCTGGCACCCACCAGCCACACCAGCCCGCGCTGCAGCGCCAGCACGCGCGGCGCGGATGTCACCGATGAAGGAAAGCCCCCGGCTGTCGCCGCATACGCCATTACACACCCGCAAACCTACGCAACCCGTACGCAACGTCTTGGCGCACCATTCTAATAGGCGTTCTCGTTCTTCGTCAGCAGCGCCAAAGGCGTCTTGAGCAGTATGTAGAGATCAAACAATACCGACCAGTTCTCGATGTAATAGAGGTCGAATTCGACGCGCTTCTGGATCTTCTCCTCGCTGTCGACCTCGCCGCGCCAGCCGTTGATCTGGGCCCAGCCGGTGATGCCGGGCTTGACGCGGTGACGCGCGAAATATCCGTCCACCGCCTCGTCGAACAGCCGGCTCTGCAATTTGCCCTGCACCGCGTGCGGGCGAGGACCGACCAGCGAGAGATTGCTCTTGAACACCACGTTGAAGAGCTGCGGCAGTTCGTCGAGGCTGGTCTTGCGGATGAAGCGCCCGACGCGGGTGACGCGGCTGTCGTTCTTGGTCACGACCTTCGCCGCCAGCGGATCGGCCTGATCGTGGTACAGCGAGCGAAACTTGTAGACGTCGATGCGTTCGTTGTTGAACCCGAAGCGCTTCTGGCGGAACAGCACCGGACCCGGACTGTCGAGCCTGACCGCGAGCGCGATCAGCGCCATCAGCGGCGCGGCCAGCAGCAGGATGATGCCGCCGACAACGTGGTCGAACATCCACTTCATTACCAGATCCCAGTCGGTGATCGGGGCCTCGAACACGTCGAGGGTGGGAACCTTGCCGATATAGGAATAGGAGCGGGGACGGAAACGCAGCTTGTTGGTGTGGGCGGAGAGCCTGATGTCCACCGGCAGCACCCACAACTTCTTCAGCATTTCGAGGATGCGCGTTTCGGCCGAGATCGGAAGCGCGAACAGCACGAGGTCGACGCGGGTGCGCCGGGCGAACTCGACGATATCGTCGACCTTGCCGAGTTTTGGGCTGCCCGCGCAGGTATCGAGCGCGCGATCGTCGTTGCGGTCGTCGAATACGCCGAGAACATCGATGTCGGAATTGTCCTGGATCTTGAGTGCTTCGATCAGCTTTTCACCGTTTTGGTCGGCGCCGACCACGATGGTGCGGCGGTCAAGCCGGCCCTGGCGCGCCCAGCCGCGCACCATCGCGCGAAGGAACAGACGTTCGCCGACAAGTGCCGCGAGGCCGAAAATGAAAAACGCCGAAAGCCAGAGCCGCGATATCTCGCCGCCGAGTTTTGCGAAGAAGGATGCGCCGATGAACAGCAGGAACACGAACGCCCAGGATGAGATCATCCGCGTCATCTGCCGGAGCTGGCCGCGAAATATCTGCACGTCGTAGATGTCGGAGGCCTGAAAGCAGATCACTGCGGTCGCGGTCATCCCGAGAATGGCCGCGATATATTCCCAGTGAAAGCCGTTGAGCGGCACCATGTATCCGACGTAGAACGCTACACCGATCAGACTTAGCAGCACGAAATCGGCGACGCGAACCGCCCCCGCGATCACGACCGGCGAATAAGCGCGACCCACCTTCTGGCTGGTGACGGCAAGGGCCGCCTGCGACAGCCGGCGGCGCCGTTCGATCGGAGGGCGATCCGCCGAGGCAGCAACGGAGGCCGCAGCAGCGGCATCTACCATGGAGCGTGCGTTGATCGGTTCCACTGTTTCCAAGTCCGTTCTTGCACAGGCATTTAGGCATGCGCGCGCCGAGGCGGAATTCCTCGCCTCCCGGCTTAGAGGACAAATCGGAACAAACAGTTATCGTTGGTAAAGAACGGTTAACGGTCTGCAAACGCGTCGCGGTAGCCGGTCAGGACCCCTTCGACCATGGCGCTCTGCGAGAAGTGCATGAAGATTTTTTCGCGCAGGGATTTGGCGCGCGCCAGCACGGCGGCGGGATCGTCGAGCGCGGTCTCGATGGCGTCGGCCATCGCGCCGACCGTGTTGGCGGCAAATAAAGCGTCGGCATGGGTTCCAAATATCTCGGGAATGCCGCCGACATTGGCCGCGACCATCGGAATTCCCGCCGCGGCGGCCTCGATCACGACGTAGGGCATCGAATCCCCGCGCGATGGAACCACCAACAGTCTGCCCTTTGAAAAGCCGTAACGCGCCTTGACGTGGCCGATGAAGCGCACCGCTTCCGCAAGGCTGTGTTTCCGGACCTGCGCCTCGAGAGATCCGATCTCCTCGCCGTCCCCGGCAAGCGTCAGCGTTACCGGCTTGCCGTCGGCGCGCAGCCGCGCCACCGCGTCGATCAGGAGGTCTGCACCCTTGATGTGCCTGAATTCCCCGACATAGACGAGATCGGTGGCGTCAGGGGCCAGAACCACGGGATCGAACTCGTCGGCGGTCACCCCGTTGAACACGCAACGCACCAGCCCCCGGGTCGGGGTGCCGATGGTGCGCTGATAGGTATTCCGCGCGAAGGCGCTTTCAAACAGGAACAGATCGGTGTTGTCCATCAGGATTAGTTCGAGGCGGCTGTAGACGGCGCCCTTCCAGGTGTTCAACGGGTAATGCAGCGAGCCGCCGTGGGGCGTGTAGACGCGAATGGAGCGCCTTGAGCGGGCTTTCATGCGGATGAAGGCGCCGGCTTTTGCGCCGTGGCCGTGCACGACGTCCGGCTTCAGCCGCCAGATCAGGTACATGATACGTGCCCATATCAGAATATCGCCGGGATGGGGTTCGCGGTGAATGGCGACACGTCGAACGCCGAGCTTGAGGCGGGGTGCAATCTCCGCCAGCGCCGCCTCGGCGCGCGCGCCGCCGGTCAGGCTGTCCGCGACGATGCCGACATGATGACCGCGATCGGCCTGTCCATTGGCAAGGTCAAGAATGTGACGAAAGATTCCGCCAACGGGCGCGCGCACCACATGCAGAATACGAAGCGGCTGGTCTGAGGTCTCGGGCATCGCTCTAGAACCAGCGCTCGCCGACCAGCACCGTGTCGCCGGGACTGAGCGGGGTGCCGAGCGGCACCACGGCGCGGCTTGGGCCGGCATTGTCGGTGTGGGTCAGCGTCACGCTGTCGCGCCGGGCGCGGGGCGAGAAGCCGCCGGCAATCGCCACCGCGCTTTCGACGCTCATATTGGGCACGTAGGGATATTGGCCGGGGGCGGCGACTTCGCCGAGGATGAAGAACGGCCGGTAGGCTTCGATCTCGACCGCCACCGAGGGGTCGCGGATATAGCCGTTGCGCAATTTGCCGGAGATCTCCGCGGCCAGTCCCGCCGGCGTCCGGCCGCGCGCCGGCACCGCGCCGATCAGCGGCATGGTGATGGAGCCGCCGGCGTCGATCGCATAGGTATTGGTGAGGCCTTCCTGACCGTAGACCACGACGCGGAGCTTGTCGCCGGCATCCAGCCGGTAGGCGGTATCATGGGCCACCGGCATCGGTGCTGCGGCATAGGCTGGAGCGTAAGTGCCCCGCGGGGCGGCGGCGAAGCTGGCGCGAAGCGCGCTGATGGCGCCGCCGGAATCCGCCACCGCGGTTGCCGGCGTTGAACTGTAAGGCTGGCCGTAAGCCATGGTGTCGAGATCGCTTTGCGGCTGCGCGCTCGCGACCGGACCGGTCGCACGCATGCAGCCCGACAGGGTGAGCCCGGCGAGCAGACAGACTAGTAGGGCGCGTACGCCTCGCATCGGAAAACCCACGGACAATAATTGATTCCGATTAAGGACATTCATGGTTAACAAAGCATGACGGTGGTGATTGCTCGGTCGCGGCCAGCAGTGAATCTTCCGAATTAACCCAGCGGCAACCTTAATGGAGTGTAATCGCCCGGGTTCAGTAGAGTCGTGGCGTCCGCGGGAGTGTGCGATGCGTTTAGCGTTCTGGCGTGCAGGTAAGGGCAGGGGAGTGGTCCAGAGGGACGTCTCCAAGCCTACACCCGTCGCCTACCAGGCGGCCGCCGCATCCGCATCCGGTGACCTGGATTTGCGGGCGATTGGTCAGACACTGGTGCGCAAGCGGGGCTGGATTATCGTTCCGACGGTGCTCGCCGCCGTGCTCTCGATCGCCGCCGTCAATCTGGTCACGCCGCGATACAAATCCGAAGCGCGCATCCTGATCGATGGGCGGGAAAATGTCTTCCTGCGGCCCAATGGCGAGCGCAACGAGGAGCGCAACGCGCTCGATCCCGAGGCAGTGACCAGTCAGGTCCAGCTCCTGCTGTCACGCGATCTCGCGCGCGAAATCATCAAGAAGAACAAGCTTGCGGAGCGGCCGGAATTCGATCCGGTCCTGCAGGGGCTTTCACCCCTGAAGTCGTTGCTCGCATTGCTCGGGATTGGCCGCGATCCGTTTTCGCTGACCCCCGAAGAGCGGGTGCTGGACGCCTATTACGACCGGTTCACCGCTTATGCGGTCGATAAATCGCGGGTCATTGTCGTCGAATTCCAGTCGCGCGATCCGGAGCTGGCGGCGCGAGTCGCCAATTCGATCGCCGACGGCTACCTGGTGCTGCAGCAGGGCGCGCGGCAGGATCAGGCCAAATCAGCCAGCCTTTGGCTGTCCGGCGAGATCGAAAATCTGCGCAAGAAGGTTGCCGACGCGGAGTCCCGCGTCGAGGATTTTCGTTCGAAGTCGAGCCTTTTTGTCGGCACCAACAATACCACGCTCTCCAACCAGCAGATGGGCGAGCTCAACACGCAATTGAACAATGCGCGGGCGCTGAAGTCCGACGCGGAATCCAAGGCGCGGCTGATTCGCGAAATGCTCCAGAGCGGCAAGCCGATCGAGGCTTCGGAAGTGCTCAATTCCGAATTGATCCGCCGATTGTCGGAACAGCGCGTCACGCTTCGCGGGCAACTGGCCGAGCAGTCGTCGACATTGCTTGACGGACATCCGCGTATCAAGGAACTGAAGGCGCAGCTTGCCGATCTCGACCGGCAGCTTCGCGAGGAGGCCAGCAAGATCTCGCGCTCGCTGGACAGTGATTCGCGCATCGCCAGCGGCAGGGTCGAGGGCCTGAGCGCAAGCCTTGAGCAGTTGAAGAAGCAGGCGAGTTCGACCAACGGTCAGGATGTCCAGCTTCGCGCGCTGGAGCGCGAAGCCAAGGCGCAGCGCGACCTTCTGGAATCCTACCTCGCGAAATACCGCGAGGCCAACACCCGCGAGAACATCGATGCCGCGCCGGCTGACGGTCGGATCATTTCCCGCGCCAGCGTTTCCAACAGCCCGGCCTATCCGAAGAAACTGCCGATCGTGCTGATCGCGACGCTGGCAACCCTGATGCTCTCCACCGGTGCGATCGTAACCGGCGAATTATTGCGCATGACCGCGCCCCGCGCGGTGGCCGCCTTGGCGTCGGCAACAGCTTCGGTCCGCGTGCCGGCGGACGCCGCACCCGCACCCGCACCGGCACCTGCACCTGTCGCCGCGGATCCCGAACCGGCCCCCAGCACGAGTGCGCCGGAGATCGTGACCGGGCTCACCGAAATCGAGCGCCTTGCCGACAATTTGCGCCAGGCCGGCGCGGCCGCGCGCAAGATTACCGTGCTCGGCTCCGCCTCGAACGAAAGCATCACACTGACGGCTTTGACGATCGCGCGCCTGATCGCGCGCCATGCAAAAGTCGTCGTCGTCGATCTGGCGGCGGCTTCGCCGACAATCTCGGCGGTATCGGTCGATTCGAATGCGCCGGGGCTGGCGGAATTGATGCTGGGCGAAGCCTCCTTTTCGCAAGTCATCACCAAGGATCGGCTTTCGCGGGTTAACCTCGTGAACGCCGGGCGTCCGGGATCGGACCGTGGATTGCTGCAATCGCCGCGGCTCGGCCTTGCGATCGATGCGTTGCTGCGGGTCTATGATCATGTGGTGCTGGACGCCGGCACCGCCTCCGATCTGCCTGCGGAGCTGCTGACGGCGCAGGCACAGGCCGTGGTTGTGCCGGACGCCTCGATGGCCGCGGACGCCCGCACGCTGATGTGCGATCAGCTCAGGGCGGTCGGCTTCAGCGAGGTGACAATGCTCAGCAAGCCCGTGCTGCCTTCCGATGCCGTCGACCCCGGCCCGCGGGTGGTGGCGGCATAGAATCTGCTAATCCCGGGCTCAAGTCCGGGCGTGGGGGTTTGCCGAATATGCGTCAGCGCCAAGCGCTTCGCAGCCTCTGCGCCATGTGAAAAAGCGCCGGCGTCTTCTTCACCAGATGCTTGGCGCGGTTGATGCCCGACATGGCGGCCGCCGCGACCGTGCCGCGCGGGCTGAGCGGGATGAAGCAATCGAACAGCGGCTCATCGCCTTTGCAGAACAACCTTTTGTAATCGTCCGATCCGACCCCGAGATCGAGTGAGCGGTACCCGCGCTCGGCGTAATGGTCGACGATGTCGCGGATCAGGATCAGGCCCGGGCTGTGACGTGCGTTGGCCGATATCGTATAGGTATTGAACATCATCGAAAAACGATGGCCGTCGGCGACGCCGGCGAAGATCGCGATGACCTCATTGTCGCATTCGAGCGCGTGAATATCGATCACGTGACCGCCGCTGGCCAGCGGCACCACGCAGGCGTCGCGGATAAAATCCTCGACGCCGGCTTCCGCGAACACGTTGGGCAGTTTCTGTTCCGCCATCCGCAGCGGCTTGATCCGAAAGAACGCATCGAGCAGCCGCTTGATCTCGGCGTCGGTGGTGGCGAGGCGGTAGCGATAGCCCGGCAGCAGCTTCAACTTGCGTTCCTTGCCCTTGAGGCGGCGGCGCAAGGAATGGCTCACCCGCGTGGTGGGCGACGCGCCCGCCACCATCGTCATCAGCGGACAGTCGTTGACCGAGGCCTGGCGCGGCAACAGCGCCATCGGATTAGGCAGATCCTGCCACCTCTCGGGCTGCTGGTTAAACGCCAGAACATCCGCCGCGCCCCGCCCGCGTATGGCCGAAATCAGCGCGTCGAGATCGGCGCGGGTCGCTTCCGCGGCAAAATTCCGGTCCCACAGCGCCATGTTGAAGGTCGCATGCTTGCCGCCCATGAAGCGCGCGATGCGAATGCCGTGCACCCGGCTGAGTGCGAGCGGAAGCAACAACAGCGGCCGAGCTTCGCTGTCACGGGCAACAACGATAAAAGGGCGAAAGCCCTCGCGTTCTCCAACCCGCCGTTGCCACGGACCGAGGAAATCGAACCGCTGATACGGCGTGGAGAAATGTTGCTGGCTTTCGAGGCCGCGCCAGATAGTCTCGGCCTGGGCAAGGTCATCGAGAAAATCGACACTGACGATACGACTTGTTTTCGACCATGCTGGCGCATCTGCCGTCCGGCTTTCGATCACGGCAGCCATCGTCATTGCGAAACCTGTCTTCAGGGAATTATTTGCATTTTTCAGCTTTGGCCGACCTTTGCAAAGAAATGTCAACAAAGAGTAATGACAATGCGGCCGCGGCGAGGTGGAGATCGCCGCGCCCGAGCATTATGCCGGCTGAGCGGAAACCGGTTGGCGGCGTGAAAACGCTCCCGGCAAGTCAGTCGAGCATCGGCAAAATGCGTCCGCATTTGCGGAATACGCGCTGAAAGGCGAGATGTTGCTATCCGACATCGGATTCTTGACGAGCCTGAGGCTGGAACTCGCTTATTTCAGCGGTAGCGCCTGGCTGAAGCGGCGCGGGACCGGCGGTGCCGGCGTGGTTCTGCGGTTTGAGCGCGTCCGGCCGCGGCGCGCGGCGCGTTTTCAACCGCTCAAATCCCGCGAAATCACGCCGAGATTTCTCGATCGAACGATCCGGGCGTTGAAGCGCTGGAAATACGATATCATTTCAATGGATGAGGTCTGCCGGAGAGCAGTCACGCTGGCTTCGCCGCGGCGGTTTGCGTGCCTGACCTTCGACGGCGGTTATAAGGACGTGATGGCGTCAGCCTATCCGGTATTGTCGCGACATGGCGTTCCCTTCACCGTGTATGTGCCGACGGCGTTCCCCGACGGTATCGGCGAGGCCTGGTGGCTTGGACTCGAACAAGTGATCGCGCGCGAGAATCGCCTGAGCCTTGTGATGGGCCGCGAGGAGAAGCACTTCGATATCGCAGGCACGGCCGAAAAATATCAGCTCTATGATTTTCTCTGGGGATGGATGCGCTCGCTTGCGCCGTCGGATCTTTCGTCCGCGATCAATGATCTCTGTACGCGCTACTCGGTAGATCTCGCGGCATTGTCGCGGGAGGCATCGATGGACTGGATCGATCTGGCGAGGCTGGCGGCCGATCCGCTGGTGACGCTCGGAACTGCCACGGTGAATTATCCCGCGCTGTCGAACTTGAAGGATGCGGCCGCGCTGCGCGAAATGACGATGGGGAGGGCAGTCGCGGAGGCCGCGTTGCAACGCGACGTCAGGCATTTCGCCTATCCGTTTGGCGACCGCGGATCCTGGCGCAGACAACATGCCGTGATGGCTGAACAGGCCGGTTTCGCCAGCGCGGCATCCGCCATACCAGGCGTCGTCGAGGCGGAGGGGCGGAGCAATCTGCATGCGCTTCCGCGCATCAGTTGGGACGGCCGGCAACGCTCGCTGCGCGTCATGCGGGTGATTTTGTCCGGCGCCGCATTTCCCCAGGTGAGGCCGACACGAAGCGGGTCGATTTAGGCATCCGGCCGCGACATCCAGCTGATGATCGGCATCGCCGGCAGCACCCATCCGATCCCGGCCACCACATAGAAGATGGCCTGCAACAGCCCGGAGTTCGCGAGCCAGGGCAGCTGCGCCACGGTCATTCCCGCGAGCGACCACACGACGACCAGCAACAATAACGCGATGGTTCCGAAGAACTTGCGGGTGCGTATCCTCATGACGGAAATTATGCGGCTCGCTGGCAGCGCGCGCCTTGCGCGCGGGAAGGGGCGGACTATAAGGTGCGCGCGAATTCATTCAAGCGCAGCGTTGATGACCGGAATTCCCGCATATCAAGCCCCATATGATCGCCTGGTTCGTGGCTGGCTGATCTCGATCGCCGCGCTGATCGCGATCATGGTGCTGGTGGGCGGCGCCACGCGTCTGACCGAGTCAGGGCTTTCGATCGTCGAGTGGAAGCCGGTCACCGGCGCGCTGCCGCCGCTCGGTCAGGAGCAGTGGACGCAAGCTTTCGACGCCTACAAGACCATTCCGCAATATCGCCAGCTTAACGCCGGCATGAGTCTCGATGAGTTCAAGACGATCTTCTGGTGGGAATGGAGCCACCGGCTGCTCGGACGCGTGATCGGCATTGCCTACCTGCTGCCGTTTCTCTGGTTCCTGTGGCGCGGGGTTCCGGGCGCGGGACTGCGGCGGCGGTTGTGGCTGATCTTCGGCCTCGGCGCGCTGCAGGGCGCGGTCGGCTGGTGGATGGTGGCGTCGGGACTTTCGCAGCGGGTCGAGGTATCGCAGTATCGCCTTGCCACCCATCTTGTGCTGGCGCTTCTGATCTTTGCGGGCATCGTCTGGACCGTGCGCCGGCTGTCGGGCAGAGCGCGGTCGGCAGCACCTTCGCGGCTCAGGATCACGTCCGTGGCGCTGCTGCTGCTGACGTTCCTGCAGCTCTATCTTGGCGCGCTGGTCGCCGGTCTGCGCGCGGGCAAAATCTACAACACCTGGCCGGACATCGACGGCGGGTTGATCCCCTCCGCGGCGCGACTTTTTTTTGAGACGCCGTGGTGGCGCAACCTGTTCGACAATACGCTGACGGTTCAGTTCGAGCATCGCATGGTCGGCTACGCGCTGCTGGCGACGGCGGTTCTTCATGCGCTCGATGCGGTTCGCTCGCGGGCCGAAAGATCAATGGTCAACGGCGCCTTGTGGCTTGCGGCTGTCGTCATCTTGCAGGCGACGCTTGGCATTCTCACGCTGCTCAATCAGGTTCCGATGGATCTGGCGCTCGCCCATCAGGCGGTCGCGATTGCGGTTCTGACGCTTGCGGTCTTGCAGGCCGAACGTTTGGCGGGGCGGCAACGCGAGCAGGCGGCGCGTAAAGTAGCTCGGCCTGTCACCCAAACCGGCTGAATTGAACTATTCTAATTTTCAGCGCGCACGCATAAAGGCCAGTTTTCCGGGACTTTCTTCCGCTTCGCGCCGATTGACAAAGTTGTGTGACGCGCTGCCGCTTTACTTCAAGCGTTTGGGGGATAAAACGAACCAAACACAGGTTCACCCATGTCATCCGCATTCATCCAGGCCGCCGTCATCCTGCTCCGCGAGGGGCTTGAAGCCATGCTGGTGATCGCCGCGCTGGCCGGATATCTGACCAAGGTCGGCGCCGGCCATCGCATCCAGGCGCTCTACGGCGGATCGCTGGCTGCTGTCGCGGCGAGCATCGTCGCCGCCTGGCTGTTCGCGGTCCTGAATTCGGGCGAACACAGCGACCTGCTTGAAGGCGCCATTATTCTGGTCGCCGCGGGCCTGATGCTTTACGTCAGCGGCTGGTTGATGGTGAAGCAGGACCCGCGTGGCTGGCAGCAATACCTGGCGAACAAGGCCGACAACGCGCTGGCGCAGGATACCGTCTGGGCGGTGGGCGCGCTCGCCTTCCTCGCGGTGTTTCGCGAAGGCGCCGAAACCGTGCTGTTCATCAACGCGCTCGCCACCACCGAGGGCGGCTGGAGCGCCGGCCTATTCGCGGGACTGGGGGCGGCGACCGTCGGTCTCGTGGTGTTGTTCTATTTCATCAACCTGATTGCGCAAAAGATCCCGCTGCGGCCGCTGTTCATCATTACCTCGGCCTTTCTGTTCGCGATGGCGATCAAGTTCATCGGCGAAGCGGTGCAGGAGTTCCAGGAACAGGCGCTGCTGCCGTTCACCGAGCTGAAGAGCGCCGCATGGCTTGGCGCCATTGGATTGAATCCGACGCTGGAAGCGTTGTCGGCGCAGCTGCTGGTGATCGTGTTTGCGCTGGCGACCTATTCGGTGGTCCAGCGCAATGCAAGGCTCGCGCGTGAGGACAAGGCCGCGATGCACGCCAAGCCGTAATCCCGGGAAGTTCTAGCAGTAGCCGTAGACGCCGCAGGCGTAGGGCAGCCGGTTCCAGTAGCTGGTATAGGGGCCGCCGTAATAGGGGCCCTGATCGATATAGGAATGGTTGGATCCGTAGTAGCCCGGAAGCGTCGCTGATCCGGGTAGTATTGGCGTTCGGGGCGCCAAAAAGACGTCGGGAAAGCTTTCTTCCGTCGGCGTGAAGAGAACGTCCGATTCCTCGACCCGGGCTGCGCGACCATGAGCGTGCGGCGCTTTGCGGTAACCGGCCGCTCCGGATCCGGGCAGGTCGGCGGCAGCGGCGGACCCGACCGCAAACATCACGACCGTCAACGGCATCATCCAGCGCAGCATGGTTCCGCTCCGAATCAACAGAACTGATTCCATACCACTTAATGCCGGCGCGACGGTTAACGCCGCCTTCAATGGTGCCGGACCGCGCGCCTTACGCGCCGAGCGCCTGCCCCAGATCCGCGATCAAATCTTCCTTGTCTTCGATGCCGATCGACAGCCGCACCATATCGGGAGCAGCGCCCGACTTGATCTTGGCGGCGTCGTCGAGCTGACTGTGGGTGGTCGAGGCGGGGTGAATCACCAGCGAGCGGGTGTCGCCGACATTGGCGAGATGCGAGAACAGTTTCAGGTTCGACACCAGGTTGACGCCGGCGTCATAGCCCCCTTTGAGGCTGAAGGTGAACACCGCACCGGCGCCCTTCGGGGCATATTTGCGCGCGAGGTTGTTGTATTTGTCGCCCAACAGCCCGGCGTAGTTGACCGCGGCGACCGCCGGATGCGTCGACAGCCACTCGGCGATCGCCTTGGCGTTCTCGCAATGCTTTTGCATCCGCAGCGGCAGCGTTTCGATCCCGGTGAGGATGAGAAACGCGTTGAACGGCGAGATCGCGGGACCGAGATCGCGCAGGCCGAGCACGCGGCAGGCGATCGCAAACGCGAAATTGCCGAAGGTCTCCTGGATCTTGATGCCGTGATACTCCGGCCGCGGCTCGCTCAGCATCGGATATTTGTTGTCCTTGGACCAGTCGAAGGTGCCGGCGTCGACGATGATGCCGCCGATCGAGTTGCCATGGCCGCCCAGGAACTTGGTCAGCGAATGCACGACGATATCGGCGCCATGGTCGATCGGGCGGATCAGGTACGGCGTCGCCAGGGTGTTGTCGACAATCAGGGGCACGCCGGCCTTGCGGGCGACGGCGGCGACCGCCTCGATATCGGTAACGCTGCCGCCGGGGTTCGCAATCGACTCGATGAAGATCGCCTTGGTGCGCGGCGTGACCGCGCGCTCGAAGCTGCCGATATCATCGGGGTCGGCCCACGCCACGTTCCAGCCGAAGCTCTGGAACGCGTGGGTGAATTGATTGATCGAGCCGCCATAAAGCTTGCGCGCCGCAATGAACTCGTCGCCGGGCCTGAGCAGCATCTGAAAGACCACGACCTGCGCCGCATGTCCGGAAGCCGTGGCCAGCGCCGCGGTGCCGCCTTCGAGGGCGGCGACACGCTCTTCCAGCACCGCCTGGGTCGGATTTCCGATGCGGGTGTAGATGTTTCCGAACGCCTGCAATCCGAACAGCGATGCGGCATGGTCGGCATCGTTGAACACGAAAGATGTGGTTTGATAGATCGGCGTCACCCGCGCACCTGTGGTGGGATCGGGTTGCGCGCCGGCGTGCACGGCCAGGGTGGAAAAGCCGGGGGGACGATCGGTCATACTTGCTTCCTGTTCTGCCTTATTTCGCAATCGCGCCGCCATGCTGATGTCCGCGGCGTCCGCCGTCAAGGCGGCTTTGGATTCTGCCGGTTGTTCGGAACGCTCGTGCTTCGTCCTGCTGCGCTTGTGAAAGAAACGTTTCGCGTTTGCGTCAGGCGAGGTCGTTCCTGTTTTTCGCCGCGCGATCGGATGCCGTGGTTTCGCCGCCGCCGACGCTCATGCGGTTCAACGAAAGCTGCATGCCCTGGGTCGGCATCGGCGCGCGTTTTGAACTCAGCGTTCGTGAATTCACCCCCATCCAGGAAATTTCCGAGGACAGCCGGCCATATTCGATTTTCGGGCAACGGTTCATGACCACCTTGAGGCCGGCGGCTTCCGCCTTTGCGGCGGCGGCGTCGTCGCGCGCGCCAAGCTGCATCCAGATCACCTTCGGCGGCGGCGCCATCTTCAGCGCTTCATCGACCACCGGCCCGATATGGCTCGAGTTCCGGAAGATGTCGATCATGTCGACGGGGCGGCCGATATCGAGCAGCGATGCTACGAACGGCTTTCCGAGCAGGCTCTTGCCGACATGGCCGGGATTGACCGGGATCATGTCGTAGCCGCGCTGGGCGAGATATTTGAAGGCGAAATAACTCGGCCGCACATTGACCGGCGACGCGCCGACCATCGCAATGGATTTCACGCCATTGAGGATCGCGCGGATGTAATTGTCGTCATAGGCGTCGTGGTTCATTTGGAGAAGGCCAGTAAGAGTGCGGGTGCCTTCCGAGCGTCATTCCCGGGCGATGCAACGCATCGAACCCGGAATCTCGAGATTCCGGGTCTGGTGCTGACGCACCATCCCGGAATGACGGTGTGGAAAGCTCGTCGTCGACAAGGCGGCAACTACTTGTCCTGCCATTTCGGTTCGCGCTTCTCGATGAAGGCGCCGATGCCTTCCTCGGCGTCGCGGGCCATCATGTTTTCGGTCATCACCTCCGCCGCATAGCGGTAGGCGCCGGCCAGGCTCATTTCGGCCTGACGGTTGAACGCGGCCTTGCCGAGTTTGACGGTGTAGGCGGATTTGAGCGCGACCTTTTGCGCCAGCGCGATCGCCGCATCGCGCTCGGTGCCGGCAGCCACGACGCGGTTGATGAGGCCGATATCGCGCGCGGTGGCCGCCGAAACCGGCTCGCCGGTGAGAAGCATCTCCATCGCCTGCTTGCGCGGAACGTTGCGCGACAGCGCCACCATCGGTGTCGAGCAGAACAGTCCGATATCGACGCCGGGCGTGGCGAAGGATGCGGCCTCCGACGCGACCGCGAGATCGCAGCTTGCGACAAGCTGGCAGCCTGCGGCCGTGGCGACACCCTGGACAGCGGCGACGACCGGCTTCGGCAAGTGCACGATCGCCTGCATCATCGCGCTGCAGGCGGTCATGATCTCGGCAAAATAGGCGCGGCCGCGATCGGCGTCGGCGCGCCGGGCGGTCAGCTCCTTCATATCGTGGCCGGCCGAGAACGCCGTACCGTTGGCCGCGATCACCAGCGCGCGCACGCCCGTATCGTCATGAATTTCCCTGAGCGCCGCATCGAGTTCGGCGATCAGTCCCTCGGACAGGCTGTTGCGGGCTTCCGGCCGGTTGAGCGTGAGCACCGCGACGCTGCCAAGCATCTCGCGCAGCAGGATCGGCTGACGCGGCGAGGCGACGCGTGCGGTTTGGCTCGTCATCGAAACATCCACCTGATATCCACTCTTGATTCGCTCCATATCCCCTTGGGCGGGAACATCAGCCTAATGTAACAAGCGGCGCGAGGCGAGACGAGGGCAGGCTAACAACATGGCAATTGCAAAAATGAGCGTGGCGGAGCTGGAGCGGTTTCTCCATGCCGAATTCCCGCAGGCCTTCAGCGGCGGCGATATTTCGATCGAAAGCGCGGATGGGACGAGCTGCCTGCTGCGGCAGCGTTACGGCGAGCAGATGCTGCGCCCGGGTGGAACGATCTCGGGACCGACGCTGATGGCGCTGGCCGATTTCGCCATGTATGTGGTGCTGCTGTCGGCGATCGGTCCGATCGGCCTCGCGGTCACGACCAATCTCAACATCAACTTCCTGCGCAAGGGGGCGCCCGGGCAGGATGTGCTTGCGGCGGCGAGACTTTTGAAACTGGGCAGGCGGCTTGCGGTTGGCGAAGTCAATCTGCTGACGGGAACGTCGCCCGATCCGATCGCCCATGTGACCTCGACCTATTCCATTCCAAATACTTAGTGTTTTACACGGTAGTATAACACCATATTTATAACTCATTGTTTTTGCGTGAATAATTACACTGCTGCGGCATTGACGCGCGCGCGGGACCTATCTAGAAACCGTCGCAGTTCGGCGCCGACGCGCGCCTGTCCCTCTCTCATGGATTTCCTCTCATGAAAACGTTTTCGGCCAAGCCAGCCGAGGTGACGAAGAAGTGGGTGTTGATCGACGCCAAAGGTCTGGTGGTCGGTCGGCTCGCTTCCCTGGTCGCGATGCGCCTTCGCGGCAAACACCTCCCGACCTACACGCCGCATGTCGATTGCGGCGATCACGTCATCATCATCAACGCGGCCCACGCCGTGCTGACCGGACGCAAGCGCGAGAACAAGGTTTATTACCATCACACCGGTTTCATCGGCGGCATCAAGGAACGCACGGCCAAGTCGATCCTCGAGGGCCGTTTTCCCGAACGCGTGGTCGAGAAGGCCATCGAGCGCATGATTCCGCGCGGACCGCTCGGTCGCGTCCAGCTCGGTAACTTGCGCGTTTACCCCGGACCGGAGCATCCGCACGAAGCCCAGCAACCCGAGACCGTGGACATTGCTTCGATGAATCGCAAGAACATGAGGGCCGCATAAGATGTCCGACACCATGCAGTCGCTCGATCAGTTGTCGCAGCTCAAGCCGGCCACGCCGGAAGCGCCGAAATACGTCAAGAAGGTCGACAAGCACGGCCGTGCCTATGCCACCGGCAAGCGTAAGGATGCGGTTGCCCGCGTCTGGATCAAGCCGGGCGCCGGCAAGGTCACCGTCAATACCCGTGAAGTCGAAGTCTATTTCGCCCGTCCGGTGTTGCGGATGATGATTCAGCAGCCGCTGATCGCCGCGGCGCGCGCGGGCCAGTACGACGTGATCTGCACCGTGGCCGGTGGCGGTCTGTCGGGCCAGGCCGGTGCCGTGCGTCACGGCATTTCGAAGGCGCTGACCTATTTCGAACCGGACCTGCGCGGCGTTCTGAAGAAGGGCGGCTTTCTCACTCGCGACTCGCGTGTGGTCGAACGCAAGAAGTACGGCCGCGCCAAGGCGCGCAAGTCGTTCCAGTTCTCGAAGCGCTAACCGCTTCGTTCAAATTTGCCGCGAACGCGGCATATTCCGGAAACGCGAAGGCGCCCGCTTGCGGGCGCCTTTTCGTTGCGTATTTGCCGATGAGTTGACGCAGTTTTTCGTGAAAACTTGCAGCCGGCCGCAAACGGATTGCCAACGCGGCGGTCCTAGCGTTTCAGGTGGCGACGGCGCCCGTTTCGATTTTCGCCGCGTCATGAATTCGGCATCACAATCACGCGGTGACCCCATGTCGCTCGATACTTCCACACTCTATCTCGTTGCCACCATGGTCGCAGGCTTGCTGGGATCCATGCTGCTGTTCTTCGGTACTCAGGAGAATATCCCGGCGCTGAAATGGTGGGGAACCGCCTATCTGCTGGGTGCCGCCTCGGTGGCGCTCTGGACGCTGGCAGGCCCGATGCTCGGCCAAATGCTTTCGCTGGCGCTCAATGCCGTGGGCTTCGTCGCCTGCGGCATGGTCTGGAACGCATCGCGCGTGTTCCACGGCCGCAAGCCCAATCTGCAAGGGCTGGTTCTTGGTGCGCTGGCCTGGATAGCCGCCGTCATGACGCTGGCGCCCGACGCCTCCGCCATGCGCCTGACCATCGGTGCCGGCATCGTCGCCGTCTATGCGGCGCTGACGGCCACCGAATTGTGGACCGAGCGCCGCGGGGCGTTGCAGCGGCGCTGGCCGGCGAGCGCCGTCCCGGTGCTGCACGGTTTCGTGCTGATGCTGCCGATCCTGCTCGGCGACCTGCTGCACCCGCACGAAAACGCGTTCGACGGCAGCATCTGGGTGAAGGTGTTTGCGATCGAGCTCGTGCTCTATGCGGTCGGCACCGTGTTCGTCATCTTCATGCTGGTGTCGGAACGCGCGGTGACCGTGCACAAGACCGCGGCCTCGGTCGATCCGCTGACCGGCTTGTTCAATCGCCGCGGCTTTGCCGAGGCCTGCGGGCGTGTCATCGAGCGCGAAGCCAGCGCCGGCCGTCCGGTAACGGTGATGATCTTCGACATCGACCACTTCAAATCGATCAACGACCGCTTCGGTCACCCCGCGGGCGACGAGATTCTCAAGCTGTTCTCCGCCGTCGTGGTCAACAATGTGCGTATCAGCGATCTCTCGGGACGCATCGGCGGCGAGGAGTTTGCGGCCCTGCTGCCGTGTCCGCTGGAGGAGGGGGTGATCGTCGCCGAGCGGGTGCGCGAGGCGTTCGAGGCTTCCGGAATTGTGGACGAGACCGGGCCGGTCGATACCACCGTCAGCATCGGCGTGGCCGGCGGACCGGCCGGCACCGAACTCGAGGTATTGCTGGCGGCGGCCGACACCGCGCTCTACCAGGCCAAGCGCAGCGGCCGCAATCGGGTCGAGGCCGCGGAAGAACTGCCGCTGTCGCTGGAAAACTGGCGGCGAAAGAGCGCAGGTACCGCGCGGCCGTCGCAACCCCAGCCTGGCGTTCCGCGCCTCGCCTAGCGCCTTTGCCGTTTCGATTGAATCGAAACGGGGCTCCGGATTCTTGGTTTGACGCGTTTTCTTGACGCGAACCGGTCGCCACTTCGGCGCCGGCGCGGCGGTATCGGTAACCCGCCGTTTACCATTCCGTCCATATCCTTTGCGCCATGGAGTCGATCCGCAGACGCAATCCCCAGGCTGACCTGATGTCGCTCGAAGCGGCGGCGATGTCGGCGCGGGGAGGTTTTGCCTGCATGTTCTCGACGTCGGACGAATATGAGACCGCGCTGATCACGCAACGGCGCGCCCAGGGCCGATACGGGCAACCGCGCAGCCGCTGGCCGGCCATCCTGTTCGTCGGCTGTGCGATGATGGTCGCCGGGACAGTGCTGCTCTTGAACTGAAGTTGGATGAACTGAAGTCAGACTTGCATGACCAGCGATACGGGCGCCGCAAGGCGTCTTTTTCTTTTTGGCCGGCTGGGGTAGAGACGTTGCGTTCTCAACCGGAGGCCGCAAACCCATGATCACCGAAATCGCCCAGATCGACGTCAAGCCCGGCACCGAAAAGGATTTTGAGGCCGCGGTCGCCAAAGCGCGCCCGCTGTTCCTGCGCGCCAAGGGCGGCCGAGGGATCGAACTGCACAAATCGATCGAGAAACCGTCGCGTTACCGGCTGATGGCCAAGTGGGACACGCTGGAAAACCACACCGTCGATTTCAGGGGCTCCGAAGACTTCACGGCCTGGCGCGGGCTGGTCGGACAGTATTTTGCCGCACCTCCCGAGGTCGAGCACACCGAGACGGTACTGGCCTCGGACTGAAGGCAGGCCGGGCAGTGCGTGAGGTCAGGCCGGCGCCGCGCCGGCTTCGGTGGTGTCGGCCTTGAAGTGATCGATCAGGACTTTCACAATCGCCATCAGCGGTAGCGCCAGCGCCAGCCCCCAGATGCCGAACACGACGCCGAGCAGGATCTGGAAGCCGAACAGCGTGGCAGGCGGGATATCCAGCGCCTGACGCTGGATCATCGGTGTGAGAATATAGCTTTCCATCGCGTGAACGCCGAGGAAGAGCGCCAAGGCGCTGGCCGCGGCGACCCACCCGGAGGCAAGACTTCGCAAGCACCACGATCACCCCGGCGAGCAGCGCGCCGACGGTCGGAATGAAAGCCAGCAGCCCGGCCTGGATGCCCAGAATAAATGAACTCTGGATCCCGATGATCGAAAGACCAATCCAGGTCACGGCGAACACCGCGGCCATGGTGATGATCTGCGCGATCAGCCAGCGCTCCAGCGTCTCGCCGATCCGATCGACGATCGCTGTGGTGCGGGCGCGGTGTCGTGCCGGCGCCAGATACAACAATCCCTTCCGGTAGACGCTCGGCTGCGCCGCGAAGGTCAGCCCGAGAAACAGCACGATGAAGAAATTTCCCACCGCACTCACCGTACCCAGGAGAACTTTCAGGGTCTGACTGACGATCGCGCCGCCGCTTGAAGCCAGCGCGCTCGCACCGGGAAGACTATGCGTCACGGCAGCGCTTGACGTCGCTACGGCGCCGGGCGTACCCGGTAGGGCCGAAGCCGCCGGTGCCGGATTGCCGAACTCGAAATAGCTGGTATCGATCCCGTTTCGCTCAAGGAAAGCCTTGACGCCGACCAGCTGCGATTTGATCGTATCGCTCAGCACCGCGGCCTGTTGCGCGATGGTGGCGCCGCCGAGAAAGACAATCCCGGACAGCAGTCCGGCAAGTACCAGGCACACAATCGTCAGCCGCAGCGAATGCCGCAGCCTGACGATGTGGCCGAGGCTGTTGGTCATGGCGTTGAGCGCCACACCGAGCAGCACGCCGGCGAAGATCAGAAACAGCGTCGCGGCGAAATACCAGGTGAACAGCAACAGGCTTGCGAAGGCCACAACCCCGATGCCGCCGACGGATATCGCCCATGCCAGATCGGCGCGGGCCTGAAGGCGATGATCGGCCGAGCCTGCCACGGTCTCTCCTTGCTGGTTAATTCGGACCGCACTCTTTCGCCAAACGCGCCCGGGATCAAGCCAAGAAGCCACGATGGCTGAGGTTATTGCAGACCTGCGTCGTGCAAGAGCTGGCTGTAAGATGTTGATCCGCCGCCGAGCGCGATGCATGATCGGACCGGAATATTGCGGGGTGAGATTGGAAACGAGATAATGAGGAGGCCGGTAGTCGGTGTGATCGGCAATGCCTATCGCATCGAAAACAGATTTGCGACCCAGATGGTCGGTGAGCGAAACCTCCGCGCGGTGGCCGAAGTAACCGGCGCATTGCCTCTGATGTTTGCGGCGTCACCGGATATCACGGATATCGGTGCCTTGCTGGACGTCGTCGACGGCGTGTTGCTGACCGGTGCCCGCGCCAATGTGCATCCGAAACATTTCCTCGCCGAGCCCGATCCCCGGCACGAACCCTACGACCTGCGCCGCGACGAGCTGGCGCTGTCGTTGTCGGAGGTTTGTGTCGCCCGCGGCGTCCCGCTGTTCGGCATTTGCCGCGGCTTGCAGGAGATGAACGTCGCCTTCGGCGGCTCGCTGCATCCCGAAATCCGCGAATTGCCGGGGCGCATGAATCATCGGATGCCGCGGCTGGAAAGCGGCGAAATCCATCCCGATCCGACCGTGATCTTCGCCGACCGCCACGAGGTCCGCCTGACACCCGATGGTGCCTTTGCCAAACTGCTCGGTTGCGAGACGATCCGCGTCAATTCCTTGCACGGCCAGGGCGTCCTCGAACCGGGCGAACGGGTCGTCGTCGAAGGCGTGGCGGAGGATGGCACCATCGAGGCGATCCGGATCGCCGACGCGCCGGGTTTCGCGCTCGGTGTGCAATGGCACGCCGAGTACGACCCACAGCGCAATCCCATCAACCGCGCGCTATTTCAGGCGTTCGGCGAGGCCGTTCTGGAGCATCAACGCCGGGCATAGCCCGGCGCTGATCCAAAGGAGCTCGACCCGGCTATGCCGCCTTGCCGATTTTCTCCACCTTCACGCCGCCGCCTTCCAGCAGCATGACCCGGTTGAGGAGTTTCACCAGCGCGTAGACCGATTCGATTGCGGGTGCAGCCGTATTGGTCAGCTTGGCCATTTCCAGGATCGAGCCGATCAGCGCCTCGGTTTCGAGCGAGCGGCCGGCTTCGACGTCCTGCAGCATCGAGGTTTTGTGCGCGCCGACGGCTTCGGCGCCGGCGATGCGTTTGTCGATGGTGACGCGGAAGGTGACGCCGAGTTTCTGCGCGATGTCCTGGGCTTCCTTCATCATGGTCGCCGCCAGTTCGCGGGTCTCGGCGAACTGGCAGATGTCCACCAGTGTGGCGTGGGTGAGTGCCGAAATCGGGTTGAACGAGAGATTGCCCCATGCCTTCAGCCAGATCTCCGAGCGGATGTCCGGCAGCACCATGGATTTCAGCCCGGCCTTGATGAAGACGTCATGCAATTCCTTGACGCGGGGGGTCTCCTTGCCGTCGAGTTCGCCGATCGGGAAGCGATCACCCTCGACGTGGTGAATCACGCCCGGCGCGATCGCCGCCGCGGCGGGATAGACCACGCAGCCGATAATGCGGTTCGGATCGATGTGTTTGGTGAGGACGCCCGACGGATCGAGGCTTTGCAGCCGGTGATTGTCGTACTTGCCGCCGAGCTTCTGGAAATACCACCACGGCAGCCCGTTCTGCACCGTCAGCACGATGGTGTCGGGACCGAGCAGTGAATCGATGTCGCGCACGACCTGATCGAGGAAATGCGCCTTCACCGCCAGCACGACGATGTCCTGCTTGCCGGCCTCGGTCGCCTTGTTGACGGCTTTCATCTTGGCGGTCTGGACCTTGCCGTCATGCCACTCCAGCTTGAGGCCGTTCTTCTGGATCGCGGCGAGGTGCGCGCCCTGGTCGATGACGGTGACATCCTCGCCCGCGAGCGCGAACTTGGCCGCCAGCAGGCCGCCGATGGCGCCCGCGCCGACCACGCAGATCTTCTTCTGCTTGGGCGGCGCGCCCAGCAAATAGGGGCTGGGCAGCACCTGGTCGAAAACATTGCCGAGACTGCCGACGCCGTCGATCACGATGTCGACGACGTTATGGGCATCGCCCATCGTGCCGGCGCCAAGCGAGGTGCCGCAGGCGATGATGTCGCCCGGCATCAGCGTGACGTCCTTGGAAATCGCGGCGACCAGCTTGTGCGGCGGGAAGAACATGTCGGCGACGGGATAGTTCTGCCGTTCCTTGCCGTTCAGGATGGTCTTGATCGACAGTTTCATCGGGTCGACACCGGTCGCGATCACAGGACCGAACACACCGAAGGTGTCGAAGCTTTTCGAACGCGCCCATTGTTCGAACGACTTGTCCTTGCGCAGCAGGTCAACGGCGGTGACGTCGTTCACGCAGGTGTAGCCGAAGATATAGTCAGCCGCCTCGGCCTCCGAGATGTTGAAGCATTTCTTGCCGATGACGACGCCAAGCTCGCCCTCGTAGATGATCTTTCCGCTATAGGTCGCCGGGCGCTCGATCGGCCGGTTGGCGGGCCAATAGGAATTCGGCGCCTTCAGGAACCAGAGCGGCTCTTTCGGCTCCTTGAAATCGTTCTTGGCCGCGAGCTGGTGGAAATTGTTCCACAGGCAGACCATTTTCGATGGATCGCAGGGCGTCAGAACCTGGACGTCGGAGAGCTTGCGGGTCTCGCCGGTCGGTTTGGCAACGGCGAACATGTCGCCGCTGTGAACCGCGATGGTATCTCCCTCCAGGGTACCAATGCCGGTCTTGCCGCCTTGCTCGAAGCGAATCCATTTTGTCATCTGCAACCTCCCGGTGCCGTAAAGGCAGCGTCATTCGATCGCGCGGCCCTTTGGCCTATTGTAATACCGATCTCGATCCTCGCAATCATGCACTGCATCATTGGGAAAGGCGAACGTTGTCGGCTATACAGTGCCAAACAAGCTCGCGGCCGGCGGCAAACGGGCGACCATCTCGGAGGGACGTATGCGGGAGCGGAAATGGGCGAGGCGTGAGCTGCTCGGAGTAACGGCGGGCTCGGTTGCAGGCATGCTTTTCGCAGAACCGCTGAAAGCCGCCGCGCCGCCGCCGAGCGCCGTCACGCCGGCATTGATCGAGGCCGCGCGCAAGGAAGGCAAGGTTTCCTACTACGCCGCCATCGAGCTGAACGTCGCCGAGCGCCTCGGCAAAATGTTCGAGGCCAAATATCCCGGCATTGCCGTGCGGGTCGAGCGTTCAGGGGCCGAACGGATTTTCCAGCGCATCGCGCAGGAGCAGGGCAGCGGCATCCACGCCGTCGATATCGCCAACAGCACCGATGTCGCGCACTATCTCGAATGGAAGAAGAACGGCTGGCTGTCGCCTTACCTGCCGGAGGATGTCGCCAAGCATTTTCCCGCCGATCAATGCGACCCGGATGGAACCTACGCCACCTCATGCGCCTGGCTCGAGACGATCGGTTACAACACCAATCTGGTCAAGGCGGAGGATGCGCCGAAAGGCTACGCCGACCTGCTCGATCCGAAATGGCAAGGCAAGATCGTCAAGGGTCATCCCGGCTACAGTGGCGCGATCCTGACCACGACGTTCGTGCTTTCGCGCGAGTTCGGCTGGTCGTATCTGGAGAAGCTGGCTCAGCAGAGGGTGATGCAGGTGCAATCGGCGGGTGATCCGCCGAAAAAGATCATGCTCGGCGAACGCGCGGTCATGGCCGATGGCAACGACTACAATCTCGTGCTGTTCAAGGATCAGGGAAAGCCGGTCGAAGTCGTCTACCCGATCGAAGGTTCACCGCTGATCATCGTTCCGAGCGGGGTTTTTCAGAATGCACCCAACCCGAACGCGGCACGCCTGTTCCAGAATTTCTTCTTCAGTGCGGAAGCCCAGCAGATGCTGGTCGATGAGTTTGCTCATCGCTCCTTCCACGCCGAGGTCAAGCCGAGAGCCGGACAAAAGCCGATGTCGGAGCTGAAGATGTTGAAGTCCGATCCGGTCGCGGTGCAGGCGCAAAGCGAGGAGATCAAGGCGCACTACGCCAAGCTTTTCAGGGTGTGACCGCCGGGGCCTGGCAGATGCCGACGGTATCGCCATAAGACAAGAGGCGCCCCTTTCGGAGCGCCTCTTGCGTTGATGTCGCGACCTGGGCGGGGAAACCCCGCCGCCGGATCACAGCGAATAGTACATTTCGAATTCGACCGGATGCGGCGTCATTTCGTAGCGCGCGACTTCGGTCATCTTCAGCTCGATATAGCTGTCGATGAAGTCGTCGTCGAACACGCCGCCGGCCTTGAGGTAGGCGCGGTCCTTGTCGAGATTCTCCAGCGCCTCGCGCAAGCTACCGCATACCGTCGGGATCGCCTTCAGTTCCTCCTTCGGCAGATCGTAGAGATCCTTGTCCATTGCCGGTCCCGGATCGAGCTTGTTCTTGATGCCGTCGAGGCCCGCCATCAGCATCGCGGCGAAACCGAGATACGGATTGGCCATCGGATCGGGGAAACGCACCTCGACGCGCTTGGCCTTCGGATTGGAGGTATAGGGAATGCGGCAGGAGGCCGAGCGGTTGCGCGCGGAGTAGGCGAGCAGCACGGGGGCTTCGTAGCCCGGCACCAGGCGCTTGTAGGAGTTGGTCGAGGGGTTGGTGAAGGCATTGATCGACTTGGCATGCTTGATGATGCCGGCGATGTAGGAGAGGCAGGTCTCCGAGAGGTCGGCGTATTTGTTGCCGGCGAATACCGGCTTGCCGTCCTTCCAGATCGACTGGTGGCAGTGCATGCCCGAGCCGTTGTCGCCATAGACCGGCTTCGGCATGAAGGTGGCGGTCTTGCCGTAGATGTGGGCGACCTGCTGGATGCAGTATTTATAGATCTGCATCTGGTCGGCCATCAGCGTCAGCGTGTCGAATTTCATGCCGAGCTCGTGCTGGGCCGACGCCACTTCGTGGTGATGCTTTTCGACCTTGACGCCCATCTTGGCCATGGCGCCGAGCATTTCGGAGCGCATGTCCTGCACCGAGTCCTGCGGCGGAACCGGAAAATAGCCGGCCTTGGTGCGAATGCGATGGCCGAGGTTGCCGCCCTCATACTCGGTATCGGAATTGATCGGCAGCTCCGAGGAGTCCAGCTTGAAGCCGGTGTTGTAGGGGGTGGTCTGGAAGCGGACGTCGTCGAATACGAAGAACTCCGCTTCCGGTCCGAAAAACACGGTGTCGCCGACGCCCATCGACTTGACCATGGCCTCCGCCTTCTTGGCCATGCCGCGGGGGTCGCGGTTGTAGGGCTCGCCCGTGGTCGGCTCCAGCACGTCGCAGGTGATCACCATGGTGGTTTCGGCGAAGAACGGATCGATCGTCGCCGTGACCGGATCGGGCATCAGGCACATGTCGGATTCGTTGATCGCCTTCCAGCCGGCGATCGACGAGCCGTCGAACATCGTTCCCTCGGCGAAGATGTCTTCGTCGATCATG
>CAWHIO010000060.1:0-12952 GCA_963829315.1 uncultured Alphaproteobacteria bacterium | reverse complement strand
CTGACCGCGGAAAGCGTGCTGAGG
The DNA here is from genome assembly GCA_963829315.1 of uncultured Alphaproteobacteria bacterium. Lineage (GTDB taxonomy): Bacteria > Pseudomonadota > Alphaproteobacteria > Rhizobiales > Xanthobacteraceae > Bradyrhizobium. The sequence continues at coordinate 12,928 of CAWHIO010000060.1, read as the reverse complement.
GCGATCCGCCTCAAGGCCGGCAACCCGATCGGAGACTGAGATGAACGAGCATGCCAAGGCGATCAGCTTCGTGCTGAACGGAAGCAAGACCGAGATGCTTGTCCAGACCCATGAAAATCTCGTCGAGCTGTTGGGCCGACTGGATTTGTACGGCGCCCGCGAAAGCTGCGGCCAGGGTCTCTGCGGCTGCTGCACCGTGATCGTCGATGACGTGGCGGTGTCGGGCTGCCTGTATCCGGCAGCGTTCGTCGACGGCAAAACCGTCACCACGATCGAGCACCTCGATCACGACGTGCATCTGAGCCCGGTGCAGCAGGCGTTCATCGAGGAAGGCGCGTTCCAGTGCGGCTTTTGCACATCGGGTTTCATCCTGATGGCGCACAAATTGCTGGAGCAAAAGCCGATGCCTACGGATGAGGAAATCAGGGACTATCTGGCAGGCAATTTGTGCCGCTGTGCGGCATATCCGGAAATCATCAACGCTGTGAAAAGCGCCGCAAGCAAGATGGCGCGCACCTAAGCCGAATTAAATAACAGAATCAATTTTGGGGGACTAAGGAATGACTACTTCGCCATAGATGGCCCGTGGTACAGGGCGCTGTCGCGCTCGCAATGGAATGCGTTGATTGCCTCGAACCTCGGCTGGCTGTTCGACGGTTTCGAAACCTACGCGCTGATTCTTACCGCCGGCGTGGCGCTGCGGCAGCTGCTCGATCCTTCGCAATATGGACAGATTCCGTCCTATATCGGCACCGTGATCGCGATCACGCTGCTCGGCTGGGGCATCGGCGGCATGCTGGGCGGCATTCTGGCCGACTATATCGGCCGCAAGCGAACGATGGTGATTGCGATTATCGCCTATTCGATCGCGACCGGGCTCAGCGCCTTCGCGTTCGACTGGATGTCGTTCGTGGCGTTACGTTTCCTGGTCGGCATCGCGATTGGATCGGAATGGGCCACCGGTAGTTCCATGCTGGCCGAACTGTGGCCGGATCGCGCGCGCGGCAAGGGCGCCGGCATCATGCAATGCGGGCTCGGTCTCGGGTTTTTCCTGGCGTCGTTCACCTGGCTGTTTCTCAGTCAATCCGGCCCGAATGCCTGGCGCTATATGTTCGCGCTTGGGGTGCTTCCTGCGCTGCTGACGCTATGGATCAGGCGCGCCATTCCGGAATTGAAAATCTGGGAGGAAACCAACCAGAAGCGGCGCGTGGCGATCGACCAGAAGAAGTCGGGGGTCTCGCTCGGCGAGGGGGCCGAAAAGCTGACCCGCTTCACGCTGTTTGATCTCTTCACCGATGCTTCGCTGCGCAAGCGGACCATCGTCGTTTTTCTGATGTCGCTGACGACCACGGTGGGCTTCTGGGGCATCTCGACCTGGGTGCCGCCGTTCATCGGTTCGCTGGCCGCCAAGGAAAGCTTCAATGCCGCCCAGTGGGCGAGCTACGCCGGCATGGCCTACACGATCGGCTCGGTGCTCGGCTATCTCAGCATGGGCTTCCTGATGGATGCGTTCGGCCGCAAGCCGGTAACGATTGTGTTTTTCATCATGGCGCTGTTGATGACGCCGGTGCTGTTCTTCTGGACGACCGATCTGAAGTTGCTGCTGCTGCTGGCGACGGTCAATGCGTTCTTCAGCAACGGGCAATACACATGGATGCCGGTCTGGCTGCCGGAGCTGTATCCGACCCGCATGAGGGCAACCGCGCTGGCCTTCGCGTTCAACGGGCCGCGCTTCATTGCCTTCCTGGGGCCGTTGCTCGCCGGCACCATGATCACCCAATTTGGCGGCTTCGGTCGCGCCGCCATGGTGCTGGCGTCGATCTATCTGGTGGGAATTATCGCCGCGTTCTTCCTGCCCGAGACCAAGGGGTCGCCGCTGCCGGCCTAAAATCCGTCATGTGACAAGTCTTTGAAGAGAAGGGAAAATGCTTTAGCTCTGGCGCCGCGGATCGCCCGTCGAACCGATTGGACCGGCTTTCGCCGATCGAAAATGACATTTCTGGCAAGCCGCGGGGGATTGATACGTGGGACTAACTCAGGCAGGCGAGATAAACAATCGACGCCGCTAGCGCAGCGGCAATGGACCAAAGGGCGGGAGCCCAATCTTGAGACCCCAGGCGGTCGCTTTCCATTGTCGACATGACAGGTACTCCAATTAGCGCGTAATCGAGGCAGCCGCGCTGGTTATCGCGACAGGCTTGCCGGCTCTGAGGATGCTTGCGGCCTCGGTGGACGATGGGTCCGAACCGCCATGGGACAACAAGGCGAGGTTGGCTATTGCAATTCCAGCTATCAAGGCAACGATGACGATTTTCAGGTGTGTCGTGCGGTCCGCACTGTAGATCGAATGGTTCATTGGAGCCTCCCTTAGCTGCGCGCGCGAGCCGGGCGGGTCGACAGGCCTCGACGTTGTGCAACAGAAGGCATCGCGATGAGCGATCGAAAAAGTCCGGCGGGGTGGCCGGTCAGAATCGCCGCAACGACAAGCCAGCGCTCGCCAGGAAGGCTCGTGAAGCGCTCTAATTCGCTCTCGCGGCCAAGAAATTGCTTGTGATCGTCCGCGTGTCGAAGCTTGGGCATGTGCCATCTCCCGTGCGGGGGTCTGATGGTCAGTTTTTAGCCAAGATCAACGCGGCTCGAAATTCCGCGTCTTATCTTACGGACGGCCCCCTAGGTATTTCTCCGGAGACGCCGCTTCGTCTCGAACGGTGGAATCAAAACGCGGCGGCTGCGGCAGGCGGTCCGGCCCGAGCGGCTACGCGCTTGAGCTGGGTCAACGGCTCTCGTGGTTGCGTCGGCTAACGTGATGTCAAGCTGATCTGACTTCGGAGAATCGAGATGAAATCCATCATGTTTCTAGCCGCATTTTGCGCATTTTGCGCGCCTGCGATGGCTCAGACCAACGAATGTCAGTCGATACCAAAGGCCACCGATCGCCTAGCTTGCTACGACAAGGCCGCGCCGCCGGCCAATCGGGTTAAGCCCGCTGCGGCGTCCAAAATGCCTTCGTCGCAGCCGGGCCAGGCTAGCGATCTGCTCGCTGCAGAAAATGCTCGTTTGGACGCCAGGATAAATAATATCTGCCGGGGCTGCTGAGCGCTGCCGCCCGGCGCGCTGCTTGACGCAGATCAAGGGAGCGGCATCGAGGCAGGGATAATGGAGAATAGATAGTCCGACACAGCAGCGAGCAGCGGAGTGATGGTCATGCGAAAGATTTCATTGGCTGTTGGTGTGGTCGCCGCTATGGCCACAACCGGGGCGTCGGCGCAATCCGTCAACCTCAGCGGCAAATACATATGTACCCAGATGTGCCGAGGGGGCCTTGTCGGCAATCCTGCCTATATCACCCAGAACGGCCCCGAGTTGAATCTGTTGAATGAAGCTGGCGAGCCATCCCGCGCCTGGCCTGATTGGTTCGCACCGGCCACCCGGATCTGGATTGAACGCTATGACTTTGGCGCTGTCTATTCACCGGATGGCATGCACATTCAGTTCGACAACGGGACAATCTGGGAGCGCGACCTCGGACTGCCGCCGCCGCTACGCCGCCGCGGATAGACCACGTCGCCGTCGGGCAAAAGCAGGGCGGTGTCGCCGCATCATGCGTCGATACGTGGCTGTGCGCCTGCCGGAAACGCAGTGACGCCCGCCGCCCCGCCGGAGTTGGTCGCGAGGTCCTCCAGCGACCGTTGCTTTGTTTCGATCCCGATCGTCAGCAGGACGACGATCTGCAGTACCAAGGCTGCGGCGATCAGGCCGAAGACCCCGTACAGCCCGAAGCCCTCGAAGCTGGCCGCCACTGCATAGGGGACGAGGATATTGACCGCGCGTCCGGCGGCATTGGCGACGCCGCTCCCCCGCAGCCTGACCTCCGTGGGGAATAGTTCGGGCACATAGCAGGCGATGCTCAACGAGGAGAGCACGTAAATGATGCAGGTCACGAAAAAGCCGAGTCCGACGATCAGTGCCGAGTCCGTGACGCTGACATACGCCGCGCTGACGGCAATGCCGAGGACCGAGAACCCGATCAAGCCCCATCGGCGGCCAATCCGCTCCGTGAGAAGCAAACCGATGATCGAGCCGAGCGGTCCCCCCGCGAAGATCAACACCGACAAGCCAAGCGAGTTGGCAACGCCGTGGCCCTGTTTCACCAGGAAGGTCGGGACCCAGCTGACGAAGGCGTAGTTGAAGGTCAGCAGGCAGACCGTGACAACAATCGCGACAATGGTGCGGCGTAGCAAAGCGGGGCCAAACAAGTCCCGAAGGGAATAGCGGGTTTCGACCCCGGCCGGCTTCGTCGGCCTGGCGCCTTCATCGAACACCGACGACTCGGCCTCAGCCTGGCGCACGATCGCCTCTGCCTCGGCAATACGGCCCTGGCTGGCGAGCCAGCGTGGCGACTCCGGCAAGGCCCGGCGCAGGAACCAGACGACGAACGCCCCGACGGCGACGATCACGAACATCCATCGCCATCCGAACCGCGGAATAACCACCCAGCCGATCAGTGTCGAGAGGAACAGGCTGGCGTTGATGATCAGGTTGAGCAGAGATGCGAAGCGGCCGCGATGCCGGGCCGGAATGAATTCGCTGAGCGTGCCGTAACCAACCACGATTTCGGCGCCAAGCCCGAGGCCCATGGCGAACCGCGCCGCGATCAGCCATGTCATCGAGGGCGCCACAGCGCCGGCCAAGGAGGCAACGCCGAAGATCATCAGGTTGAATTGATAGGTAAACTTGCGACCGAACCGGTCACCCAGGATGCCTGCGAACCAGGCGCCGATCATCATGCCCAGGAAGGTCGCCGAGATGAACATGGCATTCAGCTGCAGCGTCGATTTACCCGACTGAACCAGCGCGCCGAGCACGCCGCCGGCGAGGTACAGATCGAAGGAATCGAAGAACATGCCGGCAGCGATCAGCGCCAGCACGCGCCAGTGGAACCGCGAGACGGAAAGGCGGTCGAGCCGCCAGCCTACATCTATCGTGCTCACTTCCTGTCTCTCCCCGTTTTTTGTTTTGTCCCATCCTCGTTAAGGCTGACGGGACTTTGTCATCCAATCTATCGAGGCGGCATCGATAGGCAAGCCATTTTAGGTAGCGCTACCAGGATTTGTGGTAGCGTAACCAGAATTTGCGGCGGCGGCTGGCCGATGTTATCCGGCCACCCACACGTTAGGGGCAAATCTATGCATCAGAGGCGGACGCGCACCGTTGACGCATTGCGGATGGAAGACGTGGCGGCGCATGCCGGCGTGTCGCCCATGACGGTATCACGGACCTTGCGCGACCCCGGCAGCGTATCCAAGGCGATGCGGGACCGGGTGCAGGCGGCGGTCAATGATATGGGCTACGTGCCAAACCGCTTGGCCGGAAGCCTGGCTTCGCAGCGGTCTCATGTCGTCGGCCTCATCGTGCCGGGGCTCGGCGATTCGCTCTATGCCGGCATGGCGCAGGCCATAGAGGGTGTACTGAGCGAGCACGGCCTGCATCTGCTGATCGCAGCCAGTCATCATGACCCGGCGACGGAGGAGGCCGCCATCGCCGCGTTCCTCGCCCAGCGCGTGTGCGGTTTGATTCTGCACAGCACCCGCCACACGGACCGGGCGAAGATGCTGGTGCAGGCCGCGGCGGTCCCCACCGTCGAGATCGGTCGCCTGACACAAACGCCACTCGATCTTTGCGTCAGCTACTCCGGCTTCGCCGCCGCGAAAGCGATGGTGATGCATCTCGGCGGCCTCGGCTATCGCCGGATCGGCTTCGTGAGTTTGCCGCTACGTAACAACGAACGCTCCGTCGAACGCCGCCGCGGATACCTTGCCGGGTTGCGGGAACTCGGGTCTCACGGCCCTCCCGAACCTGATGGTCGAGGCAAGCCCGGGCTTTGCCGGCGGCGTCGATGCCGTGGTGCGGCTGGTGCAACGTGACCCGGCGATTGACGCCATCTTTTTCGCCGCCGACGTCATGGCGGTTGGCGCGCTGTTCGAGTGCCAGCGTCGCGGTTGGGCGGTGCCGGGACAGGATCGCCATCGCGAGCTTCGACGATGTCGACCTGCTCAGCCATGTCGTGCCTACGATCACGAGCCTGCGGATCCCGCGGGAGGAGATCGGCCGGCGAAGTGCGGCGATGGTGGTCTCGCGCTTGAACGGGACCTTCTCCGGTCCCCGCATCATCGATCTCAAGTTTGACGTCATGACACGCGAGAGCACGACGCGTGTGCGTCGCGACATCGCGCCATGACCGGGCAGCGCGATCGACTTGAAGGGAAACGTCGACGCCTCGCGGTGGACGACCTTGCTCTTATGTTGTACCGGCAGCTCGGAAGTGAGCGAAACCAGGCTCGAATGACGTCACAGCGGGACACGAGAATTCTAGCTTAAATGCTTGAAAAATCGACAAATAGTCCTGCCGACATGGCGCTTTTCCGTCGCCCCGATGATGGACTGGACCGACCGGCATTGCCGCGTGTTCCATCGCCTGATGAGCCGGCGTGCCTTGCTCTACACGGAGATGTTGACGACCGGCGCCATCATCCATGGCGATCGCGTCCGGCTGCTCGGGTTCGATGCAAGCGAACATCCGGTGGCGCTCCAGCTCGGCGGATCGGACCCGCGCGATCTCGCCACCGCTGCGAAGATCGGCGAGGATTTTGGCTACGATGAAATCAATCTGAATGTCGGCTGCCCGTCGGACCGGGTCAAGGACGGCCGTTTCGGCGCCTGCCTGATGGCGGAACCCGCGCTCGTCGCCGCCTGCGTCGAGGCCATGAAGCGCGAAGTGAAGATTCCGGTCACCGTGAAATGCCGGATCGGCATTGACGATCAGGATCCGGAGATGGCTTTGGACGCGCTGGCGCGCGGCGTCATCGCCGCCGGCGCCGATGCGCTGATCGTCCATGCCCGCAAGGCCTGGCTCAATGGACTGTCGCCGAAGGAAAACCGCGACGTGCCGCCGCTCGACTATGACCGGGTCTATCGGCTGAAGGCCGCCATGCCCGACGTGCCGATCATCATCAATGGCGGAATCGCCGGCGTTGCCGAGGCCAGGCAGCACCTTGCGCATGTCGATGGCGTCATGCTGGGGCGCGCGGCCTATCAGGAGCCGTGGCGGTTGCTGGCGGTCGATCCGGAACTGTTCGGCGAGGCCGCGCCGTTTCCGGCGATGAAGGACGTGCTCGAGGCGATGATGCCCTATATCGAGCGTGAACTCGCGCAGGGCACGCGGCTGCATTCGATCGTCAGGCATCTCCTCGGCGCGTTTCACGGCGTGCCCGGCGCGCGCGCCTTCCGCCGTCATCTTGCCGAAAATGGCGTCAGGCCGGGAGCGGACGCCAACGTGTTGCGTGAGGCTGCAGCGCTGGTCGAAGATCGCAAGCCGGCCGCGATCGCGGCGCGAAGATCATCTTTTTGAGCATGATCTCCGCGCAAACGCTTCGCGTTTGTCGCGAGGGAAAACCGGTTCCCACTTTGCGCTAACGCGGCCCTCCGGGTCCGGATCATGCTCTACGGATAGCCGTGCAGCATCAAGCGGTCGGAGCGCACTTCCCAGCTCTCCAGCCGGTCCAGAAAACTCATGCCGAGCAGATTGGTTTTCATTTGCCCGTGCGGCACCACCAGCGCCGGCACCGAACGTTCGACCAGCTTGCCGATGGCGAGGCGATCGAGCGTCAGCCGCGCCGCCTTGGTATGTCCGCCCGCGGTCTCGACATCGACGTCATATTCGAGCAATTCGAGCGGCAGGCCGATCGCCTTCGCCGTCTCGTAGGTCAGCACCACCGAGGTCGCGCCGGTATCGATCACCATCGGCGCGTTGACGCCGTTGATCTTGGCGCGTAGCGCGAATTCGCCGGCCTGTCCGCGCGAGATCTGCACGGCGCGCGCCGCCGCCCGCCGGTTCAGCAATTCCGAGACGGTGTTTTTTGCGCGCGCGATTTGCGCCGGATCGCCATAGGCGACCACGGCGCCGGCTGTCGCCAGCAACACGACCACGACCAGCAGAATGCGGCTCACAGCGGGCCTCGCTTGCGTTGCGTCAGTTGATCTTTGAACCGGTCGCCATGTCCGGACGCGCCAATCCGGCCTCGGCCATCCGCGCCGGCAGTTGCGCCATCAGCGCCAGCCGCTCGGCGCTTTCCATGCGGTGCCAGCGCGCGATTTCCGGAAGCGTGCGTCCGCAGCCGAAACAGAGGTTGGTCCTGGGGTCCATCATGCAGACTGCGATACACGGCGTTTCTTTGCTCATCTTCTGGATAGTGAAGCGGTTTTGGTTTCCTGCCAAGCGTCCCGGCTACAATCCGGTGCCGGCGTTCATGATCGGCTTGTTGCGGGCCCTGCGTTTTTCATCGGCGGTACTCCTGTGGCTGGGTTCCGGTTGCAGCGGCGGAGCTTCCTCGGACATCGGCGCCAACGCCGACATCACGCGCTCCGGCGGGAAGGTGACGATCACCTCGGTGCCGATGCGAAGCTTCGATTTCAGCGTGAACGTGCCGCCATGCATGTCGATAAGGCTTTTTGCGATCGGCAGACCGAGGCCGGCGCCCTGTTCGGCGGATTTGATCGAATTGGAGCCCTGGCCGAACGAGGCGAGCACGATCGGGATTTCGTCCTCCGCAATGCCGGAGCCGGTGTCCTTGACGCTGAGATACTGGCCGCCCGACGCGGTCCATCCCGCCTTCAGCCAGATCTCGCCGCCTTGCGGGGTGAACTTGATGGAGTTCGACAACAGGTTGAGCACGATCTGCCGGATCGCGCGCTCGTCACCCCAGATTCGCGGCATGCCGTGCTCGAACACCTCGTGAATGGTGATGCCGCGGCTGGAGGCGCGCAGTTTCAGCAGATGATGGCAGTCGGCGACGACATGCACCAGTGACACCGCCTCTTCGTTGAGTTCGTAGCGGCCGGCCTCGATCCGCGACAGGTCGAGGATTTCATTGATGAGATTGAGCAGATGCACGCCGGAATTGTGAATGTCGGCGGAATATTCCTTGTAGACGGGAACCGCATGGGCGCCGAAGATTTCGCTCTTCATCACCTCGGAAAATCCGAGGATGGCGTTCAGCGGCGTGCGCAATTCGTGGCTCATTTGCGCGAGAAACCGCGACTTCGCGACGTTGGCGGCCTCCGCGCGGTGGCGCGCCTCGTCCGAGATCGATTTCGCCTGCTCAAGCTCGCCGATCAGGGCGTCCTTTTCGGCGCGCGCCTCCAGCGTCGCCAGCGTCGTCGAATGCAGGCGGTGGGCGAGCAGCGCGAAATATCCTTCGGCGGCCAGCGCGAGCAATGCCAGCACGTAATTGTCGAACGTGCCGCTCAGCATGAAATTCACCGCGATCGCCGTCGTCACCGGCGCGGTGGCGGCCAGCGCGGCGATCGGCAGGTTCGCCGCGAGCATGCTGGAGACCGCGATCACCACCAGCATCAGGAACATCATCAGCGTGTTCGAGACCGCATCGAAGCTCGCGGGGTGGATCAGGATCGCGGTCCAGCACAGGCCGTAGAGCAGATCGAGTAGGACAAATCGCGTTCGCCATTTGCCGGTTGCCGTGAGCGACGGCGGCTCGGCGAGGAATTGGCGGCAGTTGCGGATGATGGCGATATGAATGCAGAGCAGGCCGCAGGTCCAGGCCGCGACCGAGACCGGCGGCATCCAGAAGCCGAACAGCAAACCGGTTGCCACCACCAGCAGCATGACGACGTAGGACGCCGACAGCCGCGTCTGGGCGTATTGCCGAAGCAGTTCGCGATCGAAAGCGGGACGGGTTCCGCTGGTCGACGTTAACCGGTCGCGCGCCTCGCGCACCCGCTGCGCCGCCGCCCGGCGATTGCCGACCGGGGTCACGACAGGCGGTTCAGCCGGAAGCTGCACAACTTCGGGCTTTTCAGCGGGATTACTCATCAAACAACACAAATCCTGCCCGCGGACGGCGCGAGCTTTTGCATTGTCTATCTCTGGGGCTAAATCCTTAAGAGCTGGCTTAAAGAACCAAAAAATCACCTTAACGAGAGGTTAAATTAACCTCTCGCCACAGGCTCCCTGGCTTAGCGTTCCAGCCGCGCCAGCAGGCTCGAGGTGTCCCAGCGCTTGCCGCCCATCTTCTCGACTTCCGCATAGAAGGCATCGACCAGCGCCGTGACCGGAAGGCTGGCGCCGTTGCGGCGGGATTCCGCGATGCAGATCGACAGATCCTTGCGCATCCATTCGACCGCGAAGCCGAAATCGTATTTGCCGTCGTTCATGGTCTTGTAGCGGTTCTCCATCTGCCAGGACTGCGCGGCGCCCTTGGAGATGGTGTCGATCACGGCGGCGACGTCGAGCCCCGATTTCTTGGCGAAATGAATCCCTTCCGACAAGGCCCTGGACCAGCCCTGCGATGCAGATCTGGTTGACCATTTTTGTCAGTTGCCCGGAGCCTGCCGCGCCCAGCCGCTTGCACATCCGCGCATAGGCCGCGATCACCGGCTCGGCGCCGGCATAGGCGTCCTCGGTGCCGCCGCACATCACGGTCAGCACGCCGTTTTCGGCGCCGGCCTGGCCGCCGGACACCGGCGCATCGACGAATTTGAAGCCGGCCTTGGTCGCGGCCGCGTCGAGTTCGCGCGCGACCTCGGCCGAGGCGGTGGTGTGGTCAACGAAGGTCGCGCCTTTTTTCATGCCGGCGAACGCGCCGTCGGCGCCAAGCGTGATCGCGCGCAGGTCATTGTCGTTGCCGACACAGGCCATCACGAAATCCTGGCCTTCGGCGGCGGCCTTCGGCGTCGCGGCGGTCTTGCCACCGAATTTCTCGGCCCATGCCTTGGCCTTGGCCGGCGTCCTGTTGAATACCGTGACATCGTGGCCGCCTTTTTTGACCAGATGTCCCGCCATCGGGAACCCCATAACGCCGAGACCGAGAAAAGCGACTTTAGCCATGTGAACAACCCTGAAGTTTGCCGGCGCATTGAGTTGGCCGGACGTTATGCGGGAGAGGGGACGGTGGACTGGTTCGGTGCTCGAAACAGGCCCCAAGAACAAAGGGAACCCGCACCATAAACCGTGCCGCATGAACGGCAACGCCTCCGTTTGGCGGGCGGGCATGGTTTTATGATAGGATCAGGCGATAGTCGAGATTTCAAGCGAAAGGGAGTGACACCACATGGGCATGAGCGTAGGCGTGCTCGATCATTTCAACATCCGGACCCGAAAGCTTGCCGACACTGTTCGATTCTATCAGGACATTCTGGGGCTGGAGAAGGGCGACCGGCCGAACTTTGCCTTTCCCGGGGCATGGATGTACAGCGAAGGCAAGGCGGTGGTCCATCTGGTCGATATTTCGCCGACGGAGGAGCCGCAAAAGCCCGATTCCGGCGTGGTCCATCATGTCGCCTTCGTCAGCCGGGGTTTTACCGCCATGAAAGCGCGGCTCCAGTCCAAGGGCATGGCGTTCGACTTGCGGCAGGTGCCGGGCGGCGAACTCTGGCAGATCTTCGTCAACGACCCCAATGGCGTCATGATCGAATTGAACTACGAGGCCGCCAAGGAGCAGGGGGCGGGATCGGCGCCCACCGAGCGGGCGGATGACGTCGGGGTGAGGTAGCCTTTTGCGCCGGGGCGCTCTATGGGTCGCATCCGAATATTGCATGGCGTTTTCGAGCGAAGTGGATGCCGGTTCGCGTGAAGAAAACGCGTCAAAACAAAAGAATTGAGCCCGGTTCTGATACGATCAGAACCGACAAGGCTCCAGGAGATGCGCCGTGAGCGTAACGCAGCAACAGGTTCTTGATGCTCTCGCCAAGGTGGCGTCGCCGCGCGGAGTTGCCCTGACCAATGCCGGGGTGTTGTCGCCGGTCACGGTCACCGACGGCAAGGTATTTTTTTCGATCAATGTCGACGCCACCGAGGCTCGCGCCTGGGAAAGCGTTCGCGCCCAGGCCGAGGCAGCCGTGCGGGCCATTCCCGGCGTCACCGTCGCCATGATCGCGCTGACCGCCGAACGTAAGCCGGGCCCCGCGGCCCCGCCGCCGCATCGCCACGCAAGCGGCGTGTCACCGGTCTCGGCCCACAAGCCGCCGCAAAGCCCGGCGTCGCCGATGTCGAAGCAGTCGGAAATTCCCGGCGTCGCCGCCGTGATTGCGGTGGCTTCCGGCAAGGGCGGGGTCGGAAAGTCGACCACCGCGCTCAATCTGGCGCTTGGCCTGCGCGACCTCGGTTTGCGGGTCGGCCTGCTCGACGCCGATATCTATGGGCCCTCGGTGCCGAGATTGACCGGCATCCGCGAGAAGCCGCAGCTGAACGACGACCGGAAGATGATTCCGATCATGCGTTTCGGCCTTGCGATCATGTCGATCGGTTTCCTGGTCGAAGAGGATACCGCGATGATCTGGCGGGGGCCGATGGTGATGTCGGCCATCACCCAGATGCTGCGCGACGTGGCGTGGGGCACGCTTGATGTTTTGGTGGTCGATATGCCTCCCGGCACCGGCGACGCCCAGCTGACGCTGGCGCAGAATGTCCCGCTCAAGGGGGCCGTGATCGTTTCGACGCCGCAGGATCTGTCCCTGATCGATGCCCGGCGCGGGCTTGCGATGTTCAAGAAGGTCAATGTGCCGGTTCTCGGCATCGTCGAGAATATGAGCTATTTCCAGTGTCCGCATTGCGGGACCCAATCGGACATCTTCGGTCACGGCGGCGCCCGCCATGAGGCCGAGCGCCTTGGCGTGCCGTTTTTGGGCGAAATTCCGCTGCATATGTCGATCCGCACCACCTCGGACTTAGGCACCCCTGTCGTCGAAAGCGAGCCCAATGGAGCGCATGCGGCGATCTACCGGGCCATCGCAGCCAAGGTCCGCGATCAGCTCAAGGGCGCCATCGCCGCGGCCTGAACAGCCCCGGCTCGCGGCATATGCGACTTTCGTTTAATCGGTGCCGTCATGCCTTTGTCGCGTTTTCGCTGGCCCA
>CAWHIO010000059.1:0-374490 GCA_963829315.1 uncultured Alphaproteobacteria bacterium | reverse complement strand
TTCTTCGCGGGCGCCATCTTGGAATTGGCGGGCTTGGCATCGGTCTTCGCCGCCGCATCGTTCGGCTGGTCCATGCGCTCGACTTTCGCGGTTTCGCGCAGCTTCGCCACGTAGTCGGCTTGCGCCTTGCGCGTCACATAGGTCTCGATCTGGCTCTTGACCTGTTCGAAGTCGGGCGCCTTGCGGTTGCGCTTCTCCTCGACCTTGATGATGTGCCAGCCGAACTGCGATTTCACCGGATCGGAGATCTTGCCCGGCTCGAGCGCGAAGGCGACGGCGGAAAACTCCGGCACCATCTGGTCTTTGGTGAAGAAGCCGAGATCGCCGCCATCGGACGCCCCGGGATCCTTGGATTTCTTCTTGGCGAGTTCGGCGAAATCGGCGCCCTTCTTGAGTTCGGCCTCGATCGCCTTGGCCTCGTCCTCGGTCTCGACCAGGATATGCCGGGCATGAACTTCCTGCTCGCCCTCGATCTGCTTGGAGGCGTCGGCATAGACCTTCTTCATGGCTTCATCTGTCGTCGCGGCCTTGCCTTCGACCGCCAGCAGGTTGTCCATCAGGAGCCGGTTGCGGGTGAAGGCGAGGCGGGCCTTGAAGTCGTCGCGGTCCTCGATTTTCTTGGCTTCGGCAGCCTTGGCGACGATCTTCATGTCGATCAGGAACGCCAATACGTTTTCTTTCTTGGTCGCGGGGTCCATCTGGGCGAGGCTGGGCCCGAGTTCCTCCTCGGCCAGCGTAACGTCGCTCTGGCGAATTTCAGCGCCGTTCACCTTGGCGAGCACGGGGTTGGCATCTTCGGCCCGCGCCGGCAGGCTGGCGAGCAAAATCATGGCGAGACAGCCGGTGGTAGCAAAGGCGAGGCGGGCGCGCGTGCCGAATTTCACTTCGGATGACGACGTGGTCATGGAAAATCCTTATCTTCAAAGCCGTGTGGCGGTTTGGGCAGTAGGGCTGTTTCGGGGCGGCGCGACACTCGCCCAATCATGTGGGCTTGGCAACGCGAAAAGTCTGTCAAAATGATGAATTCCCCGACAGGTCAGGGCCCCGGCTCGGGCAGTCCGTGACCCATCGCGGCGCCCTGCGAAACCAGCTACGGAAACAAACCGGCACCAGCGTGCCGAACCGCTGAATGGGCCTCAAACTGGCGGCCTTGCCGCCGTTGACAAGGCTCTGGCCCAGCCATATCTCTGCAAAACCTAAGTCAATGGCGATAGAGCGTATTTCGCTGCGTTTTTGGCCGTTGAACCTTGGATTGCTGAATTCCCACTCATTTGGCGGATGATCCCCGGCTGGGGGCCGACCCGCGATGCGTCACGATGAGTTGATTGGCAACCGGGTGGACCACGTCACGGCAGCTTTGCCGACCGCGAAAACAGGAATTTGGCATGATCGGCGCGCTCGCCCGCAAGTTTTTCGGTTCCGCCAATGATCGGCGGATCAAGGGGTATCAGGCCCGGGTCGATGCCATCAACGCGCTGGAGCCGGAGATATCGGCGCTTTCGGACGAAGCGCTGAAGGCGCGCACCGGCGAATTCCGCAAGCAACTAGCGGACGGCATGACGCTGGACGATATTCTGGTTCCAGCCTTTGCCACCGTCCGCGAGGCGGCCAAGCGCACGCTCGGCCAGCGGCATTTCGACGTGCAGTTGATCGGCGGCATGGTGCTGCACGAAGGCGATATCGCCGAGATGAAGACCGGTGAAGGCAAGACGCTGGTCGCAACCCTGGCGGTCTACCTCAACGCGCTGGCCGGCAAGGGTGTCCACGTCGTCACCGTCAACGACTATCTCGCCCGGCGCGATTCCGAATGGATGGGCCAGATCTACGGCTTCCTCGGCATGACCACCGGCGTCATCGTCCACGGCCTGGACGACGGCGAGCGCAAGGAGGCCTACGCGCGCGACATCACCTACGGCACCAACAACGAATACGGCTTCGACTATCTGCGCGACAACATGAAGTACCGGCTCGAGGACATGGTCCAGCGCGGGCACTTCTACGCCATCGTCGACGAAGTCGACTCGATCCTGATCGACGAGGCCCGCACCCCGCTGATCATTTCCGGACCGCTCGACGATCGTTCGGAGTTCTACAACACCATCGACACCTTCTTTCCCAGGCTCGACAAGACCGATTACGACGTCGATGAGAAGCAGCGCACGGTGACGCTGACCGAAGCCGGCATGGAGAAGATCGAAACCCTGCTGCGCGACGCCGGCCTGCTCAAGGGCGATTCCCTCTACGACGTCGAGAACGTCTCGGTCGTTCACCACATCAACCAGGCGCTGCGCGCGCACTCGCTGTTCACCCGCGACAAGGACTACATCGTCCGCGATGACGAGGTCATCATCATCGACGAATTCACCGGCCGCATGATGCAGGGCCGCCGCTATTCCGAAGGCCTGCACCAGGCGCTGGAAGCCAAGGAGCACGTGCAGGTTCAGCCGGAAAACCAGACGCTGGCCTCGATCACGTTCCAGAACTATTTCCGGATGTACGAGAAGCTCGCCGGCATGACCGGCACGGCGCTGACGGAAGCCGACGAACTGTTCGACATCTACAAGCTCGAGGTCGTGGAAATCCCGACCAACGTCGCGGTGGCGCGGCTCGACGAGGACGACGAGGTCTATCGCACCCAGGACGAGAAGCACGCGGCGATCATGGCCGAGGTCGAGCGCGCCAACGCGCGGCTGCAGCCGGTGCTGGTCGGCACTGCTTCGATCGAAAAATCCGAAGTGCTGGCCGAATATCTCAAGAAGCACGGCTACAAGCAGATCGACTTCGGCAACGACAAGGCGATGGAAAAGCTCTATGCCGCCGCCCGCGCCGGCAAGCCGGCCAAGCTGTTCGCGGTGCTGAACGCGCGCTTTCACGAACAGGAAGCCTACATCGTCGCCGAAGCGGGCGTCCCTGGCGCGATCACGATCGCGACCAACATGGCCGGCCGCGGTACCGACATCAAGCTCGGCGGCTCGCTGGAAATGCGCATCCTGCACGAGGCCGCGGAGATCACCGACGAGGCCGAGCGAGCGGCGAAGATCGAACGCATCAAGGCCGATGTCGAACGCTTCCGCGAAATCGTGCTGAAAGCGGAAGAGACCGTCGAGATCGAACCCGCCAAGGGGTCGAAGCCGGCCAAAACCATGACCAAGCCGGGCGGGCTCTATATCATCGGATCCGAACGCCATGAATCGCGGCGCATCGACAACCAGCTGCGCGGCCGGTCCGGGCGCCAGGGCGATCCCGGCCGCTCGAAATTTTTCTTGTCGCTGCAAGACGATCTGATGCGGATTTTCGGGTCCGACCGGCTCGACAGCATGCTGACGCGGCTCGGCCTCAAGGAAGGCGAGGCCATCATCCATCCCTGGATCAACAAGGCGCTGGAAAAGGCGCAACAGAAGGTCGAGGCCCGCAACTTCGACATCCGCAAGAATCTGCTGAAATTCGACAACGTCCAGAACGACCAGCGCAAGGTGATCTTCGACCAGCGCATCGAACTGATGAAGGACGAAAGCGTCGCCGAGACCGTCATGGGCATGCGGCACGACTTCATCGACGACATCGTCGCCAAGCACGTTCCCGAACACGCCTATGCCGAGCAGTGGGATGTCGCCGGCCTGAAGGAAGAGCTGACGCGGGTGCTCGGTATCGAGTTGCCGGTCGATGAATGGGCTAGGGAAGAGGGTATCGCCGACGAGGAATTGCTGACGCGCATCGAGCAGCGGGTCGACGAGCATATGGCGGCCAAGGTGGCGCAATGGGGCCCCGAGGTGATGCGCTATGTCGAGAAGACCATCCTGCTGCAGACGCTCGATCATCTCTGGCGCGAGCATCTGGTGATGCTCGATCATCTGCGTCAGGTGATCGGCTTGCGCGGCTACGGCCAACGCGATCCGCTGCAAGAGTACAAGTCGGAAGCCTTCAGCCTGTACGAGGCGATGGCCGCGCATCTGCGCGAGGCGGTGACGGCGCAACTGATGCGCGTCGAAATCGTGCCGCCGGAAGATCAGCAGCCGGCGTTGCCGCAGATGGAAGCGCACAAGCTCGATCCGAATACCGGCGAGGACGAGATGGCGTTCGCCAATGCCTCGCTGGTGCCCGCCGCAACCGCCAACCGCGATCCGAAGAATCCGGCGAGCTGGGGCAAGGTCGGCCGCAACGAGGACTGTCCGTGCGGCTCAGGCAAGAAATACAAGCACTGCCACGGCAAGTACGCGTGAGGGCGCCGGTTAGAGCGTTTTCGAGCGAAGTGGATACCGGTTCGCGTGAAGAAAACGCGTCAAAACAAAAGATTAGGGCATCGGTTCTGATTCAATCGGAACCGATTTTGCTCTAGCCCTTACGCCGTCTAGCGACCAGCCCGGCTCTCAACGCTCTGTCTTGAGCAGAGGAATGCTGTTGGGATCGCGCGGCGCCGGCATCTGCCGCAGATAGGCGTAGAGATCCGCCGCTTCCTGATCGGAGACGATGGCCGCTTCGTATGGCGGCATCTGGTTTGCCGGGTGGCGGAGCTGATACAGAAAGCCCTCGAACGGGAATTCGGTTCGCGAGACGCGTGGCCCGGTCATCCGTGCGCCCTGACCCGCATAGCCGTGGCATTGATAACAACCGACCTGAACGTAGAGCTTCTTGCCGTTCTCGGCATTGCCCGCCGGCCCGGAAGTCTGGGCCCACGCCGGACCGGCAGCCAACATCACGCCCGTCGCCGCGACAATGAGATGCTTCATGGCTCTCTCCTCTCTTTGTCCGAGCATGATCTCCGCGCAAACGCTTTCGCGTTTGTCGCGAGGGAAAACCGGTTCCCACTTTTCCGGATTATGCTCTAGCGCGGCTGCATGACGACGTCGATCAAGGCGGGCTGGCCAGCCTTGACGGCGGCAATGCCCTTGCGGAACGCCTCGGACAGATCATTTGGATCGTTGATCGGTCCGATGCCGACCGCACCGTAGCCCTGCGCGATCCTGGCGTAGTCGATGTTCGGATTGTCGATCATGGTGCCGATAGGGACGTTGCGCAGGCCCCGATTGTGCCGGTTCGCCATGCGCTGGACGTGCATGACCTCCTGGTGATAGGCGCGATTGTTCTGGATCACGGTCAGGTACGGAATGCCATGGTGCGCGGCCGTCCACAGCGTATGCGGCGCCATGTTGAATTCGCCGTCGCCGGTGATGCTGACGACCACGCGCCCGCCGGCATCGCGATGCGCCAGTGCCGCCCCGAGCGCGGCCACCGGCTGATAGCCTACGCCATAGCCGCCCGAGCCGCCGATGAAGCGATAGTGCTTTTCTATCGGCCACAGGCGATGCGGCCAGTTGGACGAGAAGTCGCTGTCCGAGACCAGCGCCCAATCCTCCTTCCTGAGATGCTCCCAGAGCTCCATATACATGCGCGCCGACGAGATCGGGCTGGCGTCCCATGCCAGCGCGGCCTCCGCACGGGCGCGGTCGGCGAAGCCATTGAAGGACTCACGCATCTTCTCGCCGCGCATGGCGATGGCATTCTTGCCGCCGGAGGCGACCTCTCGCTGTACGGCCTCGATCAGGGACGGCAAGGTCGTTTGGGCGTCCGCGGTGATATTGATGTCGGCCCCGACGTAGCGCTGGAAGTCCTGGTAATTGGAATGGACCAGCAAATCGCGGGTCGAGATGCAGATGACCTTCACGCCCTTTTTGGACTTCGGGCCGACGGTGCGCTCCAACTGGTCGCGCATGACGTTGAGCTGGCCGTAAAGATCCACCGGCTCGAGCGACAGGATACAGTCGGCTTGCGCGATCAACCCGCCCGCCCGCTCCGACTGGCAAAGGTAATGGGTGTTCGGCATGTTCATGCGCGAGCGGTTGTCGATGACCGGAGCCTGCAAGAGCTCGGCAAGCCGGACGAGATTGTCCATCGCCGCCTGCGAGCGGGCGTAACGATCCGCGATGATGACCGGCGCTTCGGCCGCGACCAGCATTTTGGCGGCCTCGCGCAAGGCGTTCGGATCCCCCGCGGGTTGCGAGGCTGCAACCAAGAGCGGAATCTTGAGCTTGCGCTGCTCGCGTTCGTCAAGCGGTTCTTCCTGCAGCTTGGTGTCCGCGGTGATGAACACCGGCCCCGGCGGCTGCGCGCAGGCCAGCGTATAGCCGCGCACCGTCGACTCGGCAAAATGCTGCAGCGACATCGGATAATCGTCCCACTTGACGAAGTCGCGCACCGTCGACGCGGCGTCCTGGACGCTGTGGAACCATTCGACCCCGGGCCGGCGCTCGTCGAGCGCACCGGCGTTACCCGTAAAAATCAGGATGGGGACGCGGTCGCAGAAGGCATTATAGATGCCCATCGCCGCATGCTGGGTGCCGACCGTTCCGTGCACGATCGCCGCCATCGGCTTGCCGGCGACCTTGGCATAGCCATGCGCCATGCCGACCGACACTTCCTCGTGCATGCATGTCAGCCATTCCGGACGCTTGTTCTGCCCGTAATTGATGAAGCTTTCCTGCAGGGCGCGAAACGTCGAGCCCGGGCAGGCGGCCATGTAGTCGAGGTTGAGCGTCTTGCAGACCTCGACCATGAAATCGGAGCCGGTCTTTTCGGTTGTCAGGCGGTCGGCTTCCGGCGGATGTTCGCGCTCGCTGGCTTTTGCGGCGGCGGTGGGCGGCGAGGCGTTGCCGGTCGGCTTCTCCGGCGCCGGCGCCTGAGCGGCTGCCGGAGCCACGACGGTCGCGCCGCCGGCGACGACCATCCCTTTCAGAAATCGACGGCGATGCAATGCAGCCGATTCCGATTCAGCCATGATCGTTCTCCCTGTTTTTTGCCGCCGAGGCCGCTGCGCTGACGGCGTTTTGGTTTTATGTCCGGGGATGTCAGACTATTGCATCGACAAAATCTTATCCAGATGGCGCGCCGAGGGCGCCAACGCCCGGCGGATCGAGCCGGAAATCACGAGACGGGGGTCGCCACAAATCGATGTCGTCCGGACAAGAAAGCGACGATGCCCGGCCACGACGGTTGCGATGCTAAAGCGGTTTTGCCTACTTCGCGGCCGAGAACCGGCTGTCGAACGAATTCGCCGAGAGAACCGGCTGTGCGCCGGCGACCACGCTGGGTGCTGCGGGAGCAGGCGCAGGGGCGGCTGCTGCGGTATCGGTCGCCGCAGGTTTCAAGGGCGGACGTGCGGCGGCTTGCTTGGTATCGGCCTTCGGTGCCGTTCCCTTGGGGATCGACGCTTCGGGGCGCGGCGGCTTGGCTTCGGCGACCTTCGGCTTGGCCGGAGCGGGCGGCGGCGCGGCGGTGGCGGTGGTATCGGCGGTGCCGCCAAGGCCGACCTTGCGGGCGAGGCTGGAGAAGAAGCCTTCAGACTGGGTATTTTGGGATTGCGTAGTCTGCGTCGCGGGTGTCGCCGACGCCACGCGCGTCGTCGAGGCTGACGGGGCTGCCGGCGCCACCGACGCCGTCCACGGGTCTTCCGGCGACGTCACCGGCCCGCGCGGAGGATTGACCCCGGGGGGAATGGTGCCGGGCGCCTTATCAAGGGTGAGCAGCGCAAGACCGGTACCGCCTTCCGAAAGCCCGGTATTGCCGCCGGGCAGCTTGGCCGCGAATACCCTGTGCATGCCGCCGTCGATGCCGGTATTGATCCGGGCCACCGGCGTTCCCCGCTCGATCAGCTTGGCGGTCTCGACGTGATCGGCTTCCTGCTTTTCGCGGACGGCTTCGGCGACTTCATCCGGGATCACATAAGCGGGGCATTTTGCCGAGGCCTCAAATACCGGATCCCGTTTGGCATCCGGCGGCTTGACCGCATCGAACACGTATTTCTTTTCGCAGAAATCGACCTTCGGCTCCTGCCGCGTCACTTCGAAATGATCGTAGCCTTCCTTGATCATTTTCCAGAACGGCATGTTCGGATTGTTGCGATGCTTGGCCATGTTGAGCGGCGTCATCCGGAACGGATAGGCCTGAAACTGGAACGACTTTTGACCGCCGAAGAAGGATTCGCGCCCCAGCGAATAGATTTCGGCGATCTGTTCGTCGGTCATGGCGTAGCAGCCGCGCGACGAGCAATCGCCATGCACCATCAGCTCCGAGCCGGTATGTCCGAGCGAGCGGTCGTAGGCGTTCGGATAGCCGGTGTTGAATGAAAGATAATACGCCGATTGCGGATTCATCTGCGCCGGGGAGATCGCATAGAATCCCTCCGGGGCCTGGCGGTCGCCCTCGCGGACCTTGGGTCCGAGATCTCCCGACCAGCGGCAAATCGGATAGGTCTTCAGCAGCGCGAAGCGGCCGGAGCGATCCTGCTTCCAGACCTCGAGCTCGGCTTCCTGCTTGAACAGCCGGACCAGGATCGGCGATTGCAGATCCATGTCCTTTGCCACCATCTCGGCGACGAGCTTTGGCGAAACCGGCTGGTTGGCCTTGGCGTTGCTGGCGAGTGAAATTTCGTCGCTGTTGCAGCCGGCCAGCAGCCCACCGGCCGCGAGCGCGGCAGATGTGATAAGCGCGCGAACCAGCGAGCGACCGATCAATGCAAAGCTCCACACCCAACGGGCAATTTTCGCACCCCAACAACAGCGTTCATGCCCTGAAGCCATTGAGTAAAATATTATCCTTAAGCCCCCTTTGCCGCAAGCCGACGGGGGCGCTGCGGCGGATGCCAGCCAAGGCATGACGAATTGAAGTTAAATATCGGTGTCTGGGCCTAATTGCGGCCAAAACGGCCGAATTCTGAAAAGGCTGGGGCCCGGAGCATGATTGCGAAAAGATCATGCAAACAGACCTGGGGGGCGCCGCCTTGCCGGATTTCCGGCAAAAGGGGCGAATTCACCCCAACTTCCGGCCGATATCGAGGAATTTCTGCCGCCGCTGCCTTCGGATCCCGTCCGGAATCGAGGTTGCGCAGGTCGTTCAGGGTCTGGGCGATGGCATCGCCGGTGGTCGCGATCATGGCGGCAGGGTCGCGATGCGCGCCGCCGGCCGGCTCCTTGAGAATCTGGTCGATCACGCCAAAACGCAGCATGTCCTGCGCGGTGATCTTCATGCTGGTCGCGGCTTCCTGGGCCTTGGTTCCGTCGCGCCACAGGATCGATGAGGCGGCCTCCGGCGAGATCACGCTGTAGATCGCGTGCTCGAACATCAGCACGCGGTTGGCCGTGGTGATGGCGATGGCGCCGCCGGACATCCCTTCGCCGGTGATGATCGCGATGTTGGGCACCCCGAGCGACAGGCAGGCGTCGGTCGAGCGCGCAATGGCCTCGGCCTGGCCGCGCTCCTCCGCGCCGATGCCGGGATAGGCGCCGGCGGAATCGACGATCGACAGCACGGGAATGCCGAATCGATCCGCCATCTCCATCAGCCGCACGGCCTTGCGATAGCCCTCCGGACGCGCCATGCCGAAATTATGCTTGATGCGGGAGTCGGTGGTGGCGCCCTTCTCCTGGCCGATCACGCAGATGCTCTCGCCGCGGAAGCGGCCGAACCCGCCCACCAGCGCCTCGTCCTCGCCGAACTTGCGGTCGCCCGCCAGCGGCGTGAATTCCGATATCAGTGCGTTGATGAAATCGGTCAGATGCGGCCGCTGCGGATGGCGCGCCACCAGGGTTTTCTGCCACGGCGTCAGGTTGGCGTAGAGGTCGTGAAGCGCCTGGGCCGCCTTGTCCTCGATCCGGGTTATTTCTTCGCCGATGTCGCTGCCGGAAGCCGCCAGCGCGCGCAATTCATCGACCTTGGAGTCGAGTTCGGCGACGGGCTTTTCGAAATCGAGGTAACTGCGCATGTGATCCGGCATCAAACCAATATAAGGACGAAGCCGCTCGGGAGCGAAGCGGCTTCCGGTTCGCGCGAAGAATGCGCGTACCTTCAATTACTTAGGGCGCGCTCCGACGCCAGATGGGTGCCCGTTGGGCCAACGGTCCACCGGGGGCAGGGGCGGGAAGAGGCTCTTTCACGGCAGAGGACGCGGAAGTCAAGCTGCGGATCACCGCGTCGTCGCCATCCCGGCCGGAAAGATGATTCGCTACTTCTCCGCCAGCGGATGCAGGTCGCGCACCAGGCTTTTCAGCCGCTCCTCGACCACGTGGGTATAGATCTGCGTCGTCGAGATATCGGTGTGGCCGAGCAGCGTTTGCACGATACGCAAGTCGGCGCCGTTATGCAGAAGATGGCTCGCGAAGGCGTGACGCAGCACATGCGGGCTGACCAGCCGCGGCGCCAGGCCGGCGGATGCCGCCAGTTCCTTGAGGTCGCGCGCAAAATGTTGCCGCGTCAAATGCCCGCTCTCGCCGAAAGAGGGAAACAGCCATTTCGAGGCGGCGGCGTTTTTCTTCGGCTGCGGCTTGGTCGCTTCCATCGCCGCGAGATAGTCCGCCATCGCCTGTCGCGAGGCCTGGTTCAGCGGCACCAGCCGTTCCTTGTCGCCCTTGCCGCGCACCACGATCATGCGGGCGTCGTGGCGCGATGCCGAGAGCGGCAGCGCCACCAGTTCGGAGACGCGCAGGCCGGTGGCGTAGAGTACCTCAAGCAGGCAATAGAGCCGCATCGTGCGAAGCCGCTGCGGGCCGGAGACTTCCGGCATTTCGGCCTGTGCCTTGGCGTGAACCAGCAATCGGTCGACATCCGATATCGACAGCACTTTCGGCAGGCCGCGGCCACGCTTTGGCCCTGACAGGATCGCCGCGGGGTCGTCGCCCCGGATCCGCTCGTTCAAGAGGAAGCGAAACAGATGGCGCATCGCCGACAGCCGCCGCGCCACGCTCGACGACTTGAAGCCGCGGGCGTCAAGGTCGGCGAGGTAGTCCCGCAGGGCTTGCGTCTCGGCGCTGGTAAAGCTCTGACCCCTGGAGCCAAGAAATTCTGAAAAATCCGTCAGGTCGCGGCGATAGGCATCGAGGGTGTTGTCGCCGGCTCCCTGTTCCGCCGCGAGCATGTCGAGGAACAGGTTGATCAGTTTGGCGTCTGAGGGCTTGGCGCGCATTGGCCGACCTTAGCGCCGATTCCTTGACGAAGCCTATTTCTTCAGGAATTTGTCGGCCGGGACGGTCACCGTCATTTCCCGCGGTTTCGGGTTGACGAAATTCGCCAGCGCGAAAATCACGCCGTAGATGACCCCGGCGATGACAGCGACAACGGTCAGAAAGCGGAACAGGCTGGGCATGCGAAGGCCTCGGGCGGCCCATTAACCATTGAATTGATCGGGGATAGCCTGATTTGACTACCACCATGTTCGCCACTTCGTTGCAGAGACTCTCTGGCAACGGTATCGGCGGGGGTAGTATGGTCGCGTGGAATGCCGCATCCGCGGCCATCGAGCGATGACATGTCCGAGAAAGCCGCACCGGCCAACGCCAGCGCAACCCAGGAGGCCGAGATCGCCGCGGCGCTGGGCGCACGTTCGGTCGTGCTGGTGGGGATGATGGGGGCCGGTAAATCGACCATCGGACGGCGGCTGTCGGCGCGGCTAAGGCTGCCGTTTCTCGACGCCGATGCGGAAATCGAGGCGGCGGCGGGCATGTCGATCCCCGACATTTTCGAATCCCGTGGTGAGCCGGACTTCAGGGACGGCGAGGCGCGGGTGATCGCGCGGCTTCTCGAGGGCGGTCCGGTCGTGCTGGCTACCGGCGGCGGCGCCTTCATGCGTCAGGAGACCCGCGACCGGATCCGTGACAGGGCCGTCTCGATCTGGCTCAAGGCGGATGCCGATATCATCATGCGCAGGGTGAAGCGCCGTTCCGATCGTCCGCTGCTGCAGACAGCCGATCCCGAATCGACCGTCGGGCGTCTGATCAGCGAACGCGAGCCGGTCTATCGGCAGGCGGATTTGACGATCTGGTCGCGCGACGTGCCGCACGAGAAGATCGTCGATGAATGCATCGAGGCCCTGCACGCCCTCCTGTGCGGCGGCGGCTGCACGCAAACCCACGACCGAATGGGCGTCACACCATGACCGCGCCGCTGAAACATTCCGATCCGATCACCGTCGATGTCGCGCTCGGCGATCGCGCCTATGACATCATCATCGGCCGCGACGTGCTGCCTTCGCTGGGCGGGCGCATCGCCGCATTGCGGCCCGGCGCGCGTACCGCCATCGTCACCGACCGCAATGTCGCAAAGTACTGGCTTGAGAAGACCGAGGCCTCGCTGGCGGCGGCCGGGATCGCCAGCTCGCGCGTCATTGTCGAGGAAGGCGAGGGCTCGAAAACCTATGCCGGTCTCGAACAGGTCAGCGAGGCGCTGATCGCCGCCAAGATCGAACGCAACGATCTGGTGATCGCGCTCGGCGGCGGCGTGGTCGGCGACCTCGCGGGCTTCGCGGCCGCGATCCTGCGCCGCGGGGTCGATTTTGTGCAGGTGCCGACCTCGCTGCTGGCGCAGGTCGACTCCTCGGTCGGCGGCAAAACCGGAATCAATTCGCCGAAGGGCAAGAATCTGCTCGGCGCGTTTCACCAGCCGGTGCTGGTGGTCGCCGATACCGCCGTGCTCGACACCTTGTCGCCGCGCCAGTTCCGCGCCGGCTATGCCGAAGTCGCCAAATACGGCGTGCTCGGCGACGAGGCTTTTTTCGCCTGGCTGGAGACCAATCACGCCGATATTTTCGCAGGCGGCGCCGCTCGCGAGCATGCGATCGCGACCTCTTGCCGCGCCAAGGCCGCGATCGTCGCACGCGACGAGCGCGAGACCGGCGAACGGGCGCTGCTCAATCTCGGCCACACCTTCGGTCACGCGCTCGAAGCCGCCACCGGCTTTTCCGACCGGCTGTTTCACGGTGAAGGCGTTTCCGTCGGCATGGTGCTGGCGGCGGAACTGTCGGCGCAGCTCGGGATGATCGCCGAGCAGGACGCCATCCGCGTCAGACGCCACCTTGCCGAGGTCGGCCTGCCGACCCATTTACAGGATATCGCCGGATTTACCCAGGAGGGGCTTGCCGATGCCGACGCGCTGATGGCGCTGATGGCGCAGGACAAGAAGGTCAAGCGCGGCCGGCTCACTTTCATCCTGCTCGGGGCCGTCGGCCGCGCCGTGATCGCTCCCGACGTCGAACCTTCCGTGGTTCGCGATTTTCTAAAAGCCAAGCTCGAGCGCAGAGCATGATCCGGCAAAGTCGAATCCGGCTTTCCGAAGAGATAGCGCGTCAAGATAGGTGAAGTGAATACCGCGTCATGGATTGGGTTACATTCTCCATCGTGATTGGCTGTCTGCTGGTCTCGGCGTTCTTTGCCGCGAGCGAGACCGCGCTGACCGGCGCGTCGCGCGCCAGCATGCTGCGGCTGTCGAAGCAGGGCAATCGGGACGCCGCCATCGTCTCCAGTCTGTCCGCGTTGCGGGAGCGGTTGATCGGCGCGCTTCTGCTCGGCAACAACATCGCCAATATCGGCGCCTCGGCGCTGGCGACCGGCATCTTCACGATGTGGTTCGGCGAAGTCGGCGTGCTCTACGCCACCGCCGTCATGACGGTCGCTGGTGGTGATCTTCGCCGAGGTGCTGCCGAAGACCATCGCCATCAATGCGCCGGACCGGGTGGCGCTTCTGGTGGCGCGCCCGATGAAGCTCATGGTGTTTCTGCTGGGACCGCTGCTCAGCGTCGTCGAGGCCGTCGTTCACGTGCTGATGCGGCTGATCGGCGTCAATATCGGCCACAACCAGCCGATCCTGTCGCCGTTCGAGCGACTGCGCGGCGCGGTCGATCTGCTGCATCACGAAGGCAAGGTCGAAAAACAGGACCGCGACATGTTCGGCGGATTATTGGACCTGCGCGAGCTGCAGGTCTCCGACGTGATGGTCCATCGCACCGAAATGGTGATGATCAACGCCGACCTGCCGCCGGAAGAACTGGTCCGCGAGGTGCTGGCGACCGAATACACCAGAATTCCGCTGTGGCGCGACAAGCCTGAAAACATCATCGGCGTGCTGCACGCCAAGGACCTGTTGCGCGCGATCCGCGCCGCAGACGGCGAGACTTCGAAGATCGATGTCTCGACCATCGCGCTGCCGCCGTGGTTCGTGCCGGAGATGCGCTCGGTTTCCGAACAGCTCAAGGCGTTCCGCCGCCGCAAGACCCACTTCGCGCTGGTGGTCGATGAATACGGCGAAGTCGAGGGCATGGTGACGCTGGAGGATATCCTGGAAGAGATCGTCGGCGATATTTCCGACGAGCACGATGTGGTGGTGGCCGGCGTTCGTGCCCAGCCCGACGGGTCGGTGGTGGTCGACGGCTCGGTGCCGATCCGCGATCTCAACCGTGCCATGGACTGGCATCTTCCGGACGAGGAAGCCACCACGGTGGCGGGACTGGTGATCCACGAGGCCCGCTCGATCCCGGAGCGCGGCCAGAGTTTCACATTTCACGGCTTCCGTTTTCGCGTGCTGCGGCGTGAGCGCAACCGCATCACCGCGCTGCGGATCGTGGCCGTGCCGCGCGAGACCGAGGTCGAGGAGAAGAAGCCGCGGCGGGCCGGCAAGGCATTTTAGAACCTTCCGGGGTCGTCATCATCCGCGAAAGCCGGCCATTGCGGGCATGACGGCTAGGAGCCCGCTTCCCCCGGCGCCTGTGCCCGGATGGCCAGCGCATGCACGCTATCCTGCAAGTTCCCCCGCCAGCGTTGCATTAATCATGCGGTGGCGTTCGATTCGGCTCTTCCCTTCGAAGGCCGGCGATACAATATAGATCCTGAAATGCGTCTCGCCGCCCGGCCTGTGGCCGGCATGGCCTTCATGAAGATGTGATTCGTCCGTGACGTCGAGGCTTTCCGGCGCGAAAGCTTCACGCAACTTGTCTGTGATAGTGTCTTTGGTGCTCATGGCGGCGGCAATACGCACCAAAGCCGCCTTTCGTCAATGGTGCCTCGGGAGTGAAGGTTTCCGCAATGTCAAGACTTGAAGCTTTTCGCATTGCGTTGTCATAGTCAGCCATGCCGATTGATTCATCCAAATTCTTCGACTCCATTCGCATCAAGCCCAACAAGCTGAGCGCGAAGCAGCAGGCGCAGGCGCGCGAAGCCTCCGCCGTGTGCGAATGGCCGGAGTGCAAGAACAAGGGGCCGCATCGCGCGCCCAAGGGCCGGGCCAACGACAAGGAGTACTGGCACTTCTGTCTCAACCACGTCCGCGAATACAACCAGTCCTATAATTTCTTCTCTGGCATGAACGCGGATGCGGTCGCGCGTTACCAGAAGGACGCGCTGACCGGCCATCGTCCGACCTGGAAGATGGGCGCCAATACCAGCTCCAAGAAGGGCAAGGGCGGTCCAGAGGCCGATCTCGAAGGCGCCGCCGATCCGTTCAGCATGTTCAGCGAGCTCAACGGCCGCGGCCGCTGGCGGCCAGGTCCAGGCGGCGCCGCCGGCGAGACCAAGGTCGAAACGCGGAAGATTTTCAACGCCGAGCGCAAGGCGCTGCAGGTGATGGGGCTCGGCTCCGACGCCACGCTCGAGACGGTCAAGGCCAAATACAAGGCGCTGGTAAAGCAGCATCATCCCGACGCCAATGGCGGCGACCGCTCCACCGAGGACCGCCTGATCGAGATCATCAAGGCGTATAATTACCTCAAGACGATCGTGCGCGGCGCGAGCTAGCCGCTCTCGTCGTCCCGGCGTCCGCCGGGACCCTGGACCGGAATTTTATCTAAAATCGTTTCGAATCCGCTCGGCGGTCGGTTCGATCAGGCGTCCGCCATGTCTGCGGCGGATCGTCCAGCTCGCCAGCGCGAGGATCAGCGCAAGGCCTGCCACCGTCAGTATCCAGTAATACTTGCCCAACCCGGTATGATGCGAAATCCCGGCGTATTCGTGCAGCGCGGATACCGCCAGGACCCCCGGAAGGACGTGTGCCGGCGCCCACACGAGAATGGCGGGGATGTTGACGGCGTAAAACCGCAGCGGCGCCATGCCGAGCGCGCCCGCCGTGACGGGCACGAAGGCTCGGATCGGCGGCACGAAGCGCGCGAAGAACACCGCCAACACGCCCCAGCGATGGAAAAAGGCTTCGCTCTGCGCGATCAGGCGCGGATAGTTTGTCATCGGCCACGCGCTGAGGATCTCCCGCTGGGCCCGATGCCCGATCCAGAACGCCGATCCGTCGCCGAGCAGGGCCCCGGCGATAGCGGCTGCCAGCACCCATTCCAGCTGCAGTTCGCCGCCAGGCACCAGCGCGCTCAGCGCAAGGATGATGGTGGAACCCGGAATCACCGAGCCTACGACCGGAACCGCTTCCAAAAGGGCAGCCAGAAACAGGGTGAAATAGGCAAGTCCAGCATGCGCCGAGACGAACGCAATCAATGGGTCGATCAATGAAGCCACGAAATTCCTGTGCTGGCGGAGCACTCCGGTCCGGGGTGCAGACCTAGCATAACTGGTGATCGGGACGGAAAGTGCCATAAGGCCGCCATTGGACGGGGCCTGCCATGAAAGCATGGCGTGATTCGCAGGGCAGCCTTCCAAAAACCGGGCCCAATGCCTATCTTGATGATAACGCAACGGAACTTTGATTGGATCGCGGGCTTCTGCCAACCGTCGCTCTCTGATAGGTTCCGTTAAGCACCCATCCGCAGCCATACCGTAAATCTGGTTTCGGGAGCGCCCGGGACCTCGGAGGATTGATGACGACCGTCGCCATGACCAAAGTTCAGGAGCCCGCCGGTTTGCCCGATATGAAGGTATCGGTGCGGCAGGTATTCGGCATCGACAGCGACCTCGAAGTGCCGGCCTATTCCGAAGTCGATCCGCATGTGCCGGACGTCGATTCGGATTACCGCTTCGATCGCGCCACCACGCTTGCCATTCTCGCCGGCTTCGCCAAGAACCGCCGCGTCATGGTCACGGGTTATCACGGCACCGGCAAGTCGACCCATATCGAGCAGGTCGCAGCAAGGCTC
Organism: uncultured Alphaproteobacteria bacterium; assembly: GCA_963829315.1. Classification (GTDB taxonomy): domain Bacteria; phylum Pseudomonadota; class Alphaproteobacteria; order Rhizobiales; family Xanthobacteraceae; genus Bradyrhizobium. Next base: position 357,647 of record CAWHIO010000059.1, on the reverse strand, counting down.
AATTGGCCGTGCGTGCGCGTCAATCTCGACAGCCATATCAGCCGTATCGATCTGGTGGGCAAGGATTCGATCGTCGTGCGCGACGGCATGCAGGTCACCGAATTTCGCGACGGCATCCTGCCGTGGGCGCTACAGCACAATATCGCGCTGGTGTTCGACGAATACGACGCCGGCCGTCCCGATGTGATGTTCGTGATCCAGCGCGTGCTGGAGGTCTCCGGCCGCCTGACGCTGCTCGACCAGAACAAGGTGATCAAGCCGCATCCGGCATTCCGGCTGTTTTCGACCGCCAACACGGTTGGGCTCGGCGATACCTCCGGCCTCTATCACGGCACCCAGCAGATCAACCAGGGCCAGATGGACCGCTGGTCGATCGTCACCACGCTCAATTATCTGGCGCATGACGAGGAAGTCGAGATCGTGCTGGCGAAAGCGCGTCACTACCGCAATCAGGAAGGCCGCGACATCGTCAACAAGATGGTGCGGCTTGCCGATCTTACCCGCAACGCCTTCGCCAACGGCGATCTGTCGACGGTGATGAGCCCGCGCACCGTGATCACCTGGGCTGAAAACGCCGAGATTTTCACCGATATCGGTTTTGCATTCCGCGTCACCTTCCTCAACAAGTGCGATGAGCTGGAACGGCCGCTGGTGGCTGAATTCTATCAGCGCTGCTTCAATGCAGAGCTCGCGGAGTCCTCGGTCAACGTGGCGCTGAGCTAGCGTCGTAGTATTCTCAAGGTCGTCCCCGCGGAAGCGGGGACCCATACGCCGGGAAATTTCAATAGAGCGACGGTGCCAGAGATCGGGAAACAGTGACCGCCGGTGGTTATGGGTCCCTGCTTTCGCAGGGACGACGGCGGCGAGGAAGCTATGACGACGTCGAATACAAAATTCCGCACCGGATCGAAGGAAGCGCCGACCGAGCCGTTCAAGCGCGCGGTGACGGCCTGCCTGCGCGCGATCGCGCGAAAGCCGGAGCTCGAAGTGACGTTTGCCGCCGAGCGGCCCGGTCTTGCGCCGGGCAAGGCGCGGCTGCCGGAGCCGGCGCGCAAGATGACAAGGCGGGATGCCGCGATCGTGCGCGGCCACGCCGAATTCGATCGCGCTGAAGCTCGCCTGCCACGACCCGAAAGTGCATCGCAAGCTGATGCCGGGAAATCCGCAGGCGCGCGGCGTCTTCGAAGCCGTCGAGCAGGCCCGCGTCGAGGCGCTCGGCTCGCGGCGGATGGCGGGGGTTGCGAAAAACCTCACCGCGATGCTCGACGATCACTTCCATCGCGGCAAGTTCGACGAAATCACCGACCGCGCCGACGCGCCGTTGTCCGATGCGCTGGCGATGCTGGTACGCGAGCGGCTGACCGGGCTTGCGCCGCCTGCGGCCGCCCGCAAGATGGTCGACCTCTGGCGGCCGGTGCTGGAAGACAAGATCGGCGCACGGCTCGACCGGCTCGACCGCCTCGCCGAGGATCAGGCGAAATTCGGCGACGCGGTGCATGATCTGTTGAGCGCGCTCGAACTTGGCGACGACCGCAACGCCGATGCCGACGAGGACGAGAACCAGGACGACAACCGCGACGGCGAGAACGACCAGTCCGGCGCCGAAGGCTCGCCCGACTCCGACGCCGCCCAGGAGATGAGCGCCGATCAGGCCCAGGCCTCCAGCGACGAAATGTCGGAAAGCGCGATGGAAAGCGCGCAGGCCTCCACGTCGGACACCTTCGACGATGGCGAGCTCGGCGACGACGAGACGCCGGGCGAGGCGACGCGGCCGAATTCGCGCGGCACCAACGAGCCGCGCGGCCCGGAATATCACGCGTTCGCGCCGAAGTTCGACGAGGTGATCGCGGCCGAGGACCTTTGCGACCATGACGAGCTGGAGCGTCTGCGCAGCTATCTCGACAAGCAACTCGCGCATCTGCAAGGCATCGTCGCGCGGCTCGCCAACCGCTTGCAGCGGCGCCTGATGGCGCAGCAGAACCGCGCCTGGGAATTCGATCTCGAGGAAGGCATTCTCGATCCCGCGCGGCTGTCGCGGGTGGTGACCGATCCCTATCATCCGCTGTCTTTCATGCACGAGAAGGAAGCCACCTTCCGCGACACCGTGGTGACGCTGTTGCTGGACAATTCCGGCTCGATGCGCGGACGCCCGATCACGGTGGCCGCGACCTGCGCGGATATCCTGGCGCGCACGCTGGAACGTTGCGGCGTCAAGGTGGAGATTCTCGGCTTCACCACCCGCGCCTGGAAGGGCGGGCAGTCGCGCGAGGCGTGGCTTGCCGCCGGCAAGCCGCCAAATCCCGGCCGCCTCAACGATCTCAGGCACATCATCTACAAATCCGCCGACGCGCCGTGGCGGCGGGCGCGCAAGAATCTGGGCCTGATGATGCGCGAGGGCCTGCTCAAGGAGAATATCGACGGTGAGGCGCTGGACTGGGCCCACAAGCGCCTGCTCGGCCGCTCCGAGCAGCGCAAAATCCTGATGATGATTTCCGACGGCGCGCCGGTCGACGATTCGACGCTGTCGGTCAATCCCGGCAACTATCTCGAGCGGCATCTGCGCCATATCATCGAGGAAATCGAGACCCGCTCGCCGGTCGAGCTGATCGCGATCGGCATCGGTCACGATGTCACGCGCTATTATCGCCGTGCGGTGACCATCGTGGATGCCGAAGAACTCGGCGGCGCGATCACCGAAAAGCTGGCCGAGCTGTTCAGCGAAACCAGCGGCGCCGCGCCCGCCAGGACCGGCCCGCGGCGCCGGCTGCATTCGTAACGCAACGAGATGACCCATCGCCGACGTCGCAACGGCGTGTCCTCTCCATGAGGAATAGGCCGGCGCATCTCTCCCGCCGCGGTTTCCTGAAATCCGCGGCGGCGGGGTTTTCGGCGGCCGCGATCTCGGACATCGCGTGGGCGCAGCTGGCGACGCAGCCGCCGGCCAAGCCCGTTGCGCCGGACGAATTCTCGGTCACCGCCCCGGTCTCGATCGAGGTCAACGCCCGGCCGATCCCCGCCTTCGAACCCGGCGACCGCGCGCGGGTGCGGTTCGGCGCGCTGGAATATCGCAGCGGGCTGGTCCTGACCTCGCGATTTCCCGGGCTTTGGCGGATTGTCGGGAATACGGCTGGACAAAAAAGGCGAACGCTTCATCTCGTTCAGCGACAAGGGCACCTGGTTCACCGGCAGTATCGTCTATCAGGGCCGCGCGATGAGCGGGCTTGCCGATGTCGAGGCGGCGCCGATGCTGGGGCCCGATGGCAAGCCGATTCAAACGCGCGGCTGGTACGATTCGGAATCGATCGCGCTCGATGGTTCCTTCGTCTACATCGGTCTCGAGCGCGTCAACCAGGTGCTGCGCTTCGATTTCAGCAAGGGCTTTACCCGCTCGCGCGGCGAGGTGGTGCCGCTGCCGGCGGCGGCGGGCAAGCTGCCAAATAACAAGGGGCTGGAAGCGCTGGCCTTCGTGCCAAAGGGCATGCCGCTTGCCGGCACGCTGATCGCGATCTCCGAACGCGGCCTCGACGCCAACGGCAATCTCATCGGCTTTCTGGTCGGCGGTCCCTCGCCGGGGCAGTTCAGCGTCCGCCGCACCGACAAATTCGATATCAGCGACGCGGTGCTGCTGGCCTCGGGCGAGCTTTTGGTGCTGGAGCGGAAGTTTTCGTGGCTCTCCGGCATCGGCATCCGGATCCGGCGCATCGCGCTGACCTCGCTGGCGCCGGGCGCGGTGGTCGACGGTCCCTCGATCTTCGAGGCCGATCTCGGCGATGAGGTCGACAACATGGAAGGCATCGACGCCCACCTCACGCCGGAGGGCGACACCGTGCTGACCATGGTCTCCGACGACAATTTCTCTCTGCTCCAGCGCACGCTGTTGCTGCAATTCACGCTGGTGGCGTAAACACCTGTTGCCCCCGCGCTGGCGGCGACGATAGCAAGCGGAACGGTTCTTGCTACGCTCTCGCCGCTGGCCTTGAAACAAGTCCGGAGTCTCGATTGACCAACGCCATCCGATTGACCTGCATCCTCGCGGGTTTCCTTTTCGCCGCCGCAACGGCGCAGGCGGAAAACTGGCCGTCGCGCCTGATCAAGGCAACGATCCCGTTCGGCGCCGGCAGCGCCGCCGATGTGGTGCCGCGGGTGGTGCTCGACGGCCTTTCGGCCGAACTCGGCCAGTCCATCGTGGTCGAAAATCGCCCCGGCGCCGGCGGCACGCTCGGCACCGCCATGGTGGTGAAGGCCGATCCGGACGGCTACAGCATTCTCGCCCAATCCTCGGCGCTGACGATCGCGCCGGCGATCTATCCCAAGCTGACATTCGACGTCACCAAAGATCTTGCCTCGGTGCTGATGATCGGCTCCGGCCCCAATGTGATGATCGTGCCGGTGACGCGGCCCTGGAAGACCGTGCAGGATTTCATCGCCGACGCCAAAGCGAAGCCCGGGTCGATCTCGTTCGGCTCGGTCGGCGTCGGCAGCGCGGTGCATATCAGCGCCGAGAAATTCCGCCTCGCCGCCGGAATCGAGACCACCCACGTGCCCTACCGCGGCGGCGCCGAAGTCATCGCCGACATTCTCGGCGGCCGGATCGATTTCTATTTCTGCCCGCTGGCGACGGCGCTTCCCTTGATCAAGGAAGGGCGCGTGCGAGCGCTGCTGGTATCGACGCCGAAGCGCGCCGCCGACCTGCCGGATGTGCCGACGCCGGGCGAGGCCGGGCTGAAAAATGCCGAAAGCGTGTTCTGGCTCGGCATGTTCATGCCGTCGAAGACGCCGCGCGACATCGTCGATAAATTCCATGCCGCCGGCGTCAGGCTGTTGGCCCAGCCGGCGATGCAGGACCGCCTGAAGCAGTTCGGCATCGAACCGCTGCCGTTGAATCCAGCGGAGATGGACGCAATTCATCGCGCGCGAGACGGCGGACAATCTGCGTCTGATCAAGGCGGCGGGGATCGCGCCGTAGCGCGCTTTCAAGCGTCCCTCTCTGACGACCTGATTCGGCCGCGGCGCCGCGCTTCACGCGATCGAAATTCGACCTCTCGCGATCGGAGAGGTATAGAACTCTCAAGCCCTCCTTTCCCCCTGTCAGGACACCCCCATGAGCGCCCTGTTTTCCCCGATCAAACTGCGCGGCCTTGCGCTTGCCAACCGCATCATGGTGGCGCCGATGTGCCAGTACTCGGCGGTGAACGGCGAGGCCAATGACTGGCATTTCACCCATATCAACACCCTGGCGCTGTCGGGTGCTTCGATGTTCTGCATCGAGGCCACCCATGTCGAGGCAATCGGCCGCATCACGCCGGGCTGCCTCGGCCTGTGGAACGATGCCACCGAGGCCGCGCTGAAGCCGATCCTCACCTCGGTGCGCAAGCATTCGAAGATCGCGGTGGCGATGCAGCTCGCGCACGCCGGCCGCAAGGGATCGAGCTTTGAGCCGTGGAATGGCGGCCAGCAGGTCCCGCTCGCCAAAGGCGGCTGGCAGACCGAGGGGCCCTCCGCGCTGGCGCACAAGGAGGGCGAGCTCGCGCCGCTCGCGCTCGATGCGCAAGGCCTGGCGCGCATTCGCGACGCCTTCGTCGCGGCGGCCAAACGCGCGATGCGGCTCGGCATCGACGCCATCGAGCTGCACGGCGCCCACGGCTATCTGCTGCACCAGTTCCTGTCGCCGATTTCCAATCAACGCACCGACCAGTATGGCGGCTCCCTGCAGAACCGGCTGCGCTATCCGCTGGAAGTGTTCGACGCGGTCCGCGCGGTGGTTCCGGCGGAAAAGCCCGTCGGCATCAAGGTGTCCGCCACCGACTGGGTCGAGGGCGGCTGGGATCTCGAACAGACCATCGAATTCGCGCGCGAATTGAACAAGCGCGGCGTCGACTGGATCGATGTGTCCTCCGGCGGGGTGTCGCCGCAGCAGAAGATCCCGCTGTCGCCGGGCTATCAGGTGCCGTTCGCGAAAGCCATCAGGCAGGCCACCGGCATCACCACCATGGCGGTCGGCCTGATCACCGAAGCCAGACAGGCCGAGGAGATCGTGGCGTCCGGCAAGGCCGACATGGTCGCGCTGGCGCGCGGCATGCTCTACGATCCGCGCTGGGGCTGGCACGCCGCGGCCGAACTCGGCGGCCAGGTCGATGCGCCGCCGCAATACTGGCGCTCGCAGCCCTCGACGCAGAAGGAGCTGTTCGGCAAGACCACGTTCGGGGCGAGGTGATCTTCTCGGCGCGCGCACGGGAGCATCGGGCATGGCCATCGTCCCTCGCGTCGCGATCGCTGCCGCGGCCTTGTGCGTTTTATTAAGCGGAGCAGTCATGGGCGGGAAAGCTTTGGCGTTCGACATCGAGGCCCATCGCGGCGGCCGCGCGCTGTTGCCGGAAAACACGCTGGCCTCGTTTGCCAATGCGCTGTCGATGGGCGTCAGCACGCTGGAGCTCGACATCGGGGTGACGCGCGACGGCGTCATCGTCGTCTCCCATGAGCGCGGCCTCAATCCGGATCTCGCCCGCGGGCCCGACGGCGATTATGTCGCGCCGCCCGGCATCCCCTTCGTGCAGCTGTCGCTGGAAGAGGTGAAACAATACGACGTCGGCCAGATCCGTCCCGGCAGCGGCTATGCGGCGCAGTTTCCCGACCAGCGCGCGGTGCCGGGCACCAGAATTCCGACGCTGCAAGAGCTGTTCGAGCTCGTACGCCGGTCCGGCGACGACAACGTGCGCTTCAACATCGAAACCAAGATCGATCCCGATCATCCCGGGGAATCCCCCGATCCCGCGCGCTTCGTCGCGCTGCTGCTCGATCTCGTCGCGAGGGAGAAATTCTCCGGCCGCGTCATGGTGCAGTCGTTCGACTGGCGCACCCTGCAGCTGGTGCAGAAACTCGCCCCCGATATACCGACGGTCTATCTGACCGTGCAGAGCGGCAAATCGCCGACGGTCGCGCCCGACAAGGCGACGGTGTGGACCGCGGGCTTCGATCCGGCCGCCCACGGCCATTCGATTCCGCGCACCATCAAGGATGCCGGCGGCGCGATCTGGTCGCCTCATTTCGGCGACGTCACCCCGGCTTTGATCGCCGAATCCCACGCGCTTGGACTGAAGGTGGTGGTCTGGACCGTCAACAAGGAAGCCGACATGGCGCGGCTGATCGAGCTCGGCGTCGACGGCATCATTTCCGATCATCCGGATCTGCTGCGCCAAGTGGCCTCCGAGAAAGGCATCGCGCTGCCGAAGGGCTGGCCGGTCGCGCCGTAGTTGCTGCGCTTCACCTCTCCCCTTGTGGGAGAGGTCGGATCGCATCGACAGATGCGATCCGGGTGAGGGGTTAGGCTCTATCGGATAGAGCCGTAATCCCCTCACCCCGAACCCTCTCCGCACAAGGGGAGAGGGAGGCTGCACTGCCGATGCCATGACAGATCGATCTGGCCTCACCATGCTCTAACCCAGGCCGCCTGCGGACCCATCACCCCTTCTTCGGCATCTCCGCCAGCGCGCGCAGCGCCGCGATATAGCCGTACGGCCCGAGGCCGCAGAGCACGGCGGTGGCGGCGTGGGAGATCTTGGAATGGCGGTGGTGCTCGTCGCGGGCGTGGATGTTGGAGATGTGCACCTCCAGCACCGGGCCCTCGAACGCCTTGATGGCGTCGACCATGGCGATCGAGGTGAAGGAGTAGGCGGCCGGATTGATGATGATGGCGTCCGCGCTCTGCCGCGCCGACTGGATCAGATCGACCAGCTCGCCCTCATGGTTGGACTGGTGAAACGCCAGCGTCAGCCCGAGCTTTTCCGCCTCGCGCTCGCAACTCTCCTTGATCTGCGCCAGCGTGGTGGTGCCGTAGATATGCGGCTCGCGCACGCCGAGCAGATTGAGGTTGGGGCCGTTGAGGATCATCACGCGTTTCATGGTGTGCCTTTCGTTCGGGTGGATAGGTTTGAATGGCCTTTGATCAATCAATCTGTCAGCGCGCTCACTTCACCTCTCCCCCTGCGGGAGAGGTCGGATCGCATCGACAGATGCGATCCGGGTGAGGGGTTACGGCCTATCGATAGACCTGAACCCCTCACCCCAACCCTCTCCCAGCAAGGGGAGAGGGGGCTCACCGCCGATGCCGCTACAAATTCGATCCGATCTCATCATGTAACTCGATCCAATTTCACCCTGCGCCCGTGACCCCCGACATCCCGAACACCGCGACGGCGCGGATCGGCGATCCCGTGCCGCCGCGCCATTTCATCGGCAGGCCGATGAAGGTGAAGGGGCCGGCGCCGAGCAGCGCTTCGAGGTTGCACAGGCTCTCGATATGGGTGATGCCGAGCTCGAAGCAGGCCTTGTGGACCAGGAGGTTCTCCTTGCCCTCGGGCCCCGGCCGCATCGAATCGATGCCGAAATGCACGATGCCTTGTTGGGCCAGCCATTCGGTGGCTGGCACGTTGACGCCGGAATTCTCGCTTCCGTATTCCTTGCGCGGAAAGGTGCGTTCGTGATGGCCGGTGCAGAGCAGCACGGTGCCGCCCTTCGGAATCGGGTGGCCGGCTTTCTTACCGCCGCCGCGAGATCGTCCGGCGTGATCTCGGCGCGCGGCGCGATGTGGCGCAGGTCGAGGCAGATGCCGGGCACGATGCAGTTTTCCAGCGGATATTCGTCGATGCCGATGCCGCGTTTGTCGAAATGCCGGGGCGCGTCGATATGGGTGCCGCCATGGTCGGGCATCGCAAAATACATCGAGGCCAGCCCATGCACATGGCCGCCATCGGCAAACAATTCCTCGTGGCTCTTCCAGACGCCGTGAATGATCGCGGAATGCCCGGGATAACTGGGAGTGCGGTGGTAGAGCTCACGGCTGAGGTCGACGATCTTCACGCGGGGTCCTTTCGTGGGTGGTTCGCGGCTTCGTCATTGCGAGGAGCGCGAGCGACGAAGCAATCCATGTCTTTGCGCGGTACGATGGATTGCTTCGCATGCGCTCGCAATGACGACGTTAGTGTGTATTGCTTCGCTTGCGCTCGCAATGACGGTCGAGACGTTTTCCGGTTTAGACCGGCATGCCGCATCTCACCATAACCGCCGGTGAAATTCGAGCGGTTCGATTGCATGGGGAGGGCATCCTTACCCTCCCCTGGAGGGGAGGGTCGGCTGACATTGAGCGCAGCGAAATGTCAGACGGGGTGGGGTGATCTCTCAACACGGGCACAGTTGAAAATGGAGAGACTGTCACCCCACCCCGCCGCTTCGCGTCGACCCAGAGAGCGAGCTTCGCTCGTCTCGACCCCTCCAGGGGAGGGTAAGAAGCGTTCACCTCTCCCCGCAGGCGGGGCGAGGTAAAGAGCGCGCCGCTGTTCAAATATCAGACAGCCAGGATTCAAGCCGTCATTGCGAGCGTTAGCGAAGCAATCCATCGGACCGCACCAAGAAAGAAGATGGATTGCTTCGTCGCTTCGCTCCTCGCAATGACGTCGAGATACACGTCCACGATCTCGCCGCGCGTTTCGCGCGAGTTTTGGCCTGCTCGTTCCGCCCTCCCGATCAGAGGGCGCAGGGAATGCCGGACGCTCGGCGCGTCCGCAGCCGCGTGCGTAGTGTAGAAAGCGCACGCGTTAGTCACCACGGTCACGCCGGAAACGTCCGGCATTCCCCGCGCAATGGTTTTAACGGCTTATTTCGTGCTCTCCCCGGTGACCGGGCTTTGTTGCCACCGTCGCCAGCGTGATGCGAAGCATCATCGCCGACTTGATGCCAGCGTCGGGGCATCAGGACCACACGACTTCGCCGTCCGCCTCGAGCGCGTTCGTCTCGCGCGCCCAGGCGTCCACCGCATCCCGCGCTCAACGTCCGTGACGATCGCGAAACGCCCCTCTCGTGAGGCGGGACGGCCAATCTATAGATCTGCGTCTACCTAATCGTGAAGCGGAATATTTTTCGCGTTGGGGGTGGACGGGAGGATCGATTGCCCCGTTGATTTGCCCGTCGGGCAAGGCGCGCGGGCATGGCGCTCCCCTCCTTGTCGTCCCGGCCAAGCGCAGCGCGAGCCGGGACCCATACGCCGCGGCCCCGCATTTTGGCACACTGGCTGACGGCTTCTGCTCAAACTGTGTCCGGTGGTTATGGGTCCCCGCGTTCGCGGGGACGACAATGGCGGCCACCCCGCGCCATCCAAAAATCTCAAAACGCGCCGTCCGCATCCGCAACCCTGCGGCCGCTTGCGTCGTAGTCCAGCACTTTGACCTGGCCGGCGCGGGTGACGCGGGCGCGCTGCAGCCGCCCGTTCGGATAATAGGCGTAGAGATATTCGAAGAGGAACTTGCCGCGGTACAGCTTGACGACGCCGGTCAATCTGCCGTCGCCGTCGTAATGGCCGATCAGGTAGGCCGCGCCCTTCGCGGTCAGCGCGTCGGCCTCTTCCTTGGTGATGCGATGCTTCGGCGTGATCGGATGCCGGTAGCCGCGCCAGCCCATGTAATATTCGGTCCGTTCGTGCCGCGCTTTGGCGAGCGAGGCCTGCACGGCGAGGGCAGCGAGAACGAGGCCGATCAGGGCAACCAGCAGGACCGAAAGCTTCATGGCAAGGCGGGCTCGCGTTGAACCGGTAACGCCATTGGACTCGGCGAGGCCGCGGAAGGTTCACGGGATTTTTGGGGCTTTGATTGGCGCAATGCAGAAGGCGCGCCGACCCCCACTGTCGTCCCGGCCAAGCGCAGCGCGAGCCGGGACCCATACGCCGGGGCTCCTCAATTTGGCACAGTGGCTGACGGCTTCGGCTCAAACGGCGGCCGGTGGTTATGGGTCCCTGCTTTCGCAGGGACGACGTTGAGTATGGGCGCGTTGATGCCGGTTGTGCTTCGCAAACGCGTGTTGTCAGATAAGCCCAACAACAAACCGGCCTCGATCAATCCTGAAGGTAACACCCATGCTGGACCGGCTCAGCCCTGCGGCGGAGGACATCGCAGGCGCGTGGATCTCCGCCTTTGGCGCGGCGTTGCAGGCGCGCTCCGCGCCCGCTTTGTCCGAACTGTTCGCGGAAGAGTGTCACTGGCGCAATATCTTCGGCCTCGCCTGGCGGTTTGCGACCGTCAGCGGTGCTGCGCCGCTGGTGGAGGAACTGCTGCGGCGCGCGGCGGAGGCCAGTGCCGCCGACTTCCGGATCGACGCGGCGGCGCTGAAGCCGCGCAAAAATATCGTCGCCGGCCGCGAGGTGACCGAGGCGATCTTCCGCTTTGCCAGCGCCAACGGACCCGGCATCGGCGCGCTGCGGCTGCTCGCCGCGCCGAACGGGCCGGCAAGAGCCTGGACCATTTCCACCACGCTGGATTTCGACCAAATCTGCGAAGCCCGCGCGCGCCAAGCGGCGGCGACATCGCACGCGCGCGATTTCACCGCGCCCGACTGGTCCGAGCAGCGCGCGGCATCGGCATCCTTCGCCGACCGCGACCCGGACGTGCTGATCGTCGGCGGCGGCCATGCCGGCATTTCCGCCGCAGTCGAGCTGAAGCGGATCGGCCTTGCCGCGCTGGTGATCGACCGCGAGATGCGCGTCGGCGACAACTGGCGGCTGCGCTACCGCGGCCTCAAGCTGCACAACAAGACGCCGGTCAATCATCTGCGCTATCTGCCGTTCCCGGTGACCTTTCCGGATTACATTCCGAAGGACCAGATCGCCAACTTTCTGGAAAGCTATGTCGACCTCATGGAGGTCGACTTCTGGACCCAGACCACCTTCGAGGGCGCCGACTATGACGAGACGGCGCAGCGCTGGACCGCGCGGCTGCGCCGCGCCGATGGCGCGCGCGTGCTTCACCCCAAACACATCGTGCTCGCCACCAGCGTCAGCGGCACGCCGAATATTCCCAAAATCGAGGGCATCGAAAATTTTGCCGGACAGGTGCTGCACTCCAGCGCGTTCGCCGCCGGCCGGGAATGGTCCGGCCGCTCCGTCGTCGTGTTCGGCACCGGCACCAGCGCGCACGATATCTGCCAGGAGCTGCACGCCAGCGGCGCCACTGTCACCATGGTGCAGCGCAGCCCCACCATGGTCGTCAATGTCGAGCCGGCGCAGCTCTACGACCGGGCCTATCTCGGCGACGGCCCGGGAATCGAGATCCGCGACATCCTCAATTCCGGCGTGCCGCTGCCGGTGATGAAGGCCGCGCACAAGCTCGTCACCGACGAGGTGAAGAAACTCGACGCGCCGCTGCTGGCGCGGCTCGAGGCCGCCGGCTTCCGGCTCGAATTCGGCGAGGACGGCACCGGCTGGCCGCTGAAATTCCGCACCCGCGGCGGCGGCTATTATTTCAACGTCGGCGCCTCCGAGCTGATCGCCGACGGCCGGATCCGCCTGATCCAGGCAACTGAGATCGCAGGCATCGAGGCCGGCGGCCTGCGGCTCGCCGACGGCTCGGCGCTTGCCGCCGAGCTGTTCGTGCTGGCGACCGGCTACAAGGGCCCGGATCATCTGGTCGGACAATTGTTCGGCGCCGAGGTCGCCGCGCCGCGTCGGGCGGGTCTGGGGATTTAACGAGGAGACATCTGAGCTTGCCAACATGTGGCGGCGAACAGGGCAGCCCGGCCTGTGGTTCACCGCCGGCGCCTTCTCGCAGGCCCGCATCTACAGCCGCTTCATCGCGCTGCAGATCGACGCGATCGAAAAGGGGAGGCTGGGGAAGGAGGGGGAGTGAGTTCTGAGGCTTCTTAAGTCTAGAGTTGGGGCGGGAGCCCGCGGTGCCACTCAACCCTTGATCTCGCGCGATTTCAGTCACCAAGGCGGTGATTGCCTTGCAGATAAGGTACGACTTGTGATTGAAGAGAAACTAGGAACGCCCAAGGGTACAAGTGAAGATGCCTGTCGATCATGAATTTGGCGACCAGCACACCGAGCTAAAGCTATCAATTGTTGAGAAATACCTGAAGTTCTTCACAACTGCGCTTCGAGGAAAATTCGAGGAGCTTTGGTACATCGACGCTTTCGCTGGAACGGGCTCTCGAACTGTACGGTTCGATGAGCGGCCTGCCGGTCTGCTAGATGCTGGTGAACCAGAAAGGATCGAACGTCGGCGCGGATCTGCTCGCATCGCAATCGGCGTGCGCCCACCGTTCGATTTCGTTGTATTTATCGAAAACAAGCCGTCCTATTTCGCCGCCTTGGAGGAATTGGTCGCCAACCATCCAAACCGGCGGATCGTCGTCATCAAAAGTGATGCAAACGACGCTCTAAAATCACTCATCGCAACGAACACGTGGCGGTCGACGCGAGCCGTCCTCTTCCTTGATCCTTACGGTATGCAGTTGGAATGGTCGACGCTTGAAAAGGTGGCGGCTACGAAGGCAATTGACGTTTGGTTTCTGTTCCCCTTGGCCGGTCTCTACCGTCAGGCCACCCGAGACTTGGCCGACGTCGACGTGCACAAGCGCGCTGCTCTCACCCGAATGTTCGGTTCTGACGCCTGGGAGGATGAGCTGTATCCAAAAACTGTCCGAGAGGATTTGTTTGATGGTCTCACAGAGGAGCCGAGGCAGCGAGCGGCAAACGTCGCGGGTCTTGAAGCCTATGCAAAATCTAGGCTCGAGACAATCTTCGCGGCTGTTCTAAAGCCGCTGCCGCTGCCTTTACACGAAAGACCTCAGCGATTTTCACTATTCTTCTGCGTATCGAATGATGATCCGAAGGCGATAGGCCTCGCCACCAAGATAGGAAATCACATACTTAAGGCGGGCATGTCATCATAAGTGCGGCCGTTGAGCATTCGGCCGGCGGCCTTTTTGTTTTTGCCACCCCACTGTTTGAAGAAGAACGCTGTCCCGGAGCGCTGGCACATTGATTCGATTTCATCCACCCACTGGGGTTTCATTTCGCGTGAGCGTGGCCCGCTCTCGCCTCCGACAATTGCCCAATGGATACCAGTCAGATCGCCGGCGGCGACTGAGCCAATCAGAGGCTCAAACGATACGAACCTAATTGATGCGGGCACCGCTCTGAGCATGTCGAGGCGTCCGAGAACTTTGTCATCTTCGACGCTCGTGCCAAGCCAAACGTTGGCTAATATCTCGAAGCGCGGATCAGAAAGCACCTCTGCCATGGATTCTGGACGCTTTGTTAGAATTTGGTAAGTGTGGCGTGGCGTTTGCTTCATCACTTCCCAAACTTGAAGGATGAAATTTATCGGGACCTGAGGATGAAACAGGTCCGACATCGAATTCACGAAAACCTTTCGCGGTTTTACCCAAGCTCGCGGCGCATCGAGCGATTTGGTATCCAGTCGAATTTTGCCGGTCCAAACGGCTCTGCCGCCGCTTCTCCGCGTCAGCCCCGCGTATTTTTGAACGCCCATCATCTCCAACCTAGCTGCCATCCGCATTGCGTAGCAATTGGTGCAGCCGGCGGTCAGGACTGTGCATCCGGCAACGGGGTTCCACGTCGCGTCTGTCCATTCGATGGATGTTTCAGCCATATAACTTCTCCGCTCCGTACTGAATCACAGGTCGGATGCCGCGGGAATCGAAAGTTTCGGCGGCGGAGTAGGCCTAGGCATCTTGGAAGCAGCCCAAGCCCGCGCTCACTCCTCCTTGGCCTCGCTAGTAAGACCAAATATCCTCTAACAAAACAAAAACAGCCGGGTCTTTCGACCCGGCCATCCAAAACTCTCTAACCGCCAATTCAGTCTAACGAGAAGCTCAGCTCGCCTTCGCCGTCTTCACCGGCTTCTTCACGAACGCGGCCTTCGGCAGCTTCTTCTCGATCGCGCGCTTCAGCTCCAGCGCGCGGGGCGAGAGCACGTCGGCCTTGGCCTTGATCAGGAAGGCATCGAGGCCGCCGCGGTGGTCGACGCTCTTGATCGCGTTGGTGGAGACGCGCAGCCGCACGTTCCGCCCCAGCGCATCGGAAATGAAGGTGACGTTGCACAGGTTCGGCAGGAAGCGCCGCTTGGTCTTGATGTTGGAGTGGCTCACAGTGTGGCCCACCTGGGGGCCCTTGGCCGTCAGTTCACAGCGCCGCGACATCGCAAGAAATCCTCTTCCATCCCGGCCTGCCGTCCCGCACAGGGTTCGGCGCCAAGGGTCCAAAAACACGTCCATCCAGGGAACCGCGGACGTATAGGGGCTGGGGCGGGTTGCGTCAAGGTTTTGGCGGGCGGAACACGAGCAGGGAACGCCCGGTTTCAGGGGCATTTGGCGCCGCTTCTTTGCATGATTTGGGTTCGCGTGCATTGGCATCGGCGGTGAGCCCCCTCTCCCATAGGGAGAGGGTTGGGGTGAGGGGTTACGGTCTATCGTTAGAGCGGCTCCCCCTCTCACCCGCCCGACTTCGCTACGCTTCGCCGGGCGACCTCTCCCCGCTGGGGAGAGGTGAAGTGGGCCCGCTGCGAGACCGCTTCAACCGACATTCCGCCATCATATAAACGGCGTAATCCCGGTCGAAATCATCATCCTTATGCTTGCGCGCGGAACCGTCTGGCGGGCGATGATTTACCTAAAAAGCGTGCAAATTCAAGATTGCGTGGAATGCGCGTAGTTTTGCCGGGTTGTTTTGACTAAATGATAGACCGATCCCGCCGCCCAGAGGACCGCCGTTCCGTGACCACCGCCAGCATGAATTCACACCGCGTCGCCGCCTCGGCGCTGCGGGTGCTGGGCGGGCTGTGCACGGTCGCCTTCTGGCTGGCCCCGGTCTCGCCATCGGCGTTCGCGCAAGGCAGGCTGGAGGCGCATTACGAGGCGACGCTGGCCGGGATTCCCGTCGGCAAGGGCGCCTGGACCATCGACATCTCCGACGATTCGTTTTCGGCCTCCGCCTTCGGCGGCACCGCGGGGCTGTTGAAAGCCTTCGCCGGCGGTTCCGGCACCGGGGCTTCGCAGGGCCGCGTCGTCAACGGCGCGCTGGTCGCGACCAATTATTCCGCCTCCACCACCACCTCGAAAAAAACCGAGGCGATCCGCATGGTGCTGGCCAATGGCGGCATCAAGGAATTCGCCATCGAGCCGGAGCCGCCGGTCGATCCGGACCGGATCCCGGTCACCGACGCGCATCGCAAGAACGTGCTCGATCCGATGACGGGCTCGATGCTGCGGGTGCCCGGCACATCGGATCCGCTCGGCCCCGAGGCCTGCCACACCGGCAACGCCATCTTCGACGGCCGCATGCGCTACGAGCTGAAACTCGATTTCAAGCGCATGGAAACCGTCAAGGCCGAGAAGGGCTATGCCGGCCCGGTGGTGGTGTGCGCGATCTATTTCGTGCCGGTCGCGGGCTACATCCCCGATCGTCCCGTGATCAAATACCTCACCGCCCAGCGCAACATGGAAATCGCCTTCGCGCCGGTCGCCGGCACCCGCATCCTGGTGCCGTTCCGGATGGTGATCCCGACCCCGCTCGGCATGGCCATGCTGGAAGCCACCCAGTTCATCACCACGCCAACGCCCCCGCGCGTGGCGAAGACGAACTGAGGGCTTGGCTTTATCCATCCGTCGTCCCCGCGAACGCGGGGACCCATAACCACAGGCCTCAATTGTTGAAGCAAGCGTCAGCCATTTGGCCCTACCGATAGATCACGCGGTATGGGTCCCGCCGCGTTCGTCGCTTGGCGGGGACGACGAGGCGTGTATCGCGCGACGACGAGACACTGAATCTCTGTTCCTAGACTCTTGCCCGCTTCTGATTCAACTCCGCACCGCGCGAACTTTAAGGAATTCGCCGTCATACCGCAGGCTTGTCGGGCCACGCCAAACTTGATCTAGTGCGCCGGCGCGCTATTTGCGCGATATGTTGCGGTGAACGAAGCCGGAGTGGTTGGGAGTCACCGATTCGGGCGCGATTCGTTCCGTAACCGTTCCAGAACTTAAATCGGGATCACACAGGCGTCGCATTGTGACACACATATAACCCCGCGCGTCTTCCGATTCCCACCGCCGCTCCCCATCTTGGGCTGGCTGGCGCCCAACGCTCCCTACGCAGAAACCCCATCAAAACATGGCCTTCTCGACTTCTCCGCCCACGCTTGCCAACGCACGGGCTCCCGGCGCCGGCGTCACCGCCGTGCTCGGGCCGACCAATACCGGCAAGACGCATCTGGCGATCGAGCGGATGCTGGCGCATTCCTCCGGCGTGATCGGCCTGCCGCTGCGGCTGCTCGCGCGCGAGGTCTACAACAAGATCGTCGATCGCGCCGGGCCGGAGTCGGTCGCGCTGATCACCGGCGAAGAGAAGATCAAACCGAAAAATCCGCGGTTCTGGGTCTCCACCGTGGAAGCGATGCCGCGGGATCTCGACGTGTCGTTTCTCGCCGTCGACGAAATCCAGATCGCGGCCGATCTCGAGCGCGGGCACGTCTTCACCGATCGCATCCTCAACCGCCGCGGCCGCGACGAAACCCTGCTGCTCGGTGCGGCCACCATGCGCCCGATCATCGAGCGGCTGCTGCCCGGCGCGTCCATCGTCACACGGCCGAGGCTCTCGCAGCTCGAATTCGCCGGCGACCGCAAGATCACCCGCCAACCAAGACGAACCGCGATCGTCGCGTTCTCGGCCGATGAAGTCTACGCCATCGCCGAATTGATCCGCCGCCAGCATGGCGGCGCGGCCGTGGTGCTGGGCTCGCTGAGCCCTCGCACCCGCAACGCGCAAGTGGCGATGTTCCAGAACGGCGACGTCGATTATCTGGTCGCGACCGACGCCGTCGGCATGGGGCTGAACCTCGACGTCGATCACGTCGCGTTCGCCTCCGACCGCAAATATGACGGCTATCAGTTCCGCCGCCTGAACCCTGCCGAATTCGCGCAGATCGCCGGCCGCGCCGGCCGCGCCACCCGCGACGGCACGTTTGGCACCACCGGGCGCTGCGCGCCGTTCGAGCCCGAACTGGTCAACGCGCTGCAGAACCACAGCTTCGAGAGCGTGAAGGTGTTGCAGTGGCGCAATTCGAAGCTGGATTTTTCCTCGCTCGGCGCGCTTCAAGTTTCGCTGGCGCTGTCGCCGTCGCACGAGGCGCTGACCCGCGCGCCGATCGCCGAGGATCTGCGCGTGCTCGATCACGCCGCGCGCGACGCCGATGTCCGCGACATGGCGCATGGCGCGGCCGCGATCGAGCGGCTGTGGGACGCCTGCCAGATTCCGGATTACCGCCGGATCGCGCCGGCCGCCCATGCCGAGCTGGTCACCACTCTGTTCGGATTCCTGATGCAGAAGGGCCGGATCCCCGACGCCTGGTTCGCCGCCCAGATCGATCAGGCCGACCGGGTCGACGGCGATATCGACACGCTATCGGGCCGGATCGCGCAAATCCGCACCTGGACCTTTGTCGCCAACCGGCCGGACTGGCTGGCGGATCCCGAGCATTGGCAGGGAATTGCACGCGATGTTGAAAATAAATTGTCCGATGCGCTGCATGAACGGCTCACGGAGCGTTTCGTTGATCGCCGTACCAGTGTATTGATGCGCCGCCTGCGGGAGAATGCGAGTTTGAATACGGAAATCGGCAAGACCGGCGAAGTGATCGTGGAAGGCCATGTGATCGGCCGGCTCGATGGATTCACCTTTGCACCGGATGCGGCCGAGGCCGGCTCCGATGCCAAGGCCCTGCAGGCGACCGCGCAAAAGGCGCTGGCCGGCGAAATCGACGCGCGTGCCGAAAAACTGGCCGCTGCCCCCGACGATCAGTTCGTGCTGACCTCGGACGGAACCATCCGCTGGACCGGCGACGCCGTGGCCAAGCTGATGCCGGCCGACGACGCGCTGCATCCGCGCATCCGCATCATCAGCGATGACCGTCTCAACGGCGCGCCGCGCGAGGCGGTGCAGACCCGGCTCGATCTGTGGCTGAAGACGCATGTCGAGAAGCTGCTGGGGCCGCTGTTCGATCTTTCCAAGGCCGAGGACGTCACGGGAATCGCGCGCGGCATCGCGTTCCAGCTGATCGAGGCGCTGGGCGTGCTGGAGCGCGCCAAAATCGCCGCCGAGATGAAGGATCTCGACCAGCCGTCGCGGGCCAATCTGCGCAAATACGGCGTGCGCTTCGGCGCCTATCACATCTATATCCCGCCGCTGCTCAAGCCCGCGGCGCGCGCGCTGGCCTCGCTGCTGTGGGCGCTGAAGCAGGATAATGTCGACCTGTCGGTACTGTCGGGCGCGCAGCATCTGGCCGGATCAGGCCGCACCTCGTTTCCGGTCGACAAGGCGCTCGATCGCGACGCCTATCGCGTGCTCGGCTACCGCCAGTGCGGCGAGCGCGCGGTGCGGGTCGATATTCTCGAGCGGCTCGCCGATCTGATCCGTCCCGCGCTGGCGTGGCGCGAGAGCTCGCCCGGCGCCAAACCCACCGGCGCGTTCGACGGCCGCGGTTTCGTGGTGACGCAGGCGATGACGTCGCTGACCGGCTCGGCCGGCGAGGATTTCGCCTCGATCCTGCGCGCGCTCGGCTATCGCATGGAGCGCCGCCCGCCGCCGCCGCCGAAGCCGGCGGTAGTTGAAGTGCCCGTGGCAGAGGCCGCGTCCGCAGAGCCGGCGGCTGCGCCGACAGAGTCAGAAGCGGCGCCGGCGGAATCAGAGACTGTGCCCACCGAGGCCGCAGCGGCAGCCGCTTCCGAGGCAGTGGCCGAGAGCGTTGCCGAAGCCGCGACCGAAGCCGCGACGGAGCCGGCGGTTGCCGACCTGGCCACGGCCGCGCCGCCGGCGAGCGAAGCGATCGCGGCGCCTTCGGCGACGCTGCTGCCCGAGGTTGTGTTCTCGCCCCAACCGGGTTCGCCCGAATCGAGCGCACCCGCCGTCCTTGAAACCGGCCCGGAAACAGAGAGCGCTGCGGAGACCGTCACCGAGGCTTCGACCGCTGCCACGGCGGTCGAAGCGCCGCAGGAACCCGAAGCCACCGCTGAGATCGCCGCGAGCGGCGATGCGGCGCCGGCAGAAACAGAGGCAACCGCGGCCCCCGCCGAGCCCGAGCTGGTCGAGGTCTGGCGGCCCGGCGGCCGCTCCGAAGAACGCCGGCCGCCGCGCCATGATCGCAACCGGCACCGCCGTCCGGATCGCGCCACGGAGGCAGCCCAACCTGGCGCCGCCGGCGAAGCCACGACCGGTGAAGCGGGCGAAGCGGCCAAGCCCGGGCGACACCGGCACGGACGGCGCGACCGCAACAATGACTTCCGCAAACCTCGCCCCGATGCGCCGGCCGAGGTCGCCGCGGCACCCGCGGCGGACGGTGCCCCCGCGAGCCAACCGCGCGGCGACAGAGGCCGTCCGTCCCGCGAGCGCTTTGAGGGCAAGCCGCGGGCCGAGGACGCCAACAAGGGCAAATTCCGCGGCGACCGCGACAAGGGCGGGCGCGACAAGGGTGGCCGTGACAAAGGCGGACGCGATCGCGACAAGGGCGGCCGCGACAGCGGGCCGTCGCACCGGCAATATGCCACCAGCGCGGCCCCGCGCGAGCGCGACCGTCCGATCGATCCCAATTCGCCCTTCGCCAAACTGGCGGCGCTCCGCGAACAGCTCAGCGCCACCCGCAAGGATTAGCCAAAGCGTTTTCGCGTGAAGAAAACGCGTCAAGAAAACAGCAACTAGATCCTTCTGACGGTGTTGCTTGAAGCGCCAGCGTCTCGACAAATGGCTGTGGCACGCGCGGGTGGTCAAAGCCCGCTCCAGTGCGGCCGCGCTGGTGGAGGCCGGCCATGTTCGCGTCAACGGGGTCCGCGAGACCGCGCCCGGCCACGCCGTGAAGAGCGGCGACGTTCTGACGATCGGGCTCGATCGCAGCGTACGCCTGCTCAAGGTGATCGGATTTGCGGAGCGCCGCGGCGATGCCGCTGCGGCGCGCGTGCTCTATGCCGATTTGCAGCAGCGGCAGGACTAACTATCTGTATCGAGCGCCATTCGCGCCATGCGGGACGGTCTGGAAAGCATGCCAGCAGGCACTTTGCTCGACTTGCGGCGTGAGTGTTCCTGCGCTACGCCAACCACTCAAAATTGACCGTTTCGGAGCCAACTCTTTCGGAGTCCTGGATGACTTACGTCGTCACTGAAGCCTGCATCAAATGCAAATATACCGATTGCGTTGAAGTCTGCCCGGTGGACTGCTTCTACGAAGGCGACAATATGCTGGTGATCCATCCCGACGAATGCATCGACTGCGGGGTATGCGAGCCTGAATGTCCCGCCGACGCGATCAAGCCGGACACCGAGCCGGGCCTGGAAAAATGGCTTGAGGTGAATACCGAATATGCCAAGAGCTGGCCGAATATCACCCAGAAGAAGGAATCTCCGGCCGACGCCAAGGATTTCGAGGGCGTGGAAGGCAAATTCGAGAAATATTTTTCTCCCGCGCCCGGCACCGGCGACTGATCGAAATCCCGCTTTCACTTAACCCTAATCCCCTTGAGATCGACAAACTCCCCCGTAAAGCGCCGCGGGAGGGCGTAAATCATTGATTTTTACGGAAAATGTGCTATATTGGGCACATTATTAGCCGAATCCGGCCATGCGTTGTTTTGGCCCGAGGGTTCCCGTGAAACCATCGAACAGGGGCGTGGCAGTTCCGCGCGCAGGCTGTGTCACAGAAAACGCGTAAAAAGAGTGCTTCCAAGGGTTCCAAAAAAGCCGCTGCGGTGACCCGTAGCGCAACCAAAGGCCGTGCCCGGACTTCTTCCAGGGATACCAGGAAGGCCGCCAAGGCCCCGGCTGCCAAGTCCTCCAAAAACAAAAGAAGCGCAATGCCAAACAAGACTGCAAAAACTGCCGCGAAAGCGACGGGTTCGAAGGCCACTGCTTCGAAGGTCGCTGCCTCCAAGACCGCTCCCTCGAAGACCGCTCCCAAAGCCGCCGCCCCCAAGGTGGCGGTCAAGGCTGTCGCCGCCACCAAGCCCGTGATTGCCGCCAAGCCCGCCGCCAAGCCGGTGGCGGTCGCTCCGCGCGTCGAAGAGCCGAAGAAGCCCCTGACCCAGCGTCAAGGCTTCAAGACCAACGAATTCGTGGTTTATCCCGCCCATGGCGTTGGCCAGATCCTGGCCATCGAGGAGCAGGAGATCGCCGGCGCCAGGCTCGAACTGTTCGTCATCAATTTCATGAAGGACAAGATGACGCTGCGGGTGCCGACCGCGAAGGTCGCCAATGTCGGCATGCGCAAGCTGTCGGAGCCGGTGCTGGTCAAGAAGGCGCTGGAAACCCTCAAGGGCCGCGCCCGCGTCAAGCGCACGATGTGGTCGCGCCGCGCCCAGGAATATGAAGCCAAGATCAATTCCGGAGATATCGTCGCGATCGCCGAAGTGGTGCGCGATCTCTATCGCTCGGACTCGCAGCCCGAACAGTCCTACAGCGAACGTCAGCTCTATGAAGCCGCCCTCGATCGGCTGTCGCGTGAGATCGCCGTCGTGCAGCATGTGACGGAAACCGAGGCGGTGAAGGAAATCGAAAGCCAGCTCGCCAAGAGCCCGCGCCGCGGCGCCAAGGCCGAGACCGAGGTCGAGGCCGACGGTGAAGCGGATGCCGATGGCGACGATGCCGCTGTCGCGGACGAAGCCGCGTAACGCGTCTCAATATCCAAACAATCAAAAGCCCGGTCGATACGACCGGGCTTTTTTGTTGGCTGTCATTCAACGAAATCGATCGACGAGTCGTCCCCGCGAAAGCGGGACCCATACGCCGCGGCTTCTCGATTGTACAAGGTGGTCGACGACTTTCGTCATCGCCAACATCGGTGGTTATCGGTCCCTGCTTTCGCAGGGACGACGCGCGTCGTGCGCTCTGGGCTCCCTCCCGCTTTGTGGGAGGCGGTGGCGCGGAGATAGTCCGCGCAGGATGAGGGGTCTCTCTCCGCGGAAGCAACCCCTCACCCGTCGCGCTGCTCACTGCGTTCGTATCGCGCCACCCTCTCCCACAAGGGGAGAGGGAAAGGCGTTCGCGCAACAATCATAAGCCCGATCGCATCGACGGGCCTTTTTGTTAAGTCGCGCTATCTCGTCATTGCCTGCGACAAACGCGAAGCGTTTGCGCACGGGAGCGATAGCGATGAAGCAATCCATTCTTCTCGCGCGTGACAGCGTGGATTGCTTCGCTGCGCTCGCAATGACGGCAAGGACTGCGCGTATCGAGAGTCAGGCTCGCGCTTCGCTTGGCCGGGACGACGGTGGCTGTCAATCCACCACGATCTTGACCCGGTCGCGGGCCTTGACCTGGGCGTGGGCGTCGAGGCCGTTGAGGATGCGGAAGCGATCCATCGGACGGTCGAGGCCGGCCATGCGATGCGACAGCGATTCCACGGTGTCGCCGGGCTGCGCGTTGATGACCTTGATGCGCAGCGGCCGCGCCGCCTGAATTTCCTCCAGCGTCAGCCTGCGGAAGGAATTCACGGTTTCGCGGGCATTGCGGTCGCTTTCGGTGGTCTTCTGCTTGGCGGCGAAGATGAAGCGGTAGACGTCGCTGCCGAAGCGCAGCGCATAGACCTTGAACTGCCACTGATCGCCATGGGCGACCGCCGAGGCGGCCGGAAAACCGCCGATGGTCAGGTCCTCGGTCGAGGCCTTGTCGACATTGTCCATCCAGCCGGAATTGAGATAATCGCCGAGCGTCTGTTCCGCCGGCACCCGCACGACGTCGAAGCGCATCGCCTGCGTGCCGCCCTCGCGCACGCCGATCACGGCCTGCGCGGTATTGTCCAGCGTGAAGTTCTCGGGCGCGGCGAAGGTGAAGCCGAGCTTGGGGTGCAGGAAGCGCCGGCCGCGTACGAATCCCTCGCTGGGATCCTCGCCGTAGACGATGTTGTCGATCGCGGCGAGATAGGTATCGCGGTCGCGTTCGCCGCCCTCGGGCGAGGTGTACTGCCTGGCGCTGTTCTGCGCGTTGGCAACCCGCTCGGGCGTGGCCGGGTGCGACGACAGGAAGTCCTGGGCACGCGGGTCGGCGATCTTGCCCGCTTTCAGTTCGGCGTTGCGCTCCATCGCGGTCAGGAAACGCGCCGCGCCGAACGGATCGAAATGGGCGCGCGCCGAAATACCGACGCCGATGCCGTCGGCCTCGAATTCCTGGGTGCGCGAAAAGCTCGCCATCGTCAGCTTGGTTTTCGCCAGCGCGAGCGCGGTCAGATCGGGATCGCTGCCCATTTCGGTGACGACGCGGGTGACGACGGCGGCCTGGCGCGCCTGGTCCTCGCGGATCGAGGCGTGCTTGGCCAGCACATGCGCCATCTCGTGGCTCAGCACCGAAGACAGTTCCGAAGTGTCGCAGGCCAGCGCGATCAGGCCGCGCGTCACGTAAAGCTGGCCGGTCGGCAGCGCGAATGCGTTCACCGCGCCGGAATTGAGGATCGTCACCTTGTAGGCCTGATCGGGACGATCCGACGCCGCCACCAGCCGGTCGACGGTCTTGCCGATCAGGGCTTCGAGCTTCGGATCGTCATAGGCCCCGCCATAGGAGGACAGGATCCGCTCATGCTCCTTTTCGGCGGCCGGGCTTTGCGTCACCGTGCGGTTGGGTTTGGCGGCCGGGCTCGCCGCCGGGGACGCGGTCTGGAACCGGCTGATATCGCCGCAGGCGGCAAGCACCAGGGCCGCGCCCAGCAGAACGGGCGCAGCCCAAAGCCGGCGGCTCATTATGTCCTCGCGCCGTCCCGCACAGTCCACCACGTCAGCCACTCTTGTGTCCCCGGATCATGATCCGGTCAGGTTGAATCGGATCATGACCACATCGCTCAGCTTTGAGCATGGTCTTTTTCGGAAAGCTGGTTCCCGCTTTTTTCCGGGATCGCGCCCTAATTCCCGCCAAGCAGTTCGATTTGCCCCACCCGGAGCACTTCAATTCGCGGCCCGCCGCGCGCCTCAACCCAGCCCCGGACACGAATTCGCTGATTTTCGAGCGACTTAGGCGCCATACCAGCCGCCTCGAAAGCCGACAGCGTCCGCCTCGAAATAGTCACAGCAAAGTCCCGTGTCCAGTTCCTGCCGAAATTCAGGTAAGTCGTTGCCCCCGATTGCCGGACCGACAGAACCTTGCCCTCGACCACCGTAAAACGCCCAATCCCGGCCAAAATATCGCCCGGACTTTCGGGGTTTTTTATGGCGGCGGCGTTGGACCAGATGCCGCGCCTGGCCTGCCGCGCGGTCGCCTCGGCGGCGGCCAGTATCGAGGCGCAGTCCTTGTCGGTCACGGTAGCCGAGACCAGCGCTTCGCCCCGCGCCAGCAGCTCAGCCTGCACCGGAGTTTCGGAAGGCGCGACAAACACGAAGGCGGTTTGGCGGCCATAGCGATCGGGCGTGTCGTCTGCCCCGCGCAGCTCCACGTCGCGGCCGCTCAGGATCGCGGCCAGTGCCGGCGCGCGGTTCGATGCCGCCTTGTCCGGGGCGACCGGCTCGATGCCGGCAAGCAGCACCTCGCGGCCGTCCTCCAGGCGAAAGCTGCGCGCATCGAGGATGGCGGCGACGCGGCCCTCGCCTTGCGGCTGGTAGGCACAGCCGGCGGCGAGCGCCGGAGCGGGCGGGACGGCCAGGAGCAGAAGGACGCCGACCGCCATCGTCGCCAGGGGCGCGCATGGAAGTTCGGAAGGCTTTGCCGACGCGCGCATGGCGACCTGTTGATGCCAACGATTGATTCCGACTGACCGAAAGACGCAACCGGCCGCTGCTTGCCGCTTCCTGACGCATACGGCATGATTGCGGCAACGGAAATAGCTGTCGCAGCGCAATGCGGCGGTTCGACAGGGAGGCTTCGATGAGACGGGTTCTTTCCGGCATTCTGGGCGCGGCGCTGGTTTTGGCCGCACCCGCGGCCATCGCGCAAAGCAAGCCTCCGCTCAAGCTCGGCGGCATCCTCGACATGTCCGGGCTCTACGCCGACATCACCGGGCCCGGCAGCGAGCTGGCGGCGAAAATGGCGGCGGAGGATTTCGGCGGCGAGGTGCTGGGCCGCAAGATAGAGATCCTGGCGGCGGATCATCTCAACAAGGCGGATCTCGCCGCCAACATCGCCCGCGACATGCTCGACAATCAGGGCGTCGAGATGATCTATGACGTGGCGGCGTCCGCCACCGCGCTGGCGGCCGGCGAGATCGCCAAGGCGCGCAACAAGATCGTCATGTTCTCCGGCCCGGGATCGATCCGGCTCTCCAACGAGGCCTGCGGTCCCTACACCGTGCATTATGTCTTCGACACCTTCGCGCAGGCCAATGTGACCGGTCTTGCCGCCGTCAAGCAGGGTCTCGACACCTGGTTCTTCATCACGGCCGATTACGCCTTCGGACACGATCTCGAGAAGGACACCACCAACGTCGTGCTGAAGTCCGGCGGCAAGATAGTGGGCGGTGTCAGGCATCCACTCAACACCGCCGATTTCTCGTCCTATCTGCTGCAGGCCCAGGCCTCCAAGGCCAAGGTGATCGGGCTCGCCAATGCCGGCGGCGACACCATCAATACCATCAAGCAGGCCGCCGAGTTCGGCATCATGAAGGGCGGCCAGAAGCTGTCGCCGCTGCTTGCCTTCGTCACCGATATCGACAGCGTCGGGCTGCCGACCGCTCAGGGATTGCTGCTCGCCGAGGCGTGGTACTGGGACCTCAACGACGACACCCGCGCCTTTTCCAAACGCTTCATGGCGCACATGGGACGGGTGCCGACCGGCGCGCAGGTCGGGGTTTACTCCTCGGTGCTGCACTATCTGAAAGCAGTCAAGGCCGCGGGCACCACCGACGCGGCCCCGGTCATGAAGATCATGAAGGAGACTCCGATCAACGATGTCTTCACCAAGAACGGCCGGATCCGCGAGGATGGCCGCATGGTGCACGACATGTATCTGTTCGAGGTCAAGAAGCCGTCGGAATCGAAAGGCCGCTGGGATGACTACAAGCTGCTGTCGACGATTCCCGGCAATGAGGCGTTCCAGTCGCTCGAACAGTCACGCTGCCCGCTGGTGAAGAAGTGACGGCCGAAGGCCGTCATTCCGGGATGGTGCGCTAGCACCAGACCCGGAATCTCGAGATTCCGGGCTCGATGCTTCGCATCGCCCCGGAATGACGGTTTGAGGTTCAATACCAAGAACAACAAAGGCAATTCCATGAGCGACATCGTCCTGCAAAATCTCGATTCCGGCCTGCTCACGATCACCATGAACCGTCCCGACCGCCGCAACGCGCTCAATCCGGACATGACGCTGGGACTGGTCGATGCGGCGCGGCGGGCGGCGGAAGATCACGAGGTCCGTGCCGTGCTGCTGAAGGGCGCGGGCGGGACGTTCTGCGTCGGCGGCGACGTCAAGTCGATGGCGGCGGGAAGGGCGCCGTTGCCGTTCGAGGCCAAGATGACTAATCTGCGGCGCGGCATGGAAGTCTCGCGTATTCTGCACCAGATGCAAAAGCCGGTGGTGGCGCAGCTCGATGGCGCGGCCGCCGGCGCCGGGCTCTCGATCGCGCTGGCCTGCGATCTGCGTGTCGCCTCGGCCTCCGTCAAGATTACCACCGCCTTCGCCAAGGTCGGGCTGTCAGGCGACTACGGCGGGACCTATTTCCTGACCCAGATGCTCGGCAGCGCCAGGGCGCGCGAGCTGTATCTGTTGTCGCCGGTGCTGACGGCGCAGGAAGCGCTGGCGCTCGGCATGGTGACGCGTGTCGTTCCCGATGCCGAGGTCGAAGCGGCGGCGCATGAACTGGCGATGTCGCTGGCGCAGGGACCGTCAGTGACGCTGGGCTACATCAAGCGCAACATCAACAACGCCGAGCATTTGTCGCTGGAAGCCTGCTTCGACGGCGAGGCCATCCATCATTCGCGCGCCGGCGAGACCGCCGACCACAAGGAAGCCGCCAAGGCCTTCGTCGAAAAGCGCAAGCCGGTATTTCAGGGCCACTAAGAGGTGGCCGGCTATCTGAGATTGCGGCAAATCTGCCTGGTGGCGCCGCGTCTCGAACCGCTGGTCGGTGATATCGCCGCCATCATGGGCCTCGCCATCTGCTATCGCGACGGCAACGTCGCCAAATATGGCCTGGAGAACGCGCTGCTCCCGGTCGATACCGTTCTGCTCGAGGTGGTCGCGCCGCTGCGGCCGGGAACCGCGGCGGGACGTTTTCTCGACAAGACCGGCGGTCGCGGCGGCTACATGGCGATCTTTGGCTGCGACGATCCCGGTCGGCGCGCGCAGCATGCCAAACAGATGGGCGTGCGCGTCGCCAATATCATCGATCACCCGCCCTATCATGGCGTGCAACTGCATCCGCGCGATTGCCGCGCCGCGTTCATCGAATTCAATCACACCGCGGGCAGTGACGATATTCTCGGGCCCTATCCGCCGGCAGGGCCGGACTGGCAGCGATCGATCCGCAATGACGTGACCCAGGCCCTGATCGGCGTCGAAATGCAGAGCCCGGAGCCGCGCGCTCTCGCCGAGCACTGGGGAAGAATTCTCGAGATTCCCGTCACCACAAACCAAAACGGCGAGCCCGAACTCAGGCTTGTCAATGGCAGTTTTCGTTTCATCAAGGGCGCCAGCGAGATCATGAGCGGCCTGACGTTCAGGGTTAGCGACATTGCGGCCGTGCGCGCGGCGGCGAAAGCCAGGGGGTATGCGGTGTCCGGCGATTCGTTTTTGCTGGGCGGGGTGACATTTGGGTTTGCGGCGTGAGGCCGTCACTCCTCTCATTCGTCATTGCCTGCGACAAACGCAAAGCGTTTGCGCAAGGGAGCAAAGCGACGAAGCAATCCATCTTTTCCGAGGCTGGTCATGGATTGCTTCGCTTGCGCTCCCAATGACGGTCAAGAGCGGGCTGTGTTAATCAAGAACAAAAGGACATCTCCGAATGCCACACCCGCTCGAACTCGTTCTTTGCCCCCGGCAGCATCGCCCTGATAGGCGCTTCCCGCGATCATGAGAAAATCCCGGGCCGGCTGTTGTCGATGCTGCGCAAGAACGAATTTCCAGGCCGGCTCTATCCGGTCAATCCGAATTACGCCGATATCGACGGGCTGAAATGTTTCCCCTCGATCGCCGATGTCGGCGAGCCGATCGATCTCGCCATCATCGTGATCCCGGCGCGCGCGGTGCTTGGCGCGCTCGAACAGTGTGCCGCGGCTGGCGTCCGCAACGCGGTGATCATCTCGTCGGGATTTGCCGAGGAGGGCGGCGACAGCGCCGCGATGCAGCAGGCCATCGTCGCGCTGGCCAGGAAGGCCGGGATGCGGATTTCCGGTCCCAATGCGGAAGGGTTTTACAGCGAGATCCAGCGCGTCGCGGCCACCTTCAGCCCGACCGTCGACGTCAAGCCCGGCGAGCCACGGCTGGTGGCGACCAAAAAGCGGATCGGCATTGTCGCGCAAAGCGGCGGCATCGGCTTTGCGTTCTACCACCGCGCCAGGGCGCTCGGCATCGCGCTCAGTTACGTCGTCAGCGCCGGCAACGAATCCGACCTCGGCGCCGGCGAATTTTTCGAATACATGGTGCAGGATCCCTCGACCGACGTGATCCTGCTGTTCCTCGAGGGCATCCGCGACGTCGACAAATTTCTCGCCGCCGCCCGCCGCGCCGCCGAGACCGGCAAGCCCGTCATCGTCACCAAGGTCGGCCGCTCCGGCGCGGGCGAGCGCGCGGCGGCCTCGCACACCGCCAGCATGGCTGGCTGGTCGGCGGCCTATGACGCGGTGTTCGCGCGTTACGGCTTCATCATCTCCAACGATCTCGACGAGGCCGTCACCATTGCCGCCGTGCTGACCACGAACCCCTTGCCCAAAGGCGACCGCGTCGCCGTTCTCACGGTGTCCGGCGGCGCCGGGATCTGGGGCGCGGATACGGCCGCGATGCAGGGCCTGCAGGTGCCGGAATTGTCCGCGCCGATCCAGGCGGAGATCGGCAAACTGCTGCCGTCCTACGGTTCGGCGCGCAACCCGATCGACGTCACGGCGCAGGGCGTGACCAGCGGCGGCCTGCAGAAGAGCATCGATCTGTTGGCCGCGTCGGACGAAGTCGACGCCATCCTGGTGGTGCTGTCGCTATCGAGCGAAACCCGGATGCCGTTCAAGCGGGCTGAATTGACGCCGGTGATCTCGGCGCAGCACAAGCCGATCGTGTTCTACTCCTACACCCTGCCATCGCCGTTCGCGCGCACCGAACTTGCAGCCTCCGGCGTCGTCGTACTGTCGGGGCTGACCCATGTCGGGGTTGCGCTGCGGCAGATCCATGCCCGGGCCAAATTCGTACTGGCGCCGCCGGCAAAGGGCGACGCGCTGCCGCCGCGCGACCTCTCGGCGCATCTGAAATCGAAAGCGATGTCCGAATTCGACAGCAAGGCGCTGCTGCGCGCGGCCGGCATTGCCCTGGCCGAGGAATCGCTGGTCACCGAAAAGAGCGCGCTCGATGCCGCGATCGCGCGGGCAGGCTTTCCGCTGGTGATGAAGATCCAGTCGCCCGACATTCCGCACAAGAGCGAGGCCGGCGGCGTCCGCGTCAACATCAACACCAAGGGCGAGGCGTTTATCGCCTATCAGGCGCTGCTCGACAACGCGCGCAAGCACCGGCCCGATGCCGCGATCCAGGGTGTGCTGGTCGGCCCGATGGCGAAAAAGGGCGTCGAGATCATCATCGGCGCCATGCGGGATGCCACCTTCGGCCCGATGCTGATGGTCGGGCTCGGCGGCATCACCACGGAATTGTTTCGCGACGTGGTGTACCGCCCCGCGCCGGTGAGCGCGACGGAAGCCGCAACCATGCTGTCCCAGCTCAAGGCCGCGCCGTTGCTGCGGGGTTTCCGGGGCGCGGCAACCGCGGACATCGCGGCGCTGTGCGATCTGGTCGAGCAAGTCTCGCTGCTGGCGGCGCGGCTGCGCGACGATGTTGCCGAGATCGAGCTCAATCCGGTGCTGGTGCATCCGGACGGGCAGGGGGTGACGGTCGTCGATGCGCTGGTGGTGAGGAAGGGACGCTAGTCTCTCACCGAGTTGTCCCCGCGAAAGCGGGGACCCATAACCACTGACGTTGGTCGTGAGAGAAGCCGTCTCCCCGCGCGCCTGTTCCGTGGGTCACGGCGTATGGGTCCCGGCTCGCGCTTCGCTTGGCCGGGACGACAGCCTTAAATATCACCGCCCCCTGAAATTCGCCGGCCGGCGCTCGGCGGTGGCCTTGACGCCTTCGGCGAAATCCTCGGTCGCGCGCAGCCGGGTCTGTTCGGCGAGTTCGTGGGTGGTGGCGGCCATGACGCGGTCGGCGAGGCCGGCGCGCATGGTGGCGCGGGTCGAGAGCAGGCCGAGCGGCGAGCACTCGGCGATCTCCTGCGCCAGCTTCATGGCGGCGCCGCGCACCTGGTCCTGCGGCACGCATTCATTGGCGAGGCCCATTCGATAGGCTTCCTCGCCGGTCACCCGCCGGCTGGTGTAGAAGATCAATTCGGCATTGTTCTTTCCGACCAGTTCGGGAAGCGTCACCGTCAATCCGAAGCCGGGATGAAAGCCGAGCTTGGTGAAGTTGGCGGCGAACCGCGCCTCGGGGCAGGTGACGCGGAAATCCGCCGACACCGCCAGCCCGAGGCCGCCGCCGATCGCCGCACCATGGACGGCGGCGACGATCGGCTTCTTGTTGCGGAAGATGCGCACCGCCTGAATGTAGAGATGGCTGATCTGGCCGAGACCCGAAGCCGGATCGGCCTTCTCGCGCGCCTCCTGCGCCTGCCGCGCCGGATCGTTGAAATTGGCGCCGGCGCAGAACGCCTTGCCCTGCGCGGCCAGCACGACCGCGCGGGCTTCCGGATCGTTGTCGATGTCGGTCAGCGCATCCGCGATCTGGTTGATCAGCGAGATGTCGAAGAAGTTCAGCGGCGGCCGCTGGATCTCGATCGTGGTGACGTGGCCGGTCTTCTCGACGCCGATGTCCGTGAATTTTGTCATATGCACTATCTCCGATTAACGAAAGTCCAGCGGCGAGGGAAGTGAGCTCCCTCTCCCAAGGGGAGAGGGTTGGGGTGAGGGGGTACGGTCTATCGAGGGACCGTAACCCCTCACCCGATATTCTCACTTCGTTCGAATATCGACCTCTCCCAAAGGGAGAGGTTAGAAGAAGAGGCAGCGCCTCGCGCAAATCAGGCCGGCGCGGCTAGCGCAGACCAAGCCCGCGCGCGATGATGCCGCGCAGCACCTCGGTGGTGCCGCCCTGAATGGTGAGTTTTGGCGCGGTCTTGATCGCGAACGCCAGTTGATTCTCCAGGGTCTCGCGGTTGCTCGCCTCGGTGTCGATGAAGGCCGCGAGATCGCGGACCCGATGCGGCAGTTCCTGCTCCCAGACGGTGCCGATGTCCTTGACGATCGAGGCCTCGACGACCGGCTCCTTGCCGGCCTGTAACATGCCGGCCACCGAGACCGACATCCGCCGCATGGTATGAAGCTGCGCCACCAGCCGTCCGATGCCCTCGGCGGTTCTTGTGTCCGGCTCCGGTCCCACCGCGCGGACCAGTTCGGTCAGCACATAATAGGTTTCGAGAAAACGCTCCGGCCCGCTGCGCTCATAGGCGAGTTCGGATGTCGCCTGCTTCCAGGCGCCGTCGATCTCGCCGAGCACGTGATCGTCGGGCATGAAGGCGTCGGTGAACACCACCTCGTTGAACTCGAATTGGCCGGTGATCTGGCCGATCGGATTGACCTTGATGCCCGGCGTCTTCATGTCGACCAGAAATTGCGTCAGGCCGTGGCGGCGGTTTTCCTTGGTCGGCGGCGAGGTGCGGAAGATCGCGATCATGTAGTCGGCGATATGCGCCGACGAAGTCCAGATCTTGGTGCCGTTGATCAAAAAGCCGCCGTCGGTCTTGGTTGCCTTGGTTTTCGCCGCGAACAGATCCGAGCCGGAGTTGGGCTCGCTCATGCCGATGGCAAAGCAGACCTCGCCGCGGCAGATCCGCGGCAGGATGTCCAGCTTGATGTGCTCGGGCGCGTATTTCAGCAGCACCGGTCCGCTCTGCCGATCGGCGACGAAGAAGCGCCGAGTCGGCGCATTGGCGACGCGCATTTCCTCGGTCACCACGTAGCGCTCGAGGAAGCTGCGCTCGTGACCGCCATATTTCTTCGGCCAGGTCATGCCGAGCCAGCCGCGCTGCCCGACGCGGCGGGAGAATTCCGGGGCGTCGGTATCCTCGCGATTGGGCTGGTGCGGATCGAAGGTGCCGGCGGCGATCTCCTCGGCAAGGAAGGCGCGCACTTGCTTGCGCAGCTCGACGCATTCGCTCGGCAGGCGGATCGGATCGAAACGGAGGGCTGCGGTCATTTAGAATCCAGGCTTTCGAACTTGTTCAATCACCGCGAGGCCACCAGCGGCCACAATTCGTCGGCGCCGCGCGCGGCGACGCGCTTGCCGAGTTCGACCGCCCAATAGCTTTCGGAGCCGAAATCGTCGCGCCACGCCAGCGCCCGCAAGGAGTAGCGATGCAGGATGTGCTCGATGGTAAAGCCGATCGCGCCATGCACCTGATGCGCGATCGCGGCACCCTTTTCGGCCGCCTCCGAGCAGCGGATTTTGGCCGAGGCCGCCTCGAGAAACGCCGCATCGTCCGACGGCGCGCCGCTGGCGAAGGTGTCGGCGGCGGAGGTGGCGGCGGCAATCGCGGCCGCCAACTCGCCGGCGAGCCGTGCCAGATTGTGCTGTACCGCCTGGAACTTGGAGATTTTCTTTTCGAACGCGACGCGCTCGTTGGAATAGCGCACGCTGATGTCGAGCATCGATTCCAGCGCGCCGGCGATCTGCAGGCTTCGCGCCACCGCGCCCATCAGCAGCAGCGAGGTCTGGTCGAAGCCCCGCGGCGCGGGCTTGATCGCCACAGGAGTGACGCCCGCGAACGTCACGGTTTCGCTGCCGTCGCCGCCAAGATTGAGGCCGGGCTCGATCCGGCAGGCGGCCGCATCGACCAGCGCGATCGAAAGACCGCCGCTTGCATGCGCCAGCACCGCGATATGCCTGGCGTCGCGTGCGAAGGGGACGCCGCGCGCGCGCCCGCACAAGGCGCCGTCGGCGCCGACCATGATGCGATCCTTCGGGCCTGCCGGGGCCACCGTCATGGCGCCGTCGGGCGAGGCGATTTTGGCTTGCGACAGCAGCCATCCCGCCAGCATGGTTTCGGCCAGCGGTACCGCCAGCGCGAAACGCCCCGCGGCGCTGAGCACGCTGAAACCTTCGGCAGAGACTTCGCGCCCGAACCGCCGCAATCTTCCGGCACCCACGACAGTGGCAGGCCGGCCTCGGTCAGCGCCCGCCACAGCGGCGTCTTCCAGCCGCCCTTCCTGTCGCGATTGACGGTTTGCGCGTCGGCGAGATCGGCAAATATCCTCTCGGCGGTCTCTGCGACGATATTCTCGGCTTCCGCCACGGCGTTCCCCGTTTCAGCACATGACCTGCGCGGCAAGGGCGCCGGGCCTCACATGCGGTTTTTTCTTGCATAGCATGATGAGGAAAAGCCACAGCCCTGACAAGCGCCGATGTCCGCAAGGCTCCCTGCAAACATGACATGAAGCGACGCCCGCGCGGTGTGATTATTTCCGCGCAGCGGAGTTTCGCGGGAATTTGCAGGCAATGTTCCGCGCGCTATGCTAGATCGCCGCGGGCTAGCGGAAATGCTCAAAATCACACGAGGAATGCGATGTCGAAGGATGGTTTGTGCGCGATTGTTACGGGTTCGGCGTCGGGTCTGGGGGCTGCGACCGCGGCCATTCTGGCCAAGGGCGGCGCGCGCATCGTCATCAACTATTCCTCCAGCCAGAAGGAAGCCGAACAGACCGCCGATCTCTGCCGCAGCGCCGGCGGCGAAGTGGTGGTGGTTCAGGGCGATGTGTCGCGCGACGAGGATTGCAGGAAAATCGCCGCCGCGGCGGCCCCCTGGGGGCGGCTCGATGCCCTGATCAACAATGCCGGCGTCACCAAGCACATGGCGCACAGCAATCTGGACGGCCTGTCGGCCGAGGATTTTCAGCGATTGTTCGGCGTCAACACGATCGGGCCTTTCCAGATGGTGCGGGCCGCGAGATCCCTGCTCGAAGCCGGCGCGGGAGCGTCCGGCCGTGCCGCCGCGGTGGTCAACGTATCGTCGGTGGCGGGCATCAGCGGCATCGGCTCCTCGGTCGCCTATGCCGCGAGCAAGGGGGCGCTGAACACCATTACGCTGTCACTGGCGCGCGCATTGGCGCCGCTGATCCGCGTCAACGCGGTCTGTCCCGGCTATATCGACACGCCCTGGTTCACCAAGGGCCGCGGCGTCGAAGCCGCCGCCAAGGTTCGCGATGCCGTGATCGCGAAAGTGCCGCTCAAGCGCGCCTCGACCGCGGAAGACGTCGCCAGCCTGGTGTGCTTCCTCGCCACGCCGCCCTCAGGCAACATGACCGGCGAAGTAATCCGGATCGATGCCGGCGCGCATCTGGTGACGTGAAAACTTGAGACGTCATTCCGGGATGGTCCGAAGGACCAGACCTCAGATGCGCAATTGCGCATCGGGGAATCTCGAGATTCCGGGTTCTATGCTACGCATCGCCCCGGAATGACGGCTGTGCCGTCACTTGCTTCCCGGATCGGAAATCACGCGGCTGGCCACCAGCCTGTTCCAGATGAACAGCACCACCAGCGCGCCGATCGTCGAGGTGATGTAGCCGGCGCCCTGACCGGGGTCGTAGTGGCCGATGCTCTGGCCGACGGCGGTCGCGAGAAACGCGCCGCCGATGCCGAGCGCCGTGGTCAGGAGGAATCCACTGGGATTGTTCGGGCCCGGCGACAGCAGCCGCGCGATAATCCCCGCGACGAAGCCGACGATAATGATATGCAACATCGCAGTCGTCCTTTTTCTGAAAAAAACAGGTTTCAAAAAGCCCGGGTTGACCAGCTCAGAGCCGGCCCGCCAGTTCGCTCTCGGTCGGCAGCCGTCCGTCCGGCGTCAAATGGTTGATCACCTCGGGCAGATGCTGGCTGAGGCCGCTCAGCAGTTCCTCGCGCGACAGGCCGCTTTGCGCCATCAGGCCGTTGATCTGATCGGCGCCGAGCGCGGTGGCGAGATCGCCGGGCGAAATCGGCTGGTTGGGGCCTGTGCCCACCCATGAATTGGCGGTGTCGGCGTGGCCGCTCCGCTGGAATTGCCTGAGCAGGTCGCCCAATCCGCCGCTGATGACGCTGCCGGCCGCGCCGCCCGCGAGCAGGCCGCCCAGTCCGCCCTTGAGAATATCACTGAGACCGCCACCAGCACCGCCGGCCATTCCGCCGCCGGGCGCCGGCGCTGGCGCCGGAGTTGCGCCGGGTTGGCTGCCGCCGAAATGCTTGACCGCCTTGTAGGCCAGCAGCGCCAGGATCGCCATGGTCATCGGCGACATCCCGCCGCCCGATGGCGCGCTCGGATTGCTGGGGCCGCGCGGACCGTTCTGCATTCCGTTGAGTATATCGAGTAAGCCCATCGTCATCTCCTGCCGAGTGCCGCCCCGCCTTCGCCAAACATATCGGCGCGGTATGACGCTTACAAGGCGAGCCGCGCCCCAAGCTTGCGGTGCATCGAGAGGCGGCGCGCGGTAAAGTCTGCTATCGAATGGCTTCTGGCGGAAGGATGGCGGGATGGTGCTGGATCGACCGATCGGCGTGGCCGGGGCTGGCAGCATCGGCTGCTTTGTCGGCGGCATGTTGGCGGCGGCCGGCCGTCGCGTCGCGTTGCTGGCGCGTCCGCGCGTGATCGAGGAGATCGAAGGCCATGGGCTGACGCTGACCAGCTTCGAAGGCGCGCAGCGGCACGTCGCGGCGAACCGGTTGGCGCTGTCCGACGATCCCGGGGTTTTCGCCGACGCCGGCGTGGTGCTGGTCACCGTCAAGAGCACCGATACGGCAGAGATCGCCGACATGATTGCGCGGCACGCGCCGCCCGATGCCGTGGTCGTCAGCCTGCAAAACGGCGTCGGCAATGCGGCGGTGCTGCGCCAGCGATTGCCCGGGCGCGCCGTGCTGGCGGCGATGGTGCCGTTCAACGTGATCGCTGCCGGCGAGGGACGATTTCACCGCGCCACCTCGGGCGATATCGTGATCGAAGCGGACGATGCCGGAACTGCGGCCCGGCTTTCGGTGCCCGGACTGACGATGCGCGCCACGCGCGACATCGCCGGCGTGCAATGGGGCAAGCTGCTCCTCAATCTCAACAACGCGCTCAACGCGCTGTCCGGTTTGCCGCTGCGCCAGCAGCTCGCGCAGCGCCCGTGGCGCAGGCTGTTCGCCGACCAGATCGCCGAAGGGTTGACGGCGATCAGGGCCGAGGGCATCAGGCCGGTGTCGTCGACGCCGGTCCCGGCGGGCTGGGCGCCGCATCTGCTGCGGCTGCCGGACGCGATGTTCGAAATGGCGCTGGGGCGGACGATGAAGATCGATCCGCAAGCGCGCTCGTCGATGTGGGAAGACCTGCAGCGCGGCCGGCGCACCGAGATCGATTATCTGCAGGGCGTCATCACCGAAATCGCAAACCGCAGGCAACTGCACGTGCCGCTGTCGCGCCGCATCGTCGCACTGATCAAGCGCGCGGAAGCCGCGGGCCAGGGTTCGCCGGCGCTGACGCCGGAGCAAATTCGATCAGACATGGTCTGACACACATACCGGCGATCATCGCCGGTATGATCCCAACACTGCCGTCGAATCCGCGGTGGCGACCGCAAGCATCCGTGATTCTATTGTTGCGAACGGCGCGTTGCGGCGTGCTGCCCACTCGCCGCGCGATGTCGATTTTTGGGCAGCCGGTTGCTCGACAAAAGACCCGCCGGCCTCCAGTTGCGTCACGGGCCTTCTCTCACATTGGCAAAGGTCCAATTCCCGCGAGTTGGTATACAATATTCCTATTGGTATACATTATTCCTAATTGTTGCGGGAAAGACACATTGCTTCGTACAACGCAACATGGATGTTTCCCGGCGCTATCCTATTGATAATGCCGCATATTTAATCAATCGAGCTCCGGTGGCGTTAGCGCTTGCAACATTTTTTGCCCCCAGCTGGTCACATTGACGCCATTAACCAACACGGTCAGCTTGGTGTCGGCTCCTTTCCAAGGGTCGTTCTACGGGGGATGACGATGAAGAAGTTTGCACTGGGTGTCGCCAT
Organism: uncultured Alphaproteobacteria bacterium; assembly: GCA_963829315.1. Classification (GTDB taxonomy): domain Bacteria; phylum Pseudomonadota; class Alphaproteobacteria; order Rhizobiales; family Xanthobacteraceae; genus Bradyrhizobium. The sequence continues at coordinate 319,642 of CAWHIO010000059.1, read as the reverse complement.
TGCGGCCGTGGGGGTCGCTACTCAATCCATGCCTGCATATGCGGACAAGCTCGACGACGTATTGTCGCGGCTTGATGCGATCGAAAAAAACAACGCGAAACTCGCCAGGGAAAATGCCGATCTCAAGGCGCGGCTGAACAAGGGTGAGCCGGCCCGGAGCACCGCACCGGCCGCAGCTACCCCCGCAGCCCGCGCGGCCAGCATGACGGCTGTGCCGACCCCGCCGCGCTCCTACGAAGCGCCGGAAATCGACGCCAACGGCCACGCTTTTCTCGAGCACAAGAAAGGCAACCCGCTCACCTTCTACACGCCCGGCGGCGAGATCACGGGCTACGGCAATATGGACATCTCGGTCGACGACACCTCGAAGGCGTTCGGCGGAAATATTAACACCAACCCCCTCACGACCGGTGGAAGCGAGCCCGTCCCGATCGGCAATATGGGCTTCATGCCGGCGATCTCGACCAACTCCTCCTATCTCGGTGTGCGCGGCTTCCAGCGCTTGCCCAACTTTCCGGCCAACTTCGTCTACCAGCTAGAACTCGGCTTCGACCTTTCCTCGACGCCCGGCACGAGGCAGAGCAACAGCAATCTCAGCAACAACGTCAACGGCGCCATGTTCAACCGCAACACCTGGGTCGGCTTTGCAAACCCGGAGTTCGGCGCGATCAAGATCGGCAAGACGATGGCACCCTACGAAACCTCGACCGGCGGTTTCAATCCGTTCGCGGGCCAGCTCGGCGACATGCATGTCATCATGGGCAATACCGGCGGCGACAACCGCGTCGAGTTCGGCTCACGGCTCGACCACTCGATCTGGTACGAATCGCCGACGATCAGCGGCTTCCAGTTCAATTTCCTGGTCTCGCCGGGTCAGAACCGCAGCACCACCAACGACAATGTCGCCGCGGCCGAATCCGACTGCACCGGCGGCAACGATCCGACCAGCGGCGGGCTTTCGCCGACAGCGTGTAACGACGGCGCGTTCGGCAACGCCATCAGTACCAATCTGAGCTTTACCCATGGGCCGTTCTACGCCACCGTCGCCTATGAACGGCACTACAACGTGAACCGCTCGAGCGACATCACCGCGATCTGGGGCACCCCCCAGCAAATCGGAAACGGGGCGTACGATACGTGCAACATCTACACCTGCGATATCACATTCGCCAGCCCCTACCAGCGGTCGCTGTTCTTCGCGGACGTCGCTGACGAAGACGCGTTCAAGGTCGCCGCGCTCTATACCTTCGCGACCAAGACGACGGTTGGCGGCATCTTCGAAATCACGCATCGCTATGTGCCGCCTGCGCTCGATTTCCAGAACGAACGTCAACGAAAAGGCACATGGGCGTTCGTGACCCAGGAATTGACGCCGGCTGACAGCATGAGTTTCGGCTGGGCGCATGCGTTCAAGGCGGTCGGCGATCCCGGACAGCATAACGACGTCAACTTGCCCACCGCCGACGGCCTCGCGGGCTACGCCAGCAACAACAACAACGCGGACATGGTCACCGGGAACTACAAGCACAAGTTCGGACAGAACCTGACCTGGTACACCGACGTGGCGGCCACCATGAACGGCTATAGCGCCCACTACGATCTCGGTGCCGGCGGACGCGCCGTCACCACCGACTCGCACTCCGCGTTCGGTGGCACCGGCGGCCTGCTTTCGGTCCCGCATTTGTGGACTGGCACTACTCTTTTCGGCGTCTCCACCGGCATCCAGTGGAGATTCTAACTCGAGCTGGCTGCGGGACGAGATCGCTCGTCCTGCGGTCCTGATCCGGCAAACAGACAAGCGTCAACGGCACACTTTCGAGGGACAATCATGACAAAGAACATCATACTGGGCGCAGTCGCCGCTTTGGTTCTTGGTCCGACCGCAGCTCTCGCGGCTGATCTGCCGGTCAAGGCCGCACCCGCCCCCGTCGCGATCTACGACTGGACCGGCTTCTACATCGGTGTTGCTGGCGGCGGATCTCTTGGGAACAGCGACCACATCGATGTGGCCACCGGCCGCAGCGATGCGTCGGGATACAACATCAGGGGCGGTCTGGCCGGCGGCACGCTCGGCTACAACTGGCAGGTATCGAGCTTCGTGGTCGGCTTCGAGGCCGACGCGTCCTGGGTCGGCGAATACGGCAGCAATCCGGACCTTGGGCTAGCCGGCATCGTCGACGGAGCAGGCAACCCCCTCTTCACGAGCTCCACCAGGGAAACGTGGATGGCGACCGCCCGGGCTCGCTTCGGATATGCGGTCAACAACCTGCTGTTCTACGGGACCGGCGGCTATGCGGTTGCCGGCGTCGAAGCCGGCGTCAAGGACGCCAACACCGGCGTCCTGCTCGATTCGGCGAAATCGACCCGCAGCGGCTGGACCGCAGGCGGCGGCCTCGAATGGGGGTTCGCGCCCAACTGGTCGGCCAAGTTCGAGATGCTCTACATGAGGTTCGACAGCGCGGCGTTTAATACGGTTCAGGCGGAAGGCCCGCGCACCGTCCCGCTCGACGACACGATCGCGCGCTTCGGCATCAATTATCGCTTCGGCGGCCCGGTCGTCGCGAGATACTGAGTTTTCCCCACCTGACTGACTCAAAAGGCCCCGGCGTCGACCGGGGCCTTTTTATGAACGGGTCCTGAGCTTTCCTGCCCTGTGGAGGAGGTCATGCATCCCGACCAACGAAGTGCTGGCCCGCGCGCAACAAGGCGAGATATCCTCCGCCAGATTGCGGCGGTCGAACCTCACCACCAGGTGGGGTAATTCCTGTTGGAGATCGTATTGCCGGGGTAGCGGCCGTCGCCGTAGAGACCACCGTAGCCCGACGGGTAATTGCTGTAGCCTTGGCCGTAACCCCATCGCAGCGCGTTTTCGATGGGCAGGTTTGGCTGCGAAGCCGCATACGCATTGGCTGCGGCAACGCGAGCTGCGGCAGCGCGTGTTGGGCTCTTGGCGTGGTGGATGTCGCGCGCCATAGCCGGTGCCGCGAGCGTGAGCGAAAGTGCCGTCACTCCAATCAGCCCGAACTTCGTCATGATGTTCTCCTTTTGGGTTTCATGCGAGAGATACGCGAAGGCAACACCCGTTGTTTCGGAACATGCTCTCACGTTAGCGTGCCAAGCCCTGCAAAGCCATCAACAATACGCAGCCGCAAGCAGACCGGCCGCTCCCAGTATCTAACCTCCGAGTCTGCAAATTAAACTCCTGCAGTTTATAAAATTCGATTTATGCTTCGTGCGCCAAATGGGGAAAAACGCGACTATAGTCGCATCTTCCCATGTGATCCCTGAGTTGCTGCAGTGCCGTCGAAGTCGTCGGCCTTGCTCGCGGGCCAGACTGGCAGTCTGTGTGAGGGCCGTTCGCTTCGGTTTCGAAAAGGCCAAGGCGAAATAGACCTAGCTTCGCTTGGCCTTGCTCGAAGAGGAGCCGAACAGCGCCTTCTTCAGGTCTTTGATTCCTTCGGAAAGCCGCGGCCATTCGCAGGAGAAGGATTGCGGCGCACAGTTCGTGGTCTTCATCCGCTTGACGTCGCTCGATGCCGGCTGTGGCTTGCCGGTACTCCCGGTCCTACCGGTATTCCCGGTCGTCAGGGGCACCCTTTCATTTTCACTCTTCAGCGAAGCCTGCTGCTGCTGCTGTTGCTTGGCCGCGAACGCCGCCGCGATGCTGCTGCGCCGCTGACCGTCGAGATAAGCGGTGTATTGTTCGTCGATATGCCGCTGCTCTTCGGGCGTCGGATTGGGACCCGCGATATCGAAATTGCGGTTCTGCATGAAATCGAAATAGCTGTAGCCGCCGCCGGGTTTTCGCCGTCCGGCGAATTTCGCGTTGCACCCCGACAGCGCCGCGGTCCTGGCCTCCTTGGTCGCGGCCTTCTCGGCGGCGTCGGCGCATTCCTCGAAATCGGCCGGCGCGCGCGAACCCCACCACTGCGCCGGCGCGCGCGAAGGCTGCAGCACGACGCTTGCGGCGATCGCGGCCATCGTCAAGGCGAAGCTGCGTGATGCGATCACGAACAATTTTTCCAAAATTGGATTCGAAATGACACTGATTCCATGGATTGTCGCCATTATTGGCCGGCTTGTCACCCCGAAAACCGGCGCTTTTTCGCAGCGTGGCTGCGAGCATATTCCTCAACCGTGGCGGGCGGGACACCGCGGAGGCGGCCGATCGGTCGCAAATAAAAGCAGCGGCACGCTCAAGCAGGGCACCGATCGGCCAGTCATGAAAAAGGCGGCCCGCTCGGCCGCCTTTCTTGTTTGGAGTTGATTACTGGCAGGGATGCCGTCGCCCATCGTTTCCAAGATAGGTTCCGGAAGCCGGGTCATACGACCGGAATCGCTGGGCGCAGTAGCCGGCATCAACAGTCACCGGTGCCGGAGAGTAGGCGTAAGAATATCATCGTAACCGCCGTAATCCGCGCCATATCCCAGGCCGAGCACCGAGCCTGCGATCAATCCCCCTACGATACCCGGTCCGTAGTCGTCATAGCCATAACCGCCGTAGCCGCCGCCATATCCACCGCCATAGCCGTAGCCGCCATACCCGCCTCTGCGGAATCCGCCGCCCTGCATTCCGCCGGCGAAGCGGTTGCCACCTCCGCGAAAGCTGCCTCCGGCCAGACCGGCGCCTCCACTACGAAATCCACCACCGCTCAAGCCGCCACCGTGAAAGCCGCCGCCACCGCCGCCGTGGAAACCGCCGCCGCCGCCGCCACGTCCGCCACCACCACCACCACCATGTCCGCCGCCAAAGGCGAGGGCAGGGGAGGCTGCCGCAAGCGCAACTGCCAGACAGGCAGCTCCAATCGCTGAAATTTGTTTCATGACGTCTCTCTCTCTCTCTCTGTTCTTGTGACTTACGAGAGACGACGGACGCTGATCTCAACGGTTCCAACTCGCAGCATCAATTGACCGTGATGCCGACCGACTTGGGCGCGTTCGTGGAAAATTCTGGAAGACCGGTCAGGTGCGGTAAGACCGTTTCGGTACGGTGTCAGCGCTTCGGATTGTGGAGGCGTTGCAATCGACCGCGTCGGCCTTCGCTTTTGATAGCGCAGCCCACTTGCGCGCGGTCCACTCGCGCCTCAACGACGAGAAGAAGCGCCCGATCGCGGCGCGCAAAGTGCTGCCTTATAAGCTCGTTTGGCCGAGGCTAGTTGCCGAAAACATTTCCGCCCTGCACCCGGCAGCTCTCGCCGCTGGTCTTGACGGAGTAGAATTCGTATTGTCGCCCCGTGATCATGCTGGTTATGCGGGTGGACTGGGCGCCGCCCGTCTTTCCCGTCACCACGCGTGCGCTGCAGCCCTGATAGCCGGAGTCGAAGGTGACCGATATCTGCATCGCCCCGGCGTTGCCGCGCGGCATGCTCGCGCTCATGGTGTTGCCGTGGAAGTTGACCGATCGGGCCGACGCCTCGCCCTGAACCGCGTCGCGATTTCCCGATCTCGTTCCACGCCTGTTCGTCACCGACATGCTGACGCGGCTGAACGCGCGTCCGGCCTCGCTGACATAAACGGAAAGCTGCCCCGATCCCGTGACCGAGGTCGGCTGCGCGTCCCTGTCGGTGGTTTGCATCCTGTCTTCCTGCCAACTCACGATCACCGACTTGCCGTAGAGCTGCGCCGGCGCGGCCAGCGTGCCGGACGATGCCATTGGCAACGCCACGATCGCGGCCAAGACAGGGTATGACAGCCGGCGCAGGTCCGAAGCGATGAGCGCGTGATTTCATCAATGATCTCCGTTTCACACAATGACTTTCCCTCGGCCCCGTTTGAGGGATCGCAGAACGATTTATTCGCAATAACTCTTTCCGTTGAACGAGAAGCATTTTCCGCCGCCTGACGGAGCGGCCCGGCGAGGCGCCGGGTCCTTTGTCGCGGTCCGCGCTTTCGGCGCCGGCTCCTGGCGTTTCTCGCATGCCCCGCTGGAGTTCAGGAAGAAGCCGCTGCCGCAGCCGATCTGAACGCAGCGATCACCGTCGGCGCGCTGCCCCTTCGCGCAGATCAGCGGACACACGCGATCGGGCCTGTTGCGGACGGCATCGAGGGCATCGAGGCTGGCCAGCTTGATGTCGAACCGGGTTTGCGCGTTCTTGTTGAAGAGATCGAGCGCCTTGCTGGAGCTGTCGTCCCAATTGCCGTCGACATTCCCCGCATTGCAGCCGACACGCTTCAAATGGGCCTGCAGCAATCGGGCGACGTCGGCCTGGTCGATCTGTGGCGCGGGCGGCGGCGCTGCCTGCGGGATCGTCTGGTTCGGCGTCAGCAACGCGACCTTCTCGGCCTCTTCCCTGGCCCCGCGCCTGGCCTGCTCGACCTGGCGCTGGGCCTCCGCAATCGCCTGGCGCTTGGCTTCCTCGACCTGCTGCCGGGCGGCTTCAGCCTGTTGCTGCGCCAGTTCGACCTGCTTTCGGGCTTCGTCCAGTTCCTTCTTGGCCTGTTCGGCCACCTGCTTGCGCGCTTCCTCGAGCTCCTTCTTGGCCTGCTCGGAGAGCTTCTGCCTGGCCTCGGCGGTCTGGCGCATACTTTGCTCCTCGAGCTGCCTGCGCAATTCCTCGGCCTTCAGCGCCGCCTGCTCCTCGGCCTCCCGCCGCGCATCGTCGGCCTTGCTGCGGGATTGCTGCGCGGACGATAATTTACTGTTCTGCGCGCGCGCGAGGTTGGCATAGAGGCCGCTGGGGTGGCTTGCGAGAAACGAATCCCAGGCTTCTTTTGTCCCGATCTGCGCGGCGAGTTCGTAGTCGACCCGCGCGCCGACCTCGGGATCGACCGGCTTTGCGGCTTGCGGAACCAGCGCCATGGTTTCGCCGCCGAGCGATCCATAGACGAACGGCTCCTGGCGATTGGCGGTGCTCTTGAGCACGTCGTCGCGGACGCGGCCGAACGCCAGCCGCAGGTCAAGCCCGGGTTCGGTGATGTATTTCACCAGAGCGGTCGCGAACGGGCTGTTGTCGCCGTCGCCGTCGCTCGCCACCGCGCCGGCCTTCGCCGCGTAGGCGATCAGCGTGTCCGACATGGCCGGCTCGATCTTCGCGAGCCCGCGCCCGATCGAGCGGCTGGCGACGCTGCGCTTCATGGTCTTGGCGAACGGATTGTCGCGGCAGGCGTCGAGGATGACCAGCTTGAGGCGCTCTGGCCGGATCGAGCGCCTTGAGCACGCGGTCGAGCGAAACGGTTTCGTCCTCGACGTCGAAATCGCTCAACAGCTTCGCGTCCGCCGGCACCAGATAGTTGGTGCCGTCGACCTCGATGCCATGGCCGGCGTAATAGACCACCGAGATATCGGCGTCGCGCGATACTTCGGAGAATTCGCGGATGACGCGGCGCAGGTCGGCGATGCCGAGATCGCGCTGATTGTCGATGATATCGAAGCCGGCCTTCCGAAACAGCGAAGTCATCGCGTCGGCGTCGCGCGCCGGGTTGGTAAGCTTCGGCACCTGCTGATATTTGGACATGCCGATGACGAGGGCGACCCGCTTGTCCGCGAGCGCCGGGTCGGCGGAAATGCACCAGAAAAATCCAAGAAAAAACAGCAATGCGGAGCGCACCGCAGGACCCCAATATTCGTATTGTCTATCCATACCAAGCACAGCCCTGGCCGGCAAGTTGTCGGGCCGGCCATTGAGCTTTCAGGTTATCGGCCGCTTGCCCCGGCGTAAGTGAGATAGCTCACGGACGGCTGCCGGCCCATCGGTTTCATAGGCCGTTGCGGCCGAGCGGCGCGCCAATGCCCGTCGCCGCAAGCCGAATACGGCGTTAGCCTGCTCGCAGGCGGTCGGGATTTGCCGTAATCGTTCCGCTGTCCCGCAACCCCCGCGGGTTGTCATCTGATGGAGTGATCGAGATGATTCGCTATTTCGTCTGGATATTGGTCTGCCTGGGCTGCCCGGCGGCCGTCGTCGCTGCGCCGGAGCAGAGGCCGGGCGCCGCGCCGGTCTGTCTGTATCAAAGCCGTTCCTACAGCGAGGGAGCCTATGTCTGCGTTCAGAAATCCCTGATGCAGGTCTGCTCCGCCGACGGCACCCACGCGACGTGGAAACCCGTTCCCGACCGGGATCTCAATGAGCGGTGCACGGCCCCGATGACGCTCCATCATCCGCCCGAGCAGCGCGCTCACCGCCCCCGGCGACATGCCATGCTTCACAGGGTCCATCCGGTGGCGGAAGGGTCTGCCAAGTGCTTCATGTTCAACGGCCGGCAGTATTGCGAGTAGCCGAGGCCCGGATGGGGCAGCCTTGCCGCCATCAGGCGGCTGGCCGGGATCCCATCCTTGCAATCTCGCCGGCGTCGGCAAGGCCCTCAATGTGCCAGCACAGCTCCATGACCTTCGCCGTCTGCTCCTTTGGCAGGATTCCTTCGGCGAGATCGGTGAATTTGCGCTCGAGGTCGTTGTCGCTCATCGGCTTCTCCAGGCTGCCGATCGCGTGCTCGATGCGCTTCTTGAGCACGCGGCCGTCGCCGAGCTCGACCGCCATCTCGACCTGCTCCGGCTTAATCGACGGATCGATCACGGGCACGACCTTGCCACGAAGCTCGATGACGGCCGGATCGCGCACGGCGCGGTCGCTGAATTGTTTTTCGCCGCCGGCGCCTTCGATCAGCGCCACCGCCACCGCATGGTAGATGCTGAACTTGCCTTCCAGGCCTTCCTGCGGGGTCTTCTTGCCGGTCAGTTCCAGCACCAGCGGATGCACCTTCAGCTCGATCCGCTTCACCTGGTCGGCGGTGAATTTTGGCTCGGACCGGAGCTGGATCGCGGCGTCGATCGCCGGATGCAGCACGATCCCGCAGGCGAACGGCTTGTAGGTGTTGAGCGCCGCCTCATAGCGCTGGCCGAGGCCCTCGGTGATTTCGCGATAGTCCTGCTTGGTGCTGATGGTATTGGCCCAGCCGCGCTTGGCCTCGATCATGCCGTCGGAGCTGGTGTAGTTCTTCGCGGCCAGCAGGGCTGCGAAAATGCCGTTGCTGGCGGCGCGGCCAGGATTGAAGCTCTTGTTCATCGAGCCGAAGGATTCCCTTAAACCCACCGGCTGCGACGCCGCCAGCCCGAGCGCCCAGACCATCTGCTGCTCGTTGAGGCCGAGCAGTTTGCCGACCGCCGCCGCCGCGCCGAACACCCCGGCGGTGCCGGTGATGTGCCAGCCGACGTCATAATGGTTGGGATAGACCGCGTTGCCGATCCGGCATTCGGTTTCGACGCCGAGCACCAGCGCGTTGAGAAAATCCTTGCCCGACACCGGCTGCATTTCCGACAGCGCCAGGATGGCGGAGGCGACCGGGCCGGCCGGATGGATGATGGTCTTCAGGTGGGTGTCGTCATAATCGAAGATGTGGCTCGAGACGCCGTTGATGAAAGCCGCATTCATGATGTCAAACCGCTCGCGCCGGCCGAACAGCGAAGCCTGATGCGGCCCCGAGAACGGCGCGAGCGCCGATGCGGCGATGTCGACCGTCTGGTGGCGCGAGCCGCCGATGGCGACGCCCACCCAGTTCAGCAGGGTCCGCACGGCTTCCTTGCGAACGTTGTCCGGCAGCTCATCATATCGGGCGGTGACAACATAACGGGCGAGGATCCGGGTCACATGCGGCGGCGCGACCGAAGGCGCGGCGGCGGGCTTTTGAGGCTCGGGCGAGGTCGCCTGCGCTGATGCCGCGGATGTCAACCCTGCGAAAACCGGAAGGGTCGCTGCGGCGCGCAAAATCGTCCTGCGGTCGGTGAACGGCATGGTAGATCCTCTTGCTTCTTTGTTGAAAAGACCATTCTCTTTGTACAATCGAGCAGGAGCGAAATACAGGGTCAATTCGATGACGCGAAACCCGAACATGCGCGACGCCATCCTCAGCGCCGCCGAGGCGCTGTTCTCGAGCAGCGGCTTCAATGCCGTCTCGATTCGCGACATCGCGCAGGAGGCCGGCGCCAACCCCGGCAGCATCACCTATCACTTCAAGAGCAAGGATGGTTTGCTGCTGGAAATCTACAAGCGGCATTGCGCGCCGATGAACAAGCGCCGCATCGAGCTGCTGATCGCGGCGATGCGGGTGCGTGATTTGCAGAACCGGCTCGAGGCGATCGTACGCGCCTATGTCCAGCCGGCGTTTTCCTCGAGCAGCGATCTGGCGGGCGGCGGGGCGCGTTTCACGCGGCTGCGCGCGGTGATGTCGGCTGAAGGCAATCCGGTGGTGGGGCGCATCATCGCGGAAATCTTCGACGACACGACGCATGCCTTCATCGATGCCATCCAGCAAAGTCTGCCGCATCTGCCGCGCGCGACGATCGTCTGGCGCTGCCAGTTCCTGCTCGGCGCGCTGTACTACGCCCTGGTCAATCCGGAGCGGGTCTCGCGGCTTTCCCGCGGTGAATCCGACGGCTCCGACATCGCCGAAGGCATCGAGCAGCTGGTCTCCTCCACGGTGGCCTCATTGCAGGCGCCCGACCCGAACGATCTGGGCGGTGAAGCCACCATCGGCGCGCGCCGGGCGCCGGTGCGCGCCAGCTCGGCGAAGGCCAAACCGGACGGTTGAAACGCCTGGTTCGGATCGGCGATCGCGCATCATGCTGGCGCGCCGGGGGGCTGGCGGGATAGGATACCGGTCAACAACATAACGCGCCGCAGGCCGGATGGCGCCCGATGGCAGGGGAGAGCCGGACATGCTTCTGGTATTTATTCGTCACGGCAGTGTGGCGATGCTGCTGATAGGCGTGGCGGCGGAAATACTGGCCTGGCTATTGGGCGTCCTCACGCTGCAACCCGCCTTGATCCTGCTCGGCGCGCTGCTGTTCTATCTCAGCGAATACGGCATGCACCGTTTCGCCTTTCACGCGCCGCCGCTGTCATGGCCGCCGGCGCGCAAATTGCAGCACCGCCTGCATTACGACCACCACGTCGAGCCGAACCGGCTGGATCTCTTGTTTCTGCCGGCCTGGTTTCTGGTGCCGAACCTCGCGGTCGCCGCCGGGCTGTTCGCAGCTTTATTCGGCACGCAGGCCGCGTTCTCCGCGCTGCTCGGAATGATGCTGGCGATCCTGCACTACGAATGGGTGCATTACGTCGCGCACATTCCCTACCAGCCGCGAACCCGGCTCGGCCGCTGGATCAAGCAGTACCACCTGCGCCATCATTTCATCAGCGAGAAGCACTGGTTCGGTGTCAGCAATCCCGCGCTGGACGGCGTGTTCGGCACGCTGCACGGACCCGACGCCGCCGAAAAAAGCACAACGACGCGCAAGCTCTACTGAAGGCAGGCCTGGTGGCGGTTTCGGTCGCAGCCATTATCTAGTGGCCCATCCATCGAGATGATGACCTGCCTGTTATTTAGATTTTCGAAGCCACCCTTCTGCCGCCACATTGCGGATTTTTTCCCGTGATCGCACCTCGCACATCGAAGACTAAGGAGTACGTTCCGGTAGCATTGCGACCTGACGGTGATCGGAAACGTCGTCAGCACCGCTTCGCGGGCCCAATCCGCCGCCGAAGCCGTGGCACAACGAGCGCTGGTAGCCTTTGAGAGCAAATCTTCGCGTATCAAGATTGAATTTTAAGGTGGCGAGCCGTAGCACGCTTTTGGCGATCGGACTTGCCATCTGAAACAAAAAAGCCCGGCAGGAGGCCGGGCTTTCAGAATTAATCGACTGTCGAGCGATCAGAAACTGGCTCAGTAGTTAGCGACAACTGGGCCGCCGTAGTTGAACCGGTAGTTCACGCCCACCTCGATGATATTGACGGTGTCCTTCATGCCGAAAGTGACAAACCGTCCTGTCGGGTCGTTGAGCGTTATGTTCTTCGATCCGAAGTCCATGTAGTTGTATTCCAACTTCGCGGTCCAGTTCGGCGCGAAGCCGTATTCGATGCCGGCACCGACCAGCCAACCCGTGCGGGTGTCGCTTCCAGTATAATCGAGCGGGGCACCCCTGCCCGATGTTGCCGGATGATTGTAGTCCTCATTAGTCCAGGCAACGCCGCCCTTTCCATAGAACAGGACGTTGTTCGCGGCGAAACCGATGCGGCCTGCTAAGGTGCCGATCCAATTCTGGTCAGTGTTCCACGACGCCGGGCCGTTGGCGTTGGTTCCGGAGAAACCACCCCTGATGCCCGACCAAACCATCCCGCCTTCAACGCCAAAAACCAACTGGTTCATTTGAATGTTATAGCCGAGCTGTCCGCCGACGAGGCCGCCACTGGTATCAAAGGACCGAACCGTTCCGTTTGCCGATCCTTCGCCCCCACCCGAGCCGGCGAGCCGTGTCCAGTCATTGCTGCCCCAGCCATATCCGGCAACACCGCCGACGTAAAAGCCCGTCCAGTTGTAGAGAGGCTCCATCATGGGCGCCTTCACTGGGTATGCCTTGACGGGCAAGTCAGCCGCAACCGCTTGCTGCGCAGCTAGAACGGCGACAGCCGAAATAGCTGTAATCAGATATCGCTTCATTTTGTTCTCTTTTCTTCTCTCGCGAACCGTAGGTGATGGTCCACCTAAGCGCCAAGGGCTACAAAGCGGCTAGTGCAGAAATGTCGCACCGACCAAAAATGGTAGCGAGAATAAGATGATAATGCCTCGCATCTTCATTCAGAAGCGAGACATGTGACGCGCTCAGTTTGACGCCGCCGCCGGGCTCGCGCTCTGAGCAAAAGTCCTTCGGCTGTCTGAAGGGTTTCCAAGGACCGATCGAGCTTTATGCAGCATGGCCGCCCGCGCGCAAATTGCAGCACCGCCTGCATTACGACTACCATGTCGAGCCGAACCGGCTGGATCTCTTGTTTCTGCCGGCCTGGTTTCTGGTGCCGAACCTCGCGGTCGCCGCCGGGCTGTTCGCAGCTTTATTCGGCACGCAGGCCGCTTTCGCCGCGCTGCTCGGAATGATGCTGGCCATCCTGCATTACGAATGGGTGCATTACGTCGCGCACATTCCCTACCAGCCGCAAACCCGGCTCGGCCGCTGGATCAAGCAGTACCACCTGCGCCATCATTTCATCAGCGAGAAGCACTGGTTCGGTGTCAGCAATCCCGCGCTGGACGGCGTGTTCGGCACGCTGCACGGACCCGACGCCGCCGAAAAAAGCACAACGACGCGCCATCTCTACTGAAGGCAGGCAGGCGGCGGTTGGTGCTGCCGAAAAATGGCCTGGGAACAGGCCGGCCGCGACGGGGGACGTTCGCCCGAGGACTGGCGATCCGGCGGTCGTTCTGGTATGGAGCGGGCAAGCGCCCGCTTTTCGACAGCGCGCGCTTCGGTCCCGTAGCTCAGCCGGATAGAGCGACGGTTTCCTAAGATAGTGATCCGTCCCAAGACCCTGATCCGATTGGGCAATGAGTAACGGCGGGCTCAAGTAAATCTTGAGTAAACTCGGGGCTCAGTTGGCGATAACGCGGTACTTAACTTTTAGTGGGTCTCCATCCTGCGGGTAGACACCTGCAACGGGTTGATTCTGAAAACCAACCACGAAATATCGCCTCCTGTCCCATCTCCAAGCTAACCGACTTTTAAGAATTGATACGAGAGCCTCGGACTTTCGTTGCGCTTTTAAACCATTAAGTATGCTCTGGATCTTTGGCCGGTCACCCAATGGAGCAACAATCAGCGTTTCGACTAATTCCCTGACCAGCGCAGCCGCTCGCACCCGAAGCATGAAGATCTTTTCCTCCGGCAATCCCTGAAGCTGTGCAACAAAATCAAAGACGGTCTTTTTGCCCTCAGACATTTTCGGGTTGAGATTGCGAAGTTCTTCAATTTCATGTTCAGAGATTTTGTTACCGTCGAGCTTAAACAGCCGTTCAGTCAAAAAATCAGCAGCTGCTTCAGTTGTCAAAACGGCCAACGACCTTTGCATCCGCAGCGCATCTGCAGGAGGGCTCTTTGCATGACCGACGGGCACCTCGGTAGCCGACAGCGGAACTTTTACAAGAACGTCGTCGCGGCCAATCGTGATGTCGAAACCGCTCGCACCCATGAAAGCAAAGATTGAAGCCTCGAAGTCCTTGTAAGGCCATCGTGTCGCAGGGCAACCAAGACCACGCTTCGCATTACTGCAGATGATGTAGCTACCCTCTCTTGTCGCTCGCCCTTTATTCACAAAAGCAATGGGCGAATGGCAATAAGAACATTTCGCCAGATTGGGAAACAGATTTGTGAACGAAGCGCCCTTCCTGCCGGCGCCAACTTTTTTGCGTTCCGACTTACAAACTTGAGCACGATGGAATGTTTCTTCGGAAATAACCGGCGGAAAATATCCTTTGATCGAATCACCGACCGGGACACGCTTTCCATTCAGCTTTGCATGGGGTTGGAACTCCCCAAAAACCGCTCGGTTGCCGAGCACCTTTTCGATGTATGATCGATGCCAAAGCTTGCTCTCGCTGAAAGTCGGGATGCTAGCCTTCGTTAACCGGTCCGCGACGGAATACATACCGATGCCGGCAATGGTTTCAGCAAAAATATTTCGTACGATTTTCACGCGCTCCGGAATTCGCTTGTAAGACTTACGATCCGCTGAAAGTCGAAGCCATGCCGGACAGCGCGCCGTCATAGGTTTTCCGTCCAACGCGTCCAGGCGTTTGCTGTTCCATGCCTTCGAAACTCGCGCGCTTCTTTCTTTGATTTTGTTGCGAGCAGAAACCATTGAAGCCTCCGGCACGGGTGCCTCGAAACATCGCGACCGCGGATGAGGTCGCGAAAGAGACGAGGTCTAGCTCGGGCGCAGTCTCCTACATTTTGATGTTGGGGGCAATTGGCCGAGTCCCTGGTTGGCTGCCCATTGTTTCGGGCCTACGCACCGCACGCTCGCTGTGAGCCATTCCACTCGTACGCGAGTGAAAAACAAGGAAACGGTAATGACTGAAACTGAAACTACTATCTCACCGACCGACCAAGCGGCGGCAGTGCACCCTGCAGCCGCAACCTCGAACCCCGATGGCTTTTTCCAAGACCTCGAAGCACTTAAGCTGTCGCTTGAGGACGCCGGGCTCACCGACGTGACCGAGGAAGTGCTCATGAGGGTCCCGGTCCGGAAGCCCATGAAGCACGAATACTTCCGCGTCCGGCCGGGCTCGGAGAACTGCTTCACCACGATCCTGTACGAAGACCGTGAGACGCGCGAATTCTATTTCGTGGCGCCTGCCATGATCTCGAAGCTGCGGGGGATCGGGGACGTCTCGGTCGCGACGTTGGTCCAGTTCATGACCAAGCAGAAGGTGCTGGGGATCTTCCCGCTGAAGATCGGCACGGACTCGAGTGTCCGTACCGGATGGCAAGATACGGCGCTCGCCGCAGCGGAGCTGGCCAAGACCAGCTGGGTGCGGATGCAGGCGGACATGGCGCTGTCCGGCTACCGGGTGTTGAAGGCCAAGGGTGACCTGGGCGAACCGGAATGGCCGAGCATCCCGTTCAACGAGATGCTCGACATTGCGTTCAAGGATCGGGTCATCAGCAGCGAAGATCACCCGATCTTCAACAAGCTTCTCGGCCGTCTCTGATCGACCAAGACGGGAGAAGAGGGGTGGCGTTGATCGCCACCCTTTTTTTATGCCTCGATCAACGGAGAAAAACATGACCAATACGTCACTCGAGTTGCTGGATGCATATAGCAACATTACATTCTTCGATTTCGAATTTCGCAGCATCGGCGGCAACCTGCCGGTGCCGGTGTGCATGGTCACCAAAGACGCTCGTACCGGTGTGGTCAAGCGTTACTGGCAGGATGACTTGCGTCGACGGACGCATGCGCCGTTCCCTGCCGGGCCTAATGATCTTGTTGTAGCATTCTACGCGTCGGCCGAGTTCGGTTGCATGCTCGAACTCGGCTGGGACATCAGCGCCGTAAACGTCATCGACTTGTTCGCAGAGAACCGTGTCGAAACTAACGGGTTGCGCCTGCAGGCTGGCAATAGCTTTCTCGGCGCCCTCGCATGGCGTGGGCTGACGCGTATCGATGTGGCCGTCAAAGACGCAATGAGGGACTTAATCCTTGGCCAGTCGTCGTGGTCACCCGGCCAACAGACGGAGATCTTGGACTACTGTACCTCTGACGTCGAAGGTCTCGACGTCCTGCTGCGAGCCATGCTCCCCAAACTCGACCTGCCGAGAGCTCTGTTGCGGGGGCGTTACACCAAGGCCGTCGCCCGCATGGAGCGAGCCGGCATTCCGATCGACGCCGGCGCGCTTAAGGTGTTGGTGGCGAAATGGAAGGGTATTCGGCGGGAATTGGTCAAGCACATAGACCAAGACTATAGCGTGTACCAGGGGGAAACGTTCAAGCTCGGACGGTTCGTTGAGTATCTACGCCGGAAAAAGATCCCTTGGAACAGGCGCTCAGCCTTTCTGAACGAGAGGAGATCTCTCGATGGCTCAGCATGCGCTGCTCGTTGCGGTCGATCGCGCGCCACTTGGGACGGTCCCCGTCAACCATCAGCCGTGAAGTCCAGCGCAATGGCGGAGCGGATCGTTATCGGGCTGCGGGGTCCGATCAGGCCGCCTGGGACCGGGCGCGGCGTCCAAAGCTTTGCAAGCTGGCTTGCCGTCCGTTCCTGAGGCGGACAGTATCGACCTTTCTGCGGCGGCAATGGTCACCCGAGCAGATTGCCGGCTGGCTAAAACGCACATATCCCGTGGAGCCTCAAAAGCACGTGTCACACGAGACGATCTACCGCAGCCTGTTCATCCAGGCGCGCGGCGTGCTGAAAAAGGAGCTTCTTGAGCACCTAAGGGCGAGGCGCACGGTCCGCCGATCCAGGCACGCCAGCATGAAGCGGAACGGGCTCGGCCAGATCAAGAACGCCGTATCCATCAGTGAACGACCGTCGTCAGTGACTCACCGCCGAAGTCGGACAGCGGGCGGTTTATGTTGGACGACGAGACGTTCAAGGTGCAGGCGATCCTGTGGCCGATCCTTGACCAGCTTCGCGAGCTTAGGCGAGCTCTCGGCCGTATGTACCTTCCCGATCTGCAAGTAGGTCGTGACGGGCGCTGCCGCACGCTTATCGGCCCGTTCTCGTCGAAAACCGGTCGTAACCAGCCCTCGACCAGAAAGTTTCCGTTTGCGCTTTGCAAATGGCAGCGGTGCGTGATCAAGCCCCCAGAGGGCTGGGGCATCAGTTATATCGACTACGCCTCACAGGAAATCGGCATTGCTGCCGGACGCTCCAAAGACCCCAAGTTGATCGCGGCCTACAACGCCGGTGATCCGTACCTGGCGTTCGCCAAAGATGCAGGCTTAGTCCCTCAAGACGCGACCCGCGAGTTGCACGAATCGATGAGGAACCTGTGCAAACTCGTCGTTATAGGTCTCAACTACGGTCTCGGTGCGGAAAGGATGGCGCATCAAGCCGGCATTTCGGTAGCCTTGGCCACCGAGCTTATCGAGCGCAATCGGCTCACGTACCCGAAATACTGGAAGTGGATCGACGAAGCCGTTGTCTCGGGGATGTTGCGCAACGAAATGTCATCCGTTTTCGGGTGGCGCCGGCAACTGCACTGGATGGACCGCCCGACTTCGTTGATGAATTTTCCGATGCAGGCTGACGGCGCCGAGATGATGAGGCTGGCAGCGATCGCCGCAACTGAGGCTGGGATCGAGGTCTGCGCGCCCGTACACGACGCCTTCCTGATCGCCGCACCGCTAGAGGTATTGGACGAGCACGTCAGCCGGATGCGTGAGTTGATGACGAGGGCGAGCTTGGTTGTCACTGGCAACGTGCCGATCAGGACCGACACTAAAACTATCAGGTTCCCCGACCGCTACGTCGATGATGACGAGGTCGACATGTGGAATTTGGTGGTCCAGCTAGCCGACGTTCCGGAGCTTCAGGTGTAGTCGATATCAGACAGTGGTGTCGCTATTCCACGACACCACTCCATCTAATAAGGAATATTGTTATGACCAGTGAAATTGAGGCTGAGGTTGAGACGGACTGGAGTCGCGCACGGGGTGCCAGGATCCATGGGCGATTTCTAAAGGGGCCTATCCCCTTCACCCATCTCGCCGCTGCTGCAAGGCTCCCCGGGCAGGCCCTAACCGTGTTGTTGGCTATCTATCACCAGACGGCCCTGACCCGGAAGGATTGGGTCACTCTGCCTAAAGGCGTTATGTCCGAGCTCGGAGTCAGCAGGGATTCCAAAGCGCGGGCGCTGCATGCCTTACAAGAAGCATCTCTCGTATCGGTAGAGCGATGTAAGGGCCTGACGTCGCGCGTCATGCTTCAGCCGGTTCAAAGTTTGGTGTTGAAGGATTCAATGCCCAATGCGGGCAGTGATGAACGGGGCGGCCTAGAATCCGATGATTTGTTGATGCGGTAAGTAACTGTAAGTCGTCAAAATTCGAGGGTAGTCATGGCTTCAAACATCATGGTATGGGACATCGAAACCATCCCGGACCTAGAGGGCTACGCGAGGGCCAACAATCTCGTCGGCAGGTCACCGGAGGAAATCCGGACCGCGATGGGTGACGACTTCCCGAAGCTCATCTACCACTCGATCGTCTGCATCGGTGCATTGGTCGCCTCCCGAACTGCCAACGGGTACGAGGTTCAGGCGGTGGGTGCACCCCACATCGGCCAACGGACCGAGAAAGAACTGATCGAGTCCTTCGTCAACAAGATCGGCCAGCTCTCACCCCAGCTCGTAACCTTCAACGGCGGCTCGTTCGACCTACCCGTCCTTCGCTACCGGGCGATGGTCCACGAGGTCCACGCACCGGGGATGCATAACCGGGCATACTTCCATCGGTACACAGACGACAACGTCGACCTGTGCGACGTGCTGTCGTCGTTCAGTTTCGGCGCCAGGGTGAAGCTGGATGAGCTGAGCAGGATCATGGGTCTGCCCGGTAAGCCCGGCGGGATGGACGGGTCTCAGGTCGAGAGTTATTTCAACGCCGGCCGGATCCAGGAGATCGCCGACTACTGCAAATCCGACGTGGTGAACACCTACCGCCTGTGGCTCCGACACGAGCTGTTTCGGGGAAGGCTGGATCAGAACCAGTTCGAGTTCAGCGAGCGGTGCGCCATTGGGGACAAATAGATGCAGCACGGTTCGCGTTGCAATTAGAGATGCCGGCCGTAAGTGTCTTTTTAACCTTAAATCATTGCCTATCCGCTCTCGCGAAGTCGCCGACAAAGTCGGAATCACAAATTGGAAACCCTATCGATTTCAGCGGCCGTCAATGCCGCGGCGCTATGCAGGCCCCGAGGGATCAAGACATTCTTTCGGGCGGGGCTATAATGATGTTGATAACAATGCACGTCGGCGAGGCCCTTCCCTTTTGGGCTCTCACGCTCATGACGGCTTACAGCGTAGTGGCATTCGTTGGGTACCTCGGCTTGGTCTATGCTAACCCCACCGTCGACCAAAACATTCGCGCGTCGGAGACCGCCATCCACCAGGACGCTAAAGAGATGCGCGGGGCTCTTGTCCCGTTCATCCCCCGCCGGGCGAAGATACCGGTAGAAGGTCAAGCCCTCGAGTGGGCAGCTTGACGGAAGGTCGACTTGATGGGCGGGAGCTGCGACAAGCCACCCGTCCTCATGTCATCTCACAGGAAGCGCGAGTTCCAATTTGGACCGCGCAAAACGCCGCCCGTGCGGAATATGATCACAGGGCGGCGTTGGTAGCTCCGAGGTCGGGTGCTTAAATCCCGGCAACATTCAATTAGCAATATCGGTGCCACTCCCCACACACAGCGAATCGTGACAGGAATTCGTGTTGAAGGCGGCTTCACCGGTCGTGACCGCCGGGCCATAAGTCATCGCCTTCTCCAGAGAATCCTGCTTAATCCTGCGCTAACCGAAGTTCATAACTTTGCCTCCACTTCCGTCCTGTATTGCTTTCCGGGGGGAGAAGCCAAATGGACCAGGGGCATTCGAGGCCGGGCTACGCCGATAAGGGTGCAGCTCTGGCCTATTTCACGCACTCCAAACGAAGCGGATTCCTGGTAGACGCAGGACCGGTATTCTGGGTCGTTTTTTGCGGAGCGATGCTGATCGCGACCATCGCCTTGGGCGTGGGCCTCATGATCAGCAATTTCCGTGACCGAGCAATAGCCACTACAGAACGACAGCTGGAAAATACGGTTCAGTTGCTGACTCGTCACTTCGATCGCCAGTTAGAGGACTTCGAGTCCATTCAGAAATCGGTCGCGACCGAGATCCAGCGCCAGATACATTCGCCTGAACAGTTAAAGCAGCTTCTATCTACAGACGAATTCCACCGCTATCTGCAATCAAAAGTAAGCGAGGCGTCCGATTTTGCTGGCGTGAACATTTTTGATTCAAACGGCGCCTTCATCAACTCCTCGGAAAAGTGGCCGGTACCGCTGATTAATGTGTCAGATCGGCACTACTTTCAGGACCTTAAGAGCGGATCGACGCAAAGGCCGGTTCTGGTTGAATTGGTACAGAGCCGTATCTCAAACGGCCGAACCGTAGTCGTCGCACGCAAGATATCAGGTCCCGCCGGTGAATTCCTCGGGATAGTTACGCGAAGCATTTCCCCTGACGTATTTGAGAGCTTCTTTTCCTCCGTAGTCCTGGAAGACGGGGCCATTAACCTTCTCCAGGAAGATGGCACTATGATCGCTCGATACCCGCACATTGAGGCGGCTATCGGCCGAAACTTCTCAAGCTCGGCTGTGTTTGCACGCACGGCGCCCTCAGGGAAATACGTCACGGCGCACTTGGTCAGTCCAGTCGACGGGCAAGAGCGTTTGGCTGCCGCAGGGCGCTTGTCTCTTTACCCGTTGACGGTCGTCTCTTCCCAGCCGGTTTCTACAGCGCTAGCTGATTGGCGGGAACAGACCCGTGTCTTGCTTTGGGCCGCGTGCGCTGCGGCAGGCGTGATTATCTTGATGCTTTGGTTTGTTACACGGCATCTAAAGAGACAGCACCGAAGATTGGATGTTGCCGTCAACCACATGACCCAAGCTCTTCTACTCTTCGATCGATCTGAGCGATTGGTCATCTGCAACCGACGCTACGCAGAAATGTTCGGGCTCTCGCCAGATGCAATAAGACCTGGCTATCTCTTGCGAGATATAATCCAACATCGAAAGGAAACTGGGTCGCTTATCGGTGATGTCGATGAGTACTGCAAAGTGATTAGAGAAGCATGCAGGCTCGGCGAAGTTACCCATAACCTCGCAAGCATCCCCGACGGGCGATGGATGCAAGTCGTCAATCAGCCTCTTGCGGAGGGTGGTTGGGTGTCTACGATCGAGGACGTGACGGAGCAGCGTCGATCCGAAGAACGGACCATTAAATTAGCCCAATACGACACGTTGACCGATCTACCAAACCGGGCTCTTTTCCTAAAGCGGCTTGAGGAGGAGATCGGCAAATGCAGCGAGAATAACCAGCTCGCAGTGCTGTTCTTGGACACTGACGAGTTCAAAACCGTGAATGACACTCTTGGCCATCACGTGGGCGATGCGCTGCTTAGATCAATGGCTCGAAGTCTTCAGACATGTCTCGGAGGAAAAGACTTCGTGGCCAGGCTCGGAGGGGATGAGTTTGCCATTTTAGCCCCCTGCGTCAGGAGCAAAGACGATGTGTTGGCACTTGTTCATCGCGTCCATGAAGCTATTCGCCAATCTCATGACTGCGCAGGACATCAACTCACGGTCGACTCCAGCATTGGTGTTGCGATAGCTCCTACCGATGGAAGCAACTCGGATCAGATCCTACAAAATGCGGATCTCGCGATGTACGAAGCCAAATCGTCGGGCCGCAGGACGTGCCGGTTCTTTGAAGCCGGAATGGAAAAAAAGGCCAAGGAGCGACGACTGCTTGAAACGCAATTGCGAAAGGCCATAGAAGACAAGCAAATCGAAGTTTACTATCAGCCAATCGTGGACCTAGAGCACAATAAGATCGTCGGCTGTGAGGCCTTAGCCAGATGGAACCATGCGGAGCGCGGTTTTGTCTCGCCCGCGGACTTCATTCCGGTAGCAGAACAATCCGGTCTGATTGATGAATTGGGCGACTACGTTCTGCGGAAGGCTTGCAACGAGGCGGCAGGCTGGTCTGATCACATCCAACTGGCAGTCAACGTTTCTCCGCTGCAGTTTAAGAGCGGTCTTTTGGCATTGAAAGTCGTTTCGGCACTCGCAGAATCTGGCCTATCCGCTCACCGACTTGAGTTGGAGATAACCGAAGCGGTATTGATCGGGGATGACGAAGCGGCGCTTAAGGTTCTGCACGAGTTACGGGCGATCGGCGTTCGCATCGCTCTTGACGATTTTGGGACTGGTTATTCCTCACTCAGTTACTTGCGGCGCTTCCCCTTTGACAGGATAAAGATCGACCGCTCCTTTATATCTACTCTCACTCAGGATGGCGGTTCGTCCGGCATTGTGCGAGCCGTTGTGGCGATGGCTTCTGAGCACAAGATGGCCACAACAGCTGAAGGCGTCGAGACCGAGGAGCAACGAAATATGCTTCGACAGCTCCAATGTGGCGAGATGCAAGGGTTTTTGTTCAGCCCTGCGCGGTCAAGCGAAGATATCAGAAAATTGATGCACGCGAATGAGATACAGGAGCTGGTACGCGCCAGCTGAAAGTGGCGGCGATCAGTGGTTATTTAACCCGAATTATTGAGCTGGCGAACTGCCGAGCCTCCTACCCGAGGAATTGTGACGTAGCGCGGCGCCATCAGCCGAAGCCCCGTATCAGTGCTAGTGCTAAGACGTACCACTGGTTGATGCCGGTATGTTGCCCTCGCGGGGAACGGGTTTCAGAAATAAAGAAAACCTTCGGAGCTGCGGACGAATGTTACTCGGTCGGGTTGGGTCTGCGTCTGCGAAGCCGCAAGACGGACAACCAAAAAGGGCAGTCGGGGACCTCAATAATGGAAATTTTAGTGCGATGATCTCGCATCGGAGCTGGCAATAAGGACAAATTTCCGCCTTGGACATTCCGTTACTTGCCCCCGAAAGTAGAGCGAGAAAAGATCGATCGACAACCCCGTCATCGGACTGAAGTTCCCCTGACACCTTGTCCTCCTTAACGCCATTCGCGAAGCCGCCGGGAGAGTTGCCGCTATTTGGTTCCAGAGCCCGTAAAAACTATTTTCAAATGAAATTGTCGGCGACCGTACACACCCCAATTGATAACGTACAGAATCTTTCGCACTTTCGGGATTGCCGGCTTCCTCTAAACTGAGGAAGGATCGAAGCAATGAGTGAAGACGATGGATTGAAGGCGATGGGCCAGGTCCTCCAGATTGATGAAACCCCGGATCCGGGATCATCTCGGCGAGATGGTCCGTGGAACGGTCGAAGAGACCCTCAACGCATTGCTGGATGCGGAAGCTGATCGGCTTTGCGGCGCAGGACGTTACGAACGCAGCCAAGGCCGGCAGGATACCCACTAATGACGATGAGTTGTGTGATGCCTCCGTCCCCGCATATTCGCGTAAGACGAACGCTTCCGTGAGACGTCTGGACCAATCTTCTCCGTGGCAGGCGATCGAGGGACGACGACCTTTACAGTTTTGATCGTGACCTTGTCCGGCGGAAGCTCATCCTCGGCAGCAACCAGCTTGTCTGTCTTTCGCGCGGGCGGCATCGCGTCTTCAACGTCAAAGCTATCCGTGATTTTGGTGACGTCCTTGTCGGCCATCGGCGAGAGCGCTCTCACGCTTGCGAGAACCGCGATACCAACCAAGCAACAAAGCGAAAACCAAATCGTTCTTCGCATCTATAACGTCCGCATGCGGACCAATAGTTGAAATTTGTTTCGCAACTTGAAACCAACACATGAGCATGTCGGGGCCGACGCCAATGCACAAGGGACGCCGACGGCGGTCTGTTGCGATACTGTTCGTTAAGGTTAATTCCCTGACGTAAGCTTAAGAGCATAAGCACGATCGAGCACCGCTGATCGGAGCGATGCCAGCGTGCGTCATGCAGGCTGTGGTCGACGCTCTTTGGCCGGACCCTGACGACTTGAACGATAGACATTTGACCCGTCCCCTTCTTGATCTTGTTGAGGGGAAGCTGGCACGCGTCCGTCACAGCCAGCTTAGCAAGATTGGGTTTCATATCCTTCAGCGAGTTGGTAAAGAGCTTGACCATGACGTCCGTCGCAATTTCTTAACCCCAACCCCTCACCCTCACTTCGTTCGGGTGAGCGCCCTTCGGGCGATCACAAGTCTTGATCGAACCGGATCAATTTCCATTCGGAACGAGCCGAGATCTGTCAATATGTGCGGTTATGGCTGAGGACATCACTTTGCTCCTCAGCAAAATGATCCGTGCGTGTAACGGCCTCGGTATCATCGGATCAGAGGGACCACCGTGGAAGTAGTCGGGACCGGCAGTGCGGTGAGCCCCATTATCCTCTGCTTGTCTGCGCAGGGTTACGGCAAGACCGATCCGACGATCGTGCCACCCTCGACGGTGTAAAGCTTTCCCGTCTCTCGTCAGGCTTGGATTAGCGACCGTGCCCGCTTTGGTCGTTCATTTCCAGGAGTACATCAGGTCAGGGTGACCCGGATGCTCCGACCGGTGTCTCAGGCCACCGGGGTTTCCGCAGGGCCTCACACCTAGGAGGTTACGGGACGCTTCTGGTATCGCGTCGATACTGAGATTTTCAGGGTATTTAAGACTGGCAGCGACGCCGGCCGCAAGTTTCTAGACCGCGATCCCAGCGGAGCGGCGATGCGCCAGGTGATTGGCACTTGAGGTATGCCCGGCGACCCTGAGAATGTCTGGCAAATCGGGGAAGACCGGAAGTCGGCGGCGGACGGTCAAAGTAAAGCGACCCATAAGAGACTTCGGCGCGGTCGACTTGCCCCCACTCGCCACTGGGGCAGCAGAATTCCAGCTTTATTTGTCGACCCCCAGACTTCCAGCATCGTTCGTGCACAAAAAAGCCCCGGACGATGCCCGGGGCTTTGAAATTGCTGGAGAGTTACGAGATCAGTAGCGACCCATACCCGGGTTGCCCCAATTGAAGTGGTAGTTGATGCCGGCCTTCACGGAATTTACCGAGTAATTCGCCATCGTGATAGGCTCGATAAATACGCCACCCGGCGCAATTCCGCTCGCGGTCGAGGCGCCGAAATTATAATAATCGTATTCGACCTTCGCACTCCAACCCGGTGCAAACATGTACTCCAGGCCCGCGCCGAGAGTGTAGCCATCTCGCCCGATGCGACCCGTGCTATCGCCGATTGCACCAGTTCCCGGATCAACGACGTCGGCCCGAGCACTCGTCCAGGCGTAACCGCCTTTCGCGTACAGCAGCACGCTGTTCCAAGCGTAGCCGATCCGGCCAGTCCCCGAGAATATCTTGTCGAGGTTGGTACTGCAATTGAACGCTACATTCGGACAGACGGCCGTCCCGCTGATGTCGGCCCAATCGAAGTTGCCTTCAAGGCCAAATACCCAGCTGCTTCCTGGAGCCTGCCAATTATAGCCTATGACGCCACCAGCGACGCCGCCAGACGTGTCGAAGCGGCCCGTTGTCGAAAACGCAGCCGGGAAAAAGAGACTGTCACTCCCGAAGCCCCCTCCGCCCTCGGCGCCGATATAGAATCCGCTCCAGTCCACCATCGGAGCCATCATCGGCGCCTTCGAGTAAGTGCGCGCTGGCAGATCGGCAGCGGAAGCGGGAGCTGCTAAGCCTACAGCGAGAATACTGATTGCACCGAGCAAGAGCTTATTCATTGAGGGTCCTTCCATTAAGTGATTGATCGTAGCTATCAGTATTTCGAAGCAGTCATACAAAAAAATTCTTAATTCACTTTGCCCGGCCAGCCACACCCGCGGAAAAACCGACTAAAGAATTCTTTATGAATCAAAAGTCGTGGAACGGCCAAGACGTAGGGCTGTTCCCCTCGCACCCGCAATGGAGGAGACAGTTATGAAATATCGCTCGATAGGAGCTGCCTGCCTGGCAATGGCACTTGCGGCAGCGTCCCCTGCACTGGCTGAGGGCGGACACGGCGGTCGCGGACACCGCGGCCACGGAGGCAGCCACTTTCATGGTGCTCACGCAGGTGGATTTCATGGACGCGGTGCCCACTTCGCTGGCCGTGGTTATCGAGGCGGATATGGCGGGTACCGCAGAGCTTACGGTAGCTACGGCGGATACGACAATGGACCCGGTATTGTAGGCGGCTTAATCGGAGGGGCGCTACTCGGCGCCGGTGGAGGATACGGCTACGGAGGTTACGGCGGCTATGGTGGATACGGCGGATACGGCGGAGATGACGACGACTGACAAGGGATCGCTTTCCGCTCGATGAGCCGCCGAGTAAAAAATGCGACGTCGCAGCTTCATGGTCCATACTCCATCTTGCTAAACGATTGGTGTGTTGCGCTGACCAGTTGAACCCGCCACCGAAGCGGACATTTACTGAGAGTGAGCAATATTGCTCACTCTTTTTTTCTCGGGAGGCGACACCTTTCGTCTGACCGTGCTGTTGCAATATGGGCGCATATTTCCCACCGTGTCAGTCGCTACCGCAGCCGGCGCACCAATCGGACGGTTCGACGTGAAGCCCCTCAGGCATTTTAGGTACACTCGACGACTTGGTACCGGTGTCTTTGTTGTTCCGGAAACGTTGCGCTAAATGGATGTCCCGATCACACTTGACACTACCGACGACCTCGCTTTGCGAGTCGCCATTCGCCAATCGGAAATCCGCTATCGTCGGCTTTTCGAAGCCGCCCATGACGGCGTTCTGATCCTCGACGCTGTCAGCCGAAAAATAACCGACGCAAATCCTTTCATGTGCCATCTGCTCGGTTATCGGCACGAAGAGTTGCTCGGTAAGGAACTGTGGGAAATCGGCCTGCTTAGTGACGAGCAGGCGAGTCAGGCCGCGTTTCGAGAGCTGCAAAATAACGGCCAAGTCCGTTATGAAGATTTGCCGCTCAAATCCAAGTCGGGCGACAAGCGGGAGGTTGAGATCGTGGCCAATCGCTACGATGAGGACGGCAGGCAAGTCGTCCAGTGCAACGTCCGCGACATCACCGAGCGAAAGCGAACCGAGAGCGCGCTGCGCGCGAGCGAAGAACGCTTCCGCACCCTCTTCGAGCTAGGTCCTTCGGCTGTCTATGCCTGTGATGCCGAGGGAATCATTCAGGATTTCAACCAGCGTGCTACGGAGTTGTGGGGCCGCACCCCTGCCCAAGGGGATGACAGCGAACGTTTCTGCGGCTCGATCAAAATGTTCCGTCCGGACGGAAGTGTCATGCGTCACGATGAATGTCCGATGGCTTGGGTAATCTCCGGAAAAATGTTGGAGGTCAATAACGAGGAAGTCATCATTGAGCGGCCTGATGGTTCACGGGTGAACGCCGTCGTCAATATCCGTCCGCTCAGGAATGAAACTGGAACAATTACAGGCGCAATCAATTGCGCTTACGATATTACAGAGCGGAAGCGTGTTGAGGAACACCAGCGGTTCTTAATGGGCGAACTCGCACACCGTGGTGGAAACTTGCTGGCCGTAATCCAATCCATTGTTTCCCGCAGCTTGGCCGGGGCAAAGTCGCTCGCCGAGGAGCGTAACACGCTTATGCGGCGCTTGCAGGCGCTTGCACGCAGTCAATCGGCGCTGATGAGTAAAGGATTCCAGGGTGCATTCGTAGCTGAGATAATCCGGATGGAGTTCGAGGGGTTTTCCGATCGTGTGGTGGCTGCCGGTCCAGACGTGATGCTTAATTCGAGGGCTACGCAGGCCTTTTCGTTGCTGCTGCACGAACT
This sequence comes from uncultured Alphaproteobacteria bacterium, assembly GCA_963829315.1. Taxonomy (GTDB): domain Bacteria; phylum Pseudomonadota; class Alphaproteobacteria; order Rhizobiales; family Xanthobacteraceae; genus Bradyrhizobium. The sequence goes on along the minus strand of CAWHIO010000059.1, from coordinate 291,943 downwards.
GGCTACCAACGCAGCCAAGTATGGTGCCCTTTCGCTGCCGGACGAGGGTCAGGTCGATATTAACTGGTCGATCGATGGTGTAGCTGCGGAAGCCAGATTCAAGTTTCAATGGCAAGAGCGCAATGGACCGCCAGTCGTCGTTCCAAGCCGCAAAGGTTTCGGCAGTATGCTGCTCGAAAAACTTGCCTCACAGGATTTTGGTGTGCAACCAAAAATCACCTTTGCTCCCCATGGTTTGAGATATTCGATCGACGCATCCCTGCCAACGATGACAGCCGGGAATGAGCCAACAAATCTCCTGCGTTCCAGGGACTATTCTCGACCCTGAAGGGACGAGCGTCCGCCTTTTTACAGGTAGGTGAGTCCGAATTTTTTAGGGGTTTCGGATGCCGGCCGATCGCGAAGATGCGGCTTGCGCCGGGGCCGGCGTCCGAAGGCCTTCGATGAACGAAAGCGCGGGAAGTGGCAGGCGGTGGTGCCCCAAGCGCTATGGAGATCTGATAGCGGCAGAACTGTGTGACTTTGTTGACGCCGATGGGTGCATTGGCTGACGAAGTTGCCGCGCATGATTTTTCCGCCGGAGGTGCGAGAATCTGCCGTAAGCCGCGAAGATCGATGGCCACGTTGAGATCGCAAGCTTGCATTTGTGCGAGCGACGCCGTGGCGGATCGACGGCCAGCGAGAAAGATCGGCATTACGGATTTGCGACACTAGGAACGTAATCATGAAGTATCGATGCTGATCGCGGTTTGTGCGTTTGTAGTCGGATTCGTTATCGCGCGACGCCGGTAGTATTCCTCCAGGGACCGGTGCGGGTGGTCATTCGGCGCTTGAGTGCGATATTGCCGCCCAACTCGCCGTTTGAACGCTTGAGCCCAAGCATTGACGGGCCGTCTCAATATCGACCTCTGTGGCACCGTGGCTCCGCGCAAAAGTCTCCGCGGCCGGCAGACTATATTTAGCCACGTAAAACCGCACCAGCGTGCAAGAAAAGTGGTGAACGGGTCTTTGGCTCGCAGGAACTCCTTGGCTTGAAGCTATAAGCAGGGAGTAGGCCACGATCGATTTCATCAACATGATGCCCCCCTTTCGGGACGTGCGGGTAATCTCGGCGGGCGTCGCCAAGTTCCACTTCAACCCATTAAAGGATTTTTTAGTCGGAGCGTCGGCGCGTTTCCCGTAGCTCCGGTACGTTGGTTGCGAAACACCCAACAGCCCAGTTGAGGTCAGGCTGAAGGCCAAGGAAAAATCACCATGAGGGCTTTACTCATTCTCGCCGTGATTTGCTTTTCAGCAAATGCATTTGCTCAGGATGCCGCGCCCAAGGCCGCCACCAAGCCGGTAAAGCCTAAGGAACCGATGGGCTGCAAACTCGTCGGAACGGTCAAAGGCACAAAGTTGTGGGCTGGAGACTGTGTGGCGCCAGAACTCCGCGGCGCGGCTTCTGAGACAGATGCGCCACCCCTGGCCGAGCGAGCGACCAGAGTTATTCCGCCCGGTCAGAAGTAGAGATAGGAACTGAAGGCAAAAAAATGAGAGAAGCAAGTTTGCAAGAGCTGCAGGAAATGGCGGACAAGCTATTAGCGACCGCACGCAATCTGCCATCGGGACAAGACCGTCACAACACTCTTCGTGAGATTCGGAGTTTTCACGTGCGGATAGCTGCTCTGAAATTCAGTCGAACGGCCAGATCTGCCGGGGCTGAATGCAACGGCGGCGAAAGGCTAGAATGACTGGCAAACTGACCGGGTTGTCGTTGAAGACCGACCGAGAAGTGCTGCGCGAAAAGAACCGGCCTCAGCACGGGGGTGCATGCTGAGGCCGTCATTCATCGGACGTCATGGGACGATGGCGTCCGGTAGTGATTTGATAAGTTATCTAAGCGGCAAAGGTTCCTGTGCAATTCGTTATTCAGGAATCGTGCGGATGTCCCACTGCCCAAGGGCAAGCCGCTAACCATCGCTCCGCGACGCCGCACTCTACATCACTAAGCTGCCCAAAGCGGAACATGATGCACCGGAGTAGCAGGCTGCCATGCAGGCTCTGCTCCTTGTCGCAGAACATGACGGGCCAACGATGCTTGCCTAGGCGTGAGGCGGGCGCTTAACCGGCATATTGAACGGGTCTTCAATCCATCGCGCAAGGATCATCATTGGGACGGCGGAAGTTGGCGCGGGGTCAGTGAAGCCTAGCGCGGCCATTCAATCGGCGTGAATCGCAACCGCCGCCGCTCCATTTCCTCTTGTAGTTTATCGGCATACTGCTTCACGCCGTCACCGGCAAAGCGATAGCGTCCACCGGAACTCATATCCAATTCTACCTGCCGTCGAACGCTATCATAAAAAGCCAAAAGACGCTCATCTTTCGATCGCGAAAAATGCATCATGCAAACCTCGCCGCCGAACGAGATGCCTATTTTAGTGGATTTCGTTTTTCCGAGTCAACGCCAGCAAATGTCGGTCAGAAACCAAATTCTGGGCGACGAATTGGCGGAATCTCGCGGGATCGGTGAACGGTTGTCGCCCACTCGGGCCTTGCCGCCATACCCTTTGATTTCAATTCGGATTGTTGCCATAACAGCGCATGGCCAAAGCAAAAGTAAGTTTCAAACCTGTGCGAATTGCCGAGGACGACAGGAATATCTTGGCCGAGTGTCCGGGTGTCGAGCCGGTTCACATTGCCGGTTTCAAAAGCAAAATCGAAATCAACGAGTGGATGAATGGTGATCGCCGCATCGCGTGGCTGCGTTCTCAGGGTTACGCGAAGTAGGCTTGTAGTAGATGGGGTCAGTGATTGACCGTTAAACTTTCACCGGCACCCGTTCCAGCTGCGCCATATCGTTGTGATGAATCGAACTTGTACAACAATCGTCCCAGTTTATTACTACTCCACCCCACCCGGGGTGAGTGATCGCACCAAGACCGGTTGTCGTGGCTCCCCGGGGCACAAAACGGTCATGCCTGTACTGCCGCGACGAACGGACGTAGCCCGGGTGGGGCAAGCTTAGTGGTCCGGAAACTTATCCCGTTATAAAAGGCCCACGACCCGCACCTGCGCTTCTGCGTTCGCTTCGATGTATCTCTGCGTCGTCCGCAGGTTCGTGTGGCCCGCCAATACCTGCACGTCCCGGAGCGACCCGCCCACGGTCGAGATCTTGCGCGCCGTATTGGTGATAAAAGTGCGACGCCCGCTGTGGCTGGAGCAGCCGTCGAAGCCGATGTGCCGGTACCAGCGCAAGAACAGGTTCACGACGGCTTGCGGCGACATACCCCTCGACCTCTCGCTCTGGACTAGGAAGGTGCTGGTCGACATCAGGATCGTCTCTGCATACTCGGCGAGGGCAGACCGAAGCTCCTCGTTCATGGGAATGGCCCGACCGGACCGGCCCTTGCTAGCCGTGTCCTCTAGATGGATCGCTTTACCGATCTGGCCCCGGGCATCGGTGACCATCCTCCAGGTAAGGCTGGCTATCTCCTTGGCCCTCAGGCCAGCCTTGACCGAAAGAAGGAAGATGACCCGGTTCCTGGTCGGCCAGCGGGTCGTGGCCGGTAGCCCAAGACGGCCTCTGTCTGACCCTTGCTCAACGTCTTCGCTTGTTTGCCCAGTGACATCGGAATCCTCCTAACCCGTTATTTATGGGCTGCAGGATGCCGGACTGTAATCAGTCAGGAGGGGTCGTACATGCCGTCCGAAAAATAATAGTTGGAAGCCCAATGGCTTGGATCGACTGATTATAGAAGGGACATTCTATCATCAGTCTTGGGGGTGTTTGGATTTTGGTAGAGGATTACATCGCATCCCGACCGTTTAAGCCTTAACTACCGGCAGAGCCCTATCTAAAATCACCGCCGGCCTTTTACGTCGTGATAGTTATGCGTCCGGCGGGAGCACGCTCTTTTAAAAAGATGCTGGCCTTTCTGATTGGCCATCTGGTTATCTTCGCGCCGGACATCGCGAACAGACTGCTGAATTGGTCGGACCTACTGGAAGACGTACCTAAGGGAGTCATCACCCATTTTGGCTTTCAGGCCAATCTTACCGGCCAGCTGGTTCCTGTACCCCCGGAAGACTATGCTGGACGAAGCATTCCGACCATACCGGCGACAATCGAAGACAGCACCGGAAACGTCCTTTCGACGATCGAGTATCGGAAATGGCAGGATGGTGGCATCATATTGCTCACTGGCAAGCTGCCCCTCGATGGGCTCCTTATTTTTCTGCAAAACGTCCGACCCGAGTATCTCAGGGTAATTAAACGACCGCAGCTGCAGATTTCTCCTCTTCTACCGCTAACCCGAGGGCAATTCGGTGAATTTTTGAAAAATATTGAAGGGAGATCAAATTTGAGGGTGAACACCCAGCCGCCTCAAGGCTTTGTCATTCAGAAAATTATGGACGAGGGAACGAGTACTCCGTTCATAGCGCGCTGCACGCTAGGTTTACGTCGCACACATTCCCTACCGGCCGCGCACGCGGCTGGGCCGCTGGATCAAGCAGTACCACCTGCGCCATCATTCATCAGCGAGAAGCACTGGTTTGGCGTCAGCAATCCGGCGCTGGACGGCGTGTTCGGCACTTTGCACGGACCCGAAGCCGCCGAAAAAAGCCCAACGACGCGCAAGCTCTATTGAAGGCAGGCAGGCGGCGGTTGGTGCTGCCGAAAAATGGCCTGGGAACAGGCCGGCCGCGACGGGGGACGTTCGCCCGAGGACTGGCGATCCGGCGGTCGTTCTGGTATGGAGCGGGCAAGCGCCCGCTTTTCGACAGCGCGCGCTTCGGTCCCGTAGCTCAGCCGGATAGAGCGACGGTTTCCTAAACCGTAGGTCGCATGTTCGAGTCATGCCGGGATCGCCAGTCATCAGGTTGAATTCTTTCATATTTTTTAAGCTTTGGTTTGAGCGCGGAAAGAAGTTTGACGCTTTCAGCTATCCGGTTTGACAAATCCTGTTTTGCGTTTGTTCAGCTCGGCGTCGAATGACTGCACGACACCGCGCATTTTTGGCTTCAGGTCTGCGCCTTTAGCGTAGTGCCGTGCCATCTCGATCGTCTTCTGCCCTAAGGCGTCGGCGATGGTGCGCTCATCTAAGCCAATCTCGCGCAAGATGATCGCCACCGTGTGCCTGAGGCCATACAGCGTGAGAGCTGGGCCGACTCTGTTCTCGTTCTCGAGCTTGATCCGAATTTTTCGCCAGGAGGCGTTAAAACCGTCGGTCGTCCAAACCTGGCCGAAGGAGTTAGCGCAAAGTGTCACCGCATTATGTTTCGCCGCGCCATCAAGGATCTCCTGCAAATGTGATGGGCAGGGCCAATACACTGGGGCCCCTGTTTTGGCGCGGTTTGTCGCGATCTGGCCATCCTTGTAGAAGTTTCGCGGTAGTGACAATGCATCTTTGGGGCCTAGGCCGGTGAACATCATCAGTGCAATTGCGGGCTTCATATGTATGGGTGCAGCAGACAAAACGGCGTACCGTTCGCCGTCAGTCCATGGCCGGTTGGCATCTGGCAAACCTCTCTTGCGCCGAATGTCTTGGATTCCCGAGGCAGGGTTATTGGCGATGTATCCACGCTCACTACCCCACGCGAAGAGCTTCGAAAATCGTGCCTTCAAGTCGTTTGCAAATTTTCGACCTTTGTCGCTTGATGCTTTGTCGCGAATCCGGACGACAAGTGGCTTGTCGAACCGGGCGAGCGCGGTATCCTCGATCGGTTTCAGATAGTCGAACACCTTTTGATAGTCGGACCGTGTTCGCGGTGCGAGATCGGTGAATGCTTCATGGGTGCGGTACGCTGATATTAAGAGACCGAGCGTCCCGGGCTTAGGTTTTGTTGCCGTGGCGATTGCGCTGATTTCGAGCGCACTCGGCAAAGAACTCTGGGCTGCCGATTGGTGCTTTGTTGAGATCTATGCTCGTGCCTGTTTTGCGATGATAACAATAGAACTTGTTACCGTGCCTACTTTTGAAAATCTTGAAACCCTTTATTCGCACCACCGTCATCTGAGCCTCGCTACAATCGCGTCGGCATCTTGATCTCCGCTGTTTGCCTTAATCCCGTCTATCCAGCTATCGAGATCCCGGACATCCCAGCGCGAGTCGCCATTGGTGAATATCACTGGTGGTACGGGGCATTCGATTTTGAACCGGCCGACTGATCGGCCGCAGTGCTGTGCTGCCTCGGATTTGGTTAGCATGCGCTTCGGGGTAAAGCTCAATTGAACTAGCGTGCTGCTCATGTTTATCGCCGCCCTCGTCGGACCGGCGGAGCCTTCTTTAACGAGGCCGTGACCAAGGCGGCCCAATTGCTCAATTCGATCACGATTCTAGTTTCATCTTCGTGGCCTGCGATTTCTCTATCGGTCATTTTTTTACCCAAAAGAAAATGGCTCACTGGTCGCCGCCTTCGCTGTTGCTTTCGTCGGCGCGAGCGAATGCTTCCTGTAAGATTTTTCTGACGTCAATCGTGAGAAACGCATAACTTGGCGGTGACGCTCGGTCCTGTGCGGACGCTGAGAATGCGCCGAAGTCACGCGCGACACTCAGCCTCCATTCGCCAGCAGGATTCCGAAATACATGGAGCACACGCCCGGCCCACCAAAGGTAGATAATCTGAGCAGGCGCGTTTTCTGGCTTACTCATAAACGGCTGCTGGGCTTGATCTAGAGTCTGCCTGGCCATCGCTGAGGCGTCAGGGACAGAAAAGCCAAAATCAGCGAAAGTCTTTGTCAGAACGAGAAGAGCAATATCGGTGAAGCTATATTCTGCCCAACCTTGTTCACCCGCACTGCGTGGTGTGTCGAGCTCGACTAGATCGCGCTGTAGCCAATTTCGCAGCGTCTTAGGCGTCGTCTGCATGGCATGAACCGCATCCGAGAAGCGCAGCTTCTTCGACATGGTCGCGTTCACGTGAAAAGCTCCAGCGAGTAGAATCGCTGTAAGATACTCAAATGAGTACCTTTGTCAACATAACCTCCTCATATGAGGCTATTTTTTGCGCCACCGCCTGACGTCTTCCCCAATCGCACCCGTTGCGATCCCACTCTCTCCGCCAGAATAAGCAGTAACTGTTTGATTTTGCGCAAGATATTCTTAGTCTCCGATTTCTACGTACAATCTATGGTGCAATCTGAAGCGGAGTAGTCAAATTTTCTTGGCCCGTAGCAGACACTCGGTCACCTGGCGTAATGGGTAGTAAGAGCCCTCCATGATCGCGGCCGACGGGCTCAATTGTTGGATTGGTCCGAGACATATACCGCGCGTTCGAATCTCTCTCGCTCCGCCAGCTTGGTCGCAGCCCTCTATTCTCTGCGCGAGGTTGTTGGCAATCTAGCCCAATAGCCATCGCGCTCGACCGCCGCCTGCGTTGGGTCATGACGATTGGCGCCCAGTTTCTCGCCGCGTATATGCGCCATCTCCCCGATTGTGTAGGGCGCAGCGCTGCCGCTCTCCGGCATACACAATAGTGTGCCACAACCAGGGAAGGCGCAGCGGCCGGCCGCGTTCGCCCAAAGAAGTTTTATCGTTTTCGGCGAGATTGCCATTTCGTACCACCGCTAAAGCATTTTTGCTCAGCTCTTGCGCGACTTCCAATATTTTTCGTAATCCGGCCCCTTCGAATTAGGAGGGACAGCCGGAGGGCTGATATTAATCGGAACTGGTGCCGGGAGGTCAGGCCCGATTACGATTGCTTCGCCAGGAGCGAGGGTGGGAATACCCGTCGACGCAGTTGAGCGCGTGCTGGTTGATAAGAACAAGGAATTGGCGCTGATTGTGGCCAAAGCTCTCGGCTTCTCCTGGGTGACCGCGATGGCTCTGCTGTTCCTGGGGGCGCCGGATCACCGCATCGTCGCGCACGACCTGGAAAAAATGAAACGCGAATTTACCGGACTCAACGTTGAGACCTCCCGAAGCGTTCTGAGAACCTACCAGTCACGTAAGCAGGCGGTAGCGGCTGATTCCGACCAGCGTCGTCTGGCTCAGCTTCATACTTCGTGAATATCTTGCTGACCCAAGATCGGCTTCTCACCCTCGACGGAAGTCGGCCAATATGCAGTGGGGACCGCGCTTGACAAGGCGCGATGTCAATGGCGGCATATTTTTGTTTAACGTTTCGCTGATATCCTACGTTCGTCGCGGGGCCGTATCGCGTACCGCGACCATCGGTGACGCATGAAAACGTTCGAGACAACTGATCAGACCCTGGCGCGTCGCTGCCGGTACGCCCAATATCGGAACGAAAGAGCGACGTTGACGATCGAGGGCTCGTTGGTCACGGGATTGATCCGCTCGGTGGGGGAGGTTGCGTCCAGCCTACCAGCGCGCTGGGTCATTACAGTCGTCACGAGGAAGAACGTCGCGGCGTAGCGTCCCACCGCGATACCCCGACCCTGGCCACTTCCGAAATTGGCACGAAACCGACATGCTGCCGCAGTCGCCCCATGTCTGTTGTTAGGGAAAGACCGGACCTGGCTCGGATGCGCCCCCGAGGTCGTCGTCCGTGAAGAACGTCTTGCACGACTATACGAGGCGCAGCCTTATCCCGCGATGACATAGCATCGATAACAGGACACGCAAAAGATCCTCGAACCAGCGGCGGAGCAGGCTGAAGTTGTAGCCGGCCGCAGCGAGCACGGCATTGATGCGATCACCATCTCGGCCTTTGAGATAGTTGCGCCGCATCCGATGGTCGTCCTTGAGGTGGCCGATCACGGGCTCGACGGCGGCGCGGCGACGCATTTCGCGGCGGATGGCTTTGGTGACCCGGCGGACCTGGCCGCTGATCCAGACTCTGAACCGGTCGGGATAGGTGTGACCGCGATAGCCCTTGTCGCCATGGATGCGGCGCACCGCAGCCCCTGTGAGCTTTTCAAGATCGGCGATGACGGGACCAAGCGTATGGCCGTCATACGGGTTGCCGTGCAATGCCTTGGCGTGCAGCACGAATTGTCCGCCCTTGGGCGCGGTGACCGGGGTGACGATCGAGACCTTGCAACCGAACTCATACGGCGCTCGGACCTTGCCTTTGCCGATGCACTCCACCTCGGGGGCGTGCAGCGAGTAGACCTTGGGGCCGCGCTGGCGCTGTTCCTGGAGGCGAACCCGCAGCGCCAGATCGAGCAGCGGGCCAAAGCGATCCTCGAGCGCGGGATTGCCCTCGATCTGGCGGCGAATGTCCCGGATGATGCGGCCGAGCCGGGTGCGCAGGAATTTGAGCTCTCGGCGGGCGCGTTTGAACTGATGGGCATGGGTATAGCGCCCCACCATGATGGCGGCGCGCTTGGCCAGGCGCAGATAGCTCTGGCGCAGCTTGACGCCCTCGCGTTTGGCCAGATCGACCAGCTTCTCGATTGCCCGGTGGGTGAGCCGGGCGTCGGTGGGATGCGCGACCGCTTTCTCCTGCACGGTGGTGTCCACCACAACCCGTTCGAGATCCTTGGTCTCGATCGCCCCGGCCCGATGTGCCACCGAAAGGCTCTCCTGCAACAGCGCCGCAATCTGCTCCTCACCCAGCCGCTGGCGCCAGCGCGTCAGCGACGAGCGGTCAAACGGTGCTGCGTGCTGGAACACCACTTCGCCGCAGAAATATTGAAAATACGGGTTCTCCACCCAGCGGTCGCACAACGCCTCATCGGAGAGGTTGTGCATGTGCTTGAGGATCAACAATCCGGCCATCAGCCGTGTTGGCAGTGGTGGCTGCCCCGGCCCGACGCGGCAGACCGAGCTGAAGCGTCCGGCCAGGAACTGCCAATCGATCTCCGCCGCCAGACGGACCAGCGGGTGGCGAAGGTTGATGATCTCCTCCAGGCGGGGCCCAAACAGATCATCCTGACGATCGTCGCGTGGCTGGCTCACGGCTCTCCTCCAACAGCGAATCCCGCCGTCAAAGGAATCACGGGCCGCCTAAATCCGGAATCCCAAAACGCAAGAAAACCGAGGCCCGCCCCCGGCTTTCTTGCAAAATCCAATACTTCCTCAGCCCAAATTACAGCGATGCATCAATCGCTTCCGAATTCCTCACGGGCGACGAGGTCTCACTTTGACCCCAACTCGGAAGTGGAGTGTGCGTCGCAGCAGTGTTAGACAACAATCTTCTTCGGCCACAAGCCAGGTGCCACTGAGTCGTTTTCCACAGGCTGCAAGCCTGTAATCATGTCCTGTTAGTCGATCCTGCGGCCTCTCGACTCCCATGGTATCTGTAAGCTATGTCGGGGGTCAGTACGACAGTTTGAATGGGACTATGCATTGTCCCGATCCGGGGACGTGAGGCGGCGACAACTACACTGTTTTTCTGGGTCCTTGGGCCGCGCGGCCTTATGTTTTCTAATCATAGTCCGTCAACCTAGCGGCAGACGTACCGGTCCGCCACGCTCGATCGAACGCTTGTAGGCCGGGCGCTGCTCAAGTCGCGCCATGTATTTTTCCAGCGACGGGTAGCCAGCGAGCAGTTTGCCCATTCGCGCGACCTCTAGAACATAGGACATCTGGATGTCCGCGCCACTGAATGCGTCCGTCAGATACCCGTTATCGGGTATCTCGGCGGCGATGTATTTTAGTGTTTTCTCGATGTCCGGCGCAATGAAACCCTTGAGTCCATCGGGCAAGCCGCCGGTCAGCATTCCAAGTAGATGCACGAGCAGCGGCATCATCGCGGAGCCTTCGGCAAAGTGTAGCCATCCGATGTAGCGAGCCCAGGCCGGCCCCGATAGAGCGGGTATCAGTTTGCCACCACCATAGGTGGCGATGACGTATTCGATGATCGCACCCGACTCGGCCATCACGAGCGCACCATCCTCGATGACCGGTGCCTTGCCGAGCGGGTGAATGCGGTCGAGCGTCTGCGGCGAGCGGAATGTGTTGGGATTGCGAGTGTGGGGAACAATTTCGTAAGGCACTCCCAATTCTTCCATCAACCAGATGATCCGGGTCGAGCGCGAAAAATTCAAATGGTGGATCGTTATCATTGTTTGGGCCTCCCAATTTTCTGAAATTATTTCTACCAATTGCCATTTATGGCATCGTCGGCATTACTTGACAGCGATACGATCAGTGATCGCCCGACTTATGCGCCGCTGACCGCACCCAGGAAGATCTGGGTGAACGGCTTGGCCAAAACAGGCTCCAGCTTCGGCACGATTGCTTTGATATCAGGCGTGACCATGTGGGCATCGAGCGCAGCCTTGTCCGTCCACCGCTCGAACGTCAGAAAGCGGCCCGGCTCGCCTATGACTTCCATCAGCGTGTAGACCAAACAACCTGGCTCCTTGGCCGACTTTTCGGCGAAGGGTACGAGTAGCGCCCGGAGCTCGTCCGCCTTTTCCTTTTTGGATACGATTTCCGCGATTACGAAGTAGCCACTCTGTCCCGCTGCCTGGACAGATGAAGCTGTGAGAACGGCAGCGGCCACGCCACCCAGAGCGGCAGCCCCAACGAATGCACGACGATCCATTTCTGACATGTGAGTCCCTCACCCTTCAGTTTGTTTTCGTATGCAAACCAGCGGCGTAACCGCGAGCTAGTCAGGCCCTAGTTAGCCATCTTGCAGACAATTAACTTGCACACAATATAATCGGAGTCAATTATACAAGGCACAATGCAAAGAAATTTAGGTGTGGCAAAGCCCTATTGCGCTTATAATGGCGCTCAATGAATCGATGATGTGAGACACGATGCAAAAGAAATTTAAGAGTGTTCGAAGCCACATTGCGCCAGTCGAGATGCCGGGGCTCGACAGTCATCTTTGCTTCGCGCTCTACGCCGCCAGTAATCACATGACGCGTATGTTTATACCTTTCCTCCGAAAGCTCGGCGTGACTTATCCCCAGTACTTGGTGCTCGTTGTGCTTTGGGAGCGCGGCCCTTTGGGCGTCGGAGACATCGCCTCCGCGCTCCGTATAGATTTCGGCACGCTTTCACCGATGCTCAAGCGTATTGAAAGCAAGGGACTGGTCACGCGACGCCGGAAGCCCACCGATGAACGTCGCGTCCTTGTTGACCTAACTCCAAAGGGAGTGTCGCTTCGGAAGCGAACTGAGCAGATGTTGGGCGAATTCTACTGCTTTCTGAATATGCCCTTGGACGAGCTTTTCGACTTGAAGGATCGACTACATAACTTCGTAAATTCTGCCGGACCGAAAGAGCTACGGATGACTCCCACTAAAATATTGGAGCGAGTTTCCTGAGCTGCAGTTCCCATGCGTATAAGCCGGAAATACTAACCAGTAAATTCGCGAATGCCGGGCATCGGGGCTCTACGTTGGCGTGCCGCGCGGGTGAAAATGATGAAGTGTGGAAGTCCCATATACTCATCGCCGCCGCTAAAACGCTTCCCCCATCACATTTAGAGAAACTCCGGGCGAACCTTTTCGGACGCTGATAAACACCGGACGCAAACAGGACATCGGGGTCGGTGGCGGCTTCGCGGCAGCGAGACAAGTCAGTCAAGGGAACCACGAGATTGAAGGCGCGGTCGGGCCGCTGCATCCGATGATCCTACTAGGCGCGCTTTTCCAATTTGGATTTGCGGGTTGCGCTTCGCGGCGCAATCGACAGTCGGGAAGCGGCCAGATCACGGCCACGCAGCAAAGGACAGCGCGGCGATCGTCGAACGCGCGGTTGCGATGTTTTGCCGATAGGAAAGCCTATTCCGATTTCGGGGTGAGGGGGGCCGATGTGGCGGGAAACCTACGGCCTGCCACCCGGCAGATCGACGCCACTCTTCTTCATCGCGTCCGCTGCAAAGGGCGTCGATAGGAAGGCGTAAAATTGCTTCGCAGCTTCCATGCTTATGGCTTTCGACAGAACTGCCGCAGAAACAACGCTTGCCTTCTGTAAGTCCTCAGGCAGCGGGCCGGCAATCACGATTCCTGGTTCCAGCCGCAATTCGCTGATTTGTTGGAGACCAAGTTCGACTTCGCCGTTCACGAGGGCCTCGCCCACGAATTTCCGCCCGAGGATGACTTTGCTCTTCGGAACGACCTCATCTTCGATTGCAAGCTTTCTGAGTAATACATTGGCGATGTAAGTTCCGCTGGCGCCTTCGGAATAGCCAACCGACTTAGCGTCGAGCAGCGCTTTCCGAAGCGACGCGGCGGTGGAGACATCTGGCAGCGGATGACCTTCCTTCACGGCGACGCCGATCCTCGAAACGGCAATATCCTTGCGCTCGATCGGCGATAAATATCCGCCGCTGACGAGAGAATCCATCCCCGTATTGACCATGATCAACACGTCGATGCGCTCTCCATTCTTCACCCGCACCTGGGCTGCCTCAGGAGAATTGCCCGAGGACGGTCCCCACGACATCGTGACCTTATGACCGGTTTCTCGCTCGAATTGCGCGGCGATCTGTGGGAACGAGCCTTTCATGATTCCAGTAGTCAGCACCGTGATTTCGTCAGCAGCCGCGCCGTTCGTGGGCGCGTACAAGGCGCCTAAGACGACTGCAATTCTCTCAATCCGACGGAAACGCATGGTGACCCTCTCTAAACTGCGCCCAACTCAATTTTCGGGCATTTTGCGTCTTTCGAGGTTCGCGCACCACCTAGGAGTTCCACTAGATGGAATTCGGGTTGGGTCGCGCTACCTTTTTCGGGTCTCGGGTCGTTCAGCGCTCGGATCGAAAGAGCGCTTTTAGTCGAAGTACTCCGGAATCACCGCGATGTATCAGTTATTAGCGTTGCACAGCCCCCGGAAGCCCGTAGGCCTCCATCTGTGCCCGGACCTGCGCCACGTTGTGCCCGAGCACGACGATATCGTGCTTCTTGCCGTCGACGTCCCGGACATGGTCCCGCAGCAAGGCCTCGGCCTTGAAGCCGAGGCTCTCGAACAGCGCGATCGCTGCCTGCTGGTCGACCGTCATCTGCACCGAGAGCTTTTCGAGGCCGGCGCCGAGTGCAAGCGCAAAGGTCTCCTGCGACAGCGCTCGGCCGACGCCCTTCCCGCGCACGTCCAGCGACACCACCATCCGGATCTCGCCGACATGGGGCGACCAGGAATGCGGGTCGCGTACCAGCGTGCCGCAGCCGACCACCGCGCCGTCCTTCACGGCCAGCAGACTCTTTATCTGCCCGCGTTCGATCTCGTTGATCCAGGCCGACAGCACTTTTGTCTGGCTGATATTGCGCGGCAGGAACAGCAAATCATGGGTCGGTAGTTTTTGCGCAAAGGCCAGCACGGCCGCTTCGTCCGCCCGGGCCATCAGGCGAAATTCGATTTCACCGGCGTCGGTCTTGGCGTGCCGCGGATAGGAACGTGTTTCACTCATGTTGATCTCTTACCTAACCAGTTGTCCAATTTCGGCCACAGCCGCTTGATCGCGTTGGGACCAGCGATGAGGCTGACGTGGCCGCCCTTGAGCATCACCTCTTCCTTGTCCGATGATCCTACCTTGGCGATCAGATGCCTGGCCGCCTCATAGGGCACGATGTGATCGTGCTCGGCGACGGCATGCAGGATCGGCACCTTAATGTCGGCGATTTTGGCGGGGCGGCCACCGACCGACATTGTGTCGTTGTAGAGCTTGTTGTCCCACATCAGGTCCCTGGTGATGCTGCGGAAGTATTCGCCGGCCAACGGCAGGATGTCGGTAGCCCAGCGATCAAACATCCGGTACGATTTCACGTATTCATCGTTCCAGATATTGTCCCACAATTGTATCTGGCTTGCGACGCGTGAGGCCGGCCGCAGCATCTCGAACGAGGAAAGGATCATCTCCGGCGGAAGATTGCCTACGCTGTCGACCAGGCGGTCGACGTCGAAATAGCGCCGATCAGCGAAATTAGAGAACAGTTGCATGCCGCGGAAATCGATCGGCGTCGTGAAGCAGATCAAATTCTTCATTGGTCCGTCGTTGAAGATCGAGGCGTACAGCAGCGACAGCACGCCACCAAAACAATAGCCGATCACGGAGACGTCGGTCTCGCCCGAAATCCTGCTGCACCCGGCGGACGCAATCAGGGATGAAATCGAGGACATAATCCTCCATCCGCAGGCTTTTCTCTTCCGGCTTCGGCGCGGTCCAGTCCAGCATGTAGACGTCGTAGCCGCGCTTGAGCAGGAATTCGATAAAGCTCTGGCCGGGCACCATGTCAAGAATGTAGCCGCGGTTGGTGGTCGCCATGACGATCAGGATCGGGACGCGGTAGATCTCGTTCGCCATCGGGCGATAGTGATAGAGGTTCATGGTGCCGCGGGTATGCAGAATGTCCTTTGGAGTCGAACCGAGCGCGGGCCCGGAGGAGGCGATATATTCGACGCCCTTGATGCTGCGCTGGATCGCGCGCTGCACCTCGGACTGGATCCGCTGGGGGATTTCTGTCAGATCGGGGCCCGCCGCCGCGCTCATGTCAGTTTTCCTTCTGCGGACAATCGAGGGGCCGCGTCAGTTGATCGCGGTGCATCGGCGGGCTCGATGCCTCGATCAATTCGATCCGAATGTCCCTCAACACCTGCGGCAACGTCGCCATGGCAAGATGCATCGACCATCCGAACGAGATGAAATGGGTCCGAATGCCGGGGGCTATGTCGGCGTGGTGCGAAGCATTGAGGACGACTATGTCGGACAACCGGTCCTTGTGGGCTTCGGCGATCGCCGAGGCGCGCGGCATTCCGGAGGCGGGGGTTACCAGCACGGCCTTTCTGCCGACCCGTTGGGTAATGGTGAGGATCAAATCCGCCACCGATGGGTCGTCGACATTTCCGGATAGAGCCGTCGTCGCCGGGCGATAGCCGACTGCCTTGAGCCAATTCGAGAGCATCATGAAAGGTAGATTGCTGCTGAAATCCGGAACCAGGACGATTGGCTTGCCGTCGCCGAACTGGGCCTTGCCGCCGAAATAGATCGATTGCCGGGCGATCGTCATCGTATCGACCCCGGCTCCGACCAGTATCCACGGCCAGTTCGCAAAAAGCTCCATGGCCGGTGTGAAGAAATTGCCGAATTCGGCCAGCGCGCGGTCAGCGTCTAACGCGGCGGGCATAGCCGAGAGCTTGCGACGTCCTTCTGCAACGCCGGTCAGGAATTCCGTGACGAAGCCGACACATTCATCAGTCGCCTCCCACATCATCCGATGACCGCAGCCGGGGATGACGATCAGGCTTGCGCCCGGAATGAGACTGGCGATGAATTTGGAGTTTTGCGGCGACACCAGTTCGTCGAGATCCCCGGTCATCACCAGCGTCGGGACTTTGATGTGGGGGAGGGCTTTGGAGCAATCGAATTCCGCGAAGGCCTGATACTGCAAATCCGCAGCGTGCAAAGGGGTCGGCGCCGTGATCTCGCGTCGCATCTGATCTTCGGCTAGTTCCCGGTGGTTCTCGAGATATCCCGGCGAATAGGTGACCGCCCAGATACGCCGGGCGATCTCTTCTGGCTTCAACCCGTCGAGTTCCCGCATCACCCGGACAACGGAGGGTGATGCATAGACCGAGCGCGGGCCGCCGCACATCGTCGCGCAAAGTGCCAGAGCCAAAACCCGATCGGGAAATTGCCGCACGAATTCCTGCGCGATTGCCCCACCCATCGAATATCCGAGGACGTTGGCGCGGGCGATCTCCAGATGATCCAAAAGGCCGGCCACATCCCTGGCCATGTTTGAGATTTCATATCCTGATGTGGGCTTGTCGCTGGTACCCGTCCCGCGATTATCAAGCACGACCACGGTAAACCGCGCCGCCAGCGTTTCGATGAAGTCGAGCGGCCATGCGAGCGAACCCAGGCGGTATCCCATGATCAGCACGAGCGGCGGCCCGGAGCCACGAACGCCGTAGGCGATCCTGATACCGTTGACTTCGGCGTGCTGCATCGTCATGGCGCGTCCGGCCCGCGGACGGTCCACGCTGCGATGCTCTTTCGCGCTATCGGGCCCTGCGTTCACAATGCGCCCGCCTGATCACGAAGCATAAATTTCTGTATCTTACCGGTCGACGTCTTCGGCAGCGCCCCGTAGACAAAAACCTTTGGAACCTTGAAACGCGCCAGGCGGCCCTGGCAGAAGGCGATGACCTCCTTGTCGTCCGGCTGGGCTGCGCCGGGCTTGAGTTCGAGGAAGGCGCACGGCGTCTCGCCCCATTTCGGGTCGGGACGGGCGACGACCGCCGCCAACATCACCGCCGGGTGCTGGGTGAGCACCTCTTCGACCTCGAGGCTCGAAATGTTTTCGCCACCGGAGATGATGATGTCCTTTGAGCGGTCCTTGATCTCGATCGCGCCGTCAGGATGCCAGACGGCAAGGTCGCCGGAGAGACACCAGTCTCCGACCAGGGTTTTTGCCGTTGCAGCTTCGTTCTTGAGGTATCCTTTCATCACGGTATTGCTCTTCACCATGATCTCGCCGACCGTCGTGCCATCGCGGGGAACCGGAACCATGGTCTTGGGATCGGCGACCGTAACCGCCTCGACCACGGGATAAGCGACACCCTGCCGCGCCATCCGTGCAAAACGCTCGTCATCCGGTAGCGCGTTCCATTCCGGCTGGAAGACGCAGGAAGTCGCCGGCCCGTAGGTTTCGGTAGCTCCATAGAGATGTGTAACCCGGAAGCCGAGGGCTTCCATGGACCGGAACACGGTCGAGGGCGGCGCCGCGCCACCGGTCGCAACCGTGACCGTGTGCTGGAACGGCACGCGTTGGTCGGCTGGCGCATGGGCCAGCATGTTCAGTACGATGGGGGCGCCGCAGAGATGGGTGACGCGGTGCTCGGCGATCAACCGGAAGATCTGTGCCGGCTCGACCTTGCGCAGGCATATCTGCGTTCCACCAGCCGCGACAACGGCCCAGGGATAGGACCAGCCGGAACAGTGGAACATCGGCAGTGTCCAAAGGTAAATACTGTCGAATGTCAGGCCGAAACTGAAGCCGTTGCCGAGCGCCGAAAGATAGGCGCCACGATGACTATAGACGACGCCTTTCGGGTCGCCGGTGGTCCCTGACGTGTAGAGCAGGCATAGCGATTGCCATTCATCCGTAACGCCGGGCCAGTCAAAATTCGGGTCGCCGGCGGCGAGGAGCGCCTCATAGGGATGCGTGCCAAGTGACGCGACCGGGTCATCGGGGGAGGGGATATCGATGACGACGATCTCCCGATCGATCTGCTGCAGGGCTTGCCGTACCAATGCCGCATATTCGGCATCGACGATCAAGACCCTTGCGCCTCCGTGCATAAGCGAGAAAGCGATGTTCGCGGCATCGAGGCGGGTATTGAGTGGATTGAGCACGGCTCCAAGCATCGGTACGGCAAAATGCGTCTCGATCATCTCCGGAATGTTCGATGCGATGATTGCCACGGTATCGAGCCGTTTGATCCCAAGCTGCGCCAGTCCGGATGCGAGCCTGGTACAGCGATCGAGGAGTTGCGCATAGGTATAGCTTCGCTCGCCGTCGATCACGGCCACTTTGTCGACGAAGGCGCTCGCGGCGCGGGTCAGGAAGCTGACGGGCGACAACGGAATGTAATTGGACGGATGCCGGTCCAGATTGGTCTCGAAAGGGATGCGCGTCGTTTGGGTTCATTGGATCATCACCCTTGCTTCACTGAAGCTCGTAGGTCCGTAACTAGCCGCCATTCAAAGGGTCGAAACCACGTGGCCGCCATCTGCGACGATCACGCTTCCGGTCATGTAAGAACCGGCCTCGGACGCGAGCAACAGAAGCGGCCCCTGGAGCTCCCGCAATTCACCCAGCCGCCGCTGTGGAATGCGCTTGATGAGCGCCTGACCTGCGGCCTCCTGAAAGAAATCGTCGTTGAGTTCAGTTTCGAAGTAGCCGGGCGCAAGGGCGTTGACGCGAATGTCGTAGCGCGCCCATTCCAGCGCCAGCGCCTTGGTCATCTGCACCACACCGGCTTTCGATATTGCATAGGGTGCGACTGAACTTGCAACCCGCAAGCCCAAGATCGACGCCACATTGACGATCGAGCCCTTCACCTTGTGCGCGACCATTCGTCGTCCGATGGCCTGCGCGACCAGCCAGACCCCCTTCAGATTGGTATCGATGACCTTGTCCCAGTCGGCTTCGTGCTGCTGCAGGGCTGGCTTCGTTGCCGTCACGCCGGCGTTGTTGATGACAATTTGAACTGGACCGAAACGCGCTTCGGCGGCGTCCAGTGCGGCCTCGATGCTCGCAGCATTGGTGACGTCCATCACCACGCTTTGAGCTTGGCCCTTGGCGGTAGTGATGTCATCGACTGTTTTGGTCAGTGCATCCGCGCGCCGCGCAGCCACAGTCACGCGTGCGCCCCGTTGCGCGAGGAAGGTTGCAAAGAAGCGTCCCAGGCCGCTTGAGCCGCCCGTGACCAGCACATGCGCCCCTTCGATCTGAAATAGGTCGCTCATCGCATATCTCCAACTGCTGGAGGCCGGGACATTACTTGACCTTGTCCCAGACGAGGATTGACCGGCCCATGGTGCCGTCCAGATAGCTCTTGTAGGGAGCAGTCGTGATCGTCAGCGTATCCCCTTCCAGTACGAAGTGGCGGATCTGGTTGGTGCCGGTCCATGCCTGGTTCCAAGATGTGTCGATGTGATGGACGACGACATTCTCGCCGAGCGAAAATGTCCCAGCGTAGGCCACCATTGTCCCAAGAAGCTGGACGCCTTCTTCGTCGGTGGGCACCGCATCTCGTGGCGATCACGCGATCCTCACGAGTGAAGATCGCGTACATGCGACCATCCGGCGCGTATCCGATGTAACCTACCGGTGCTTCGCCAAACTGATTGTGCTTTTCTCCATCGGAAAGGCGCTCTCGCACATAAGACCGAAGCGCCCATGTTCCAATTACAGGGCAATCCGCTGGCGGTTTACCGCGTTTCACTGATGCCAGGATGTCTTGATCTGTTGTCAATTTTCGTACTCGCGTTAGCTGACCAGAACCATTTTTCCTATGCCGAAAGAACGTGCGCAAACGAACCAAGGATCGGTACAACTGCTGATTGGATGATTACGGATAACATTTCTGTGGTCATTTCGCTGTTACGAGGGAGTTCTAGACCGCTTTTAGCCAACAGCGACGCTGCGGGAGCAGAAGATAAGAAGGAAACGAATGAACGCGCCGCCTCCGGGTCCTTCGCAGTCGCTGAAATGGCAACTATAATTGGGCTCGCCTTCTGAATTTCTTCTGGAAGCGGCCCCACAAAATCGACCCCGTTGACCGCAATCAGTTCACTAATCTGCTGAAGTCCGATCTCTACCTCTCCCCGTGCGACGGCCTCGCCTACAAGTTCACCTGTGATCTTTTTGGCCTTCGATGCCACCTCATCAGCGATTCCGAGCTTCTTCAACAATTCGGTTGATATGTACACACCGCTCGCACCTTCTGAATAACCAATTGATTTTGCCTGTAATAGTGCGCGCTTAAAGGCATCAACCGAACTAACATCCGGTTTCGATGCGCCAGAGCGGACGCCCAATCCGATCCTCGACTTAGCAATTTCAACACGCGACTCCGGTTTGAATTTTCCCTGCGTGATCAAACCGTCGAGCGCAGGCCCTACCATAATGAGCACGTCGACCGGCTCATTATTCGCGATGCGGACCGGGATGGCATCATGCGTCGTCCCAGAAGAAGGTCCCCAAGCGATCACGACTTTGTCGCCACTCACCCGTTCATACTCTGGAGTCAATTCGCGGAAGGCGCCAGTAAGAGCACCTGAGACGATTGCTTGAATTTCTCCAGCTTGGGCGGTGTCCGTCAGAAGCGACAGCATCGCAATTCCGATTGTCGCCGCGGCGCGGTTGTTGATACTGCGCATTGTTGCTTTCCTCCCATGAATCAAGCGGTGCAACCAAAAAGGTTCGCGTTGCACAGTAGATCGTCCTGTTTTTCTGTCTCGCGTATAACACAAGCGATGAGTTGCTCAACAACTTCTCGAATCGCTCGCGCAGTGGCGGACGCAGCATGCCGGTTCGGCATCGAGGGCTATTCACGAATGGTATTAGTGGATTCCGTTATTCTGCATATGATGCACGTAAAGTCAGACGGCAAAGATTGTCATCAGGGGAGACGTGCCCGCACATGGCGATTCTCAAGCAACTGTACGTTCAAGTTATCATTGCGATAGTAGCGGCAGTTCTGCTTGGTATTTTATCGCCGGCAACGGCTGTTTCGATGAAGCCACTCGGCGACGCCTTCATCTCGCTCTTGCGAATGATGCTGGCCCCAATCATCTTTTGCTCAGTTGTGCTTGGCTTGACCCACGTAGCAGATATGCGCCAGCTCGGTAGGTTGGCGCTCAAGTCGTTAGTATACTTCGAGGTGCTGACGACGATTGCTATGGCAATTGGCTTTGTGTCGGTCAACGTGTTTCAGCCCGGCGTCGGTCTTCACGCAACCAACTTGGTACTTAATGAGAATGTGGCGAAGATTGCGACCACCGCGACCAACTTCACTGCAGTTGGGTTTTTCCTAAGCATTATTCCGACATCAATGGTCGATGCCTTCGCGCGGGGCGAAATACTTCAGGTTCTCTTCATCTCGATTTTGACCGGCGCTGCTCTCAGTGTTGGAGGCGCAAGCGCAGAGTCTGGACTTATTCGGGGAATCAACGAAGCCCAAGACGTACTCTTCAGAAATCTTAGGCTTCATCATGCGGCTGGCGCCTATCGGGGCATTTGGCGCGATGGCAGCGGCGATCGGTGCTTTTGGAGCTGCCACATTACTGTATCTCACGAAGCTCGTTGTGCTGTATTGGCTCACCTCGGTGTTCTTTGTCCTCGTTGCCCTAGGCGCCGTGGCGGCGTTCATGGGCCTCTCGATCTTCAAGATTTCTGCGCCTCATTCGTGAAGAGCTGTTGCTCGTGCTTGGCACGGCGTCGAGTGAGGTCGTGTTGCCTCGTCTGATGCTGAAGCTGGAGCATGCGGGGTGCGACGGCTCCATCGTCGGCTTTGTAGTGCCTAGTGGATACAGCTTTAATTTGGACGGAACGTCAATTTATATGGCTATTGCCGTGGCCTTCATTGCGCAGGCCACTGACACGCCCTTTTCGCTATTGGAGCAACTTGGCGTGCTTGGAATTCTGCTGCTAACGTCGAAGGGGGGTACAACGGTTGCGGGCGGAGCTTTCATCAAGCTCGCTGCCACACTCCAAACCGTTCGTAGTTTGCCTTTGAACGGATTAGGTTTGCTTTTCGGCGTTGATCGGTTGATGGCGACTTGTACCGCGCTGACTAACGTGGTCGGGAATACCGTTGCGACGTTTGTTATCGCTAAGTGGGAAGGAGTGTTCGACGAAGCCAAGTACGACAATTACCTGAGAGAGCAGGCTCTTGGACATATCGATCCTTCGGGGGCGGAGCACGTCGAAGCGGTTTCTCCTCCTCGTGCAGCTCACTGAGGTTTGGGCGGATGCCACTCATTTGCAGCGCCTTCAAACATTGTAGCGCCAGGCCAACTGCCTTGCGTAACAAGCTTCGCGATGCAGCTTTGCAAGAGCCTTCCAAGTTCCATTGTAAGCCAAGAAAGCTTCGCCTCTCGTGGCATGCCAATACAAATATTGGAAATCAAAGGCGGTCGCTCGATCGGTCGAGCTATAAGTTCCTTCCTCTCTACTTCCAACGCGGCACCGGCAAAGGTCATGATCGTCGAAGCAAAACCAGCTTTCACCATCGCTTTGGTAAGGGGAACGCTGTCGACCTCAAGTGCAATGTTCAAGCGCGAATTATGCTGAATTGCAGCGCGCTCAAGAAGCCTTCTGTTGCTGTGAGGCAGGCTTGGCAGGACGAGCGGAACATCGCTCAAGTCCTTAAAGCGAACCCCTTTTGCGACTTCGGCGCGATCGGTGTAGGCAGATATGAGAACCATCCGCTCGTGCAGTATTGGGAGCATATCGATACCATCCAGCGGGGTCGGATTGTGCAGGACCGCTATGTCGACCCGTCGACTCAGAAGCCATTCTTCAAGCGAAGAACTAACCCCTTCACGAATTACCAGTGTGGCGTGCGGCCACCTCGCCTTGAATATCCCAAATATCTCGGGAGCGATAAGCAGGCCGGACGTTGGTGCAAGGCCCAAAGCAACGTGGCCGGCGAAGGCGTCATTGGGGCTACGAACGAGGTCCAACATGCGCGCCAGGTGCTCAATGATATCCTCCGCTTGACTGAACAGCAGCGAACCGGCTTGCGTAAGTTCAACGCCTCGCTGCGTGCGCTCGAACAACTGAACGCCGAGTTCTTGCTCAAGTTGCTTCACCTGTCGGCTGAGAGCCGGTTGAGCAACGTTCAGATTTGCGGCAGCTCGACTGAAGCTTCCAGCACGCGCGACGTGCGTAAAGTATCGCAGTTCGCGAATATCCATCGCACGTCCCCCCCCTCCATTCTGCCCACAAAAATACGCCCGCGGTCGTGAGCAGGCAATAGCCATGAGGAGCGAATCCAGCGTGAGAGAGGCTTGAGTAAGCTCCCACGGGCAACGCTTCAGACTGTTGATCTGACAGTCGTAGGTCTGCCGTAAACTGTTAAGGAATATTAGATGCGAGTCCGAGACCTCACGCGAGAGGAAATGACCGAAGCGCAGAGAAAGGTCGTGGATGACGCCACATCCGGAAAGCGAGGCCGTGTCCCGGCGCCCCTTCGCGCTTGGCTGCACAGTCCCGAACTAGGGTCGCGCGCTCAGCTACTCGGCGAATTCGCTCGGTATGACACAATCCTCGGTCCAAAACTTTCGGAGCTTGCGATCCTGATCACTGCACGGTTTTGGACTTCACACTACGAATGGTTTGCACATAAGCGAGAAGCATTGAAAGCAGGGTTGGATCCATCAATTGTCGACGCGATTGCCGCGCGAGTAGTCCCGAGGATTGAAGAGGCCAAAAGCAAGGCCGTCTACGACTATGTTATTGAACTTCACAAAACGCATTTGGTTTCCGATCAAACTCATGCCGCGGCGGTGAAAGAACTGGGTGAGCGTGGGGTTGTCGAACTAGTCGGTGTCCTCGGCTACTACACGCTGGTTGCCATGACACTGAATGCTTTTGAAATCGGTCTGCCTGCGGGCGAGACAACTGAGCTTAAATCCTGAGCGTGTGGGAGAGATCGATGACAGGACGGTTGCACAACAAAGTGGCGATTATTACGGGAGCCGGATGCGTCGGGCCCGGATGGGGCAACGGTCGCGCAGCGGCCGTTATCTTTGCGCAGCAAGGCGCAAAAATATTCGGTGTGGACATGAATGCGGATGCGATGGACGAAACGGTCGCACGCGCTCGTGAAGGCAGTGGCGAAATCGAAACTCACACATGTGACGCCACCAATAGCGAACAGGTCGCAGCGATGGTGGCAGCCTGTGTTAAACGATTTGGCAAGGTCGACATCCTGGTCAACAACGTCGGTGGGTCTGCTCCAGGAGGGGCTGTAGCACTCTCGGAGGAGGCGTGGAATTGACAGATCAGTGTGAACTTGACGAGCGTATTTCTCACGTGCAAGCACACCATCCCTGAAATGGAAAAGAATGGAGGCGGATCCATCGTCAACACGGCGTCAACCTCGGGTGTGCGTTTTACAGGTGCGCCGCAGGTCGGATATGCCGCAGCAAAAGCAGGTATCATTCAGTTTTCGCGTGTTACAGCAGTGGAATATGCGACCAAAAACATCCGCGTGAACACGGTGGTCCCAGGTCAAATGCATACTCCAATGGTTGAGGTGAGACTAGCTGGGCAACGCGCAGGAGGTGATGTCGATTCACTCTTGAAGTCTCGCGTCAGTCGTATCCCTTTGGGGTTCATGGGAGATGGAAGGGACACGGCATATGCAGCGCTCTACCTTGCTTCGGACGAGGCTCGCTTCGTCACCGGCACGGAAATCGTGGTGGATGGTGGAATGATCGCTCGCTGCGACTGAGGAGTACATCATGTCGGTACAACTGCCCGCTCAGGCCAAGCCAGATGGTCCTCCACCAAAGTTAAATCCGAGAAAGCCATCTCTCATTGTTCCGAAAGGCGCTTGCGATTCGCATTGCCATATCTATGGCCCGTTCGCACGCTTTCCGCTGCCTGCAGAACGCAGTTTCACTCCCAATGAGGCCCCCGAGAAGGCTCTTCGGCGCCTACACGATCATCTCGGCTTTGAACGAGCGGTTATTGTTCAAAGCCAAGGACATGGCTTCGATCATGGTCCCTTGCTGGATGCTTTGGCGACCGGTAGTGGACGTTATCGCGGCGTAGCCCTGATCCGTCCCGAAATGGAGCCCGGCGTCATCGAAGAATTTAACGCCGCAGGAGTATGTGGAGTACGGTTCAGCTTCATGGCTCATCTCGGCGGGCGCCCAAACTTGGATAAGGTTCGCCGGGTCATCGCTCTTGTTCGGCCGTTCGATTGGCACATCGCGATCCACGTTGCTGGAAAGGGTCTTGTCGAAACAGAAGAGTTTATTCGTTCAATTGATGCTCCCGTTGTCATTGACCACATGGCAAGACCGGATATCAGCGAAGGGCGGGAAGGTCCTACGCTGACCGTATTGCGACGCTTGCTGGATACCGGCCGAGTTTGGGTCAAACTCAGCGGTCCTGAAAGGCTCTCGAAAACGGCGTCCCCCTTTGAGGATGTAGTGCCAATCGCGCGCAGTCTCGTTGACCACGCGCCCGAGCGCGTTCTGTGGGGAAGCGACTGGCCCCATGTCAATCTGCATGGCCCGATGCCAGATGATGGTGATTTGGTAGATTTCATCGCGCGAATAGAGCCAGAGGAAAGCAAACGAAAAATGATTCTGGTGAATAATCCAGTTCGGTTCTTCAAATTTGCTGAATTTGCCGGACATCCAAAGTGACCGCGGCATCGGAAGCCCTGACCGACCCCCACGCTTCAACGGCGCAAACCGATGCTCTGCTCCAGAGCGCGATACGCAAGAATGTTGTTCGCTTGGTACCTATTTTGGCGATTGCCTACTTCTTTAATTACATCGATCGTACAAACGTTGGCTTCGCCGCCCTCACGATGAACCAAGACTTGGGCCTATCAAATGCTGAGTTCGGTACGGCGGCCGGGCTGTTCTTCGTTGGTTATTGTTTGCTCGAAGTTCCCAGCAATCTCGCGCTGTATAAATTTGGCGCACGTCGCTGGCTCGCCAGAATAATGATCTCCTGGGGGTTACTGTCGGCCGCTTGTGCGTGGATTGAGGGGCCGAACAGCTTTTACCTTCTTCGTGTGTTGACTGGTGCCGCTGAAGCGGGTTTTTTTCCCGGTGTCCTTTATTATTTGTCGTTTTGGTTTCCAGAACAAAGTCGAGTTCGAGTGCTCGCGTGGTTCCTTATTGCTATTCCGCTATCATCTGTAGTCGGAGGCCCCCTTTCAGTTGCAATTCTAGCGATGGACGGACTTATGGGGCTGAAAGGTTGGCAATGGCTTTTCATAATGGAAGGTGTGCCAGCTTGCGTGATGGGACTTATCACGCTCCGTCTGCTTCGTGACAATCCAAAAGACGCAAGTTGGCTCTCGGACGAAGAGCGAGCGGCACTTCTTGATTCTCTCGCGCGGGAGAGTGCCAGTCGACCGAAGAAAAATCTGTTCGCGGCTATCAAAGAAAAAAAAGTTCTGATCCTGACGGGAATTCTGTTCAGTTATTGGATCGGGATCAATGGCATCGCGATTTGGCTTCCCCTCATTCTCAAGGGCCATGGCTTATCTGATATGCAGGTCGGAGTCGTTTCGAGCATCCCGTATCTCGTCGCTTCCGGCGCAATGATCTATTGGGCGCGCTACATGGATCGGACCAGAAAATATCTTATAAACCTGATCGCTGCGTGCCTTCTGGCGGGAGCCGGGCTCGCGCTGTCCGTTGTTTCGGATAACCTCGTTCCTGCTCTGATAGGAATCACGCTGGGCGTGATTGGGTTAAGTTCTGCGCGACCTGCTTTTTACAGTCTGCCCTCGCGTTATCTTACCGGTGTGGCTGCCGCGGGCGGTCTTGCCTTCATCAATTCTGTAGGGAGTCTCGGCGGCTACGTCGGGCCGTGGATGGTCGGCCGGTTGAAGGACACGACCGGCTCCTTCTCCGCAGGCATGCTGGCGATGGCAGGAATGTTAGTCGTCGCGGCCGTACTGACCTGGATATTGAAAATGGTCACGCAAGAAGCGTGAGCAACGGGTCTGAGCGAAAGCAATCGCAAGCAGGGAGAAAGAAAGTGAATCTATTTTGCCGGCATATCTTAACAGCAGCGGCAGCGATCAGTGTCGCGAGTACGGCGTATGCGCTTGACCCGGGACCCGTGGTACGAGATATCGTGTTGCACGACGATGTAAAGATTGAGGTTCTTTCGCAAGGCGCCGGCCCGATCATTGTGATTTTCCCATCACTCGGGAGATCAGCGGACGACTACAGCGCAGTATCCCAGATGCTCGCGGCCGACGGATTTCGGGTTCTGAGACCCCAACCGAGAGGCATAGGCCGAAGCGAAGGTCCCATGGACGGCTTGACTATGCATGACTTGGCAAAGGATGCAGCGGCTGTTATCGAGCGGGAGAAAAAAGGCGCTGTCGTCGTCGTCGGGCACGCATTTGGTAACTTTGTTGCGCGTCAGATATCAGCCGACCGCCCCGACCTGGTGCGTGGTGTTGTCGTAGCTGCGGCGTCGGCCGGCAAAGTGCCAGCGGGCTCCAGTGAAAAGCCCATCGGTCCCGAAATGCGCAAAGCCATCGACGGTCCTTCGGATATGTCGCTGCCGGAGTCTCAGCGGCTCGAATATTTGAAGATCGCGTTTTTTGCACCCGGCCACGATGCATCGGTTTGGTTGACCGGTTGGTATCCGAACGTCCACCACATGGAATCTCATGCGCGTGAACATACGCCGGTGGACGACTATTTTGCCGCCGGCACGGCACCGATCCTGGATCTCCAGGCTGAGCACGATCCGGTGGCGCCGCGCCGGTTTTCGGGCGTTTTGAAGGGGCTGCTGGGTGATCGGGTGACAATTGTCGTCATTCCCGATGCGAGTCACGCATTGTTCCCGGAACAGCCCGCTGCTGTGACCGCGGCCATCGCCGCATTCACACGGCGCGTCTACTAGTTTGAGGTCTCGGCCACGAGGAGCCTTCTGCTACGGATCACGAATGGTTCGAGCTGCGAACCCTGGGGCCTTTGGATCGCCCAAAGATCAAGAATGCTGTGCGTATAGACCAGGCTGCTTGGGCCCAAGAGGTTTCAACCGGCCGAAAAGCCATCCATTGTTCCAAGGGCGTTGGCACCGGTCCACAGGACGTACAGGCAAAAGGCATCCTCCAGCCGTCCTGCCCACCGTGCCGCTCTATCGCGGCGTATCACTTAGCGTCGTTTGGCCGGTCCGGCTATTTCAGGAGAGTATTCGCGACCGGCCGTTGTTGGCGCAAAGCGGCCGTTCGCGAAATGAGCGATTATGGAATGGCCGTTGCCGGGGTGAGGCAGGACCCGCTCCGATGCCCGCTTCCGATCCAAAAAGGAAGTCGGGCCCGGCATGGAATGTGGAAGTCAGCCGTTGACGAAAAGATTGCTCCCGTTGTCCATGCGCATGTCCAGCGATACGGAATACTGCAGCAATGGCTGCAAGGGCGTGTTTGGCTGCAACCCAAGGCTGGTTGGTATTTTAAGGCTGTCATATTCATTCACGGTGATCGACACCGCCGGCAGTGGCTTCACCGCGCCAATGCTGGAAGGCGCAAATGAAAACGGAGTATTCACCACGGCCTGAAAGCAGGCACCGCTCGGCAGGTCACGGAATTGCTTTAACTGAACCGTCTCGAACTCGTCTGGAAGTGCCAATAGAAAAAGCTCCAGCAACTGCTCGAGAATTGGATCGGGCGTATCCGTTGTAAGTCCGGCCCAGGGCCAAGGGCCGCCAGCGGGCAGGGGAGCGGCCAGGCTGGTCACGGGATTGATCTCCACAATGGGGTGCCACTTCAACTCGGTCGTCGGCAAAAACCTGTCCAACGCCAACGCAGATACCTTGATCTTGAGGGGATCGACGCCAAGGACCGGCGTAGGATAAAATTGTGCCATGACTTTTGGGAAGCCAATCACATTGCGTCCGCTTATCATCGACCAGGAATTGTCTACATAAATGAACGGGAAGAACAATTGTGGGGGATGAAACACGTCCGGAAACAGCACGCCGCCAAACGAAATGAATTTCCAGACATAGAACCGAAAATAAAGCTCCTGCTGACTGGCAAATCCCCGGCTGGAATAGGGCGGCTCGTCAAACAGCATTTTTGGATAGGTCACGATTTCCATATCGACGAAGTCGGTGAAGGCCCGGTACTCGAAACCGCGGTCCGCCAACGATCCGATATTGAGCAGTTCGTCGCAGAGGCCCTGAAGTTGCCCAAGATCCGCCTGCAACCGGAAGCTCATGATGTTGACGCCGGGGAATTTGTAGGGCGGCGGAATTTCAGGATTATCATCGCGCTGAATAAATGAAATCATGACACTACCCTCTCGTAAGCTGAAAACGGTGGCTGCAGCTCCTGTCGATCGACTCCCTCGAAGTCGAGCACCAGATCGGCGCCGTAGACCTTTGCAGGCGTCTGAAAGCCGGAAGCGAAGTCGCCTTGAAGAATACGTTGCGCGATCGCCGTGGCTGCTTCGGCCGTGAAACTGTAGCCGTCCGGCGTCGCTAAACGCACACACCTGCGCTGCCGCCACAAATCCTCTGCCTCGCACAACAGGACACATCGTTCGGTCCGGCGCCGGGCTTCATGCGGGCCTTCCGGCAGAACGCTCGCGATAGCGTCGATCAAGGTCCTGGCTGGTGCGAGCTGCATAGTGTCGGCGACCCCCGCGCTAACCTGATAGAGTGCGCGCGACGCGAAACTAGCCGCGAAATAGGCCTCGATGTTGCGGACGCCGGTTGAGTAATAGGCGGTAAAGACATCGGCCCAGCTAACGGCAACACTTTCTTTCTCGCCATCGCCAAAGTCAAAGGTTCGTTGCAATTGCCCGACCGGGACCAATATCAATCGCCCGTTTCTGCGAATGGCCACGCGCGAATTGGCAAGCCCGAGCGCCGATCGAAAAGTACCCCGCGAGAACGAGTCAGGCCGCAACACGGCGATCCGAAGATATTTCGCATTCGGTATCAAGGCCGCCACATGCTTCGCCAGACAGTCGGAAGCCACAACGCCAAGACCTGCGCCTGGCAGGATCATGATGCCGCGTTTCCGGGCGGCTTCGTCATAGCCGAAGGCGGCTTGAAATACCGGGAGCTCGCCGGTGATATCGAGATAATGCGTTTTCGTACGCAGACACGACTCGATTAATGCCGGCGCCGTCAGCGTGAAGGGGCTCGCCGCATTGATCAGAACATCGATATCATCAAGTGCCTGATCAAGGACGTTCGGTTCATCGGCTCCCATCACACGCCCGGCGAGGCCAAATTCGGCGGCCAGCGCCTGCACCCGATGCGGCGTCCGGCCGGCGACGACGCTGCGGCAGCGCAAATGCCGCAACCGCTCGGCAATCAGCCGGCCGCTGTAACCCGTCGCCCCATAAATCAATACATTGCGGCGCATCGATTTTTCCTCAGCAGGCCACGCTGTCTCCTTTGCCCAGAGCCTCTTTCCTTGGAGAGAGGCTCTTAGGATTCAGCGGTTGAATATCCAGTTCGCCAGCCCATGGATGAAATCCTTGTCTCGGGACGGTGGAAGGTCGCCGTAAATCGAAACGAACTGATGCAAAGCGGCGCCAGCAAGCGCGTGAGCGAACTGACGCACGTAATCGAACGATCCATGTTCCGCGAACAGCGACAACACAAATGCAACATCCTCTCCGCTGCGTTTTTCGCGCGGGCGGCGGAACAGGCGGGCTAGTCTGCGCTGCTCCGCAGGCGAGGCGTGACGATAGGCGTGAATGAGGAGTAGGCTGCGCTTGCCTTCCAGAACATCGCCGTTCGCTTCCTTGCCATATCGGGTGGTGGGCGCGAGGTTCAGTATATCATCCTGAATCTGAAAAGCCGCCCCCAGATAAAAACCGAAACGGATGAACGGGTCGAGATCGGCAGCGCCTCGGCTTCCGATCATCGCGCCGACGCGGGAGGGATGAATGGTCGAAAGCCAGCAGGTCTTCCTCAAGACCATGTTGAGGTAGTCGGTATCCTCCAGATCGAGGGTGTTTTCCCGAATCCAGCCGAGTTCGATCGCCTGTCCCTCAAGAGAATGCCATGCGACCTGCTCCATCTCCCGCAAGATACGCAGGCCCAGGAGGCTGCCGAAGATGCCGACATTGTCGAGCAATGGGCGAAGACTGAGAAGGAACAGCGCATCGCCGGCATTGATCGCAAGCGGCACGCCATGCAGCATGTGAAGCGTGGGCCGGCCGCGTCGCATTTCGCTGCCATCCTGGATGTCGTCATGAACGAGCATGGCGTTGTGCAGCAGTTCGATCGCCGCAGCAGACCGTACGGCATCCGCCTGGCTCGCGCCAAACGCGCGCGCGGTCGCGATGCAGATGCTCGGCCGCATCATCTTGCCGGCACGCTGCGGGTAATCGGCCAGCGGTTCGTACAGATGCCGTGCCGGGTAGCCACTCGGAAAATAGGTCGCCATTGCCTTGCGCGTGGTCGCTCCGTATTCCTCCAGTGTGTCAGCGACGAGCGAAGACATGCCGCTTCTGTCGGAAGCGGATGGTTCGGCACTTCGAACCTTAGCCCGCAACCGTGACACTGAGCGTTCCTCCAGCTTCGTTGGTCCGGCTATCGACGATGGCGCCCGTATAGATACCACGAGGTTGGCCGTCCGGAACGGTCACTGTGAGGACGAGACTGGACGAGTCCGAACTCAAGGTAAATTTGGCACTGAATGACCGTCTCAGATCGGTGGCCATCAGCTGCGGCACGACCGGCACGAATTGCAGCGACGGCGGGCGCAAGTCGAGTACCACGCTTGTGACGTGTGCCCCTTTCACAACGATCTGGGGCGGCACGCCCACGACGGTGTTATCGGCAGGCGTAATGCTGCTGAGCGTGGTTGCGCCGCCGGAAGTACCAGATCGGGTAACCATGATGCCGGGGCCGGGTGGGGTATGCGGCGTGCTGCCGCCGCCATCGCCTCCGTGCGGCTGTTGCGTTCCGATGGCACGGATAATGATCGATATCAGGTCAAGCCAGGTGGCACCGACATCCTTGGTAGTGGCGACGAGGTTTTCGACCAGCGTGTTGATGTCGGCATTCAATTGCTTCGAATTGGCGATGCCGTCGCGCAACCGCTCCGCGGCCTGCTGGCCGGCGCGAATCTGCTCCTCGATAAAAGCGGAGCTCTGTTGCACCATGCCGCTGATCGCTTCCTCAACGCTCTTTGAAATTCGCGGATTCGAATCGTGATTGCTGTATCTCCCGCCCTTCTGCGATCCCGCGTTACGCCGGATATGCTCGCTTGCGCGCCGGTCCGGCGTTTCGCGATCGGGATCGTCGCGCCGCTGTCGTTTGCCCGTCCGTCCAGAAGCTTTTTTCGCCATGTCGTTTCCCCTTGGGTCTTGCATGGATCAAGTGCTTAATTATGGGTGATCAAATCCGATAATGTCTTCGAGCGCGGGCCATTTTGAAATTGCGTGGGCTGCTAGTCGGCCCGACATAACGGCCGCCTCGACGCATCCGACGTTAAGACTGCAATCCGTCCAATCGCCGGCGATGGTTAAATTGTCATAGGTATTATCAAGTGGTGAAATACGATGACTGGCGCTGCCTGGTACTGATAGCACATAACGGTCGGAAGGGTTGACGTTCGCTGTCCAGTATTGCGTATCGAAGCGGGCAGCGATAGCGCTCGTCCTGTCCTTTGTCTTCGCATTGGGATCGACCAGTAAATCCCAGCGAAACCCGTTTGTCCGCTTCCTGGCTTTCGGCCACAGCTTCTGAATATCGCGATTGAGAAATTCAATCGCGTTTTTCTTCACCTCCTTACGGCGACGCTTTGGATAGTCGATCTCGTCTGGGTCGGGCTCATGCGAGGGGTCGGCGAGGACATTGCAGAAATAGGCCGATGTCTTCGGCTTGGGTTCGCGCCAGTTTTCGGCCAGCACCACGTGACCCATGTCAGCCCAGGTGTCGAACGGCTTGACGAAGCTCGTCAGCGTCACAGGTGGAATATCCCAGCCAAGGTCCTGCAGGTCCGCGTTGAGCCAGATCTGAAAGGCCTGCGTGGCGACGGTTTTGACATTCTCGACCATGGCGCCCCAACGCGGATCTGTGGCGATAATCTCGCTGCACACATAAGGCAGCGCGCCAATGCCGACGCCTAGCACGACAAAGTCGAAATCGCGCGTCACCTTGAGCTCTTTCGTGCCGGCTTTCCGACGATCCCAGTGCGATTCAAAATCCCGGCTCTCGCGCTTCATCTGCGCTCCGCCCTTGAGTTGGGAGAAATCCGGCTCGGAAGGCCAGCATCGCATGCCCTGGACGTCGATCAGCGGGTGATACTCGTCTCCCTCGAGCGTCTCGGCCTGGACGTCGAATTCGAGTGCCTTAACATATTGCTTTTCGCCCGGCGCAAGCCGGCGCGGATCCGCCAATTTGACATTTCGAAGCCGGTGGAAGAATTTGAAGGTGGCTCCACGGGCGCGCAGCGCTTCGTAGAAGGGCGCGAACACGACATCGCCCATGCCGGCGCGCATCTTCCAGAACAACGCGCCGCGATAGCAGAAGAAGAATCGCAGGGCACCGCGCAAGGCGGCACCGGCAGCGATGGCAGGACGGTCCGGATCGCCACCTTCGTAAGCCATCGTGAGGTCGTACAGCGCGCGTGTGAACGGAGAATTGACCGCGCGCTCGGACGCGCCGTTTTCCCGCAGCCACTCGCGGTGATCGAGATGATTGATCGCATCGAGCCCGCGCGGGTCCGTGAGCAGCTTGTAGCGAACCGCGCCGACGATATTGGCGAGAACCAGATCGATGATCTCCCATTGATGTCGCGTGCGATCGTCGCTCGCGACGATCGCTTCGAATTGTTTGCGAAGTGCTGACGCAATTGCCTCCAGCATCGGAAGCAGCATGCTTTCAGGAACTCTTGGCATTGAGTTGAGCGCGGCCTCGACCAGCGCCAGCGCTTCGATCACGATCGCGGCCGACGCCAGCGCGCCGCCGCGCAACAAAGCGGTGATCCTGGCGGCAACGTCGGTTGCATTGCCCTTGGTTGCGCCGGGATCTGTGCCCTGATCCACTTCCGCGTCCACGTTCGATGCACCGGATGCACGGAATGTTTCAAGGCCGAGCAGAAGCGTGCGCAGAAGCGAAATAGCGCGCGCGAAATAATGGGTCAGCGCGAAGGGATTGTGCTCGTTGATGGGGTCGCCAGGAAGGCCCGGCGCGGGTGGAAAATGCGCAGCCCAATTGATCCAGCCGCCGTGGCTGGAGCGGCCTGCCACTGCAATGTGCGAGTCCGGAAGAAAGAAATGACCCCAGTTTCGCGATAACTTCTCCGGATCTCGCGCCTTCGCATCTCGCCCTTTCGCCTTTCGCGCTTTCGCGTTCAACTCGTCATAGCATTCGCGCAGCATCTGAAAGGCATTGTCATAGCATCCGAGCCACACGTGCAGCCCGTGCTCTTCGATGCGTCCGGCAGGGCCGCGGCCCGAGGCGCCCTTTCCTCCGAGTCTCCAGCCAAGCTGATAAATCGTGACGTGATAGGCACCCTTGTGCCTGGGCCGGGTCAGTTCAAAAGCCGCCGCAATCGAAGCGCAGCCGCCGCCTATGATTGCGACTTCTATGGGCTTTCGGACTCCCAACTGTCGCCCCATTTCGCTGTTGCTGCAAACGTGCCGCCGGCGTTTGCCACAAGGGTCTTTAACGTCATGTTACATGCTTTTTCGGGCCAGAAAAGGCCCAGTGGGCCTCTCCGGGTGTGGTGCGAACGCGCGTCCGCCGTTATACTCGTGCAGCTCGGGTAGAATTTGAGGCAAATTCGCCACTGCAGGAGCAGGTGGGATGGTCGATCCGTTTGAGATCGCTGCGCCGCAAAAAGGTCCGGCATTCGGCCCGCAAAGCGAGCATCGTCAGATAACCGTCTTGATGACGGACCTCGTCGGCTTCACTGCGTTCGTCGAGCGAATGGGTGAAGAGGCGGCCTTCGCCCTGGTAAGCCAGGTCTCTGCCCTTACCACCGCAGCCATTCACCGTCATCGCGGTACCGTAAAGAATTTCACCGGTGACGGCATTTTGGCTTTGTTCGGCACGCCGACCGCGCTCGAAGACGGGCCGCTCCGGGCGTGCCGCGCCGCGCTGGAGATCCAACAACGCCTTGAGGAGGCCGGCGACAGGATCGAGGCCGAACTCGGCCATCGTCCGCTTCTTCGCATCAGCGTCACCACCGGCCCTGTCGTGCTTGGAGCCGTGGATAGCGGCGAGAGCACCGGAATTACCGCGCATGGCGACATCGTCAATCTTGCGGCGCGACTTCAAGCCGAGGCCGTGCCGGCGACGGTTGTGATGAGCGATGCAATGCTGCGGCAGGTCGAAGGCATGGTCAAGGTCGAGCCGGCCGGCGTTTTTCATTTCAAGGGCAAGAGCGAGCAGCAGCCGGTTCATCGCCTCGTCGCGATCAAGGATCACGTTACGCGGTTCGATGCCGCGGTGGCGCGCGGACTGACCTCTTACATCGGTCGCACCCGCGAGATGGCCGTGCTGGAAGATCAGCTCAAACATCTGAATTCGGTGCGGGTCGTCGATGTCGTCGGCGATCCGGGCATCGGCAAATCGCGATTGCTCTACGAGTTCGCGCTGCGCCACGGCTCCGAAGAGGTCCTGACGCTGCGGGGCAACTGTTCGGCCGACGGGCAGGAAACGCCGTTCCTGCCGTTCATTGAAATGCTGCGCAACTGGTTCTCGCTAAGCTCCGGCGAGTCCGAGACGACCATCCTCGCCAAGCTTGAGGAAGGCTTGAGGGATCTCAACTGCTGGTCGCCACAGAATCTGGCGCTGTTGCTCAATCTCTTAGGCTTGAAAGCGCCGGGCAGCGCACTAGCCGAGCTTGACGGGACGCTGATCGGCGCCCGCACGCGGGATCTCTTGCTGCGGTTGATCGAGGAGCAAAGCCGGCGCTCGACGGCAATTCTCCTGCTCGAAGACCTGCAATGGATCGACAGCGCATCGGAAGATTTACTGTTGCGGATCGTCGACAGCGAACCCGCGTCGCCTTTGGTCATCTTGCATACGCGGCGCCCGGAATTTGCGCCGGCTTGGGCGGGTCGCGCGGGAGTGATCGAGCTTCGGATAGCTCCACTCTCTTCATCGGAGACCCTGCGCATCGCGCAGTTTCGCTTCGGCGTCGACAATTTGCCTGAGCCGCTTGCCCAACTGATCGTCAAAAAGGCGGAAGGCAACGCACTGTTCGTCGAGGAGATCGTAAGCTTCCTGATCGAACGCGGCACGGTGCGCGTCACGCCGTTGGGATTGGGATACGACACCAACCAGATCGAAGTCGCTTTGCCTGCCAGTGTGCAACTGCTTCTGACGGCGCGAGCAGATCGGCTCTCCGCAGACGATCGCAAGTTGTTGCAGACGGCCGCCGTGATCGGGCGCCGCTTCGATCCGACGCTCCTTACGGCGGTCGAGAGCGGATTTGGCGACGTCGAAAGCAGGCTTGAAGCCTTGCAGGGGCTCGACTTCGTACAACGAGACCCGCAATCGGGCGATTTCGAATTCAAGCACGTACTGATGCGCGATGCGCTTTACGACACTCTGTTGAGCGCGCGCCGATCCGAATTGCATCTCAAAGTAGGTAACGCGATCGAGCTTCGCGCTGCGTCCCGCTTGAGCGAAGTCGTCGAGATGCTTGCGTATCACTTCTCGCTTTCCGGCCGGCCCGACAAGGCGTTCCGCTACTGTTCGCTTTCGGGAACGAAGTGCCTTGAAATCTATTCCCTGGAGGAGGCGGAGGGATATTTTCGAAAAGCGCTGAAGCTGCTTGGAGAAGCGCCGCATTGTGCCGATAATGCCGCCATGGCGACCGTTGTCGTCAGTTTGCTGGAAGTGTTGTATCTGAAGGGCGATTTGATTGGCCTTTCCGAAATCGCAGAAGCCTATATTCCGCGACTAGAGGTTCTGGGCGACACGCCGCAACTGGTGTTCGCGCTTTATTTTCACTGCATGCTTTTGAATCACTTCTGCGAATTCCGCGCCGCCGAAGCCCGCGCGAAATCGGCCCTGAGCATTGCCGAACGCCTCAACGACATCCGCGCGCAAGCCTATGCAAGATCCGCGCTTCTGTTTTGTTCGATCATCCTTGGCCGACACACGCTGGAACAGGCGGAACACGAGGGCAAGCGTGTACTTGAGATATGTACGCAGTCGGGCGACAACTACATCCTCAATTGGGCTTATTGGTCGATCGCCTGGGACTATGTCTGCCGCGGCCTGACAAGGAACGCGCGAACCTGGACCGTGCAGTTGATGGAGGCCGGCCGGCAGCGCCAGGACAACCGGGCGCTCGGCATGGCGTTCTGGACGCTCGCTTGGATCGACATCCAAGCCTACCGCTTCAGCGATGGAATCGCCAATGCCGAGCGATGCCAACGGACGGCGGCTACTCCCTACGACCGCACTGCTGGAACCATGGCGCGCGCGACCGGCCTGTTGCTGGAAGGACCCGTAGAAGAGGGGCTTGCGCTATTATTGTCTATGAAGAAATGGGCGCTGGCTCACCGCTGGGCGTACGCGGCGAGCGGCGTCGATTTCGCGGCCGGCCCAGCCCTCGCCATGACCGGCCAGATCGGCGAGGGGATCCGCATGCTCAAGGCAGCCATTTTGGCTTGCGACGCGGCGGGAAGCCTGGCGGTCGCTTCATGGAATCGGCTGGCCCTCGCCGAGCTCTATCTCGGTATGTTGTCCGCCAGGGGACCCCGCCCGCCGATCAGGTTCATTCTGTTCAACCTTCTCTCGATTCTGAAAGTTAGGCTGTTCGGCTTGCGGCAGGCAAGGCTCTTGCTCGAACAGCTTTCGCTCAACAGCCAGATCCACCCCGAGAGCACGACGCGGGCGCGGATCGAACTGGATCTTGCGAGAGTGTGCCTTAAGGAAAATTTGCGGGATCTGGCCCGCCAGCATCTCACAAAGGCCCGCTCCGCAGCGCTCGCGCAGGATTCGACGCTGATGCTGAATGAAATCGACGCGATCGCTGCGTCGGTGGGCGGTCTTTGAGTGGCGGCTCAGCGAGTCGAATCCGTATTATCAGCTTTCGCGGGATTTTCGGCGTGATCTCGATTTTCGACTTTTGCTAACAATATCGGCACATCTCGGACATGGCGCAACGTCTGACCTGAGTCCGTTGTGCGGCCGATAACGGACATCGCTATTCCATCTGTTTGTGTATGGCCGCTTGCGGCGGTGGGCTCAACTGGTCAGCGCAACACTCTAATCTTTTAGCAAAGATGGAGTGTGGGCATGAAACAGCGACGTCGCATTTATTACTCGGCGGCCCAGCGGTCCGAGATCTGGGATCGCTGGCAGGCCGGCGAGCCGATGAGTTCGATCGGACGCCGGTTTGACCGGGAGTCCTCGTCGGTCTTCTCGGTGATCTCGCCGACCGGCGGCATCCGTCCGCCGGATCGGCACCGTGCCAAACAGGCGCTCAGCCTTTCTGAACGGGAGGAGATATCTCGATGGCTCAGCATGCGCTGCTCGTTGCGGTCGATCGCGCGCCACTTGGGACGATCTCCGTCAACCATCAGCCGTGAAGTCCAGCGCAATGGCGGGGCGGATCGCTATCGGGCGGCGCGGGTCCGATCAGGCCGCCTGGGATCGGGCGCGGCGTCCCAAGCTTTGCAAGCTGGCTTGCCGTCCGTTCCTGAGGCGGACAGTATCGACCTTGCTGCGGCGGCAATGGTCACCGGAGCAAATTGCCGGCTGGCTAAAACGCACATATCCGGGGGAGCCTCAAAAGCAGGTGTCACACGAGACGATCTATCGCAGCCTGTTCATTCAGGCGCGCGGCGTGCTGAAAAAGGAGCTTCTTGAGCACCTGAGGGCGAGGCGCACGGTCCGCCGATCCAGGCACGCCAGCATGAAGCGAAACGGGCTCGGCCAGATCAAGAATGCCGTATCCATCAGCGAACGACCGCCGTCGGTCGAAGATCGCGCGGTCCCCGGCCATTGGGAAGGCGATCTGATCGGTGGGTCCAGGAATAGCTATGTCGCAACGCTTGTCGAGCGCCATTCGCGCTACGTGATGCTGGTCAAGGTTGCGAACAAGGACACCGAAAGCGTCGTCTCGGCGCTGATCAAGCAATCGCAGCGATTGCCCAGCGAACTTTACCGGTCGCTGACCTGGGACAGAGGCAAGGAGCTTGCCGACCATCAGCGCCTGACATTGGCCACCGAGGTCGAGGTCTACTTTTGTGACCCTCGGTCTCCCTGGCAGCGCGGCTCAAACGAAAACACCAACAGATTGCTGCGCCAGTATCTTCCGCGTGGCACCGATCTGTCCTTGCACAGCCAAGCCAAGCTCAGTGCCATCGCAAGGCAGCTCAATGAAAGGCCGAGAAAGACCTTGCTCTACCAGACCCCGGCTGAGAAGTTCGCAGAATGTGTTGCAGCGATCGGTTGAACCCGCCGCGCAAAGCGGCCATTCGACGATCGGCCCATGTCAGTTAGGCGAATGGTGACGTAACTCGCACAAGGGGGCTTTTCGAATTGAATTCTGGAATTTGGGGTGTGAACTAAAGCTACCGGTCCGAGGCCAAATCGCCCCAGAGATTTAGTCACCCCCACCCTTGGCCGCGGTACACAAAAAAATAATTCTGAGAATTTTGCGCAAAAAAATGGGGTTCTAAGCTACCGGTCCCAGCCCTTGCTCGCCAAGGTTTTGGCACCCCCCTCGCTGGACCAGATGCGCAGCTCGGAAAAATAATACTTCGAAAACGAGCCGCATAATGAAGAGCGTGCGAGCAACGAGCTAGCCGATCCGGCCGAATACCGACAACACACTGAGTTCGTTATGATTCTGTTGTCGGGGCAAGTAGCGTGATGTCGAGATCGCTCGAGGCCCGTTGGTAGGAAGTGCCGAATGGACCAAAAATCTTCGCATATGAGAAAAAAATCCCTGAGTGACAGTGGGGCCGGTCCGTGCCTCCTCCGATCGTCAGAGATTTGACCACCCCCACCCCCGACAAGTCCGACCTTCCAGGATCAGATTTGAAATCGAACCTTGCTTGGTGGTGAAGGTTTGTTGCGAAAGACATAGGCGAAGCCGTCCCGATGCCTGCGCATCGAGACGCTTCCCATGTCCTTAGCGATCTTGCTCGGCGGAGCCAGGCCCGTCGCTTCAGACCCCGTACTGCCGATGATTGGCGTACAGGTCGCGTCTACTTACGGCGAACATCCATCTCGCCGGCAGCCACCCTCACGCTTTAGGCCGGGCTCTTCCTTTGCTGCGTCCCACGGTAGGAACTATCAGTGGGCGCCGCCGCCGTTGATCCGACCAGCGCGTCACGTACTCACAGTTTCAACAGCTATCAGGCAATCCGGGATACCCGTGGTATCACCGCAGCCAATCGCGCGCGCATTTGCGCGCAATGCTCATCGCTGAACTCGTTAAGGGGCTCGGCGGCGAGCAGTTTGCGCAGGATGCGGGCGCGTTCCTTGACGCGCCACTTCTCTACAAGAGCAATCCGACGTAGTTCCGCCGGGGCCGGTCGCCAATGGTAGTTGATACGGCTGCCCGCGTTCGTTCTCGCCGCACTCCCCACGATGCCACCGGCGTATCCCCCCGGCGACGGCCCACGTCGATATATCTTCGAGTGCGACCTGGAATGCTTTGCCCGTCGCTTCTACGCCCGCTACGTTCTGCTGCGATGACGGCAACACGAGCATCAATTCGTGATCTCGATCAACGTTGCAACCTCCCACTCGGCCGCATTGATCGGCGTCTGAGCACATAGCGCGTCAAGCTCCATAACGTGGTGCTCGATTTCAAAGCGCTCGGCATCATTCAAAGTCAAATTCCCCGGGAGGGTCGGGACCATCCGATGTCTTCCATCCGCCACGGATCTCTGCGGCTCGTCTTTCGTCGATGCGACGCGCAAGGCTACCCATGCCGGCAAGGATGGCATCCGATCCAGTCGCCTTACGTCCGGAAGTGTTAATCGCTCTGGGGCTTTGGCCGCGATAGTTGGTAGGGGCATTGCTTCGCTCCACTGTTGTGATGATCC
Source organism: uncultured Alphaproteobacteria bacterium (assembly GCA_963829315.1). Lineage (GTDB taxonomy): Bacteria > Pseudomonadota > Alphaproteobacteria > Rhizobiales > Xanthobacteraceae > Bradyrhizobium. The sequence continues at coordinate 250,864 of CAWHIO010000059.1, read as the reverse complement.
AATTGCGCCAAGTCGCGCTCCAATCGCGCTTTGTTGCTCCGGCCCCGCTTTTTGCGGTCCAATAGTTTCGAAATTTCTCAGCCTCGGTGCTCACACGTACTTGCGGCATGCCTCGATCGATCGCGAACGACACATCAGAATGCGAAGGCTCCCAGTGAGCTGGCAAACGCGAGCCGTGCCCGGCCGATCCCTTGGCTCGTAATTTAGAGATACTTGCCCGAGCGCCAGCGCGTTCAAGCATGGCAACAAGCCGCACTCCTTCGGCTGGCGAGCCGCCACGCTCAAAGTGAGCCTGCAACTCCAGTGAAATGGGTGTAATCGGACAAGCCGGTTCTGCGTCGAGTAGGCCAAGTTCAGCCGGTATGGCGGGTGCGGGTAGGAGCTTCATGGCTCGTCCCGCGGTGATGAGGCCGAACAGCGTAGGAACTTATTGCGCGGACATTCAGCGGCAAGGCCCCACAGAATGGGCGCTTGCTTAGTCGCCGAATTCTCGAGCGGCATTCGTAAAATGTCGTATCCATCGGACACATTGGTCGCGACCAAACGGTTTGACAAATCCTCGCTAACTCCTTGATCTTTAGGATGCGGTTTGACGCTTCGTTGCTGTCTAACTCGCTGGTTTTGTTTTATGAAGGTCGGTTTCCTAAACCGTAGGTCGCATGTTCGAGTCATGCCGGGATCGCCAACATAGCCCAATGCCGAGCCGGATTCAGTTCGGACCAAGGCCGGGGCCACGGCCAGATGACGCCTCCGTGACCCGCCCCACGATCGCCTTTAAGATTAACGGCAGGTTTAAGAATTAGTGGCAGACAGATATTCCGGATGCGGAGTTATCGAATGCCCAGGTTTGGAATTGGCGCTAAGCTGCTGGTGTTTTCCGTCGTCATCTTTGTCGGCTATGCTTTCCTCGCCGGGCTCGCGAGCCACAAGATTTACCAGACCATCAGCGCCGAACGCGTCGAGATGGTGCGCCACCTCGACGAAACCGCGGTGTCCATGGTCAAGAGCGCCTATGCGCGCGTGCAGAGCGGCGAGCTCACCGAGGACGCGGCCAAGACGCTGGTCAAGGACCAGCTGCGCAAGCTGCGCTACGGCAACGGCGAATATTACTACGTCCATGATTATGACGGGGTCAACGTCGTGCATGGCGCAAAGCCCGAACGCGAGGGTCATAACTACTACGGCTTCGTCGATCCGAACGGCCGGCAAATCATCAAGGAGCAGATCGAAGCCGCGCGCAACGGAACCGGCGCCGTCATCGCGCTGAGCCCCCTGGCGCGGGCCGGCTCGAACGAGCCCGTCACCAAGTTGAGCTATGCGATCGCCTTCGACCCCTGGCGCTGGGCGATCAGCACCAGCGTCTTTGTCGACGATATCGAAGCGCGCTTTGCCGAGGTGGCCTGGCAATTCTTCTCGATCGCGGTCGCCGTTGGCTTGTTCATGGTAGCCTGTGCCTATTGGCTGTCGCGCCAGATCACCCGGCCCCTCGGCCGTCTGGTGCAGTTTACCGAGCAGCCGCTGTCCGACGCGCCGTCGAGCGAATTCATGCGCGATTTGCGCCTCAAGGACGAAATCGGCACCGTGGCGCGGGCGCTCCAGGTGTTCAAGGAGAAATCGGCGGAAGCCGAACGGCTGCGCGCCGAGGTCGACGTTCAGAAGAGCCATGCCGAAGCGTCGCGCCGCGAAGCCCTGGTCGGCATGGTGACGACCGTCGAGACCGAAACCGACAGCGCGGTCGCCGGCATCGACAGCCGGATGACGGCGATGACCGAAGCGGCGGCGGTGATGAGCCGCTCGGCGGGATTGGTCGGCGCCAGCTCCCAGACCGTCGCGGCCGCCTCCGCGCTCGCCCTCACCAACGCGCAGACCGTCGCCAGCGCCACCGAACAATTGTCCAGCTCGATCCACGAGATCAGCCTCCAGGTCAGCAATGCGACCAAGGCCACCACCGTCGCGGTGGGCCGCAGCGACCAGGCGCGCACCACGATCGCCAGTCTGGCCGAGGCGGTGGCCCGGGTCGGCCAGGTCACCACGTTGATCTCGGAGATCGCGTCGCAAACCAATCTCCTGGCCCTCAATGCGACGATCGAGGCGGCGCGCGCCGGCGATGCCGGCAGGGGCTTTGCCGTGGTCGCCAGCGAGGTGAAGAATCTCGCGACCCAGACCGCCCGCTCGACCGAAGAGATCAACCGCCAGATCAACGAAATCCAGAGCATCACGCAGGAGACCGTGCGGGGCATGGATGAGGTCAGCGGCACCGTGCGCACGATCGATGAAATAGCGAATTCGATTGCCGCGGCAATCGAGCAGCAGCATGCCGCGACCAGCCAGATCGCCCGCAACGTCACCGAGACGGCCAATGGTGCGCGCGAGGTTTCAACCCGGATCGCCGAGGTGTCGGGCGAAGCGACGCGTCTGGGTGACGAGGCGGGGCGGGTTCACAGCTTCGCGGCCGATGTCACCGGCGCGGTATCGTCGCTGCGCCGGGTCATCGTCCACGCCGTCCGCAGCTCGGCCGCCGCCTAGCGCCTTTTCCGTTTCGATTGAATTGAAACGGGGCTCTAAATTCCTGACTTGACGCGTTTTCTTGACGCGAACCGGTCGCCGCTTCGCTTGAAAACGCTCTAGCGCCGCGAACACCCGTTACGGGTTGGCGGAGGCGCCGGCGGCGATGACGACGCCGCTCCATTTGCTGATTTCGTTCTTCACGAAGGCGTCGAGCGCCGCCGGCGATCGCTGATCGGCTGCGGGCAGCGTCGCGCCAATGTCGGCGATGCGCTGCTTCACATTGTCGTCGTTGAGCGCATCGGCGAGCGCCCGGTTCAACTTCTCGATGATGGGACCCGGCGTGCCCTTCGGCACGAAGAACGCGTTCCATCCGACGACGTCGAACGCCGGCACCCCGGCTTCCGAACTGGTCGGAACGTCCTTCAAGGCCTCGACACGTTCCGCCTGCGCGACGACGAGCGCCCGGATCGAACCTGCGCGGGCCTGCGGCACGACGGTCGGTGCGGAATCGCACATCGCATCGATCTGGCCGCCGAGCAGGTCGTTCATGGCCGGCCCCGATCCGCGATACGGAATCAGTTGCAGCTTGATGCCGGCCGTCTTCATGAAAAGAAGGCAGACCAGGTTGCCGTTCGATCCGTTGCCGGCATGCCCGGCGGTGTATTTGTCCGGGTGCTGCCGCGCATCGGCGACGAAATCCGAAAGTTTCTCGAACGGCAGGCTGCTGCGGATGGCGATGAAGTTGGGGGTGCCCGCGACCATGCCGACGCCGGCGAAGTCGCCCGGCCCGTAGGCCAGCTTCGGATAATAGCTGTAGGAGGCGCCATGGCTGCCGAGATTGCCCGAGACCATGGAGTAGCCGTCGGGTGCGGCCTTGGCGGCGCGGGCGGAGCCGATGGTGCCGCCGGCTCCGGCCATGTTTTCGATCACAACCGGCTGGCCCAGAGCCCGCGCCATGTGATCGACGACGATGCGGCCCAGCACGTCGTTGGGTCCGCCGGGCGGAAAGGGAACGATCAGGGTAATCGCATGATCCGGAAACGGTCCAGCCGCCGCGCCGCCGATCGCACCGCAAAGCATGGCGATAGCGCCCAGCAGGCCGATCGACAGCGGTTTGATCCGCTCTCCGATGCCAGCGGAAAACATTCTCGCGCGGCTCATCCGGCCGCCTTCAGCGCCGCGCCGCTGGTGGTGACGGACAGCAGCTGCGTTCTGACATTGCGCACATGGCTGGTGATTTCCGCCGCAGCCAATTCCGCCTTGCCGACGGCGACCAGGTCGATGATGCGCCGGTGCTGGGCGATGGCGCCTTCGATCCTGGCGTGGTTCTGCGGCAGACGGCTGCGCAGCGCCCGCACTTTGGTGGAAATGGTCCGGTAGGATTCGACCAGGTACTTGTTGGCGCTCAAGGCGATCAGCGTTTCATGAAAGATGGTGTCGAGCGCCTCGCATCGGGCGTAATCCTTGTCCTCGAGCGCAAGGGCGGCTTCCGCGACCGGAAAGGTCAGCGCGCCCACCAGGCTTGACGGGTTGACCGCGGCGGCCATCTTCAGCGCGCCGGTCTCGAACAGGCTGCGCATCTCGCAGATCTGGGAAAGATCGTTTTCGGTAACGTCGAAGACGAACGTTCCGCTTCTTGGCCGCACCACGATCAGTCCCTCCGACTGCAGCTGCAGCAAGGCCTCGCGCACCGGGGTGCGGCTGACACTCATCTCGGCCGCGAGGTCCTTGTCGGACAATCGCGCGCCGAGCGGGAATGCGCCGGTCACGATCTGCTCGCGGATGCGATCGAGCAGACGGGCTTTGGCGGGAATCGAGATATTTGATATATCTGTGAGAGCCAAAATGAAGGCTTCCTGCGGTAGCCTAGGCGTTTTGCGCGGTAAATTTGACAATAGATGAGGAGAACGTCTATTACGTCTGCTAATCTTATATATCAGATTGGACGCTGTCAAATGAACGGCATTCCGCGCGACGGGATCGTGGTTTTCGCCAAGCGCGAATGCGATACCTGCCAGATGGTCGAACCGGTGCTGGGCCAGCTGGCGGATTCGGTGCCGACGGCTGTTTTCACCCAGGACGATCCTTCCTTTCCGGCGATCGGCGCGATCGACGACACGTCGCTGGAGCAATCCTTCGCCTTCGACATCGAAGCGGTCCCGACCGTGTTGCGATTCAGCGAGGGCAAGGAAGTCGCGCGCACCCACGGCTGGGAGCGGGAGCAATGGGAGAGGGTGACGGGGATAGCCGGTCTCGGTCCGGATCTTCCGGCGATGCGGCCGGGATGCGGATCGAAGTCGCGCGAGCCGGGCGTCTACGAATCCCTGATGGCGACGTTCGGCAAGCCGAACTTCAAATCGCGGCAGATCCGGTTGGGCGAATGGGACGACGATATCGAGGCCTGCTTCGAGCGGGGCTGGAGCGACGGGCTTCCGGTCGTGCCACCTACCGACGTGCGAATCCTGAGGATGCTGCAGGGGACGGCGCGCAAGCCGGACGAGATCGTCGGCGAGGTGCCGCCTAACCTCGCGCCCATCACCGTCGAGAAGGTTGCGATCAACGCCGTGATGGCGGGTTGCCGGCCCGAATACATGCCGGTGGTTCTGGCGGCGCTGGAGGCTGCGCTCGATCCGGTGTTCACCATGCACGGCCTGTTGTGCACGACCTGCTTCTCGTCGCCGATCATCGTCGTCAACGGTCCGATCGCCTCCGAGATCGGCATGAATTCCGGGATCAACTGCCTGGGCCAGGGTAACCGGGCCAATGCCACGATCGGGCGGGCGCTGCAATTGATCATCCGCAATGTCGGCGGCGGCAAGCCGGGCGAACTCGATCGCGCCGTGCTCGGCGGTCCCGGCAAGTACACCTTCTGCTTTGCCGAGGACGAATCCGATTCCACCTGGATGCCGCTTTCGGTGGCGCGCGGCATTCCACCCGGCAGAAACGCGGTGACGCTGTTCCAGGGCGACGGCATCCAGGGTTTCATCGACCAGCGGTCCCGCACGCCGGAGCAATTGACCAGGTCGCTGGCGATGTCGCTGCTCGCGGTCGGTCATCCCAAGCTCTGCGAGTTCACCAACGCCATGCTCGTGCTGGTTCCCGAACATTATGCCATCTTCAGGAGCGCCGGCTGGGATCGCGACAGGATCACGCAAGAGCTCCATGACGCGATGGTGCGGCCGGGCGAGGCGGTCATTCAGGGCGCGCAGGGCATAGGCGAGGGCGTCGACCCCCGGCGGCGTGACGAGATGATCAACAAGTTCTGGCCCGAGGGGCTTCTGATCGTGCATGCCGGCGGACAGGCCGGATTGTTTTCGGCGATCTGCGCTGGCTGGACCGGCGGGCGATTTCGCCACGAATCGAGGCCCGTGACCAGGGAGATCATCACATGAAGCAGGGTGGGTTGTTACGCGATCCGACCGCCGAAACCGCGTCCGAACTTCGCGGGCGCCGGGCGCCGCTCGACAGCTTCAGCGGAAACACCGTTGCGCTGATGGATATCGGCAAGATGCGGGGCGACGAGTTCATCGACCGGCTGGAGGTGCTTTGCCGGCAGCGCGGGATCGCCACGCGCCGCTACAAGAAGCCGACCAACACCCGCGTCGCGCCGCGCGAGATGATCAGGGACATCGCCGACACCTGCCAGGCCGTCATCATCGCGCTTTCCGATTGCGGGTCCTGCACCTCGTGCTCGACGCATGACCTCAACGACCTCGACAAGAAGGGCGTCACCGGCGTGAGCGTGCTGACATCGGAATTCGAACAGGCCTTCCAATCGCAGAAGGCGGCGATCGGTCTTGACGCCGCGGCGGTCTATGTTCCGCATCCGTTGCAGAACAAGACCACGCAGGAACTCCATGCCTGGGCCGACAAGGCGGTCGAAGAAATCCTGCAGGCGATTTGCGCCGGTCCCGAGAACATGACTTTTGGCAGTGTCGCCTGAAGCTCCCGCCGCTACAATCGCCGGATGAAAACGACCGAGAAGTTCAGCATCGAGATCGCAAAGGCGGGCCAGGTCTCCGCGCTCCTGAACCGCCCCGCGCAGGCCCGCGCGTGCTTTGTCTTCGCCCACGGCGCTGGCGCCGGGATGACCCATTCCTTCATGGAAGCGGTCGCGCAAGGTCTTTTTGAGCGCGGCATCGCGACCTTGCGCTATCAGTTTCCCTATATGGAGAAGGGCGGCAAGCGGCCGGATCCGCCGGCGATCGCGCACGCCGCCGTGCGCGCCGCGGTGGCGGAAGCAGGGCGGCGCTGTCCGGGCCTGCCGTTGATCGCGGGCGGCAAATCATTCGGCGGCCGCATGACCTCGCAGGCGCAGGCGGCAGCACCCCTCGACGGCGTCGGTGGTCTTGCGTTCCTCGGCTTTCCGCTGCATCCGGCGGGCAAGCCATCGAGCGACCGGGCCAGGCACCTCGCCGACGTCGATATCCCGATGCTGTTCCTGCAGGGCACCCGCGACACGCTTGCGGAGGTGGCGTTGCTCGAACCCGTGGTCGAGCGCCTCGGGCCATCGGCCACGCTGCACCTGGTCGACGGCGCCGACCATTCCTTTCACGTGCTGGCGCGGTCGGGACGCAACGACCGCGAGGTGATGAATGAAATTCTGGACGCGTTCGCGGGCTGGATCGGTGCGACCGTCGCACCGTGATTCGGACGAGTCGTCATTGCGAGCGCAGCGAAGCAATCCATCGTGCGGCTGCGTCAGTCGTGGATTGCTTCGTCGCGGAGCTGTCATCTGGCGCGCATTCGCGACCCGTTGGCTCCTCGCAATGACGGCTAATTTAAATTCCAACAACCCCGAACGCCGGTCATTCCGAAAGCCGCTCTAGCATCCGCGGCAGATGCTGTGGAGCTGCCGGTTCAGCGCCTCGTCTTCGTGCTTCATCTGCTCCAGCGATTCCATCGTCTTTGATGGAGGTGTCACCTCAGGCTTCCGCTTGGCAGCGAGCGCCGACTCCTGACGCGCATAACATGCCTCGCGCTCCGGCTTGGCCTGGATGAACCGGCATTGCTCCACGGCAACAGCAGGAACGGCAACGAGCATGAGCGCGACGCAGGCCAGCAGGGATATCGCCGATCCAATCGCGGGCGCGACTTTGTTCCTGACATGCATGGTGTGGCATCCTGTGTGGCGATGATCCTGCTTTTGCACGGTCGTTCAGCCCTGGTACAGCCCCTTGTCGCGGGCCTGACGGATGGCAAGCGCCGCCAGCATGTCGAGCATCGGCGTCGACAGCCCCGCCGCCCTGGCGAACGCCGCTGGCGCCCGCACCAGCGCATCGATTTCCATCGCCCGGCCGCGTTCGTAATCCTGCAGCAGCGACGGCTTGTGGTCGGGTGCGGGTCCGGAGCGGGTGACGCGCTTGACCTCTGGGAAACAGCTTTGACCGACGCTGTTGGCTTCATCGAGCAGGCGCGGCACGATATCGCCCAGCGCGGGATCCTCGCGGACCGCCTTTGCGGTTTGCCCGGTCACCAGGCACAGCACCGACATCGACATGTTGGTCAAGAGCTTGGACCAGATCGCCTCCCTGATCCGCGGCGTCACTGGTGACTGGATAGAAGCTTCATCAAGCACCGCCCTCACGCCTTCGATCCGTGCGCTGGCGCGGTCGTCGCATTCCCCTGCCAGCAGCATGTTGCGCTCGGCCGAGAGGTTCACGACGATGCCGGGCGCGACCACCTCGTTGGCCGAAAAGATCACGCCGCCGATGATCCGCTGCCGCGCCACCGCCCGGCGCAACCGGCCGCCGGGATCGAGAAAGCCGAGCTCCGGCACCGGCGGATGATCGGGTGAAAGCCCGATATCGTACCACCAGGGAATGCCGTTCTGGGCGAACACCACAGCCGTGTCGTCGCCGAGCAGCGGCGGCAGCCCGGCGACGAGGCTGTCGAGCGCGTTGGCCTTCAGCGTGCTGATGACCAGCTGCTGCAGACCCAGCGCCGCCGGATTGTCCGATGCCTTCACCCGCGCCGAAAATTCGGCCGTGCCGACCCGCAGCGTCAGGCCATTGGCTTGCGTCGCCTCCAGATGCGGCCCGCGCATCACGCAGGAGACGTCATGGCCCGCCAGCGCCAGCCGGACCGCAAAATGACTGCCGACGGCGCCCGCGCCGAAAATGCAGATGCGCATGGGAGGAGGATGTCCTGTTGGAGACGAGAAGTCCGGGATTCCAGTTTCCACAGGCGCGCTCCACAGCGCAACCGGTTCCTTGATCGGGTCATACGGCCTGCGTTGATGTTGACGAGATAGCCAAATCTCCCCTCCCGAGGCATGATCGCCCACCCATCATCCGGGAACCCGCTTTGTCCCTCAATACAATCGAAGAACCCGCGCGCCGCGTGCCGCTCTACGGCGAATATGAAGTCGCGGTGCTCGGCGGCGGCCCGGCCGGGATCGCCGCCAGCGTGGCGGCGGCGCGCGCGGGGCGGCGCACGCTGTTGATCGAGCGCTATGGCTTTCTCGGCGGCATGGGCACCGCCGCCGGCGTCACCAATTTTTGCGGGCTGCACGCCAATGTCCATGGCGAGATGCACCGGGTGGTGCGGGGCATCGCTTCCGAACTGCTGGCGCGCATCGACCGGCTCGGCGGCCTCAACGCGCCGCATCTGATATTGGGAAAAATCCTGGCGCAGGCCTATGACACCGCGGCCTACAAGATCGCGGCCGACGATCTGTTGGCCGCCCACAAGGTCGACATGCTGTTTCACGCGCTTGGCGCCGGCGTCGTCATGCATGACGCGAAACGCGTCCACGCGCTGATGGTCGAGACCAAGGCCGGCCGTCAGGCGATCACGGCGGACATCTTCATCGATTGCTCCGGCGATGGCGATCTTGCGGCCTGGGCCGGTGCGCCCCATGAGGTCGGCGACAACCATGGCGGCATGCTCTATCCCTCGATGATGTTCCGGCTCAACGGCGTCGATCCCGCCAAGGCTGGCGAAGCCTGGCGCACGATCCCGGCGCTGATGGAAAAAGCCGAAGCCGCGGGCCTGCATCGTTTCCCGCGCAAGGCCGCGATCGTGCGACCGCAGCGCTCGCCAATCGAATGGCGGGTGAATTTCACGCAATTGGCACGCGCGGACGGCAGCGCGATCAACGGGCTCGAGCCCGACGATCTCACGCGCGGCGAGATCGAGGGCCGCCGCCAGGCGGTGGCCGCGTTCGAGTTCCTGCGCACGGTGCCGGGGTTCGAGCAATCCTACATCGTCGACCTGCCGCCGCAGCTCGGCATCCGCGAAACCAGGCGGATTGTTGGCGGTTATCTGCTGTCGGGCGAGGATGTGCTCGGCTGCGCGTCGTTCGACGACAGTATCGGCGTCAACGGCTGGCCGATGGAATCCCATGTCGCGGGGGACGTGATCTTCACCTTCCCGCCGATCCCGGAGTCGCGCGGCTTCAATGAATTGCCGTATCGCATGCTGATCCCCGAAGGCCTTGACAATCTGCTGGTGGCCGGGCGCTGCGCGTCGATGACCCATGATGGCCAATCCGCGGCGCGCGTCTCCGGCGCCTGCTTTGCGATGGGCGAGGCCGCCGGCACCGCCGCCGCCCTGGCGCTGGATGGCAATGGAGGCCCTCGCGATATCACGGTCGAAAAACTGCAGGACCGGTTGAAACGACAGGGGGCTTTCATCGGGCGCGATCAGCCGCTGCCGGAAGGGCTTTGATCGCCGAGTTCCGAGATGACCGATCACGTTTTCGTCGTCCCCGCGAAAGCGGGGACCGATACACCGCGATTTGTCCTTGGGGCAGGATGGCAGCGACCAACTTTCATGATAGCCGACGGTGGTTATCGGTCCCGGCGTTCGCCGGGACGACACCGGCGGGTTTGGAACAAGACGAAGGAAGCTAGATGGTATGGTTTTCACGGGTCGCTTTGGCCGTTCTTTTGTTGCTCGCAGCCGCCGGAGTCGCGCGGGCCGACGATGTGCTGAAGACAAAGGTCGGCGTGCTCAGGCTGTCGTCGTCGGCGCCGGTGTTCATCGCGCAGGACAAGGGCTATTTCCGCGACGCTGGCCTCGCTGTCGACTTGAAGTTCTTCGATGCCGCGCAGCCGATCGCGGTCGCGACCACGTCGGGCGATGTCGATTTCGGCGTCACCGCCTTCACCGCGGGGCTCTATAACCTCGCCGGCAAGGGCACGCTGAAGGTGATCGGCGGCATGAGCCGCGAAAAGGCCGGCTATCCGCTGATCGGCTATTTCGCCAGCAACAACGCCTATGCCGGCGGCCTCAAGAGCCCGAAAGATCTCGCGGGCAAACGAATCGCGGTCACCCAGGTCGGTTCCAGTTTTCACTATTCGCTCGGCCTGCTCGCCGACAAATACGGCTTCAGGCTTGCCGACATCAAGGTGCTGCCGCTGCAGTCGCTGTCGAACGCCGCGGCGGCGCTGAAGGGCGAAACCGTCGATGCCGCGCTGCTGCCGGCCTCGACCGCCCGCAAGCTGATCGACGATGGCGGAGCCAAGCTATTGGGCTGGGTCGGCGACGAGACGCCGTGGCAGCTCGGCGCGGTGTTCGCTTCGCCGAAGACGCTCGCCAACAAGCCGCTGGTGACAAAATTTCTGGGTGCATTGGAGCGCGCCGACCGCGAATATCATGACGTGATCCTCGCATCCGTCACCGACGGCAAGGCCGCGGTCAACGACGCGACCAGGCCGCTGCTGGCAATCATCGCGAAATACACCAATTTGCCGCTTGAACAGGTGGTCGGCAACTGCGCCTATATCGATCGCGACGGCAAGCTCGATGTTAAGAATGTTGCCAACCAGATCGAATGGCTGCAGGCACAGGGGTTTGTCGACAAGGGATTCACTGTCGACGCGATCATCGCCAGGGACTATGTGAAGCCGGATTGATGTTATTCCGTCATTGCGAGCCAACGGGTCGCGCGAAATGCGCGCCCGATGGTAAACTCCGCGAAGCAATCCATAGCCCGGATGAGAGAATGGATTGCTTCGTCGCTTCGCTCCTCGCGATGACGCAAAATGCAATCTGACGCTTCAATCGCGTGCGAACTCAAACCGAGACGCCCCATGGACCTGATCGCCGACCACATCACCCACCGCTTCGGCGCGCTTGAGGTGCTCGACGACGTGTCGTTCACGGTCGGCGCCGGCGAGGTGGTCGCGGTCGTCGGCCCGTCCGGCTGCGGCAAGAGCACGCTGCTGTCGATCCTGGGCGGGTTGCTGCAGCCGAGCGCGGGGGCGGCGGAATTGCGCGGCGCGCCGCCGCCCGAGAGCCTCAATCCGCTGACCTTCGTGTTCCAGGATTTTGCGCTGCTGCCATGGTCGACGGCCCGCGACAATGTCGAATTCCCGCTGCTGCATGTCGGCCTTGCGCCGAGCGAGCGCAAAGCCATCGTCGACGATGCCTTGCACCGCACCGGCCTTGCCGACTTCGGCGGCACGCTGCCAAAACAACTTTCCGGCGGTATGCGCCAGCGCGTCGGCATCGCCCGGGCGCTGGCGGTGCGGCCCGCGATCCTGCTGATGGACGAGCCGCTGTTGGCGCTGGATTCGCAGACCCGCGAATTGCTGATGGAGGATTTTGTCCGCCTGCTCGCCGATGGTTCGATGGGCGCGGTCTATGTGACGCACAATCTGGAAGAAGCGGTGCGGCTGGCCGACCGCATCGTCGTCCTGTCGCGGCGGCCGGGCCGCGTCCGCGAGGTGATCACCATCCCGCTGACGCGCACTGAGCGCGGTGACATCCTCGCGCGCGAGAAGCTGCTCGCGCTGCAAAGCGAGCTGTGGTCGCTGATCCGCGAGGAGGCGATCGACGCCGAGCGCGAGGTCCAGCATGCCTGACCGCGCCGACGATCAGGCCGGCCCCGCGCCGGCCGACGACGCCGGGCGGCGGCCGGTCGCCTTTCGCGGCGCTGGTTTTTCGCCCAAGGCGGGCCGCTACTCGGGCTGGATCGCGCTGCTGCTGGCCGTCGGGCTTTGGCAAGCGGCCGGCAGCGCCGGCATCGTCAATCCGCTGTTCCTGCCGACGCCGGTTGCGACCCTGCGCGCGATCTGGCAGCTCGCGCTGTCGGGCGCGCTGTGGCAGCATTTGTCCCATTCCATTGTGCGCATCGGCACCGGATGGATTCTCGGGACAGTCGCCGGCATCATCGTCGGCTTCGGCATCGGGCTCTCGAGTCTCGCGCGCAGCGTCGGCATCACCTTCATCTCGGCGCTGTTTCCGATTCCGAAGATCGCGCTGCTGCCGCTTCTGATCCTGTGGCTCGGAATCGGCGAGGAGCCGAAGATCGCCACCATCGCGCTCGGGGTGTTCTTTTCCACCGCGATCTCGGTCTATAGTGGCGTCGACGCGGTGCCGCGCAACCTGATCCGGATGGCGCAGAGTTTCAATGTGCCGTTCCACGCCATCGTGCGCCGGGTGATCTGGCCGGGCGCATTGCCGTCGATCCTCGCAGGCTTCCGCATCACCGCATCGATCGCGCTGCTGCTGGTGGTGAGCGCCGAGATGATCGGCGCCGAATACGGTATCGGCGCCTTCGTGCTGCAGGCCGGCAATCTGATGCAGACCGATCAGCTGCTCGCCGGCGTCGTCATCCTGTCGCTGTTCGGCCTTGCGGTCGGGCGGCTGATCAACTGGGCGGAGACGCGGCTACTGCACTGGCGGTGAACGCTGCTCCCTCGCCCCGCTTGCGGGGAGAGGTGAAGTGACCGCTCTGGCCTTACGAGGTCGCCTCACGCATTGCCGCGGTCTTCGCGGAACAGATCGAGCTTCTGCTGCACCGGGCGGTCGGAGAAACTGAACAGCACGGAGTCGGTGTCGGCCTCATGGGTGACCCACTGCCAGCTCGGTACCACGAACAGGTCGCGCGGGCCCCATTCGAAGCTCTGCTCGCCGATCCGCGAACGGCCCTTGCCCTCGATCGCGGCGAACACCGTGGCATCGGTGGCGCGATAGCGCGCGGTCTTGAAACCCTTCGGCAATAGCTGGATGAAGGTGCCGATCGTCGGCATCGCAAAATCGCCGGTCTCGGGATTGGAAAATTTCAGCTTCAGGCCGTGGCAGGCGTCCCATTGGTCGCGCAGCTTGGCCTGCTCCAGCGCCTCGCGGGTGTAGGCATAGGGATAGTTGAAGATCGGCGAGGTCTTCGATGTGCGCTTCTCGTCGACCGGCAGCAGGTTGTGGCCATAGCGGGCGAAGCTGTCCCCGGCCGGGCGGGTGATCTTCTGCTGATCTTCTCCGGCGGTTTCCGCGAACGAGGCGTCGAAGAACTGCACCATCGGAATGTCGAGGCCGTCCAGCCAGAACATCGGCTCGGAGGTCTCGTTGGAATGGTCATGCCAGGTCATCGACGGCGTAATGACGAAGTCGCCGGGCGCCATCGCGGTGCGCTCGCCATCGACCGAGGTATAGGCGCCCTTGCCCTCGAGCACGAAACGCAGCGCCGACTGGCTGTGCCGGTGCGCCGGCGCGACGTCGCCGGGAATCACCATCTGTACGCCGGCAAACAGCGACGTCGTGATTTTCGATTGCCCGCGCAGCCCGGGGTTTTCCAGGACCAGCACCCGCCGCTCGGCTTCCTTGGCAGTGATCAGCTTGCCGGCTTCGGTCATGTAGTCACGGATCGCGTCGAATTTCCACAGATGCGGCCGGCAGGCGCTTCTCGGCTCCGGCGTCACCAGGTCGCCGAGCACGTTCCACAGCGCGGAAAGATTTTCGCCGTCGATCTTCTTGTAGAACGCCTCGCGTTCCGGCGTCTTGGTTACGGCTTCCATGGCCAGCCTCCCTGCGGTTCTTGTTGCGTCGCTTGATTGACAGCATACTTACAATATGGCTAGCGTCAATCACGGCCACGCCAAGGCCGGCGATAAAATTCCAGGGAGGTTCGAGATGAAGCTGCACGGCTATTTCCGCAGCAGCGCGTCCTACCGGGTCAGAATTGCATTGAACCTGAAGGGGTTAAATGCGGAACATCTGCCGCATCACCTGCGCAAGGGCGAACAGCGCGACCCCGGCTATCTGGCGATCAACCCGCAGGGGCTGGTGCCCACATTGCAGGACGAGCGCGGCACGGTCCTGACCCAGTCGCTCGCCATCATCGAATGGCTGGATGAAACCCACCCGAAACCGCCGGCTGTTGCCGAAGGACCCGCTGCGCCGCGCGCACGTGCGCGCCTTTGCGCAGGTGATCGCCTGCGATACCCATCCGCTGCAAAATCTCAAGGTGCTGGCGCGGCTGCGCGAGCTCGGAGTTAGCGATGAACAGGTGACGGGCTGGGCGGCATGGGCCAACCGCGAGGGTCTTGCGGCCTGCGAACAACTGATCGCCGGCGAACCCGGTCCGTTCTGCTTTGGCGCTGCGCCCACGATCGCCGATCTCTGCCTGGTGCCGCAACTCGCCAATGCGCGGCGCTTCGGCGTCGATCTGGCCGCCTTTCCGCGCCTGCTCAGGGCCGAGGACGCGGCGAAAGATCTCAAGGCGTTCGCCGACGCCGCGCCGGAGCGTCAGCCCGATGCCGAGTAAGCCAGCCACCGTCACCATGGACGCGGTCTACTCCGCGCCGGGCTATCTGTTTCGCCGGATGCAGCAGATCGCGGTTGCGTTGTTCATGGAGGAGTGCCGGCCCTTCGATCTGACGCCGGTGCAATATGCAGCCCTGGTCGCGATCCGAACCCATCCCGGCATCGATGCGACGCGGCTTTCCGCGGTGATCGCCTTCGACCGCTCGACGCTGGGCAGCGTGATCGAGCGGCTGGAGGCGAAGAACTATGTCGAGCGAAAGCCGGCGCGCGAGGACAAGCGGGTCAAGCTGCTGCATCTGACCCGGACCGGCGCCAACGTGCTGCGCGAGATCATCCCGTCGGTCGACCGCGCGCAGGCGCGGATGCTGCAGCCGTTGAAGCCGGCCGACCGCAAGGCGCTGTTGGCGCTGCTGGCGCAACTGGTCGATCTCAACAACGAGGCGTCGCGGGTGCCGTTGCGCGCCGAAGACGCGCTCGAACATCTCGGGAAGGCGAGCTGATGGCATCCGCGGGCGCGCGGCCGGTATTGATCGCGGGCGGCGGCATCGGCGGTCTCGCCGCCGCACTGGGCCTCGCCCAAAAGGGAATTGCGTCAATCCTGCTGGAAAAATCCGCGACGCTGGGCGAGATCGGCGCCGGCATCCAGCTCGGTCCCAACGCCTTCCATGCCTTCGATTATCTCGGCGTCGGCGAGGCCGCGCGCGGCATGGCGGTTTATGTCGACCAGATGCGGCTGATGGATGCGCTCACCGCCGAAGAGATCACCCATGTCGATCTGGGCGAGGCCTTTCGCGCGCGGTTCGGCAATCCGTACGCGGTGGTGCATCGCGGCGATCTGCATGGCGTGTTCCTGCGGGCATGCCGGGACCATGCGCTGATCGATCTGCGCGTCAGTTCCGAGGTCACTGGTTACGACCAGGACGGATCGTCGGTGACGGCGCATCTCGCCACCGGCGATCGCGTCACCGGTTCGCTTCTGATCGGCGCCGACGGGCTGTGGTCGAATATCCGCAAGCAGGTCACCGCCGATGGTCCGCCGCGGGTTTCCGGCCATACCACCTATCGCTCGGTGATTCCGACCGAGGAGATGCCGGAAGAGCTGCGCTGGAACGCGGCCACGCTGTGGGCCGGCCCGAAATGCCACCTCGTGCATTATCCGCTGTCGGGCTGGAAGGTGTTCAACCTCGTCGTCACCTATCACAACGACGCGCCGGAGCCGGTGGCCGGCCAGCCGGTGTCCGAACAAGAGGTGATGAAGGGCTTTACCCATATCCATCCGCGCGCGCAGAAACTGATCCGCCACGGCAAGAACTGGAAGCTGTGGGTGTTGTGCGACCGCGATCCGACCGAGCGCTGGATCGATGGCCGCGTCGCGCTGCTCGGCGACGCCGCCCATCCGATGCTGCAATATTTCGCGCAAGGCGCCTGCCAGGCGATGGAGGATGCGGTATGCCTGTCGCACATGCTGGGCAGCCATCCCGGCGATCACGCCAGCGCGCTGGAGAAATACCGCGCGCAGCGTTTTCCGCGCACCGCGCGCGTGCAACTGATGTCCCGCGCCATCGGCGAGCACATCTACCACCCCGCCGGCGAACACGCCCGCCTGCGCAACGCCATCATGGGCGCCAAGTCGTCGGAGGACTGGTATCGCGACCTCGCCTGGCTCTATGGCGGCACGGGGCTGGAGGGGTAGGGGCAAAACTTCGCCGTCGTTCCGGCCTTGAGCCGGGACCCATAACCACCGCGGCTTGCGTTATGCGACGCCAAGGCCACAGCGAGTTCAATAACAAACATTCGTGGTGATGGGTCCCCGCGTTCGCGGGGACGACACCGAGTTTGTTGAACGCATAGGTGCTAAACCCGCAGCAACGCCTGCCGGTCGATCTTGCCCGTTCCGGTCTTCGGCAATTCGTCGAGGAATTTCACCTCGCGCGGATATTTGTAGGGCAACAGCTTTGCCTTGACGAAATCCTGCAACATCCTGGTCGCGTCGCCTTCATCGAAATCGCGGCTGTTCATCACGACCACGGCCTTCAGGGTCATGCGCCGGTCCGGCAGTTCGATCGCGAACACCGCGCATTCGCGCACGTCGGGATGTTCGGCGAGGCAGAGCTCGACCTCGAGCGGATAGACCCATTGGCCGGAGATCTTGATCAGATCGTCGGCGCGGCCGCGGAAGAAGTGAAAGCCGTCGGCATCGCGCACGAAACGGTCGCCGGTGTAGATCCAGCCGCCCTCGCGAATGGTCTCGGCGGATTTGTCCGGCCGGTTCCAGTACAGTGGCGTATTGGAATCGCCGCGTACCCACAGAATGCCTTCCTCGTTGTCGCCGACGTCGCGGCCGTCGCTGCTTTTCAAGGCGATTTCATAGCCGGGCACGCGAAGCCCGGCGGCGCCGAGTTTCTTCTTGTCCGGCCGGTTGCATAAATAGATGTGCAGCACTTCCGTGGAGCCGAGGCCCTCGATGATCTCGAGACCCGTCAGCGCCTTCCAGCCGTTGAAGACCTCGGCGGACAGCACCTCGGCGGCGGACAGCGCCATGCGCAGCGAGGAAAAATCGGTATCCGCCGCACCTTCGGCCTTGGTCAGGGAGGTGTAGAGCGTCGGCAATCCGAAAAACACGCTGGGACGATAACGCTCGATCGCGTCGAAGATCGCCTGTGGTTTCGGCTGGCCGGGCAGCAGCAGGGTCGCGGCCCCCGCGGCGAACGGAAAGGTGATGGAATTGCCGAAACCATAGGCGAAGAACATCTTCGGCACGGAAAAGCAGATGTCGTCGGATTCGAGCTTCAGGACGTTCTGCGCGAAGGCCAGATCGCTATAGGCCATGTCGTGCTGCAGATGGACGATGCCCTTGGGCCGGCCGGTCGAGCCCGACGAATACATCCAGAACGCCATCTCGTTGCGATCCGTAGCAGCCTCGGCCAGATCGGCGGGAAATCCCGGCAGCCATCGCTCCGCGACGACGATGTTCGGCACCGCCTGCTCGCCCGCCGTGCCGTTCACCACGATCAGGGTGTGCAAGGCGGTATCCTTGCAGGCCACCGCGTCGAAACGCGCGCAAAATTCGGCGTCGGCAACGGCGACGGTGGCGGCGGAATCCGACAGGTAAAATTGCAGCAGGTCGGGCGGCGTCAGCGTGTTGATCAGAAGCGGCACGAAGCCGGCGCGGACCGCGCCGAAAAACGCCGCCGGATAGGCCGGCGTATCGTCCAGAAACATCAGCACGCGGTCGCCGCGCTTGAGCCCGAGCGAGAGAAAGCCGTGGCCCCATTGCGAGGCCTCGGCGCAAAGCTCAAAATAGCTGCGCGTTCCGGCCGGCCCGGTAAGTGCCAGCCGGTCGCCGCGGCCGTTGCCGAGATTGTCGAACAGAATGCGGCTCGCATTATAGATTTGCGGTATAGCAAAGCCGATCTCGCGCGCGCCGGCGCTGTCGGCTGGCACCTGATCGATGATCTCAGGCGGCCTGGACGACATCATGCCTTTCCTCCGCCTATCGAAAGCCGACGCGATGCCTCGTAGCGCGCCATGAAGCCGGGCGACATCGCGCGCAGGCGCGCATCGTCGATGCGGCCCGAGCGGGTAATGTAGCTATAGGCGAAATCCATCAGGTCGAGCTGCATGTGCTCGGGGAATTTCGCGTACCAGTCGGCGCTGGTGCGCGCCGCCGTCACCAGCTTCTTCACGATCGGCTGGCGCTCGCTTTGATAGCGGCCAAGCGCCGCGGCCAAATCGTGCTCCGCCTCCAGCGCCTTGGTAAGCGCGATCGCGTCCTCGATGGCGAGCCGCGTTCCCGATCCGATCGAGAAATGCGCCGAGTGCAGGGCGTCGCCGATCAGCACCATATTCTTGAATGACCAGCGCTCGTTCCAGATCCACGGGAAATTGCGCCAGACCGATTTGTTCGACACCAGTTCGTGGCCGTCGAGCGTGGCGGCGAACACCTGCTCGCAGATGGCCCTGGATTGATCGATCGTCTTATCGGCAAAGCCGTAACGCTGCCAGGTCGGCAAATCGCATTCGACCAGGAACGTGCTCATGCCCTGCGAATAGCGGTAGTGATGGGCGTTGAAGCGAGCCGAGGGCGGTTTTCACGAAGGTCTGCGACAGCGTTTCGAATCGTTTCGTGGTGCCGTACCAGGCGAATTTGTTGGCCGAGTAGGACAGCGAGGTGCCGAAATCGCCCTCGAAGGCGCGGCGCACCAGCGAGTTCAGGCCGTCGGCGGCGACGATCAGGTCGTAGCCCCCGAACTCGTCGACGGAGGCGACCGGCGTATCGTAGCGCGGCGTGACCCCGACCGAAGCGGCGCGCGCCTGCAGGATCCCGAGCAGTTCGAGCCGGCCGATCGAGGAAAACCCGACGCCGTCGATCTCGACGCTTTCGCCGCGCAAATTGAGCGTGATGTTCCGCCAGCTCTCCATCCTCGGCGTGATCGCGTCGACCGTGTCGGGATCGTCGGCGCGCAGGAATTCGAGCGCCTGCTCGGAGAACACCACGCCGAAGCCCCAGGTGGCGCCGGCGGCGTTCTGTTCGAACAGATCGATCTGCGCGTCCGGGTGGCGCTTCTTCCAGAGATAGCTGAAGTAGAGGCCGCCGGGGCCTCCGCCGATGACGGCGATGCGCACGCCTTCCCTCCCTGATCGACAGTATACTGACGAATTGGCCCGAGAATAATCGGTGCCGGGCGACCGCGCCAGAGGAATTATTCGACGAATGCGGTGACGTGGAGCCCGGCCCGTTACACCCTGATCATCCGCTTGCCGCGGTTTTCGCCGGCGAGCAGTCCGATCAGCGCCTTCGGCGTGTTCTCCAGGCCCTCGATGACGTCCTCCTGCACCTTGAGCTTGCCGGAGGCGACCCATGATTGCAGGTCGCCAGCGCCTCGTTGCGCCGATCCATGAAGTCCATCACGATGAAGCCCTGCATGGTCAGGCGTTTGACCACGATCAGGCCGGGCACGCCGCGTGGCCCGGTGGCTGACGGCGCGCCGTCATATTGCGAGATCGCGCCGCAGCAGGCGATGCGGCCGCGATTGTTCATCTGCGCCAGGCAGGCTTCGAGAATGTCGCCGCCGACATTGTCGAAATAGACATCGATGCCATTGGGCGCCGCGGCCCTGAGCGCCTTGAACACCGCGCCGTCCTTGTAATCGACCGCGGCATCGAAGCCGAGTTCGGATGTCAGCCAGTTGCACTTGTCCTTGCCGCCGGCGATGCCGACGACGCGGCAGCCCTTGATCTTGGCGATCTGGCCGACGATCGATCCCACCGAGCCGGCGGCGGCCGAGACCACCACGGTCTCTCCGGCCTTCGGCTTGCCGACGTCGAGCAGTCCGAAATAGGCGGTGAGGCCGGCGACGCCGTAGACGCTGAGCAAATGCGTCATCGGTTCGATCTTCGGCATTTTCGCCAAATGCTTTGCCGGCACCGCCGCGTAATCCTGCCAGCCGGTATCGCCGAACACGATGTCGCCGGGCGAAAGTCCCGGCGCCTTTGATGAGACGACTTCGGCGATGCCGCCGCCGGCCATCACCGTGTTGGGCTCGACCGCCGCGCGATAGGTCGCGCCATGCATCCACGCCCGGTTGGCGGCATCAAGCGAGATATAACGCACCCGCAGCAACGCCTCGCCATCGCTGGGTTCGGGGATAGCGCCTTCGGTCATTTTGAAATGCTCAGGTCCAAGTTTTCCGGTCGGCTTTTCCTTGAGCAGGACCTGACGATTTAAGACGCGGCGATTGACACCGTCACTCATGACAATTCGCTCCCGTTGAGATGGCTGTTCTTGATGCAGTCGGCGCGCAATAAATGCGCAGCCGCCCATTGTGCATTGCGTAGAACGCTAATCGGCGGACGCAAATTCCACAACGGGGAACATTGTGGCAAACCGGCCTCGGGTTCAAGCGTGTTGCGTCGGCGGCGAAATCTGCCAAACTCGTGCCGCCGGGAACTTACGGGGGTAAGAAATGTCGAACAGGTTTACGCAGTATATTCTGATCGCGATGGTCCTTGGCATCGTGATGGGGGCGCTGGTCTTCAATTATCTGCCCGATATCCGGGCCGATATCGCTTCGAGCGTAAACCTGATCGCGATGCTGTTCCTGCGCCTGATCAAGATGATCATCGCGCCGCTGGTGTTCGCAACCCTGGTCGGCGGCATCGCCCACATGGGCAGCGGCTCCAAGCTCGGACGGATCTTCGCCAAGACCATGGGCTGGTTCGTCAGCGCCTCGTTCGTCTCCCTGCTGCTCGGCCTGGTGATGGTCAACCTGCTGCAGCCGGGTGCCAATTTCCCGGGCACGCTGCCGGACAAGGCGCAATCGACGGGATTGCCGGTGTCGGCCTTCTCGATCGAGAAATTCCTGACCCATCTGATTCCGACCTCGATCGCGGATGCGATGGCGCAGAACGAGATCCTGCAGATCGTGGTTTTCGCGGTGTTTTTCTCGGTCGCGCTGGGCGCGATGCCGGAGCGCTCCAAGCAGATACTCTCGGTGATCGACGACCTCGGCCACATCATGCTGAAGGTGACCAGTTACGTCATGCTGTTCGCTCCGATCGCGGTATGGGCGGCAATCATGGCAACGGTGTCGAAGAACGGCCTTGCCGTGTTGTGGAAGCTGATCGTCTTCATGGGCGGCTTCTATCTCTCGCTGATGATCCTGTGGGGCATCCTCGTCGTCGTCGGTTTCATCGTCATCGGGCCCAGATACGGCCATCTGTTGCGGCTGATCCGCGAACCGCTGATGATTGCGTTCTCGACGGCAAGTTCGGAGGCCGCCTATCCGAAGACGCTCGAGGGCCTCAACCGCTTCGGCGCCTCGGCGCGGATATCGAGCTTCGTGCTGCCGCTGGGGTACTCGTTCAACCTCGACGGCACGATGATGTACTGCACGTTCGCCAGCATCTTCATCGCGCAGACCTACAAGATCGAGATGTCGCTCGGCACCCAATTGGCGATGCTGGCGACGCTGATGATTACCTCTAAGGGCGTGGCCGGCGTTCCCCGCGCCTCGCTGGTGGTGATCGCCTCGACGTTGAGCCAGTTCGGCATTCCCGAGGCGGGTCTGTTGATGATCATGGGTATCGATACCTTCCTCGACATGGGACGCAGCGCCACCAATGTGATCGGCAACTCGCTCGCCACCTCCGTGGTGGCGAAATGGGAAGGCGAGTTGGCGCCCGAACACGCGCTCGGCCCCGACGACGTGGTGCCGCCGGACATGATTCCCGGCGAAATCCCGGCCATGGCCGGGCACTGACGGGAGCGATGCATGCGCCAAACCCTGGGGAGATCGGCCCTCGCCTGCGGCCTGCTGCTGGCAGGGTGTCTGCTGACGACGGCGGCAGACGCCCAGACCGGCGGTGAAGGGCTCAGCCCGACGCTCGCCAAAATCAGGAGCAGGCATGTCGTGCATCTCGGCTATCGCGAAAGCTCGCCGCCGTTCTCGTTTCTCGATCAGGCCAACCGGCCGATCGGCTACAGCCTGGAGCTTTGCGAAGCGATCGTCGATGAGATCGGTGTCGAGGTCGACGACCCCGGTCTCAAGATCGAATACGTCAAGGTCACCTCCGATGACCGCATCCCGGCGGTGGTGCAAGGCAAGATCGACCTGGAATGCGGATCGACCACCGCCAACGCCGAGCGCGCCAGGCAGGTGGCGTTCTCGCCGCTGATGTTCGTGGCCGGCACCAAGCTGATGGTGCCGAAGGCCTCGACCATCTCGGCGCCGGCGGACCTCAAGGGCAAGACCGTGGTGGTGACAAAAGGCACCACCAATGAGCAGGCCATGCATGCGGTCGACAAGAAGCTCGCGCTTGGCCTCAATATCGTGGCGGCCGCGGATCACGAGCAGTCCTATCAGATGCTGGTCGACGGCAAGGCCGATGCATTCGCGACCGACGATATTCTGCTGTACGGCCTGATCGCGCGGCACAAGTCGCAGGACAAGTTCCGCGTCACCGGCGACTATTTGTCCTACGATCCCTACGGCATCATGTTCCCAAGGGGGGAGCCGCAACTGGCCGCGGTGGTGGAGCGAACCTTCCGCAAGCTCGGCACCAACCACGATCTGGTTCCGCTCTACAACAAATGGTTCGTCTCCCGCCTGCCCACCGGCGAGAAACTCAACGTGGCGATCTCGCCGCAGCTCGAGGACGCCTTCAAGGCGCTCGACGATTCCGAGGGCGCGAACAACTAGTTTTCAGGGCTTGATCTTGATGTGCAGCGCGGTTGCGGTTGCGTCCAGCGCGCTGTTGAAAACCGCCTTGGTTCGACCGGCCAGGGTGCCGGCCTCGTAGGTGGGTCCGGCGGTAAAGCCCGTTTTGGGCCTGAGTCCGACGGAATTTTGCACCTTGGACAGCGCGCTGGCGAAGCTTGCCGTTGCCGCGCCCGCGGCCTTGTTCAGGTCGGCCGTCTGCTTGGCGATGAAGGCTGTGGCCGACGATGATACGGACGATATATCGGTCATACGAGGCTCCCTGCTCAGCGGAAAACATCGGTCGGTTATGGTTAATGGATCGTTAACGGCCCGCGCCGGATCAAGTCCGGGGCAGCCTGTTGCTCATAGGCGCGCTAGAAAAATTCCAGATCCTGGGCGCGGCCGCCGCGCGCAGCAGCGGCGAATTCGATCGCGGTGAACAATCCGCCGGCCACATAGATTTTCCGGTTCAGCGAAACCGCAAGGGCATGGCTTGTGTTGAAAGCGTCCTCGATCGTGGCGGCGATGCGGACATCCGCCTGCGGATTGACTTCTCGCACGGCGGCGGCGATCGCCGCCGCATCCCCGCCCTTGTGATACGCCGCGGTGCAGATGACCGTGTCGAACGACGGCGCCAGCGCGCCGACGATCTCGCTGGCCTTCTTGTCGAAGGACACGCCGACCACGAGAATCCAGCCTCGCGCGCCGTAAGCCGCTTCGAGGCCGGCGAGTGATTTCCTGATGCCGTCGGGCGTGTGGCCGACATCGATGACGGTGAGCGGCTCTTGCCGGATGATTTCGAGACGGCCGGGCCAGCGCGTGTCGCGCAGGCCGGATCTCACGGCGGTCTCGATCCGGGCGGATGGCTCTCCGGGCTGCACCCGTCTTTGCCACAGCAGGAACAGCACGATGGCGATGGCGGCGTTGTTGAGCTGGAATGTACCGAGCAGGGAGGTTTCGAGGGAACGGAATTCGCAATTTTCGAATCCGAAATCGAACCGTTGCCCCGATGTTGATGCGGCTTCGCCGCCGATCCTGATCTCGTCGCGGACAAACCGGCTC
Organism: uncultured Alphaproteobacteria bacterium; assembly: GCA_963829315.1. Classification (GTDB taxonomy): domain Bacteria; phylum Pseudomonadota; class Alphaproteobacteria; order Rhizobiales; family Xanthobacteraceae; genus Bradyrhizobium. Next base: position 226,601 of record CAWHIO010000059.1, on the reverse strand, counting down.
GCGACTCCGCGATTGCGATTATATTCGACGATATGCGGCCGCAGGCTCCGGCAATTCTCGCCATAGATAATGGTGCCGCCGCAGGCGCAGGCATCGCTCTTGTCGGAGACGATCAACGGCAACGAATTTCCGAGCAGCTCGACATGTTCGTAATCGACTGACGTCACCGCGGTCACGGGGCTGCCCACCAGACGAACCGGATCAAAGCGGCCGCCGATGCCGGCCTCGAACACCGCGAATTCGCATTGGCTTTCCTGAAAGTGAAGGCAGGCCAATGCGAACATGGCTTCAAAGGCACCGAATTGCTCTCTCCTCCGTGCCGAGACATCGGCGATCGCGGTTTTGATCCGCGCCGCCAGCCGCACCAGCCGATCATCGCCGATCGGCACGCCGTCGATCTGAAATCGCTCGTTGATGCGAAACAGATGCGGCGAGGTGAACAACCCGGTTCGCAAGCCATGGGCGTGGGCGATGCGCGCGCAGAACGCAGCGGTGGAGCCCTTGCCGTTGGAACCGGTCACCACGACCGAGCCGCGCTGCAGCCTGGCGCGGTCGATGGCAAGGCAGTCTAGCAACTCCGCCATCCGCGCCAGACAAACGCCATCGCCGTATTTCGGCAGGTCAAACATCCAGCAAGCCCATCGCCGAGAATGTGTGGCGCCATATTTTGAGGATCAGGTCGCTCCGATCGGAGTCCTCCAGCAGCCGGATCGATGGATTGGAATTCACCTCGATGATCCGAATTGCGTCCGGATCTCCTCCACTGCCGGCAAAGACGTCGACGGCGGCGACGCGCAAGCCGAGGGCCCGCGCCGCCTTCCCCGCCGCCGTAAACGCGGCCTCGGAGCGGGGCGCCTCGAACACCATCGTTCCGCCGGCGCTTAAATTCATCCGGCCGGGAACCTCCCAACGCTCTCCCTTTGGCAGGACGGCGTCGAGCGCAGGTTCCGATATCGCCGTTACCGCAGCCGATGAGAGGCCGCGCGCCTGCAAGGCCGCGTTGTGCGCGATCAGCAGATCGCGGACGGTGCGCACGCCATCGCCCGACACAAACGGCGGATATTTCCTGACCGAATAGGCGACCTCGCCGTCGAGCAGAAAAATCCGGTATTCGAGGCCCGCAGCATTCGGCTGGATCAACACCGCATCATGATGTTGTGAAACCGCAAGCAAATACCGCTCGAGCGCCGCTACGCCGTGAACGGTCTGCGCAAAATCGCCGCGCGATCCCTGCAAGGGTTTGATGAACGCGTTCGCGCCCAGCGCTCTGAAATAGGCGAGCGCATCTTCGCGTTCATGCCCGGCGGGACGATGCGCGCGGTGCCGCTCATGCAGGAAGAAATACTCGCCGCCGAGCGTCGCAACACCGGCATTTTCGAGGACGCGGTTGGTGAAATACTTGTCGGATGCGAGCGTGGCGGCGGTGGAATTGTTTTGCGGATACCAGGAGCATCTTCCGGCGCCGAAATGAAGGCTCTTTGCCTTTGAAGCAACCCTGAAAAGCAGTCCGGTTCCGCCATCGATATCCTGAAACGCAAGCCCGAATTCGGCGCAGGCATATTCCGCATAGACCGCCTGGTCCGGATAGAAGGCGGGCTTTCCCGCTCGAAATTCCCGCAAGTGGCGCATGCATTATCCGGCGGTCTGGCATTCCAGTATTTTGATGGTTTATCTCTAACGAATTTTTTGACCGCCCGCGGCAATTAACTGCTGGATCGGCGCGAATTTCAGCAAGTTAATTGCGTGCTACCGCCTTGGCGGAGAAGGTTCTTAACCGGCATTCGGTTGGTTGAATCCCTTGCGATTTTGGACCCCCTGACGGTGCGTCAGGGTGTGTTGACTATCGCTGATATTGGGGTAGGTGAAGCGTAATTCCTCAATCGTTGCAGGGGTTTTTCGCCTCGCTTTGGGGCGGGATAAATCCGTTCGTTCTGCGGCCCACCAATCGGAAAATAACATCACATGAGCGCGTTCTACCGAGAGAAGGTTCTTTCCGTCCGGCACTGGACCGATACGCTTTTCAGTTTCACCGCCACCCGCGATACCGGCTTTCGATTCCAGAACGGGCAATTCGCGATGATCGGGCTCGAGGTCGAGGGCCGTCCCTTGCTGCGCGCCTACTCGATGGCGAGCGCCAACCACGAAGAGGCGCTTGAATTTTTCTCGATCAAGGTCGCCGACGGGCCGCTGACCTCAAGGCTTCAGCGGATCAAGGAGGGCGATACCATCCTGGTCGGACGCAAGGCGACGGGAACGCTGATTGCCGACAACCTGATTCCGGGCACCCGTCTGCTGCTGCTGTCGACCGGCACCGGGCTTGCCCCGTTCGCGAGCCTGATCAAAGATCCCGACGTGTATGAGAAGTTCGAGAGCATCGTCCTGGTGCACGGTTGCCGGCAGGTTTCGGAACTCGCCTATGGCGAGAAGGTGGTGGCGAAGTTGCGCGAGGACGAATTGTTCGGGCCGCTGCTCGCCGAGAAGCTCGTGTACTATCCCACGGTCACCCGCGAGCCGTTCCGCAACCGCGGCCGCATCACCGACCTGATCACCTCGGAGCAATTGTTCAACGATATCGGCCAGCCGCCGCTCGATATCGCCGGCGACCGGATCATGATGTGCGGCAGCCCGGCCATGCTGGAGGAATTGCGCCAGATGTTCCAGGCCCGCGGCTTTATCGAGGGCAGTCACAGCGAGCCCGGCCATTTCGTGATCGAGAAGGCGTTCGTCGAGCGCTGAGCTAGTCGTCGTCCCGGCCAAGCGAAGCGCGAGCCGGGACCCAAAACCACAAATGGCCGTATCTTGCCAAAGCTGCGGCCGTTGCTCAGTTGAACAATAAGCTTAGGTGGTTATGGGTCCCCGCGTGCGCGGGGACGACGATAGAATTTTCTCTATAAACCCCGATGGACCGTAACGGTTCAATCGACGATGAACAGCTTTGCTCCTGACTTGGTCGAGGAGCGGTGTGCGGCGTCGCCGAAGTCGGACACCTGGTAGCTCATGCCCGGCAGAAGTGTGAATCTGCGGCCGTCGCGCAACTCGGTCTCGAGCACGCCTTCCAGCACGTAGAGTACGTGGCCTCGGTCGCACCAGTGGTCGGCGACATAGCCTGGGGTGTACTCGACCATCCGGACCCGTAAATCGCCGATATTCAGCGTGCGCCAGAACGCCTGGCCGGTTTCACCCGGATGGGTCGTGGCGGCAATCTGGCTCCAGTCTGTGGCGGTGAATGGCAACGTTGGAATTTTCATTCGGCAAAGTCCTGATTGATTCCGGGGCGGCGGGCATTCCGGCCATGATGGCGTCGCCGTGCCGCGAAACGTCCAGCAATTTATTCGTCGATGCTGTCGTCGCCAACAACCAATGTTGATGATGGGATCCGATTGCCGCCTGCTATAAAAGCCGCCGAACGTCGTGCGGCTTGTCGCCGACGCGGCGATACCGGGAGCGCCAGAGGTTTTGTCTTTATCCAACCACGTTGCGCCAGCGAAGACGGCCTTCGTCTTCGCGGGCGGGGGCAGTTACGGCGCCATTCAGGTGGGCATGATGCACGCGCTGGCCGCCCACGGAATTTCCGCCGATATGGTGGTCGGCTCGAGCGTCGGCGCCCTCAACGGAGCTTACTATGCCGGCGATCCCACGCTGCGGGGTGTCCTGCAGCTGGAGACCATCTGGCGCGGCCTGACCCGCCACGACGTTTTCCCGGTGACCTGGCACACCATGCTGGGGTTCATCTGGCGTCGGGATTTCCTGATTCCGCATGACGGCATTCAGAAGCTGATCGACGATCATCTGCCCTATCGCAATCTGGAGGATGCGCAGCTTCCGCTTCATATCGTAACGACCGACATCGTCTCCGGCGACAGCATCGTGCTGTCGGAGGGGCCGGCCGCGCCGGCGATTATCGCCTCCACCGCGATCCCGGGTGCTTTCGCGCCGGTCCGCTACAAGGATCTTTATCTGGCCGATGGCGCGATCTCCTCCAACACGCCGATCAAGGTCGCGGTTGCGAAGGGAGCGCGGCGGCTGATCATTTTGCCGACCGGCTACGCCTGCGCCACGCAGGCACCGCCGCTCGGCGCGGTCGCCAATGCGCTGCACGCGCTGACCCTGCTGATTTCCCGGCAATTGGTGGGCGAGTTGGAAGATCTCGCGCCCGACATCGACTACTTCGTGGTGCCGCCATTGTGTCCGCTGGTGGGATCGCCCTATGACTTCTCGCGAACGTCTGATCATATCGAGCGCGCGATCTGCAGCACCGATGCCTGGCTTAAGCAAAACGGCATGGAGAAAGGCGGCATCCCCGGCGCGATGCGCCCGCACCACCATTGAAGAACGCTAACTGCCGCGACTTGGGCGCGCGACGGCCTTGCCGCGTCGCCAAGGAATAAATCGACGAGGTGTCCGGTCTCATGATCGGACGGCGCGGGCGCGCTCGCGGCTGACGAGCCGCTCAGGTAGAGCCAGGGTGCACTGCGAAAGGCGCGGGACGGGCGATCAACCCTTTCATCGGACGGATTGATTCTTCGCCGGATGATTCGCTAGCTTCGCCGCCGTCAGTTGTCAAAACTGTGACCTTTGCCACCGATATCGTATACGGGTTGTTCGGATAATCGAGCTAGACTGTGACGACAAATAACACGGCGGAAACGGCCTGAGGGATTCCATGGAAACGTTGATGCTTCCGTTCTCGCCACGCTTCATCGTTCTGACGATGTGTGCCGTCGTCACGGCGTTGCTTCTCGGCCTCGGGATCGTCGATCACAAGGCGTTCGACCTGGTTCTCATTCCGCTGGTGATTTTCGGCGCGCTTACCTTGCTCGGCATTCGCGATCTCACGCAAAAGAGTCACGCAGTCCTGCGCAATTATCCGATCTCGGCGCATCTGCGGTTCCTGCTGGAAGAGATCAGGCCGGAGATGCGCCAGTATTTCTTCGAGAGCGAGAAGGACGGCATGCCGTTTTCCCGCGACACCCGCGCGGTGATCTATCAGCGCGCCAAGATGGTGCTCGACAAGCGGCCCTTCGGCACCCAGGAAGACGTCTATCGCGAGGGCTACGAATGGATTCATCATTCGGTGGCACCAAAGGTTCGCGCCGACGAGAAGTTTCGCATCAGCATCGGCGGCCCGGATTGCACCAGGCCGTATTCGGCTTCGGTGTTCAATATCTCGGCCATGAGCTTTGGCGCGCTCAGCCCGAACGCGGTGCGCGCGCTGAACGCCGGTGCCAGGAAGGGCGGTTTTGCGCATGATACCGGCGAGGGCGGCGTCAGCCCGTATCACCGCGAGAACGGCGGCGACATCATCTGGGAAATCGGCTCCGGCTATTTCGGTTGCCGCAACCTCGACGGCAGCTTCAATCCGGAGGAATTCGCCCGCGTCGCCGCCGATGACCAGATCAAGATGGTCGAACTCAAGGTCAGCCAGGGCGCCAAGCCCGGCCATGGCGGCGTATTGCCGGCGGCCAAGGTCTCCGAAGAGATATCCAGGATCCGGGGCGTGGCGATGGGCGAGGATTGCATCTCGCCGGCCTATCACCGGGCATTCTCGACGCCGCTGGAGATGATGGCCTTTATCGGCGAGATGCGGCGGCTGTCCGGCGGCAAGCCGGCCGGGTTCAAGCTTTGCATTGGTCATCCCTGGGAATTCCTCGCCATCTGCAAGGCGATGCTCCAGACCGGAATCTATCCCGACTTCATCGTGGTCGACGGCAACGAGGGCGGCACCGGCGCTGCGCCGCTCGAATTCATGGACCATATGGGAATGCCGATGCGCGAGGGCGTCAATTTCGTCCATAACGCGCTGATCGGCATCAATGCGCGCGATCGGATCAGGATCGGCGCCGCCGGAAAGATCGCGACCGCCTTCGACATGGCGCGCGCGATGGCGATCGGTGCCGACTGGTGCAATTCGGCGCGCGGCTTCATGTTCGCTCTCGGCTGTATCCAGTCGCTGAGCTGCCACACCGACCGATGCCCGACCGGCGTGACGACGCAGGATCCGTCGCGCAATCGCGCGCTGGTGGTGCCGCACAAGATCGAGCGGGTTTACAATTATCACCACGCCACCCTGCACGCGCTGGCGGAACTGCTCGCCGCCGCGGGGCTGGAGCATCCGCAGCAATTGCGGCCGATCCATTTCTCGCAGCGGACCTCCACGACCGAGGTCAGGACATTCGCCAAGCTCTATCCGTCGCTGCGCCCGGGCGAACTGATCGACGGCACCAGCGATCCGCGCTTCCGCGAGGCATGGGCGATGGCGAGGGCAGAGACGTTCGCGGCGGCGGGGTGAGGCAAGGCTGCCGCAATCTTTCCGTCAGAGATTGATGCTGTATTTGGAAAGAATCCAAGCCGTGACGAAGTAGAGCGCCATCGTCAGGATGCAGCTTGCTGCCATGCTCGGCCAGAAGCCGGCACCGGCACGCAGCATGGCGGGGAGGGCCAGAAACATCGGCAGCGACGGCAGGACATACCAGAACGTCAATTCCGCGTGACTGGCGATCCGCTCGATGTCGCCGGTGTCACGCCAGAGCCAAAGAATTCCGAGCAGAGACACCAGGGGCAACGAGACGATCAGCGCCCCGAGCGCCGGGCTGCGCTTTGCAATTTCCGATACCGCCGCAATGATGATACCCGACAAGACACATTTGATGACGAAATACAGCATGATACCCGCCCAGATGAACTTACGCGAACTACGGTGCAGCACCAGAAGTCTCAACCCGCCGCTGCGAACGCCTCGCCCAGGCGCTAATGCGGGTTTTCCAGGCTGAAGGTCTCCGACTGTTCGTCATAGGCAAACAGCTCGGCATAGCGCGCCCACGACACGATGGTCTTGAGCGTCTCATCCGCCTGATCTTCCGCCATATAGTCCTCGAGCTCGTTGCGGAAGCGTGCCGCTGGCGCGGTGTGCGACGGCCGCTCGTCAAGCACCCGGCGGATCAAACCCATGACCGGGACATAATTGATGAGATGTTCGGCGAACAGCCGCTTGCGCGCATCGGTTTCGAGGTTGGCAAAGCGCTTGCCGGCATCCGTCAGCATCAGATCGCCCTCGCTCAATTGGGCGAACCTCAGCAATTGCAGGGCTTCGCCGAGGTGGAAGATCTCGTCGGCCTCGAGCTGCAGGTGGCCCGCGAGGACCGGCAAATCGGCGTGCCCGTTATAGGGCGGCCCCGCCAGCGTCTCGAGCAGACCCGACAGCACGTTGGACGAAACGTGGTTGAGGATCATGCCGACGCCGGTGCCCTGGATGCCCTCGATCGCAGGCGTTTTGGTTTCCGGACGCTGCGTCATGCGGGCATAGATGCTGTCGACGAGTTGCCGGAATGTCGGGTCAAGACGGTTGCGCGGGTGCGGCAGGTCGATCTTGATCTCGGCGGCAACGCGGCCGGGATTGGATGAAAACACCAGGATGCGGTCGCACATCAGAACCGCCTCCTCGATGTTGTGGGTCACCATCAGCACCGATTTGATCGGCAACCGGCCTTCGACCCACAGATCGATCAGGTCGGTACGCAAGGTCTCGGCGGTCAGCACGTCCAGCGCCGAAAACGGCTCGTCCATCAGGAGCAGGTCCGGATGCACGACCAGCGCGCGGGCAAAGCCGACGCGCTGGCGCATCCCGCCCGACAGCTCTTTGGGATAAGCGGATTCAAATCCGTCGAGACCGATCAGATCGATCGCCGCGAGCGCCCGCGTGCGGCGCTCGGCGCTTTCGACGCCGAGCGCTTCCAGTCCCAGTTCGACGTTCTGCAGCACCGTCAGCCACGGAAACAGCGCGAAGGATTGAAACACCATGGAGACGCCGTTCGGCGGTCCCGCGATCGTCTCGCCTCGGCATTTGGCATCGCCCGAGGACGGCGCGATCAGGCCGGCGATGATGCGCAGCAGCGTCGATTTTCCCGATCCGGACCGGCCGAGCAGACCGACGATTTCGCCGGAATGGATCGTCAGGTCGACCTTTTCGAGGACCAGAAGTTCCTCGCCGCTGCCCTTCGGAAACGACCGGCAGACGCCGCGGATGTCGAGCAGGTTGGCCTGGTTGGCAAGATCGAGCATGGGGTTTTCCTTAGAGCATGATCCGGAAAAGTGGGAACCGGTTTTCCCTTCGCGACAAGCGCGCAGCGTTTGCGCGGAGATCATGCTTGAACAAAGAGACGAGAATCAGCCGAGGCGAAGACGGCGCTCGCCGAAGGCGTAGAGCGGCCTCCAGAGCACCCGGTTGAACAGCGTTACCAGTATGCACATCACGGCGATGCCAAGCACGACCCGCGGGAAGTCACCGGCTTCCGTCGCCTCGGCTATATAGGCGCCAAGGCCGCTGGCCGTCAGATGGGTATCGCCCCAGCTTGCCACTTCCGCAACGATGGAGGCATTCCATGACCCGCCCGAGGCGGTGATCGCCCCGGTGATGTAATAGGGAAAAATGCCGGGCAGGATGACCTTGACCCACCAACGCCAGCCGCCGAGGTGGAAGCTGCCGGCCGCCTCGCGAAGATCGGTCGGAAACGCGCTGGCGCCAGCGATGACGTTGAACAGGATGTACCACTGGGTGCCCAGGATCATCAGCGGGCTGAGCCAGATATTCGGGTCAAGGCTGTAGCGCACGATGATCACCACGAACACCGGGAATGCGAGATTGGCGGGGAACGCGGCCAGGAACTGCGCCAGCGGCTGGATGCGCTCGGCCAGCTTTGGCCTCAGCCCGATCCAGACGCCGACGGGGACCCATATCAGCGAGGCCAGCGTAATCAGCACGATGACGCGCGCCAGCGTGATAAAGCCATAGCCCACGGCGGCGAGGACGTCCGACGGGCTCAGCGTCGCCGAGAGATATCGATAGGCCCTCCAGGCGGCGTAGCCGGTGCTTGCGAGGATGAGGGCGAGCCACACGGCGTCGATCACGCGCGACGGCGGGCCGCGTTTGACGGGTATCCTCAACTTGCCCGGGATCGCCAGATGCAGGTTCGAAAAGGCTTTGTTCAAGGCGGCAAACGGATAGGTCAGCGCCCGCAAGGCCCGCGTACGGCGGAACAAATCGAGCATCCACGACGTCGGTTCGGTGGCCGAGGCGGTCTGCTCGAACCGGAACTTGTCGGCCCAGGCCACCACCGGGCGAAACAACAGCTGGTCATAGGCGATGATTACCAGCAGCATGGTCAGGATGGCGTAGCCGATCGCGGGCAGGTTCTGCTTTTGAATGCCGAGTGCGACGTAGGAGCCGATGCCGGGCAGCGTCACCGTGGTATTGCCGACCGTGATCGCCTCCGACGCCACCACGAAGAACCAGCCGCCGGACATCGACATCATCGTGTTCCAGATCAGGCCCGGCATGGCGAAGGGCACGTCAAGCCGCCAGAAGCGCTGCCATCCGCTCAGGTGAAAACTCTGCGAGGCTTCTTCCAGATCCTTCGGCACGTTGCGGATCGACTGGTACATGCTGAAAGTCATGTTCCAGGCCTGGCTGGTGAAGATCGCGAACACGCAGGCGAGTTCGGCGCCGAACACCTGGCCGGGAAAGAGATTCAGGAAGAACACCACCGTGAAGGTCAGAAAGCCGAGGATCGGCACCGATTGCAGGATGTCGAGCAGCGGGATCAGGACGATCTCGGCCCGCCGGCTCTTGGCGGCCAGCGCGGCGTAGACGAAGGTGAAAATGATCGAGCAGACGATGGCCAGCAGCATCCGCATCGTCGTTCGCAACGCATAGGCCGGCAGGTTGGCCGGATCGAGCGACACCGGAGAAACGTCAAGGGCGGACAACGGCAGCGTGGTCTGCTCGCCGCCATAGACGATCAGCACCATCGCGCCGATCACGAGAATCAGCGCGACGGCATCCCAGATGTTGGGTCGCAGCGCCTGCCCCAGTCTCGGCGTCAGAATATCGTCAAGCGTCATGCGTGCCGCCTTGTCTCGAACCCGCTGCGCGACCGGCCTGTTGAAGATCGAGACCGTGCCCGACCCTGGCATTGATAGGCGGGATTTGTGATGGGTTTATAGTCGATGGAGAACGTGAAAGCGCAGTGGGTTCCGGAAAGCAGGCGAAGGCAGGATTTCATTTCAGAAGGCGAATGCCACTCGTGAAGCTTAGTATTGCGTGTGGACCCGGAAGCCGAGCACGGAGACCGGGCCGCGGTCACGATTGTAGGCCGGATTGACGATGAGCTGATAGTCCAGCGTGACCCTCGAATACAGCACCGGAAAACTGTAATAGGTCTCAAGGATCCTTTCGGTGCCGGGGTTAGGCAATATGCCCGTCCCCGACCAGAATGCCAAGCCCGCCGGCATTGAGAAACGCCTGGTGCGCCTTGGAAATGCCGTTGACGACACCGGCAATGCCGAATGTGTCGTCATCGCGCCCCCATTTCTTTCCGGAAATCGACAAGACCGGCGGCGACGGTGCGGTCGATGTCGGTGAATTCGTAAGGCTCGACATCGCCATTGGCCAATCCGGCGCGGGCGAAGAAGCCGACATTGGGCATCAGTTGCTGCTCGAGGTTCATGCTGATGCCGCCCCGGCCCTGGTATTGCCGAACGGCCGAGATCATGGCGGGGCCGCCGGTCATGGCGGCGAGCTGGATCGCGTCCTCGAAGCTTCCCATCCGGCCTCGCGTCAGAAATCCGGTGACCGCCAGTTTGCCGGGCTGATCCCAAATGGAATATCGCCGCTCGATTTCACCGACCGACTGGAACTGCCCGAACGTCGGATCCAGGGTGGTCGTGTTCGGTGCGATCGAAAGGTCGAACACCCCGGCGCGCAGGGTCCACGGACCCGTGTACCATTCCGCGGCGGAGCCGACCGTATAGCCCCAGGCATCCGCCGCGTAATCGAACGTGCCGGTGTCGACGATCGACCAGTTCATGAAATCGCCGCGGGGATCGTGGGCGTATTTGTTGGTGTCGAAGATATCGACCACGCCGACTTTTCCGACCGTGAGCACCAGCCGGTCCGAAGTCTGCGATCCGGAAAACTGGTTGAGCCCGCCATCGACTTTCTGGGAATCGCCGCCGAGGTCGATGGTCTGCCGCAGGAAGGCCCGGTGCAGGCGCGTATAGGGATAATCCGCGCCGACCTTGTAGGCTTCGCCGCTCGGGAATCCGGCGGCGCCGACCGATCCGCTCAGGCCAAAACCCTGATCGATTTCCGGATTGATCCAGGCTTCGGCGCCCTGCCAGAGCCGGACGCCGGCATACAATGTCGCGTCGGCGGTCTCGCGGGCCTGATATTCGGGATCAGACTGTTGGTGCCGCCATAGGGAGCCCGAAACGTCGGGTCATACTGGTTGAGGTAGGTGAACTGACCATGGAACGCGAAGCGGTCGGTCTCCAGCGCGGAGGGCCCCTTGGTCAGGAAGTCCGACGCCCTCGCTAGTGGTATCGCCAATCCGGTAGTTCAGGCCGAGGCGGATGCTTTGCATGGTGAGGTCGGAGTCGAAGGCTTGCGCGCCCGCGGCAAACATCTCGCCATGGTGGCCAAATCCGGTCCAGAGATATTCGGCCTTTGCGGTCCAGCTTCGGGTGAGCGGGATTTCGACGCCGGCGCCCGCGGCCCAACCCATGCGCCAGGGCTGCGACGTGTCCACGGTTCCAGGCGTCGCGAATCCGACCGCCGGGAACGCCAGCAATCTGGATGCGCGTCACCTGATCAAAGCTCCAGGCCAAACCGCCGGTGCCATAGAGCAGGAAATGGTCGAAGGCATAACCGAAGCGTGCGCGCAAGGTGCCGGAATAAATCTCGGCCTCGCCATAGCTCACCTCGCCGGTGAAGCGGAGAGCTGACGGTCTGGCTGCCACGCACTGAAAAGGGGATCAGCACATCCGAGTTCGGGAATGAAAGATCAGTCTCGAACCCGATCATCCAGTGCGACTTGAAGACATGATTGTATCCGCCCTGCAGCCCGGCGACGTAGCTGCCGGTCCCGGCCATGAAATCGAAATGATAGGGAAGATCGAACGACCCGTTCAAACCGGGCGCGCCGGGCTGGGTCGCGGACCAGTTCGAGGAGCCCGTGGTTACGCCGACATGGGCGCCGATATACCAGCCGTTCCAGTCATAGCCGTTCGCAGCCGGCGCCTGCGCGGCCTTCGTGACATAGGCGACCGGCGCCTTGACCGGAAGGTTCGGGGGTACGTCGCCCGCCATCGCAGCGGACCACGTTGCCAGCACCACGCCGGTGCCACCTCCGAATTTGCAAATCCCCTTCATCACGCGTCCCATTACCCACAATAAATGCCAGATCAAAGAAATCTGGCATTTATTCCCAAGTCTTATTGCAACTCATTCGCAATTACTAGTACGCCTTGTTCGCCCTTGTCATTCGGGGATGGGTCCGACGCTGCAGCTTGCGGCCGAGACGGTCGGCTCGAGACTGAGGCGCCCGACGAACTGTTCAGGATCGGATAAGACGGTTCGAAGACCGTTATGTGAAATCCGCCGCCAGCCCGCGCCCCGGCACGACCTAGCCGCCTGGCGATGGGGCGTGCTGGACTTCCACGGTGACATGCGACAGGTCGGCGAATCTGGCCAGCCGCTGCCGGTAGTGCGCCGGATCGCGCGACCCCGATGTCGCAACCGAGACGATGGCGCCGAGATGTCCCGGTCCAAGCCGCCACAAATGCAGGTCGGTGACCCGGTCGCCCTCGCTTTCGATCGCGATACGGACTTTCTCCGCCATGCTCGGATCCGGATTGCGATCGAGCAGGATGGCGCCGGTATCGCGCAGCAGCCCAACCGACCAGTTGGCGATCACCAGCGCGCCGATGAAGCCCGCCAGCGGATCCATCCAGAGCCAGCCGAACGTGCGCGCCAGCAGCAGGCCGGCAATCACCAGAACCGACACGGCGGCGTCGGCCATGACGTGAACGACCGCGGCGCGCATGTTGTTGTCGCGGTGATGCGCGCCACCGGCGTGATCGTGCTCCTCGAATTCCAGCTCGCGGATCTCCGCCTCGCCCGCCCGCATCAGGCGAACCTCGGCCACGAAGGCATGCGGCTCCGGAATTTCGTCGCGCAATTCCAGGTATCCGCGGCTCGCCTTGAACGAAAACAGCTGCCGGCTGCCGTCCGGCCGGATGGTTTCGATGGTGAGATCGGAGGCCGCCGGCAATGCGCCGGTATCTGCCCTGACGCGAAACCGCGGCGGCACATTGTCTTCGAAGACTTCGACTTCCAGCGTGCCCTGGCCCAGCGCAATGCGACGCGATTCCGCGCCGTGATCGTGGTCATGGCCATGAGAGTGACCGTGGCCGTGGTGATGGCCGCCGGACAACAGCCAGGCGCTGGCGATGTTGACGGCCAGACCAAGGACCGCGATGGGGATGGCTTCGTTGAAGCTGATCGGAACCGGGTCGAGCAGGCGTGACACCGCTTCATAGCCGATCAGGAGCGCGATCATCGCCAGGACGATGGCGCTGGAATACCCGGCGAGGTCGCCGAACTTGCCGGTGCCGAAGGTGAAATTGCGATCGCCGGCATATTTGCGGGCATAGGTATAGGCCAACGCGGCGAGCAGCAGCGCACCGGCATGCGTCGACATATGCAAGCCATCGGCAATCAGCGCGAGCGAGCCGAACAACGCCCCTCCGATGATCTCGGCAATCATCATGATGGTACAGAGCACGATCACCGCCCAGGTGCGCCGCTCGGCCTTGTCGTGATCCCGCCCCAGGAACACGTGGTCGTGCGGCGGAATCTGAAAGATCGATTCGGTGTCGGTCATGATCTTCTCACTTCAAATAGGTATGAACCACATCGATCAGCTGATCCGCGGCGTCGGCGTTGAGCGCGCCGGGATTCTTCTCGGGATCGACGAGATGGGTGCGGATATGGTCCTCGACCACCTCGGCCATCAGGCCGGCGACGCTGCCGCGAACCCCGGCGATCATGTGCATGATGCGCTCGCATTCCACCTCGGCGGTCAAAGCGCGCTCGATCGCCTCGACCTGGCCGCGGATCCGGCCGACGCGGGCCAGCAGCTTCTTCTTCTCTTTGATCGTGTGCGCCATGGTTGATGTAGATAGGATACCCCCCTATGCTATGTCAACCGCGACGGGTGTGGCCTTGTCCGGCCTCGGTTGCCGAACCCGGTCAAGCGGGCCGATAAAGGCTGACTTTGCGGATGGATCGCGACCGGACGTTTTCACGGCAGGGGAATGGACTCATGAAGCTGTTCAACTCGATGCCAGTCCTGTTGCTTGCCGGCCTGATCGCGGCGCCGGGGCAGATCCTCGCCGGCGAGCATCCGGACGACGATCACCACGGCGCCGTGCTGGAGATCGGCAGCGCGGGCGAATGGGGGCTCAACGACGGAAGAACCAGGATTGGCCCGAGCCTTGCGGTCGAGGTGACGCCGATCGAGCATTGGCTGGAGATCGAGGCCGGCATCACGCCGCTGTTCAGCAAGGGCGGCACGGAATGGGAAGCGGACCTCGTTTTCAAGAAGCCGTTTCAATTGTCGAAGAACGTCGAGTTCATGGCCGGTGTCGGTCCGCAATGGTCGTCCACCAGTTCCTTCGGCGCCGTCGCGGTACTCGATTTCATGATCTGGACCACGCCGCAGTTCGGCTGGTTCGTCGAGCCCAGTTACAGTTATGCGTTCACCCGCGGCCACGACCAGAATCTGGCTGTCAATGTCGGACTTCTGATCGCGCTGCCGTCGCGGTGACTTTCCCGGTCGCCTGGTGAATTGTTCCCGATGCAAAAAAGGTGACCCGCCCGGCGGGACAACCGGGCGGGTCGGGTGCAGCACGGGGTGGATGAGGCGCCCGTGCCGGACGCAGGATCCACGATTAGAAAATTTCGATCAAAGCGCGACGCGTAGCCGGTGCGGCGGGCGCCTCGCGCGGCCGTGTCAGTAATCGCAGTTGCGAACGCGGCCCACATAGTTGCCGTAGGCGTCGAACTGGCGCACCCAGCCGCAGCGGCGATAGCCGTCATTGTAGTAGCCGTCGTAGTAGCCGTCATTGGCGGCGATGGCGCTGCCGACAATCGCGGCACCGACGATGCCGGCTCCGATGCCCCAGCCCAGGCCGAACGGCTTGGCTTCGGCCTGCGTCGTGGTGGATGCGATGGTGCCGGTGACGGCGAGGGTGGCAAGGGCAAGCGCGGCGATTTTCGTCTTGATCGACATCTGGAAACTCCATCCGGTGCGAGGCGGCCCGTGGTGGTCCGCATGCCGGTTGGACGGAGCGTCTTCAAATCCGGTTCGATGCCTTCGGATTAAATCCCGGTAAGGCTAATTTGACTCGATTTGAGCAGGGTTCTGCGGACCCTCAGGCCTTCGGAACGTTCGACAGCAATTGCGGATCGAACCTGTCGACGTCGGCGAGCAACTCGCAGAACGCCCGCGCGCCCTGTTCGATCAGCTGCTCGCCCTTGTCAGCGGAAGCCTCTCTGGCATCGCCGACGGCCCCGCTGGGGTGAAGGTCCTGGGCCTGCCAGGCGAACGGCGCCGGGCGGTGGGTGGAGAGCCAGCGATAATCCTTTGCCATCGCGATTCCGGTGCTGCGAAAATCGGCGATCGCGTCAAGGCGAACCTGCTGCTTGTGGCGTGCCAGCATGATGGAGGTCTCGGCGGCGCCGCCATGGATGCCGTGACTGGCCTCTTGCGCGGAGAATAGTCGCTCCGCCCCGCTGAGGCGGGACCAGCCGGTGGTGACGACGAGAAGCCCGTGTTGCGCGCGCAGGTCCTGCGCGACCAGGCTCATGGCGGCGCTGTTGCCGCCGTGGCTCGTTACCATCACCAGCTTTTTCAGGCCGGCGCGCGCGACGCTGATCCCGAGCGCCAGCCAGCTCTTCAGCGCCACTTCGGTCGGCAGCGTCAGCGTGCCCGGATAGTCGATGTGTTCGTTGGAAATCCCGACCGGCTGCAGCGGCAGGAACGTCACGGGTGCGGTGTCAGAGAGCAGCTCGCGCACCCGCGCCAGATAGGCCTGGGCAATCATGACGTCGGCGCCGACAGGCAGATGCGGCCCGTGCTGCTCGGTCGCCGCAAGCGGCAGCACCGCAATCCAGCGCCCGGGTCCATGGCCGGCGAAATCAGGCCAATGGATGTCGATCCAGTCGCGGGGCGGAGCGGTTGAGGTCATCGAGCGAAAGGTTTCATTGGGTGGATTTGCAAGGTAGTTTGGATCGGCTACGAGGACGCCATCGGCGTCGATTTCTTCCCTATCATGGGCCAGAAATACCAACGGAGTCCAACCATGAACCCGGTTCTTTTGCCGCGAGCGTTAACGGCTGTGCTGGCGGCCTTTATCCTGACCCTGTCGCCGGCCGGCGCCCAAACCGCCCTCGACAAGGTTTCGTTCGGAACCAACTGGGTTGCCGAGGCCGAACATGGCGGATTTTTCCAGGCCCTCGCCGACGGCACCTACAAGAACTATGGGCTTGACGTCACCATCGTGCCGGGCGGCCCAAACGACAACAACCGCATGCTGCTGATCGCCGGCAAACTCGATTTCTTCATGGCCGCGAATACGCTGATGTCGTTCGACGCGGTAGCCAACAAGGTGCCGGTGGTCACCGTCGCCGCCATCTTCCAGAAAGATCCGCAGGTCTTGCTGACCCATCCGGAATCGAAGATCGCCAGGCTCGAGGAACTCAAGCCGTTGACGCTGTTCGTCTCCAAGGAAGGCATTTCAAGCTACTTTCAATGGCTGAAATCCGAATATGGCTTCAGCGAGGAGAAGGTCAGGCCGTACACCTTCAACCCGCAGCCGTTTCTCGCGGACAAGCAAAGCGCGATGCAGGGCTATGTCACCTCCGAGCCCTACGCGATCGAGAAGAGCGCCGGATTCAAGCCGGGGGTCATTCTGCTGGCGGATTATGGCTTCAACACCTATTCGACCCTGATCGAGACGCGCGCCGACGTGATCGACAAGAAGCCGGACCTGGTCCAGCGCTTCGTCGATGCCTCCATCGTCGGCTGGTACCATTATCTGTATGGCGACAACACGCCTGCGAACGCGATGATCAAGAACCTCAATCCGGAGATGACCGACGAGCTGCTCGCCTTCTCCGTCGCCAGGATGAAGGAATATGGCATCGTCGATTCCGGCGATACACAACGCGATGGCATCGGCGCCATGACCGACGCGCGGATGGCAAGTTTCTTCGACAAGATGGTTCGGGCCCGTGTCGTCCGCCCCGACATTGATTACCGCAAGGCCTACACGCTTCGCTTCATCAACAAGGGCGTCGGTCTCGACCTGCGGCCGAAGAACTAGGACGCCGCGATGGCCGAGCCCGCAGCCTTGACCGAGACGGGGCCCGATCCGTCGGGCCTTGCAGTCAGCCTGCGCGGCGTCACCAAGGTCTATGACAGCGGCGTGGCCGCACTGGGGCCGATCGATCTTGATGTGCGCAAGGGCGAGTTCGTGTCCCTGCTTGGGCCGTCCGGCTGCGGCAAGTCGACCGCGCTGCGCCTGATCGCCGGCCTGAACGCGCCGACGTCGGGCACCGTCCGCGTTTCCCGGCCGGCCGTCGGGGTGAGTGGAAGACACTCCGTCGGCTTCGTGTTTCAGGAGCCGACCCTGATGCCGTGGACCAGCGTGCGGGAGAATGTCCGGCTGCCGTTGAAACTGGCGCATGCGCCGGCCAGGCAAGCCGATGCCCGCATCGATGAGGCCCTGGCGCAAATGGGACTTGCGGAATTTGCCGACGCCTATCCGCGCCAATTGTCGGGGGGCATGAAGATGCGGGTCTCGCTGGCGCGCGCGCTGGTCACCGATCCGGACATCCTGCTGATGGACGAGCCGTTCGCCGCGCTCGATGAGATCACCCGTTTCCGCCTGAACAACGATCTGCTCGCGCTGTGGCGCAACCTGCGCAAGACCGTCATTTTCGTCACCCATTCGGTGTTCGAGTCGGTGTATCTGTCGCAGCGGGTGATCGTGATGACATCGCGGCCTGGACGCATCGCCGCCGAAATTGGCGTCGAAACCTCCGAGCCGAGATCCGAGGATTTTCGTACCTCGGTCGACTATGCCGGCTACTGTCGCGAGGTTTCGCACGCGCTGGCGCCGTCATATCCCGGGCAGCACAACCCATGAGCCCGCTGCAGACCCCGCCATTGACGGCAGCGCAGGCAACGCCTGACAGCCGTACCTTGCGTCTGGTCCGGATATTGCTGCCGGTCGCGGTGCTTGCGGTGGGTATCGCGGCATGGGAGCTCGTGGTGCGGCTGAACCATCTTCCGCCCTACGTGCTGCCCGCACCGTCGGCGGTGTTCGTGACGCTCGTTGCCGACTGGCCGGTGCTGTCGCAATCGCTCCTGACCACGCTCCTGACCACGCTCGAAGGATTCACGGCTGCCGCCATCGGCGGCGTCGCGCTGGCGCTGTTGTTCAATCAGTCGAAATGGCTGGAATATTCGCTGTTTCCCTATGCCGTGATCCTGCAGGTCACCCCGGTCATTGCGATCGCGCCATTGCTGCTGATTTACCTGCCGCAGCAAACCGCCGTCATCGTCTGCGCCTGGATCGTCGGTTTCTTCCCGGTGCTGTCCAACACCACGCTCGGCCTGAACTCGGTGGATCGCAATCTGGCCGGCCTGTTCAGCCTCTACGGCGCTTCAAGGCTGCAGACCCTGCGCTTTCTCAAATTGCCGGCGGCGCTGCCGTTCATTCTCGGTGGATTGCGGATCGCGGGCGGCCTGTCGTTGATCGGTGCGGTGGTGGCGGAGATCGCGGCGGGCTCCGCCGGCGCCGGTTCCGGTCTCGCCTATCGAATCGCGGAATCCGGCTACCGTCTCAACATTCCGCGAATGTTCGCCGCCCTGCTGTTGCTCTCCGCCGCCGGGATTGTCATTTATGGGCTGCTGGCGCTAACCTCGCACCTGGTGTTGCGGCGCTGGCACGAGAGCGCGCTTGGAAAGGAAAACTGATGGTGGGCGGAAATATTTCATCGGAGAAGATCGATTTGCTGGTCTACGGGCCGAACAAACCGATCATCGACAACGGCTTTTCCGACCAGTTCGTGCTGCATCCCTTCGAGAGCCGGGCCGACCTCGACCGGCTTAGCCCGGCGGTGGCCGGAAAAATTCGCGGCGCCGCGGTTACCTACAGCACGGTCCGCTGCGACGGCGCCATGATGGCGCTGTTGCCGAAGCTCGAAATCGTCGCCTCCTTCGGCGTCGGCTACGACCACGTCGACGCCAATTACGCGCGCGAGCATAACATTGTCGTGACCAACACGCCGGATGTCCTGACCGAGGAGGTCGCCGACGTCGCGATGGGGCTTCTGATCGCGACCTTGCGCGAATTCGTCAAGGCCGACAAATATCTGCGGTCCGGCCTCTGGATGACCCAGCAATTTCCCCTGAGCGTCGGCTCGCTCAGGGATCGCAAGGTCGGGATCGTCGGCATGGGCCGGATCGGCCAGGCGATCGGGCGCCGGCTGGAGGCGTCCCGCGTTCCCGTGGTCTATCATTCGCGCAATCCGGCCAAGGAAGTGACCTACAGGCACTATCCCGATCTGATCGAGATGGCGAAGGCGGTCGACACGCTGGTGGTGATCGTCCCCGGTGGACCCGCGACGGCGAAAATGATCAACGCCGATGTCATGAAGGCGCTTGGGCCGCGCGGCGTGATCATCAACGTGGCGCGCGGCTCGGTCGTCGATGAAGAGGCCATGATCGCCGCATTGAAGTCGGGCACCATTCTGGCCGCCGGCCTCGATGTGTTCGCCAACGAACCGAAGGTGCCGGACGAATTGCGCGCGATGCAGAACGTGGTGCTGCTGCCGCATATCGGCTCGGCTTCGGTGGTGACGCGCAATGCCATGGATCAGCTGGTGGTCGACAATCTGAAGACCTGGTTTGCCGGCAAGGCGCCGTTGACGCCCATCGCGGAAACCCCTGTGAAGAGCCGCTGATGCGAACTCGCCGGGGCATCGCGGTTGCGGCGCTGCTGGCGTCGATCGCCGGCGGGCAGCAGGGCTGGTCGCAGGATGCCTCGACCCTGAAGAAAGACATGATCGGCCAATGGGAGCTCTCGACCACCGAGCGCAGCAAGACCTGCGTCGTCACGCTTAAGGGCGATGCCACGCCGCAGGGCCTCAGGCTTGAGCTCGAGCCGGGTTGCGCGGCGGCGCTGCCCTTCACCAGGGAGATCACCGCCTGGAACGTCAGGGGACTGGACATCGTGCGGCTGCAGGATGCCGCAGGCCAGCCGGTGATCGACTTCACCGAAGTCGAGAGCGGAATTTTCGAGGGCCTGCGACAGGGCGAGGGCATCTACATTCTGCAGAACCTCGCCGCCGCGCGTTCGCTGGCCAAGTCGATGGATCAGATGATAGGCGACTGGGCGATGGTGCGCGGCAATGGCCGCCCGGTCTGTGGCCTGACCCTGACCAACACCGAGGCTGGGGCCGACAATTTCCAGGTATTTCTCAAGCCACGCTGCGATGCCGCGGTCGAAGCCTTCAAACCGACGATGTGGCGGCTGGAGCGGGGCGAGTTGCTGCTGTTGTCGGCGAATGGCGAGGTCTGGCGTTTCGATGCCGACGACAATGCGCAGTGGCGGCTGGTGCCCGACAGCGCCGATCCGCTGATCATGCTGCGGCAGTGATGCCGGCGGCCTGGCTGGGCCTGTTCGGCCCGTCGGAAGCCGGACGCTCTCCCTTTGGAGCGCACGTCATCCGCGGAGGGGCGGTTCGTCGATCCATCAGCGAGACGGGCGATGCGGTTTCAGGCCGCTGACTTCTGCCAGCGCATCATTGCCGAGGTCAGGTGGGCCGACACATCGGAAAAGGTGCCACCCTGCGCCAGTAATTTTTCGGCCTCGGTCTTCTTGCCCTGCAACGCAAGTTGAAGCACCTGCGCCGCGGCCTTGTGAAATTCCGCGTGCAATTTCTGCACTTCCTTGAAATCGGCGCCGCCTTTGGCCGCGGCTTCGATGGTCGGCCCATACAGCCATTGCCCGAACCCACAGCCGTTGTCTTTTCCGGCATCCGCCACGTTCGTATCCGATTTGCCGGTGTCGATCGCCGTCCTGAGGCGCGCCTTCCACATTCCGTGGGCTCCAATAGCCTTGGTAATTTCTTCTTTCAGAGCCATTTTTTCCTCCGGTTCATCGAATCAGGAAGCATAAATAGTTCGACGTCGCTCCGGTTTGATTTAGGTCAAGAGTGCAGAAACGGCACGAGCGCGGCCATGATCGAGATCAGCAGCTTCATCGTAGGCGAAACAGGTGGTTCGAATCCCCGGCGTCCCTAGATCAGCCGCATCCCCTTCAAGCTCGCATGCCCGTTCTTGCCGACGATGATGTGGTCGTGCACCGAGATGCCGAGCGGCGCGGCGATGTCGACGATGGCCTTGGTCATCTGGATGTCGGCACTTGACGGCGTCGGATCGCCGGACGGGTGGTTGTGCACCAGGATGATCGCGGTCGCCGACAATTCCAGCGCCCGCTTGATCACCTCGCGCGGGTAGACCGGGGTATGGTCCACGGTGCCGGTCTGCTGTACCTCGTCGCAGATCAGCTGGTTGCGCTTGTCGAGAAACAGGATGCGGAACTGCTCCTTGTCGGCAAACGCCATGCTGGTGCGGCAATAGTCGATCACATCGTTCCATGACGACAGCAGGGTGCGCTCCCGCAACTGGCCCTTCGCGATCCGGTTCGCTGCTGCCGCGATCAGTTTGAATTCGGTGATTGTCGCCGCGCCAATTCCCTTGACCTCGCGCAGCCGCGCTTCCGGCGCATAAATGACCTCGGCAAACGAGCCGAACGTCTTGAGCAGCGATTTGGCCAGCGGCTTCTTGTCGCCCCGCGGCTGGGCGGTGAACAGCACCATCTCCAGCAGCTCGTAGTCGCTCAGGGCATCGGGCCCGGCGCTCTCAAAGCGCTCGCGAAGCCGCTTCCGATGGCCGTGATAATGCGGCGCTTCGGTCGGCTGATCCTTGGTATCGCTGGTCTTCGCGGGCATCGGCTAACCATGCCGCGCCGGCCGGGATTTGCAACTGGGAAGTGTCGGGTGGCGGGCGTGCCGGGCGAGATTTACGCCACCACCGGCGGCTTCTCGCCGTGGCGTTCCGAAAGCGTGAAGATCTCGACGCCGTTGGCCGTCACGCCGACCGAATGCTCGAATTGCGCCGACAGCGAGCGGTCGCGCGTCACGGCGGTCCAGCCGTCGGACAGGATCTTCACATGCGGCTTGCCGAGATTGATCATCGGCTCGATGGTGAAGAACATGCCGGGCCGGAGCACCACGCCTTCACCGGGCCGGCCGACATGAATGATGTTTGGCTCGTCGTGGAACATGCGGCCGAGCCCATGCCCGCAGAAATCGCGCACCACGCTCATGCCCTGCGGCTCGACGAAACTCTGGATGGCGTGGCCGATGTCGCCGGTGGTGGCGCCCGGCTTCACCGCGGCGATTCCGCGCATCATGGCCTCGTAGGTCACCTCGATCAGCCGCTCGGCCTTCCGCGCGATTGGCCCGATGGCGTACATCCGGCTCGAAATCGCCATACCAGCCCTCGACGATGAAAGTCACATCGATATTGACGATGTCGCCTTCCTTCAGGACCCGGTCTCCGGGCATGCCGTGGCAGACCACGTGGTTGATCGAGGTGCAGGTCGAATGGCGATAGCCGCGATACATCAGCGTCGCGGGGTAGGCGCCATGGCTGAAGGCGAATTCGCGGACAAAGTCGTCGATCCGCGAGGTCGGTACGCCGGGCCTGACGATGTCGGTCAGTTCATCGAGGCACTTGGCCACCAGCGCGCCTGCCTTGCGCATGCCGGCGAATCCGCCCGCCCCATGCAGCTTGATCTGCCCGGTCTTGCGCAAGGAGGTATCGGAGGCTTCGACGTAGCTCATGAGCGGATCGCATCTTTGCGGGAAGGAGGGGTTTGAAAACTCAATTTAATGGCTGGGGCCGTTAGTGCAAGCCAAGGTTGGCATGGCGCGGACCGCGCCGCCACCGGAACCGGGGACTGGCCTGGCGCGGCCGGGTCGACATGCGAACGGGTCTCAGCTCGGGACCTCCACCGTGGTCTCGACCGGGAGCGCGCCGCCGCGGACGCGGATTTCGCGCACCGGATAGGGCACCCGGATGCCCTCGCGCTTGAACGTCTCCCACAGCGACAGCATCACGTCGCTCTTCACATTATCCATGCCGTCGGGGTCGGCGATCCAGAAGGTCAGGGAAAACTTCATCCCGGCCTCGGTGAATTCGACCAGGATGCAGTTCGGCGTTCTGGATTTGATGGCGCGCGGCGCGGCGGCCGCGATGTCAACCGCGAGCTTGCAGACCAGGCGCGGATCGGCGTCGTAATTGGTGCCGAAATTGACCTTCACCAGGGTATTTTTGTCGGTGTAGGTCCAGTTGGTGACCTTTTGCGTCACCAGATCCTCGTTCGGGATCAGGAACTCGCGGCCGTCGCCGGCGGCGACCGATATATAGCGTGTCTTCATCGCGCTGATGCGTCCCGAACTGTCGCCGATGGTGACGAGATCGCCGGGCTTCACCGATTTGTCCGCCAACAGGATGATGCCGCTGATGAAGTTGGCGACGATCTTTTGCAGGCCGATGCCGATGCCGACGCCGACCGCGCCGGAGAACACCGCCAGTGCCGACAGATTGATGCCAACCGCGCCGAGCGCAATGGCGATCGCGACGACCAGCAGCCCCATCCGGATCATCTTGACCAGCAGCACCTGGATCGACGGCGTCAGGTCGGCGGAGCGGTTGATGCGGCTTTCGGCGAAATTGCTGGCGATGTTGGTCAGCCACAAAGCTGCGATCAGCAACAGCCCCAGCTTGATCACGACCAGCGGCGTCAGTCGCAATCCACCGAGCACCACCTCGACCGAGTCGAGCGCGTCGATCACCTGATCAAGCTGGCCGACGATACTCAGCGCCGCCACGCACCACGCCGAAACCGACACCAGTTTGACCAGGAAGGCGTTGCGTATCGCCGAGGTTACCAGCCGGATGACCAGCCAGGCGAGCGCGAGTTTGGCGGACACCATCAAGAGGTAACTTCGGCTCGGCCACGTCGAATGGTACATCGCAATCCGCGCCACGATCACCAGCGCCGCGAACACCGCCGTCGAAGCGCTGGCGACCAGGACGCGGGCGAAGTGCCGCAACGGCAGCGGCCACCCCATCGCGAACGAGGTCATGTCGACGCGCGCGCGAATCCCCGTGTCGGCGGCAAAGGCTATCCCGGCGGCGGCCAGGATCAGCCCGAACTGCAGATAGAACCAGGGCGAGGTGACCTCCGCGCCGACCGAGCGCGCGGTGGCATGCAGGAAATCGAGGATGTCGTTCGGATCCATCGTCAAAATCTCATCTCGGCCAGACCGCCCTGTCGGGTTTGATTCGAATATCTCTGCAGATTCCCACAACCGCGGCGCCGATGCCATCGCCACGGTACGCCAATGAAGCGGGATAAGGCCCGCAAACCGGGCGTTGGCAGAAATGGGTTGGCGGCGAACTGTGGCGACGATAAGGATGCAATTGCAAGGATTTGCGAAAGCCATGGCCTCTCTCGACTCGGTCAGCATAGCTATTCTCCTCGGTGCGGTGCTGGTCATGGCCGGCATTCTGTCGAGCCTGCTGGCGCTGCGCTTCGGCGCGCCGTTGCTGCTGGTGTTCCTGCTGATCGGCGTGCTGGCCGGCGAATCCGGCCCCGGGCATCTGCTGTTCGACGACCTGCGCACCACCTATCTGGTGGGGTCGGTGGCGCTGGCGCTGATCCTGTTCGACGGCGGCCTGAGAACGCGGTTTCAAAGCATCCGCGCGGTGCTGGCACCGTCGATGGTACTGGCGACGATCGGGGTGCTGCTGACGGCGCTGATTACGGCGCCGGTCGCCAGATACGCCCTCGATCTGAACTGGACCGAAGCGCTGCTGGTCGGCGCCGTGGTGGCGTCGACCGATGCGGCCGCGGTGTTTCTGCTGGTGCACGCGCAGGGCTTGCGGCTGCGTCCCCGCGTTGGCGCGACGCTGGAAGCGGAATCCGGCACCAACGATCCGTTCGCGGTTTTTCTGACGCTGATGCTGGTCGAGCTCATTTCGGTCGGCAATGGTTCAGCCATGCATGTCGTTCTGGAACTCGGCCGCGAGGTTGTGCTCGGCACCGTGGCCGGCGTCATTGGCGGCCGCCTGGTGGTGCTGGCGCTCAATCGCGTGGCGCTGCCGCAGGGCCTGCACGCGCCGTTCGTCGCGACCGCCGCATTGGTGATTTTCGGCGCGGCGCAGATCGCGCACGGCTCGGGATTCCTCGCCGTCTATCTCGCCGGCATCATCATCGGCAACCGGCCCACCCGCGCGCATAATTCGGTGGTGACGTTTCTCGACGCCGCGACCTGGCTGGCGCAGATCGTGATGTTCGTGCTGCTCGGACTGCTGGTTTCGCCGCAGCGGCTGGTGGTCAGCATTTTTCCGGCGGTGCTGGTGGCGCTGGTCTTGATGCTGGTGGCGCGCCCGCTCGCGGTGTTTCTCTGTCTGGCGCCGTTTCGCTTCAACTGGCGGGAGAAGATATTCATCGCCTGGACCGGCCTGCGCGGCGCGGTCGCGATCTTCCTGGCGTCGATCCCGATGCTGGTCGGGCTGTCGAAGGCTTACCTCTATTTCGACGTCGCCTTCGTCGTCGTGATCATTTCGCTGTTGCTGCAGGGCTGGACGCTGGCAACCGCGGCCCGCCGCCTCCACGTCGCCTTGCCGCGCGCGGATCGCGTTCCGCGACGGGTTGAGCTTGATCTGCCCGGCCAACTCGAGCAGCAATTGGTCGGCTATTCGGTGCGCCCAAAAAGCCTGTATTTCCGGCGCGGTCTCATCCCGTCCTGGTCGAAGCCGACGCTGGTGATCCGCGACCAGCGTATCCTGTCGCCCGCTGAAGCCGATCCGGTTCTCCCGGGCGACTACATCTATCTGCTGGCGCCGCCGGAAAAAGCCGAGGCGCTCGATCGCTTCTTTGTCGACATGCTGCCGAGCTCGGCGCCCGATCCGCATCTGCTGGGGGATTTCACCGTCTCCGGCGAGCACACGCTTGGCGAACTGGCCGAGATCTATGGCGTGGCGGTCAGTGAAGAGCAGTCACCACAGACGCTTGCCGATTATTTCGACATTCATCTCGACCATGCGCCGAAGGAAGGCGCCACTCTGGAGCTCGATACCATCGTGCTGGTGGCGCGCAACATCAGCGGCGGAAGAGTCAACATCGTCGGCCTCCGCCTGCCCGAAGAGGAGGAGGAAGTGGCGGCCGTGACGCGGCTGGGCCTGCTCAAGCGCAAACTCGCGGAGCTCTGGTCGTCGGTTGCGGGAATTTAGCTCGCGCGCTGGCGCCCGGCGGATTGGCGCGGGGCGTGCACGCAGTTGTTCGCGATCTCAGTAGCCGCAGGAAGCGCAGCGCGGAACCACCGGCTCGTAGTAAGCGCTGCGCCGGCGCGACCATCTCGACGCGCTCGCGGACGCCATACTGGGCCGGAATGCGTTCGTACTGAACGCCCTCGGGCGCCACCATTACCGTCTGCGGCACCATCACGGTCCGATATTGCGCGGGGGTGCGATGTGCGATGACCCTGCCGGGCTCAACCATGACGGTTTCCTGAACGGTACGATACTGCGGCGGCACGATCCGCTGCTGATAGCAGGTGCCGCAAGGCGCCGGCGGCACGTAGCAGCCGTAACATCCCGCGGTCGCGGCGGTCGGAAGGGCAGTGACGGCAAGGACGGAAGCGATCATAGCGGCGTGAATGCGGGACATTTTCATGGGTGCCTTTGGGTCGCAATCTCCTCACATGAATAGGCCCGCCATGCCGACCGTCAACGACAGACGCGCATTTACCTTTACGGAGATCATTAACGGAAGGCTTCAGTCCCGCGTTGCGATCGACGGTCGCGGTACGGCGCTGGCCATGGGCGCGAATGCGACGCGCGGTTTAACGTTGAAATTGGCCTGCTTGTCGCGGGGCGCGTCGCGCCGGCGGCTGTGATTCGAAGGTAAAGAGAAATCCTAAAACCCTCCATAACCTGGAAGTGCGACCGATGGTCCGAGGCCAACGCGTTGCGGTCCATCGGGCAAGCGTGCAACTCCGCTATCGTCGTATGGCCGATTGTTGAGCCGCAGAGCGCACCAGGCGGAACGCCAAGACCTCCGAGCTGCACTAGCGAGGCTTTGCGTCGTTAGGCGAGCCGCCCGTCGACACTGGATTGTCGCCAACCGTCGTGCCCAAACGGCTGCTCGAACAGGAGGCGAGTACCAATGCCGCGAGCAGCAACACAATCGCACTTGGGCTTAGGGGCGGCAATTTCACCTCGTCCTCGAATCGTTGTCCTGATTTGTCCAGTGAGGACGTTCCATTGACCTCCCATCCGCCGACCTTTGCAATATGGAACCCAGCTCCGGCGGCAGGACGGAAGTGAAAACCACCAGCTGTGCGCTGTCGGGTCCCAATTAGCAGTATTAATTCGTCTTCAAACAGCGCAGCCTCGCCAAAGAGGCGGCACACGACTATCCCGCCAACCAAGGAGCTGGCATGTCCAAGAGCAATCGAGAGACGAAGAAGCCAAAGAAGGACAAGGTCAAGATCATCGCCGCAGCGCCGAGCCAAAAGGGCGCCACGGCGGCTTGGCAACCGACCTTCGGATCGGGCAAGAAGAAGTAACGGCAAGGCGATCCGCTCGGCTCCATAGCTCAAGAGATCAACCGACGCCTCGGCGCGCCGAACGCGGTCACGCGTCAGCGAGTTTGCCCGCGAGATTGTTTTCCCGCTCCGCTTGCACGGTGGAGCGTTCCGCATCGCCAGGACCACGCCATGTCTCATTCGGCACGGCGGCAGATGCTGCGGATCTCAATCGCTTGTCCGGTCGGCGCACCCGGCTGCGCAACGGTTCCACGAACTTTCGGTTCAGTATTGCAAAGGCGGCGCTCGCCGCCAGCACCAGCGGCGTGACCCCGAGTAGCAAGGTCCAGCCGCGCCATTCACCGTCGAGCAAAACACCGGCTACCAGAAAGCCGGCCAGCCAATGCACCACGAACGCGAAATACGACCACTCGCCGAGCATTCGGTCGATGCGTTCTGCCAGTGGACCAAATCGGCGGACCGAAATGCCGGAGAGGCCGGAGACGACGACCCCGACGCAGACCGTATCGACAAGATAGCCCCATCCAAAAATGTACGACGTGGGGAATACGCTGCCGCCCGCGACCATGTTGGCGAGCCATGCGGCAAAGGCGCATCCGGCAGCCAGCGGCGAAGCAACCCGGCCGCTGCGGCGAAGAAAATACAACACCGCGCCGACGGCGAAGGGAAACACCGCCGACGGCGCCGTAAAATAGGTGAGACCCCAGTTCAGGGCGTCATAGACGCAGACCAATTGATAAGTCAGCCCCGCGGCCAGCGCGATCAAGGCCCAGCTCATCTGTCGGGACACGACCAGGAACAGCAGCAGGTACATGTCGATCTCGATGGCGACCGACCAGAACGGCGGGATGAACCGGAACGAGCCGTATGGAAGTTGCAACGGCAGTATTGCAAAGTTGATCAGAAGGTCGCTGGCGTCGGGCAGGCGGCGCCAGAATTTCAGATATTCGGCGGCCTGGTCTGGCGCGATCGCGATGGCGATCAGCGTCAGCGCGCAAACGAAATAATAGGGCGGCAGCAGCCGCAATGCCCGGTTGGTCCAGAAGCGCAACCCGTCAAAGCCGTACACCTCGTTCAACGCCGCGGTCATCATCAGGCCGGAGATGACGAAGAACCCGCGCACTGCGTAGAAGCCGAAATGCGCCACGTATTCGGTGCCGACCAGATGACTTAGAATGACCAGATAGGCCAGCAGGAAGCGCAGCGAACCGAACATGGCCTGATGTCCTCTAGCCAACCAGTCTCGGCAGCGCGATCACGACCAGAGCGAGCAGGCCGAAAACCGAGCTCATGACCACGGCCGAGCGGCGGCGCGCCATCGGATCCTCGCGCAACAGCGCGAAAAAGCTGCGCGCATCACGCGGGATCAGGAACGGGACGTGTTGGCGATAGGCCGCAAACTCCGGAATGGCGCGGTCCAGCACCGCTTCCTCCCAGCGCGCGCGCGAATCTGCAGCGCCACGATGAGTGCCAGCAACATCACCCCCGGCAGCGAGCGTACCTGCAGCAATATGCCGACGACACCGAGCAGCTCGAACAGGTACAGCGGGTGCCGCACGATGCTGTATGGCCCCGTGGTGACCAGACGCCTCGCCTCCGGCATCACGCTGAACGAGCGGCCGAGGAAGCTCAGCGTCAACACGCCGAGAATGCTGGCCGACACCCCGGCTACCGTCGCCAGTAGATTGCACCAGAGATTTGGCGGAGCGCGATCGAGCAGCACGCAAAACGGGGGAATCAGAACCGTAACCAGTGCGGCAAACCGCGGCAGCAAAGCGGTCGATTTCGCGATCGGGCGATGCCGGAACAGCGGGAGCACCGCCAGAAGCGCCACGAACATCCACTGCGAGACCCGGGCCAATGTGGCGATGATTACGCCGGCGTCGGCGTGCGCCCACATCGCAGGGTCCTGTGCGACCTGCGTGGAAAAACTGATGACGTCGTGGACAAGCGCGTAAAACGAATAAAGAACGATCGGCAGCCGCATCGTCCAGTCGTAGCCCCGGCTTTGTTCAATGCGATGAAAGAGGGTGTCTGACATGAGATGCCCGCCTCGACAGCGAAGGGGCGTGACGATTCACGGTGCACCTTTCGCGCCTTTTTGATAGGCGGTCGGCATTAAGAGGCAGTTGCGCGGTTATCTAAAAGGGAAAGCAGCCTTAAGCGTTGGTAGCCCTGAATTGAGATTGCGTTTGATTTGCAAAGTACGGCCGTTCGCGGCCCGTTTGATCCAGATCAATCGATGCGGAAATTTCCCGCCGATCGGCAACGCCGGCTTTGCGAAAATCAAACCCGCGCCGGCGCTGCGGGCAACACTTCGGCGCCGCCGAAGGCGGTGACCCGTCCGCGCTGGAGCATCACAATCCGGGTCGCCAGCTGGCGCATTTCGGAAGCGTCATGGCTGACATAGACCATGGGGATGCCAGCTTCGTCGCGCAGCCGCACCAGATAGGGCAGGATCTCCTCCTTGCGCTCTTCATCCAGCGATCCCAGCGGCTCATCCAGGAGCAGTAACCTCGGCTGCGACAGCAGCGCGCGTCCCAGCGCCACGCGCTGGCGCTCGCCGCCGGACAGTTTTCCGGGGCGGCGATCCAGCAGGTTGTCGATATCGAGCAGGTCCGTGACACGCCTATGCTGTGCGCTATCTTCGGCAAGGCGATTCATCCGCCGCCCGTAATCGAGATTCTGGCGCACGTCGAGATGCGGGAACAGCCGCGCATCCTGGAACACGTAGCCGATCCGGCGGCGATGGACCGGGACATGCGTCTGCGCCTTCGTATCGTCGAGCGTTTCGCCGTCGACGGCGATGGTGCCGCGATCGGGCCGCAGCAGTCCCGCGATCATGTTGATCAGCGAGGTCTTGCCGGCGCCCGAGGCGCCGAACAGTCCGGTGACCCGGCCTTCGCTTTCGAAGCAGGCTTCGATTCCGAATTCGCCAAGCCGCTTCGAGACGTCGACGCGCAGCATGATCAGTTCCCGTGCAGGCGCTGCAGGGCGCGGCGGGCGAACCATTCGGAGCCGATCAGCGCGGCCATCGCGATCAGAACCGAAACCACCACCAGCCGCAGCGCCGCGGAATCGCCGTCGGGCGTCTGGATCAGCGAATAGATGGCGGACGATATGGTCTGGGTTTCGCCCGGAATGTTCGACACGAAGGTGATGGTCGCGCCGAATTCGCCGATCGCCTTGGCGAAGCCGAGCACCATCCCGGCCAATACGCCCGGCAAGGCCAGCGGCAATGTGACCGTCAGGAACACCCGCCATGGCGCCGCGCCGAGCGTTCCAGCCGCCTGCTCCAGCCTGCGGTCCACGGCCTCGATCGATAACCGGATCGGCCGCACCAGCAGTGGAAACGACATGATTCCGCAGGCCAGCGCCGCCCCGGTCCAGCGGAACGCGAACACGATGCCGAGATGGTCTGCCAGCCAGGCGCCGACCAGGCCGCGCCTGCCGAAGGTCAGCAGCAGCAGATAGCCGGTGACGACCGGGGGCAGCACCAGCGGCAGGTGGATCACAGCATCCGCAATCGATTTGCCCCAGAACTCGCGCCGCGCCAGCAGCCACGCCACGGCGATCCCGAGCGGCGTCGCCACCAGCGTCGCAACCGTGGCGACCCGCAGCGACAGCAGGATCGCGGTCCATTCCGTTGGCGAGAGTTCAAACACGGGATTTGGGATGCGGGGTCAAGTTGTAGGACTGACGAGAAACGAGAATCCATATTTCTCAAAGATAGCTTTTGCCGCCGATGATCGCAAAAAGCCCAGGTAGGAAATTGCTTGCGGTTTTGCGGTCGCCGTTGCCGCCACCGGATAGATGATCGGGGGATGGGAATCCACCGGGAAGGTGCCCACGATCTTCACGGCGGGCTCGATCCTGGCGTCGGTCGAATAGACGATCCCGAGCGCGGCTTCGCCGCGCGCCACCAGCGTCAGCGCGGCCCGCACGCTTTCGGCCATCGCGAATTTCGGCTCGGCGGCCCGCCACGCGCCGAGCTTTTCCAGCGCCGCCTTGCTGTATTTGCCGACCGGCACCGCGTTGACATCGCCGGTCGCGATCTTGCCGTTGCCTGCAAGCCGGGCCAGATCGAAGCCCTGGCCGATCACGACCTTGTCGATGCTGGAATCCTTCGGCGCGATCAGGACGATGCTGTTGCCGAGCAGGTTGACGCGCGACGGCGCATTGATGGCTTTCTTGTTGATGGCATAGTCCATCCAGTCGGTATCGGCTGACATGAAGACATCCGCGGGCGCCCCCTGTTCGAGCTGTTTGGCCAGCGCCGAACTCGCGGCATAGCTGGCGATGATCTTGACGCCGTTCTTCGCGGTAAAGGCGGCATCGATGTCGTCGAGCGCGTTCTTCATCGAAGCCGCGGCGAACACGGTGAGGCTCTTGTCCTGGCCGGATGCAGGCGAAAAGGCCGATCCGCACAGGATGGTGAGGGCAATGAACAGTCCGGCAATTCGATGCATCGGCGCGCTCCGTGCCTGCTTGCGGCGCTGTTCGCGCGCGCGAAGTCGGGCATTGGTCAAAGGTGGAATGCGACAGGCGGAAGCGCCGCTCCGCCGATCCCGGCGACTTACGGTCGATCGGGATATCGCAGGCAAAAACCATAACAGGCTGAGGGTTCGGGTAAAGTCTCTAAATGATTGAGACACGCCCGTTCTTCCGGCTGACCCGCCAGACGCCCTCGGGTCATCCGCGCAAGCGCGGACGCTTCTCCCCAACGGCACGGGTCAGGTGGATCGCGGGCGGGCTATTCGGACGGCAGTATTGCGATCGAAATCGAATTCTCCCTGGTCCCGCTGACCTGCAGCACAAACGGGCTGGCCGAAATCTCGTACTTCATGGTCTTGCGGATGCCGTCGCAATCGGTGGCGCCGCTGAATGCCTTCGGCTTCAGGACATGTCCGTCCTGCACCACGTCGACCCAACCGCCGGCCGACAGGCTGACGGTATAGATGCCGGCCTTCGGCGCAGCCTTGAAGCTGGTGAAGCCGGCAAAGGTGCCTTCCTTCGGCGCGCGTTCCGGTGGCGTGGGCAATTTGGCTTCGGCCGGCGCGCTCAGCCCCAACATCATGCCGGTGGCCGGCAAGGCGGCGAGTTCGCCGCCGGAGACGAGCTTGACGCGATCCGGCGCGGTCAACGCCGCGCGCTCGTGATCGATATTCCACTTGAACTTGTCGCAGCCGCTTGGCTCTTCCGCCGCCCTTGCGGGGGCGGCTGCGATCAATACGAGCGCGATGAAGATGGACCCGCGCATGGTCAATCCACCGCGATCATGTTGTCGGAGGCCTTCACGACCACGGTCACGTGACCCTTGGCCTTGATGCCGAGTTCATCGACCGCCTCGTTGGTGATGGACGAGGTGATGATCTGGCCATTGCCGATATCGACCCCGACATGCGAGGTGGTCGCGCCTTTCTTCACCTCGAGGATGGTGCCCTTGATCTGGTTGCGTGCACTGATGCGCATGATGGTTCCCGCACGGCCAAAGTCGCGCGCGGTGGTGCCGCGAACGTGCTGGCTCTGATCGCAATGAAAGGATGGGACCATCGTCCCTGCATGCCGCGCGCTTACGGCGTCGGCGGCGCCGAACACTAGCCCATTTCGGAGCTAGAGGGAAAGTCGCATCGAGAGATATTATTGCCTGGCGTTCGGCGCGGCCAGAATCTGGCGGCAGGCGGCCGGCAATTGCGCCAGCGTCATCGGCGGTTTCGGCTTCGGCGGTTCCGCTGGCGGCTTTGGATGGATCACGGAATCCTGAAACCAATAGGCCAGATCGGCGGTGCTGCAGCCCTCGCCATAGGTCGGCTCCGGCTGGCTCTCGCATTCGGTGCCGCCGGAGGGGCATTTGATGCGGATGTGGAAGTGATAGTCGTGGCCATACATCGGCCGAATCTTGGAAAGCCAGTTGCGGTCGCCCTTGGCTTCCCGGCACAGCGCTTTCTTGATCGCCGCGTTGACGAAGATGCGCTGCACGCTCGGCTCAAGCGCGGCGGCACGGATCACCGTGAGATGGTTGGGGGTCCAGACGCTCGGGTCGATGTCGAGCCGGTCGGGACGCACCATCATGACCGCGGACATTTCCTCGCGCTCGTTGCGCGACAATTGCCGGTTCGGCATCGGCGTCAGCCAGACATCGGCGTCGAGGCCCACCTGGTGGCTGGCATGCCCGGTGAACATCGGACCACCGCGCGGCTGCGACATGTCGCCGACCAGGATGCCGGGCCAGCCGGCGTCCTTGTGCACCTTGGCCGACAACCGCTCCAGCAGCGCGACCATGTCGGGATGCGCCCAATTGCGATTGCGCGACAGCCGCATCACCTGCCAGGTCTCGCCGTTGATCGGCAGCGCCTGCGCGCCCGCGATACAGCCCTTGGCGTAGAAGCCGACCACCCGCGTCGGCATCGCCGCCGGCAGCACTTTGCGGCCGAACAGCTCCTTGGCGCCGAGTTTGGGATCGTTCGGATTGGCGAGCGGCGGCAGCGGCTTCGGATCGACGCTTCCCTTGTCCTGTGCCAGCACGGCGGTGGCACTGACGTCGACGGCGAAGGTGAGGAAGAGCGGGATCAGGATCAGGCGGAGCTTCATGGCGTCACTCTACATCACGCGTGTTCAGCATGGAATCCGGCAATCGGGAAATGGCAGCCCGATCGCGTTTGCTTGATCGAACCGCGCCTTCGGGCGCGAAGCGTGGAATCGGGATTGCTGGCGAGGTGCGCGGCCGGCATCTTTACGAATCAATAACTCTGTAGGTCATTGACGAAATTTCGCGCATTAATGGCGCGGTGTATGCGAGGGGAAAAATTTTGCGTGGGTAGACGGTCTTGCATCGCGCATTCGTAGGCACCAACGGCCACGCGCTCCCGGGACGGCTATCTTTTCATTATTAATCCCGCGCAGGCGCCTCCAAAACAGGCACCCTGAGGCGGAGGATCTCCTCGCGGACGCCGGCGATCAGACCCATCAGCGGCAAGAGATACCGTTTTTTCAGACACTTATCGGAGAACCGTGTCCCTGAATACGAGTGGGGCGCCAATGCCGAGAATCCCGACCAAGAAAGCAAAAGGAAGACAGCAGGCCGCCGCGGCGCGTGTGGCGTCACGAGCCCGGCCGGCCAAGCCCGGCTCGAAGGTCTCGGGAAGCAATCGGCCGATGGCGGCGGAGATCGGCGAGATCGCGCGCATGCGCGCCGAGGCGGAAGCCGCGGTTGCGGAAGCGCGAAAGTCCCACGAGAGGCTGCGCGAGGCCATCGATATCCTGCCGCAGGGCATTGTGTTTCTCGACGCCGACGGACGCTACATTCTCTGGAACAAGAAATATTCCGAGATCTACAGCCGCAGTTCGGATCTGTTCCAGCCGGGCGCGCGGCTGCAGGACACGATCCGCATCGGGGTTGCGCGTGGCGACTATCCGGAAGCCATCGGCCGCGAAGAGGAATGGGTCGCCGAACGGCTCGCAAGGCTTTATCAGCCCGGCGAACGCCACGAGCAACTGCTTGCCGACGGCCGCTGCATTCTGATCGAGGAGCGGCTGACCGAGGATGGCGGCATCATCGGCCTGCGCGTCGACATCACCGAGCTGAAGCAGCGCGAGGCGTCATTTCGCCTGCTGTTCGACAGCAATCCGATTCCCATGATCGTCTGCGCGCTGGACAATGAACGCATCCTTGGCGTCAACGACGCCGCGGTCACGCATTACGGCTACAGCCGTGCCGACTTCGAAAAGCTCACCATCCGTCGCGTCCAGGCCTTCGAATCCGAGCCGCCCTGGGTCGCAGACCGCAGCGACGACGAACAGGCGGCGCGCACCTGGAAGCATGTCAGGGCCGACGGAACGCTGATCGACCTGGCGATCTATTCGCGCCATCTGGTCTACGGCGATCAGCCCGCGGTGTTGCTGGCGCTGATGGACATCACCGAGCGCAAGCGCGCCGAGGCGCGGCTCACCTTTATGGCGCAGCACGACAGCTTGACCGGCCTGCCGAACCGCAATCTGCTGCGGCAACGCATGGACGAGATTTTGCTGCACGCGCGGCGCAGCTCGGACAAGGCCGCGGTGCTGATCCTCGGCCTCGACAATTTCAAGGCGGTCAACGATACGCTTGGCCACGGCATCGGCGACAAGCTGCTCCGTGCCGTCGCCAAGCGCCTGCGATCGATGCTGCGCGAGGAAGATACGCTCGCCCGTCTCAACTCCGATGAATTCGCCGTTGTCCAGAGCGGACTGGCGCGACCCGAGGATGCGGTGTTGCTGGCCAGAAGGTTGCTGGAGGCGATCGGCGAGCCCTATTTGTTGGGCGGCCATTCCGTCGTGGTCGGCGCCAGCATCGGCATCGCGATGGCGCCCGGCGATGGCGACGAGTCCGAAAAACTCCTGAAGCACGCCGACATGGCGCTGTCCCGGGCCAAAAACGACTCCCGCGGCACCTTCAGCTTCTTCGAGGCCGGAATGGACGCGCGCGCCCAGGCTCGCCGCAAGATCGAAGCCGAACTGCGCGAGGCCATCGAGAATGATGTGCTGAGGCCGCATTATCAGCCGGTGATCGACCTTTCCGCCGGGCGCATCACCGGCTTTGAGGCGCTGGTACGCTGGCCGCACCCCGAACGCGGCATGATCTCGCCGGCGGAATTCATCCCCGTAGCCGAGGAGACCGGCCTGATCAACGGGCTCGGCGGCCTGATGCTGCGCCGCGCCTGCATGGACGCGGCACTTTGGCCGGAAGATGTTCGCGTCGCGGTCAACCTGTCGCCGGCGCAGTTTCGCACCGGCTATCTGCTGTCGATCGTGATCGACGCGCTGAAGCAGTCCGGCCTGCCGGCAAGGCGGCTGGAACTTGAAATCACCGAGACCCTGCTTTTGGAAAAGAGCGGCCAGGTGCTGGCCACGCTGCACGGGCTGCGTGCGCTTGGCGTGCGCATCTCGATGGACGATTTCGGAACCGGCTATTCCAGCTTGAGCTACTTGCGGAGCTTTCCCTTCGACAAGATCAAGATCGACCAGTCGTTCGTGCGTGACCTCGCCGGCAATCGCGACGCGCAGGCGATCGTGCGCGCGATCATCAGCCTCGGCATCGGACTGGGCGTCACCATCACGGCCGAAGGCGTCGAGACCGAAGCCGAACTGGGCTGCCTGCGCGCCGAGGGCTGCCACGAGGGACAGGGCTTCCTGTTCAGCCGGCCGCGGCCCAACAGTGAGATTGCGGGCCTGTTGCGGGCGCAGTCCGGCGCGAAGGTCGGCGGGAACGCGGGCATCGCCGGGAAGGCCTCGCGGGTCGCCTGATGCCATTTCCGCCATTTGCGGATGGTGCGTCAGCAACAGACCCTCAGTTGCGCACGTCGGGGAAATCAGGAATTCCGGGTTCGACGCGGAGCCTTTCCTCGGGCGCGCATTCGCGCGACCCGAAACGCGTCTAGGCGGCGTCGCGCAGGCCGGCCAGGAAGGTGTCGACGCTTTCGAACAGCGTGGAGGCGTGCTGGCTGAGCTCGCTGGAGGCGACGAGGACGGTATCGGCCAGCGCGCGCGACTGCTCGGCGGCCTGGCTTGCGCCGGCCACATTGACCGCGACTTCGCTGGTGCCGGCAGCGACCTGTTGCACGCTACGCGCGATCTCGCGGGTCGCTGATCCCTGCTCCTCGACGGCGGCGGCAATGGTGGTGGCGATCCCGCTGATCTGCCGTATGGTGTCGCTGATGCCGCCGATCGCCGCGGCGCAGTTGCCGGTAGAGGATTGGATGGCGGTGACCTGACCGGCGATCTCCTCGGTCGCCTTCGCGGTCTGGCTGGCGAGCGCCTTGACCTCGGATGCGACCACCGCAAAACCCCTGCCGGCTTCGCCGGCCCGCGCCGCCTCAATGGTCGCATTGAGCGCCAGGAGATTGGTCTGGCTGGCGATGGCGCCGATCAGGCGAAGCACGTCGCCGATTTTTTCGCTGGCGGCGGCAAGGCTCCCGACGATTTCCGTGGTTTGCCCGGCCTTGGTCACGGCGGCGTCCGCAACGTCGCTGGAATGGGTGACCTGGCGGCCGATCTCGGCCACGGAAGAGGCTAGCTCTTCGGTGGCGGCGGCGACGGTGTTGACGCTGGCGGAAGCCTCCTCCGAGGCGGCGGCTGCTGCTGCGGCCTGTGCCGACGTCCCGTTGACGCTGGCGGTGATCTCCACCGCCACGCGTTGCATGTCCTTGGTCGCCCGCGCAACCGCGCCAACCACGCTCTTGACGTCGGCTTCGAAGCGGTCGGCCATTTGACGCTGCAACGCCTTCTTCTCCAGTTCGGCCTGCTGCTTGGCGGCCTCCTGCGCCTCACGCAGCGAGCGCGCCTCGATCATGTTGCGGCGAAACACGTCGACAGCGCCCGCCATGGTGCCGAGTTCGTCCTTCCGGTCGCCGCCGGGGATGGTCACCTCGGTATCGCCGCTCGAAAGGCGGTTCATGACCGCGGTGATCGCCGTCAAGGGACGCGACATGCCGCGGCCGAGCAGGAATGCCAGCAATGCGGCGGCGACGAGAATAGCGATCGTGCCCACAACGAGGTTGCGCTGCGAACTGGCCGACGCCGCCTCATATTCGGTGGTATCCCTGACCAGTTCGATCACCGCGACTGCCTGCCCGGCGTAATTCCTGATTTGTCCGAGATAGAGAGCGGCCGGACGGCCGTTGAGCGTGGCGTCGCGGCGCAGAGTGCCGCCTTCGAACACGCTTTTGAGTTCGTCCTGGGTGACGTCCGAGGAGTCGCCGAGGGTCGATGCGATCCTCACGAAGGCCTTGCCATCGAAACGGTGTACGGCGAGATCGACGCTGAAGCGCTGCTTGGCGCTATCGACGAATTGCTTGCCAAAGGAAACGCCGACATCGGCAACGCCGAGGCTCTTGCCGTCGCGCATGATCGGCGTCATGGCAAATACACCCAGCGAATCCCGTCCGGCTTCAACGCCGACGATCGGCTTGCCGGTCTTGTTCGACTCCACCACGGTAGCACGCCGCGCCGAGATGTCCTCGCCGAACAGTTTCGGCTGGTGAACCCGGAAGAAGGCGGTGGCCGGCGGGGTATGGAAACTGATCAGCGGCATGCCCTGTGACTTCAATGCCGCGAACGGTGCTTGCAGCAGCGGCAACAGCGCGTCACGGTCGCCTTTGGCAACCGCGTCCGCCACGGGTGGCAGATTGGCGATCACGGCGCTGACCGCCAGCGCCGCCCGGCCCTCATAATCGAGGGCGGCGATGACGCTGTCATATTGCAGCTTGAGCTGCTGGTCGAGCGCAAGCCGCGTCAGGGCGCGCTCTTGCATGATCGAAAACGTTCCGAGGATTCCGCAGGCCGCCGCAACGGTCAGCGAAATGGCGAGCATTAAGCGGGCCGCAATCGATCGAAGTTGAAACATGGGGAAACCGGAGCTCCGCGACTGGAGTAGCCCGGAAGGTCCCAGAAAGTGTTTAACATCTGATTGCTTTTGCTGGCTTTTGCGGTCGCAAGGCCGTGAGGCCGCATCCCGCACGCGTTCTTTTCCACCGCGCGGCGATCGGCGGTGAGTAGGCCGCCTCCAGACATCAATTCGGTGCCGAAGCCGCGCTTTAAGTCGTTGGTCCGCGCGCGACGGGGCTGGCCGTCAGGATCGATCGGCCGACGTCCTCGTAATGGGTGTCGCGGGCCTGGATCTGCTGCGCGATGGCATG
Source organism: uncultured Alphaproteobacteria bacterium (assembly GCA_963829315.1). Classification (GTDB taxonomy): domain Bacteria; phylum Pseudomonadota; class Alphaproteobacteria; order Rhizobiales; family Xanthobacteraceae; genus Bradyrhizobium. The sequence continues at coordinate 187,334 of CAWHIO010000059.1, read as the reverse complement.
CATGTCGCGGAAGCGGCGCTCGAACTTGTTGGCCTTGAACACGGCGGTGGCGCCGGCCATGTGATAGGCGGTATCGACCACCGCGGCTGACTGATGGATGGTCCAGGTCGAGGCGAGGCGAAGCGCCGCCCGGCGCTCCTCCGAGATCTTTCCCGTATGGGTCAGATCATGCCAGGCCTCGGCGGCTGTCGCGTAGAGATAGGCGCGTGCCGCGCGCAAATTGCCTTCGGTGCGGCCGATCAGGCCCTGAACGGCGTTGTTCTCCCGCATCGCCTTGAGACCCACCGTGGCCTTGCCGCGCGCCAGGTCGATCGCCGCATCGAGCGTGGCGCGAGCGACGCCGAGCGAGATGGCGGCGAAGCCCAGTCCGAACATGCTGTAGGTGGTGATGCCGTAGAGCGGCCCTTTTTCCCGCAGCGCCGTGAAATCGTCGCGCAGCGCGGCGTGCTTTTCCGGGATGAACAGATCCTCGACCGAATAGGAGTTGGTGCCGGTACCGGAAAGGCCGATCACGTCCCAGACGTCGTACATGGTGGCGCTTGTCGCCGGAAAGACGATGGTGCGTATTTCCGGCGTGCCGTTCGGCTTCAGCCTTTTGGTGCCGTCGGCTTCGACGACCTGGACATGGGCGCCGAGCCAGTTCGCCTGGCGGGAGCCGCTGGCGAAATCCCAGCGCGCGGTGATGCGATAGCCGCCGGGAACGACATGCACCTCGTTGGCGATCGCGCCCCAGGCGAGGATGTCGTTCGGCTGGCCGAAAATCTCGCGCGCCGCGTCGGCGTCGAGATAGGCCGCCGTCATGGCGCAAACCGAGCACTGGCCGAGGCACCACGCCGTGGAGGCGTCGGCCTTCGCGACCTCCTCCAGCATCTGCATGAAAACTTCCGGCGGCGCCTCGGCGCCGCCGAGGCTCTGCGGCAGCAGCGAGCGATAGAGCCCGTTTTCGATCAGGGCGGAAACCACCGGCTGGGTGAGGCGCCGCGTCCGCTCGATCTCGTCGGCCTCGCGCGCGATCAAGGGTGCCAGCGTCTTTGCGCGCTCGATGAGGCCCAACGCTGCGGGCTTATTCATGACGTTTCCTTGCCCTTATCGAGTGATCAATTAAGGGGCATGTTGGTCCATCTGGCGGCGCGGATCAAGATGGGGCGGCGGGATAAGGGATGCGCGGGCTGCATGTCCTTCATCGCGCCAGTCCGAGCACGACGAGCAGGGCGTGACACGGAAAGGACGATAAAAAAGGAAAATCGTCCCCTCAGCTATCCACCTTCAGCGCGGCGATGAAGGCTTCCTGCGGAATGTCGACCTTGCCGAACTGCCGCATCTTCTTCTTGCCTTCCTTCTGCTTCTCCAGAAGCTTGCGCTTGCGGGTGATGTCGCCGCCATAGCATTTCGCGGTGACGTCCTTGCGCAGCGCGCGCACGGTCTCGCGCGCGATCACCTTGCCGCCGATCGCGGCCTGGATCGGAATCTGGAACATGTGCGGCGGGATCAGTTCCTTCATCTTCTCGACCATGGCGCGGCCGCGGCCCTCGGCGCGCTGGCGGTGCACCAGCATCGACAGCGCATCCACCGGCTCGTTGTTGACGAGGATCTGCATCTTGACGAGGTCGGCCGGCTTGTAGTCGGTGAGATGATAGTCGAACGAGGCATAACCCTTCGAGACCGACTTCAGGCGGTCGTAGAAATCGAACACCACTTCGTTGAGCGGCAGCTCGTATTTCACCATCGCGCGGTTGCCGACGTAAGTGAGTTCCTTCTGCGCGCCGCGCCGGTCCTGGCATAGTTTCAGCACGCTGCCGAGATATTCGTCCGGCGTGAGGATCGTGGCTTCGATCCACGGCTCCTCGATCTCGGCGATCTTCACCACGTCGGGCATGTCGATCGGGTTGTGGATCTCGATCACCTGCCCGTCGGTGAGGCGCATCTTGTAGATCACCGATGGCGCGGTCGCGATCAGGTTGAGATCGAATTCGCGGCTCAGCCGCTCCTGGATGATTTCCAGATGCAACAGTCCGAGGAAGCCGCAGCGGAAACCGAAGCCGAGCGCGGCGGAGGTTTCCATTTCGAATGAGAAGCTGGCGTCGTTGAGCCGCAATTTTCCCATCGCCGCGCGCAAGGTTTCAAAATCGTCGGCGTCGACCGGGAACAGGCCGCAGAACACCACCGGGATCGCCGGCTTGAATCCCGGCAGCATATCGGTCACCGGCTTGCGGTCGTCGGTGATGGTGTCGCCGACGCGGGTGTCGGCCACTTCCTTGATCGCGGCGGTGATGAAACCGATCTCGCCGGGGCCGAGTTCATCGATCTGCGTCATCTTCGGGGTGAAGAAGCCGACGCGCTCGACATCATACGCGGCGTTGGTGCCCATCATCCGGATGCGCTGGCCCTTCTTCATCACGCCGTCGACGATCCGCACCAGCACCACGACGCCGAGATAGACGTCGTACCAGCTGTCGACCAGCAGCGCCTTCAGCGAGGCCTCGCGGTCGCCCTTCGGCGGCGGCAGCCGGTTCACGATGGCTTCCAGCACCTCGTCGATGCCAAGCCCGGTTTTCGCCGAGATCATCACCGCGTCGGACGCGTCGATGCCGATCACGTCCTCGATCTGCTGCTTGACCTGATCGGGTTCGGCGGCCGGCAGATCGATCTTGTTGAGCACCGGCACGATCTCATGGCCGGCGTCGAGCGCGTGGTAGACGTTGGCGAGCGTCTGCGCCTCGACGCCCTGGCTGGCGTCGACCACGAGCAGCGAGCCTTCGCAGGCCGCCAGCGAGCGCGAAACCTCGTAGGCGAAGTCGACATGGCCGGGCGTGTCGATCAGATTGAGGATGTAGGTCTTGCCGTCCTTGGCCGGATAGGTCAGCCGCACGGTCTGCGCCTTGATGGTGATTCCGCGCTCGCGCTCGATATCCATGGAATCGAGCACTTGTTCCTTCATCTCGCGCGCCTGCAACCCTCCGGTGGTCTGGATCAGGCGGTCGGCCAGCGTCGATTTGCCATGGTCGATATGCGCAACAATGGCGAAGTTGCGGATGTTGGAAATAGGGATGGATGTCATGGGCGCGGGATAGCATTCGCGTTCCCGTGCGGCAACCAAATTACGCCGTTTTGGCGGGGCTTCTTCACGCCAAGCTGATTCCACTCGGGTGAAAAACGCGCTACGCACGGGGCATGTCAACTGCATCATTTTTGCCCGCCGCTTCGCGTGCGCGCCGCCGCCGGCCGAGCCTGCGCCGGCTGGCGGCGTGGCTGGCGGCATCGGCGTCCGACCGCAAGGCCGCGCCGTGGCTGGTGATCGGCTTTGCCACCGCCCATGCGGTGCTGTGGACCTTCATCCTGATCAATCTCAAGGCGGCGCAGGACGTCCACATGGATGTCGCCGAAGCCTTCGCCTGGGGCCAGAAATTCCAGCTCGGCTATGGCAAGCACCCGCCGCTGGCGGGCTGGATTGCCGGCCTCTGGTTCCGGATGTTCCCGGTCGCCGACTGGGCCGCGTACGCGCTGGCGATGGCGACCCTCGGCTGCGGTCTGGTGATTTGCTGGCTGATCGCGCTGCGCGTGGTCGACTACCGCCGCGCATTCTTCGTCGTGGTGCTGCTCGCGCTTTATCCGATCTTCAATTTCAAGGGCTTCAAGTACAACCCGGACCTGCTGCAGCTCGTCACCCTGCCGCTTGTGGTGCTGGCCTATCTGCATGCGTTCGAGAAGCGCACCGCGCGCTCCGGCCTGTGGCTGGGCCTTGCCGGCGCTCTGGCGCTGATGACGAAATACTGGGTGCTGACCATGATCGGCGCGGTCGGCCTCGCCGCGCTGATGCATCCTGACCGGCTCAAATTCCTGCGCTCGCCGGCACCATGGGTCGCGATTGCGGTGGCTACGCTTGCGATGATTCCGCATCTGATGTGGCTGAAGGAAGTCGACTTCGTGCCGCTGACCTATGCCGGCGACGTCTATGGGCTTTCCAGCCGCGCGCAGAGCGCGCAATTGGTTCTCGGCTATGTCGGGCATAATCTGGCGCTGCTCGCCGTGCCGGTGACGCTGGCGGCGCTGGCGCTCGTCTGGACGAGGCTGGTGCGCCCGTCGGCGGCGTTGACACGCATCTGGTCGCGCGGCGCGAACGCCGGCGTGAACAGGTCGCAGGCGCTCAATATCTGGATCATCCAGATCGTGGTCGCGGTCGGGCCGCCGCTCGGCGGCCTGTTCTTCACGGTCTATATGAAGACCGATTGGGGCATCTCGCTGTTCTTTCTGACCCCGCTGGCGCTGGTCGCTGCTCCTGCACTGCGCCTGCCGAAGATTGCATTGTTCCGCATTGCCGCGATCTGGCTTCTGCTCACGCTGGCCACGCTGGTGGCCTCACCCTACATCGCCGCCCGCGAGATGGCGGAAAATCCCAATGCCGCTGCGAGCTACGGCGCGCGCTCCCAGCTTGCCCACGAATTGACGCAAGAATGGCATATGCGCTTTCGCTCGCGCTGGGCCGTGGTCGCCGGCACCACGGAGGTCGGCGAGCCGATGACGTTTTACAGTGCGGATCATCCCGCGCCGTTTACGCCGGGCGAAGTCTGGTCGTCGGGGTTGACCTCGCTCGATGAGGCCAGGCGGCTCGGCTTTATCGGCATCTGCGATACCTCGGACGGGCGGTTGCCGGTCTGCGAGGCTTGGATGGCGGCCAACGGCAAGGACGCCGAGCAGGTTACGATCACCACGCAGCGCTTCTTCCACGGACACCCCGGTCCGGCGATCAGCTGGAAGGTCTATATCGTGCCGCCGGGGAAGTGATTTCCTTTTGCCTCTAAGAGCGAGCTTCGCCCGTCTCGACCCGGCGAAGAGCGGGGCGAGGGAGTACGCTCACGCGCCTTCTTCGTTGAACTTGCTGGCAACCAGTTCGGTGATCGCGTCGATCGCGCTTTGCGCCTCCGGTCCGATCGCGGACACCACGATCGATGTGCCCGGCCCCGCGGACAGCATCATCAGCCCCATGATCGAAGTGCCGCCGACGGTCTCACCGCCCTTGGTCACCCACACCTCGGCATTGAAGCGCTCGACCATCTGGACGAATTTTGCGGAAGCCCGTGCGTGGAGGCCGCGTTTGTTGATGATTGGAATTTCGCGGGAAACGGCGTCTGCCGGGACCCTCGGCCCGGGAATATTCTCGGGCGACGCGTCGTCGCTCATTTGCCGGCGAGAACCCGGCTCGCGATGGTCACGTATTTGCGGCCGGCTTCCTGCGCCATGGCGATGGCGTCGGGGAGCGACCGCTCTTCGCGGACCTTGGCGAGTTTGACCAGCATCGGAAGATTGATCCCCGCGAGCACTTCCACTTTCGGGCGGCTCATGCAGGAGATCGCAAGATTGGAAGGGGTTCCACCGAACATGTCGGTAAGGATGGCGACGCCATCGCCGCTGTCGACGCGATTGACCGCTTCGATAATGTCGCTTCGACACAAATCGGAATCATCTTCGGCGCCGATCGTGACGGCTTCGATTTGTTTTTGCGGACCCATCACATGTTCCAGCGCCGCCTTGAACTCGTCGGCCAGGCGCCCATGGGTCACAAGTACTAGACCAATCATCGGAAACTCCTCGCGGGTGCCTTTTGGTGCACCGCACGAACGCGCCACTTTGACCATCCAGAGCCCCCGCGCAAGAGGGGATCTTCGCGATTCTCCCGGAAATAACGCTTGGGAAGGGAGGCAGCGCCGGTCTATTCGGTCGCGATAGTGGGACTGATATGGTTACCAATTCCCTTCGAACAATCCGCCGAAAGCCCGGTGGAAGGTGAACTTATGGTCATGGTGAGGGCAGCGATCACCAGCGGAATCGCCGCAAAGCCTTTGCCAACGGGAATCCGCGGTATCTCAATACCTGAAATTTGGGCCAGCAAGGCTTCGGGCGCTGGCAGCCGCGCCGCATCCGCGGCCTCGAGATCGACGACCAGACAGACAGGCGCCTCATCGGCATAGTCGCAGCGGCGAATGCCGAGTCCACGAATTTCGATCAGGCCGGCCAGCGCCGGTGCCGGCCGGACGATGAGCTGGCCGCCGCTTGCTCCGAGGTGGACGCGGTCATCGCCGATCAGCATGGCCGGCGCGATTTGCCCGGAGCGCCCGGCCAGGATGAGATCGAAGGCGAGGCGCGATTTGCCGGATCCCGACGGCCCGCGGATCAGCACCGCGCGGTTTCCCACCAGCACCGCGGAGGCATGGACGCTGGCGCCGCCGGCGTTCGTCATGGCGCGGGAAGCCTGACCACAAAACGCGCGCCGGCGATGGTTGTCTCGCCATCCGCGCCGAGCGGACCGGCACGATTCTCGGCCCATATGCGTCCGCCATGGGCCTCCACGATCTGTTTGGAGATCGACAGCCCCAAACCCGAATTCTGGCCAAAGCCCTGGTGCGGTCGGTCGGTGTAGAAGCGCTCGAAGATCCGCTCCAGCGCATCTTCGCCAATCCCCGGCCCGTCATCATCGACAATGATTTCAATTTCCGATCGCACGCGCCGGCAGACGAGCCGCACCTTGCCGCCGGCCTCGGAAAACGACTGGGCGTTGGACAACAGGTTGGAGATCACCTGTCCGAGCCGCGAATCGTGCCCCGGTACCGAGAAGGTGTCGTGGGGCCCGCGCCCTTCGAAGCGCAACTCGACGGCGATATTGTTGCCGCGCCTTGTTTCATTGGCGACCGAGGCCAGCGCGGTCAGGAGGCGTCGAAGATCGACCGACGTCATATCCTGCCGCTGCAGTTCGGCATCGAGCCGGCTCGCATCGGAGATGTCGGATATCAGCCGGTCGAGCCGCTTGACGTCATGTTCGATCACCGCCAGCAGCCGCGCGCGGCTGTTGTCGTTGCGCGCCAGGGGCAGCGTCTCGACCGCGGAGCGCAGCGACGTCAGCGGGTTCTTCAGTTCATGGGCGACGTCGGCGGCGAACATCTCGATCGCCTCGATCCGGTTGTAGAGTGCGTCCGTCATGTCGCGCAGCGCACCGGAGAGATGTCCGATCTCGTCGCGGCGGCGGGTGAAATCGGGAATCTCGACCCGGGTCCGGATCCGGCGCCGGACACGTTCGGCGCTGTCGGCAAGCCGCCGCACCGGGCCGGCGATGGTGCTCGCCAGCAGCAATGACAAGACGATCATGACGGCGGAAGCGACGCCGCCGACCTTCAGGATCGCGAGGCGTTCGGCGGTCACCATCTGGTCGATGTCGTCGCCCTGGGTCGAGAGCATCAAGGCGCCATGGATCGCGCGAAAGCGCTGCACCGGCACCGCGACCGAAACGATCACCTCGCCGCGGTCGTTGACGCGCACCATGCTGCTCTTCTGGCCGTTCAGGGACTGCGCGACTTCATGGTAGCCGTTGCCGTTCTCCGGGCCGAGTTCGCGATAGAGCGGCAGGTCGCCGCGATTGAGCCAGGTCCGGACCGCGATCATCGTCCGTTCGGCGATGCCCGGCTTCTCCACCGACGGCGGCGGCAATTCGAAGCGCAGCACGTCGCCGCGGCCGTAGAGATTGCGGCTGTCGAGGATAAGGCCGCCGTCGCGGTCGTAAATGCGGGCGCGGGTCTTGGTCGGCGAAATCAGCCGGCGCAGCACCGGCGCGACGCGCTCCGGATTGATCGGAAAATCCAGCCCGGAATATTCGTCCGGTGCGCCGTAGGTTTCACCGGGTTTCAGATCCTGCAGCCGGTCGGGGTCGATGGTGATGGTGTTGGTCTCGACCGTCGCCGATGCCGCGATCGCGCCGGCGATGATCTCGGCCTGCACCAGCAGGCTTTGCGCCCGGGCGTCGATCAGACCGGCGCGGAATTGCGAAAGATAGAGAATGCTCGCCACCAGGGCGACCAGGCCGGCAAGGTTGAGCGAAACGATGCGGCGCGTCAGGCTGGAGAAGCTGAGCGTGAAAAAGAACTGACCGATCCGGCGGAGCCAGCCAACCAGCCGCTGCCAGCCCGGCACCGGCGGGCTGTCGGCGCCAACGGTATCCAGAACGACGGACGACGAGGCGTCCTCGGCATTCAGGCTTGGATCAGGCTGCGTTCGATCAAGCAATGGCCAAAACCGCCGGTTGTTTCGAAAGGTCCCGCGATGCGTATTGCCGTCGCATCCTACCCCAGACGCGCGGCGGCGTCAGTTAACAAACCGCGCGTGAAGTGCTCGCCGATCAGGTTTCCTTGAAGCGGTATCCTACCCCGTACAGGGTTTCGATCATCTCGAAATCGTCGTCCACGACCTTGAACTTCTTGCGCAGCCGCTTGATGTGGCTGTCGATGGTGCGGTCGTCGACATAGACCTGATCGTCATAGGCCGCGTCCATCAGGGCATTGCGGCTTTTCACCACGCCGGGGCGCGTGGCCAGCGCCTGCAGGATGAGAAACTCGGTTACCGTCAGCGTCACCGGTTCGTTCTTCCAGGTGCAGGTGTGGCGCTCAGGGTCCATGCGCAGCAGGCCGCGGTCCAGTGCCTTGGCGTCGGTTTCCTTCGGCACGGCGGTCGGATCCTTCGGCGCCGCGCGGCGCAGCACGGCCTTCACGCGCTCGACCAGCAGGCGTTGCGAGAACGGCTTGCGGATGAAATCGTCGGCGCCCATCTTGAGGCCGAACAGTTCGTCGATTTCCTCGTCCTTGGAGGTGAGAAAGATCACCGGCAGATCGGATTTCTGCCGCAGCCGCCGCAGCGTTTCCATGCCGTCCATGCGCGGCATCTTGATGTCGAGGATCGCAAGGTCCGGCGGACTGGTGCGGAAGCCGTCCAGCGCGGACGCACCATCCGTATAGGTCATGATGCGATAGCCTTCGGCCTCAAGCGCAATCGAGACGGATGTGAGAATGTTGCGGTCGTCGTCGACCAAGGCGATTGTGGGCATGAGCCTGCTTTCAGGTACTAGGTGTCCGAAACGGCGAGCAATTCGGTGATACGCCGCACAAGTGGGCTTTGAACCCGGTCAACGAGCAATGCAAGCTGGGCTGAAGTGTGACGGGTTCCGCAATCGGTCGAGTTATAAGCTCGGGTTCCAGCCTATATAGATACCATTTTTGCCGGGAAAAGGCCCTTATTGCAATGAGATGTGCCGAGGTGACCGATGCAACCCACCGCTGATTTCGACGCCGGCCGGCTGGCCCGGTCGCTGCTCCGCCGCAGCCGGCAGGGGGCGCTGGCGACCCTGATGGCCGGCAGCGGCGATCCCTATTGTTCGCTGGTGAATGTCGCAAGCCACCCCGATGGCTCGCCGATCCTGCTGATTTCACGCCTGGCGGTGCACACGCGAAACCTGCTCGGCGATGCCCGGGTCTCCCTGATGCTGGACGAGCGCGCCGAGGGTGATCCGCTGGAGGGAGCACGGATCATGCTGGCGGGCCGAGCCGAGCAGGCCGCAGGCCCGGATCTGGAGATCGTGCGCCGGCGCTACCTCAACGCCCATCCGTCGGCGGAAGCTTTTGTCGATTTCGCGGATTTTTCCTTCTTCCGGATCCGGCCGAGCGGCACGCATCTGGTCGCCGGTTTCGGGCGGATCGTCGATCTCAAGCCCGAACAGTTTCTGACCGATGTTTCCGATGCCGGGGCCCTGCTGGATGCCGAGCAGGGCGCCGTCGACCACATGAACGCCGATCATCGTGACGCGACTAACCTCTATGCGACCAGGCTGCTCGGGGCGAATGCCGCCGATTGGCGCTGCACCGGGTGCGATCCCGACGGGATCGACCTGCAGGCCGGCGGCAACACCTTGCGGCTGGATTTTCCGGCGCGGGTCACCGGGCCGGGAGAGCTGCGGAAGATGCTGGTCAGGCTTGCGGAAGATGCGCGGGTGAAACCATAGCCGGCGCTCGCTCGCCGCGAACAAAGGGTGAGGCGAGCGCGTCATGAAATCCGGCCATCGCCGCCTTCAGCCGCGGTGTTGATGTCGGCGAAGCCATAGTGTCTCCGGCAAGTCCGCGCTGTTCGATCTGGCGCTTGCGCATCAGCCGTATGCGACGCGGCCAGGTCCGGTCGAAACGCGCGCGACCCGGCTCACGACCTCGACCTTCGATATTCTGAAATCCGATTCCTGGACCGGCCGGGCCGAGGCGCTGCGCCGGCGAAGGGGCGGCCCGCTCAATTCAGCAGATTGTGCGGTGCAATAACGTTGCGGTGCGGAGGATGGGCCGGGATCGCGGCCGATTGTCGCGCGAAAAAGACCCGGCTGATCCCGTCCAGCCCGCGCTGCAGCATACAATTTTGAGCTGGGATCAATGGCTCGCCTCGGAATAAACCAAATACCAAGGGATCGGCTTGGCAAGCGCGGCGATCCCCAATAATAGATCGCCGGACCAAGGCCGGACGGCTATATTGAATTGACGGTCACCGCGACAGAGGCGCGTCTTGGCGGCATTCGCGCGATCGAGTTACGCGGGTTCTAGGAGGAGTTTTCAGTGCAAGAGACGGGAATACGCAACGGCGCCTTCGGTGCCGACAAGTTCGGCTTAAAGAATCTCAAACGGGTGCACTGGAACCTGGGAGCGCCGCAACTTTACCAGTACGCGCTTTCCGCTGGCGAAGCGGTGTTGTCGGCCGATGGCGCGTTGTGCGCCGATACCGGTGACTTCACCGGTCGCAGCCCCAAGGACAAGTTCACGGTTCGCGATGCGACCACCGACAAGAACATGTGGTGGGCCGGCAACCAGTCGATCACCTCGGAACAGTTCGAAGCGCTGTATGCCGACTTCATCAAGCATGCCGAAGGCATGACACTGTTCGCGCAGGACCTTTACGGTGGCGCCGATCCGAGCTTCCAGATCAAGACCCGGGTCGTCACCGAACTCGCCTGGCACTCGTTGTTCATCCGCACGCTGTTGATCCGCCCGCAGCTGTCCGAGCTCAGGGATTTTGTACCCGAACTGACCATCATCGACATTCCGAGCTTCCGCGCCGATCCCAAACGCCACGGCGTGCGCTCGGAGAACGTGGTCGCGATCGATTTCGCCCGCAAGATCGTCCTGATCGGCGGGTCTTATTATGCCGGCGAGATGAAGAAGTCGGTGTTCACCACGCTAAATTATTATCTGCCGGCCAAGGGCGTGATGCCGATGCACTGCTCGGCCAATGTCGGCCCCGCGGGCGATGCGGCGATCTTCTTCGGCCTGTCCGGAACCGGAAAGACCACGCTCTCGGCCGATCCCAAGCGCACGCTGATCGGCGACGACGAACACGGCTGGGGCAGGGACGGCATCTTCAATTTCGAGGGCGGCTGCTACGCCAAATGCATCAAGCTGTCGCAGGAAGCCGAGCCTGAGATTTACGCCGCCAGCAAGCGCTTTGGCGCGGTGCTGGAGAATGTGGTGCTCGACGAGGACACCAGGGTGCCGGATTTCGACGACGGCTCGAAGACCGAGAACACCCGGTCGGCCTATCCGCTCGATTTCATTCCCAACGCCTCGCGCACCGGCCGCGCCGGGCAGCCGAAGAATGTGGTGATGCTCGCGGCCGATGCGTTCGGCGTGCTGCCGCCGATCGCCAAGCTGACGCCGGCGCAGGCGATGTATCACTTCCTGTCAGGCTACACCGCGAAGGTGGCGGGCACCGAACGCGGCTTGGGCTCCGAGCCGCAGCCGGAGTTCTCGACCTGCTTCGGCTCGCCGTTCCTTCCCCTGGACCCCTCGGTCTACGGCAACATGCTGCGCGAGCTGATTGCCCGGCACAACGTCGATTGCTGGCTGGTCAACACCGGCTGGACCGGCGGCAAATACGGCACCGGCAGCCGGATGCCGATCAAGGTGACCCGCGCGCTGCTGACGGCGGCGCTGGATGGCAGCTTGCGCAACGTCGAATTCCGCACCGACCAATATTTCGGCTTCGCGGTGCCGACCGCGTTGCCGGGCGTGCCGACCGAAATCCTCAATCCGGTCAACACCTGGAAGGACAAGGCCGAGTTCGACAAGACCGCGCGTGCGCTGGTCGGCATGTTCCAGAAGAACTTCGCCAAGTTCGAGAGCGTGGTCGACGCCGACGTTCGCGCCGCCGCGCCCGATGTGAAGCTCGCGGCGGAGTGAGGCTACGGCCGGTTCCGCGAATAAGAACAAGAAGGGCGGCCCTCGCGGCCGTCCTTTTGCATTGAGATCCGCGCGTCGCCAGCCGACTGTGTGACGATGTTGCGTAGCGAGGCTGCATCTGCAAGACCGCCGGCGGCGAGCCCGCGGTTTTTGCTTTCATCGTTCGCATGATGTTTTCGGATTATTTCCGTTCTAGATTATTTCCATTCTAAATTGCCGTTAGACCTATTCCATTTGAGGTTTTTGACAATCAGCGGCATATCGCACCGAAGCGTTGGTTCTCACTCATTTCAGCGAGTTCTGATCTCCGCGAATTGAGGGACCGATGCCGGCGCTTGAGTGTGTCTTGCCATGGATGTCTTGAGCGATGGCGCGTGGCGCAGCGCCCGGCAAACCAGCATCCTGTCCCGAAGCTCGGCGGCCATGCTCACCTGCGGCGCCGCGGCGGGTCTGCTCGGCCTGAGCGGTCCTAATGCGGCCTCGGCACAGGTCGCCGCCGCGACCGATCTTCCGGCTATTGTGGTTGTCGACCCCGCGAAAAAGCCCAAGCGGGAGGCGGCAAAGCGCGCGGCCCCGGCGCGGATGGCTTCGGCCGGTGGCACCGGCCGCGCCGGCCAGCCGGCGCAGGAAGCCCCCGTGGCCGGCGCGGGCGCGCCGACACCGGCGCAGGCGGCGCTGGACCGCAAGATGCAGGGCTTCGATGCGTCGCGCGAGCATGTTCTGACCAAGCTCGGCGCGTCGTCCACGACGATCGACCGAGCGGGAATCGAAAGCGCGCCGCAAGGCGACAACACCCCGGTCGACAAGCTGGTGCTGCAATTTCCCGGGGTCAACTACGACTTTGCCGTCTCCAACCCGAATTTTCACGTTCGTGGCGAGTACGCCAATGTGCAGACCCGGATCAACGGACTGGTGCTTCCCGAAGGCGTCTCGGGTCTGGGTCCGGCGATCGACACCAATTTCATCGGCAGCCTGTCGCTGCTGACCGGCACGCTGCCGGCCCAGTACGGGCTTCGTACCGCCGGCGTCCTCGACATCACCAGCCGGGCCTTTTCCACGCCCGGCGGCAGCGTCAGCATCTATGGCGGCAGCAACTCGACGATCACGCCGAGTTTCGACTATGGCGGCAGCGTCGAAAATACCCAGTACTTTTTCTCCGGCCGCGGCAACTGGAACAACCTCGGCATCGAAAATACGACCTCGTCGGTCAATGCGCTGCACGATCACACCGATCAGGGCAAGTTCTTCGCCTATGTCTCGACGGCGCTCAACGATTCGATGCGTCTGAGCGTGATCTCGGGCGCCGCCTACAGCACGTTCCAGATCCCCACCAATCCCAATCAGATGCCGCTCGGCGATTTCGGGCCGACTGATCTGAGTTCGTCGACGCTGAATGAACACGAGGTTGACCAGTATTATTTCAACATGGTCGCGCTGCAGACCAAAGGCGATGTGATCGACAGCCAGTTCTCGGTATTTTCCCGCTACGCCAAGGTGCATTTCATTCCCGACGTGCCGGGCGATCTCGCATTCAACAACATCGCTTCGGATGTCACCCGCGCAAGCCAGATGTACGGCAACCAGTTCGACGCGTCTTACGAGTTGAACCGGGCGCATACTATCCGGTTCGGCTATATGGTGACCGCGGAGAAGACCAATAGCGCCAACGTCGCCACCGTGCTTCCGGTTGATCCAACGACCGGAGCGATTTCGCCGACGCCGTTCACCATCGACGATTCCCATTCGCTGCTGGGCTGGAATCTCGGCGGCTACGTGCAGGACGAGTGGAAGCTCACCAGGCAGCTCACCCTCAATTACGGCATTCGCTTCGATCAATTGTACCAGTTCGTCAGCGCCAACCAGTTCAGCCCACGCGCCGCATTGGTGTACAAGCCGTTTGACGGCACCACCTTCCATGCCGGTTACGCCCGTTATTTCACGCCGCCGATGCAGGCGCAGGCGGGGCAGGCGAACCTTGCGCTGTTCACCAACACCACGAACCAGCCGGCGGTGCCGAACAGCGATCCGGTCAAGCCGGAGCGGTCGCATTATTTCGACGTCGGGGTCGACCAGAAGCTGCTTCCGGGTCTCACGGTGGGACTCGATGCCTATTACAAGATCGCGACCGACCAGATCGATGATGGCCAGTTCGGACAGGCGGTGGTGCTGACCCAGTTCAACTGGGCGCGCGGTTACAGCGAAGGCGTGGAGGCCAAGGCGAAATATCAGAATGGCAATTTCAGCGCCTATGCCAATTTTGCCTTCAACATCACCCGCGCGACCGATCCGGTTTCCAACCAGTATGTGCTCGATCCCGATGTCTACGCTTTTCTGCTGACCCATTATCACTACACCGATGACTTTCAGATGCTGACGGGATCGGCCGGTGCCTCCTACCGCTGGGACCAAACGCTGTTTTCCATCAACATGAAATATGGCAGCGGCCTGCCTAACGGGTTTGCGAACTCGTCGTTCAACGAGCCCTACGTGACGGCCAATCTCGGAATCGCGCGGGACTTTCAGGTTTTCCAGGCGGCCAAGCCGACCACGCTGCGGTTCGACGTCGTCAATCTGTTCGACAAGATCTATGAACTCCGCGACGGCAGCGGCATCGGCGTGTTCGCCCCGCAATTCGGCGCACGCCGCGGCTTCTATGCCGGACTTTCGCAGAAGCTGTGAGCGGCCGCTGGAGCGTTTTCGAGCGAAGTGGCTACCGGTTCGCGTGAAGAAAACGCGTCAAAATAGAAGGTTGGAGCGTCAGTTCTGATTCGATCAGAACCGATCTTGCTCCAGGCTACGCCTTGAAATACGCGATCTGGGTGGTGGTTGCGAGCAGGCGGCCATTCGGCGACCACAGCGCGCCGGTCTGGTCGCCATAACTCTTGTGAAAGATGTTGGCGTCGGCGACGGCAAGAACGCGGCTGATATTCCTCGGCGGCAAGATCCGCGGCATCGGCGTGAAAATAGGTCGTCAGCGACACCGTTCCGAACGGCACCAGTTCGCCCCGCTCGTGAAAGATGCGGCCGAAGAACGCGTCTGACATCGCCATCAGCGACAGCATGTCGATCTTGCGCGGCATTCGGTCGCCGATCCAGCATTTCGAAAATGCGCTTCCCGGCGCCTGTTTTTGCCCCGCCCTGAAATCCGTCTCGCCCTCGACGAAGCGAAAATCATACTGGTTGGCCCAGGAGGCTTTTATTCGCGGAAATGGCGCGATTTGCTCGAACGGCGGGCCGTTCGGAAAGTCCGCCGCCTGATGCGACCATGACGGACGGCGCGCGGCGAACACCGCGGTCGCCAGCGCGCCAACTTCGGGTCCGCCCTGGGTCAGCTCGACACACCAGTGCTGCGTCGACCGGTTGGCCCTGACCAGACGCACATCGAGATCGAACGGGCCTGGCGCGATCGGCGCGCAGAAATTGACGGTCAGCGACAGCGGATCGCCGGATCGCTCGGGATGGTCGATCAACGCCCGCAGGATGGTGGCCGCGGTGGCGCCGCCGAACGGGCCGACAAAAGCTCACTAGTCGTCGCTGGTCCGTCCCTGCCAGCGGCTGTCGCCGGCGGTCACCCGCGTGGCGTCATCGAAAAGGTGCGGCGGCGTTGTCAGCATCGGCACAGCATCGCGGCAATTGCGCGCAATTCAATGACGTCGGAAGTAGCCCGCGGTGACGGGGCCGATCGGATCAACCGATCGCCCCGCGCTGCACGCCGGGCGCCTGCGCTGCCTGCGGCAGGGGCCCCTGCACCGGCACGTTCCAGATATCCTGCGCATATTCGCGGATGGTGCGGTCGGATGAGAACCACGGCATCCGCGCGACGTTCAGGATGGAGGCCCGCGTCCAGGCCGGGGCCACTTGCCAGCGTGCGTCGATGCCGCGCTGGGCCTCGTAATAGGAATTGAAATCCGCGCTCACCATGTAATGGTCGAGATGGCGCAGCGCATGCGCGACCGATTCGAACCGGCTGGCGTCGCCGGGCGAGAATTCGCCGCTGCCGATCGCGTTGATCGCGCGCGACAGGCCTGGCGAGCGCCGGATCACGTCGGTGGCATCCAGGCCCTGCTTGCGCCGCACCGTCACGTCCAGCGCCTCCATGCCGAAGATCGCGATGTTTTCCGCGCCGACATGGTCGCGGATTTCGATATTGGCGCCGTCCAGCGTGCCGATGGTCAGCGCGCCGTTCAGCGCGAGTTTCATGTTGCCGGTGCCGGAGGCTTCCATGCCCGCGGTCGAAATCTGTTCGGAAAGATCGGCCGCCGGAATGATCACCTCGGCGAGGCTGACATTGTAGTCGGCGAGGAACACCACCTTCAGGCGTCCGGCGACGACGGGATCGTTGTTGATGACCTGGGCGACGTCGTTGATCAGCTTGATGATGAGCTTGGCGTAGCGATAGCTCGCCGCCGCCTTGCCGGCGAAGATCTTGACGCGCGGCACCCAGTTGGCTTGCGGATCGTCCTTGATCGCGTGATACAGCGCGATGGCTTCCAGGATGTTGAGCAACTGGCGCTTGTATTCGTGGATGCGCTTGATCTGGACGTCGAACAGCGCCGCCGGATCGACCTTGATGCCGAGGCGCTCGCCGATCAGCCGCGCCAGCACGATCTTGTTGTGGTGCTTGACGTTGCGGAACCGTTCCTGGAACGCGTTGTCGCTGGCGCGGGCCTCGAGATGCGAAAGCCGGGTCGGATCGTCGAGCACGGCCTCGCCGCAGGCCTCGCGCAACAAATCGGTCAGCTTCGGATTGGCCAGCATCAGCCAGCGCCGGAAGGTGATGCCGTTGGTCTTGTTGGTGATGCGGCCGGGATAAAGGTGGTTGAGATCGTGAAACACGGTCTCCTTCATCAGGTCGGAATGCATCGCCGAGACGCCGTTGATACGATGGGAGCCGACGAACGCTAGCTGCCCCATCCGCACCCTGCGGCCGGACTTCTCGTCGATCAGCGAGACCGAGGCGCGGAAATCGACGTCGCCGGGGCAGCGCGTCTCGGCGAGCGCCAGATGCGCGACATTGATGCGGTAGATGATTTCCAGATGACGCGGCAACAGCCGCTGGAACAGTTCGACCGGCCAGGTCTCGAGCGCTTCCGGCAGCAGCGTGTGGTTGGTGTAGGACAGCGTGTCGACCGTGATCTTCCACGCGTCGTCCCAGCGGATGTTGTGGAGGTCGACCAGAATACGCATCAGCTCGGTGACGGCGAGACTCGGATGGGTATCGTTGAGCTGCACCGCGACTTTCGAGGCCAGGCCGCGTATTTGCCCATCGGCTGCGAGGTGGCGCTTGATCAGATCCTGCAGCGAGGCCGAGACGAAGAAATATTCCTGGCGCAGCCGCAGTTCGCGCCCGGCCGGGCTCTCGTCATTCGGATACAGGAACTTGCAGATCGACTCGGCGCGCGCCTCCTCGGCGCTGGCGCCGAGATAGTCGCCGGCGTTGAAGACGTCGAGTTTTAACGGATCCGGAGAACGCGCCGACCACAGCCGCAGCGCGTTGACGTGCTGGCCGCGCCAGCCGACGATCGGGGTGTCGTAGGCGACCGCCTGCACGGTTTCCGCCGGATGCCAGATCGCGCGGTCGCGTCCCGTGGTCTCGACGTGTTCGACGCCGCCGCCGAAGTGCACGTGATAGACCACCTCCGGCCGCTGGAATTCCCAGGGGTTGCCGAAGCTCAGCCATTCATCGGGATATTCATGCTGCCAGCCCTGCGCGATGATCTGGCGGAACAGGCCGAAATCGTAGCGGATGCCGTAGCCGATCGCGGGGATCGCGAGCGTCGCCATGCTTTCCATGAAGCATGCCGCCAGCCGTCCGAGGCCGCCATTGCCGAGCGCGGCATCCGGCTCGCATTTGCGCAATTCGGAGAGGTCGACGCCGAGGTCGCCGAGGGCCGCCTCGAACACCGCAAGCAGCCCCATATTATTCAGCGCATCGGTGAACAGACGTCCGATCAGAAATTCCAGGCTGAGGTAATAGACCCGCTTGCGGCCGGCATCGTAGTTCTGCTTTTCCCCCGTCAGCCAGTGGTGCACGATGCGGTCGCGCAGAGCCAATGCCGCCGCCTTGTACCAGTCGTGCTTGGTCGCCATGCCAGCGTCCTTGCCAATCGCAAGCCGCAGCTTGGCAAGGATTGCGCCCTTGATCTCGACCAGCGCCAGCTCGTCGATGGGCTGACCGGGTGCTGGAAAATTCACCGGGAAAGGTTGGTCTGGCAACTTGGACATCCCCCACTGAACGCTGTGGAATCATACGCGTCTTGGTCCCCGATCGAAACCCACCCCGGGCGTCAACGGTGCAGTACATGCTTGATTTTTATGCAAGGACCGGGCCGATTTTGTCGTCGCCGCGCCTGCCGTGTGGTTCAGGGCTCCGCCATCGCAGCCGGACCGCTGGAGAACTTGACGCCGGTCTTGGCGCTGACAAGCTAGTCGGCGCGGTGAGCCGATCGAGGCAGGCCGCCCGCGGCTCGTACAGGGACGGTGCAATGCGTCTGTTGCTGGTTGCGGCTTTCGTGCTGTTGCTGACGGCCGAATCCCGGGCCTCCTGTGTCTGTCGCTGCATCGATGGCGAAATGCAGCCGCTGTGCGAAAGCTCGGTTGACGTGCCGCCGGTTTGCCCGGTGACGATCTGCGCTCTCGTTCCGCCTGCGGTGACGCCGATGCAGCCGCTGGTCATTCCGCCGGTCGGAACGTCTCAGTGTTCGCAACGGCAGGTTCTCAACCCGACCACGCGCCGGTACGAGTGGCGCAGCGTTTGCGATTAGCCGGGACGCTTCTTCGCCGGAACAAATTAAGAACACTTTAGCAAGTCTTTGATATATCATAGTGATTCGGCGCAGTGCCAACACAATATCTAGGGTCTATCCGAGATTTCGAGGACTACATGTCCACCATCGCCTTCGATTGCTTCGCGCTCACCCGCATCGCCGACTTCGCCCGCTCGCTGTCGCGGCTGCATCAGACCTCCCGCCGACAAGCGGTCGACGACGACGCCATCGACCGGGAATTCAACGCCGTCTGCATGTCGGTGTGGGGCTACACCACCGACGATTTCAGCGACGATCTGTTCTGCGACGCCGACCACGTCTTTCTCGATTCGCTGGATGAGGCGCATGCCCGCATCTTCGCCGCCGAGCAAGGCTACGACCTCGTCGACGACGAGGGCATGCTGACGGACTGGTGGGGCTATTGCTGGATGATCCTCGCCGAGAAACGCGGCCTGCTGACGCCGGAGAATCGCGCCGCGGCGCGGGCGCAAATCGAGGAAAAATATCTGTCGGCGCCGAATGTGATCGGGGTCATCGTCGGGCGGTGAGGCTAGTTCACGATTCCCGTCATTGCGAGCGAAGCGAAGCAATCCAGGGAGCCACAAGGAAGGCTGGATTGCGTCGTCGCTATCGCTCCTCGCAATGACGACTGGGGTAATCGCCTAATTCACTTCCGCGCGTTTCGCCCGCGTCGAAACCGTCTTCGGCACCGCGGTGACCGGCAGCGCGACGTCGCGCGCAGTTTCCGTCAGCGGCGCTTCGTTGGCGACGGTTTCCGCGGTCACCGGAGCCACCTTCATCTCGCCGAGCCGGGCGCGCACTTCGGCGGTCAAGCCGGGATAGGAAGCCACCGGCGTGAATTCCGCGGTCTGGTTGTTGCCGACCTTGATGCCGGAATAGGCCACCAGCCCGTTGGTGGTGGCGATCACGTCGCCGGCACGCAGCGAGGTATCGAGCGTCAGGTCGACCGGTGCGAGGCCCGCGGCGTCGCGACCATTGCAGGTGCAATCGGCGCGCAGCGCCTTGCGATAGGCGAAGGCGTTCTCACTGTCGGCATAGCGCTCGCCGCTGGCGGACGTGGCGCCGTCGATGTTGCTGCCGAAGAAAACCTTGGTGGGACTGGCCGGGCAAAATGCCTGGCACATCTGGACCGGCGTTGCGTTGCCGCGCGCCAGCGGAAAATACCGGCCGTCGCAGCTGCGTACGCAAAAGGCCGGTCCGCCGCCCGAAGTGACCTGGCGCGGCGGCGCCGCCGGCGGTTGGTTCTGACCGAACGGATCGGCGAAAAAATTCGCTTGCGGCGGGGCTTGGCGCTGCTGTTTCTGGAAGCCGCCGAAAAACAGGTCGAACAGACCTTCGGCGAACGCGTTTTGCGGCGCCAGCACAGCGGAGCTGGCAAGTAGCGCGGTCGCAACAAGCATCATGCGGCGCCGCATGCGCTGAAAAGTCAACTCTGTACGCAACGCTTACTCCACCCCACGCCACTAACCGCGCCGCGGCAGGCTGTGCCCCGACCTGATTCACATTAGTGCGGGATGGTAAACGAGCTATGAGCAAGGGCCGGGTGGCGGGAAAGAAAAGCGGCTTCTCCATCGCCGCGGGGCTTCCTTACCTCGCCCCGCTTGCGGGGAGAGGTCGGATTCTCGCGTAAGCGAGAATCCGGGTGAGGGGGACTCGCCGCATTTATGTCTGTCGAATTTGTGGAGCGAAGAGCCCCTCACCCCAACCCTCTCCCCGCAAGAGCGGGGCGAGGGAGAAGAAGATCGCGCGTCGGTTCGCGAGCAACGTGCGCGCTCAGTCCTTCAAGAACTCGCTGGCCTTGTAGAGCGAGCGGAACGGCAGGCCGGCCTTCGCGAAGGTTTCGCTGGCGCCCTCTTCGCGGTCCACCATGGTGAGGACCAGCGCAACCTCGCCGCCGGCATCGCGCGCGGCTTCCACCGCCTTCAGCGCCGATTCGCCAGTGGTGGTAACGTCCTCGACGATCACCACGCGCTTGCCTTGCAGGCTCTCGCCTTTCGCCAGCCCCTCGACCGCAAGGCGCGCGCCGTGCTCCTTCGGCTTCTTGCGCACGAAGAACGCCGCGATCGGGTGGCCCTTGATCCAGGAGAGCTGCGCGACCGCACCGGCCAGTGGCACTGCGCCCATCTCCAGCCCGCCGACATAATCGAGGCCGTCGTCCTTCAGCGCCTCAAACGTCAGTTCCGCGAGCAAGGCGGCGCCTTCCGGATCCAGCATGGTCGGCTTGAGGTTGAAATAGAAACTGCTGGTGCGGCCCGAGGCCAGTGTGATTTCGCCGCGGCCGAACGAGCGTTTGCGGATGATCTCGGCGAGGCGGGCGCGGGAGGCTGATTTGGACAAGGCGATCTCTCGTGTGGGGAGGCGCAATCTATCGACGGACGGCCGCACATTCCAGAGCGGAACCCGCGCCGTCAACAGTCACAAAATGCGTCGTCCCGGCCAGGCCAACGGGTCGCGCGAACGCGCGCCCGATGACAGGCTCCGCGCGAGCCGGGACCATAACCCCCGATGGTTGCGTTGGGTTGAGCTGGGGCGGCGCCTTCGCCCATTACGGACACTCGCGGTTATGGGTCCCCGCGTGCGCGGGGACGGCATCTGGAAAGCGCCGTTGTAGGGCCGCGAGGTTCCGGGGTAGGTGATATCGCAGCGTCGCAGAGGAATGACAAGAAATGACGATCGAACTTCACACCTGGAACACGCCGAACGGCCGCAAGATCTCGGTCGCGCTGGAAGAAATGGGCCTGCCCTACCAGGTCTTCCCGATCGACATCACCAAGGGTGAGCAGATGGCACCCGACTTCCTCTGCATCAGCCCGAACAACAAGATTCCCGCGATCGTCGATCCCGATGGCCCCGGCGGCAAGCGCGTCAGCGTGTTCGAGTCCGGCGCGATCCTGCTCTATCTCGGCGAGAAGACCGGCAAATTCCTGCCCGCGCCGCTGATCGAGCGCATCCCGGTCTATGAATGGCTGATGTGGCAGATGGGCGGCTTTGGGCCGATGCCGGGGCAGGTGCACCACTTCATTGCGCTGGAGAACGAGCAGGACCGCGCCTACGGCTTGAAGCGCTTCATGGCCGAAACGCGCCGGCTCTATGGCGTGCTGGATCGCCGCCTCGCGGATCGCGAGTTCGTCGCCGGCGCGCTGTCGGTCGCCGATTTCGCCATCCTCGGCTGGGCCTGGCGGCATCCGCGCCACAAGGTCGACCTGGCCGATTTCCCGAATGTCCAGCGCTGGTACAACGCGCTGATGGCGCGGCCCGGCGTCAAGCGCGGCATGGAAGCGAAGCTGGACTGACCTTCTCCCTCGCGCCGCTTGCGGGACGAGGTGAAAAAGGTCACGCCCGCCGCGTTTCCAGCGCCATCCGTACCGCAAGGCCGGCAAGCACGGTGCCCATGAGCCAGCGCTGCAGCAAAAGCCAGGTCGGCCGCGCGCCGAGGAACAGCGCGATCGATCCGGCGGCGAGCGCAATGATGGCGTTGACGCTGACGCTGATCGCGATCTGGATCGAGCCCAGCGCCAGCGATTGCGTCAGCACGCTGGCCTGCGCGGGATCGATGAATTGCGGCAGCAGCGCCAGATACAGCATGGCGATCTTGGGGTTGAGCAGATTGGTGACAAAGCCCATCGCAAACAATTTGCGCGGCCCGTCGACCTTGAGCGCCTTCACCTGAAACGGCGAACGGCCGTTGGGCTTCAATGCCTGCCACGCCAGCCATAGCAGATATGCCGCGCCGGCAAGCCGCAGCGCGTCATAGGCGAAAGGCACCGCGAACAACAGCGCGGTGATGCCGAACGCCGCGCACAGCATGTAGAACACAAAGCCGAGCGCCACGCCGCCGAGCGAAACGATGCCAGCCGCGGCGCCTTGCGTAATCGAGCGCGAGATCAAGTAGATCATGTTCGGCCCCGGCGTCAGCACGATGCCGAAGGAGACGAGGGCGAAACCGAGCAGCGAGGTGAGGTGGGGCATGGGGGGCTCGTGGGCGAGAATTTGGGCTGGTTAGCGCGCATTTGTTCACGATGCCATTTCGTAGATGGCATGGATGATGGTCGAATATTGCAGACTTCACGCCGGTGGCGGTGGACCTCCACTCCCGCTTGCCGGGGAGGGCTGTGGTGGGCGATGCGCGACGAGAATGCCGGTGCAAGTGGTTAGCCCCACCCGCCGCGCTCTTCGAGCACGCCGGCCTCCCCCGCAAGCGGCAGAGGCAGGAAAATCAATGCGCCTCGTCCCAATTATCGGCCGCCCTGGCGTCGACGTGCAGCGGCACCGAGAGCAGCACGGCCGGGAATGGCGCGTCCTGCATGACGTGCTGCACCACCGGCAACGTCGCCGCGACCTCGTCGTCCGGCACCTCGAAGATCAGTTCGTCGTGCACCTGCAACAGCATCTGCGCTGAAAGCTTCTTCTCGGCCAGCGCGTCTTCCATCCGGATCATGGCGCGGCGGATGATGTCGGCCGCCGTTCCCTGCAGCCTTGCGTTGATCGCGGCGCGCTCGTTGAAGGAGCGCACCGAGGCGTTACTGGCCTTGATGTCCGGATAGTGGCACTTCCGGCCGAACAGCGTCTCGACATAGCCGTGGCTGCGGCAGAAATCCCGCGTCGCGTCCATATAGGCGCGAATGCCGGGAAAGCGTTCGAAGTATTTCTTGATGTAGGCGGAGGCTTCCTCGCGGGCGATGCCGAGCTGGTTGGCGAGCCCGAACGCCGAGATGCCATAGATGATGCCGAAGTTGATCGCTTTGGCCCGGCGGCGCACCTCGCCCGGCATGTCCTTCACGGGCACGCCGAACATTTCCGAGGCGGTCATGGCGTGGATGTCGAGCCCGTCGCGGAAGGCCTGCTTGAGCACGGGAATGTCGGCGATTTCGGCAAGCAGCCGCAATTCGATCTGGGAGTAGTCCGCCGACACAAGTTTGTGGCCCGGTGAGGCGATGAAGGCACGGCGGATTTTCCGCCCGTCCTCGGTGCGCACTGGAATATTCTGCAGGTTGGGCTCGTTCGACGACAGCCGCCCGGTGGTGGTCGCCGCCAGCGCGTAGGTGGTGTGCACGCGATGGGTCTGCGGATGAACATAGGTCGGCAGCGCGTCGGTATAGGTCGATTTCAGCTTCGAGACCTGCCGCCATTCCAAAATCTTCCTTGGAAATTCGTGGCCCTGCTCGGCGAGTTCATCGAGAATTTGCGCCGAGGTCGACCATGCGCCGGTTTTTGTCTTGGTCCCTCCGGATATACCCATCTTGCCGAACAGGATGTCGCCGATCTGCTTGGGGCTGCCGACATTGACCGGCTCTCCCGCGATCGCCTGGATCTCGGCCTCGACCCGTGCGGCGGTCTGGGCGAATTCCCCGGACAGGCGCGACAGCACCTGGCGGTCGATCGAGATGCCGCGCCGTTCCATCCGCGCCAACACCGAGATCAGCGGCCGCTCCAGCGTCTCATAGACCGCGGTCATGCGCTCGGCGACCAGGCGCGGCTTGAACACCCGCCATAGCCGCAAGATCACGTCGGCATCCTCGGCCGAATACGCCGTCGCCTTGTCGATTTCGACCTGGTCGAAGGAGAGCTTGCCCTTGCCACTGCCGGTCAGCTCGCCATGCGTTATATTACCATGGCCGAGCCAGGTTTCGGCCAGCGCATCGAGCCCATGCGCATTGCGGCCGGCGTCGAGCGCGTAACTCATCAGCTGGGCGTCGTCGTGGTTGCGCAGCGTGATGCCGTGCTGCGCGAACATCACCGCATTGAACTTGATGTTGAAACCGATCTTGAGGATGCCGGCCAACTCCAGCAGCGGCCGCAACGCTGCGAGCGCGGCTTCCGTCCCGATCTGGTCGGGTGCGAGGCCAGAGGCGAACAGGCCGGAGCCGTCGCCGGACTGTTTGTGGCCGAGCGGGACGTAGCGGGCGTCGTTGGGCTTGAGCGCCAGCGCAATGCCCGAAATTTCGGCCTGCATCGGATCGATCGAACTCGCCTTGGCCTCGATCGCGAAATGGCCGACATCGTGCACCCGCGCGATCCAGCTATTGAGCTGGTCGAGGCTGCGGATGGTCTGGTACTTGCTGCGATCGACCGGGGTTTTGCGCGCCTCTTCGGCGCGCGCGGCGGCGAGCGCCTGCGGGGTCAGGACGACGTTCGATTTGTCCGGTTTGGCCTGGCCCCTGCCGACGCTGGACGCGCTCGCTTTGCCTGTCGCAGGCGAGGTCGGGGCGTCCTGATTGCCAAACAGGTCGCCACCGGCCGCGCGCGGGGGCGGCGGCGAGGAGCCGGCCGATTTGCCGCTCGCACCACTGCTGTTCTTGTCATCCGCGGCCACGTCCGACGGATCGATCTGCGAATATTCCGCGACGCGTCGGGTGAGGGTGGAAAACTCCATCGCCTTCAGAAACGCGATCAGCTTGCGCGCGTCGGGTTCGTGCACCGCAAGCTCGTCGAGCGGCACGTCGAGCTTGACCTTGTCGTCGAGCAGCACCAGTTGCCGTGAAATTCGCGCCTTCTCGGCGTTTTCGATCAGCGCCTCGCGCCGCTTCGGCTGCTTGATCTCGCCGGCGCGCTTGAGCAGCGTTTCGAGATCGCCGTATTCGACGATCAGCTGTGCGGCGGTCTTGATGCCGATGCCCGGCACGCCCGGCACGTTGTCGGTGGAATCGCCCGCCAGCGCCTGAACCTCGACCACCTTTTCCGGCGGCACGCCGAATTTCTCGATCACCTCGGCAATGCCGATGCGGCGGTCCTTCATGGTGTCGAACATCGTCACCTTGTCGGTGACGAGCTGCATCAGGTCCTTGTCCGAGGAGACGATGGTGGTGGTGGCGCCGCGCTCGCCGGCCTCCCGTGCGTAAGTGGCGATCAGGTCGTCCGCCTCGAAGCCGCCCTGCTCCAGGCAGGGAAGATCGAAGGCGCGGACCGCCTCGCGGATCAGCGGGAACTGCGGGATCAGGTCGTCCGGCGCCGGCGGCCGGTGCGCCTTGTAGTCAGCATAGAGCTTGTTGCGGAAGGTGACTTCCGACTTGTCGAACACGATGGCGAGATGGGTCGGCCGGTTGTCGGGCGGCATGTCGCGCAACAGCTTCCACAGCATGTTGCAGAAGCCGAGCACGGCATTGACCTGCAACCCGTCGGATTTGCGGTTCAGCGGCGGCAGCGCGTGGTAGGCGCGGAAAATATAGGAGGAACCGTCGACCAGGAAGACATGGTCGCCCTTCTTGAGGGCTTTGACGGCAACGGGGTTGGGGGCGGCTTTTTGGGAGGTTTTCGGCATGGCCGAAACTTAAGTGTTTTTGCGGCGATTGACAGCCTTCGGGGCATGTTGTGCCGGGATTTTTGTGCCGGGGAACGAGTTGCATCGGCGGCTATTACGTGACCCCCTGCGTCCGGGCAGCCGAAGGAAAAACACCATGGCCACGCAACTCGACGCATTGATGGAGAAGCTGCGATCGATCGAAACCGAGATCGAGGCCGAACTGGCGAAACGGCGCGAGGAGCTGCGCTTCCGCATCGAAAACCGCCGGATCGTGTTCGAGAAGGAGGTGCTGCGGATCCACCGCGAGCTAAAGACGCGGGCGACGCGCTACCTGATCGACGCCAATCCGCTGATGTTCCTGATCGCGCCGGTGATCTATTCGCTAATCGTCCCCATTGCGCTGCTCGATCTCTGGGTCATGGCGTATCAGGCGATCTGCTTTTCGGTCTGTAAAATTCCAAAAGTGCGCCGCCGCGACTATTTGGTGTTCGACCGTCACCATCTCGCCTATCTCAACATCATCGAGAAGATCAATTGCGCCTATTGCTCCTACGCCAACGGCACCATCGCGTTCGTGCGCGAGGTGGCGTCGCGGACCGAAGTCTATTGGTGCCCGATCAAGCACGCCCGCCGGCTGCTCGGTCCGCACCCTCACTATCAGGGTTTTGCGGATTTCGGCGATGTCGAAGGGTTTCGCGAGAGGCTCAAGCAGATGAAGGACGGCGTGAAGATCGAAGGGATTTCGTAGCAAGTCGCGTCCGCGCTTGCCGCACCAGCAGGATCAGCTTCGTCATTTGCCCTTGATGCAGTCGGTCAGGAAGTCCATTACCGCGCGCACCAGTGGCGCCTGGCGGATGTCGCGATGAACCAGAAGCCAGACGTCGCGGCTGGGCGGCTGCGGCATGGAATCGCAGCGTTCGAGCCGCGGATCGCCCTCGCCGAGAAAGTGCGGCAACACCGCAACACCAAGCCCGGTTCGCACGGCCGCTGCCTGGTTCTCCAGATCGTTGGTGCGCAGCACGATCTCGTTTCCAGCGGCCACGGTGCGCAACCACTTCTGCTGGGGCGCATCGTCCATGCCGTCGTCATAGCCTATGAACGCAAAGGCGTGCCGCGGCGTTTCCTTCAGGTAATCCGGTGCGCCGTAAAGGCCAAAGCCGAAGCTCCCGATTTTGCGGGCGATCAATCCGGGCTCCTGCGGCCGGGACAGGCGCAAGGCCACATCGGCCTCACGTCGGTTCAGCGACGCGGTTCGCTTCTCTCCGATCAATTTGATCCGGATGCCGGGGTGCCGGCGACGCAGACGGGACAACTGCGGAGCGATGAGCGCATTGGCGAGCGATGGCGGCGCGCTGATCGAGACCTCCCCGCGCAGGCCCGGCTTGGCGGCCTGTACCGCGCGCGCGACGGCGAACGCGGCTTCTTCCATCGGTGCGGCGGTGGCCGCGATGCGCCGGCCGTCGTCGGTCAGATGGTAGCTGCGCGCCCGCCGGTCGACCAGTTTCAATCCGATTTCCGCTTCGAGCGCGGCGACGCGGCGCGCGACGGTGGCGTGATCGACCGCGAGCCGCTTCGCGGCGGCGGTCAGGGTGCCTTCCCGGGCCAGCACGACGAAATGACGCAGATTCTCCCAATCGGACATTGTGCAAAATCTCACATCGGAAATGGATATTTGGGGAATTTCGCATATCAGCGGCCGACGGCAAAGTCCCCTCGTGAAATCGAGGAGTATTTTCCATGGCCACCGTCATCCGATTGCAGGCGCCCGGCGGCGCCGACCAGCTCAGACCCGCCACCGTCGAGCTTGCGCCTCCGCAAGACGACGAAATCCGGGTTCGCCAGACCGCGATCGGCGTCAACTTCATCGACGTCTACCAGCGCATGGGGCTTTATCCGCTGCCGCCGGCGGCGATACCGGGTGTCGAGGCGGTCGGTGTCGTGACGGCAGTGGGTGCCAACGTCGCCTCGCCGCTTGTCGGCGACCGGATTGTCTATGCCGGCGCTCCCGTCGGCGCCTACGCCTCGGAAAGGAATTTGCCTGGGTGGCGCGCGGTGAGGCTGCCGGAGCGGGTCGCCGACGAGGTCGCGGCATCCGTATTTGTCAAAGGCATCACCGCCCACATGCTGTTGACGCGGGTCTATCCAGTCGGCCGGGGAACAACGGTGTTGATCCACAGCGCCGCCGGCGGGCTCGGGCAATTGATGACGCGATGGGCGGCTTATCTCGGGGCAACGGTGATAGGAACCGTCGGTTCTGATAGCAAAGCGGCGACAGCGCGCAATGCCGGCGCGCATCATGTCATTGTCGGCCGCGACGCGGATTTCGCGCGCGCCGTGTCGGATCTGACGGAGGCCCGCGGGGCCGACGTTGCCTATGACGGGGTCGGCGGCACGACGCTTGCGAAGACGCTGCAATGTGTGCGGCCTTTTGGCGTTGTCGCGAGCATCGGGCAATCGGCCGGCGCCATTCCGCCGCTCGATGTCGAGGATCTCGGCCCGCGGCGCAGTCTGCTGCTGGCCCGACCCAGCGTCATGGCCTACATGAACCGGGCCGACGAGTACCGGGTGGCTGCCGATGCAGTGCTGGCCGCGTTGCAGGCCGGCGTTCTGCAGGCGACCGGAACGCCCTATCCGTTGAGCGATGCGGCTCGGGCGCATGCCGATCTCGAGGCCGGCCGGACCAGCGGCTCGCTGTATCTGGTGCCGTGAAGCTCCGTGCGCTATTCCGCCGGCTGCAGCGTCGGTTGCCGTTTCTGTGGCGCGATCCAGAACATGGCCGGGCGTTCAAACAGGAAATTGGCTCCGGCCTTCAGCGCGATTCGCCAGATCGCGAGCGCTCCGAGCACGCCGGCAACGGTGACGATCAGCGAGACCGTGCCGACATCGTGGATGATGCCGGTCCGCAGCAGCAGTGTCCGCGTCGCCGCCATCGGCAGGAAGAAGGCGAGATAGATCACGATCGAATGCTCGCCGCAGAAACGCAGCGATTCGAGCCAATGGAAGCGCGCCAGCAGCGTGGCCAGGGTGATGATGGCGCAAGCGCCCGCAAGCCCGAGCGCGAGCGAGACCAGCGGCCATTCGCTGAAGCCGAGTTTCACCAGGCCGCCGTCCATCAACGCCCAGAGCGCCAGCGCCGCGAGCGCCAGACGCGGGTGGATGCGGGCGCGGTCGGATAGCGCGAACACGTAATCCGCGCACAGATAGCCGGTATAGAAATAGACGAAGCGGGCGGCAAATTCGTCGATCACGGTCCAGCCGGTTGCGATATGGGCCATCTCCAATAGCGCGGCCAGGCTCCAGATCAGGAGCGGCGGCATCCGCCGCGTCGCCTTGGCGACCACGAAGAACACCGGCAGCAGATAGATGAACCACAACGTGCCGAACGGCTCGATGAAGGACTCCAGATACAGCAACCCGGCATGGGTCCAACCGGTCTCGGCGGCAAAGGAGGGCGCCTTGAAGCCGAATTGAATGGTGACCCACAGCACGTAGAAATAGGCGAAGTGCACCACCTTGCGGTCGAGAAAAGTGCGCCAGTCGCGGTCGATCACGACGGAAAGGAACAGGCCCGAGATCAGGAAGAAATCCGGCATCCGGAACGGCTTGGCGAAGGCGACCAGCGGATGCATGAAACCGGTCTGGCCGGCGGCCAATTCCACGCCCAGCACCGAATGCATCATCACCACCATGACGATGCAGATGCCCTTGGCGTAGTCCACCCAGTCGATCCGGTCCGGCGCCGCCCGCGCCGGGGGCGCTGACGGCGCGGCCGACCCGGCTGCGGGGGATGTGCCGTTTGGTGTCATCGGTGTTCCTTTTCGGCGCGCCTCTGGCGCAACGAGCGGCATCATCGGCCAGATCGGTTTCATTCCCCTTTATTCATACAAATGACATGCCGGCTTGGACGTTTTTCCGGTTTCCTCTTGGCGCCAAAATGCTTTAAGACCCGCCCGACCAATCGTACCCGTTAACCATTATCGACAGGTTGCCAGATGCGTATCGCCATGATCGGAACGGGCTATGTGGGGCTGGTGTCAGGCGCCTGCTTTGCCGATTTCGGTCACCAAGTGACCTGTGTGGACAAGGACGCCGACAAGATCGCCGCCTTGCGCCGCGGCGAAATTCCCATTTTCGAGCCGGGCCTCGATGCGCTGGTTGCCGACAATGTGAAGGCCGGCCGTCTGGACTTTGCGACAGATCTGGCCGCGCCCGTCGCCGAGGCCGATGCCGTGTTCATCGCGGTCGGTACGCCGTCGCGCCGCGGCGATGGTCACGCCGATCTCAGCTATGTTCATGCCGCGGCGCGCGAAATCGCCTCGGCGCTGGTCGGCTTTACGGTCGTCGTCACCAAGTCGACCGTGCCGGTCGGCACCGGCGACGAGGTCGAGCGGATCATCCGTGAATCCAATCCTTCGGCCGACGTGGTGGTGGCGTCCAATCCGGAATTCCTGCGCGAGGGTGCCGCGATCCGCGACTTCAAGTACCCGGACCGTATCGTCGTCGGCACCTCGGATGAGCGCGCCCGCAAGGTGCTCGGCGATGTCTACCGGCCGCTGTCGCTCAACCAGGCGCCGCTGATGTTCACAGCGCGGCGTACCGCGGAGCTGATCAAATACGCCGCCAACGCTTTCCTCGCCACCAAGATCACTTTCATCAACGAGATCGCCGATCTCTCGGAAAAGGTCGGCGCCGACGTGCAGGAAGTCGCGCGCGGCATCGGGCTCGACAACCGCATCGGATCGAAATTCCTGCATGCCGGCCCAGGCTTCGGCGGGTCATGTTTCCCGAAGGATACCCGCGCGCTGCTCAAGATCGCGCTCGATCACGATGTGCATTTGCGGATCGTCGAGGCGGTGCTTGCGGTCAACGATAACCGCAAGCGCGCGATGGCGCGCAAGGTCGCGGGCGCCGCCGGCGGCAACCTGCGTGGCAAGACCATCGCGGTGCTCGGCCTCACCTTCAAGCCCGACACCGACGACATGCGCGAGGCGCCGTCGATTCCGCTGGTGACCGGGCTGCTCGACATGGGCGCCAAGGTCCGCGCACATGATCCGGTCGGCATGGAGGCGGCGCGCCGCGAACTGCCCGATATCGAATATTGCGACGACCCCTATCTTTGCGCGCGCGGTGCCGACGCGCTGGTGATCGTAACCGAATGGGTGCAATTCCGCGCGCTCGACCTGGAGCGCCTGAAAGGCGAACTGGCGCATCCCGTGGTGGTGGACCTTCGCAATGTCTATCGCCCCGACGACATGGCGGCGCACGGCTTTATCTATGAAAGCGTCGGCCGCGCGTCCGAGCCGCGGGGGTGATGCGCGCCTAACCTCGCCCCGCTTGCTGGGCGAGGGAGCCAGCAAGCGACATCGGATAGAAATTTGCCCCGCAGTTTCGACACGCCTCTTCCGATCGACGCCGTGCTGGACCAGTTGGCGCGCACGCTGCAAGGCCACAACGCCGCCGTGCTGGTGGCCCCGCCCGGGGCCGGCAAGACCACGCGGGTGCCGCTGGCGCTGCTCGACGAACCCTGGACGAAGAACAAAAAGATTATCGTGCTGGAGCCGCGGCGGATCGCGGCCCGCGCCAGCGCCGAGCGCATGGCGAGTACGATCGGAGAGCGCGTCGGCGAGACCGTGGGCTACCGCGTCCGGTTCGGTTCGAAAGTGTCGCGCGCCACACGGATCGAGGTCGTCACCGAGGGGATCTTCTCGCGGCAGATTCTCGATGACCCGGAATTGGGCGGCGTCGCAGCGGTGCTGTTCGACGAGTTTCACGAGCGCTCGCTTGACGCCGATCTCGGCTTGGCGCTGGCGCGCGATGCGCAAACCGGCTTGCGCGAGGATCTGCGCATCCTCGTGATGTCGGCGACGCTCGACGGCGCGCGGGTCGCCAAATTGCTCGGCGAGGCGCCTGTGATCGCGAGCGAGGGCCGCGCCTTCCCGGTCGAGACCCGCTATCTCGGCAGGAAAGCCGATGCGCCGCTGGAGCGGCAGATGGCGGAGACAATCGCCATGGCGCTGCGCGCCGATCCCGGTTCGGTGCTGGCGTTTCTCCCGGGCGCCGCGGAGATACGCCGCACCCAGAATTTTCTCGCCGAGCGCGTTCACGACGCCTCGGTTGAAATCGTGCCGCTGTTCGGTGCGCTGGACGCCTCGGTGCAGGACCGCGCCATCGCGCCGGCCCCGAAGGGTCATCGCAAGGTGGTGCTGGCGACCTCGATCGCGGAGACCTCGCTGACCATCGAGGGTGTTCGCATCGTCGTCGATTGCGGCCTGTCGCGGGTGCCGCGCTATGAACCCGACATTGGCCTGACGCGGCTGGAAACGGTGCGCGCCTCGCGCGCCGCGGTCGATCAGCGCCGCGGCCGCGCCGGACGCACCGAGCCCGGCATGTGCTACCGGCTGTGGGACGAGCCGCAAACCGCCTCGTTCGCGGCCTATACCCAGCCGGAAATCCTCAGCGCCGATCTCTCCTCGCTGGTGCTCGACCTTGCGCAATGGGGCGTCAGCGATCCCGCCAGCCTGGCGTTTCTCGACCCGCCGCCGGCGCCGGCGCTGAAGGAAGCCCGCGGCCTGTTGCGCGAGCTCGGGGCGCTCGACGGCGATGGCCGGATCACGGCGGAAGGCCAGCGTCTGCGGGCTCTGGCGCTGCCGCCGCGGCTGGCGCGGATGATCGTCGATTCGCAATCCCTGGGCGCGGCCCATGCCGCCGCCGAGATCGCCGCCGTTCTGACCGAACGCGGACTTGGCGGCGACAATGTCGACATCGAGGTCCGGCTCGATCAATTTCGCCGCGACCGCTCGCAACGCGCCGATAGCGCGCGCGCGCTCGCCCGGCGCTGGGCGTCGCAGGTGGCTTCTGCTCCCTCCCCCCTTGCGGGGTCCGACGCGAGCGAAGCTCGCTCTCGAGGTCGGGGAGGGGGGTCGACTACGGCAGTCGGAGTTCGGGGTACCGCCACCCCCACCCCCAACCCCTCCCCGCAAGGGGGAGGGGAGCCTACGACCGGCGTCATGCTGGCCCTCGCATTCCCAGACCGTGTCGCGCGCAACCGCGGCAATGGCAGTTTTGTCCTGGCCAACGGCCGCGGCGCCGTGATCGAGCAGACTTCGGCGTTGTCGCGCGCGCCTTTTATAGCGGTCGCCGAACTCACGGGCACCGCCGCGCAGGGACGCATTCTGCTGGCGGCGCCGATCACGCAAGCCGAGATCGAGCTGCATTTCGCCGATCAGATAGAAACGGCAGATGAGATTTCGTTCGATCGTGGCGCGATGGCGTTGCGGGCGCGGCGCAGGAAAGCCCTGCACGCGATCACGCTGTCGGAGGCGCCGCTGGCGCTAAAACCTTCGGCGGAAACCGCCCGCGTGCTGGCCGATGGGCTGATCTCGGTCGGCCTCGACAAACTGCCCTGGTCGAAGTCATCAAAACAGTGGCGCGACCGCGTGATGTTTTTGCGCAAAGCCGAAGGCGACGCTTCGCAGAACCCCTGGCCCGACCTGTCCGACGGCGCGCTCGCCGCGCAACGCGAGGCGTGGCTGGTGCCGGTCCTCTACGACAAGACGTCGCTGAAAGAGCTTTCGGCCGGCGATCTGTCGGATGCGCTGATGACCCTCTTGCCCTGGGAATTGCGCGCGCGGCTGGAGCGGGAAGCGCCGACGCATTTCGAAGCGCCCACCGGCACGCAGCTCGCGATCGACTACGAGGCCGAGCAGGGGCCGACGATTGCGGTTCGGTTGCAGGAATTGTTCGGGCTCAACATCCATCCGTCGATCGCCAGGGGTGCGATCCCGCTGGTGCTGGAATTGCTGTCGCCGGCGCAGCGGCCAGTGCAGGTGACGCGCGATCTGCCGGGTTTCTGGCGCGGCAGTTACGCCGCGGTGCGGTCTGACCTGCGCGGGCGCTACCCCCGACATCCCTGGCCGGAGGACCCGGCCAGCGCCGTGCCGACCCGTCGCGTCAAGCCGCGGGGGACATGACGACCCCCCGGTTAACACTTCGCTCATCCTTTTCGCCGAAATGGTGACCTGTGCCCGCTTCATCGGTCGAAGTCTTTCTGCCGGCGTGGTGATATCGGCAGGTCCTTGGATCGAGTGTGGCGTGATGCGTAACATAATGATCTTTGCCGCGTTGATGGCTGGCCTCGGCACGCTGATGGCGCAGGTCGCGGACAAGTTGACGCCGGCGCCGGCATCCGCCACCACGACCACGCCAAAAACGCTTCCCGCACGGACGGTGGCGCAAGCGGGGGGCCGCAGCCTCAGCATCCCGCGCGATGCCCGCGGCCATTTCGAGACCGAAGGCCGGATCGACGGCCAGCGGATCGGGTTCATGGTCGACACCGGCGCTTCCGTCATCGCCCTGAACGAAAGCTCGGCGGCGCGGTTCGGGCTGCGCCCGGCGCGCGGCGACTACAAGGCGACCGTCACCACCGCCAACGGCACCATCAAGGCGGCGCCGACACGGCTGGCGATGGTCGACATCGGCGGTCTAGTGGTGCGCGACGTCGAGGCGATGGTGCTGCCCGACGAAGCGCTGTCGGAGAACCTGCTCGGCCTGTCGTTCCTGTCGAAGCTGAGGCGGTTCGAATACGCCAACGGCACGATGGTGCTGGAGCAATAAGGCACTTCTGCTCCCGCATTCTTGCCTGATCCGGCTCGCGCGGCATCCCGTTCTCCCCGCCTTTGTGAATTCCACAACCCGTTCATGGAACGAGGATAGTCGATTTGCCCGCCATTCAGGCCGCAGGCCGATGGCCCTGATCGGCGCGGCCTTCAAATATGCCGCAATTGACCGCAACAAGCCGCTATCCCCTTCCGCTCCGCCGGCGCATTCGCTATGGCTGCGGTGCCTTCCCGATCCCGTCACGACGAGGCCATTTGAATGTTTCCGAAGCCGAAATCAGCGCTGGTTCCGAATACCTACGCCTTTGAATCCGAGCCGATGGTGAAGGCGACCGGCTTTCGCGAATACGATGCCCGCTGGCTGTTCGGCAAGGAAATCAACCTGATGGGCATCCAGGCTCTCGGCATGGGGCTGGGCGCGCTGATCGCGGAACTCGGCGTCAAGCAGGAGGTCGTGACCGGGCATGATTTTCGCGGCTATTCGGCCTCGATCAAATACGCGCTGATCTCCGGGCTGATGGCTTCGGGCTGCAGGGTTCACGATATCGGCCTGTGCATGACGCCGATGGCGTATTTCGCGCAATTCGAGCTCGACGTGCCCTGCGTCGCGATGGTGACGGCGTCGCACAACGACAATGGCTGGACCGGCGTCAAGATGGGTGCCAACCGGCCGCTGACCTTCGGCCCCGACGAGATGACCCGCTTGAAGGCGATCGTGCTCAATGCCGATTTCAACAACAAGGTCGGGGGCAGTTACCAGTTTCACGAGAATTTTCCGGCGCGCTACATCGCCGACCTGACCAAACGCGCAAAACTCAAGCGCAAGCTGAAAGTCGTGGTCGCCTGCGGCAACGGCACCGCGGGCGCGTTCGCGCCGCAGGTGATGGAAGCGATCGGTTGCGAGGTGGTGCCGCTCGACACCGAGCTCGATCATACCTTTCCGAAATACAATCCCAATCCCGAAGACATGGAAATGCTGCACGCCATCCGCGACGCGGTGCTGGAGCACAAGGCCGATGTCGGCCTCGGCTTCGACGGTGACGGCGACCGTTGCGGCGTGGTCGACAACACCGGCGAGGAGATCTTCGCCGACAAGGTCGGCGTGATGCTGGCGCGCGACATGTCGGCGATCCACAAGAATGCGCAGTTCGTGGTCGATGTGAAGTCGACGGGGCTTTTTGTCACAGACCCGGTGCTGCAAAAGCAGGGCGCGAAAACCATGTACTGGAAAACCGGTCACTCCTACATGAAACGTCGCACCTTTGAGCTGGGCGCGCTGGCGGGCTTCGAGAAATCCGGCCATTTCTTCTTCAACAAGCCGTTTGGCCGCGGCTATGACGATGGCCTGATCTCGGCGATCGCCATCTGCGAGATGCTCGATCGCGCGCCTGATAAGTCGATGGCGGACCTGAAAAACGCGTTGCCGAAGACCTGGTCGTCGCCGACGATGTCGCCGCACTGCGCCGATGAAACCAAATATGGCGTCGTCGATAGCGTGGTGAAGCATTTCGAAGCGATGCAGAAGAACGGCGAGAAGGTGGCGGGACAAAACATCCGCGACCTCGTCACCGTCAACGGCGTGCGCGTCACCGTTGAGGACGGCAGCTGGGGCCTGGTGCGGGCCTCCTCCAACAAGCCGGAACTGGTGGTGGTGGTCGAAAGCCCGGTCTCCGAGCAGCGGATGCACGACCTGTTCGAGGCGATGAACGTGGTGCTGCGCACCCATCCCGAAGTCGGCGAATATAACCAGAAGATTTGAGCCCCGTACCCAGCGTTTGCGAGGGGTATCAGCGCCCCGTCGACCGTCGTCAAGCCAAGATGGCCTTTGACTTGCAAAGCTCGAACGCTTCGGCTTTCGGCGCGTTACGGCATCAGCAAATGCTGAGGCTGGCGCAATGTGGCTCTTGAAGATCGTTACGGTCCTGCTAGTCGCTGTCGCAATGGACATGGTCCTGCGCACGCACTGGAGTTGCCGGGCAAATTGCGGCTGTCGAAGGACCAATACCTGGCGGTGCAGGCGATCTATTATCCGGGCTTTAGGTTCGGCGGAGTCGCCGAGCCCTTGAGTATAGCGGCGGTGGCTTGGCTTGCCCTCTTGACACCACCGGCTGGTGCCGGTTTCTGGCTGACCGTGAGTGCGTGCATCGCGCTATTGCTGACGCACGCGATCTACTGGCTCGGCATTCACCCGGTGAATAGCTTCTGGCTCCGCGACATCCGTCTGGAACACGCCATCCGCGCCTTCTTTGCGGTCGATTCGGGAGTCGGGAACCGGTTGAATTGGCTGAATGGACCTATTTTCGAGATCGCTGGGAATATTCCCACCTCGTGCGTGCGGTACTTGCCGTTGCCGCCTTTGTCCTTCTCGTAACGGCCGTCACACGTTGAGATGCGGGAAACTCCTGCCGGCAAGTGGGAGGCGTTGTGCTTTACGCGGCCGCCGGCACCGGCAGCGCGGTCACCGACTTGATCTTCTCCATCGCGAAGCGCG
This sequence comes from uncultured Alphaproteobacteria bacterium, assembly GCA_963829315.1. Taxonomy (GTDB): domain Bacteria; phylum Pseudomonadota; class Alphaproteobacteria; order Rhizobiales; family Xanthobacteraceae; genus Bradyrhizobium. The sequence continues at coordinate 150,177 of CAWHIO010000059.1, read as the reverse complement.
ACGTGACATTCTTCAGCGGCACCGCGCCGATCAGCTTCTTGTAGAACACGTCGTAGCTCTGCATGTCAGCGACCACGACGCGCAGCATGTAGTCGACGTCGCCGGCCATCCGGTAGAACTCCATTACCTCCGGCATCGCGCTGACGGCGTCGGCGAATTTGCGGAGCCATGCCTCCGAATGATCGGCGCTTTCGACCGACACGAAGACCGTCATGCCGAGCCCGATCTTGTTCTGGTCGACCAGCGCGACCCGGCGCAGGATGACGCCATCGGCCTCCAGCCGCTGGATACGCTTCCAGCACGGCGTTGAGGATAGCCCGACGCGATCACCGATCTCGGCGACGGAAAGCGAGGCATCCTGTTGCAGCACGGTCAGGATCTTGCGGTCGATGGCGTCGAGCCGGCGATTGGGCTCACTGGTGTGAACGGCAAGGTCGGTCATGAGAAGAACTTTCTTCCAATTGCGAGGGTTGCGACCCTCTTATAGAGAAAATTCTTCTAATACAAGCCGCTACTGCCCGGCATTGGCCGCCCCGGCGGCCTGGCCTTGGCTTAAAAGCGCTTCAACTTCAGCACGTTGCGGGGCGGCGAAGGCGCCCCCGAACCGGGTGCATTTGAGGGCAGCGGCGGCGGAAGCGAACTTGAGCGCGGCGCGCAAATCCTGCTTCTCGGTGATGGCGAGGGCAAAGGCGCCATGGAACACGTCGCCCGCGCCCAGCGTGTCGACGGTGTGGACCGGGAAAGCCGGTGTCTGCTGCAGAGTCTGGTGGTGCTCGTCGAGCCAGAGCGTGCCCTGCGCGCCGCGCGTGCCGGCCAGGAACGACGGGGTCAGTTTGGCTATCTTTTTGAGCGCCTCGCCGTCGTCGGCGACGCCGGCGGTCTCCTGCAAGGGTTCGCTCGAAAACACCAGATGCGATGACGCGGTCAGCAGTCCCTCCCGCAACGACATCGCGCGATCGACATCGACGATCACGGGAATGCCGCGCCGACGCGCCTCGGCGCAGAGATCGGTGCAGAACGTCGCGCAACGGCTTTCGGTCAGGATCGCGTCGCAATCCCTGAGCAGCGTGTCGGCGTCCGGCAGGTGTACCTTCCACAATTCCGGATCGCGGAACGTCACGATGGTACGCTCGCCCGACGGGTCGATCATGATGTTGGAGATCGGCGTAACCAGGCCCGGCATGTGCACGATGTGCTTGGTCTCGATGCCTTCCTGCGCCATCTTTTCGAAGATATATCTTGAAGTGGTTTCGCGCGCGTCGCCCATCGGGCCGCAGATCGAGGCGCGACCGCCGAGCCGCACGATCCCGATCGCGCCGTTGAGCGCATTGCCGCCGCATATTTCCTCGAAATGGCTGGCGTTTTCCTTGGAGCCGCGCGCCGGCAGTCCCTCGACGCGAAACGTCAGGTCGCGCACCGGCATGCCGATGCAGAGAATCCGCGGCGGGGCCTTTGGCGCGGCGGCATGAAAGTTCATGTCGGGTTCCGTCATGACGGTTCCGGGAGATGCCGGAAGCTGTGTCCGGCGCTAACAGATGAAGCCATTGCCGGGTTCCCGCTATGCATGCTTGTCCGGACCATTATGTACCCACCGTCCGAGCAAATGGTGGGCAATTGCAAACGGATGCGGTCCTGCGAGGCCTTCGGGATGCTCCCGTTTGATCATCAAGGTCGCCTCATGGCGGTCGAACCAGCGCGCATCCTCGAGTTCCGAATGATCGACGACGACGTCCTCGTTGGTGGCGCGCGCGGTGCAGCCGATCATCAGCGATGACGGATAGGGCCAGGGCTGAGTCATGTAGTAGTTCACGTCGGTGCAGTGAATTCCGGCTTCCTCGAAAATCTCGCGGCGGACCGCATCCTCGATGGTTTCGGCGGCTTCGACGAACCCGGCCAGGCACGAATACATCCCGGGAGGGAAATGCTTCTGCCGGCCCAGCAGGACCCTGTCGCCCGAGGCCACCAGCATGATCACGACAGGGTCGGTGCGGGGGAAATGCTCGGCCTTGCAGTTCGGGCAATCGCGCTTCCAGCCGCCTTCCTTCATCGCGGTTCGGGTGCCGCAATTGGCGCAATAGCCGTGGCGCTGATGCCAGTTCACCATCGATTTGGCCATTGCGATCGCCGAAAGCTGGTTGGCCGGGACCACGCCCTGCATCGCCATGCCGCGCAGTTCGGTCACCGCCGCGTCGTCGCGGGTCGCCAGCTTCTCCGCCGCCGCGGGCGAGATGCCCATTCCGAATACCGGCGCGCCCTCACGCAGCCCTAGGAAGATCGTGCCGGGATTGGCGCCGAAGCTCAGCGCTTCATCGAGGCTGAGCAACGCGCGCGGACCGGCGGTCTCCCGCTTCACCACCAGCGAGTCGCGATAGACCACATAGGCACGGGCGTCACGCCGCGCTTCGAGCGCCAGCAGCTTGGCGTCGTCGCCGCGCAGATGCGCGGCGCGGTCGAGAATATGTGTGATGAAACCCGGCTGCCCCAACGGAAACGAATCGAATGCTGTCATGTGCTCAACCAGATTGTTCAACCAAGCCAGATCTTGCGGCGAAGCGCGCTGATAAACATCTGGACTTCCTCCGCGTCGTGCGCGAGTGGCGGCATCACCCCCCAGACCGGACGCGGCCAGGCGGCGTCGCTTGAGCGGCGCGCGATGATATGGACGTGCAGTTGCGGCACCAGATTGCCCAGGGCTGCGATATTGAGCTTGTCACACCTGGTGACCTCCTTCAGGGCGCGGGCGGCGCGGGAGATTTCCGTCATCAGTTGCGCCTGCTCGACCTCGTCAAGGTCGATGATCTCCACGATCTCCGGCCGGCGCGGCACCAGCAGCAGCCAGGGATAATGCGCGTCCTTGATCACCAGCACCCGGCAAAGCGGCAGGTCGCCGATGTCGATGGTGTCTTCCTTGAGCCGTGAATGCAGCGACCAGGCGGAATCGGACATGAGGGTTCCCAAATGCCCTTCGCAGGCACTGACGAGGTTTCATATCAAGGCGTCATCATCCGCGAAAGCGGGTGATCCAGTGCGGCCGCGGCCCATCGGCCATCGATGGTCGAGCGTCTACTGGATACCCCGCTTTCGCGGGGTAGGACAGCCGATACCCCGCTTGCTTTCCGGCCGTTTTGGCCCCAAATAAGGACCGGGAGATTGGCGGTGGACGAGCCACTCGCCAACCGGGTCAGGTCCGGAAGGAAGCAGCCCTAACGAGGTCCGGATCGGGTCGCTCGTCAGTCTCCTACCTGTTTTTCGGGCGAATCGCGCAAAAGTGGTTATTTGTCCTGCGCTTGATTTCGCCTCGGCGCGTATTCCGCAAAAGTGGGTACCGGTTTTGCTTCGCAATCAGGTTTACGCAGATTGCGTGTACTTATCTGCGGTAGGGTACGAACAAGTTAAGTTCCGCAAAGTCGGCTTCGAGAGATAATCAATTGCGGATCGATCGATGACCGACGCTGACGTTCCCTTGATACCCCCTACCGATTCCGGAGGCGTCCAGCACGGCGGCTTCGATCTCGGTGGTGCGCCGGAGGCCGGCAAACACTACCGCGTGCTGGCGCGGAAATACCGCCCCTCCAGTTTCGACGATCTGATCGGCCAGGACGCCGTGGTGCGCACCGTCTCCAATGCGTTTGAAACCGGACGCATACCGCAAGCCTGGATCCTGACCGGCGTACGCGGGGTCGGAAAGACCACCACGGCGCGGATTCTGGCGCGCGCGCTCAACTATGAATTGCCGGACGGATCGGTGAAGGGCCCGACCATCCACATGCCGGTACCGGGCATCCATTGCCAGGCCATCATGGAAAGCCGGCATATGGACGTGCTGGAAATGGACGCCGCCTCCCATACCGGCGTCGACGATGTGCGCCAGATCAACGACAGCGTGCGCTACGCGCCGGCCAGCGCGCGCTACAAGGTCTACATCATCGACGAAGTCCACATGCTCTCGACCGCGGCCTTCAACGCCTTCCTGAAGACGCTGGAAGAGCCGCCGGAGCATGCCAAATTCGTATTCGCCACCACCGAAATCCGCAAAGTTCCGGTCACGGTGCTGTCGCGCTGCCAGCGCTTTGACTTGCGCCGGGTCGAGGCCGATGTGCTGATGAGCCACCTTGCCAATATCGCCGCCAAAGAAGGCGTCGAAGTCGAGCCGGAAGCGCTTGGCATCGTGGCGCGGGCGGCCGAAGGCTCGGTGCGCGACTCGCTGTCGCTGTTCGATCAGGCGATCGCCCATGCCGCGGGCCCGGTGCGGGCCGACGCGGTGCGGCAGATGCTCGGCCTTGCCGACCGCACGCGCGTGATCGACCTGTTCGAGCAGCTTGTTCGCGGCGATATCGCCGGCGCGTTCAAGGAATTTCGCGAGCAGTATGACACCGGCGCCGATCCGGTGGTGGTGCTGTCGGATCTCGCCGAATTCGTCAACTTCGTCACCCGCGTCAAGATCGTGCCTGCGACCGCGGACAATGTCGCGTTCGGCGAAACCGAGCGGCTGCGCGCCCGCGACTTCGCCGCCAAGATCTCGATGCGCGTGCTGTCGCGGATGTGGCAGATGCTGCTCAAGGGCATCACCGAGGCCCGGGAAGCGACGCGTCCGGCGGCCGCTGCGGAAATGGTGCTGGTGCGCATCGCCTATGTCGCCGACATGCCGACGCCGGACGAAGCGATCCGGATGATCGAGCAGATTGGCGGGGCCTCGCCCGCCCTTGCGGCAAACGCGGCGTCGGCGCGAGCGGCGCCGGCCGCGCCGGTCTCAACGATGCAGCCGTCGCCGGCGCGGGTGGCCGCCGCGCCACGCACCAATGCCGAGGCCTCGGTGCGGCCGCAGATGACCGCGCCGTCGGCCGAAGCGCAGTCCGCGCCGGCGCGCCGGATTGCAAGCTTTCCGGAGCTGGTGGCGCTCGCCGGCGAGAAGCGCGATTTGCTGACCAAGGCCGCCCTGGAGGCCGATGTCCGGCTGGTTCGCATCGAGGACGGGCGGCTCGAAGTTGCGCTGGAGCGCAGCGCGGCGCGGACGCTGATCAACGATCTTTCGCGCAAACTGGAGCAATGGACCGGACGGCGCTGGACCGTGGTGGTGTCCAACGAAACCGGTCAGCCGACGCTGCGTTCGCAGAACGAAGTCGCGAAGAACCAGCGCGAGCGCGCCGCTGAATCCGATCCGCGGGTGCAGGAAGTGCTGGCGCGGTTTCCCGGCGCCAAGGTGGTCGAGGTGCGCAAGCTTGCCCCCGAGCCGCCGGAATCCCATGCCAGCGTCGAAGACCCCGCCGAAAGCTCCGACGGCGACGACCAGTAGCAATTTCGGAAGGAACGTGGATGGCTGATTTTCTTGGCATGATGAAGCAGGCGGCGCAGCTGCAATCGAAGATGCAGGCGATGCAGGAGGAGCTCGGCCACGTCGAGGTGGAGGGCATCTCGGGCGGCGGCCTGGTCAGCGTGCGCATGACCGCGAAAATGGACGTCAAGGCCGTCAAGATCGATCCGTCGTTGATCAAGGCGGACGAGCGCGAGATCCTCGAGGACCTGCTGGTGACCGCGCTCAACGACGCCAAGCGCAAGGCGGAGACCGCCATGCAGGAAAAGATGCAGGCGCTGACCGGCGGCCTTGGCCTGCCGCCGGGATTGGGTCTCGGCTGACAGACATGCCCATTGCGGTTGCCGGTCCCGAAATCGAACGCCTGATCCAGCTGCTGGCGCGGTTGCCGGGGCTTGGGCCGCGCTCGGCCCGGCGCGCGGCGCTGCATCTGATCAAGAAGCGCGAAGCGCTGATGACCCCGCTCGCCGCGGCGCTGCAGGTGGCGATCGACAAGATCCAGGTCTGCAAGACCTGCGGCAATATCGACACCCAAAACCCCTGCACGGTGTGCACCGATCCGCGGCGCGACCAATCGATCATCGTGGTGGTCGCCGACGTGGCCGACCTCTGGGCGCTGGAGCGGGCGCACGCAACCAATGGTCTCTATCACGTGCTGGGGGCGACGCTGTCGCCGCTCGACGGCGTCGGCCCGCAGGACCTGACCATCGAAGCGCTGGTGGCGCGCGCCCACGCCGCGCAGGTGACGGAGATCATTCTGGCGCTGAATGCCACCGTCGACGGCCAGACCACCGCGCACTACATCACCGACCTGTTGCAGGAGGCGGGCGTCAAGGTGACGCGCCTTGCGCACGGGGTGCCGGTCGGCGGCGAACTGGACTATCTCGACGAGGGCACGCTGTCGGCTGCGATGCGGCAGCGAACCCTGTTTTAGCAACCAGATACGGAAACGATCGACATGACGAAACGACGATTCGCCAAACGGCTGGCTTTGGGCGCCATGATCGCGACGGCATTGGTCGCGCCCGCGGCCTGGGCGGAGCAGGCCGCTCAGGCCGAACCGGCGCCGAAGGCGGGCAAGCTGATCCGTGCCGGCGACGTATTGTCGGGGGAACTCAATGCCCTGAAAATGCGCGGCGGCAAGAAAGGCAAGCGCGTCGCCACCTACCAGCTCACCAGCGAGCCGCACCGCCTGCCGCCGCCGAGCGACCTTTGCGGCCTGGAAACCGGGCCGGAGACGTTTCAGATCGTCACCAACAGCGACGCCCAGGCCGCGCAGTTGAAAGGCTTTATCGGCAAGGAAGTCTCGCTCAGGATCGATGAAGTCGCCTGCGCGCAGGACGCCGGCCAAATGAGCGAGGCGGTGGTCACCAAATGGAGCGTGGTGACGAAGCATTAGTCGACGTGGCAGAAACGCACTGAGCTTCTTCGCGTCGTCCCTGCGAACGCAGGGACCCATGACCACGGTTGTCAGTTTTTGCACCGGGCGCGGCTCCAGCTTTTCGCTGCCGCGCACGCTGGTGGTTATGGGTCCCGGCGCGCGCTTCGCTTGGCCGGGACGACGACCGAAAACTAGACCTTCGCCGCCTCCAGCGCCGCGAAATGCCCGCGCCGCTGCAGCCAGGCGAGCAGGATCAGGCTCGGCACCGCGACCACCACGCAGATCGCGAAGAAGGCCGGCCACCCGGTGGCCTTCGCCACATAGCCCGCGCCCGAGGATAAATAAGTGCGCCCGACCGCGGCCAGCGCCGTGAGCAACGCGTATTGGGTCGCGGTGTGCAGCGGATTCTGGCACAGCGCCGACAGATACGCGACGAAGATCACGGTGCCGATGGCGCTGGTGAAATTCTCCGCCGTGATCGCAAACGCCAGCGCCCATTGATTGACGCCGGCGAGCGCCAGCCACGAGAATGACAGATTGGCGACCGCCTGGAGCACGCCGCCGATCCACAGGCTGGCGGCCAGCGAGTAGCGGCGGGCGACGAAGCCGCCGGCAAAACCGCCGATCAGGGTCGCGGCGAGGCCAACGCCCTTGACGATGGCGGCATAGTCGTTGCGGGAAAAGCCGAGGTCGATCACGAACGGCGCGGTCATGGTGCCGGAGAAGGCGTCGGTGAATTTGAACAGCACCACGAAGGTGAGCGCCGCCAGCGCATCCTTGCGAACCAGAAATTCAGAGAACGCGCCGACCGCCGCGTGCGTCACGCGCGCAAATGCGGTCTCGGTGCTGGTCGCGGCCTCCGCGCGCGCCGATTGTCCGGGCTCGGTGGCCGCGAGCGCGGTGACGGTGCCGATCAGCACTAACGCTGCCATCGTCACATAGCCCCACATCCACGCCGAAGAGCGTGCAATCCCGGTGCCTTCGAACGCGCTCACCAGAAACAGCGCGCCGGCGGTCGAGACCAGCATGCCCACACGGTAGGCCGCGACATAGGACGCCATGCCGGCGGCCTGCTCGCTCTCGGACAGGCTCTCGACGCGAAAGGCATCGACCACGATGTCCTGCGTCGCGGACATCGCCGCCACCAACAACGCGCCAAGCGCAACGAACAGCGGCGAGCGCGCCGGGTCGGTCAGCGCCAGCAGCAGGATCGCTGCGATCAGCGCCAATTGCGAGCAAACCAGCCAGCCGCGCCGGCGGCCGAAGACGCGCGTGAACAACGGCAGATGCAGCGCGTCGACCAATGGCGCCCAGAGGAACTTCAGGGTGTACGGGGTTCCCACAAGCGCAAAAAGCCCGATGGTCCCGAGGTCGACGCCGGATTCGCGCATCCACACCAGCAGCGTCGAGCCCGACAGCGCCAGCGGCAGGCCGGAGGAAAAGCCGAGCAGCAAGACGATCAGCACGCGGCGCTGCAGATACACCGCCAGGCTGTCGCGGAAGGTCGCGCGCGGGGTGGCGGGATCTGCGGCTGAAGGCGCGGCTTCCGGTGCGGTCATGGAGGGGTGTTAGCAGATTCGGGTAGCCGCGCCTGTACCCCTCGCCTCCGCTCGAGCCGTTTATTCAGCCGTCATCGTCCGCGAAGGCGGACGATCCAGTATTCCGTTCCGTATCGGTCCAATCGCCAATGGCGCGGCGTACTGGATACCCCGCCTTCGCGGGGTATGACGGGAACATCTAAACTCCGGCTATTCCTGGAAACAGATCGTCCCAATTTGGATTCTGTTCCTCGATCAATCGGATTTTCCAGGCTCGATTCCACTTCTTCAGTCGTTTCTCCCGCCGGATCGCGCTCTCGGCATCATCGAATTGTTCGAAATAGACCAACCTGCCCACTTCATATTTCCCGGTAAAGCTTTTCACTTGTTTCAGGCGGTGCTCGGCCACACGGCGAATAAGATCGTTGGTCACGCCGATGTAGAGCGTCCCCCCGATGCGGCTGGCAAGGATATAGACGTAGAAGCTGCGTGCCTCCATCGACCGCCTCTGGGATACTAGATCGCCCGGTCAAGCCGGGCGATGACAGGCTGGTGTGTCGCCCTTCCCGGGTATTAGTCCCCCCGAAGCCAGCCCTATTCCCCCGCCTGCAGCTTGCGCGGCAGCGGGAACAGCTCGGGAGTCCCCGGCTTGACGATGCGCGGGATTTCCACCGGCGTCTCGGCCTTGCTGAAGTCGAGCTCCTCGATCCGCCCTGCGCGCTTTTCGATCTTGTCGGCCGAAATCAGGATCTGGCGGACGTCCTCGTTGGCGTCGGAGAAGTGCTTCTGCAGCTTGAGCACGCGCTCGCGCAAGCGCCCAAGATCGTCACCGAGATTCAGCACTTCGGTGCGGATCTGGTCGGCGGCATCGCGCATCCGCGCGTCTTTGAGGATCTGCTGCATCACCTGGATCGCCAGCATCAGCAGCGACGGCGACACCAGCACGACGCGGGCGCGGTAGGCCTTCTGGATCACATCGTCGAAGCCGTCGTGAATTTCGGCGTAAACCGATTCCGACGGCACGAACATCAGCGCAGTGTCCTGGGTCTCGCCGGCGATCAGGTATTTATCCGCGATGTCGCTGACATGCTTCATGACATCGGCACGCAGCCGCTGGGTGGCGATCTTCTTGTCCTCGTCGGTGCGCGCGTCGTGCAGCGCGGTGATCGCTTCAAGCGGAAATTTCGCGTCGATGCAGAGCGGCCGCTGGTCGGGCAGGAACACCACGCAATCCGGCCGCTTGCCGGTCGAGAGCGTGTGCTGGAATTCGTAGGCGCCCTTCGGCATGCCGTCCTGAACGATCGCCTCCATCCGCGCCTGGCCGAACGCGCCGCGCGATTGCTTGTTGGCCAACACGTCGCGCAGCGTGGTCACCTGCGAGGTCAGGTCGGTGAGATTCTTGTGCGCATTGTCGATGATGCCGAGCCGCTCGTGCAGCACCCGCAGGCTGTCCATGGTGTTGCGGGTGGTCTGCTCCATCGACTGGCCGACGCGGTGGGTCACCGTGTCGAGCCGCTCGCTGACGGTGCGCGCCATTTCGGCCTGGCGACCGGCCAATGCCTGGCCCATCGCGTCGACGCGGCCGGTGGCCTCGCTCTGCGCGCGCAGCATTTCGCCCACCCGCTCTTCAAGCTCGTCGGCGCGCATCGCCTGCGCCATCGCCATTTCCAGCCCGCGCCGGCCGGACCGGGCGATCACGACCGCTATGACCAAAAGCAGGATGAGCGCGAGCACGCCAAACCCGATCAGCGCCTCGCCGGTGCGGACCGGCAGCTCGCCGATCCTGAAAAGAATCTCGTTCATGCCGCCCTTGTAGCCGATTCGGCCTTGAACACGAACGAAGAGGGAACATTTATGGTGAATAGGCGGTAAATTTTTATGGTTAACGCTTTCCTAGGATTCATGGTTAAGCCCGGGTAAACAGCCGGTTCCCCCGCATTGACCCCGGCAAATCAGCAGCTTAAATCGCCCGCCAAGGCATTAGAGAAATCATGGCACTTCGAGAGATCATTATCCTGCCCGACAAGCAGTTGCGGCTCGTCTCCAGACCCGTCGAAAAGGTCACGGCGGAGATCCGCAAGCTCGCCGACGACATGTTCGAGACCATGTATGAGGCGCCCGGTATCGGGCTCGCCGCGATCCAGGTCGCCCAGCCGCTGCGGCTGATCACCATGGATATCGCCAAGAAGAACGAAGACGGCGAGACCACGCCAAAGCCGCGGGTCTTCATCAATCCCGAGATTTTGTCGTCGTCGGAGGAGATGTCGGTTTACGAGGAAGGCTGCCTGTCGATCCCCGAATATTACGAGGAGGTCGAGCGGCCGGCGAAAGTGCGGGTCCGCTTCACCGATCTCGACGGCAAGGTGCATGAGGAAGACGCCGAGGGTCTATTTGCCACCTGCATCCAGCACGAGATCGATCATCTCAACGGCGTGCTGTTCGTCGACTATCTGTCGAAGCTCAAGCGCGACCGCGTGCTGAAGAAATTCGCCAAGGCCGCCAAGCGCGCGGCGGAGTAGAGGCTCAACTTTCTCCCCGTCATGGCCGGGCTCGTCCCGGCCATCCACGTCTTGGAGCCGCAAAAGAAAGACGTGGATGCCCGGCAACGCAGACAAGTTTACGCAGTCTGTGCAGACTGCTATGGCCGGGCACGACGATTAAACTACGCCCATCGCAGGTACGCCTAATGCCGCTTCGTCTGATCTTCATGGGCACGCCGGAATTCGCGGTGCCGACACTGCTGGAACTCGTGGCCCATGGCCATGAGATCGCGGCGGTCTATACCCGTGGGGCCAAGCCCGCCGGGCGCGGCATGAAGCTGCAATTGAGCCCGGTGGAAGCCGAAGCAAGGCGGCTCAACATCCCGGTATTCACGCCGTCGACATTGAAGACGCCGGAAGCGCTGGAGCAATTCCGCGCGCATCATGCCGAAGCCGCCGTGGTCGTCGCCTATGGTATGATCCTGCCGCAGGTCATTCTGGATGCCCCCAAGCTCGGCTGCTTCAACCTGCACGCTTCGCTGCTGCCGCGCTGGCGCGGGGCGGCGCCGATCAACCGCGCCATCATGGCGGGAGATATCGAAACCGGCGTGATGGTGATGAAGATGGATGCCGGGCTGGATACCGGCGATGTGGCGATGGCCGAACGCATGGCAATCACGGATACGATGACGGCGGCCGATCTGCATGACGCGCTGGCGCCGCTCGGCGGCGACCTGATGGTGCGCGCGATCGGTACGCTGGAACGCGGCAAGTTGCAACTCACGCCGCAAAGCAGCGAGGGCGTCACCTACGCCGCCAAGATCGAGAAAGCCGAGGCGCGGATCGACTGGGCCAGGCCGGCGCGGGAAGTGCTGCGCCATATTCACGGGCTCTCGCCGTTTCCCGGCGCGTGGTGCGAGATCCCGATCGAAGGCGCGCCGGCGCGGGTCAAGATCCTGCGCGGCGAGATCGCCGACGGATCCGCTGCGCCGGGCGAGTTGCTCGATGACCGCCTGACGGTGGCCTGCCGGCAAGGCGCGCTGCGGATTCTCGAACTGCAGCGGGCCGGCAAGCAACCGATGAAGGCGGATGAATTCTTGCGCGGCACGCCGCTCAAGCCGCCGATGCGAATAAGCTGATGCCCCGTTACAAACTTCTCATCGAATATGACGGCGCGCCGTTCAGCGGCTGGCAGATCCAGGACAATGGCCCCTCGGTGCAGGGCGCGCTGGAGGACGCGGTGAAGGCGATCTGCGGCGAGCAGGTTCGCGTTCACGGCGCGGGCCGCACCGATGCCGGCGTCCATGCGCTCGGGCAGGTCGCGCATTGCGATATCGCCAAGCATTTTGTGCCGGGCCGGTTCCGCGACGGCCTCAACGCGCATCTGCGCCCGCATCCGGTCGGCGTGCTCAATGCCGAAATCGTGCCCGACAGTTTCGAAGCGCGGTTTTCCGCGAAAAAGCGGCATTATCTCTACCGGATCGCCAATCGCCGCGCCAACCTGGCGCTTGACATCGGCCGCGCCTGGCGGCTGCCGCGGCCGCTCGACAGCGACGCGATGCACGCTGCCGCGCAGAAACTGGTCGGTAAGCACGACTTCACCACCTTTCGCGACACCGAATGCCAGGCGAAATCGCCGGAACGAACGCTCGACCATCTCGATGTCGTCAGGGATGGCGATGCCGTCAATATCGTAACCTCGGCGCGCGCGTTCCTGCACAGCCAGGTGCGTTCGATGGTGGGCTCGCTCGTCTGGGTCGGCGAGGGCCGCTGGAGCGCCGACGATCTTGCCGCGGCCCTGGCCGCCAGGAGCCGTGCCGCCTGCGGCCCAGTCGCGCCTCCCCAGGGGCTCTATCTGGTGCGGGTGGATTATTGAGTTTGCTAACCTCGCCCCGCTTGCGGGGAGAGGTCGGTGCGTAGCACCGGGTGAGGGAGACTATCCGCGAGACTAGTGTCCTGTAAGAGGCCCCTCACCCAAACCCTGTAAGAGCGAGCTTTGCTCGCCTCGACCCTGCAAAAGCGGGGCTAGGGAGAAGAGGCTCACTGAAAATACCGCTCCAGCATCCCGCGATAGACGCTGGTCAGTTTTTCCAGATCGGAAACCGGCGTCCGCTCGTCAATCTGGTGCATGGTCTGGCCGACCAGGCCGAACTCGATCACCGGGCAGTAGCTGGCAATGAAGCGCGCATCGGAAGTCCCGCCGCTGGTGCTCAATTCCGGCCGGCGGCCGGTGACCTCCTCGATCGCCGCGACCGCGAGGTCGGTGAAGGTGCTCTGCTTGGTGACAAATACGTTGGCATTGGACGGCTCCCACTCGATCCGCGCGCGGATCCGGTTGCCCGCCGCATTTTCCAAACGCTGTTCGACCAGTTCCCGCAGCGTTTGTTGCGTGTGGAGATCATTGAAGCGGATGTTGAATTTGGCGCACGCCTGTCCGGGGATCACATTGCTGGCGGCATTGCCGACATCGACGGAGGTGAATTCGAGGTTCGACGGCTGGAATTGCGCGCTGCCGTGGTCGAGCGGCTCGTCGCTGAGCGCCACGATCAATCGTGCAATATCCGGCACCGGATTGGCCGCGCGTTGCGGATAGGCAACGTGCCCCTGCACGCCGTCGACATAGAGCGTGCCCGACTGGGAGCCGCGGCGGCCGACCTTGATGCAATCGCCGAGGGTCTCGACATTGCTAGGTTCGCCGAGCACGCAGTGGTCGAATTCCTCGCCGCGCTTCGCCGCCCATTGCAGCAGCTTGATGGTGCCGTTGACGGCGATGTCTTCCTCATCGCCGGTGATCAGGAACGAGATCGAACCCGTGCCGTCTTGCCTGGGCTCGCCGCCACGGCCTGCGAGATATTGCAGCACCGCAGCGACGCTGCAGGCAATGCCGCCCTTCATGTCGACGGCGCCGCGGCCATAGAGAAAGCCGTCCTTGATATCGCCCGCGAACGCGCCATGAGTCCACGCGCTTTCGTCACCTGGCGGCACCACGTCGGTATGGCCGGCGAAGGTGATGTGCGGCGGCAGGCTTCCGATCCGCGCATAGAGGTTGTCGATGTCGGCGGTGCCGGGTTCGCCGAAGGTGACGCGATGCACCTCGAAGCCGGCGCCCTTGAGGATGGCTTCGAGGACACCGAGCGCGCCGGCGTCGGCCGGGGTTACCGAGGGGCAGCGGAGGAGATCGCGGGCAATCGAGAGGGCGTCAGTCATGCCCCCGCATAACATGCACGCCCGCCGATGGGCCAGCGCTGTGCGGAACAAATTCTAGCTCGCTCTGCTGGTCCCGGCACGGGGCTGCCTGTCGCAGGGACGGTCTTTGGGTTCGAATCTAGTCCCGCAACAGTTCGTTGATGCTGGTTTTGGCGCGGGTGCGCTCGTCGACGCGCTTGACGATCACGGCGCAGGCCGTGGAAGGGCCGGGTTGGCCATTCTTCAGCGGCCGCGGCGGCAAGGTGCCGGGCACCACGACGGCATATTCGGGGACCTCGCCGACAAACGTCTCGCCGGTGTCGCGATCGACGATCTTGGTGGAGGCGCCGAGGAATACGCCCATAGCCAGCACCGCGCCCTTGCGCACGATCACGCCCTCGGCGACTTCCGAGCGCGCGCCGATGAAGCAATCGTCCTCGACGATCACGGGCTCGGCCTGGAGCGGCTCGAGCACGCCGCCGATGCCGACACCGCCGGAGATATGCACGCGCTTGCCGATCTGGGCGCAGGAGCCGACCGTCGACCAAGTATCGATCATGGTCGATTCATCGACATAGGCGCCGAGGTTGACGAAGGATGGCATCAGCACGACGTTTTTGGCGATGAAGGCGGAGCGCCGGACGATGGCGCCCGGTACCGCGCGAAAACCCGCGTCGCGAAAACGGTTTTCGCCCCAGCCCTCGAATTTCGAGGGCACCTTGTCCCACCATGACGCTTTTCCGGGGCCGCCGGCGATCGCGCTCATGTCGTTGAGGCGAAACGACAGCAGCACCGCCTTCTTGAGCCATTGATGGACCACCCACTTGCCGCTGGCCTGCCGCTCGGCAACGCGCGCCTCGCCCTTGTCGAGCAGGTCGAGCGCATGGTCCACGGCGTCGCGGACTTCGCCCTTGGTCGCGGCGGAGATGCCGTCGCGGGCGTCGAACGCGGCGTTGATGGTGGATTCGAGGGCGGGAAGCGACATTGGGATTTCCTTGGGCGAGACAAATAAGGCGGTCGTTTGGGAGGCTTTTGTCGGGATTTGAGGGGGGAGAGTCAAGAATACACAATCGTCATGGCCGGGCTTGTCCCGGCCATCCACGTCTAAATAGCAGCCAAGGAAGACGTAGATGCCCGGCACAAGGCCGGGCATGACGGAAATTGTCAGTCCGGCGTCAGCCCCTGCAAGAATCCGGTCAGATCATCGGTGACGTGATCGACACAGGGGTCATCGCGGCCTTCCAGCTCCCAGTCCTCGCGCACGACTTCTTTTGAGCCGTCGGGCACTACCAGCACCGTGGTCATGCCGAGCTGATGTGGAATGACGAGGTTGCGCGCGAGGTCCTCGAACATCGCCGAGGCCCTGGGATTGACGTCGTGCGCCTTGAGGAATTTGTGATAGGTCTGCGGCGCAGGCTTGGGCTCCAGTTCTGCAGCGATGATGTCGAACACCGCTTCGAAATGCCCCCCGATGCCGAGCCGCTGCAGGACCTTGTCGGCGTGATCGGTCGAGCCGTTGGTCAGGATCAATTTGCGTCCGGGGAGTTTTGCGATCGCCGCGCCCATCGCCGGATTTGGCTGCAGCGGCGAATGGTCGATCTGGTGCACGTAGGCGAGGTAGTCGTCGGCGTGCACGCCATGTTCAGTCATCATGCCGCGCATGCTGGTGCCGTAGCGGCGGTAATAGTCCTTCTGGATCCGGCGCGCTTCATCGGCGGGTACTTTGAGGTAGGCGCCGATGAACTCGCCGATCCGTTGATCGACCTGCTGCCACAGGTTGACGTGATGCGGATACAGCGTGTTGTCGAGATCGAACACCCAGGTGTCGATGTTGATGAAGGTGCGGGCGGTTTTCATCGCTCTCTCAAACCGTCGTCCCTGCGCAAGCAGGGACCCATACTCCGCGGCGGTCGTTGGTGAGCATGGTATTAGTTGCCTTCGATTGTGGTGGCGTTAGTGGCCAAAACTCAGGCCGGTGGTTATGGGTCCCCGCCATCGCAGGGACGACGGAAACGTTCATCACGGCATCGCAAAGCGCAGCGTCTTGCCTCCGCCCGACATGTCGACGGCGGCAAAGCCGGCCGAGGCGAGGCCGCGGGTGCTGCAGTCGCTCTGTTCGGCGATTTCGAACTTGTTCTCGCGGGTGCAAAGCTGGGTCGTGCCGCCCCAGTTCAGCGGCTTGTCCCTGAATTTGACGGTACGGTTTTCGGCATCGACGGCCTCGGCGAAGCTGAAAACCCGCTTGGGCTGGCCGGTAACGTCGGGGTGCAGGCATTTGCCGGGATCGATGCGATACCAGCCGCGGCTGGTCACGGTCTTGCCGTCGTCGGTGCCGACCGCGGCCATCACCTTGTGCGGCGTGTCGTTGCACCAGGTGAGCCCCGTCGAAGATGGCGACTGTACCGCCTCGATCATGGTCGCGAAGAAATTCGGCGACTGCACGACATCCGCTGTCAGCCCGCGGCTTTTCAGGAACGCGGCCAACGCGGCCTGTGTTTTCGGACCGTCGACGCCGTCGATCGGCGCGGCGTCGTAGCCCGCGATCACCAGCAGCCGCTGAATGGCGGCAAGCCTCGCCTGCTCGTCGTCATATTCGCTGTCCTCGGCGAGATAGGCCACCAGATTGCCGTCATCGGCCTGGGTCGGGGTGATCTGGGTAAAGGGCGCGGGCGTTTGGCCGGGGCGGCATTGGCGGGCGGCCGCGATCACGAAATTCTCCGGCGCGACACAGAGCGTGTCGCTGCCGTTCTGCGGGATCGGCGACGAGCCGTAGACACCGAGCGCGCGCGCGTTCAGCAGGATGCGGTCGGCGGTCAGCGTGCCCTGCGCGACCACGCGGCACGCCGCGGGATCGATGCGAAACCATCCGCGCGTGGCGGTGGCCGCCTTGTCGTCGATGCCGATCGCGGCCTCGATCACATAGCTCATCCGGTTGCAGAGCTTGAGGTCCGCATGAGCCGGCGCGGCGCTCGCAAACAGGGCAAGGGCCGGAATGATTCCGGCCATCACGGCTCTCAGTGGCGTGACCGCGTGAGTCATCACTTGTGGATCAGCGTGCCGGTGCCCTGATTGGTGAACAGTTCCAGCAAGACCGCGTGCGGCGTCTTGCCGTCGATGATGACGACGCCCTGGACGCCCTGCTCCAGCGCGTAGATGCAGGTTTCGACCTTCGGGATCATGCCGCCGGAAATGGTGCCGTCGGCGATCAGTCTGCGCGCGTCCTTCACCGAGAGTTCCGGTATCAGCTTCTTCGACTTGTCGAGCACGCCGGGCACATCGGTCAACAGCAATAGCCGCTTGGCCTTCAGCGCGCCCGCCACCGCGCCGGCAAACGTGTCGGCATTGACGTTGAAGGTCTGCCCGGTCTTCGAAGTCGCCAGCGGCGCCAGCACCGGGATCAGCTCGTGGCCGATCAGCTGATTGAGGAGGGTCAGGTCGACCTTTTCGGGCTCGCCGACGAAACCGAGATCGACCACCTTCTCGATATGCGAGCCCGGATCGACCATGGTGCGCGTCGCCTTCGACGCCGTCACCATGTTGCCGTCCTTGCCGCACAGGCCGACCGCCTTGCCGCCAGCCTCGTTGATATAGCCGACCAGCTGCTTGTTGATCGAGCCCGCCAGCACCATTTCGACGATTTCGATGGTCGCGGCGTCGGTGATGCGCAGGCCGGCGGCGAATTCCGATTGAATGCCGAGCCGTTTCAGCATGGTCGCGATCTGCGGGCCGCCGCCATGCACCACTACCGGATTGATGGCGGTCTGCTCGAGCAGCACGATGTCGCGCGCGAACGCCTTGGCGAGGTCTTCCGCGCCCATGGCATGGCCGCCATATTTGATGACGATGGTTTCATCGTCATATTGCTGCATGTGGGGTAGCGCCTCGGACAGGATGCGGGCCTGATCGAGCGGACTGATATATGGCGCGTCGGTCATGAAGCGGGTCTCACAGGGTGCAAGAGTTGGGCGGTTTCTATCCGATTGCCGCGCAGGGCGCAAAGCGGGCCGGCCGGTACCGTAGCGCCCTCAATATCGCCGCGGCCATGCGGCGGCCACCGCGAGCGTCAGCCAGCTCACGATCAGCAGCGTGCCGCCGGTCGGGGTGGCAAAAGGAAACAGGCTATGGCCGGCAAACTGCCGCAAGCTCAGATCGCCGGCGAACAGGACCGCCGCGACGACAAAGCCGAAGGCGGCGGAAAGGCCGATTCCGGCATGAATGACCCCGCGCTCGATCAGGGCCACGACGGCAAGCACGGCGACCGCGTGAAACAGCAGCATCGATGACGCCGGCACCAGTCGCGCGGCGTCGCCTTGATGGGCCGACAGCGCCGCCAGGATGACGCCATCGGCGCCCATCACGCCGGCCAGGATGATCAGGATGCGCAACAGGCGGGATCGCGTCATCGCCGGCGCTCGCCAAGCAGGCGCACCATTGCCGCGCGCAGTTCCGGCATCCCGGCGCCGGTTTGCGAGGATGTCGCGATGATTTCCGGAAAGGCGGCGGGGTGTTTTGAAAGTGCTGCCGTAACGTCGGCGATGCGCTGTTCCAGTTCGGCCGGTTTGACCTGATCGGCCTTGGTCAGCACGATCTGATAGCTCACGGCCGATTTGTCGAGCGTCTTCAGCACGTCGAGGTCGACCTCCTTGAGGCCGTGCCGGGCATCGATCAGCACATAGACCCGGGCGAGGCTGCTGCGACCCTGCAGAAATTTATGGATCAGCGCGGTCCAGGACGCGATCTTGGCCTTTGGCGCGGAGGCGTAACCGTAACCGGGCATATCGACCAGCCGGAAGCCGGCCTGGTCGGGCCCTTCGAAGAAGATCAGTTCCTGGGTGCGGCCCGGCGTATTCGAGGTCCGCGCCAGCGCGTTGCGCCCCGTCAGCGCATTGATCAGGCTCGATTTGCCGACATTGGAGCGGCCGGCAAATGCCACCTCCATCCCCGCCATCGGCGGCAGCGTTTCGATCGAGGGCGAGGCCCAGATGAATTGCCAGTCGCCCGCGAACAATTTGCGGGCCTGTTCGATCAGCTTCGCATCGGGTTCGGCGGGCATTTGCGAAGGATTCCATCTGTCGTCATGGCCGGGCTAGTCCCGGGCCATCCACGTCTTACTGCTTTGGCGGAAAAGGAAGACGTGGATGGCCGGGACTAGCCCGGCCATGACGAATTGAAATTCCGCCTACGCTTCAGCGCGGCCCTCAGGTCTTCGATTCGGCCTTCTTCGAGCCGAACGTCGCCTTCAGGTTGTCGAATAGTTCAACCTTCACGCCATTGCGGTGCATGATGAAGCTCTGTTGCATCACCGACAGGGTGTTGTTCCATGCCCAGTAGATCACCAGACCCGCCGGGAATCCCGCGAGCATGAAGGTGAAGATCAGCGGCATCCAGCCGAAGATCATCTGCTGCGTCGGATCCGGCGGCGTCGGATTAAGCTTGAACTGGAACCACATGGTGACGCCCATGATCATCGGCCATACGCCAAGCGCGAGATAGGACCCCAGCACCGGCAAATGCGTCGGATCGAAGTGCAACAGGCCGAACAAGGTGAACAGGTTGGTCGGATCGGGCGCCGACAGATCCTTGATCCAGCCATAGAACGGTGCGTGCCGCATTTCGATGGTGACGAACAGCACCTTGTAGAGCGAGAAGAATACCGGAATTTGCAAGGCGACGGGAAGACAGCCGGCGATCGGGTTGATCTTCTCCTTCTTGTAGATTTCCATCATCTCCTGCTGCTGCTTCACCTTGTCGTCGGGATAGCGCTCCTTCAGCGCGGCCAGCTGCGGCTGCACCGATTTCATCTTCGCCATCGACGCGTAGGATTTATTGGCCAGCGGGAAGAACAGCAGTTTCACCAGCACCGTCACCAGCAGGATGGAGATGCCGAAATTGCCGAACAGGTGATAGAAGAAGTCCAGCGCCAGGAACATCGGCTTGGTGATGAAATAGAACCAGCCCCAGTCGATCAAGAGATCGAAGTGGTTGAGATCGAGCTGCCTGTTGTAGCCGCCGAGCCCCCCGATCGGAAAATTGATGCCGACGACGCTGGCTTCCTTGGCGCCGGCGAACAGCCGCGCATTGGCGCTGCCGGTGCCGCCGATCGCGATGGTTTGCGGATCCTCCAGGTAGTCGGTCTGGTAGGTCCGCACGGCGCCGACGAGATTGGACGAGAACCGCGCCTGCAACTGGGCGGAGGTGTCCGGCAGCAGCGCCGACGCCCAATATTTGTCGGTGATGCCGAGCCAGCCGTTGGTGACCTTGAAGTTGACCGCTTTGGCGTCGTCGATTTTCTTGTAGGCGTATTCCTGCAGGCCCTGGTCGCCGAGATAGCCGATCAGACCTTCGTGCAGGATGTAGTAGCCCGAGACTTTCGGGGTGCCATGCCGCGAGATCAGCGCGAATGGATAGAGCGTGACCGGCGCGTTGCCGACATTGGTCACCTCGTCCTTGATGGTGAAGAGATAGCGGTCGTCGATCGCGATGGTGCGGCGGAAGGTGAGGCCGTCGCCATTGTCGAATTTCAGCGTCACCGGGCTGGTCGGCGTCAGGCTGCCGCTGCTTTCCTGCTGCCAGACCGTGTTCTGGTCGGGAATTTTCACCGTCGTACCGCTGGCCGCGACCCAGCCGAATTCCGCATAATAAGGACTGTCCGTGCCCGAGGGCGAATACAGCACGATCGCCGGCGAAGCGGGATCGACGGTGTCGCGGAACTGCACCAGCGACAGATCGTCGATGCGTGCGCCCTTCAGCGAGATGCTGCCGATCAGGCGCGGGGTCTCGATCTTGACGCGCGGCGCGGATGCGATGGCGGTATCGCGGCTGACCGGGGCCAGGTTGGCTTGGTTAGCCGCCGGCGCATTGGCCGATGGCGCGGGCGCGGCGCCGGTCTGCGGGGCGGCGGTGTTCGCGGCGTCCTGCGCGGGCTTGGCCATCTGGCTCTGCGCAAGCTGCGCGGCGCGCTGTTTTTCCATCTGCGGAATGTTGAAGAAGTATTGCCAGCCGAGCAGCACGAGGCCGGACAGAATGACGGCGAGGATGGTGTTGCGATTTTCGATCATCGTTCAGGTCTCGTCATTCATTCGGTTGCGAGCCATTTCGGTTCCGACGGAGGCCGGAACCGACGGTCTAACTTGTTTTGACACGTTTTCTTTACGCGAACCGGCATCCACTTCGCCCGAAAACGCTTTCGCGTCACGCGGTGACGGAGGTTGCCGGCCGAGGCGATGCAGCGCCGTGCGCAGATCTTCGAGCATGTTCGAAAAGTCACGGGTCAGAGCGGCACGACGGCCGACTAGCACATAATCGCTGTGCGGCCGCATAGCCACCGTATCGAGCCGCTTCACCAATTCGCGAAGCCGGCGCCGGATACGGTTCCGCTCGGTCGAAGTGCCGTTCTTTTTGGTAACGGTGAAGCCCACCCGGATCGGGCCGTCATCGTCTCTGCGGCGGCTTTGCACCACAAAGGCGGCAGCGTTGATCCGC
Source organism: uncultured Alphaproteobacteria bacterium (assembly GCA_963829315.1). Classification (GTDB taxonomy): domain Bacteria; phylum Pseudomonadota; class Alphaproteobacteria; order Rhizobiales; family Xanthobacteraceae; genus Bradyrhizobium. Next base: position 128,799 of record CAWHIO010000059.1, on the reverse strand, counting down.
GCGCCATTGGCAACGGCGAGGAAGTCCGCCCGCTGCCTTAGCCGATCCATGAAAGATCTCTCCGGGAAGCCCGGTTCAGGCGCTCAGACGCTTGCGGCCGCGCGCGCGGCGCGCGGCGAGGACCTTGCGGCCGCCGGTCGTGGCCAATCGGGCGCGGAAGCCATGACGGCGCTTGCGCACCAATTTGCTGGGTTGGTAAGTCCGCTTCACGGGTCGTTCTCCGCTGACCGGGCAATTTGCCTGATGAATGAGATAGGTCCGGCGATGCTGGCAGGCCCAAAGCGGGCCTTTTTCCGGCCCAGATCAAGCCGCCCCGGCGGTACCGGGTCATCGCGGACAGTTGGCGCGGCTTATACGGGAGCGACCCGTTTTCGTCAATGTTGCCGGGTAGTTCAATTAAGGTCGTTCGAAACGGCAAAATCGGCGCGAATAAATCAGTATTTGTGGGGTTTTACGTGCGAGGGTGGATGCTTGTGCCCAGGCAGGCGGTGGCCGACATGGACCAATGTTGTGACCGAACCCGATAGGCAGGTTCGGACCCGCGCCGGTTCCGGGGACGGCGGGTGTGATCAAATCGTCATTTGACCGTGTCAAGGGCAGGACGCATCCTTGGGGTAAGAGGCTCCGATAAAAGAGGCTCCGAAGAAGGCAATTGGTGTCAGCGATCGACGAGCAGCCGACCACAGAAACGCCCCGGCCAAGGCCGGCGCGTCGGCTCGGCCTGTCCGGCAAGCTGCTGCTGCTGACCATTCCGCTGGTCATGATCGCGGAAATTCTGATCTACGTGCCCTCGATGGCGAATTTCTGGATGAACCGGCTGAACGGCCGGCTGGCGTCGGCGAATACCGCAGCCCTGGTATTGGATGCCGCACCTTTGGGGATGGTTCCGGATTCGCTGGCGCGGGAAATCCTCAGCAGCATCGGCGCGCGGGCGGTGGCCATCAAGATGGGGCAGCAGCGCCGGCTTCTGGCCAGCGCCGGTTTGCCGCCGGCGATCGACCACGACGTCGACATGCGGTCGCTGACGGTGTGGTCGTCGATCGTCGATTCCTTCGAGATGATGCTCGAGACCGGCAACCAGGCGATCCGCGTCATCGGGCCGGCGCCGGGCGGCGGGCAGTTCATCGAGGTCGTGATCGACGAGGCGCCGTTGCGTCAGGCGATGTACGGATTTTCCCGCAACCTGCTCCTGGTCTCGCTGGCGATCGCGATCCTGACCGCGGCGCTGGTCTATCTCGCGCTGCATTTCCTGTTCGTGCGGCCGATGCGGCGCCTGACCGCGAGCCTTGTCGGTTTTCACGAGAATCCGGAAAGCTCGGCGCGGATCATCGTGCCGTCGCATCGCGGCGACGAGATCGGCGTAGCCGAGCGCGAATTGTCCGACATGCAGCGCGATCTGGTGTCGATGCTGCATCAGAAAAGCAGGCTCGCCGCGCTCGGGCTTGCGGTGTCGAAGATCAACCACGATCTGCGCAACCTGCTGGCCTCCTCGCAACTGCTTTCCGACCAGCTCTCGAGCGTGCCCGATCCGCGGGTACAGCGCTTTGCACCGAAACTGATGCGCTCGCTGGAACGCGCCATCGCGTTCTGCCAGTCGACGCTGTCCTATGGCCGCGCGCAGGAGGCCACCCCCGATCGCCGGATGATGTTGATCGAGCCCGTCGTGGTCGAAGTGCGCGAATCCGCGGGGCTGGCCTCGGATGCATCGATCAGCTGGATCAGCGCCATCGAGCGCGGGCTGACCATCGACGCCGATCCCGATCAGCTGTTTCGGGTGCTGCTGAACCTGGTGCGCAATGCGGCGCAGGCGCTCGAGGGCCGCCCCCGCAGCGACGCCGGGACCATGCAGATTCGCATCACCGGGCGGCGCGAAGGCTCGGTCGCGATCGTCGAGGTGTCCGACACCGGCCCCGGCATTCCGGCCAAGACCCGTGAGCACCTGTTCGAGGCATTCCAGACCTCAGGGAGGCCGGGCGGCAGCGGGCTCGGGCTGGCGATTGCCGCCGAACTGGTCCGCGCCCATGGCGGGGAGATCAATCTGGTGGAAGGAACCATCGGCGCGACCTTCCGGATCGCGATACCGGACCGGCCGGTGGAGCTGTTGAGCGTGCGCAACGAGCGGGCGCGGGCGTAAGTCCATCCGGTTTGCGGCATTTGGGCCCCCTTTCGGGTCGTACGCCGCCGCAAATCGGCCGGCAGACGGCGCTTTCCGGACCTTGCCAAGCCGGGCCGGAGCCGGTAGCTATGGCGCGCTTTCGCGACCTGCAGAAAATCCGTTTCGACTGCACGCGGCAACGGCAGGCCTCAGGCCTGAAATGCCAGCGAAAAACGCGCCCGTAGCTCAGCTGGATAGAGCACCAGACTACGAATTTGGGGGTCAGGAGTTCGAATCTCTTCGGGCGCGCCAGCAATTTCAGTACTTTAGATCAACAATTGGTTCGACGGATATCCTGAGAATCCCGCGGGGGTATACTTCGGGGTAACAGATGGCGACGCAGCACTCCCTTCCACATTCAGTGACCGGGTGACTTTTAATCATGGGGTCGAGGGTTCGAGTCCCTCCGCGCTCACCAAAAATACCTACAAAACCAATAGTTTATTAGATATTAGCAAGTGTCTAATGTCATCGATACAACCTGAAAATGCGTCTAATAGGCAATTAATAGGCAGCGTTCACCGCGACCGCCGATACGCGGGCGCGATCCGCCACGAGAAGTTGCCCGGCGTGAAACCTCTCGCCTTGTCATCGCGGCAGAGCCAATGCCGCCAGCTTGGCCGCGGGCCGAAATCGGCGATGAATGTTTCGAAGTTCGCCAGCGGCGTCGACGGCATCGCCGAACTTAAACGCGCTGCACTCGCAGCTTACGAGCAAGGTGAGATCGGCCCAGAGCTATTTCAGACGGCATACAACATGGGGCTGGAAGGTTTGGTATCGAAGCGTCGGGACCGCGGGCGTGTCGCCCAAAGTAAAGAACCCCGGCGTCGCCAACTCACGAGCGACCGGTGGTTCGATCCCGTCACCGCCTGCCTGATGCCGATTGCCTGCCGGGCCCGGCCCGCGCTTCAATTGGCCCCATGCCCGAACCGGCCCGCCAGAAGATCACCTTCGCCGACATGCGCGGGTCCGGCGCTCGCAATCTCCTAATCTATTGCAGTGACTACAGGTGCAGCCATTGGACCGCAATTGGCGGTGACCGCGCTGACGCTTGGCCTGACAGCGCCCGGCTATCCGACATCGAGGGCCGCATGCCCGCCTTGTGGGCTTATAAAATAGGCGGCAAAGCGCGCCGTTTCGTCTTGTGTCGAAAGCCTGACATGGCATGATAGAACATCACCGCCCCGATCCAGTATCTGTCGGTGACTGAGAGTGTTATGCTCCCGCCTTATCAAAAAGACGCGGTGATCGGCAGATGCTCGCTAAACAACGCCGACCGCGCGAAAAGCGGATTGTCTCTGCCTCGCGAGCCACATACTCGATTTTAGAGTTTTGCGACCTGACGGGTTTAAGCAAATCACACGTCGTTGGTCTGATAGACGCTGGCATATTGTCCACCGTTAAGGTCGGTCATCGTAGGCTAATTCTTGCGAAATCCGACCGAAACCGACGACGACCGTGACGCGACCGGCTGCCTGATCCCCGATTGCTTGCCGGGCCGCCCGCGCTTAGATCAAGCCGCCCCATGCCCCAACCAACCCGCCAGAAAGTCACCTTCGCCGAAATGCGCGCGTCCGGCGTTCGCGGTCTCCTGATCTATTGCTCGGATTACAAGTGCAGTCATTGGACCGCGATCGGCGGTGACCGTTGGCCGGATGATGTCCGGCTATCCCACATCGAACCGCGCTTCACCTGTCAGGCTTGTGGCACAAAGGGCGCGGATGTCAGGCCGGATTTTCATTGGGATAAGTCCCGAATTCAGTACGATGGATTCAGGTAAATTCGCGAACCTCTGGGAGGAGCGACTTTATGAAATTGATGGCTCCATCTGTGGAGCTGATATTACGCATGGACTCGAGTTTGCCGATGGCGGCTGTCAAAATATTATCGAAATCATCACGAGTGAGCATACCTTTGCTCGCTAACACATCGAACAGGGCGAGCATGAGCGCAGCATTTGCGTAGGTCTGCTCATAAGGAGGTGTGGTTTGCACGACGATCCCTTTCTTCAAAAAGTCAATGGCGGCCCGCAAGGGCACAAATAATAAGTCTCAATTCTCATCTTGAAAAGCGAGACTATCACAGGCAGCATTTAGCGTGTTTTGTTGCGTCCGGGGGGTGGTGTAATGGATAGTGAGTTTGTGAAACAGCGCGCCGCGCATTGCCGCTTTCTTGCCGAGAAGGCCGACCCATTCATCAAACGCAGATTGCTAGATTTGGCGGCCAAATATGAAGCCAACCTTCCGAAGCAGCCATCGCAAGCCTCGATTATCCTGACGGCGCAGGTTGTTCCACTGGCGCGATCTCTTACCAATAAAGACAACGCGACGCGTGAAAGCTGATCGCGGCTGGAAACGGCAATTCGACGATCCCGTTCCTTTGCCGGACGGTAGCCAGCTCATCACGCTCAAGGACGCTGCGGATTACATCATGAGGCTTCCGAAGGCCGAAGGGCTAAGATATCAAACTTGGCTGTGTTACAAAGTGAACAGACGAGCCTCCGTGGCCTGCCCTATAGGAGGTCGCATTGCTGCTCGTTAGGCTAATATTTGCGATCCACCCGGCTGCCCGCAGCCGGGTTTTTCGTTTATGGTGCATGCGGCGGGGGAAATTGGCGTGCGTAGCGTCACTGATTTTTTGGCAAAGGCTGCCGAGTTCGATGAAATGGCGGGTTCGGCCAGCGAACCAACTTTGAAAAAACGCTACGCCGATATCGCGGAATGCTACCGCCTGTTGGCGAGCGAGCGGCAACGGCTTATTGAGACAGGCGCGATCAAGTCGGACCAGAACGGCCCGATTTAACGATCCCTATTTCTTGCTTAACTCCACGCGGCCCGGAACCAGCAGCTTCACGTTAAGGCTGGCTTGAGCTTACTTCGGTGGCTGTAGCTCGCCCTTCAACCAGCCAGCGGCATCATCCGATTTCAGCGGGTCGGGGCCGTCGCAGTCAAAGCATTGGAACGTGCGCTTACCCTTGCCGCCCGGAGGGAGCGCCAAAGTCAGATAAGCCCCGCAGTCGGGGCAAGTCGGTCGGTCCTTCTGGCCCATAGCCCGATATTCAACCACCGTGAACCGATAATGTCTGCCCGGGGTCCGACAAAAAAGCCGAAAATTTTCGCGTGACTTGGAAACTTTTTGGCGGTTTGCGGTCAGCGAGATGAATTTCGCTGGTGGCAGGTGGCTTATAAGAGCCAAAACGCAGCGATGATGAAAGCCGCGATCAACACGGAGACCCCTGCCGCAATGAGGGCGAGCATCAATTTGGGCATCTGTCGCCAACCTCCCAAAAGCACGGCCCCGCCTTCCGGGCTGGGGGGTATGGGGCGGTGGCCGTGCAGGCTGCGCATAATGGGGGGGCGCGGCCCGTAATCCCAACGAGGCTAGACGCAAGGGGTTTCAGAACTCGGGATTCGCATTTTGTCGCACGTTTTCTATCTTGTTAAAAATGAGCAAGGCATTCGACTTCTGCATTCCGACGCGGGGGACCAAGGTTCCCCATTCCCGGACTGGCTGCACGAATCAAACATGACGGCCATCGGCTGCGTCTGGAGCGCGACGGCGAGCGCGTCCGGCTGTTCACCAGCGATGGCTACACTGGACCGACCGCTATCCGCTGATCTCGATGCGGCCCTTGAAGAACCGGCACCGGTCGTTCGTGATCGACGGCGAGGCGGTGGTGCTCGGCGTCGACGGCATCGCCGACTTCAACGGGCTGCATCCGGAAGCACGAGGACGAGGTTCAGCTCTAGCCTTCGACATCCTGGCGCTCGATGGCGACGATCTGCGGGGATGCCTTTGTCCATGCGCAAGACCAACCTGGCGCGGCTGCTCGCTCGACGGCCGGAGGCATCTTCGTGGCTCCTTCGAACAGGGCGAGATCGGGCCGGATCTGTTTCAGGCGGCCTGCCGGTTGGGGCTGGAGGGGCTGGTGTCGAACGCCGGGACCGCCCCTATCGAGCCGGACGGTCGAAGGACTGGGTCAAGGTGAAGAACCGGAAGCATCCGGCGATGTCGAGGGTGATGGATGCGTTCGGGTGACGTTGTGCCGTGAGCGTGCTACTGGCAATTGTTGGCGGCAAAAGCGGGAACATCAGGGATGGACGAGCCATCAAACAAATATCGCGAAGGGCTGCTTAAAGCCTTTCTTGAAAAGATCAAACAGGAACTTGGTGACGAACCTGATCTTATAAAGCAATCCCTTGCAGACCTTAATGCACAACAGCGCCAAGATGCTCGAAATCATTTCGAAGCGCGCCAAGAGTACACACGCCAAGTGTTCCAGATCAAACAGGATACCCTAACCGGTATCCGTGAATACGGGTTGCAAACTCTGAAATGGCTTTTCCTTCTTAAAAACGCAGGCGCAATTGCCGTAATCCTAGCCTATGTGGGTGGGGCATTGGGCAAACCAGCGTCCGGCATGTCGGGAGCCGCGCTTGTACCTGTGCTTATATCACTCTGGCCATTCGTCGTCGGTTGCGCCCTGGTCGTCGCCGCTGGCGCTGCGGGTTTTTTTAATTTTTCATATGGTGAGGCGTTCATGCCTTCACTTGAAACACTGCACAACTTCTTTGACCCGAAGGCAAACAGTTGGCCTCAGCCTGGAGAATAGAGCAATTGCAGAAACAAATCGCTTGGAGTTGGAACGTTGCTATCTTCTTCGCCCTCTGCTCAACCATTTTCTTCGTGTACGGTGTTTTCCTGAAATCCTGCACGCTGCGCTAAAACAACTTGCGTGATTAGCCTGCTGCCATTGGGCAGGTTCGCTCTGCTGACCCGTCCGCGTAAAAACTAAGTTTTAAAGGTTTGCGATGAACATCGGTCGAGGATTATTTCGCGCCTGGATCTTGATTTCGATCCTGTGGATGCTGGGAGCAGGCATCACTGCATATGCGATTGTAGCGCCCGATACCTTGCATGGGCGATTTCAGCCCCTCGTTGAGATCAAGAAAGAAGTAACGAGACAGCAGATCGATAAAATCGATTTTAACGGGCCGTTCGACGATTTCGGCGTTTCGCCATCTCAGTTGAATTCTGCAATCGAGTTTACTCCAGACAAACTCAGTCCGGAGGACGATCCCAATCCGATCATGTCGCTTTTCCTGACGGAAGCCAACTTTACATCCCCGCCGGGTACAACGACACAGACAAGAATTACATTGCTGGGCAATTCTGGGATCAGCGGTGGGGTCGGTGGGCTTACGCCGCTGGCGTGATAGCAGCCTGGGTGTTGGTCCCATGTATCCTGCTGTTCATTATAGATTATAGCCTACTTTGGGTTGGACGTGGTTTTAAGCAGGCCTGATGCTCAAGTGCCGACCCGCCCCCAAGAGATCACCCTCGCCGACATGCGCGCCTCCGGCGTGCGCGGGCTGTTCCGGCGAGTCTTCTCAAAGTTTCTGAACTGGCTTAGGACAAAGCATTTGAGTATCTAAATAGAGGAAGAAGGGGGATTGTAAAATGGATTCTTTTCTGTTGCACCCGAGCTGAGGGGTACGAAAGGCGATATCCTGGCTGCCAGAATCGAAGTGCCCATTCTCGCTGCAATGATTTTCGGTATTGTCGAATTCATCCGATTGGGTTGGTCCCTAGATCACTACTTTTACACTTACGCACCGGTTCAGGGGCGTCGCTGCATCAGTAGGTCTTTTTACTTATTTTTTTATTGTATCGGTGAGGCGCAAAAGGAGCTGGAAAACTCTCTTGGTTCTGCTCGGATTTCTTCCGTATTTCTATTCGCTATACATCATTGGTGTTCTCGGGCTGTACACTATATTTGAAGGCGTTGTCGGAGTGTTTTCATTTTGGTCAATGATCGGTGGGGTCTTTTGGGTTTTTGTGGGATTTCATCTGATCTATCGGTTTTATCTGATGACAGAGATCGTCAGGCAACACGATGAAAAAACGGCACTGGCTAATTCTGCCATTCGTCAAAGTGACATGTGTGCGCGGTCTGTTGATCTGCTGCGCTCGACCACAAGTGCTCGCACCACATCGCGATCAGCGCCGATCAATGGCCCGATTGTGTGCGGCTGTCCGATCTCGAACCGCGCTTAACTTGTCACGCCTGTGGCACCAAGGGCGCGGATGTCCGCCCGGACTGGCGGTCAAGGCGTTTTCCTGACAGAAGCGGCTCGGTCGGCTATCAGACACATTGCCTAAGATCAAAAGCGGGCGAAACCAGCTAGGCCCTATTGTTGATCGAAGCATCTACCGAGCGGCACGAGGGGGCTGTTGCGGTGTTTGTGAGAAGCCCGGCTCCCTCAACCGGGCCTCGATCGTTTTGCCGCCGATTTCGCGTACCAACTACCATCACCCCGATAAAGGTCCCCGCGCCGTCTCGTATGCCTTTTGATTTTGAAAACACTTGGCAATTTCCGACCACTTCTCCGAAATTTCGGAGAAGTCATCCGACAGCAGCAGCGGCTTGCGGATCCGGCGCAGCAAGACGTTGCCCTAACCTTCGCCGAGGGCTTGTGGCCCGAAGAATTGGCTTAGAACCTAGGAAATTGGATCGCGGCTAAAATGCGGAAGTGCCTCTTCCATCCGACGGGGGGCCAGACCTGCTGACATATTGCGGCCGACCTTGGATTGCAATTCCACCAGATCGGTGAAGACGTCGGCCTGGCGCCGCAGCTCGTCGGCGATCATCGGCGGACGGCTCAAAATCGTCGAGCAACGGTTACCCGCACGCCACGGCGCTGCACCGCCTCCACCAGCGAGCGAAAATCGCCGTCACCGGAGAACAGTACGATTTGGTCGACATGCTCGGCGAGTTCCATCGCATTGACCGCGAGCTCGATATCCATGTTGCCCTTGACCTTGCGTCGGCCGCTGGCGTCCACGAATTCCTTGGTCGCCTTGGTGACGACGGTGTAGCCGTTGTAGCCGAGCCAGTCGATCAGGGAACGGATCGACGAGTATTCCTGATCTTCAATGATCGCTGTGTAGTAGAACGCGCGCAGGAGCGTCCCACGGCTCTGGAATTCCATCAGCAGGCGTTTGTAGTCGATGTCGAAACCGAGTGCCTTGGCGGTCGCGTGCAGGTTTGGGCCGTCGATGAAAAGCGCAATATTACGCGACATAAGCAATCCTTTTAAATCGGGATTTAAAACGCCTCTAGGGCCCTTGGTCTCAAATATCCGAATAAACCCGGGTAAAAGCTATTTTGCACGGTGCTGATGCATACATCGTTGATTAGGATCAACAAGGGCTCACGAATAGCTTCACTTTGGTACGTGCCGATCCTGCAGCCCACTCCGGACATGCCGCTACACCACCACAATAGCTGACGGTACGTGCAATCGGGCTTGGCCTTTGTATGTGAGGCGGGGTCCAGATGAGGTAATCACGGACCCCTGAAAGACACCGGAACTGCACCCCTCGGGCCGTTCGGCAAATGCTGCTGCGACCACTAAGCCCTCTAACCAATGTTCCACCAACGCAGGCGGTCCTTACACTTTCCAAGTCAGGCTATTTTTGATGGTTTTTCGCTCTTAGTAAGCTCTACCAAATCGCGCAGCGTAACAGAATGTTCGTGGCCCTGTTCGGCGCACTGAAAAACAGCGCCATGGGTCTTTGATCGCACCAAGCGCATTGGCTTGTGACACATCGGGCAGTTCGGAAAAGGGATATCGTTCGTGGCGTCGTCGAACTCGTTATCTGACAAGACTAAGCGGCCTCTTTGAGACGTATGCCCAACGGAGAGACCATTCAGCCTTCCCAGATGTTCTGACGGATTGTTCTGTTGCCGCGAATGGAGTTTCGTCTGTCCGATTGACGACATTGTACGCAGTTTTTATCTCTTTTCCCCAGCGACAGCGCTGTTGTCTCTAGCTAGACCTTATCGATGAATGTCGGCAGCATAGAGCCACCGGCATCATCGGCATTTGGCGTTTCTTATTCGACCCACTCCATATGGAACCAAAATTGAGCGCGCTCGGAATGTCCTTCTCGGGAACCGATTATTTCTTCAGTCACTGGAAGATAAGATGCATGCGCTCGTATCGATTGCATTGAGTTGGATCAATCAACCGAAAATAAACGGGAAAAGCGGATCGACCTTCCGAGGAGACCGGAGCACGGTCACGCACAGGGGATGACGTAACCGTGCTCCGTGCCTCCATCACGACGCACAACGGGGCGGCGGCCCGTGCGGGCGTCGGCAAGCAACGACAGCAACATTTGTGCCGTTCTTTGTTACGCCTTGAATCAAGCTCGCTCTCAGGATCAGCCTTTCATACAGCGCAATGTTTTCCTGACGGATGAAGGGATCCCTTTCGACCTCCCAAAGGTCGTGAGTGAACAATCCATTCTGGTCGGGTTGCGAACCCCTTGCATGATCAATATTGCTCACACGTGATTTTATTATTTGGCCGTCGTGTACGACCGGAAGTCAATTTGACACCTGCGCCAGGGCGGCGGGTTGCCGTTCTGATCGAGCGAGGCCTCGACCGCCCTCGAAAGGTTCTAAGAGGCAGCCTGCGCCCCCTTTCCTGGTCGCGACCACGCGCGATGTAGTTTGCAGCCGCGTGGCGTGAGCGAGGTCCGTTGATCTCTCAATAACCGACATGCGGCGACCGCATCGGCATGTCGGTTTCGTGCCAAACTCGGAAGTGCAAGGATGCTGTGAAAATCGCGCCACACCCATCGCCGGCGCGGTTAGCGGCACGTCTGCTCGCTTCGGTTAGGTAGCGGTTTGCGCACCAGACAGCATTGCCGCTCGAAAACTCGATGCCGTGCAGATTGATCGTCGTAACATTAATCGCGATGCAACGCTCGCCGTCGCACCCGTGATCTAGCGATCTGTTGCAGCGTCGAGGCGCCAGCCTTGCGCACCTGATTGGCAGTACGTTGCCAGCGAAACGCTCGGCCTCAGGATTGCCAGCCGCGCCACCGCTGCCGCGGATCGCAGCGAGGTTGGGGTTTTCGACATAGCAGCAACTTTAGTCGGGGTGCGGTCATCGATCCAGCCCCATGGTGCGGATCATATGTCCGCGGGCCTTAATGGTAGTCCGCTGATCTGGTCTCGTGCGCGTGGGCAGCGTGTGAGTTATGGGGGTTGAAGTCCCCTCGGTGAAAGAGTTTGTTAAGCCTAAAGAGAGCGTGCTCAGACTTTCCTGCTGAACAGTGTCGCCGATATCTCAAGCAGAGCCGCTGAACCGGCGAGCCTTTCCTTCACGATGAATAAGCGGAGACTATCGAACGAAAAGGTTGCCGAACAGCGAATTGGAGAGATAAAACAAGGTGTTGGCTCGGCTCATCGCAGAAGTTCCGGAGCACGCGAAGGCGTCGCAGATCCAAGAAACTGAAGTAGGAAAGCTACCCAAAAGGGGATCATCCCTGTATTTTTGCGGGCTGATTTGTAAGCTCAGGTTGAGGCATTGTTAGTTTTTGGTGGGTAGTGCTGCTGAGGTCAAAGAAATGACTTCGTACCCAACCCAGAAGGAAACTAATATGTCAGGCATTGTTCTCTCCTCAGCAGTTCGTCAAAATCTTCTCTCCTTGCAGTCGACGGCTTCGCTGCTTGCGACCACCCAGAATGACCTCGCCACCGGCAACAAGGTCAACTCGGCGCTCGACAACCCGACCAACTACTTCACCGCGCAGGGCCTCAACAACCGCGCCAGCGACATCAACAACCTGCTCGACAGCATCGGTAACGGCGTGCAGGTGCTGCAGGCTGCCAACACCGGCCTCACTTCGCTGCAGAGCCTGGTTGATACCGCCAAGTCGATCGCCAACCAGGTGCTGCAGGCGCCCGCCGGCTATACGACTCATTCGACGGCTACTTCGGCAGCAGCGCTCGCCGGCACCTCGACCAATCTGGTTGACGGCGCCGCTATCAGAGCGGCGAGACTCTCGCCATTGCCGCTACGGGAAGCGGCACGGCGACCAGCTTCACCTTCGGCGCCACCACGTCCCTCGCCCAGCTGAACACCGCTTTGGCGGCCAACAACCTCACCGCCAGCCTCGACAGCTCCAACAAGCTCGTCTTCACCACGACCAATGACGCGGCTTCGTCCACGATCGGTGCGATTACCATTGCGGTATGCCGGTTCTGCGACGTTCGGAGCTGGTACCACGCCGGTTGCCGATGCGGGTTCGCAGGCCATTCGCGCCAGCCTGGTGGGCCAGTACAACAACATCATCACGCAGATCACGACAACCGCGCAGGATTCGTCCTTCAACGGTATCAATCTGCTGAATGGTGACAACCTCAAGCTGACCTTCGACGAAACCGCCAAGTCCACGCTCGCGATCAACGGCGTCACCTTCAACGCGAGCCGGCCTCGGCCTTGTTCGCTGACCGCGGGCACCGACTTCCTGGACAACAGCTCGGCCAACGCGGCGCTCACCAAGCTCAGCTCGGCCAGCACCACGCTCCGCACCGAGGCGTCCGCCCTGGGTTCGAACCTGTCCGTCGTGCAGATCCGTCAGGACTTCAACAAGAACCTGATCAACGTGCTGCAGACCGGCTCGTCCAACCTGACCCTGGCCGACACCAACCAGGAAGCGGCCAACAGCCAGGCGCTGTCGACCCGCCAGTCGATCGCGGTCTCCGCGCTCGCGCTCGCCAACCAGTCCCAGCAGAGCGTGCTTCAGCTCCTGCGCTGATCGCGGCTGCGAGACAAATCATCGAGGCGGCGGGGGAAGCCCCGCCGCCCTTTTTTTCGTAAATTAAGAACTCGCTAACCAAAAGCACGTCCAAATGATGGCCTCGAAAGTAGGGGGGGCGATGGCACTTCGGTTCAATTTGGGCCCATTTGACGAACTTCACATTGGGAAATGCGTGATCAAGAACTCGCATGAGCGTGCGTTCTTCGTCGTGAACGGCGAGGTGCCGATACTGCGCGCTAAGGACGTGTTGTCGCCGGCGTTGGCTGAGAGTTCGCTTGAGAAGCTATACTGCTGCGTCCAACGGATGTACCTAGAGGAGGCCCATGAAGAACTTCAGGGATCGTATTTGGCGTTGGCAGCTGGTTCGCTTAAGGAAGACCCATCTCTTTACGCAGAGCTGCATGCTGCAGATCAGTTGATTTCAAACCGCAACCACTACCAAGCTCTCAAGGTTCTCAAGAGGCTTATCAGAGAGGAAGCCTTTGTAGTCGAGAAGCCACCTCACCGCGCGTGATCGCGAACGTGCGACCCGTGGCCTCCCGGTCGGCTTGCCGCGGCCCAGGCCGCTCCTCGACGACGCAAGGTTGCCTCATCCGGCGCAAGATCGAACCCGATCCGCAGGACGCCACCATCGTCAAGACGGTGCGCTGGGAAGGCTATTTGTTCAAGGCAGAGGTGGACGCCTGTGCGTCGACAAACCTAAGCACGAACCTCTAATTCAGCTATTCGGCTTACATGTGGCTATGACGCGCCGCATATTATTGCAGGCTGCGGATGTCGGCCTGGGTCAACAACGGTCCTAATGGGCCCCGAAACGCTACTTCCGGTCCGTCCCAATGAACGGACATCGCAAGTCCAGCCCGGCGGTTCTACACGTGTTTGGGGAAAATCGTCGTATCGCCTTATCGCCGCTGGCTGGGAGCGTGCCAGGCTCTATGAAACAGCTGCTCATTTCGCCTAGGCAGCGAGTCCCGGATCGCGGTCAGAACCTAGGCGACGAAATCAACGCTGGAAGTTTTTGCCTCTGCGGTTTCGATTTCCTGGGCGGCAGTTACTCGCTGCTGATCGGACCTGATCGTTTCCGTATTTGCGTTGTCGGTTTCATCCGCGACCAGCTTGAGTTCTGCTTGGCTGACCACGATCTGAGCCGGATAAATAGGCCCTATGGTACTCATAGTCCTCTCCTGGAGTTCTTCCGGGTTACAAATATTGTTCCAGCTTCGTTGCGGGGCACTCCTTCAAATCTGGTTCTGCTAGTCGAACGCAACCCCGATCCGAAAGACTGTGCGCCGGACGATCCGACAAGAAAGTTTCAGTCCATCTTCCGGCACAACCAGCGTGAAGTTCGCTGGGATTCGCGCCGGATCAGTTACCTCGAGCGAGGCGCCGGTAAGGGACAGATCGCGAATCATACAATTTATCCCTTCGCCACGGTGCTCGATCCGGGCAGGCTTCATCACGCGATACCGAGTTGCTGTGCGGGTCTGAACCATATTTATGGTTGTTAACACGCAGCGGTTTAAAGCTCCGTAAAAATACGGAGCCGGGTTTTTCTGAACCAAATTTTAACCGTAGCTAGGATGACAAGCGGAGGTCGGGTTAGGGTCATCAACGGTCCCGACGGCCCCGAAACACCACTTCCGGTCCTCCCCGAACAACGGACATGGGCAGACCGGCGCGGCATGTCGCAAATGTGGCAATAGGCGACATTGCGCCTTAACTCGAAATGAAAAGGGGCTGCGTTAGGCAGCCTCGATGTTCGATGCTGAGCAGCCTGCTACCTATTGCGCACGCTTCAACGGCGGCGCAGTCCACTTTCCATCAAGGGCTTCCTGTTTCGGCTAATAGAGCCGCCTCGTGGACACTCGACGAGCTGGGTGCCACGATGAAATGCGACAAGTGCGGCAAGCGGCCCGAGCGATACTATCCGGCGAGGCAGAGCGACGCGCCGGGGTTTGCCAAGAGCTTTTGATGCCGTGTCCCGCGTGCTAGACGTAGAAGGGCGCGGACAGGTTCGCGTAACGGTGGCGCGATAGCAAAAAGAGCACGACTCGGGTAATGCTAGCGGGCATGGAACATCGAGGTATCGAATATACCGTTGTTCAAGGCGTCGGAGCGCGGCACATGGTGTTGGACCGTGTCGTTGGGCAATAACATTTCCAAATCTGGTAAGACCGTCGGTAGATCGGACGCGATGGCCAGAGCCACGCAGGTCATCAACAAAGCGCTTGCGGTAAGGAGGCTAGATAGTCCCTACCGGAAGCTCACCGAATGATGAGCCGTGACCATGCCGTGGTGGGTTGCGTAGCGAGGTCGGTTCGTGTCTTGGGATCAACGATTCTTCGATCCGGTCATCGTGCCGGGCCGCAAGCCGCTGATCACGCTGCGCGACGCAGGGCAGTACATCATGAAATTACCGAAGGCTGAGCAGCAAGCCACCCATTGGCAGACGGCTGCCGAAGCAAAGACGATGTCGCCGTCGCCAGCATGTGCTCGGTCAGCAGTCACGCTGCGCGTCTCAATCACGACCGTAATAATCCAGCGCACCGGGTTGCTCGACTTGTCTTCCCTCAGCGAATGGACCAATCCCGTAACGAGCATTCCTTTTACTGCCCCGGCCTAGAATTCGGCATCACAGCGGAGTTCTGAGATGCTACAAACCGCCAAGGCTGATGTTCCAGTTGCTCATCTCGATATTTCAATTCCGCCTCGATCTCGGCAAACAACGGCTTAAACCTTTCGGGTGGTCCTTTTTGAGCCCCACCTGCCAAGCTCCGTCGCAAGCGTTCCCCGTAGCGTTTCGGTGCGTGCATTTCTGACCGTAACGCGTGGCATAGGTGCCTCCTGTCTCTGGGTTCAGCAATCGACGGCTTAATCCAACGCTAGGGCTTAGATCGGTCGTCATATTGATCTGGAACAAAGGTACCCACGGCCTGCCGGCATTTAGACAATGTCATAGACGTTTGTTGGCAGTCGGTGGCGACATCTGACCAACTGAGCGTCTGCCTCGGAAGCAAAATCATCCGGCGTTACGACGCTAAGTACTGTTCCGCCCTGCGTGGGAGAAACCGGAGCGCCGAATGGGAGTTATCGCCGCCCGCCATTGGCCCGGTTTGCGTCATAGGTCACAATTGAAAACTTGGAGATATCGGCCATGTGTTTGTTCCGACGCCGATCCCGCGCTTGCGAAGGCGCGATGTCAATGGCGGCGGCTATTGCTTTTGAGACTCAGTGGCGAATCTTTGCTTAACGCTTGGCTGCTATGTTGCGAACCGTCGCGGAACTGTATCGCGTACCGCGACCATTGGTGACCGATGCAAACTATCGAAATTACCGACCCGTTGGAGGCCCGACATTGCCGCTACGCCCAATACCGCGGCGAAAAGGTGAGAATGATTTTGAACGGAGGCCGGTAACAGGCATGATCCATTCAGTTATGGAAGATAAGTCCTGCACTCCGACGCGGTGGACCGTCACGGTAGTCCGCAACCCAGCCGATTACTCCTCACCACCTTATTGAAAAACCGCTAAATCGCGCTAGACCACGGTAAAGTCGTCGACATAGCGCTGACCGCCGATCAAGGTGACGCGCAGGGCAAGCTGGTGGATTATTTTCTTATGGGCCGGACGGTATCCGTTCTTCTTGCCAGCCGATGACGTCGATCCGAACTCTGAAAGGTGCCAAACCGGCCGATCTTCCTATTGAGCAACCCTCGAAGTTCCTGTTTGTCATCAACCTCAAGACCGCGAAATCGCTCGGCCTCGAAATCCCATTGTCGCTTCTCGCCCAAGCGGATGAGGTGATTGAGTAGGCTTGGCCCGTCCGGGTTTGGCACCTTTCGGCCTCCCGCGATGTCCGCTTGATGTCTGCTTTCAGGGGTAGATCGGAAGTCGCGTTTGCGTTGCCCGACTTCCGTTTTTGACCCCGAGCGGACTTCCGACATGGTAAAATGACGACATTGGTAATTTCTCGCCCGTCGGAACTATCAAAGCTAGAAACCCTTGTCTCCCACACCGAGGAATATCCAGATGATCCTTTTCACGGAAAAGATTGCTCCGCCTCCACCGATTATCGCTGTCGTTCCAGCCGAAGAGGCAATCCGCAAACTCGCTGATGACCTTGTGCAAGATGACCGGTGGGTTAAGCGCCTGATTGACGGCTTGGCGGGTGTCCTTCGAGACGCGAAGTCCTGACAAAATGTTCGCCTGCGGCGTGCAGCCTGAATATCTGTCAACGTTATTGCCTCATTATATTCGATTGGATGTGTAAAAGAGAACAGACACGTCAGCTTGCTGAATGATCTCATTGGCTTCATCACCGCCGAATCACAGGCACTAATACGGTGACTGAGAGCGTTGTGCTCTCGCCCTTGATCGAAAGGGCAGTTGTGCCCCTCCCTAAGTGGTTCGCTCTGCCAAAGACGGAGCCTTCGCCTACACCAATTGTGAGTATTGTCGCTGCGTCAATCGCAGCATGGTCATTTCTGGTTTGGAGTATTTGGCAGGTCTTCATTGGCTCTTGATGCCCGCCCGACGAACTGCAATCGGAGGATTTCCACATGAACCGCAAGGGTGTTGAGTTCAACATAATCCAGATAGAACCCGGCCTGTGGAAATGGCAATTCCAAATCGGGAGCACTGTCACGACCGGGAAAACACATTCGAATCTGATGGGTCTGGTCGCTCATCGAGTGCAAAAGCGAATTGATCGCGAACTAAGTAAGTTGCGAGGACCTTTGCACTAAGTAGACCGTGCGAGGTCGTTTATGTTGCTCACTTCAATTGTTGGCACCAAGCTGCCGATCCGCTGTTCAATTTTGCCCAGGCCGTGAAATAGGCACCCCTCAGTTGGCGGTCTGTTTCACTTCCATGTCGCCTCTTGGCACATTTGAGACATGCTGGCATGTCCGCTCCGTGGTCGCTATCCGGGGCGAAGCGGACATCGGGAAAGCTGCACTCAACAAGCGTGTCTCATAATCACGCGGCCTCGCAACTTCCCTATCCGCGGGCCGACTCCCTACCGCGTAGCGGTTTAGTGCAATATTGGATTTGGTCTGATCATCAATACCGCTGATGAGCGGCGATTTCCCCGCGCATTTTACACCTCTCCAGCAGCAGACGCTGCGTTGCCGCGATTCCGGCTCGCAGCTCATCCAGTGCCTTCGTCATTTTTTGTTTCGCTTGCGCCTCTTGGGACGTCAGGCCCTCGCGTTTCTCCAACATGTCGATTTCCTTCGTCACGGCCTGCTCGGCCATATCAAATTGCCTAAAGTCTGCCAGCTTCTTCAGCGCCTCTTGGCCGACCTCAATACGGTGCCCCTCGATCTCATGACGGCCAAGCTCTCGTTTTTGCTCGATCTCAATACAGTCGTTGTCGACGGTTCGCGCGAACTCGAGGAGCTGTTGGACGCATTGATGTAGTCGCCTCCAAACGATGCTTGCGCTAGCTTCCGGCCAACGCAGATCGTCGGCACGATCCGCACCGCTATCTCATTGTCGGTTAAACGTCTGGTCATGGTGCTCTCCTTTCTCTACTTAGAACCTCTTACAGCTGGGGCAATGTACTTCATCAATAGTGACCCACCTTATGCGCAGGCGATCTCGCTCGAGGGGACGCCCGGTCTGGGGATCGAGCTCGGAACGCTGTCCGCCGCCTATCATATAGACGCCCATTCGAAGCTTCGGTTTTTTCTTCTGTGCGACGGCGATCAACGCCGAATACCGCGTTGGCGTAGTCGTCGCTGCCGGTGCGGCCGTGATCCACGGTGTCCTTGCCGCCCACGTGAACGCGGCGCTCCAGCAGCCGCAGCTCGCGCAGCAGAGCGGGGATGATCGGGCAGGCCACAGTGCGGCGGGTGAAGGCCGGCAGCCCTTCGACGTACAGCCGCCCCTTCGGCATCTCGGACCGCACGTATTTGATGCCGGCGGCCTTGAACTCCTCTCACCCAGTCGGCGGTATAGTTGTCTCCGGTCGACCTCGCGGAGGCGATACTCTCTGAGGCAAGCGCGCGATACTCCCCAACGACCGAGCTTGGGGTCGAACGGCGGCGTGCCCGCGCACCACGTCGATGACGGTGCGGTCACCCTCGAGGTGCCCGATGGCCACGGTGAAATTGTCGTGGCGACCGCCGCGGGATCAACAAACGCCTGATAGACGATGCCGCTGCGCGGCGGCAGCTCGCTTGGCCGGTCATGGTCGACGCAGGCGTCAATGTCGGCGTCGGCGAGGAACGCGGCGATGTCGGTGCGAAATTCGGCCTCCCACTCGGACACGCCGCCCTCGGGATCGTCGGCCATAGCCGCCGCGATGTCAGCCTCGTTGAGCAGTGGATTGAACGTGCGAGAGCGGCCCTGCACCACCAGCACGTCGGGGTCGTCGACGCCGAAATAATCCTTGTGCCGCTTGTAGAGCAGCCCGAGCTTGCGATACGGCGAGCCGATGCCGATCAGCGGGCCGCCCGAGGCGATCAAGCGCGGGCTTCACAGCGCGATAGACTTCGATGTCTGGGTTGGCGCTGGTCTCGTCGCGCCAGACGCGCTTTCATCGAAGATCACCGCTAACAGCGTGCGGCCTCGGATCGACCGGAAGCTGCCGGGTGCGTGGCGATGACGATGTTGTCCTGCAGCCGGATTTCGGACTTGGTGGTGTCGATCAGTTCTTGGCGCAGCACCGGGCTCTGCTCGATGAAGGCCTGGCGTAGTCGAACACCAACTCGCGCCTGCAGCACTGTCTGGCTGAGCACGAGCACGTAGCCGACCTCGCCCGGCGCGAGGTCATGCGTCTGCATCATGGCGACGTGAACGGCGATGGCGGCGGCCGTGCGAGACTTGCCGCCTCTTCGGCCGACTATCGCCCACAGCTCCTTGACGCGCGCCGTCGGTGGGGAGCGTCGCCCCACGATGGGCGCGAAAGTCTCGCTGCTGCGCCTCATTGAGCGGCAGGCCGAAGGCGGCGCGCAGCGCGGCGAGCCATGTGCTCCACGATCCGATGTCGCCCAGCGCCGCGCCGAGCAGGTTGCGGTCGCGCAGGGCGGCGTCAATCGGCAGGGCTATTGTCATCGTCTTCCTCCAGGATCTGCGTCCCTCTCGATACTTCGCGAGCGTGGGCGTCAGGTCGCGGGCGCGTCGGCTGATGCCGATCCGCGTCCGATCCGACCAGGCGAGCTCAGAGCACGCGTGCTCCATGACGTCGATGCTCTCGCCGTTGGCGAGGCGCGCCTCCATCGCCTCGGCCAGGACGGCGCAGGCGGAGAACCGCCGGATCAACTGCAACTCGCACCTCGGCGATGGGATCGCGCCGCCCTGGTCGCCGACGACCTGGCGGCATGACGTCGCGATACCTGCGGGCGATCAGCGCCCTCCGGCCGTCGACTCCGGGCAGGACCTCCTTGCCGTTCGTCACCCGGCTCTGGGCCTCCGGCTCATCCTGGCTCTGGGCCGCTACCTTGGTGCTTGCTGCTGGCATCCTAAGGACCGACCCAAGGGAATAATCTTCTCCTAAAGGTTAGCTCAGGCCAGAGGCCCTCTGCCAGGGGAAATTGGCCCTCATTGTTTACCCCTAGGGCACCCCGGCCAGGGCAGAAGGACCTAGATCTGTCATAAGTACCTGATAAATAGGGAGATTTAGAAGTGGAGCCACGGTCTCTTAGACCGGAGGTTCCTGGGTCCTCCGGCCCTCGGCGGCGGGCGAGGGGGAAAGAAGGACATTCTAAATTGGGGGCAGATGGCAGGGGTAAAGAGAATATCGTTTTTTGGGCATTTTGGCTGGACGCGCGAGCCTCAAGGAGCCCCTTCGGCCAGTCGGAGGGGAAAGCCCAAGAGGAGGAGCTTTGAGCTGCCAGTGGGCCCCGAAACCTAGCCTGAGGGGCTCCCAGAAGGGGGGAAAACCCCTCAAAGGGAGGGTTCAGCCCTCCTCCGCACCTGGCAGGAGGTACGCCTTAAGTAATTGAAGATAAACACTTTTATTGCCCCTGTACCCCCTGTACCCCTCTGAACTACCCCACTTGTATAGGGGGTCTGCGCCCTACCCATGGCAGGAGCCCTCTCCTCTCTTTCTCTATATCCCTTTATATAAAAAGAGGGGGTACAGGGGGTACAGTAAGAGAAAGGCCTGCGCCCCGAAGGGTTTTTCTGTTCCCCCTGGGAGGTACACCAAGTGGGTACAGGGGGTTTCATACAATATTCAGAACCCCTCCTCTTCCGCGTCTGGTTTCAAATACTCGGCAGAGGTCCTGCCGCTCTCACTCGAAGTCATGACCCTGATCTAGGGACCGGCACCGCGGACATAGCAGTTTTCAGGCTTGCCATTGAATCTTCGCTTCTGGTTGTGATCGCGCTTCCAGCCCAGGGCGCGCATCGCCTCGCCGAGTCGCCTGTTGTGTTCCTGCTGTCGCTGCCCTGGCAGAAGTCCGACTATGGTCCAGGTATCTGCCGGCAGGAGCTTGCCCTTCATGTCGCCTAGGACGCCGCCGATGACCTCGACCCACGGCTCCTCGATGGTCCGCTGCTGCTGCTCCCTCTGGGCATTGGGCCACAGCTTCTGGTCGAGCCGGATGCTGTCGCCTCTCTGCTCGCGGAAGGCCGCCTCTGCCCAGAGCTGGTCGCGGTCCCTCCTCAACTTCTCGACGTCGAAGGTCTCGACGACTACCGGCCAGTACCTGCGGTTGCCGGTCTGGTCCTTGAGGTACTTGTTGTCGTTGGTCGATCCCCAGGTGACGCTCTGTCTGGCCAGCTCGGTCGGCCTCCTGCCGTAGCTCATCCTGGCGCGATCTATCCTGCGGGACAGGTGACTCTTGAGGTGCCCGACGTCCGCCCGCCGCATGCCGCTCAGCTCTGCCGCCTCGACTATCCAGCGACCCTTGAGGTGCTCGATGATCTTCTTGAAGTCGGCACCGAGCGGCAGGTCGTCGGTGTACCACTCCTCCCTCACGGCCATGATCGCCATCGCTATGGACTTCAACTGACCCTGGGGGCTCTCCAGGATCATCATCTCGTCGAACTTGCAGCCCGGGCTCCTTATCCTTCGAACTGCCGCGATCAGGCTGATGGCACTGACGGCGCGGACGTACTCTGTGTTCTTGGCGCCGCCGTAGGTGACCAGCCACTTGTCGATCCGCTCGATGCCGTCCCACGTCAGGCCGTCCAGGTACTCCCTGACCGGGTGAAAGCCGTTCCGCCTGGCCAGGACCTGGACGACCGTCAAGAAGAAGTCATACGGCGGCAGGAACTTGAACTGCTCGTCGATCAGGAGCCAGAGCGCCTCGACGGCGGCGTCGTCCAGCAGGTCGTGGCCGTCGAGCCCGGAGATGGTCATCCTGTCGGCGAAGACGTCGTGACGAAGCTTGACGCCCAGCAGCTCCAGGGCGACGGCGATGTTCTCCTGACTCCTGCCGACGGGCCTGCCGTTGCCGTCTCTCTTGAGGGTGGGCGTCTCCTTCCTGGCCTTCTCGATCTGCTTGGAGAGGTAGACATCGCCGCCGTTCTCTGCGACGTGCCGGTGGATGCTGCAGTCAGAGCAGGCGGCGGCGAGGCAGGCGGCGACGACGTCCTCGTCGTTGATGCCGAGACGGACGGCCTTGCACAGGAACGCCCAGAGCAGCTCGCTGCGGGACTGATACCCGGCAGGGCTGTCGCCAGTCAGGTGGAGCATCAGCCGCAGTTCCTGCGGCAGCTTCTTCCTGCCCGTGCTGCTGGCATCTTCTGTCGATGGGCCAGCCGTGCCTCGCTGCTTCTTCTTCCGCTGGTCCAGCTCTGCGACGACGGCGTCGATCTGCTCGTCGATGTTCGCCAGCGGGCGGTCGCTCAGTGCGTTGCCGGAGACGGTGATGTAGCGCGTGGCGTTCCGATAGGGTTCGCAGGTGATGGCGGTGTCGGGTACCTTGAGCTTGCTGTGAACCTCACCGCCCTCGCCGTAGCCGATGATCCTGATGCCGGTGCCGGACGGCGTCACCTCCGCGTAGCTGGCGCAGCGCTCGACCAGGGCACTGGCCCACTGGTGAAGCTCTCCGGCTTCCGCGTCCCGGCAGTCGTCGACGTCGAAGGCAGCCAGGCCAGAGCCCAGCAGGCAGAAGCCGATGCCGTCGAACTTGGCAGCGGCAGCCGCAGCGGCCTCGTAGCTGCACCACGTCGACGGGGTGTTGGTCAGAGCCTTCTTGCCGTTTTCCTGGTAGGGCACCTTGGTCCGCTTGCCCTTGACGATCTCGTACCGCCAGAGGACCCAGTGGGGCATCTTGGTCAGGGGGGCGAGCGCCGCAGGGAGGCCATCTGGCCCTGGACCTCCTCCCGATCCCGGGCTAGAATCTCCTGTTCCTCCTTGTTTGAACCCTTCAGTACCCCCGGCGTTCCGAGCGCCGGGGCCTCTGCTCTTGCTTCTGCTTCTGCCTGACATGGTGGCATTTCCCGTCGGTCGTCATGGGTCTTCTCTCCCTGTGAGTAAGAGCAGTCCGGTTGCCGGGAGCCGCCCGGCGCGGAGTCAATATTCGTAATAGAATTTGCCATCCTTGCCCCGGCATCTTTTGGGCGGGCATATCTCGCCCCCCACCCACACCTCTACGCCCTGGCCCAGCCTAGTGCCGGCCAGGACCGCTCGCGCGAGCCCGACGTCCCGATGCCGGACCCCGATGGACGTGACATCCCCCGTCCCGGGGCAGACCTTTGTTATGCCGGCCGCCGCCAGCTTCTCCTTCAGCAGTTCGAACTTGGTCTTGAACGGGATCAATGTCGTCATGCTTGCTGCCTCCGTGTGCTGATACTGGTCGAGCCACCTGATCGCCCGGGCGGACCATCCGCAGGCGTGCTCCGGCAGCGGCTCCTCGCCGGGATGATCGCGGAGCCAGGCCAGGCGCATGGCCCGGTCCGCCGCCTTGGCCCTGGCTATTCGCCACCGGATCAACGCGTCGTCTTCGTCGACGTCTGTGCCAAACAGCCTGACGTACTCGGCCCGGGTGGTGCCGGGGTGGTCGGCCAGGAAGATCGGAAACTCCGCCTCCATGAAGCCCTCGCGGGTGATCTCGCGGGGCGGCGGCCTGGACTTCTTCCTCGTCGACGCCATCACTTGATCCTCCGTCGCCGGACCCAGTGCGTGCTTCCCTCCTCGCCGTCGAAGAGCCCGACCTTGACCCAGCCGGCCCGCCTGGCCTCCTCGGGCATGAAGGGCTCCCAGTGCCAGTCACTGATGAGGCCGTCCCTCACCCTCTGGTTGCGGGTCCGGGTCTCCTCCTCGACCCATCCCGGGCCGGTCGCCGTCACCCTGACCTGAAGCGTCTGGGGTCGCTCCTCGACGTGGTCGGTCTCCTTGCCGAAGAAGTCCCAGTTGACCCAGCGGACGGCGCCCACCAGCGGCGGCGGCTTGGGCTTGGTCATGGTCGCCCCGCCTTGTCGCGAGCCGAGCGGTCTGCCATTTTGGCACCCCTGTCCTTGCCCCTGAGCCGCTCGACGCGGCTCGGCCTCGCGGCGTGGTTGGCGTTGGCGATCGCCCTGGCACGAAGCCAGGCGTCCCACTCGTGCAGGTTGTTGTATTCAGTGCTGTTGATCTCGAATGACTTGGGGCAGCCGAGTGCCGGGTCGTGCTTCCATCGCCAGAGGCACATGGTCGTGACGCCCAGGTAGTCGGCGAGCTGCTTGTTTCTGGCCCACTGCTGGGCGGGCTTGAGGGCGTAAGGCATGAGTTCCTCTCATTGAAAAAAAGTAGGAACCCTCCTATAGGCCAACCCCTTCTGGCATTTCCAACCCGCCAAATCCCGATTTGACGGGAAAAAACTCAGGAGCCCTTCATCCTCCTCACGGCCCGCTTGACGGCGGCCTCGCCGGAGACGTCGGACATGTTCCAGAGCTTGGCGGCGAACCACTCCGCCTTCCTCTCACCTTCCTTGCGGTTCTTCTTGCCGAAGTGCTCCTGCCAGAGCTTCTTGATGATCGGCACGTCGAGGGCTGCGGCGCGCGCCAGATCATCGACGTTCTTCGGCTGACCACGACCATCGTCGTGGGTGGACAGGTCGATGATGCTTCTCCTCTTTCGATCGGCAAGTTTGGCGACAGAATATCTATCACCGCGCTTCTTGGGCGGCAGGCAGAGGACGCCGGCCCGATCGAGGTGCGGGTACTTCCTGCGGAGCGGCTCCAGGTCGCCGAGACTGGCTGCCGAGAGCTCGTCGCTGTCAGGCGACTGGTCCGGTGCGTCGAAGATGCCGGCCGCCTCCAGCTCCTCGAAGGATGTTTTGTCACTGGTCTCGTTCATCAGCGTGCCATGGTAGTCGACGATCTTGCCGTCCAGCCACTCCCGCATCGCCTTGTCGTTCCCGGTCCACGGCGGCAGCTCGGTCATCGCTTGCCCCTGATCGAGACGACGTTGGCCGGGGCGTCGCCGCTGACGAGCTGGTCGAGGTGCGTGGCCCACGCCGCCAGCGCCTCGCGCTTCTCGTCCTCGTACTCGTAGAGATTGTAGACCCCGGCGACGCCGCTCCGGAAGCCGCTGATGTGGTTTAGGCAGCTCTCGACAATGTGCGGCGCTATCTTAATCGAGGCCATCCCGCTGGCGGCCGTCCTGCGCAAATCGTGCAGCCTCCAGGGCCTGAAGGCCTCGCCCGACTCCTTCTTCATCAACGCGTCGAGACGTTTCTTGACCTTGGAAAATCCGGAGACCGGCGTCCGATCATTGGTCGTGAACAGGTGGCCGCTATTGCCAGCGAACTCGGAGGCATTGCTAATTAACTCCCGTGCCTCCGGCGACAGCGGCACGAGGAAGCCACGCTTGTTCTTCGTTCTCTCGCCTGGAATGATCCAGCGCTTACCGTCCAGCTCCTGGCGATCTAGCCCAGCCACCTCATCGCGCCGGCAACCCGTTAGCAACAATAACCGGAACAGTCCGCAGAACGGATAGCCGAGTTCTCCGCTGCATTTCCAGAATACTCGGATTTCGTCTTCACTTAGCCGCCGTTCTCGCTTCGCGGACGGCGGAGGGACGTACATGCCGAGGCAAGGATTTGCGGTCAACTTGCGGTGCTGATGCAGCCAGCCGAAAAGCTTGCCGAGTGCCCTGGCGACTGAGCGACCTCGTGCATCACTAATACCCTCGTTGCGCTTGTTGAGTCCTGCGATGCTGTGCCGCCGGGCCTCGTCAACGGCGGTGTACACGTCATCACTGTTGATCTCGCCGACCGGGCGATCGCGCCAGCGCGATGCCAGCGAGCTCTTGATCTCCGTCGGCTCGCCGTCGTCCTTGCGGTAGTCGACGCCAAGGACCCGTGCCGTCTCGCGCCAGCCCCTATTCTTTTTGCGGGCGTACTCATCAATAAACTGCCGCACCGCAGCGGGGTAGGTATACGCCTTCGTCTCGACGTCTATCCGCCGCCGTTGCTTTGTTACAGCCATGTCTGCAATGACGTCGCGGCCCATGGCGCGTTGTCGGTTGACCTCCGCGGCCAACCAGCGGGCGGAGGCTAGTGACAGCGGCATGCCGATCTCAGGCGCCTCGGTCAGCTCCTTTGCCTGAAGGTCGACGGACCCGAGCGTCAGCTTGCAGGGCCTGCCGTCGGGCCTCCTGAACCTCATCACCCAGGACTTGTGCCCTGACGGCTGGATAACCAGCGACAGGCCACTGGTAGCATCTCGGAATTCTCTTCGGACCTTTCCGGGCCTTATTTTAGCAATGCCGGCGGCGGTCAGTTGCCTGGTCATCTCTGCTCTCTGGGGTAACGCTGGGGTAAACTTATACGGTATTTAAGTAGTGTTACCCAGGGTTATATCCAGGCTTAAAAAGAAAGTAAATATCTAAATATATCAATGCCTTGAAGGTGATGTAGGGTTATGTTCGGTTACGCTAAGTTAAGGGATAGCACCAGACTACGAATCTGGGGGTCAGGAGTTCGAATCTCTTCGGGCGCGCCATTTCGGAATACCCTGGCGCCGCCAAAATGCGGAATGCCGATCGCGAGCTACCGCAATCCGATCCAATGTTCTGATCTGGAATCGGTAATGCGACCGCAGCACCGAGTCAGTATCGTGGACCTTCACGTGCGCGATGGTGACGCCAATCAGCGCCGAAATCATGTTGAAGTAGCCCACGCAGTAAAGCACCTAGACAATAAGAGCGAGAGCATCGTCCGTGACGATGGGGCGCTGGGTTTCGGAAGGAAGTGTCGTGGCCGCCTCCGTTGCGACGAGGATCGTCGGGCTCTGGAACGCCCGTTGGTCGCTCCTGCCATATCCCCGGTTCAAGAAGTCGTCGTGTAGCGAAGGATCACACGTCTCTTCCGGCAACTAGGAGACGCTTCCTAACCTACGCCAACCGGGCCCGGCTTCTGGGGTGCTGCGATTGTCGCCGAGTTCGTTCAAGACGGGCCACGAGGCACGGCGGATTTCCGTCGCAGCTTGACCAGCATCAAGGAGGACCCTCTTGTTCCGGCCCACAATCTCATGGGGCGGCGTTGACCGTCTTTTCTAGCGGGCCGGAGGGCAATTGTCCCAAGCACAGTCGACGAGCCGCGGCGATAGCATGTCGTCGCGCCGGATATTCCCCGGGGCCATCGCGGAGGTTATCTCGCCTGCCGAACGCTCCCTTGCCGAATCCCAATCCGGAAGTCCCGTCAAAGTGCCGAATTATCTCACCATGCATTACTGGTGGGCTTATGTGCATCCAAGGGCCGTCTGGTTCTTCGAACGGCAATGGCTGGTCAACCTCATTCTGTGGGGAAATTACGAGCGGCTGCGCGATGCGGCGGCGACGGAATTGGGAGATGTCCTTTCCGGAGCGACCCTGCAGGTCGCGTGTGTCTACGGTGATCTTACCAGCCGGTTGATCGGCCGCGTTACGGCTGGCGGCGGCAGGATCGATGTCGTGGATGTTCTGCCGATGCAGCTGAGTAACCTGCGTCGAAAGCTGCCGCCCGGTGCGCCGGCGCGATTGCTGGCAATGGATTTTGCCGATCTCAACATTCCCGACGCCAGCTATGATCGCGCGTTGTTGTTCTTCCTGTTGCACGAGCAACCCGGGTCTCATCGCGAGCGTACCCTGAGCGAAGTCTTCCGCGTCGTCAGACCGGGAGGCAAGATCGTCATCGTCGACTATGCGTTGCCGCATTGGTGGCATCCGCTTCGCTATTTGTGGCGACCCTTGCTTGCCGTGCTGGAGCCTTTCGCGCTGGATCTATGGTGCCACGACATCACCCGGTGGCTGCCGGCGGCGGCGCGGACCGGATTGAGCAGGCAACGCTTCTTCGGCGGGCTCTATCAGAAAGTCGTCATCAGGCGCTGAGGCTGTCGCGCGGGTTTGATCGGAGGCTGCCGGTCTGAACGGGCCCTCGTCAAGCGGACGCTGGCAAGCGCACGCCAAGCCTTGAACCGCCTCGGTCTCGGCTCACCGCTCCTAGTAGCAGGGCGGGGAGGGATAGAAGATCACCGAATCGATGCAGCGTGGAATTCCAAAGGCGGGAGGAGCGTTGTCCGGCGCGATGACGACGGCGGACGCCACCACGGGGGGCGCCGCTTTGCCGCGCTTTTTGGCAAAGGCGTCGGTTGTAGTAGCCGACATCGACGCGGCTGCGATGATAACAGATGCGGCCAATAGAAGGAGGGTACGAGGCGCCATTGCTTAAGCCTTTCTCAACAGTTCAGTTTCAAATCCCCAGGCAAGAAATGCAATCTCTTGTAAACTGTGTGACGGGGCAGGCCCACCCGCCGCGTGCTATGGCCGGCGTGAACTCGTCAGTTCAGTTGTTCTTCGCGCCCTCGCGAATCCAGGCCCGAATCGCATCGCGATCGCAGGTCGACAGTTTCTTCTTGCCCAGCGGCATGTGGGTCTCGGGGGCCCCGCGCCAGTCCAGCAGCCACATCAAATTGCTGCCCTCTGCGTCGCCGGGAATAACCATTTTGCCAGACTTGGTGCCCTTCATGACACCTTCATAGGTGCTGAGGTCGAGCCCGCTCTTTTCGTTGCCCTGTCCGCCGGGCTTGTGGCAGCTAAAGCAACGCCCGACGAAAATCGGCATCACATCATCGGCAAAACTGGCTTTTGCCTCGGCGGCGCACACCTGGCCCGAGGAGCTTATGATCTCCTCGCCGATGCTGCCTCCGATCGCCAGGAAGATCGCTCCGCCCAGAACTAATAGTCGCCGCCTCATGTGAAGGTCCTTCTCTTAACTCGGCATTTCGTCCACATTAGACGATCATACGAACAGAATAAACCTAGCGCTACAAATGCGTCCGGCATTGACGCAAGTCAAATATTAATTCCAGGCCAGGCCGATCCGCGCACAGCATCGAAAGGTTACCTTGCAGAGGCAAGCAGCGCACTGCAAGCGCTCGCCGCGATCAATGGTGTTGCGGAGATTTTGACCTAGCTCAAGGAAGGCCGGAGCAGGGCCGCTACAATAAACTGTGTCGAGCACCGCCTTTCCGGGGAGCAGATATTGAACTTGTTTGGGGCCAACCACGTGACCGGGCGGGATATCTGGTACGTTTCCTATCGATCGAATATAACGCCGAAGCGCGAAAACGGCGATCACATCGTTCGCGCGACCCGAAAATTCAAGGATGAAGCCGAAGCGCGGCGGTTTGCCCAGGAAGTGATCGAGAAGGGCTGGAGCGCGATCGCCGGGACTTTAAATCCCCATACGCCGAAGCGGACGGTGTCATCGACGCGAATTCTCGACTGGATCGCCGGCAAACACTGAAAGAATCGTGCTCGGGCCTATGCAAGTTTGCGTGCATTTGGCGCGTCCGGCGATGCGATCCCCCCGAATCGAATGGGATCCACGCCTGCCGGACGAGATTGCGGTCAGCTGTGGCGGAGCTGCAGGCGCGCCAGCCGGGCATAGAGCCCGTTTTGCGCCGCCAGTCTTGCATGGGTGCCCTGTTCGACGATCCGTCCCTGATCGACGACCAGGATCCGGTCGCAGGACAGCACCGTGGCGAGGCGATGGGCGATCACCAGCGTGGTGCGGTGGCGCATCAATTCTTCCAGCGCGGTCTGCACCAGCATTTCGCTTTCCGCGTCCAGTGAGGAAGTCGCCTCATCCAGCAACAAGAGCGGCGCGTCGCGCAGGATGGCCCTTGCGATCGCGATGCGCTGGCGCTGGCCACCGGACAAGGTGACGCCACGTTCGCCGAGTTCGGTTTCAAACCCCCGCGGCAACCGATCGATGAATTCGGTGGCATGGGCGAGCACCGCGGCACGTTCGACTTCGGCGTCATCGGCCTCCGGTCGCCCAAACCGGATGTTCTCCCGGACGGTGGTGGCGAAAATCACCGGTTCCTGCGGCACCAGAGCGAGGCGGCGACGCACATCGCACGGGTCGGCGTCGCAGATATCAACGCAATCGAGCGAAATCACGCCGCTTCGGGGGGTCGTAGAAGCGCAGCAGCAAATGAAACAAGGTACTCTTGCCGGCGCCGGACGGACCGACGATGGCGACTTTCTCTCCGGCCTTCACCGCAAACGAAATGCCATCCACGGCATTGGTTTCCGGCCTGGTCGGATAGGCAAACCTGACGTCGGCAAAGCCGACGTCGCCGCGTGAAGGCGTCGGCAATGCCAAGGGAACGGCGTGGCGAGCGAGGCCACCGTGAGCGCGACCAGCGCGGCGGCGGTCTTGGCGCGATAGCGCCCCAGATAAGGGACGAGGGCAAGCAGCGGACGCAATCGCTCACCGCGAACGGAACCATCCCTCGGCTGGATGGTTGGACTACCCTGTTGCGCATCGGCCCGCGGTTTCGAAACCGCGGCGATCACCGGCATTGCGACATTGCGCGGCAGCGCAATTAGCGTATCGTGATCGTCTATCCGTTCCACTGCGCTCATCTGCTCACCCTGCCGCAATAAAGAATTAAGAACGTTGTCGTTCGTTGCCGGCTCTAAGGCCGCATAGCCGAGTTGTTCGCGCAGCGATGTTGATCGAAATCAAATCTTTCGCATGAAAAGTCGAATACGGCTTTTGCTGTTCGTTCCCACTAACGGAGATGACAAATGAACTTCAAAATCCTGGGGGCCGTTGTCGCGGCGCTGGCCATCGGCGCAGCGTTCACGATCGTTGCTCCCAAATCAGCGGATGCGTTGCCCGCCTATGCTGCGTCAACAGGCAAGGCGTGTGGTGCATGTCACCAGAATGCAGCCGGTGGCGGTCCCCGCACTGCTTTCGGTGAAGCGTTCGCGGCCAATGGCCACAAGCTGCCCGGGAAGAAGTAACCGCATAACTTCAATTTCTTTGCGACAAGGCTCCCTGCGCCGTTCGGCTTTGCTGAGGGTGGAGCGGTGCCTTGTCAGGTTCACGAGCTCCGCCAGCGCTGGCAAAAGCAGCAACAGCTTCACCGGCACCGGCGAGCGGCAAGGCGGGGACGGAATGAAACAATCGGCCGAAGCGAATCTCGCCGGGCTCGGAAGTCGTGAGGCCGCTCGCCGGCCACCACGGGCCGGCTCCTCCCTCCCGATGCTGGCGCTTGTCGGAGGCGTCGCCGGGCTACTATTCTCGGGGGCCTATTTCGGCGCATCCGCTCAACCGCGGACGATGGTCGACAGCGGCGCCGAGTTGAAAACCCTGTACGCTACCCCGGAAGATGTCGCGCAAGGCAAGTCTCTCGCGGAGTCGAGTTGCGCCGGCTGCCATGGCGCCGACGGCATCAGCGATACCGCCACCGTCCCGCATCTTGCGGGCCAGCGCTCGGCTTATCTGTTCCTCGAGCTGAAGGCCTATCAGGCCGAGGCGCGCGGCGACAATGCCATGAACGGCCAGGTCAAGTTTCTGAGCGACGACGCGCTATATAAAGTGTCGGCCTATTATGGCAGCCTCGATCCGCCGCAGGCGCCGGCGGCCGATCCTGCGAAAGTCGCGGCCGATCCGGTTCAGGCCGGCAAGACTGCTGCGACTGCCTGCGCGGGATGTCACGGGGAATCCGGTGTCAGCACCACGCCGGGCATGCCGAACCTTGCCGGACTGGATCCGAAATACATCGTTGCGGCGATGAAGGCGTACAAGAGCGGTCAGCGCGACAGCGAACTGATGAAGTCGATGCTTGCCAGCCTCACCGACGCCGGCATGGAAAATGTCGCGCTGTATTATGCGTTGCAGAAGCCGGCGCGAAGCCAGGCCGCCGCCGCCGGCGACAAGGCGGCAGGTGCGACAGCCGCCGCGGGCTGTGCCGGATGTCACGGTTCGGACGGCGTCAGCGCCAACCCTGCCTTCCCGAGCCTCGCCGGCCAGGACGCCGGTTATCTTGCCAGCGCGCTCGCGGCCTACAAGCAGGGAACGCGCAAGGATGAGACGATGAAGGGTCTGGCGGCGGCGCTCGACGATGCCGCCGGCAAGAACCTTGCGGCCTTCTTTGCAGGCCAGGAACCCAGGCAGCCCGACGTTCGCAAACCCCTGACCGCGGTGGAGTGGGCGCAGCGATGCGATCGCTGCCACGGCATCAATGGCAACAGCACCGATCCGCGCTTGCCCGCGCTGGCTGCGCAGCGCGCGGATTATCTGGAGAAGGCGCTGGATGATTATCGGACCGGCACGCGCAAGAGTCCGCGGATGTCGGCGATGTCGGAGGGGCTGACGGACCAGGATATTGCCGGTCTTGCGGCCCTCTACGCGCACAAGACGGCCCGCGCGGTCGTATTTTTGATGGTGCCGCCCAAGTGAATCAAGTGAACAACGAGCGCACGCCGGACCGGCAGGCAAAGCGAACGACGGGTACTTCTGGCATGCCGCATCGCTCCCGCATCGGGGGCCTGAAAGATCTGAAGGAACATCACCATGGCTGAGCAGCCACCCCTCCACCGGCTCTATCATCATTATTCCGAGCTGCCCTACAGCGTACGCATTCTGTACACGGCGACGCTTCTGGTTCTCGGCATGGCTTACCTATTTGGCCTGATCTACGTCTTTCACACCTATGCCGGCCGCGGCACCGGCAACAAGATGATGCTCTCGTATGAGGACCTTGTGGTCGCCTACAGCGGCAGCGGCCATGGTTCGCGCCTCGAATTGGCGCTGCAGGGGCCGATGTCGAACATGTTGCCGTCCGAAGACGGCCAGGCCATCATTGCCTGGGTGAAAGAAGGTACCGATCGGGCGACCTACGACAAGACGGTCAAGCCGATCCTCGACAAGCGCTGCATGGGTTGCCATGACGGCAGCAACCCGCATCTTCCCAATTTGAGCAGTTACGACAACCTGAAGAAGGTGACGGAGCAGGACACCGGAACGGATGTCTTCACCCTGGTCCGGGTGTCGCACATTCATCTGTTCGGTTTGACCTTCATCTTCTTCATCGTCGGCATGATGTTCAGCCACGCCTATGTGAGACCGGTATGGCTGAAATGCGCGATCGTCGCGCTGCCCTATCTGGCGATCGTGATGGACGTCAGCTCGTGGTACTTCACCAAACTGTTCCATCCTTTCGCCTGGGTGGTGTTGCTGGCGGGTGCCCTGATGGGGGCGTGTTTCGCCTTCATGTGGGTGGTCACGATGTACCAGCTTTGGTTCTCGCCACCGCCCGCCATGGTCATCGCGCGAGCCGGCGGCGGCGGCGACGCGCGCTTCGTCGGCTAAAGGATCGTGCAATCTCGGGTTGCGCCGGGCGTGACGACGCGCCCGGCGCAAGCCTTTGAGGGGGGCGAGCTTCGCGGCGCGGCAAAATCCGTTGATGCTGTGCGCAAACTTTGTGGCGGCGATTGACTTGCGTCAAAGCAATCGGCGGGAAAACCGGCGTAGATAGTTCGACAAGAACGGTCCCGCCCTCCGGAGCACCGGCACGAAGCAATGCTCGCAGGTGAGCAGTTTTGCACATCCTGAGTTTTGGCTCTGAGCTAAGGTATCGGAAGGGGCATCTCGGGGGAGATGCTGTATGGCGGCCGTGACCGCGCGTCTTGTCTAGAGAATACCTGAGCTTGGGGGCTCAACATGGATGAATCTGGCGGAGCGGGCACCAAGACCCGATTACAGCGGCTGTGGGCGTTTTTCCGACGCCCGTCATCGCTATCCTGGAGCGTCCTTGTGGTGCTGGGAGGCCTCGGCGGGATCCTGTTCTGGGGCGGCTTCAACTGGGCGCTGGAGCTGACCAACAGCGAAGCGTTCTGTGTTTCCTGCCACGAAATGCGGGACAATGTTTACCAGGAACTGCAGCAGACCATTCACTGGAAAAACCGCTCCGGCGTGCGCGCGATATGTTCGGACTGCCACGTGCCGAAGACCTGGATCTACAAGATCAAGCGCAAGATCGAGGCTTCCAACGAGGTGCTGCACAAGATTCTCGGCACCATCGATACCCGCGAAAAATTCGAAGCGCACCGGCTCGAGCTCGCGCAGCACGTCTGGGCGACGATGAAGGCGACCGACTCGCGCGAATGCCGCAATTGCCACGCGGTCGACTCGATGGATCCGCACAAGCAATCGGCCGCCGCTCAAATGATGCCGGAAGCAATCAAGGCCGGCGCGACCTGCATCGATTGTCACAAGGGTATCGCGCATCACCTTCCGGCGGAACCGGCGGAAACCGACGAACCGGAAAAAAAGTAGGCGTAATGTCGGCTTTCTGACGAATAGTTATGAGTGTGACCTTTTAGCAATATCTAAAAGTAGCATCGAGGTTCACGACTTATTGAACAAGGTGCTTCAACCGACAGTTGAACGCGGGGGCGTTTTTGATGAGCAGGCTCGGCGGATTAAACGGATGCCTCGACAGGGCAGCGCGATATGCAGGAGCGTGCTATGCGCAGCCTCTCACCAAGTTTCTCTCGCTGCTGAAGTCCGCGCTGGTCGGTGGGGCGGTACTGGGGCTGATTCAGCCCGCGATGGCGGTTCAGATCGTGTCCGACCCCGGCATCAACCCCGCGACAGGGCAGGGTGTGTACGCCGCGTTGCGCGATCTCGACAAGTCCGATTCCAGGCCCGCAGCCGTTCAGCGCGACGATGATTTGTTCACTGCGCTGGCAGGTTTTGCCAATACGGTTACGGCTGGATCGAGGTCGTCTTCAAGCGAAGCGGCCGCCAAGCCCCGTCAGGTCGAGGATGCCGTCTATTCCGAATTGACCGAATTCGCTCAACGCCTCGGTGCGGCCCGGCCGGTGCAACGCCAGGGACGCCAGCAGTTCGCCGCGGACAGCGCTTACGAGGCGCTGCAGGAGTTTCTCAAGGGCGACCCGGCGCCAGCGGCTCCACAGCCGAAAGCCGCACCCGCGCCCGCCGCGGCGATGCCCGCCAAGACAAAGGGCGGGGCTCCGATTGAAGCCACCTTCGTCGGCGAGAAGGTCTGCGTGACCTGCCATGCCGGCCACGCCGAGTCGTTCTCGAAGACCCTGATGGGACGGATCGGCAAGAGTCAGCCCGTTCGGCAAGGACCAGCGTCGGGACGCAGCGGCAGTTTCGAGTGCGAAAACTGCCACGGGGCGGGTTCGCTGCACGTCAAGGCGGGCGGTGGACGCGGCGTCGGCGGCATCATTTCGTTCCGCTCCAACGACCTGTCGCGCAGTGTCAAGGAATACAATGCCATCTGCCTCTCCTGCCACGAGAGAGGCGACCGGACCTTCTGGAGCGGCAGCACCCACGAAGTTCGCAACGTGGCCTGCACCGATTGCCACACCATCATGCGGCCCGTGTCGCAGAAATTCCAGCTCAAGACGGTTTATGAGCCGGAGACCTGCTTCCAGTGC
Source organism: uncultured Alphaproteobacteria bacterium (assembly GCA_963829315.1). Lineage (GTDB taxonomy): Bacteria > Pseudomonadota > Alphaproteobacteria > Rhizobiales > Xanthobacteraceae > Bradyrhizobium. Next base: position 93,394 of record CAWHIO010000059.1, on the reverse strand, counting down.
CACAAGGACCGGCGCGCGCAAATGGCCCGCTCGTCGCACATGCCGCTGCGCGAAGGCAAGATGGTCTGCTCCGACTGCCATCAGCCGCACGGTACGGGGAACGAAGCGCTGCTGCGGACCGCGACCATCAATGACACCTGCTACAAGTGTCATGCCGAAAAGCGGGGGCCGTTCCTGTTCGAACACACGCCGGTCCGGGAAAATTGCCTGAACTGTCACGACGCGCACGGCTCGATCAACGAGTTCCTGCTGAAGATTTCGCGGCCGCGGCTTTGCACGGAGTGCCACGGCTTTGGCCATGCGCCGAATGCCGGGCCCAACAGTTATCAGATCATGGGACGCGCCTGTAACAACTGTCACACGCAGGTTCATGGCACCAACAGTCCGTCAGGAGCGCTTCTCCACCGGTAAGCCGACCGTACTGAACGAACGAACTACGGACGACCGTTCGAACTCGAAACTAACGCCCACTGGGGGGCTAAAATGAAATCGCGATCTGGCGTACTTCTCACCTGCGCAACTGGGGCCCTCTTGATCGGCATGGCGCCGATGCAGGGCGCACTTGCGGCCGATGCCGACATCGCGCTCAAGGCGCCGCCGCCGCCGGTCGAAACCCCCTGGTGGACGCATGGCTTTGTGGAGCTCGGCGGCCGCGGCTTCCTCAACGATCCCCAGCGCGGCGGGCACATTTTCCAGGGCGGCCAAAGCCTGGCGAAGTTCTACGAATACCGCGATCTGAGGCCGGGTCCGTTTGGCGACTTCAACGTCGCCGCCGGTAGCAGGAATGGCCTCTACGAAATCGACGCCTGGGGCACCAACGTCGGCTACAACGACCAGCGTTATAACGCCTATCTGTCAAAGGCCGGCGAGCAGTACTTCAATTTCATGTGGGACGAAACTCCCCACATCTACAGCACCAGTGCCAGCACCTTGTTCAATACCAACGGTAACGCGCTGACGCTCGCCAATCCGAATATCGGCAATCAGATATTCAATGCTCCGGGCGTGGCGGGGTTTGGAGCGTTCAACACCCCGCCGACCGCGGGTCAAATCACCAAAGCCGCCAACATCAACACGATCATCAACCAGAGTGTCCATCCCACCGATGTCGGGATTCGGCGCGACACTGCAGCCGTGGATTATCGCTATACGCCAAACGACAATTGGGACATCACCGCCAACTATTCCAATATGCGCAGGACCGGGAGCCAGATCGACAGCGTGCTGTTCACGCCGACCAATTCGGGCGCGCGCGTCGATGTCGCCAAGCCGGTCAACGATACCACGCAGAACTTCGGCGTGAACGGCGAGTATATCGGCACCTCTGCCTGGGGGCAGAAGTTCAATGCCATGGTCGGCTATATGGGGTCGGTCTATAGGGACGGTTTTGCTGACTACACCGTGCAGAATCCCTTTTGCGATCCGGTTGGCGGCACGTGCGCCCAGTCGAGCCAACCGCTGGCGATGATGTCGACGCCGCCCAACAATCAGATGAATGGCGTCACCGGCACCTTCGGCGCGGATCTACCGCTCAACAGCCGCTACATGGGGACGCTTTCTTACAGCGGGATGCGGCAGAACGATCAGTTTCTGCCGTTCACAATCAACCCGGGCGTGAACCTCTTCCCCAACGCGGTATGGAATCCGAAAGTTGGAGCAAACGGAAGCTTCACCAGCCTTGGCGCGCCAGTGGCGGGGAACTCGCTTGCCTCGCTTCCGGCGCAGAGCCTGAACGGGTCTATCAACACGCTGCTGATCAACAACGTCGTCACCAGTCAGATTACGTCGGATCTGAAAACGAAAGTCAGCTACCGCTATTACGATTATGACAACCAGACGCCGCAGATGCAATTCAGCGACTGGATCATCACGGACGCCGCCTCGGCAAAAGCGACGACGAATAGCTACGCCCCGGTGAATCCCCTGATGGTCGGCTATATCAAGCAGAACGGTGCCGCTGAGGCGACCTATCGACCGGTCAATTCGGTCAATCTCGGCGCCTCCTATGGTGTCGAGCACTATGATTTTACGCGCTTCGACGCCAGCGCCACGACCGAAAACACCGTCAAGCTCTACGGCGACTGGAAACCCACCAGCTGGGTCACGGCTCGGGCAAGCGCGTCCTATGGCGAACGCCGTGCAAGCAATTACGACTATCTCGGCAATGTCGGCATGTTCCAATGGCCGACGGCGAATACAAGATTCGGGTCATCAGGAAATCCAACCATATTGGCCCCGTTCCCCAACTCCACCAACTACTCGGAGGCCTATCGGCAGTTCTATCTCGACGACCGCAACCGCAGCCAGGCCAAGTTCCAGGTCGATGTCGATGTGCTTCGCAATTTCACGGTGACGCCGACGATCAACATCCGTAACGATGGGTTCCTCCTGACCCAGAACCAGCTCGGTCTGACCAAGGACAACTCGACGGCCGCCGGGGTCGAAGTGGCCTATGCCGCCACGCCCGACCTCAGGTTCCTGTTCTCGTATATGAACGAGCAGCGCGACCAGCGAACGCTCTCGTCCAGCACAAACCTTGCCCCGTTCACGACGGCTACGGCCTATACCTGCCCCGCTCCGACCACCTGTCAGGAATATTCGGCCAATATCAACGACCGGGTGAATACCTTTATCGTCGGGATGAACTACGCTTTCATTCCGCAACGGATTGAACTGGGCCTGAACTACACCTTGTCGATGGGCAAGGATTCCTCGCCGCTGATCTTCCTGAATGGAACCGGACCGGTGCTCACGGCCGGCCAGCCCACGAGTTTTGCCAGCCAGTTCCCGGACGTGAACACCACGTTCCAGCGGCTGGAGGCGACTTCGAAGTACACGTTGGATCCGGACCTGGTCCACAGCTTGGGCTGGACGGGTGCGGTCTCGCTCAGGCTTCGCTACGCCTGGGAGCGCAACAGCGTGACCAACTGGAACACCGACCTGATGCAGCCCTATATGTACCAGACCCTGATGCAGTCCCAGGTCGCCTACTATCAGGCGATGGCGGGCAACAATCCGAACTATAACGTCCACATGCTCGGCGGCACGATCGCTTGGGCCTGGTAGGTTCCGCCATCGGCAAGGCGGGATCACGATGCACTACCTGGCGCGCCGCCTGATCGGCGCGCCATTGACCAACGTCTGATTTAGGTCAAGGCTGGCTTCTGCCCACTTGGTATCGAAACAGCAGGTCCTGCAAACAGGGCTGCCCCCGGGGCAGCCCCTCAGTAAAGTAACTTGATGATTCTCTGGCCTATTTTGACATTGATGACGGCAGGCGCCGTCGTCGCTGTGTGGTGGCCGCTGGCGCGGCGGCAGAACTCTGTCCGCTCGGGCAGCGATATTGAAGTCTATCGCGACCAGCTGGACGAAATTAACCGCGACGAGACCGCCAGCCTGATAGGCAATGTCGAGGCTGAAGCGGCGCGGATCGAGGTGTCACGCCGCCTGATCGCGGCAGCGGAGACCGCGAAGGCCGCGACCGTGGCCGCAGCGCCCGGCCCGGCGCGGGGCTACCGCCGTGGGACGCTCGCCGCTGCTATCGTGCTGTTGCCGCTCGGCGCCGGCGCCATCTATTTGTCGGTGGGATCGCCGAATCTGGTTCCGGTTTCGATGAACGCGGAAGCCAACGGGCAACCGCTTCCGGAGGGGATCGAGCAGACTGTCGCCCAGGTCGAGAAATATCTTGAGGCCAATCCCAAGAACGGGAAGGGCTGGGAGTTGCTGGCGCCGGTCTATCTCCGTCTCGGACGCTTCGACGATGCGGTCACGGCGCGGCGCAACGCGCTGGAGATATTCGGTCCGGACGCCGCGCGCCTGGGCGATCTCGGCGAAGCCATCACGGTGGCGTCCAATGGTGTGGTGACCCCGGAGGCAAAAGATCTTTTCCAGCGCGCCAACGCCGCTGACCCCGAAGACGTGATGGCGCAATATTATCTCGGGCTCAACGCCAAGCAGGAAGGCCGCCGGGACGAGGCGGTGAAGCGGTGGACCGCCCTGATCTCGGGCGCCCGTGAGGGCGCCGAATGGCTGCCGATGGTCAAGGATGCGCTGGCGCGGGTCGATGAGAAGGGCCCGTCAGTCGTTGCCGCAGCCCAGCCTGCCGTTGCAGCACCTGCCGATCATAGTGACGGCGCCATCGAGGCGATGGTCGCGCGGCTGGCCGAGCGCTTGAAAACCAATGGTTCCGATGTCCCCGGCTGGATCCAGCTCGTGCGATCCTATCGGGCGCTGGGAAAGACCGAGAAGGCCAAGGCAGCGATCGCCGAGGCGCAGGCCGCGCTGGCCAGCGATCAGGAAGCGCTGCAACGTCTGGGGCAGGGTCTTCAGGGGTTGGAAGCCGAAGCCGTTCCGATGCCGCCGCTCGTAGCGCCAACGGACCGGCGCCATCGGCGGCCAATGTCGCGACGCCAGGGCCGAACGCGAGCCAGGTCGCTGCCGCCGCGCAGATGGCGCCCGCCGATCGCAACGGCATGATCGAGAGCATGGTTTCGCGGCTTGCCCAGCGCATGGCGGAGAACGGCGCCGACGTCGACGGGTGGCTGCGCCTGATCAAAGCCTATTCGGTGCTCGGCGAACGCGACAAGGCGCTGGCCGCCGCCGCCAGTGCCCGCGGCGCGCTCGCCGGCAACAGCGACAATCTGCGCCGCATCGGCGAGCTGACCAAGGAACTCGGACTGGAAGGCTCATGACACGGAAACAGCGGCGTCTCATCCTGATCGGCTCAAGCCTCGGCGTGCTCGCCTTCGCGGTGGCGCTGATCCTCGGCTCGCTGCGCGAATCGATCGTGTTTTTCAATTCGCCGACCGACATCGCCGAGAACAAGGCCGCGCCGGGCAAGCGGGTTCGTCTTGGCGGGATGGTGAAGATGGGCAGCCTGGAACGCGGCGACAATCTGCAGGTCCGTTTTGAGGTGACCGACGGCAACAAGGACATCCCGGTCAGCTTCCAGGGTATCGTGCCTGACCTGTTCCGCGAAGGGCAGGGCGTCATCGCCGAGGGCCACGTCGAGCCGGGCGGGACCTTCAAGGCCGAAACCGTGCTCGCCAAGCACGACGAAAATTACATGCCGCGCGAGGTCGTCGAGACCCTGAAGAAACAGGGTCACTGGCAGGAGACCTCGGCGCCAAATGCAGTTGCCGCCAAGGGAACTGCAAAGTGAATCTTAAAGTGAATCTGGAGCCATCGCCATGATCGCCGAACTCGGTCAATACGCGCTGATTCTGGCGCTTGCGCTGGCGCTGATCCAGTCGTGGTCGCCCGTCATGGGCGCGCGCAAGGGCGATATGGCGCTGATGAAGCTCGCCAACTCGACGGCGCTGGCGCAATTTGCCTTCGTCGCGCTGGCTTTCGGCGCGCTCACCTACTGCTACGTGACCTCGGATTTCTCGGTCGCCAATGTGTTCGAGAATTCGCACTCGCAGATGCCGCTGATCTACAAGTTCACCAGCGTCTGGGGCAACCATGAAGGCTCCATGCTGCTATGGGTGCTGATCCTCGCCATCTTTGGCGCATTGGTGGCGGTGTTCGGCGTCAATCTGCCGGCGAGCCTCAAGGCCAATGTGCTGGCGGTGCAGTCCTGGATCGCGTCCGCGTTCTACCTTTTCATTCTCTTCACCTCGAATCCGTTCCGGCGGCTGGCCGAGGTGCCGGTCGAGGGCCGCGATCTCAACCCGATCCTGCAGGATTTCGGCCTCGCGGTGCATCCGCCGATGCTCTATCTCGGCTATGTCGGCTTCTCCATTGCCTTCTCCTTTGCCGTGGCGGCCCTGATCGAAGGCCGCATCGATGCGGCGTGGGCGCGCTGGGTGCGGCCGTGGACGCTGCTCGCCTGGATGTGCCTGACGCTCGGCATCGCGATGGGCTCCTATTGGGCCTATTACGAACTCGGCTGGGGCGGCTTCTGGTTCTGGGATCCGGTCGAGAACGCTTCCCTGATGCCCTGGCTCGCCGGCACCGCGCTGTTGCATTCGGCGGTGGTGATGGAGAAGCGCAATTCGCTCAAGGTGTGGACCATCCTGCTGGCCATTCTCACCTTCTCGCTGTCGCTGATCGGCACTTTCCTGGTGCGCTCGGGCGTGTTGACCTCGGTCCATACCTTCTCGACCGATCCGGCGCGCGGCCTTTTCATCCTGGTGATCCTGATGGTGTTCATCGGCGGCAGCCTGTCGCTGTTTGCCTGGCGCGCGCCGCTGCTCAAGCAGGGCGGCCTGTTCGCGCCGATTTCGCGCGAAGCCGCGCTGGTGTTCAATAACCTGTTTCTGGCGACCGCCTGCGCCACTGTGTTCGTCGGAACGCTCTATCCGCTGGTGCTTGAAATGCTCACCGGCGACAAGATTTCGGTCGGTGCGCCGTTCTTCAACCTGACCTTCGGGCCGCTGTTCGTGCCGTTGCTGGTGGCGGTGCCGTTCGGACCTCTGTTGGCCTGGAAGCGCGGCGATCTCTACGGGGTGGCGCAGCGCCTGCTCGCGGCGTGCGCCGTCGCGATGGTTGGCCTTGCGGCGACCTTCGCGTTCGAAGGCACCAAGGCGGTGTTCGCGCCGTTCGGAATTGGGCTGGCCCTCTTCGTGATGGCGGGCGCGGTCACCGATATTGCCGAACGCCTCGACCTGCGCAGCCTGTCGCTTGAAATCATCGGGCGGCGCGCGGCCGGACTGCCGCGCTCGGCCTGGGGAACGGCGGTCGCGCATTTTGCGCTCGGCATCACGCTGCTCGGCCTTGTTTTCGCAACCAATTGGGGCAGCGAGCGCATCATCGCGCTGAAGCCGACGCAAACGGTTTCCATCAGCGGCTACGATCTGACTTTTGACGGCATGACCAGCCGCAACGGCTCGAACTACCGCGAAACCGCCGCGCGCTTCACCGTGCGCAAGGGCGGCGCGGTGATCGGCGTCATGGAGCCGTCGAAGCGTGTGTTTCCGTCGCGCGACGGCATGTCGACCACCGAGGCCGCGCTGCTGACGCGCGGCGTCAGCCAGCTTTATCTCTCGCTCGGCGACAGCAACGCCGACGGATCGATCGCGCTGCGGCTGTACCACAAGCCGCTGGTGCTGCTGATCTGGCTCGGCGCGCTGGTGATGGCGCTGGGCGGCGCGCTGTCGCTGTCGGACCGCAGATTGCGGATCGGCGCGCCGAAGCCGGCGTCGCGGATGCTGGCGCAGCCGGCGGAATGATTTTCTCCCCGACCGGGGTGGTTGCGCCGCGTCCGGGCGTGGCCCGGCTTGAAGGACGTCGAATGGTCTGGAGCGTTCGTTTTCTTCTGGTGGTGCTGGCGCTTCTCGGCGCCACGCCGCTCCATGCCGTGCAGGTCGACGAAATTCTGCCCGATCCCGCGCTGGAGTCCCGCGCCCGCGCCATCTCCGGCGAACTGCGCTGCATGGTGTGCCAGAACCAGTCGATCGACGATTCCGAGGCGCCGCTGGCGCGCGACCTGCGCCTGTTGGTGCGCGAGCGGCTCAAGGCCGGCGACAGCGACACCCAGGTGGTGGATTTCATGGTGGCCCGCTATGGCGAGTTCGTGCTGCTGAAACCCCGGGTGAACTGGCATACGGCGATCCTGTGGGCAGCGCCATTGACGATATTGGTCATCGGCCTGTTTGCGATCGGTTTTTCGGTGCTGCGCCGATCCGCCGGTGCCCCGCTCCCCGAGGTTGCACAGCTCAGCGAAGGCGAGCGGCTGAAGCTGAACGCCATCCAAAAAGATACTGTCCGGAATGACGGTTCCCTCGGAAAACGCGAAAGAATGCTCATCCAGATAGAGCGGAGACAATTCAAGTGCGGCCGGCGAACCTGATTTCCTGATCTGGATCAAGGCAATGGTTCCGGATCTCGGTTTTAGTGATGTGATGAAGCGGCGGACAGGCCTGTCAGAGGATCCTGGGGGACAGCAAGCATGATGGACTACAACGTCTTTTTCAATTCGGCTTTGAACCAGCTTCGGGACGAGCGCCGCTACCGGGTTTTTGCCGATCTTGAGCGTCTGGCAGGCCGGTTTCCGCATGCGATCTGGCATTCGCCGGATGGCCCGAAGGACGTGGTGATCTGGTGCTCGAACGATTACCTCGGCATGGCGCAGCATCCGAAGGTCGTCGGCGCGATGGTCGAGACCGCCGCGCGGATGGGCACCGGGGCCGGGGGAACGCGCAATATCGCCGGCACCAATCATCCGCTGATTGAGCTCGAGCGCGAACTCGCTACCCTGCACGGCAAGCAGGCCGCGCTGGTCTTTACCTCGGGTTACGTCTCGAACGAGACCGGCATTTCCACCATCGCCAAGCTGTTGCCGAACTGCCTGCTGCTCTCCGACGCGCTCAACCACAATTCCATGATCGAGGGCGTGCGCAAATCCGGATCCGAGAAGCAGGTGTGGCGCCACAACGACATGGCGCATCTCGAGCAGTTGCTGCGCGCCGCCGACCCTGATCGGCCGAAACTGATCCTGTGCGAGAGCCTGTACTCGATGGACGGCGACGTCGCGCCGTTGCATCGCATCTGCGATCTCGCCGAGCGCTACGGCGCGTTGACCTATGTCGATGAGGTTCACGCCGTCGGCATGTATGGGCCGCATGGCGGCGGCATCGCCGAGCGGGACGGCGCCATGGGGCGCATCGACATCATCGAAGGCACGCTGGCCAAGGCCTTTGGCTGTCTCGGCGGCTATATTGCCGCGAATGCTAATCTGATCGACGCCGTGCGTTCCTATGCGCCGGGCTTTATCTTCACCACCGCGCTGCCGCCGGCGGTCTGCGCCGCGGCCACGGCGGCGATCCGGCACCTGAAGTCGTCGCAGTGGGAGCGTGATCGCCATCAGGACCGGGCCGCGCGCCTGAAGCTCGTGCTCAACGCCGCGCGGCTTCCGGTGATGCCGAGCGACACCCACATCGTTCCGCTGCATGTCGGCGACCCCGAGAAATGCAAGATGGCGTGCGACCTCCTGCTGTCGGAACACGGCATCTATATCCAGCCGATCAACTATCCGACGGTGCCCCGGGGCATGGAGCGGCTGCGGATCACGCCGTCGCCCTATCACGACGACGCCTTGATCGACGGCCTCGCCGAAGCCCTGGTGGACGTCTGGGATCAGCTGAAGCTGCCGCGACAGCCGCGGGTTCTCGCCGCGGAATAATCCCGTTTGATGTGAGAGCTTGGGCGGACGCTAGCGTGTCGGCGCCTTTTTCAATCCCGACCCCGGGCACGCAGGGTTTGGCTTGCACCCGTTGTCGAAGGTTCGCTCATCTCATATCCGTCGCACTGCGCCCGGAGCGCCTGACGACGCCGCCGGCTTCGAGCTCGCGCAGATGCCGCTGCTGGCGGCGGTAGTCGAGCGTGATCCAGCCGATCAGCAACAGCACGACCACTGTCACCAGCAAATAGGACGTCACGATGAAGGCCGCGTAGGGGCCGAGGTCCGATATCATTTCTTGATCCGGTCCAGTTCGGTACCGGCAACGAGATATTGCAAGGTGTGAATGTTGCACACTTCGCGGGCGCGCAGCATCGGCTTTCGGGCCTGCTCGTCATTGCGCTTTGCCAGCGCATCCTCGCCGGCAAACAGCGACAGATTGCATTCGCGGCCGCGTCCCATGGTTCCGTGGCTCGAGGCGGCCGAGACCTCCTCCAGCCTTATCTGGCCGAGGAAAAACGCAATCAGCGTCCCCGGCCACTGCTTCAGGTTGACCTTGCCGGCAAGCTTTCCGAGTTCTTCGGCATCATTGCGGCCCGCCCGCGCATGGGCGATGTGCAGCCATGCCAGTTGGTAGGGAAGCCACAACACGTCGTCGGCCCGCGAGCTCGCCCCGAGCGCCAGCGCCTTGTCGAAGTCGGCGGCGGCGGCATCATAACGGGCCGCCAGGAATTCGGCGTAACCGCGTTCGTTGTAGATATCCCAGGGGTCGAGGTTGGCGTCCCGGACATCGCTGGCCAGCGCCGCGCTGCAGTCCGCGATGGCCTCGTCATAGGCACCCTTGGCACGTTCGCTTGCCGCTCGCTGCAGCAGGGTCGAAGGCGCAGCATTGAGTTTCAATGCCGCACTGAAATCGGCGATCGCCAGATCGAATTGCTGGTTCATGTGGTAGTTTTGCCCGCGGTCGATGCGAAGGCTTGCGTCGTCGGGCTTCACGCCGAGCACGGCCGAGAAGTCGGCGATCGCGTTGTCGCGCAGGCGATGCCCATCGTCGTGCCGGTCGAAGGCGTCGGCGATCAGGCTCTTGGCCGAATATTCCCGTCCACGGCCGATACGGGCGCTGAGCTGATCGTCGGCCGAGAGGTCGCCGGCGGCCAGCGCCTGGGTAAACAGCTGGATGGCTTCGTCGCTGCTGCCCTTTTCAGCCGCCGCGGTGGCGGCCTTGAGGTCCGTCACGCCGGCCGCCTGGACGTGGGTGACGAACAGGACCATGCAAATGGCCCAGGCAATCGATCTAACCATCATCCAATGAAATCCCTGCATTTGCGACTTGAGGCCGCGCCGCTTGTATAGCGCGCCAATCGGCAAAGCAGAAGCTCGGTGTGACCGTTAGCGTTCCCGGCGGTTCCGTTTCACGGTTCAATCCCTCAGACCTCGCGACGGCTTCAACTGCCTGCGCAGACGGGCGCCCCAGCCCATTCGTTCAAGGTATCGAGGACGCCGGCGGCGTTCGGCACGTTCTCACGAACTTTCGTGGCCAGCAGCCAGTTCGTGCGGGGCAACCCGGTCCGGGCAAAATGCGTCTCACGGCAATCCAGCACGGCCACCGCGGCCGCCAACGCGGCGCCTCAGACACCGGCGCATCGCAAAACTTGTCAAGAATGGGTTGGATTTTAACGGTCATGGCTCTATTGCGTGGTGTGGCCCGAGTCGATGTGCAGTCGCCGGGGGATAAGCTTTGATCCGGCGGTCCGATGACATGGTTTCCTCCGATGGGCAGGTCATGACGGCCTGGGCGCGCGCTGGCTCGGATCGGTCGGTGGCGATAGCTGTTTTCGCGCTGCTGGCCGCCGCGGCGCTGCTGCCCGTGCTGCTGACGCCGATTCCGGCGATGGTCGATTATCCCAATCACCTCGCCCGCATGTATGTTCTGAGCCGGAACGGCACGCCCGATGCCAACCCGTATTACGAGGTGGCCTGGGCGCTCTATCCCAATCTGGCGATGGATTTGCTGGTCCCGCAGATGGCGCGGCTGATCAGCGTCGAAAACGCCACCCGGCTGTTTCTGCTCTTGAGCCAATTGTTGATCGTCGGCGGCGCGCTCGGGCTCGAACGGGTCGTGAAGGGGCGTGTCCATCTCGCCGGCTTTGCGGCGCTGATGTTCCTCTACTGCCTGCCGTTTAGCTGGGGTTTCGTGAATTTCGAATTCGGTCTGGGCCTCGCGCTCTGGGGCATCGCCGCCTATCTGATGGTGGCGGAGCGCGCATGGCCGCTGCGTTTCGTCGTCAACGCTGTTTTCGTCGCGGCGCTGTTTGCGGCGCATTTCTTTGCGCTGGGCGTCTATGGCGCGACGCTCGGGATCTATGAGCTGTGGCGCGCCCGGGACCGGAATGTACCGTACCGTGACGCCGCATTGCGGCTTGTGGTGCTCGCCGTGCCGCCGCTGGCGCTGTTCTGGGTCATGCGATTGACTGCCGGATCGATCGGAATCGAGGGCACGGCCTGGCTTTTTGAATTCAAGCCGCTCTGGCTGTTTCGCATCATGAACGGCTACAATTTGACGGTGTCGGCGGCCACTGCGCTGGCGCTGGTGGCGTTGCTGTATTTCGCGGCGAGACGCGGCGTTCTGAAGCTCGAGCCGGCCGGGATCTGGCTCGCGATCGGCTTTGCCCTTATTTTTCTTGCGATCCCCTCTCGCCTGCTCGGCACCGGGTTTGCCGATCTGCGGGTGATCCCCGCGGCGGCCTTGATTATTCCGGCGTTCTGCTCGCTGTCGCTGCCCAGCCGACGATCGACCATGGCGGCGCTCGCCGCGGTCAGCGGCATCACGCTCGCCAATCTGGCTGTGGTCTATGCGGTCTGGCTACCTTATCGCGCGGACTATGCTTCCATCATCGCGTCGTTCCACAAGATCGACCGCGGTTCAAAGGTGCTTGTCGGGAGACAGCGGCGAGGGCGAGGACCCGCCGTTTAACGATCTCACGCAATATCCGATGTTTTATGCGCCGACGCTGGCGGTGCATTACGCCAACGCCTTTGTGCCGAGCCTGTTCACTGCCGTGGGCAAGCAGCCGGTGCAGCCGCGCGCGGCGGTCCGCGTCTCGCCATCCCTTAAGGCGGGCCGGTTCCGATGCGCGTGCTTGCCGCGATCGCGGCGGGCCAGACTTCATCAGACATTCCGCCTTTCATCCGCACCTGGCACCGCGATTACGACTATCTCTATTTGCTCGGGCCGCAGGTGGCGAACCCGCTGCCCGACCGGCTGGAGGAATTGGACCGGTCCGCGCGCTTTGTTCTCTACAAAATCCGCCGCGCGCCGTAGGCGGGGTTGAATCTCGGGGAGGTTGTGGGATAAGCTCGCCGCCGGAAATGCCCGCCCAGGCTTCATCTCTCACCGGACAGACGACCTACCGTCCACATATCGACGGACTGCGGGCAATCGCGGTACTGAGCGTCGTTCTTTTTCATTTGGACTTGATCCCGCCCGGGCACTTTGCGGTCCGTGGCGGCTTCGTCGGCGTTGATATTTTCTTTGTGATTTCCGGGTTCTTAATCTCGAAAATCATTTTCGCGGAGCAGGCCGCCGGCACATTTTCACTGCTCGACTTCTACAGCCGTCGCGCCCGGCGCATTCTTCCGGCGCTGCTCTTGGTCGGCGGCATGACGATGTTCGCCGGATTTTTTTTCTATACTCGCCGCAATATGTTCGACTCTCGAATTCATTTCTCTCTGCGCTGGCGTTTGCAGCCAATATCTACTTTTACGAGACGATGCAGTATTTCGGGCCGGGTGCACGCGAGCTTCCGTTATTGCACCTCTGGAGCCTCGGCGTCGAAGAGCAATTTTACGTGGTGTTCCCGATCGCTGTGATGGTTGGCGCAAGGGTGCGAACGCCAATCCTGCTGGCCGCTCTGGCGGTATCTCTGGTTGCCGCGCAATACCGGCTTTCGACTGACCCCGCTGCGTCGTTTTATCTGTCGCCGTTTCGCGCATGGGAGCTTCTGATCGGCAGTGTGTTGGCGCTGCCGAGTATGTGGAAATCGTCCAGCATCGCGGTAGGCCGCGCAGTCGGAATCGCCGGCGTATTGATGGTCGCGTGGTCGATCCACTACACGGACCCGACCGCGGGCTTTCCGGGTCTGGCGGCTCTTCCCCCGTGCGTCGGGAGCGCCATGATCATATGGTCCGGCGAATGCGCCGTGACGCTGCCGATCGCGCTCCTCAGTATGCGCCCCGCCGTCCTCGTCGGCAGATGGTCATACTCAATCTACCTTTATCATTGGCCGCTTCTATTCTTTACCTCGCGGGCAGTCCCCGATGGTCGGTATAACGGATATTTCGTCCTGGCTGCATCACTGACGCTTGCCGCGGTCACGTATCGCTATATCGAACAGCCAGCGCGGCACATCCGATCTTCCGCCCGCACATTGCGGCTGGCGGCGGCATCGCTTGCGGTTGCGATGGCTGGTGCCGCATTTGTTTCGTTGAGCAATGGTCTATCGTGGAGTAACGACCCGCAAGTCGCGCGCTATTTGGCCTATCTCGACTATCGCAACGATCAGCAATTTCGAACCGGAACCTGCTTTATGGGTTATCGGCAGGCATTTTCGGCTCTGGACCCTGTCTGCCTCGCGGCAGCCGAAAAGCCGATCGCGGTGCTTTGGGGCGACAGCGGCGCTGCGCAATATGCATCGGAGATGGACAAGGCGGCCAGCGACCGCGGTTACTCATTTCGTCAAGCTACGGCATCAGCGTGTCCGCCGGCCCTTGATTTCGATATTGCCGATCGTCCCTTTTGTCGAGACTTCAACAGCAGAGCGTTCGACCGGATCATCGCGCTGCATCCAGCTCTTGTCATTCTCGGCGCAATATGGTCGTCACCGGAAAATCAGCCGGCGCTTTTTGAGCACGTTGACGCGACGATTTCTCGGCTGGAACAAGCTGGCCTGCGGATCGCCGTCCTCGGCCTTGGCCCCGTCTACAAATCTCCAGTTCCGCAAATCCTTGCCGATCGCTACAGGGAGAACAACCCGAGCATTGTTTCGGATGATGACCTGTTCCGTCAAGGGATTCTCAAATACGATGCCGAGCTTACGAAGCTGGTGCGCAGGCATCCTTCGACAACTTATGTTTCCGTCATCAGAGCCGTTTGTCCGAACGAACAATGCCCGCTGCTGACGGCGGGAGTTCCGGTGCAATTCGACATGTTTCATGTCACCGAACAGGGCTCAAAATTATTCGTTGGAGAGTTGGCCGGGCAGATCTTCGAGAGCCCAGAGGTCAAAAATCATCCCTAGTCCGTTGATCTACCGCATCCGCGGGTGCCTCCTGGCGCGGAACAGTCGCTGCGCGTGATCTCTCTGGCGGTCGTGTACATCGACGAGATACTGGTGCCGTGAAGTCACGGACCCGTTGCTGTTGCTCCGGCAATTCTCGTGCGGACGCCTAGCTCGGCGATGTCCGTCGATGCCGCCTTCCGGACCTGAGCGGTCAGGCGGACGATGTCCGTTCGCGGCGGTAAAGCTGACCTCGCTACCGAGCGGCCCGACTTCCGAAATGGGGACCCGAGGCGGACACGAAACTCCACCCGTGTGTACCCATCGGGAGAGAAAAGCCTATGATAATCAATGGCCTGTTAATTCAGCCGGGTTTCCTGTGTCGCTGGCGGAGAGGGAGGGATTCTCGACAGGCTTGGACGTGCGGTTAGTCCCCCTCCCCGAAATTCGTGCTGCGCTCGAACTTCGACATCTCCCCGCAAGCGGGGCGAGGTGGCGAATGGCGAAACGGCGCGAAACCGGGCCGTCGCGGCAAGGCCGCCTTAACTATCGGCGGTCTAGACTTCCGGCCCATTCAACGGGTGGAACCTCTCTTATGGCGGCCGATTCCGAAGCCGATCAGCTACAGCATCGTGATCCCGGTGTTCAACGAGGAAGCCGTGCTGCCGGTGCTGCTGCATCGGCTCGATCTGCTGCTCGCGCGGCTTTCCGAGCCGGCGGAGGCGATCCTCGTCGATGACGGCAGCAGCGATTCCGGCCCGCTGGTGCTGCAGGCGCTCGCCAAGCGCGACCCGCGTTTCCGCTATATCGGCCTGTCGCGCAATTTCGGCCACCAGGTCGCCATCACCGCCGGCATGGACGCGGCGCAAGGCCAGGCGATCATCGTCATGGATGCCGACCTGCAGGACCCGCCCGAGATCGTCGAGCAGCTGATCGCCAAGTGGCAGGAAGGCTACGACGTCGTCTATGCGCGCCGCCTGACCCGCGCCGGCGAAAGCCGGTTCAAGCGCGCCACCGCCCATTTGTTCTATCGGCTGCTCGACAGCATATCCTCGGTCGGCATCCCGGCCGACGTCGGCGACTTCCGCCTGATCGACCGCAAGGTGCTCGACGCGCTGCGCCAGATGCCGGAGCAGGACCGCTTCGTGCGCGGCATGATCGCCTGGCTCGGCTTCCGGCAGACCGAAGTGACTTTCCATCGCCTCGAGCGCGCCGCCGGAGAAACCAAATATCCGCTGTTCAAGATGGCGCGTCTCGCGCTGAACGCAGCGCTCGGCTTTTCCGACGCGCCGTTGCGGCTGGCGGTCTGGTGTGGTCTCGTGGTGTCGGGCCTGGCGCTGCTCTATGGCGGCTGGGTGCTGGTATTGTGGATGAGCAACGACAGCCATCTGGTCGCCGGCTGGTCCTCGACGATCGTCATCGTGTCGTTGCTGTGCGGCATGAACATGCTGATGACCGGCATCGTCGGACTTTATGTCGGCCGCATCCATGCCGAGGTGAAGCGTCGCCCGCTCTATGTGGTGCAGAAGCGGCTCGGCTTCGAGCGCGACCAGGCCGTGCCGGCGCGTCATTCGATCCACGCCGTACACGAATAAGCGAGCCCGCATGACCGAGCTGTTCGACAGCTACCGCAGCAACTACCGCGACGTGGTGCAGTCCTCGATCGACTTCTCCGGTCTGCCGCACAGTTTCTTCATGCGTGCCAAGGCCGACCTGCTGCGCGACCTGATCGCGCGGCGGCTCGGGCCGGACAAGCCGGCGATGCTCGATGTCGGCTGCGGCGTCGGCAGTTTTCATCCTTTGCTGCGCGGCATGGTCGGCCGCCTCAGCGGGATTGACGTTTCCTCGGCCAGCATCGCCCAGGCGCGCGCCGACAACCGTGACGTCGACTACCGGGGCTTCGACGGCAAGAACTTTCCCTTCGACGACGCCGGCTTCGATCTGGTGACCGCGATCTGCGTGCTGCACCACGTCGCGCCCGCCGAATGGCAGCATTTCATCAACGAGATGCGGCGCGTATTGCGGCCCGGCGGACTGGTCTGCATCATCGAGCACAATCCGCTCAATCCGCTGACGCGGCTTGCCGTGTCACGCTGCGAATTCGACCGCGACGCGGTCCTGCTCGGCGCCGGCAAGACGCGGAAACTGCTGGCGGCCGGCGGCTTGCACGAGATCGGCGCGCGCTATTTCCTGCTGTTGCCCTGGGAGGCCAAGCCCGCGCGCGTCGTGGAAGGCGCTCTCAGCAACGTGCCGCTCGGCGCGCAATACGCCGTTTTCGGCACCGCCTGAGTTTTATTTCTTCGGCGCGTCCCGCCGCTTGTGCACCACCGCCACGTCGTCGCTGTAGACGCGCTGCCAGTCCGGCAGGCGGTCGAGCAGCGCCACCGCCGGCGTGTCCGGCGCAAGCAGCGTCGCGCCGAATTTGTACTGGTCGAGCAGATCGAGGAAATCGCGCAGGTCGGCCAGCGACACGTCGCGATTGTAGCGCACGATGAATGTGCCGCCGAACAATTCGCCGCGGCCGTCGATGAAAGTGGGAATGCCGGCGAAGATCAAATAGCCGCCGAACGAATAATCGTTGAGCACGGGCCCCGCGCCGGCGAGACCGGCATTGGCCACGGCCGCCTTCGGCGTGTTGTGCAGCGGCGGGCGCAGGTCGCGCGCCAGCACGAGCCCGGTTGCAACGATCATCACGGCCACGGCCGCCAGGTTGACGCCGCGCGCCGGGCCGGCCGGTTCGCCCTCGGCCCGCGCGCCAAACTGCCGCGCCAGCGGCGCCGCCAGATAGAGCGGCGCCAGCATGGCCAGCAGGTCCGCATGGCGGACCTGCGACAATGCAAAATGGACCAGGCCGAGCAGCACCAGCGCCCGCACCACCGGCAGCGTCACGCCGCGCGACAGCGCGAAGAGGCCCGCCAGCAGCAGCAATTCGAAGGCGCCGACATGGCTGAAATCCTGCGGCCGCCATTCCGAGATCCAGCCGAGCGCGGGGCCGAGGCCGAGCGTCTTGAGCGGCATCAAAAGCGAGTCCGGCCCGTACGGCGTCAGGCAGCATGCTGCGACCGCCAGGGCCGTGAACGGCAGCCAGCGCAGCACCACGCGCGGCCATTCGCTGCGCTTTTCGTCGAGCAACGCCTCGAGCACGGCCGGCCCGATCAGCCCGAGGGCGAGCACCACGCTGCCGTGCAGATTGGCCCACAGCACCAGCAGCGGCAGCGCCCAATAGGGTGGTGGCGTACGCCGGTCCATGCAGCGCACCAGTGCGGCCGCCCACGCCACCATGATCGGCAGCGTCAGCACGTGCGGCCGCGCCAGAATATGCGGCGCCAGCAGTATCACCGCCGCGATGACCATGAGCAGCGCCGGGGTCGGCGCAAGCTCGCGCAGCAGGAAGCGGGTCAATAGACCGACGGCGAGCGCGACCGCCGCCGCCGCCAGCGCCACCGCGCCGGCCCAACCGGAAAGTGCATAGACCGCCGCGTAGATGACTTCCGACAGCCATTCGAAAGTGATCCAGGGCGCGCCATGCATGGAAAAGGAAAACGGGTCGCTCGCCGGCACCGCGCCGTGCGCCATGATCCAGCGCCCGACCGCGATATGGGAATAGCTGTCCGGATCGTTCAGCAGCCGCGGCCCGAGCGCCAGCAACAGGACATAGACGCCCGCGCCCGCCAGCCAAGGCAGCGCCGCACGCGCCGGGAACGGTTTAGCCGTGCTGCGGATGACCTCATCGCTCATGATGGGCGAAGGTAAGGCGGCAGCGTTAATTCTCCTTTACCGTTGGCCGCGTCCGGTCAGCCGCCGGTCACGATGGCGCCCATTCGCTACCCGCGAGCGTCGAGCGAGATTTGAATGGCCTCAGGCGCCTCGCAGCCCTGGTGAGTTGAATAGATGACGATCCGGTTCGCCAGCCGGGACAAAACGCGCTTCAGAAGCCGCGAAGCCTGATCGGAATCCAGATGCTCGACCGGCTCATCAAGCAGAACGACCGGGGTTTCGCTGAGAAGGGCGCGGGCAAGGTTTAGCCGCTGCGCTTCACCGAGGGACAGCATGTCCTGGCTGATCCAGGCACCAAGTCCACCCGCAGCTTCAATTCGATCCTTGAGCTCGACGGTGGCGAGCGCCCGCCAGCATTCGGTTTCCGAAGCGTCCGGCGCGAACAGGTTCTCGCGAATGGTATCGGAAAGGATGGCCGAGTCGTGCAGACACAGATGCGACACGGCCCGGCGATAGGCGCCGAGCATCACAACATCATCGCCAATGAACTGACCGTTGTTGTCCGCGCCGATCCAGCCGGCGATCTGCTTGAGCAGGGTCGTCTTGCCGGATCCGCTTGCGCCGACCAGAGCGGCGGGGCGTCCGGCCTGGAAGGTCAGGTTCAGTGCGCCACCGAGGCGGCGGTCGTCCGGCGTCTGTCGCGGGACGTTCTTCAGCGTGAGTGTCTGCAGCACAAATGGAGCCGGCGACGACGCAACGTCTCCGCCCGTCACGGTCCAGTCCTTGAGGCTTTCGCGGGCGGCATTTTCCCGCACCCGCCCCAGCACGATGCGCGAGACGCCCTGTGCCGTTTCCCCCAGGGCGAGCCAGCCAAACGCCAGAAAAGCCGGAACAAGCAGCGAGCCGCCGCGATTGCCGGCATGCCACGCCGCGAGCAGAATGCTGAGTGCGGCAAGCGGGCTGGCAAGGCCGGCCATCATATCGAGCACGGCAAGCGCGCGGCGTTGAGCGAACCGGCCGGCTTCGGCCTGATTGAAGCGAGCAAAGGCGTTTGCCAGAATGGCGGCGAAGGCTCGCTCGGCCTGTAACGGGACCATCGAACCCAGCGCCGCCCCGAGCCGCCGCCCGGCGGCTCGCTGCGATGATCTTGCCACGGTCCAGGATCGGGCCACGCGCGGCAATGCCCGACGCAGCGTCACCACCACGGCAACCGACACGACTGCGATCGGCACGAGGGCGAATGGTGTCAGCACCGCGGTCGCGCCGATCAAGGCGGCGAGTCCGGTCATCAGCACCGCCGCCGGCATGCCCACGCGCAAGCGCGCGTAATCGACGTCTTCGACGTCCTCCATGTAATCGGATAGCCGGTCCTGGTTGCCAAGCTGCCAGCTCGCGGCGCGGGCAGAGGGCGCCCGCGCCATGGCGGTGAAGAGCCGCGCGCGGCGGTTCACCTGGTCGAGCAGGGCGGCGCGATGTCCCACGACGCGCTCGCCGTATTTTCCGGCGGTCTTGCTCAGCGCGAACAGCCGTACGAAGGCCGCCGGCGTATGAAAATTGAAAACCAGCGCGGCCGGCCCCAGTCCGGCCAGCGCAACCGCGCCAAGGAACCAGACCGAGATGCCGGTCAGCAGGATGCCGGAAGCTGCCGCCGCGACGGCAAACAGCAGGGCCAGCCGCCACGGCGATTTCCCGCGCGCCGGCGCGGGGGAGAGCGTCGCTGCGACGCTGGAGGTGACGGCATGAAGGCTCATGCGGCAAATGCCTTGCGGTTTTGCTGTTGCGGAAGCAGGACGTGATGACGGCTGGCCGCTTCGATCAGCTGCTCGTCGTGGGTCGCGACGACGACCAGACGCTGCCGGGCCACGTCCGTCAGCACCTGCCGCACCAGCCTGGCGGTCTGGGGATCGAGCTTGGCCGTCGGCTCGTCGGCGAGGACCACGCCAGCGGACAGCAGCATTCGGGCAATCCCGATGCGCATGCGCTGACCGCCGGACAGGTTGCTTCCACCTTCCGCAACAGGTGCGTCGAGTCCGCCCGGCAACAACCTTTCATCGAGCAACCCGACGCGTTCGGCCGCGCGCAGCACCGCCGCGCGGTCAAGGGCGCCACGGTTCCACGCGATGGCATCGGCGAGCGTTCCTGCCGGTACGTAAGTCTCGGTCGATATCCAGTCGCATCCGCCCGCCGTCACTTGCGGCAGGGAAGCAACGTCGCACGAAGGCGTCTCGATTCCGGCCAGCATGCGGAGCAGGGTCGACTTTCCGGATCCACTGGGCCCTGAAACGACGACGAGGCCGGAGGAAGGCAGCTCGGTCACATCGCCGGCGCCTTCGGGAACGAACGGCTTCGTCGCACCATTCCCGTCACAGCCTGATGCGGCGTCGGGTTGATCGAAAAACCAGTCCAGCTCCTTGGCCGCGGCCTGTCCCTCGGCCTTGACGTGATACAGCTCGGCATAGCGCCGGAACGGCACGAAAAATTCCGCGGAAATGATGAGGATGAACAGGGTTTGCCAGAGCGCCAGGCCGGAAAAGCCCGGGACATGCACGAGCCCGAGATGACCTAGCCCGAGCAACACCGCGAGAACGGCGATGGCGAGGGCGGAGAAGAAATCGATGATCCCGGCGTTCAGGAACGCCACCTTGAGTACGCCCATCGTGCTGTCGGCGTAAACGTTCATCCGTCGTTCGATCTTGCCGCGTTCGCGGGACAAAGCGTGATTGGCGAGGACGGTCGGCAGCGTCCGGATGCGGTCGGAGAATTGTGCCGCGAGCCGGCCGAAGGCCTTCTCCTGGACCTCGGCCTTGCCGCGAATCACGCTGCCGAGCATCACAAAGAAGACGACCATCACGGGGATAGCGAGGAGCAGCGTGAGCGCCGCTTGCCATGACAGTAAGGCGAGCGCTGCGGCGACGAGCAAAGGCGCGATACCGAGCATGGATTTCGCGACGCTGTGGCTGATCACGAGGCTGGCGAGTGCGGGAGGGTGACGCTGCAGGCCGGCGATGAGCGCACCGGCGGGTTTGGCGCGGATGTGGGCGGGCGACATTCCAGAGAGAGCATCCTGAAGGGCAGCCCGGAACCGGTCGACCAGCTCGGCCTCGGTTCCTGCCGCCCGAAGATCGGCGAACAGTCCGGCGGCGCCCGACAGAACGAGGCCGGCAAGCGTGAGAATCAACTCAGCCATGCCGAATGTGCCGCCTTCGATCAGGCGGCCGGCGAAAGCCGCCAGCGACCCGGCAAAAAGAATGCGAAACAGCGTTCGCGCGATCTGCCAATAAAGCGTCGCGCGAAACCCGGCCGCGCCGAGTTGGCGGGCAAGGTCCAGCGCGGCGCTACTCGGAATTGTGGCTTTGCGGGAGGGTCGCGCGGGTGGTCGGACCCCGCCGCGGCGGGTCGGCTGTGCATCCTTCGTCATTCGCAATTTATTGATTGATCCTGGGCGATGTCCGTTGATCTCCCTCAATGTTTGGCCGGCTCGCCGGGGCTAGCTGGGCCCGACGTTTGAAAAGGGACCTGACATGACCAATCCCCTGCTGGTGGAACTGTCGCGGCTGCAATTCGCGCTGACGGCGATGTACCACTTCCTGTTCGTGCCGCTGACGCTGGGGTTGTCCGTTCTCGTGGCGATGATGGAGACCGTCTATGTCATGACGCGCCGGACCATCTGGCGCGACATGACCAAATTCTGGGGCCTGCTGTTCGGCATCAACTTTGCCCTGGGTGTCGCCACCGGCCTCACCATGGAATTCGAATTCGGGATGAACTGGGCCTTCTATTCGCACTATGTCGGCGACATTTTCGGTGCGCCGCTGGCGATTGAAGGGCTGATGGCCTTCTTCCTGGAAGCGACCTTCATCGGCCTCTTCTTCTTCGGCTGGGACAAGCTGTCCCCGCGCGCGCACCTTGCCGTGACCTGGCTGGTGGCGCTGGGCAGCAATCTGTCGGCGCTGTGGATTTTGATCGCCAACGGCTGGATGCAGAATCCGGTCGGCGCGGTCTTCAATCCCGATACCATGCGAATGGAAGTCACCGACTTCGTGTCGGTCCTGTTCAATCCGACCGCCCAGGCCAAGTTCGTGCACACCGTGTCGGCAGGATATGTCTGCGGGGCCGCCTTCGTGCTGGGCATCTCGGCGTTCTACATTCTGCGCGGCCGCAACGTGGAGCTTGCCAAAAGGTCGTTCGTGATCGCATCGGCGTTCGGTGTCGCGGCCGCCCTGTCTGTCATCGTGCTGGGTGACGAGAGCGGATACACCATCACCGACAACCAGAAGATGAAGCTCGCCGCCATGGAGGCGATGTGGCAGACGGAACCGGCGCCGGCCGCCATCACCGCCTTCGGCATTCCGGACATGCAGACACGCACGACCCGCTACGCCATCGAGATACCGTGGTTGATGGGGCTGATCGGCACCCGTTCGATCGACCAGCAAATCCCCGGGATATTCGATCTCGTGAACAAGGCCGAAGCCAATATCCGTGACGGACTCGTCGCCTACGATGCCCTGCAAAAGCTCAAGAAGAACCATGCGGACCCCGCCGCCCGCGCCGTTTTCGACAAGACTCGCGGCGATCTCGGCTATGCCCTGCTGTTGAAGCGCTATGTCGAAAATCCGCTTCAGGCGACGCCTGAGCAGATCCACGATGCGGCCTGGTCGACCGTGCCGAGCGTCCCGTCGATCTTCTTCGCATTCCGCTTCATGGTGCTGTTCGGCTTCGTGCTGCTGGCTGTATTCGTGGTATCGCTTTGGTACACGATGCGGGAAACAACGGCGCCGCGCTGGCTGTTCCGGCTCGCGCTCTGGGCCATGCCATTGCCCTGGCTCGCCGCGGAATTGGGCTGGTTCGTCGCCGAGTTCGGACGCCAGCCCTGGATCATCGACGGTGTGCTGCCGACTTTTCTCGCAACCTCGGAACTCGGTATCCCCGATCTGGTGCTGACCATCGTCGGCTTCACCGCGGTCTACGGTGTCCTTGCCGTCATCGAAGTCAGGCTGATGTTGCAAGCGATCAAGAAGGGCCCGGACGCCGTGATAGGCGAGGCCGGCCCTTTCGGGGACTTCGCCCGACAGCCGGCCGAGTGATCCCCACATCCTGGTCAAGGAAATACGGTCATGATCCATACTCTGTTCGACTACACCACGCTCCGCCTGATCTGGTGGATACTGCTCGGTGTTCTTCTCATCGGCTTCGCCGTCACCGACGGATTTGACATGGGGGTTGGCGCGCTGCTGCCCTTCGTGGCCAAGACCGACACCGAGCGGCGGGTCGCCATCAACACGATCGGTCCCGTGTGGGAAGGCAACCAGGTCTGGTTCATTCTCGGCGGCGGGGCGATTTTCGCGGCTTGGCCGGCGCTCTATGCGTTAAGCTTCTCGGGCTTCTATCTCGCCATGTTCCTGGTGCTGTTCGCGATGATCCTGCGGCCGGTCGGCTTCAAGTACCGCTCGAAGCGCGACGGCGTGACGTGGCGCCGAAATTGGGATTGGGCGCTGTTCGTCGGCGGTGCCGTGCCGGCGCTGATCTTCGGCGTCGCAGTCGGCAATGCATTGCAGGGCGTGCCTTTCCATTTCACCGACGATCTGCGCCCGATTTATGAGGGCACGCTGTTCGGTCTGCTGAATCCACTGGCGCTCTATTGCGGGCTGGTATCGCTCGCCATGCTGGTGATGCACGGCGCGGCCTGGCTTACTTTCAAGGCGGATGGCCCGGTCGCCGATCGGGCCGCGTCGATCGGGACGAAGGCGGCGCTGATTGCCGCGATACTGTTCGCGGGCGGCGGCGTTCTGGTCTGGTTTGGCGCATTCGGCGGCTATCAGGTGACGAGCCCGATCGTGTGGGACGGCCCCTCCAATCCACTTGGCAAGACGGTCGTGATCAATCCGGCCGCGTGGCTGCAGAACTTCCGCGCCACGCCGTGGCTCGGCATTGTGCCGCTGCTTGGGATGGTCGCGCCGCTGCTGGCGGCGGCAGGTTTCCGCGCCCGCCGGGCAGGCCTGACTTTCCTCGCCTCCAAGCTCGGGGTCGCCTGCATCATTGCGACGGTCGGCCTGTCGATGTTTCCCGTCATCCTGCCGTCGAGCACGCACGCCGGCGATTTGCTTACCGTTTTCGATGCCTCATCGAGTTCAGGCGACGCTGCGCAATATGCTGATCGCGACCGTGATCTTTCTGCCGATCGTACTCGCCTACACCGCCTGGGTGTACAAGGTGTTGTGGGGCAAGGTCAGCGCAACCACCATTGAGAATGCCGGATCGTCGGCCTATTGAGCGAGCAAGAGCGAGACGAAACAATGTGGTATTTTGCCTGGATACTCGGCCTCGGACTTGCCGCCACCGTCGGCATTCTCAATGCGCTCTGGTATGAGCTGCGCACCGTCCGCGAAAAGGACGAGGCGATGGCGCCTCCGATGCCGACGCCCTGATCTGGTAGCGGCAGGGGCGCCGGCGGTCACCGAAACGCGGCAATTTCGGCTTTCAGATCCTTGCCATGATGGCGCGCTTGAGCTTCGCGATCCGGGCTTCGTCGCGTTTGTAGAACGTCCATTGCTTGACCCGTTTGGAATTCAGCAATCCGGCCTGCGACAGGATCTTGAGATGCTCGCTGATCGTCGGCTGCGTCACCCCGAGCTTCTCGGCGATCAGCACGCCGCAGACGCCGTCGGCAACGAGGTCGCCGTCGACCTGCGCCCGGAAATGATCCTTCGGATGCTTCAGCCATTCCAGGATCAATAGACGCCGATCGCTGGCGAGCGCGCGCAAGGCCATATTGACGTCATCGTCATCATTAGGCATATTGCCAATTAGCCAAAGAACTAATTCATGTCAACGCCCCTCGCTGGGGGGTCGGAGCGGAAATATCCGCAAGGTCCGATGTCGAGCGTTTCCGATACGGTCAACCCGCAGCACATCAGCCGTTGCGAGCAGCTGATCCGGCCCTACATCCGGCGCACGCCGGTGATCACGATCGACAGCGCCGATGTCGGTCTGGAGTCGGGCAGCCTCTGCCTGAAGCTGGAGCTTTTTCAGCACTCCGGTTGCTTCAAGGTCCGGGGCGCTTTCACAAACCTCTTGACCCGCCAGGTGCCGGCGGCAGGCGTGGTCGCGGCCTCCGGCGGCAACCACGGCGCGGCGGTCGCCTATGCGGCGATGACGCTGAAGGTGCCGGCCAAGATCTTCGTTCCCAGCATATCCTCCCCAGCCAAGGTGCAGCGTATCCGCGACTACGGCGCCGACCTCGTCATCGAGGGGGATCGCTACGCCGACGCACTCGCCGCAAGCGAGGCGTGGGTCCAGAAGACCGGGGCGATGCCGGTGCACGCCTTCGACCAGGACGAGACCATGCTCGGGCAGGGGACGATCGGCATCGAGCTCGACGAACAGGCCCCGGAAATCGACACGCTCCTGGTGTCGGTCGGCGGCGGTGGCCTGATCGCGGGAATTGCCGCGTGGTATGCGAGCCGCATCAAAGTCGTCGGCGTCGAGCCGTTCGCCGCCCCGACGCTGACCAGGGCACTGGAGGCCGGTCATCCCGTCGATGCCGAAGCCGGGGGCTTGGCGGCGGATTTGCTGGCGCCGCGCCGGGTCGGCGACCGGGTTTTTCCGATCGCCAAAAGCCATGTGCATCGTGTCGTGCGCGTTGCCGACGACGCGATTCTGGCGGCCCAGAAGCGGCTCTGGCAGGTGTTGCGGGTGGTCGCCGAGCCGGGGGGCGCGGCAGCGCTCTCTGCCCTGTTATGCGGCGCCTATCAGCCCGTGCGCGGAGAACGGGTCGCCGTCATGATATGTGGCGGCAATACGACGGCGGTCGATTTCGACCGCTGACGTCGGCGATATCGGGCTTTAAGAACGATTTCGGGCGATTGTGGCGGCCGCAATCAATGGCGCTTGGTCCCGGATTGTCAGGCGGCGCGCACCAATCGAGGACTTGCCGACCTCAAGCTTGGGCGGTTGCTCTCGACCGACAGCGACTGCGCCGCCGAGAGAACCTGCGATGAGGCCGAACCGGTTTCGCTGGCGCCGCGCTGCCCTCGGTGATATTGGCGCTGACTTGCGACGTGCCTTGGGCGGCATGCTGGATGTTGCGTGATCTCCTGCGTCGCAGCGCCCTGCTCTTCGACCGCCGCCGCGATGGTCGGGAGATCTCCGACATCCGGCCGATGGTATTGCCGATCTCCTTGTCGCGCCCACCAGTCCTGCGTCGCTGCCTGGATCCCGGTGATCTGCTGCCGATCTCGCCGGTCGCTTTGGCGGTCTGCTCGGCGAGCGCCTTGACTTCGGACGCCACCACCGCAAAGCCCCGACCGGCTTCACCGGCCCGCGCCGCCTCGATCGTGGCGTTCAGCGCCAACAGATTGGTCTGGCCAGCGATGGTGTTGATCAGTTCGACGACATCGCCGATACGTGCAGCGGCCTTCGACAGTTCACCGACGCGGTCATTGGTCTTCTGCGCCTGACCCACCGCCTCAGCGGCAACTCGGGCAATTCCTGGACCTGACGGCTGATCTCGTTGACCGACGAAGTCAGCTCCTCGCTGGCAGCGGCCACCGATTCGCACGTTGGTGGAAGCTTCTTCCGACGCTGCCGCGACCGTGGTCGCGAGTCCCTGCGACCGGTCGGCCGTTGCCGTCAGTGTATTGGCGGACGCTTCCAGTTCGGTCGCTGCCGACGACACCGTCTCGACGATTTCACCGACCGCGCCTTCGAATGCATCGGCGAGCTTGTTCATGTCCGCCTTGCGCAGCAGGGCCGCCCGCCTTTCGGTCGCCTTCAATTCCTCGCGGTCGAAGCGCACGATGGCCTGCACCGTTTGCAGGTTGCGCAGCGCCTCGCCGATTTCATCGTCGCGTTCGACAATGATGCGGCTATCAAGCTTGGCCTGGGTGATGTTCAACATCGTATCGTTCAGGCCCTTAAGGGGCCGACAATGGCCCCGATGGTTTGCCTGCTGAGGAACCCGCCCAATAGCAGACCCGTGGCGAGGATGGCGGCTGCTATCCCGATCACGGCGGTGTATTGGCGCTCGGCCGCGTCGTATTCCGCCTTGGCTTCCTTGACCTGAATCGCAACCAGCTTGTCGAGATCCTGCTTGGCCGAACCGAACGCCTCGCTCGCCTTGCCGGCCAGAAGCACGGCAGCTTCGTCATATTTGCGATCCGCAAGCAGTGCGAGCGCTGGCTGGATGGCGTTCTCGACATAGTTCTTGCGCATTGAAGCGAAGCTGTCGGCGACGCCCTTCTCCTCGGGCGTGAGATAGGTTGCCATATACTCGCCCCAGGTCTTGGAGATGATCGTGATATTGGAAGCGATCTTGCCTGCGACGTCACCGACCGGCTTGCCGGTGCGGCCGTTGGTGATGGCGTCGTACTGCACGACGGTATTGTTGGCCATGCGGTCGTTGATCTCGAACAGCTGCGCCAGCGGCACCGCGCGGTCCTCGTAGATCGATTTCATCCGGGTGTTGCTCTCTCGCGTTGCCAGGATGCCGGTCAAACCGATGGTCAGCATGAACAGCCCCAGATCGCAACCAACGGACAACCGTGCATTCAGGGTGCGGTAAAGACCGCGAGGCATCCAGCGACGAGCGGCGGCGAATGATGCCGGCATCGATTTTGTAGCCGTGCGCCTTTTTGCGCGCAGTGCCGCGTAGACCTGTTCGCTTCCGCGCGCTGATCGGCGGAATTGGTCCGGATCGACGTAAAGCCGGTGATCTGGCCGTTCTCCCGGATCGGGATGCGGTCGCCAACACCCAGTAGAAATCGCCGTTCTTGCGGCGGTTTTTCACGGCGCCAACCCACGGCTTGCCGCCTTCAAGGTATCCCAGAATCTCGAAGCTTCAAGGCATGTCCGGATGACGGATGATGTTGTGCGTTGGCCCATTAGCTCGCTTCGCTGAAGCCCAGGCTTGACAAACTCGTCGTTGAAATGGTCAGCCTTCCCTTGGTCCGTCCTCGAAACGATGAGCGTGGCATCGGTAATCGGATATTCGACGTCGTCACAGGAAGGTTGGTGCGCATCGGCTGTTCCCGGTCAGGATTTGAATTGCAATTGCGGCTTCTGCACGCAACTCGATGTAGCCGCGTCCAAACCTTTAAGGAGGGTTGCGCCAAAACTACCATTCCGTTAATTTCCCGCCGTGAACTACGTGAAAGCGCGGTGCGGTAGATCAACGACTACCCGCACCATGCCGAAGGGCGGAGAGTCGGGCTCGGCAACAACCTCTTGTCCAAGGTTCGCCCAACACGTCGCACCAAGCCGAAGCGACGTCACGACTGCCGAATCTGGCGTTTATGGCGCAAGCGATTGTGGCCGCCGCAGTCGGCCGATTTTGCACGAAAGGGCCAGCAATCAATGGCGCTTTGGCCGCAGATGGCCTAAAGCACACCCACCTTCACTCAAATCCGCCATCCTCGCGACCGCGGCATCTGCCGGGCACGCAGCCTCGACGCGTTCGGTTCGAGGCCTCATCGCGATTTCCGTCGCCCAACACCAACCAAGGTCCGCCATCCCGTGACATTCCCGACCACACATCCGCCGCTCGCCCGAGCCCTGGCGGAGCGCAATTACGATGCTCCGACGCCGGTGCAGACCGCCGTGCTGGCGGACGAAGCCGTCGACCGCGACCTGCTGGTTTCGGCGCAAACCGGCTCGGGCAAAACCGTCGCGTATGGGCTGGCCATTGCGCGCAATCTTCTGGAGGGGGCCGAGCGGTTCGAGCCGGCGGCAGCACCGCTCGCCTTGATCGTCGCGCCAACCCGCGAACTCGCGCTTCAGGTGCATCGCGAACTGGCATGGCTCTATCAATATGCAGGCGCGCGGGTGGTTTCCTGCGTCGGTGGCATGGACCCGCGCCGCGAACAGCGCGAGCTTGCCGCGGGCGCCCACATCGTGGTCGGCACGCCGGGGCGGCTGTGCGATCACTTGCGGCGCGGCCGTCTCGACGTTTCGGAATTGAAGGCTGTCGTGCTTGACGAGGCCGACGAGATGCTCGATCTGGGTTTTCGCGAGGATATGGAATTTATCCTCAAGACCACGCCGGAGACCCGCCGCACCCTGCTGTTCTCGGCGACCTTGCCGCGCGGCATCGTCGCCCTGGCCAAGCAGTATCAACGACAGGCCTTCCGGATCGAAGTCGCGGGCGACGAAGGCGGCCATGCCGATATCGAGTACCGGACCATCAGGATCGCCCCCGCCGACGTCGAGCACGCCGTGGTCAATGTGCTGCGGTTTTTCGAATCGCCGAGCGCGCTGGTGTTCTGCAACACCAGACATGCGGTGCGGCATTTGCAGGCGACGCTTCTGGAGCGCGGCTTCTCGGTGGTCGCGCTGTCGGGCGAACTGACGCAGAACGAGCGAACCCAGGCGCTGCAGGCCTTGCGGGACGGGCGTGCCCGCGTCTGCGTGGCCACCGACGTCGCCGCGCGGGGCATCGATCTGCCCAACCTCGACCTCGTCATTCACGCCGAACTGCCCAATGACGCCGAGGTCATGCAGCATCGCTCCGGCCGCACCGGCCGCGCCGGCCGCAAGGGGGTCAGCGTCCTGCTGGTGCCCCAGGCGAAGAAGCGCCGCGCGGAACTGCTGCTGAATCTCGCCGGCATCGATGCCATCGCGGGCACCGCGCCCACCGCGGATGAAATCCGCAAGCTCGATCAGGAGCGCATGCTCAAGGACGCGCTGTTCACGGAGGAGACCACCGCCGACGATCTGATCCTGGCGCGGGCCTTGCTCGCCGAGCGCTCGCCCGAGGATATTGCCGCGGCGCTGGCGCGGCTTTATCGCGCGCGGCTTCCCTCGCCCGAGGACATTCTCGATCCCGGCCAGGGCGCCGGCCGATCGCGCGATGATCGCGGCCGGGAAAAAGACGGCCGAACCTCGCGCGGCGACGAGCGCGCCGGCGGACCGAGGCCGAAGCCGGGAAAACCATCGCCGCGTCACGTCATGGCGGAGGGCAGCGTGTGGTTTCGCGCCGCCATCGGCCGCAAGAAGAACGCGGAGGCGCGCTGGCTGTTGCCGATGATCTGCCGCCGCGGCGGCATCGACAAACATGACATCGGCGCCATCCGCATTCTCGACACCACCACCGAGTTCGAGATTTCCGAACGGGTCGCGGATGCCTTCGCCGTCAAGATCCGGCGTCTCGACAAGGAAGACAACATTCGTATCGAGCCACTGACGGATGCTCCCCAGGGCCAGCCGCCGCAGGAGAAGCGGTCGCAGGCGCCCCGGCATGACGGCGATGAAACCGGCCGCGGCGCCGCTCACAACGACCGGTCGCGCGAGGGGCGCGGACCGCGGCAACACGGCAAACCCCACGGCGAAAGCGGGCCGGGATTTGGCCAGCAAGCGAATTACGGCAAGAAGAAGCGGCACAAGGACAAGCCCGCTTATGCCGGAAAACCGCGGAAGGCCGGCGCGTCTGCCGCGAAGCCGGCGTTCGGAAACAAGGCAAAGCAGGAGAATCGCCGCGGCTGAGGCTTGGGAAACGGCGTGATCGGCACCCCGGGATGGTCGCCGATCGCGTGCTTCCAAGAAAAAGCCGCTCTGAAAGAATTGCAAAACCCGTGGAACCTTTCGCCCCGGCGCGAATAGGCCTCGGCCCCGATAGGGCTCGGAGCGGCTGCTTTAGCCGTGGTGCCTGGAAAAAAAGCCGCGGTTCTCGCGCAATCGACCAGCTAACGTGCTGGATTTACTGGGGAGATGCCGTGTTTCATTTAAGCGACGAGACCGGCGCCCGAATTGGCGCGCTGCAGAGCGCGATTTTCAACAGTGCCAACTTTTCCAGCATCGCCACCGATGCCAAGGGGGTCATCCAGATCTTCAACGTCGGCGCCGAGCGGATGCTTGGCTATACGGCGGCCGAGGTGATGAACAAGATCACGCCGGCCGATATCTCCGATCCGCAGGAGCTGATCGCGCGCGCCGAGACCTTGAGCGTCGAACTCGGAACCCCGATCACGCCGGGCTTCGAGGCGCTGGTGTTCAAGGCCTCGCGCGGCATCGAGGACATCTACGAGCTGACCTACATCCGCAAGGACGGCAGCCGGTTCCCGGCGGTGGTCTCGGTCACGGCGCTGCGCGACGCGCAGGACGTCATCATCGGCTACCTGTTGATCGGCACCGACAACACCGCGCGCAAACTGGCGGAACAGGCGCTGCTCCAGGCCGGAGCCCTGCAGAGCGCGATCTTCAACAGCGCCAACTTCTCGAGCATCGCCACCGACGCCAAGGGCGTGATCCAGATCTTCAACGTCGGCGCCGAGCGGATGCTTGGCTATGCGGCCGCCGACGTGATGAACAGGATCACGCCGGCCGACATTTCCGATCCGCAGGAGCTGATCGCGCGCGCCAAGGCGCTGAGCGTCGAGCTCGGAACCTCGATCACGCCGGGCTTCGAGGCGCTGGTGTTCAAGGCCTCGCGCGGCATCGAGGACATCTACGAGCTGACCTACATCCGCAAGGACGGCAGCCGGTTCCCGGCGGTGGTCTCGGTCACGGCGCTGCGCGACGCCAAGGACGTCATCATCGGCTACCTCTTGATCGGCACCGAACTCAAGGCCGGCGCCCTGCAGAGCGCGATTTTCAACAGCGCCAACTTCTCCAGCATCGCCACCGACGCCAAGGGCGTGATCCAGATCTTCAATGTCGGCGCCGAGCGGATGCTCGGCTATACCGCGGCCGAGGTGATGAACAAGATCACGCCGGCCGACATTTCCGATCCGCAGGAACTGATCGCGCGCGCCAAGGCGCTCAGCGTCGAGCTCGGAACCCCGATCACGCCTGGCTTCGAGGCGCTGGTGTTCAAGGCCTCGCGCGGCATCGAGGACATCTACGAGCTGACCTATATCCGCAAGGACGGCAGCCGGTTTCCGGCAGTGGTCTCGGTCACGGCGCTGCGCGACGCCAAGGACGACATCATCGGCTATCTCCTGATCGGCACCGAACTCAAGGCCGGAGCCCTGCAGAGCGCGATCTTCAACAGCGCCAACTTCTCCAGCATCGCCACCGACGCCAAGGGGGTCATTCAGATCTTCAACGTCGGCGCCGAGCGGATGCTTGGCTATGCGGCCGCCGAGGTGATGAACAAGATCACGCCGGCCGACATTTCCGACCCGCAGGAACTGATCGCGCGCGCCAAGGCGCTCAGCGTCGAGCTCGCAACCCCGATCACGCCGGGCTTCGAAGCGCTGGTGTTCAAGGCCTCGCGCGGCATCGAGGACATCTACGAGCTGACCTACATCCGCAAGGACGGCAGCCGGTTCCCGGCGGTGGTCTCGGTCACGGCGCTGCGCGACGCCAAGGACGTCATCATCGGCTATCTCCTGATCGGCACCGACAACACCGCACGCAAGCTGGTCGAGGAAGAGCAGAAAAAGTCCGATCAACGGCTGCGCGACCAGCAATTCTACACCCGCTCGCTGATCGAATCCAACATCGATGCGATCATGACCACCGATCCGTCCGGCATCATCACTGACGTCAACAAGCAGATGGAGGCGCTGACCGGCTGCACGCGCGATGAACTGATCGGCGCTCCGTTCAAGGGCTACTTCACCGATCCCGAGCGAGCCGAGGCGGCGATCAAGCGCGTGCTGAGCGAAAAGTCGGTCACCGACTACGAGCTGACGGCGCGCGCCCGTGACGGCAAGCAAACCGTGGTGTCCTACAACGCGACCACCTTTTACGACCGGAACCGGACGCTGCAGGGCGTCTTCGCCGCGGCGCGCGACGTCACCGAGCGCAAGCGTGTGGAGGCGGAATTGCAGCAGGCCAAGGCCGCCGCCGAGAGCGCGAGCCGGACCAAATCGGACTTTCTGGCGAGCATGAGTCATGAGATCCGAACGCCGATGAATGCGATCATGGGCATCGCGGACCTGCTCGCCAAGACCTCTCTCACCTCCGAGCAGGACAAGTATGTGCAGATCTTCCGCCGCGCCGGCGACAACCTGCTCAATCTCATCAACGACATCCTCGATCTCTCCAAGGTCGAAGCCTCGCAGCTTGAGCTGGAGCGGACCGGCTTCTCGCTGAGCGATCATCTGGAGAAGGTCATGGAGATGGTGGCGCCCCGGGCCCATGAAAAAGGGCTGTCCATGGTGTACGAGATCGCGCCGAACGTGCCCAACGACCTGGTCGGCGACCCGACACGGCTGCGCCAGGTGTTGCTCAATTTGCTTGGCAACGCGATCAAGTTCACGCAGTCGGGTGAAGTGGCCCTGCGGGTTGCACTGGATGCCAACCCCTCGGTCCCGACCGCCCTGCGGTTCACGGTCTCGGACACCGGCATCGGGATTCCGCGCGCGAAACTCGGCCAGGTGTTTGAGCGCTTCACCCAGGCCGATTCATCCACCACGCGCAGGTTCGGCGGCTCCGGGCTGGGGCTGACGATCTCGAAGCGCCTGGTGGAACTGATGGGTGGCCGGATCTGGGCCGAAAGTGAAGTCGGGAAAGGCAGCGTGTTTGCCTTTGCCGTACCGTTCGAGATCTGGGCTCCGATCAGCCGACCGATCACCGTGCCGGTCGGCACCGGTCCCGAGACGGCCTTGCGGGCGCTGCGTATTCTGCTGGCCGAGGACTTTCCCGACAACTGCATCATCACGATGGCCTATCTGGAGGACACACCGTACCGGGTTGAAATCGCCGGGACCGGGGCCATCGCCTGTGAAAAGTTCACCGCCGGAGATTACGATCTGGTGCTGATGGACCGGCAAATGCCGGTCATGGATGGCTTGACCGCGACGCGGGCGATTCGTGCGTGGGAACACGCCAACGGCCGGCCGCCCACGCCGATCATTGCATTGACGGCCTCCGCCTTGAAGGGCGACCGGGAAATGTGCCTGGCGGCGGGGTGCACGGCCTTCTTGACGAAACCGATCAAGCAGGAGGTGCTGCTGCAGGCGATCAGGGAGCACTCCATCCCCGCTGCTCCACTATCAAAGGAAGAAAGCAGCCGGATGGACCTGATGGTTCTGCGGGTTGAAGCCAAATCCGCGCACCGGATCCCTGCCTATCTGCAGAACTGCAAGCAGAATGTCATCGTGATGTCGGACGCGCTGGATCGCGTCGACTTCGAGACGGTGACGAGTTTGGGGCACCAGATGCGGGGCTCCGGGGGCATGTTTGGATTTCCGGCCATTTCCGACATCGGCATCGCCATTGAGCTGGCGGCCGAGAACGCTGACACCGATATGTCGCGCAAGTGGCTCGGCGCATTGTCGATCTATCTGGATGGTATCGAGACCACGGCGAGCTAAGGCGGGATGGCGTTTGATTTCGGTCCGACCTCGCATTCGGCTCACCTCTCCCAATGGGAGAGGTGGAAGACTTCCGATGCCGCTCCAACTCAACCTAATTTCATCATGCTTTAGCCGACCAAATCTCATTTTATCACTCGCCTGCCGCTCAATCGGCCCCTCCAGCCAAAAACTACAGAAACCGGGTCGGCCACAGCATGGTGCGCCACATATGCGCCGATGGGCTGCTGTCGAGGCCGAGTCCCTCTTTCGGTTGCCTGAAATGACGGCCGATGATGTCGGTGAAGTCGTCGAGGTCGACCTTGGCGTCGGGGTCGAATGAATAGAGGTCGTTGAGGGTGATCAGGCGCGACGTCATGTAGTGCTTGTGCTTGCGGGCGCGCTGGTACTCGTCGACGATATAGGGCTCGATCTTGAAATCGGGGCCGAACCATTTGGTGTAGGCTTCCGGATACTGGTAACCGACGGATTTGTCCGGAAAGAACCGCAGCGCCTGATGGGCGCGCACCGCCCAGCTGATCTCCTCATCGACATAGGGCTCGATCATCTGGGCGCCCCAGTAGCCGTGGTCGCACCTGATGAAGCTCGCGACCGCGATGTCGTGCAGCAGGCACGCCATGATTACCTTCTCGCCATGGCCGGCCTTTTTGGCGTGCGCCGCGCTCTGCAGCAGATGCGAGGTCGAGGCGAACCGGCATCTGAAATAGTCGATCAAGGTCGGCTTGGCCGGCATTTTGGGAAGCCGCGGGTCCTCCCGCATCAGCAGGAATTTGCCGGGATTGCGTGCCAGCACGGCCGCGGTGTTGTCATCCAGTCTGCCGTCGGCGAGGTTGAACAGCGCCGACTTGATGACGATGTGCTCGAGCTGGTGCATCATCTGCTCTTCGAGCGCATCGGCGCGCTCGGACAATGTCGCGGCTTGCGCATGATCATCCATCTCGACCTCCTCGCGGTGCAACGATCGGTCACCATGCCACGGCATTTTCGGCACGGCCGAATTGAAGCTGATGTCGCCAGTCCAGTTCATTCTAGCAGAATCATCCGATCGCGCCGGGAGCGTTCACGCGAATTTGCCCCGGGGTCTGCATTTTTTGCAGGCACTGGGAATTAAATTGCGTTCGACAGGTCAGTTGCGAAAGGTTTCGAAGGTGCGTGTTGCAGGAACCGCCGGCGGTGGCGCCGCATGCAGCCGCCCGCCAGGCACCGGGGAAGTGGCCGCACGCTTGCTCAGCCAAAGAAGTCGCGCAGCATCCTGTTGACGGCATCCGGAAGTTCGACCTCCGGAAGGTGACCGGCGCCGTCGAGGACTTCCAGTTTGCCCTGCGGCAGCAGCTTGACCAGGACCTCGGCGTTGTCGTCGATCGGGTTGACCCGGTCCTCGCGTCCGGAAATCAGCAGCACCGGAAAGTCCAGCTTCGGTGCGACCTCGTCGGGGCTGTAGCCGTCGGCCAGGCCGAGCCTGACGCCGTGCATGAAGCCGCGCGGATTGGTGGCGCGCACCACACTGCTCACCAGTTCGATGGTCTGCGCCGAGGCGCCGGCGGCGAGCAGCGCGTTGACCCGCTGGCCGAAGGCATATCCGCCCCTGGCGATCTGCGCCTCGCGCGTGGCGATAATGCTGCTCTTTTTCTCCTCGCTCATGGTGTGTGGCCCGATGCCGGTTCCGGTCATGGCGAGTTTGATGACGCGGCCGGGATAATGCAGGGCGAAGCACTGCGCGACCCGGCTGCCGAAGGAATTGCCGACGAGGTTGATGCGATCGAGCCTCACGGCGGCGAGAAAGTCATTCAGCGCGTTGGCAAACGTCTCGCAGCCGGGATTGTCGGTCTTCAGGGCATCGGAGAGCATATATCCCGGCGCGTTCCAGGCGACGACGTGATAGCGGTCCGACAGTCCCGCGAACTGATAGCGCCAGTGCATCGAATTGGCGCCGACCCCGTGCAGCAGCACCAGTGCCGGCGCGTCGGGGCGTCCGGCCTCCATGTAGCTCCAGCGGTCGCCGAGATAGTTCGCGCGGGAAGCCGCCGGGATTTCCGCGAATTTCAACTCGGGCAGCGGCGGCAACGCGGTTTGCGCGCCGACGGGAGCGATCGACAGCAGTGCAAGGGCCAGCAATACATTAAGCTTCCGCGCCGACATGAACGACTCCAGGCTTGGATACAAGGACGACCGTCCATATCACCCGGCGCTCATTTAGTCCCGGACCTGCACCTCGACAAAGCCGATATGCGCAAGCTCAAAGCGGTAGCTTGCGGCTGCATCCGGAAACACGGTTTTCATGACGCTTCCGGTCATCACGACCTGACCGGCTTTCAATCCGATGCCCCTTGAGGCCAGCTGGGTGGCGAGCCACGCGACCGAATTGAAGGGATGGCCGAGGATATCGCGGCCGTGGCCTTCGCCGATCGCGACGCCGTCCCTGGTGGCGCGCCCCGGTACGGCCTCCAGATCAGGCCATGTCGTGGCAAATTCCGACAGCACGATGCCGGCATTCCAGGAATTGTCCGCGACCAGCGAAAGGACATCGAGGCCGGCATAATCCGCGCTTCGATCGTCGACGAGCTCGATCGCCGCGCACACCCCGCCGATGTGCGGCGCGATCATCTCCGCCGTCATTGGCCCGACCGTGACCGGGACGTCCGATTTGATGCGGACGGCGATTTCAAATTCGAGGCCCAGCCGCCCGAAATCCGGACGCCGGATCGTCGCACCCGATCGATGCACGCGGCTGGCGAGCACGACGCCCGCGATCGGATGGTCGATGCCACAAAACGCCTGCATGGTCGCCGATGTCAGTCCGACCTTGTAGCCCACGGCGTCGCCGTGCTCGCGCTGGAGAAGGCCGACGTAGTTGTCCTGGATATCGTAGGCGTCCGCGATCGCGGCGGGTCCGTCGGGCGGACCGAGCGTCTTGAAGCGCAAATTGGCCTTGTGTTCGGCGAGCAGCTTTTCGGCCGCGCTCCTGGCCGCGATGTCCTCCATGAAGCCTCTCCCTTTTTGCAAATCTTAGCGTAGCGGACGCTGCGGTCAAACCGGCCCGCTGCGAGTTTCGGGGCGTTAGACCCCTGCGGGTCGCGTGGCCTCGGGTGATTTGCCCGACGGGCAAATCGCGCATCGCAGCCATGCGCGACTTGCCCGTCGTGTTATTCGGCCGCAGGGGCGCGCCCTTGCGGCAGGCGCCCGACACAGTTCACATTCACGCCGTCCCGCTCCTCAGAGGGGCGTTGCGCAACGTCACGGACGCGGAGCGGGATGCGGTGGACGCGAGGTACGCTACTGACGAGAGCGTGTGCTTGCGGACGGCGAAGTCGTGTGGTCCTGACGCCTCGGTGCCGGCGTCAAACTGGCGGAGGTCACTTCGCCAGTGACGGTGTCAACAAGCCGATCACCGGGGAGAGCGCGAAATAAGCCGTAAACCATTGCGCGGGGAATGCCGGGTGATTCCGGTGTGACCTGACTAACGCGTGTGTTCTGCTACTCACATTGCACACGCGGCTATCGGGCGCATCGGGCGCCCGGCATTCCCTGCGCCCTCTGATAGCAGATGGCGGAACGAGCAGGCTAAACCTCGCGCGAAACGCGCGGCGAGATCGCGGAGGTGTGTTCAGCAGTTGTTTTGGCTACTTGAAAATGGAATCACGACGTCTCGTCGTCCCGGCCAAGCGAAGCGCGAGCCGGGACCCATAACCACGAATGTCCGTGGTGTGGGACGCCGGGGCCGCAGTTCTGTCCAAAATCCACATCGATGGTTATGGGTCCCTGCGTTCGCAGGGACGACATCGAGGCCTGAGTTGAATCCGCCGGCGCAACGGTGCAAGGTCGACCGCCCTTTCTCATCCCAACCCTCTCCGCCCATGACCGCACCCTCCGTCACGCCTTCAGATGTCCGCCGCGCGCTGTTGCTGCGCGATGAAATCGCTTTGCTCGATCTGCGGCACGAGGCCGCCTATGCCACCGGCCATCCGCTGTTTGCCGCCAATATGGCGGCCGACAGGATCGCGCTCGAGGCGACGGCGCGGCTGCCCCGCAAGGATGTGCCGATCGTGGTCTACGATGCCGGCGAAGGCCTCGTGGCCCAGGCGGCGGATCGTCTCGCGGCGTTGGGCTATCGCCACATTCGCCAGCTCGATGGCGGGCTCGAGGCCTGGCGCAAGGCGGGCTTTGAGGTTTTCCAGGATGTCAATTCCTACGCCAAGGCCTTTGGCGAACTGGTCGAGTTGCGCCGCCACACGCCTTCCTTGCCCGCGGAAGAAGTCGCCGCGCTGATCGCGAGCAAGGCCGATATCAGGATCCTCGATGTCCGGCGGTTCGACGAATATGCCACCATGAACATCCCCGGTTCGGTCAGCGTGCCCGGCGCCGAACTGGTGCTGCGCGCGGGCCGCGTTGCGCCGGACCCCGGGACCACCATCATCGTCAATTGCGCCGGTCGCACCCGGTCGATCATCGGCACCCAGTCGCTGATCAATGCCGGCGTCGCCAACAAGGTGGTGGCGCTGCGCGACGGCACGATCGGCTGGACGCTCGCCAGCCAGCAACTGGAGCATGGCGCGGACCGGCGAAGCGAGATCGGCCTGTTCGACGGCGCCAAAGCCAATGCCCGCGAAGTGGCCTATCGCGCCGGCGTTCGGCACCTCAGTCCGGACGAAGCGGGTGCGCTCGAAGAGGATACAAGCCGCACGCTCTATCGCTTCGACGTTCGCTCCGTTGAAGAATATGCGGCCGGTCACATTCGCGGTTTCCGCCATTATCCCGGCGGGCAACTGGTCCAGGAGATCGACATGGCTGCGCCGGTGCGCGGGGCGCGCATCCTTCTGACCGACGACATGGGAGTGCGCGCCGACATGACGGCATCCTGGCTCGCACAAATGGGATGGGAGGTCTTCGTGCTCGACGGCGGCTATGATCGCGCGCTGCAAGTGGGGCCGCCGGAGGTTTGGCCAAAGCCAGATCCGTCCCATCGCTACCGGCGTCCCTACGAGGGCACCGATGTCAATGGCGCCGCGATGCAGGCCTATCTCGACTGGGAATATGGTCTGGTCGAGCAGCTCCGGCGCGACGCCACCCATGGGTTTTTCGTGATTTGAATCGATTCTTCGTGATCGGCGGCGGCGGCGGCGGCGACAGCTCCGTTGGCCGCCCGGTTAAATGGCCGGGACCAACCCGGCCGTCCGGCCGATAGTCTGGAGCTGCTGTATCCTCCAATTTCGTTCCTATCTTAAAGCGATAGGAGTTACCGATGACCGATCAAGCCGACCTCTTGGCCCAATTCTCCAACGCGCTGGCCGCGCGCGCGGAAGCCGCGAAAGGTGCCGTGGTCGCGATCCGCCTGGCGCACGAGCGGCATATTACCGGCATGGTGTGGCGATCCGGAATCGTGGTCGTTTCCGAGCAGTCGCTGCCGCGCCAGGATGAGTTCGAACTGGTCGCGCCCGGCGGGGCGATCGTGACGGCTGCGATCGCGGGGCGCGATCCCTCCACCAACATCGCCATCCTGAAGCCGGCGGAACCGATCGCATCGCCCGCGATCGCCGTGGACGAGGCCCGCACCGGCGCCATTGCGCTTGCGGTCGGCGCTAATGGTTCCGGCGGCGCCAGCGCGCGGCTCGGGCTGGTCAATCTCGCTGGCGCCGAGTGGCATTCCAGCCGCGGCGGCCTCATCGACCGACGCATCGTGCTCGATATCCGGCTTGCCCGCCGCGAGGAGGGCGGACCGGTGTTCGACGCCGCGGGCGGCTGTCTGGGGATGTCGACCTTCGGGCCGCGCGGCCAGGTCATTGTCATTCCGGCCGCCACCCTCGAACGCGTGGTGCCGCAGCTCGCGAGGGACGGCCGCATCGCGCGCGGCTGGCTTGGAGTTGGTTTGCAGGCCGTCGCGGTGCCCGACGCGCTGCGCGACGCCGCCGACCAGTCCAGTGGCCTGATGGTGATGTCGGTGGTCGAGAACGGCCCGGCGGCGCAGGCGGGAATTGTCGCCGGTGACATCATCCTCAGTGTCGACGGGACGTCGGCGCACCGGTTCCGAAAGATCGCCCGGCACTTCGGGGCCGACAGCATCGGGCGCAAGGCTGAACTCCGCCTGATCAGGAGCGGCGCGGTCATGACGGTGCAGACCACCATCGCCGAACGGCGCGCCGCATGAACCAAGCGGCAAGCCAACTGGCACCAAAGGAGCGGCTGCGGGTGGCGGTTCACGCCGTGGATTTGCCGCGCCGTGTTGCCCTCGGCCGCGTGGTCGCCGAAGCCGGTCATGTCGTCGTCGGCATCGGGGACGCCGCCGATGTGGTGCTGGCGGACGGCGACAGCCCGCCGGGTGAAACCCGGCCGGTCGTTACCCTCGGTGGCGCGGACGATGACGTTCCGGGCGTGCTGCCCCGCGACGCCGACGCGAACCAAATCGACGCCGCGATACGCGCGGTGGCCGCCGGGTTGATCGTCCGCTTGCCGGGAGCGAGGGAAAGGGAAGCGGGCTTCGGCGCGATGCGCGAGTCTGAGGCTCACG
This sequence comes from uncultured Alphaproteobacteria bacterium, assembly GCA_963829315.1. Lineage (GTDB taxonomy): Bacteria > Pseudomonadota > Alphaproteobacteria > Rhizobiales > Xanthobacteraceae > Bradyrhizobium. The sequence continues at coordinate 52,522 of CAWHIO010000059.1, read as the reverse complement.
CGCTTCTGACGCCGCGCGAGATCGAGGTCCTTGCCGCCCTTGCGGAAGGCATGACCAACAAGGCGATCGCCCGCCGATTGGACATCTCGCTGCACACCGTGAAATTCCACGTCGAATCCCTGTTCCGGAAACTGGGCGCGCGCACCAGGACCGAAGCCGTGGCGAAAGCGTCCGAACGCCGCCGCCGCGAGACCATCACATTGTGACGTGGTCGGGATCATGGTTGCGCCGTTCCGGCATGCCCGCCTGCATCACGGCTGGCCCGGTCTGGCACGATGTCCGGGGGATCATGCGCAAACCATCGAAACGTGAATGACACGGGAATAAAGTCAGGGCCGTCCGGTCTCCTCGGCATCGAATAGATGACCGAATGAAGAACCCGGAGCAGACCGACATGACCCAAGAGTTAAAGTCGCCGAAGCGATGGCCGTCGAAGGGGCGGTCGAAACCATACGTTTCGATCACACCAGTATTGGCCTGCATTGGCTGACGGTGCTCCTCATCCTCGGTCAGTTTGCCAGTGCATGGGTTCGCAAAGGGCTTGATCACGATAGCAGCCTTGCGGAGGCAATGCTGGCAGCGCACCGAACGATGGGGCTGCTGACATGGATCGTTGGATTGGCACGCCTCGTGTGGCGGCGCAATTTTGGCTTTCTGCCGCCGTTTCCGCAGAGCATGCCAAAGCTGCAGCAATCGATCGCCAAGGCCAATGAATACGGCCTTTATGCCCTGCTTTTCGCGCAGCCGATCACCGGCCTCGGCAATGTCCTGTTTCGCGGCCATCCCTTCGAATTATTGATCTGGCAGGTGCCGACGCTGCTGGAGCCAAATCCGGCCATCCGCAGCCTGTTCGTGCTGGCCCATGAGTTCGGCGCCAGAGCGCTTCTCGCCCTCATCGGCCTGCACGCGGGCGCAGCACTTTTCCACCGCCTGGTTTTGCGCGACGGCGTGCTGCAACGGATGCTGCCGTAGAACTCGCGATGAGCTTGATCGTTTGTGGTCTGTTGCGGATTCATTCCGACGGGCGTGCTTCGTTCTCTATGCGGAAACCTTTTCGAGAAGGTCATGCACCAGTCCTCGAAGCAGATCGAGCTTGTAACCGGTCATGGCAAGCGGCCTTGCGCCAAGCGTGGATTGCGCAACCGCGCTCGCGATGGTCGCGGCGTTCACCGCCGCGCCTTGCGCGGCGGATTCGGCGGCCCGAAGCCTGATCGGCACCGGGGCAATTCCTCCGGCCACGATGCGAACGAGCTTGAATGCTCCGTCCGCGATGACGGCACGGTGGACGACTTCCACGAGCGGCCACTCCGCATAGCTGCGGCTGATCGCCCGCCGGTAGAGCGCCCGCTCGCCCTCGACGGGAAGGCCGAGCTCGACGCTTTCGATGATTTCGCCGGGGCCCAGCGCATGGTCGGCGCTGCCGTCGGCGCCATCGCCGAGCACCTGGTTCATGGTGAGACGCGGGCGTTGGTTGGTCGTGACCGTCGCGTCATAGGCCATCAGCGCCGCGGCCAGCGTCGAGGGATGCGGTGCGACGCAGGGTCCAAGATCGAAGGCGACGCCGTAGAGGTGGTTGCCGCCGCGGGCCGGACAAATCGAGCCGCCCTTCTTGAGGCAGGCAATGTGCGGGTCGCGATAGTACCAGCAACGCGAACGCTGGGCGAGATTTCCGCCAAGCGTCGCCACATGCCTGATCTGCGGCGTCGCGAGTCCTGCAGCGGCTGCGGTCAGACCCGGATAGGCCGCCCCCAGTTTCGGATCGGCAGCTATCGCCGCGATGCTGGTGAACGCGCTGATGCGAGCGGTGCCGCTCGCGTCCCACACGATGTCAGGTGCGCCGGAGGGTCGTACCAGATCGACCAGCGGTCCGCGCGATACGCCACTGCGGCGCCGCTCCGAAACATCGGTGCCGGCGGCACGGAATTCGGCCCGCTGCGCTTCGGCCGGTGCGGATGTGCTGTTCATGCCACGCTCCTCTGATTCAGGATGGCGATGAGCCGGGCGGGCCTGATCGGAAGCTCATAGGCGCGCACGCCGATCGCGTTGCGGATGGCGTTCGCAATCGCCGGCGAGGTCGGCACGGTCGCGACCTCGCCGATGCCGACGCTGCCGCCGAGCACATGATCAAAACCCGCTTCATCGAAATGCACGTCAATGTTGGGCGTGTCCGCGATGCCGGGGATCCGGTAATCCTCAAGCCCGGCAGTGAGAACATCGCCGCTCGCCGGATCGACCTCGCGCCCTTCGTAAAGCGCATAACCGATGCCCTGGATGACCGAACCTGCCGCCTGACTGCGCGCGAGCGCCGGCGCGGCGAGCTTTCCGACGGCGATCCCGGTGTGAACGTTGAGGACCCGGACATGGCCAAGCCAGGTATCGACCTCCACTTCGATCACCTGCACCGAACTCGGCACGCCAGCACCGATGGCGAGATTGGAGAACCGGCGCATCATCCAGCCGAAGATGGTTCCCATCAAGCCGGCTTCCTTCAGCGGTGAGCGCACGCCGGGGAATGTCGGCTTGTTATCCTCCGGGCGCGTCGCCGACACGCTGATATCGGCGGACGCTGCGATCAGTTCCCGCCATGGCGCATTGGAGCCCGGTGCGGGCTTTTGTTTCGCATTCTTCTCGATGGCGTCCTTGAGCTTCTGGATCGCGAGCAATGCCGGCGGCACCACCGAGGCCGTGGTCCGGCTGCCGCCCGAGCCCGGTCCTTCAATGAGGTTGGAATCGCCAATCCGAACCTCGACCTCGTGCGGCTCCAGCCCAAATTCATGCGCCACCGTATTGGCGATCACCGTCCGGCTGCCGGTGCCGATGTCCTGGATCGCCGTGCTCGCGACCAGGCGCCCGCCCTTGATCGCCAATTCGACCTTCGAGCCCGGCTGCCACAGATAAAGCCAGTATCCGGCGGCAACGCCGACGCCCCGGCGATAGCGGCCGCTCTGCGCCGCCGCTCCCTTGGCGTTGCGCCAGACGTCGAGTCCCGCCGCCCAGTCATAAAGACGCTGACGATTGGGGTCGGTGTCCCAGCGTTTGCGCAAGCTGATCGGATCGACCTGCGTCCGCAGGGCGGCTTCGTCGACCGCCTGTTCCAGCGCGAACGCCATCGGCGGTCCACCGGGGGCGCGAAAGGCCGTGCCCGGCGGCAGGTTGCTGACGACATCGAAGTCGACCAGTTCCTTTGCTTCGGCGGGATAGATCAGGCGTGCCAGTGCCGCGATCGTGGAGTTGATGGCCGCGCCATTGTCGGCATAGGCTTTCAACGACAATGCCTTCAGGCCGCCCTCGCGCGACGGCAACAGCGCAATGTTGATTTCCGTCGCCGGACGGTGGCCGGTGACGGTCAACTCGTCGTGCCGGTCGAGGACAATGCGAACGGGAGCCTTCGCCTCCCGCGCCAGTTCGATCGCGGCTGTCGTGTCGATGCCGAGGCTGGCCTTCGAGCCAAACCCGCCGCCGACATGGTCGGCGATCACCCGGACCTTGTTACGGTCGAGCTTGTATCGCTTCGCGATCAGCTCCATCAGATGAAACACCACCTGGGTCGAGACGTGCAGGGTCAGGCGATCGCCGTCGAAGCGGGCCACGGTGACATGCGGCTCGAGGCAGCTATGCGATTGACCCGCGGTCCTGAAAACGCCTTCGACCAAAAGCGGGTCATGCGCTTCGGCCGCTGCCGCGATCGCGCTCCGTACCTTCTTGGCCTTGTGCGAAAACGCCCCGGACGGACCCCGCACATTCTGCTTCCACGGGGCCGGCGCCGGCGAACCCTCCGATACGTTGCCAGCCTTCTTGCGGCTCGATTTTTCGAACACCAGCGCGGCACCCGGCCTGCGTGCCGCGTCCAGTCCGATGACCAACGGCAGTTGTTCGCATTTGATCCCGATGGCTGCGGCGGCGTCACGCGCGGTCTTGCCGTCCTTTGCGGCGATCGCGGCGATCGGTTCGCCGACATAGCGGACAATGCGGTCGTCGCCGAGCAGGGATATCACCGCCATCACGCCCGACATCGCGCGCGCGGGCGCGAGGTCGAGTTCGACGATCCGCCCATGGGCGACATGCGAACGGACGATCAAGCCTTCGAGCTGACCATCGTGGTGGATATCGACCGTGTATTTCGCGCTTCCCGTCACCTTGTCGCGGGCCTCGAGGCGCGGCGGGACGGTTTCGTCGCCGTCGAACCGGCCGCTACAGGCCTCAGCCACCGCGCGCAAGATATTGTCATAGGCGCCGCAGCGGCAGAGGTGGCCCGACAGCGCCGCGCCGATCTCCTCGCGCGAGGGCACGGCGGTGCCTTTTGCCTTGCGCCAGCCATCGTGAAAGGCGACCGCCTCGACGACGAAACCCGGCGTACAGAAGCCGCATTGCAAGGCATCGAGTGCCATGAACGCCCGCTGTATCGGATGCAGTTTCGTGCCGCCAATTCCCTCGACGGTCGTGATCATGCGGCCGGCAACCGCCTTCGCGGGCAGTAGGCAGCTGACGACCGGCACGCCGTCGAGCAATACGGTGCAGGCGCCGCAGACGCCGGCGCCGCAGGCGAGCTTGGTTCCGGTCAAACTCAGGTTGTCGCGGATGACATCGACCAGAAGCGCTTCGGGATCATCGGGCAAGGTTTCAACGCGACCATTGATCGTCACTGTGCTCATCGCGATCTCCTCTTGGTGCGGGATTGGGGTGCGGCGGGCGCGATGGCGCCGGCCACGAGCAGACGTACGATCCGGTCAAGTTCACGCAGCACGTCGGCGTTCAGCCGCAGATCGTTGAATCCGCGCACGGCGATCTGGATGCAGCGGGCAAGGTCGCGGGATGTCATGCCGTTCTGCAGGACAAGACCCTGCCTGGCGCAAACACGATCGATGGTCTCGGCGCGCAGGTCGGCGTTATGTTCGATGAAGCTCTGGTAGAGATCGCGGGTCTGAAGCTGATGCTCCGACAACAGCTCTTCGGCCTGCGGTGACTCCGCGACACATTCGAGCAGGTAGCGAAACCGTGCACCGATCTGCGCGGCCAGAATATCGGCGAGCCCGCCGCCGGTCTGTTCCTGATCGAGGCCGGAGGCTGCCTCGGCCTCGTAGGCGCATTCATGCAATTGTTCGACGACTGCCCGGAACAGCGCTTCCTTGCTCGCGTAGTGATGATAGAGGGCCTGCCGCGTCAGTCCGGCTTCCTCCGCGATCTGGCCCATCGACGCGCGCCGATAGCCGAATCTGGCGAAGATATTTTCCGCGGCCGACAAGATGCGATCCGGCGAGCCCATCCGACAATTTTGACAAACGCTGTCAATTTGTCAAATCAATTGGCTTTGCCTTTCGGCTCCCCTTGGTGAAGGTGCGGACCAGCGCCGAAGGGTTGTCCCGGTGCGGACATAAAAGATATATTTCATGCACTTAACAACGGCGCCGATCGTGGCCGCTAACGGAGACCTGCGAAGGTCTCCTTTATTTTGCAAGGCAGGAGCAGCGGAATCATGGCGTCACCCAAAATCGCAATCGTTGGCGCCGGGATGGGCGGCATGGCCGCGGCCGGCACGCTTCGACAGGCGGGCATCGACGTCGAGGTATATGAACAGGCGCATCAGTTCGGCCGCATTGGAGCGGGCATTCAGATGCTGCCGAATTCGATGAAGGTGCTGCGCGGCATCGGCGTCGAGGCCATGTTGCGCGAGCGGGCCTTCGCGCCCTATTCCCACCTCAACCGGGTCGGCGACACCGGTGAACTCAAGCGCGAACTGCCGATGCCGGAAGACCTTTACGGGGCGCCGTTCCTCTGCATGCATCGCGCGGACCTGCATGATGCGCTGAACTCGATTGTGCCGAACGAGATCGTCCACCTGAACAAGAAACTGGTTGGGCTGGAGCAGAACGGCGGACCGGTGACGCTGTTGTTCGCCGACGGGAGGACGGTGAAGGCGGATGCCGTGATCGGCGCCGATGGCGTCCACTCGGTGGTACGCGACATCATCATCGGACCCGACAAACCGCTGCACCGTGGCCGCATCGCCTACCGCTCGGTGTTCAACTCCAGCCTGATGCCAAAGGAGATTTCCCGCTCCCGCGTCAAATGGTGGGGCGAGGATCGCCACATCGTGATCTATTACACGACCAGGGATCGCAGCCAGCTGTACTTCGTGACCAGCGTCCCGGAGCCGGCCGACTGGATGACGAAGGAGTCGTGGTCGGCCAAGGGCGATGTGAACGAGTTGCGCGCCGCCTATGCCGGTTTCCATCCCGAGGTGCGGATGGTGCTCGATGCCTGCCCGGATTGCCACAAATGGGCGATCCTGGAGCGCGACCCGCTGCCGACCTGGAGCCAGGGCCGGATCGTCCTGATCGGTGACGCCTGCCACCCGATGACCCCTTACATGGCGCAGGGCGCCGCCACCTCAATCGAGGACGCCGCGGTGCTGGCGCGCTGCCTGAAGGACGTGCCGCTCGACGGCATCGAGGCGGCCTTCAGGCGTTTCGAGGCTCACCGCAAGCCGCGAACTTCGAAGATTCAGGAGATCTCCAGCGCCAACACCTGGATGAGCGGCGGCAATGACGATCCGGGTTGGCTCTATGGCTATGACGCCTGGAACGTCTCGCTCGACGAGCCGGCGCCGACGCCCGGCTCGACTCCGAAATCGGCCGCGGCATGAGCAGTGACGTGCTCGGCGGAAACCTCCGCCACTTGTCGCCGGCCGAATGCTCCACGGTGATCGCCGAAAAAATTCTGGTGTTGACTGGACGGACGCGCGAAATCTGATCCAATCGTCCAGCCTGCTCTCGGACGGGCTTGCGTGCTTCGCATGCAGGTCGATCAAGCGGGCCGAAAAACAACGAACAAGAACGGGAGTGAGCCTTTGTCAGCCGTCAACGCGGGGTCGCGGTCCGAAGCTCCCGCCGCTTCGGCGTCAGCCATGCCATTCGCGTCCGAGGATGCCGCCGCCGCGCTGATCACGCGCATGGAGCAGATACCGACGTCGCGCTGGTTTGTCCGCGCCCGCGTGGTGATGGGGAGTGCCACGTTCTTCGACGCGTTCAACGCACTGTCGATCGCGTTCGTTCTGCCGATCCTGGTGCCGCTGTGGCACATCACGGCACCGGAAATCGGCTTCATGATCGGTGCCAGCTACCTCGGCCAGGTGGTGGGAGCGCTGGCTTTCAGCTGGGGCGCCGAACGTTACGGCCGGGTTCGGTGTGCCGCCGCGGCAACCGCGATTTACGCGCTGATGAGTTTGGCCTGCGCCGGGGCGTGGAGCTTCAGCGTTCTGCTGATCTGCCGATTCATTCAAGGCATCGGCGTCGGCGGCGAGATGCCGGTCGCTGCGACCTATATCAGCGAGCTTTCCAAAGCCCGTGGCCGCGGCCGGTTCTTCATGCTGTACGAGATGATCTTCCCGATCGGGCTGATGGTCACCGGGCAGGTCGGTGCGGTGCTGGTGCCGCTGCTGGGATGGCAGATCATGTTCCTGATCGGCGGCATTCCGGGACTGGTGATCGCGCTGATGTTGTTGCGGCTGCCGGAGTCCCCGCGCTGGCTGATCGGCAAGGGACGTTTGGCCGAAGCCGAGACGGTGATCATGCGATTGGAGGCCGCCTCCGACAGGACCGGCGCGGCGACGGGGGAAGCGTTGCCGCCCGCTACCTTGCCGGCGCAGGTTCCTGTTCCAATGCGGGAGCGCGGCAGGTGGAGCGAATTGCTGTCGCCGGCCTATCGCGGGCGAACCTTGATCGTCTGGGTGCTGTGGGCCTCCGCATACCTGATCGCCAACAGCCTCAACAACTGGATGCCGACGCTTTACACCACCGTCTATCATCTCGGCCTGCCGCAGGCGCTGCGCGCGGCGTCGATGACCAACGTCGCGCAGGTGGCGCTGGTGCTGCTATGCGCCATGGTGATCGATCGCACCGGCCGCAAATACTGGATGATGGGTTGCTTCGGCCTCGGCGCGGTGCTGCTCGGCGTGCTGGCGTTCGGCGGCACCCAGGATGTCTCGTGGGTCATCGTCTTCAGCACGCTCAGCTACGGGCTGATCGGGTCGATCGCCGCCGTCGTCTATCTGTATACGCCGGAGATCTATCCGACCCGGATGCGCGCGATCGGAACGGGTGCCGCTACTTCGTGGCTCCGGATCGCGTCGGCGATCGGTCCGACGCTGATCGGATTCATGCTCGGCAAAGGCGGCGTCGATTTGGTGTTCCTGATGTTCGCAGCCGTCGCCGTGCTGGGACTGGTGGCCGCCACCCGCATGATCGAAACGCGCAATCTGCGTCTGGAGGAAATAGCGCGCTGATCGCCGGCGGTGGCGATCCGTCGGTGCGCCTTCAGGGCTGATGCCGCCGGGTGATCGCGACCTGCGCCGCCTGGGCATAAAGGCTCGAGATCAAATCAAGCTGGATGCGGGTGGTCTCGGATTTCGCCGCCCAGCCGTCCAGCGCATCGAGCATCGGCGGCAATGTCGCCGCGCGCAGCGCGGCGTAGGCTTCGGTGACGGAGCGCCCGGTCGCGGTGGCGCGATAGCGGGTTTCCTTGCGCGACGAACTGCCCTCGGTTTCGATCAGGCCGACGCGAACAAGTTTGCGCGTGGCATATTGAAGGTTGGGGACGTCGACGCGGTTGAGCAACTGTCCGATTTCGGAAAGCCGCTTCGGTTCATCGCCCATCCGAACCACGTTGAGCACGGCCACGTCGTCCCCCGTGAGCGGCACGTCGCAGACGGCGGCAAGGCACGCCGCCTTCCAGCGGTAGTAAGCCTGCGCCAACCGCTCCAACCCGAACTCGAATTCGGATAACCGCCGCTCGGTTTCGGTGCGCGCGAGATGCCAGGACCCGGGCTGCTCGACTGCGGCAGGTTCGGTCTTCGGCCTCGCGATGCTGCCGGATTTCCTCGGCGCGGATTTTGCAGTCCTCTTCAAGATGGTCTCCTGATGGCGGGTGCGCTCAACGCGTAGGCAACCCCTGCTCCAAGCAACGATGAAGTTTCAAGGGCCAAACGAAATTGCAGGCCAAAAGTTCGGTGGGTACGTTCCGGACAGGGGGCGATGATGGCAGGACAGTGGGTTGATATCGCGGCCGCCGATGGCGGCACGTTCAAGGGGTATCTCACCATCCCGGCCTCGGGATCAGGGCCTGGCATCCTGCTCCTGCAGGAGATCTTCGGCGTCAATGCCTCGATGCGCGAAGTTGCCGACTATTATGCCGAGGAAGGTTATGTTGTGCTCGCGCCCGATTTGTTCTGGCGGCTCGAGCCTGGCATCGAGCTCGGCTATTCCGAGGCCGAATTCAACAAGGCATTTGGCTATTATCAACGCTTCGACGCCAATCAGTCGATCAAGGACGCCGCCGACGCACTGAAGGTGCTGCGCGCGCGCCCCGAATGCGTCGGCAAGGTCGGCGCGCTCGGCTTCTGCCTTGGCGGCAAGCTTGCCTATCTCACCGCCGCCCGCACCGATGTCGATTGTGCGGTCTGTTATTACGGTGTCGGCATCGAAGCCGACCTCGGCGAGGCGTCGAAGGTCAAGGGCCCGATGGTGTTTCACTTCGCCGAACTCGACAAATTCGCGCCCCCAGAGGCGCGCGAGCAGGTCAAGGCCGCCTTCGCCAAGCGCCCCGACGTCGAGTTGTATCTGTATCCGGGTTGCGACCATGCCTTCGCGGCGCCCGAACGCGCCAGCTTCAACAAGCCGGCGACCTTGATGGCGCATTCGCGCTCGATTGCCTTGTTCCGCAAGGTGCTGGGGCCGCATTACGATCTTTCCGCACTGTGGGACCGCCACACCGAACTGGAATTTGCGGTGCGCTCGGCGGAACAGACCATGGGAACGATGGTCGCCGAGCCCTACGTCAACCACATTCCGACCATGACGGGCGGTGTCGGATATCGCGATCTCCTGCGCTTCTACAAGCACCATTTCATCCCGAAGACGCCAAAGGACACCAAGCTGATCCCGATCTCGCGCACCATCGGCGCGGACCGCGTCGTCGACGAGATGCTGTTCTGCTTTACCCACGACATCGAGATCGACTGGATGCTGCCGGGCATTGCGCCGACCGGAAAGTATGTCGAAATCCCGCTGGTCGCGATCGTCCGCTTCCGCGGCGACAAGCTCTACAACGAGCACATCTACTGGGATCAGGCTTCGGTGCTGGTGCAGATCGGGGCTCTTGATCCGGCGCATCTGCCGGTGGCCGGCGTGGCGACAGCGCAGAAACTTGTCGACGAGACGTTGCCGTCGAACACGCTGATGGCGCGGTGGGCCGAGAGCGCGTCGCAGGCCGCTGAATAGATCGCTTCAATCAACGGCGCCCGCCCCGGGCGCCGTTTTGTTCTGTGGAGTATTTGTCATGGAATCTTCCGCACTTTCTCGCCGTACGATGCTGCAACTCGCCGGCGCCGCTGCTTTGCCTCTCTCCTCCGGTGTTCTGGCTCGATCGGCGCAAGCCGCCACGGCGGGAACGCTGACCATCGCCTACAATGTAAATTTGCCTTCGTTCGATCCGACCGTCGGGTTGTCGGCGGTCAATCCGACGATCCAGTCGATCTACCAGGCGATCTTCGATCCCTATATCGCCCAGGCGCCCGATCTGTCGTTCAAGCCCGGGCTGCTGACAAAATGGGGCTGGAACGCCGACCGTACCAAGGTCACGATGGAGTTGCGCAAGGGAGCGACCTGGCATGACGGTTCGCCGGTAACGCCCGAAGACATCGTTTGGTCGCTGACCCGCGCCGCCGATCCGAAGGGCGGCAACCCGATCCAGTTCGTCTGGGCAAAGGTCGGCAACTACAAGATCGACGGCAACACCATTACCGGTGACGTGGTGGAATTCGAGCCGACGCTGTTCAAGTGGATGGCCTTCCTCACCGGTTATGTCCTGCCCAAGGCCTATTTCGAAAAAGTCGGCGCCGAAGGATTTGAGAAAGCGCCGATCGGCTCCGGTCCCTACAAGGTCGACGCTTTCGAGCGCAACGCATTCCTGCGGCTCAAGGCGCATCCCGGTTACTGGGGTCCCAAGCCGGCATTCGATACCGTGGTGTTCAAATTCGTCACCGATCCCACCAGTCGCGTCGCCGAGATCGAGTCCGGCGGATCGGACGTTACATTCGAGATCCCCTACGAGGAATTTGACCGCCTGAAGGCGAAGCCGGGCCTCGCCGGCCAGACCAAGCCGGTATCCGACATCGCGATGATCTTCATCACCGACATTGCCCCGATGCTCGATCGAAATGTGCGCCTGGCCGCCAATCATGCGATCGACAAGAAGGCGATCGTCGACCGGCTTCTGAAGGGCTACGGCGTTCCGATCTCGACCCTGGAGGCGCCCGGCTACGCCGCCTTCGATCCCTCGATCAAGGTGTCCTACGATCCGGAGCTTGCGAAAAGCCTGCTCGCCAAGAGTGGGTTCTCGCCGGAAAAGCCGGTCAAGTTCACCATCCAGACCACCCGCGGCTTCAAGCCGAAGGACTACGAGATGATCCAGGCGATCGTCGGGATGTGGCGCAAGGTCGGGATCGATGCCACCATCGAGGTCTACGAGATCGCGCAGCACTTCGAACTGCGCGCGCGCCATGCGCTGGCGCCGGCCGCGTTCTACAATTGGGGCAATGCGATCGGCGATCCCTCGACCTCGACCGGTTTTGCGATGTTCGGCCCGTCGCCGCATTGCGCCTGGAAAGGCAAGGACACCGTCGAGCGCATCGGTCCCTTGTGGGGCGAGAAGGACGAAGCCAAGCGGATCGCGGGCTGGAAGGCGGTCGACAAATATATCGCCGAGGAAGGCGAGGTGATCCCGCTGTTCCAGTACGTGCAGCCGATCATCCACAAGAAGGGGCTGAAGGTCGTGTCGCAGGCCAATGGCATGATTCTTCCGCAATTGATCACGTCCGCGTAAGGCGCAAGGCAAGGCGAGACGCTTATGAGATGGGGCGAGATCATCAGGCGACTCGTCCTCATCCCGCCCACGCTGTTTGGCGTATGCGTCATCGTGTTCGTTCTGCTGCGCGTGGTGCCCGGCGATCCGATCGCGATGATGATTCCACCGGGCGCATCGCCCGCGGACATCGATCGGCTGCGGGCGTTCTATGGACTTGATCAGTCCATCCTGCAGCAGTTCATCACCTGGCTCGGCCAGGCGCTGACCGGCAATTTCGGGCGCTCGATCAGTCTGCACCAGAATGTCTTCGAACTGGTGCTGGCGCGGTTGCCGGCAACGCTCGAACTGTCGTTGCTGGCGACGCTGATCGCCACAGCGCTCGGCGTCTTGGTGGCGTTGACGGGTGTCTACGTGCGTGGCCGGCGTCTGGAATGGGCCATCGACGGCGGCATCGGCGTCTTTCTTGCGATTCCCGATTTCCTCTGGGCGTTGATCCTGCTGCTGCTGTTTGGCGTGCTGATCCCGTTGCTGCCGATCTCCGGTCGCATCGATCCGCAACTCGATGTCGCCTTCAGGACCAATTTCTATCTGGTCGAAAGCCTGCTGACCGGCCGGCTTGATGTTGCGCTTGCGCTGCTGCAGCACATGATCCTGCCCGCGGTGGCGCTGGCGCTGCCGTTCGCGGCGCTGGTGGCGCGCCTTCTGAAGGCGTCGCTGGCGGAAGCCGAGGATCAGGACTACGCGCAGATCGCCCGCGCCCGTGGATTTTCGCGGCCGGCCATCCTGTGGCGCGAGGTGTTTCCCAATGCGCTGATTCCGACGGTGGCACTCGGCGGCGTCCAGGTCACGCTGCTGCTCGGCGGCACCGTGCTGGTGGAGCGCATCTTCTCCTATGAGGGCATCGGCAACATGGCGATCGACGCGGTGATCAACCGCGATTTTCCGCTGATCCAGGGGCTGATCCTGACCTTCGCTGTGCTATTCATCGCGCTCAACCTCGCGGTCGATTTGCTGGTAAGGTTGCTGGACCCGAGGTTGCGTCATGGCTGATCTCACCCTCAGCGGTCCGATCGAGCGTCCGTCGCGGTGGCTCGCTTCGGTTGCGCGCGGCGGGACGCGGCTGTGGTGCGGCGGTACGCTGGTCGGCATCCTCTTCCTCATCGCGCTGCTGGCGCCGCTGCTGGCGCCGCACGACCCGATCGAACAGGATCTGTTATCGGCGCAATTGCCGCCGGCCTGGATGCAGGTCGGCGAATGGACCTATCCGCTTGGCACCGACAGCCTCGGCCGCTGCGTGCTGTCCCGCCTGATGTATGCGGCGAGGACCGCGGTTGCCGTGGCGCTGATCGCGGCCTCGCTGGCGGCGGCGATCGGGATCGCGTTCGGCCTGATCGCCGGCATGTTCGGCGGCTGGATCGACCAGGGCGTGTCGCGCCTGATCGATGTCTGGATGGCATTTCCCCCGGTGTTGCTGTCGATCGTGCTGGCGGCGGTGATCGGAGCCGGGCTGACCTCGGTGATCGCCGCCATCGTCGTCGTCGACTGGACGCGGTTCGCGCGGGTGGTGCGCGCCGAGACCATGGTGCAGCTGCAGCGCGACTACGCCGCGGCCGCGCGCGTCCTCGGATTGAGCCGCGGCCAGATCCTGCGGCTGGAGATCCTGCCCAATCTCGTTCCCCTGATCGTCACCTTGCTCGCGGTCGAGATGGGAATTGCGATCCTTGTCGAGGTGATATTGTCCTTTGTCGGCATCTCGGTCGCCGGCGACGTCCCGACCTGGGGCGGGATGATCGTCGAGGGCCGCCAGATCGTCTATCAGTCGCCCTCGATCATGGCGCTTCCGATTCTCAGCGTCATTCTCAGCGTGATCGGCTTCAATCTTCTCGGCGACGGCCTGCGCGCCGCGCTCGACCCGGTGCAGCGCCGATGACCGCCGTCCTTGCCGTCCACGATTTGCATGTCGCGATCGGCGAGCGCGGCCGTGCCGCCAACGTGCTGCGTGGCGCCAGCCTGGAAGTCGAAGCCGGCGAGGTGAGGGGACTGGTTGGCGAATCCGGCGCCGGCAAATCGATGCTCGGTCGCGCCGTGCTCGGCCTGCTGCCGGCCAACGCCGTGATCGGCGGCGGGACCATTCTGTTCGAGGGACGCGATCTCCTGGCGATGCCGGAGCCGGAGCGGCGCGGCTTGTTGGGCCGCCGCATCGCGCTGATCCCGCAGGATCCGATCACCTCGCTCAATCCGGTCAAGCGGGTCGGCGCGCAGATTACGGTCACGCTGCGGCATCATCTTGCGCTGTCGAAACGCGCCGCGCTGGAGCGCGCGATGGAGCTTCTCGCCGAAGTCGCGATCCGCGAACCGCGGCGGGTTCTGGAACTTTATCCGCACGAAATCTCCGGCGGGATGCGGCAGCGCGTCTTGATCGCGATGGCGTTCGCCTGCGACCCCGGACTTGTCATTGCCGATGAGCCGACCACCGCGCTCGATGTCACCGTGCAGCGCCAGGTGCTGCAGCTGGTCGAACGCCTGCGGCAACGCCATGGCGCGGCGGTCCTGTTCATCACGCACGACCTCGGCGTGGTCGCGAAAATCTGCCGGACCATGACCGTGCTGCATGCCGGGCGCGTGCTGGAGGAGGGCGAGACCGCCGACGTGCTGGCACGACCGCGCCATCCCTATACACGCGCGCTGCTGGCGGCGACGCCGCGTGCCGATCGGCCGGCCGAAGCGCTTCGCCCGGTTCCGCCGGCACTGATCGAAAGCCTGTGGTCGGAAGCGCATCGGCTCGACCGGCTCGCCGTCGCGGGGCGGCCATGACCGATATCCTGCTCCGAACCGGCCGTTTGAGCTTCGCCTATCCGGGGCGATCGTCTTCGTTATTCAAGCGGGCGGCGATGCGCGAAGTGGTGAAGCGGGTCGACTTCGCGGTGCCGCGCGGCTCGGTGTTGGGTCTGGTCGGCGAGTCCGGCTCGGGCAAAACCACGCTGGGCCGGCTCCTGGTGCGCCTGCTGCAGCCGACGTCGGGTGGCATCCAGTTCGACGGTGTCGAGATCGGCAACCTCGGCGAAGCCGAGCTGCGGCTGCTGCGCAAGCGGATTCAGATGATCTTCCAGGATCCGCAATCATCGCTCAATCCCCGGCTCCGGCTGGGCGTAACGCTGACCCGTCCGCTGGAGATCTACGGACGCTTGCAAGGAAGGCAGGATCAGCGCGATCGCGCGGCGGCGTTGCTCGAGCTGGTCGGGCTGCCGACCGGCCTGATGGATCGCTATCCGCACGAGCTGTCGGGAGGCCAGCGCCAGCGCGCCGGGATTGCGCGGGCCCTGGCGCTGGAGCCGGACTTCATCGTCGCCGACGAGATCGTGTCCGGTCTCGACGTGTCGACCCAGGCGCATATCCTGCTGCTGCTCAGGGAGCTGCGCGCGCGGCTCGGTCTCACCATGGTGTTCATCAGCCACGATTTGTCCGTCGTCCGCGTGCTCTGCGACGACGTCGCGATCCTGCAGCACGGCGAGATCGTCGAATACGGCCCGGTGGCCCGGATTTTCAACTCGCCGCAGCATCCCTATACGCGGCAGCTGCTCTCGGCAATTCCACTGCCTGACGTCGAGCCGGGCTGGTTGGAAGATTCCAGCCCTTTTTTTTATCCCATCAGCGAGGATCAGCCGCATGACCAAGACCATCAAGGGTTCTGTCGTTCTCATCACCGGAGCCACCGGCGCGATCGCGCAGGCGCTGATCGCGGCGCTCACGGCGCGGGGCGCCGCCAAGATCTACGCCGCCGCGCGGGATATTTCCGGGCTTGTCGCCTCCGACCATCTGGTGCCGATCAAGATGGACGTCAGGAACGACGACGACGTCAGGAAGGCCGCTGCGGTCGCGAAGGATGTGACGCTGCTGATCAACAATGCCGGTATCAACCATAACACCAGCTTTCTGACCGCTCCCGACATGGCGATCGCTGTCGAAGAGATCGAGGCCAATTATTTCGGACCGCTTCGTGTGACGCGGGCATTTGCGCCGGCGCTGATCGCCAATCACGGCGCCGTGCTCAACCTGCTGACGATATTGGCGCGGGTGAACCTGCCGTTCATGGGATCGTATTGCGCCTCCAAGGCGGCGGCGCTCAGCCTGACGCAGGGCTTGCGCGGCGAGCTGGCGCCGCAGGGAGTCCACGTTGCCGGCGCCCTGCCCGGCGCGGTCGACACCCGGATGACGGCGGGGCTTCCGATCCCGAAGATGACGCCGGCGGAGGCCGCGGCCGAGATCCTCGACGGATACGAGATCGGCGAGGAGGATATCAATGTCGGCGAAATGGCGCGCGGCATCGCCCAGGGTCTTGCCCACGATCCAAAGGCGGTTGAACGCCAGCTGGCTTCGCCGGGCTAAGCAAATTGCCGAACGAAGAATTCATGACAGGTCGAACGCAAAACAAAGGGGGAATTCATGAAGACGTCAAGATTTTTGCTGACCGCACTTGCCACCCTGGCGGTGGGGCTTTCGCCACAAATGGCATCGGCCGATGCGATTCCGGGCCTGCGCGGCCACGATCACACCGGCATCACGGTGCCGGACGTGAAGGCGGCCACCGCCTTCCTCACCGATGTGCTGGGTTGTTCCCATGCAATGTCGTTCGGACGGTTCTCGGATGACAAGGGAACCTTCATGCAGGACGTCGTCAACGTCAATCCGCGCGCGGTGATCGATGAGATCAGCATGGTCCGCTGCGGCTTTGGCTCCAACATCGAGCTGTTTCAGTACCAGGCGCCCGACCAGGCCAAGACGCAGCCCAGGAACAGCGACTTCGGCGGGCATCATATCGCGCTCTATGTCGACGACATCGACAAGGCCGCCGCCTATCTCAAGTCCAAGAACGTGACGACGATGCAGGGCCCGATCCCGGTCAAGGAAGGGCCCGCGGCGGGGCAGTCGATCCTTTACTTCCTGACGCCATGGGGCCTGCAGATGGAGTTGATCAGCTACCCCAAGGGCATGGCCTACGAAAAGGATGCGAAGTCATTGCTCTGGATGACGACCGAACCCGCGAAGTAGGCGGACTTGCGGACGGCAGGCGGCAACGATCGAAACCGCCTGCCGCCGCCCTTCACATCGGCTTGAACGCCGAATAATCACGTCAAGGACGGCCCAGCGCGAAAGCAGCGCAACGCGCTAACGCGCCCGTTGATAATTTCCCCTGCGTCACCATTTCTGCTGTGACTTGCGGTATTAATCGGCAACGCCGCGCGCCAAGAAAAGCTACAATCGAAATTCACCAAGCAGCAGGCTGTCCGCCCATGAACTCCCACGAACGCCAGAGCTCGTCACCGATCGATCCCGTTAAACTCGACCGACTCGCCGAAGTCGCCATCAAGGTCGGACTTCGACTTGAGCCGGGACAGGACCTGCTGGTGACGGCGCCGACGGTGGCGCTGCCTTTGGTCCGCAAGATCGCCGAACATGCCTACGAGGCGGGGGCCGGCCTCGTGACGCCGATCCTGTCCGACGAGGCGGTCACGCTGTCGCGCTACCGGTTCGGGCAAGACGCCGGCTTCGATCGTGCCGCCGGTTGGCTCTACGACGGGATGGCCAAGGCCTTCGCCGGCAACACCGCGCGGCTCGCGATCGTCGCCGACAATCCCATGCTGCTCTCGGGTGAGGATCCTGCCAGGGTGGCGCGTGCCAGCAAGGCTAATTCCATCGCCTACAAGCCTGCACTCGAGCGGATTGTCAATTTCGACATCAACTGGAACATCATCGCCTATCCGTCGCCGTCATGGGCCAGGCTGGTGTTTCCCGAAGACGAAGAAAATGTCGCCGTCGCAAAGCTCGCGGACGCGATTTTCTCGGCCTCACGGGTGGATCGGGACGACGCCATCGCCGCCTGGCATAAGCACAATGCCGGCCTGCGCACCCGGACCGAATGGTTGAACGGGCAGCGGTTCGACGCCTTGCATTATTCCGGACCCGGCACCGACCTGACGATCGGGCTTGCCCATGGTCACGAATGGCAAGGCGGCGGCTCCACCGCAAAAAACGGGATCACCTGCAACGCGAATATCCCGACAGAGGAGGTTTTCACCACCCCGCACGCCATGCGGGTTTCCGGGCACGTCGTCAGCACCAAGCCGTTGTCCTATCAGGGATCGCTGATCGAGGACATTGCGGTGCGCTTCGAGGAAGGGCGCATCGTCGAGGCGAAAGCCAGCCGCGGCGAGGAAGTCCTGAACAAGGTCCTCGATACCGACGAGGGCGCGCGCCGGCTCGGCGAAGTGGCGCTGGTGCCGCATTCCTCGCCGATTTCGAAAAGCGGCTTGTTGTTCTTCAATACGCTGTTCGATGAGAACGCAGCCTGCCATATCGCGCTCGGCCAATGCTATTCGAAATGCTTCGTCGACGGCGCGTCGCTGACACCCGAGCAGATCGCAGCGCAAGGCGGCAACAAGAGCCTGATCCACATCGACTGGATGATCGGCTCGGACAAGATTGACATCGACGGTCTTTACGCCGACGGCCGCCGCGTGCCGGTATTCCGCAAGGGCGAGTGGGCCTGACACCGGCACGTTCCCGGGCGGAGCGGGTAAGGTTCGCGCAAAAAAAGCGCGTAAAAACAAAGGCTGTAGCAGCCGATTCTGACGCAATCAGGCTCTGATTCCCGGAGTTTTGACTTCGATCACCGTAAGGAAAGTTTAAAAGATGTTACTAGCTTGGCGCCGAACTTCGCCAGGCTGCAACTTTAGGCATCCTGGGCCGATTTGAAATTTTCCGTTGGGGGCCGGGATGTCGCGTGCACTGATTGAAACCAGCAACGTTGTTGTGAATTTGACGCCGATGCCGATCGAGCCGTCCTGGATCATCGAAGGCAATCCGGTTGCGCAATGGTGCGTTCTGTCAAAAAGTGCCGACGGGCTCGCTTCCACCATCGTCTGGGAGTGCAGCGAAGGGAAATTCGACTGGTACTATGATTGCGACGAGACCATCCTGATCCTCGAGGGCTCGATCGTTCTTGAAAACGATACCATGCGTCCGACCCGCTACGGCGTCGGCGACGTGATCTTCTTCAAACACGGCGCGCATGCCAAATGGCATGTCGAAGGCCGTGTCCGGAAGCTGGCGTTCTGCCGGACGACCCAGCCGTTTCTGTTCGGCTTCGCGCTGCGGGCGATCAACAAGATCAAGCGGACGCTGATGCCTTCCGGCAAGCGGCAGTCAGCGAGCCTGGTTGGCTCGGCCTGAGAGGGGCAGCGCGAAGTCGGCCGACAAGCAGGCGCCGACGCGAAATTCCCTATTCATGGATGTCGACGACGATCTTGCCGGTGGCGTCCTTGCTTTCGAGCGCGCGATACGCTTCGTCGACCGTCGATAGCGTGAAATGCCTGGGATCGACGCGGGGCACGACCTTGCCTGCTTCAATCAGCCGGGTTGCTTCGCGCAGGATCTCGCCGTGATGCGCCCGGCCTTCACCGGTCAACATCGGCAGCAGCGTAAACACGCCTGAATAGGTCGCGGCACGAAACGAGAGCGGCGCAAGCGCGTGCGTGCCCCAGCCAAGCGCGCTTACCACGTGACCGAACCGGCGCACCGCGTTGAACGACGCATCGAGGGTTGTGCCGCCCACGGTGTCGTAGACGATATCGAAGCCCCGCCCGCCGGTGAATTCGGCGACGTAATTTTCCACGGACATCTGCCGGTAGTCGATCGCAACCGCGCCAAGCCGTTCGATGAAGGACTTGCTTGCCGCCGAGCCGGTCGCGAACACCTCGGCTCCGAACGCCCGCGCGATCTGAATGGCGACGTGACCGACGCCTCCGGCGCCGCCCTGGACCAGTACTTTCTGTGGGGAATGCACGGCCGCGCGATCGACCAGCCCCTCCCACGCGGTGATGAAGATCAGCGGAATCGCCGCGGTCTCACGCATGGTGAGGTTGGCTGGCTTTGGCGCGAGCAGATCGGCGTCGACCGCCGCATATTGCGCCAGCGAACCTTGCAGACCGCCGACGCCGCCTGTCATTCCATAGACTTCATCGCCGCGCCGAAAGGCGGTCACGCCGTCGCCGGCCGTTTCGACGATTCCGGCAAGATCGATGCCCAGCACCGCGGGCAATGGCTGACGCGCGTGAGCGGCCTGGCCGGCTCGAATCTTGATGTCGAGCGGGTTGACGGCGCTGGCTTCGATCCGGACCAGAACCTGGCCCGGTTGAGGAGTTGGCCGGGGCATCGGCCCAATGCGGAATGCCGCGCCGGGACTGTCGAGGATTGCGGCCTGCATGGTTTTTTCTGACGTCATGGTGGTTTCTCCAGGGGTCGATCGCGGCCGGGCAACGGCCGGCAACGCGTCCTTCGGTCAGCTGAGCTTCAGCCTGTAAAACTCCGTCGCCGTCTTCGAAAACAGCGCGGTCTGCTCGGCCTCGCTGCAGGGCGCGGCGAGGCGCTTGAAGGCGTTGAAGATCACCTGATAGCTGCACTGGCCCTTATCTGGCGGAAAATTGCTCTCGAACATCGCTCGCGCGGGGCCGAAAGCCTCGATGCAGGTCTCGATATAGGGGCGCCACGCCGCAGCCAGTTCCTCCGATGAGGGCGGCAGGGGACGTTCGTGAAAATCATGACCGAGCAAACGCATTCCCAGGCCGCCAAGCTTCACCACGACGTTGGGGCATTTGGCGATCTCGAGGATCGACCGCTTCCAGACCGGGAAAATCTCCTCGCGCCGGTTGGCATAACTGCCGATGCCGGCCGGACCGCCGCAATGATCGAGCACGATCCGGGTATCCGGAAAGGCGCGGGCGAGATCGGTGAGCTCGCCGATCTGCGGGTGAAACAGCCAGGCATCGAAACTCAGGCCCAACGGGGCGAGGCAGGCGAAACCCCTGCGGAAGGTGGAATCGAGCAGCAGGCCTTTCGGCCGCGTGGCATACATGCCGGCGACGTCGGCATCGGCGTCCCAGGCGGAAGAGTGCCGGATGCCGCGGAAACGACCCCGGCCGGCGCCGATTTCCGCCTCGAGCACGGGACGCGCGCCGTCGCCCAGCAACAGATTGACGTGGCCGACGATGCCGGCGCAGACGGCCGCGGGACCGTAGCCGCCGCTCGCGCTCATCGCCGCGGCGCCGTTGGCGAATTCAACTTCGCCCACGGGACGTAGCGCTTCCGGCCCCTCGGCGCGGTACATCGAGCGGGCCTCGACATAGACCGTCGCGATGACGTTGTGGCCGGAGGCGATATCGGAGCTGATCTCCTCGATCAGATAGCGCTGGCCGCCGCGATCCCACAGATGATGATGCGGATCGACGATCGGGCGCGCCGGATCGATAATCTCCTCCTGGCGCAAGGCGAGCCAGTCCGGGCGCGGGTCGGCATAGAGGCCGCTCTTCGGTATGGGCGCAGCGCTGGTCATGGTCATTCCTGTAACCCTTGTCGAAGCCGGTTCGCCATCGGTGTTTCAAACCCCGTCGAGAATAATGACTGTTGGCGTTCCCGGCAGCGAATCTCGCGAGATCATTAACGTGCGCTCGGTCCGCACGTCGATTTCGAATTGCTGGCCGATCTTGCGCATGAATTCGTCGAGCGGCGTCATGAAGCGATGCATCGGCAGCACGACGGAGGCGCGCAAGCGCCGCGTGATATCTGAGATACCGTCGAGCGACATCGTATAGGCGCCGTCGATCGGCACCATCACGATGTCGAGCCGGCCGATCGCCGCGAAATGGCTGTCATCGAGCTTGTGATGCAGATGGCCGAGATGCCCGATGCAGAGGCCGGCGACCTCGAAGATGAAGATGGAGTTGCCGTCCCTGATCATCTCGGAATTCGAATCGTCCCCGAAATAGCGGCGGATGTCGGTCGTCACATTGCGGATGAAGACGTCGCCGATGCGCTGCGCGATCTTCGCTGGCTTGCCGTCGTCGCCCCAGCCGTGCAGCACGTAGGGGATGCGCGGGTCGGGAAACAACGAGTAGTGCGTGCTGTGCGCCCGGTTCATGGTGACGACGTCGGGCAGCCGGCCCACGGTGTAGGCGCCGTTGTAGTCCGTCGCGATCCGCACGCCGCCGGGCGTGTCGATGTAATACGTAGAATGGCCGGCATAGGTGATCGCGACTTCGTCCGCGTTTGCAAGACCGACCGGCGTGACGCGAGGCGGCGCACTCGACATCGCAAGGCATTCGCTGCTGCGCGGGGAGTCCTCGGCAGCGGCCTGACTGATCAGAGGGCCCAGCAAACCAAGGACAATAGCAAGCAATCGCAGCATGGCAGGCCCGGTTCCGGTGACATCCGGATTGGTATTGTAGCGCCGAATGACGCTTCCGTCATGCTGGCGATCACGCATGTCTGCGCCGCCGCCGCCGTGAGCGCAACGCGATGTTTTGAATTACCGCTCCCTGCAAATTCCATCTAGAGTTTGCCGCCTCAAGGTCCGGGGTTCGCTGTCCGACGCGGCGCGAGCCGGGCGGCCGATCCCGGAGAATGGATGCCCGAACCAATCGACCGTCAACGTCGCCTCATCCTCGGAATGGCCCTATCGGGAGCTGCAGCCATGGACTTTACCCTGACCCGACCGGCCTTTGCCGAGGCTGGCCAAATCACGGCGCTCCCGCGCGCGCCTTCGTCGCGCCGGCTGGAGCCGCTTCGTCACGTCGACGCCGGTGTTCTCAACGTCGCCTATTACGAGGAAGGGCCGGCGGATGGGCCGGTGGTCATGCTCCTGCACGGCTTTCCGTTCGACATTCACTCCTATGTCGACGTAGCCCCTCTGCTTGCGGCCAAGGGCTGCCGCGCCATTGTGCCTTATTTGCGCGGCTACGGTCCGACCCGCTTTCTCGATCAAACGACGCCGCGCTCGGGAGAACAGGCTGCGATAGGCGCGGACCTGATGGCGCTGATGGATGCGCTGGGGATCAGGCGCGCGGTGTTTGCTGGCTATGACTGGGGCGGGCGGGCCGCGTGCGTCGCGGCGGCGTTGTGGCCGGATCGCTGCACGGGTCTCGTTTCGGTGAACAGCTATCTGATCCAGGACATCGCCAGGGCGATGGTCCCGGCGAAGCCGGAGCGGGAGGTGGCGCTCTGGTACCAATACTATTTTCAGCTGGAGCGCGGCCGCGCCGGCCTTGCCGCCAACCGGCGCGAGATCGCCGGAATATTATGGAAGCAGTGGTCGCCGAACTGGCATTTCGACGCCGCGACCTTCGATCGGACCGCGGTCGCCCACGACAATCCCGACTACGTCGATATCGTGATCCACAGCTATCGCCATCGCTTCGGCCTCGCCGCTGGCGATCAGCAATATGCCGGCCTGCAACGCCGCCTGGCGGCACTGCCCGCCATCACGGTCCCCGCCATCACGCTGGACGGCGACGCGGATGGCGTTGCTCCTCCGACCGATGGCACCGCGTCGGCAGCGAAGTTCGCCGGCCGCCGCAGCCATCATGTCATCCCGCGCGCAGGCCATAATCTTCCGCAGGAAGAACCCGAGGCGTTCGCGGCTGCGGTGATGGAATTGATCAGGATGTAGGCCGCGGCCGCTCAGCCGCGCCGCGGGCTGATCTTCCAGGTTGTCGCCAGGATGGCTGCGGTCAGGAGCCCGCTGACCAGCGCGGCTGCGGGAATTGCCAGCGCCAGCGCCGCGGTCGCCGCCCATCCGATCGAGGAGAAGGCCTCCGCGAAGGTCGCCAGCCGCGATGATGTCTGGCGGCGGCGAAACTGGCTGCGCCGGGCCTGCACGCGGAACCAGAGCTGGATCGCGGTGGCGGACGCCGCCGCAATGGTTACGCCGACCGCGGTGACTGCCGCCTGCAGCGGCGAGGCAAACAGCAAGGCCGCGGCCAGCGGCGCGAACAGCGCGCCGATCGCGATCAGCACCACTTCGATCTTGGCGCGGATCACGCGCGACGAGGGCAGCGGCGCGGTCGCCACGAGATCGGGAGCGTCCTCGCCCGATATCGTGAGCCACGCCAGGCCGCCGGCAAGCTGGCCCGCCGCCATCACGACAATCGGCGTGATCAGCACGATGGCGACCGAGCTGTCGCTGAAACTTCGCCACAGCATCAGCGCCGGCGGCACCAGATAGAGCAGCTGCATCAGGCTCTGCGATACCAGCCAGGGATCGCGCCGCAGCAGCGTGAACTCTTTCCAGCGCAACGCCTGTTGCCGCGAGCCCGAGCGAAACGCCCGTGCCCGGGAGCCGTGATGATGCGCCGGTGCGGTATTTGCCGAAGCGCGGGCCGCCGTCTCGGCAAATCTCGCCGAAAAGGTCGCCATCACGGCGCCGAGCAGCACAAGACCAAGAGCCAGCAACGGCAGCAGCGCCTCGCCATCGCCAAGAACCGCGCGTGCCGGCCACCAGATGATGCTGTCTTGATCGGGCGCAAACGCCGCAGCGGTGTCCGAAGTCAGAATCGCGAATCGCGACAGCGTGCCGTAAGACAGGATCGCCGCGACCTGCAGCGCAATCACAAAGCCGGCGCCGATGATGGCCGCGAGAATTTGGGCGACCAGCCGGGTTCGGCTCGGGCCGATGGTGCGAAACAGCATGATGGTCACCGCGATCGCAACCGCCGCGGCGCTCACGCCGATGGCGGCGACGACACCGTAAGCCGCGAGCCATCTGACGCCGCCGCCGATCACGAGAACATCGATGAACGGCGTCGAGAACAACAGCGCCATGGCCGTCACCGCCAGCGCGATCGCGGCGAGGCGGATCGAAAACACCTCGGCCAAGCGGACCGGCGACGACATGATCAGATCGAGATCGGCGCGGGCGTAAAACACCCGCGTCACCGATTCGATCGCCTGCGACAGCATCAGGGCCCACGCCAGGAATATCGTCGCGGTGATGACGATAAGCGCGGATTTGTCGAGCGGCGCCTGCAGGTCGGCATACCTTCCGATCACGGCATAGGCCGGCAGATGCATCAGCGCGGCGAAGATCGATAGGCCGATGATCGCCACGCGTTTTCGACCGCGCCGGCCGGCCGTCATCATCGCGAGCCATTCGCGCCATGCCAGCCGGATTTCGTGCCGGGCAAACCAGGTCAGCGCGGTCGAACTCATGCGGCGGCGGCTTCGGTGTCGACCAGCGCGATGAACATGTCCTCGAGGCTGGTGTCGTTTTTCCCGTTCTGCTGACGCAGCTCCGCGAGCGTACCTTCGGCGACAAGCCGTCCCGCCGCGATGACGCCGATGCGGTCGGCCATGCGTTCGGCCACTTCCAGAATATGCGTGGTCATGATGACGGTGCAGCCGGCGCGCACGCGTTCTCCAAGCAATCCCTTGACGTGACGGGCGGACACGGCGTCGAGGCCGGTAAGCGGCTCGTCCAGGATAATGAGGCGGGGATCGTGTACCAGGGCCCCCGCCAGCGCGACCTTCTGGCGCATGCCCTTGGAAAATCCCTCGCAGCGCTCGTGCAGGTTCGGTTCCAGGCCGAGTGAGGCGAGCAGGTCTCGCGCGGAGGGTTCCGCGATCGACGGGGCGATGCCCCAGAGCCCGGCGACGAATTCGAGGTACTCCAGCGGGGTGAGCTTGTCATAGATCATCGGCTCGTCCGATACCCATGCCGTGACCTGCTTGGCGGCGACCGGGTCGTTGAGCGCATCGATACCGAGTACGGAGACAGAGCCGGCGTCGGGCCGCAACAGACCGGCCACCATCCGCAAGGTGGTGGTCTTGCCGGCGCCGTTTGGCCCGAGCAGGGCATAGAATTCGCCTGACCGAACGGTGAGATCGAGCGCGTCGACCGCAAGGCGGTCATAACGCTTTGTTAACCCTCGCAGCTCGAGGGCGGATTGATCGGACTTCATGATGTCGGGACGATCCAGGTTTGCAGCCCCGACAACCATGGACCGAAACTATTTCGGCGCGGTGAATCGGCGAGTGCAAATCCCCGCAATGCGCGCAAGTCGCCAACACCGGCCGCGCCGAGGCGAAGAACCCCTCGTCACTTCTGGAGGATCTGCCGCCACACGTCGCCGAGAATTGCCGGCTCCCGGGGCGGCAGATAGGTGAGGCCGGCGGCCCGACCGAAGTCAGCGACGGTTCCGTCGGCCTGCAAGCCGGTCAACGCCTTGTTGACCGCCACCAGCAGGTCCGGATCGCTGGCGAGGCCGACATAGCCGCGATTGGCGCCGACCGGATAATAGTAACCGGAGGCAGCGAGCCGGGTGTCGGGATGGACGGCGCGGTAAGCGTCGAACCGGCGCAGGTCGAGCAGGGTGGCGTCGAAGTCGCCGCGATCGACGGCGCCCAGGAGATCGTCCCGGCCGGGAACCAGATGCGTGATGTTATCGATCAGCCGCCCCTTGTCGAATGTCATCAGAATAGCATCGGCGAGTGTCCCGCTTTCGATTGCCAGGTGCAGCCCGGCAAGATCGCCTACGCCGGCGATGCGGCGCTCGCGGGCCTTTTCGAACGCCTTGGGACCAAGCACAATTGTCAGTGCCGAATAGATGTAGGGCTGGCTCGGCGCAAGCACGCCAAGCGGCACCCGGCGCCTGCGATCGTCGCGTGTAGCGCCTTCGAAATCGGGTAGCTTCGCGGTCTTGACGCCTGGAACGACAAGCGAGTCCTTCGTCAGCGCGTAACCGCCGACGAGCGCGCAGCGGCCATCCGAGAGCAGGGCATTGGCTTCGAGCGCAGGGCTCGAATCCTCGTCGAGCTTGCTTTCGATCCACTGTATCTTCAGCGGCCGGCCGAGCCGCTCGGCGACGGCTTGCGCGAGCGCGACGTCAAACCCGCTGTCGGGTTTGCCGCGATGATGCACGGAAAGCGGAGGCAGATCCCCGTCGAGACAGACTTTCAACGGCTCCTCGGCGGCGTGCGCCGTCGTGGCCGCCGCCGCCAGCAGCAGTGCCGCAGCGGCTGTCGCAAGCCAGGTTCTCATGGATTCCTCCGGCTCGATACATAGGCCCAGATCTCGGCGATCTGCTCTTCGCTCAAGAGGTCGCCCCAGGGCGGCATCCTGCCGTTCTTGCCCTGCTTGACCGTGGTGACAAAACGCGCCCGGTCGTCGGGAAATGCGCGCAGGTCCGGCGTGACGGTGCCGGCATTGACCATATTGGGCCCATGGCAATGCGAGCACTTCTGCGCATAGGTTGTCTTGCCGAGGTCGATTTGCGCCGGATCGCCGCCGCCATTTGGTTGCTGGGCGGCGACCGGCATCGTCATGTCTGCGATAGCTGTGGCCGCGACGGCGGCGTAAAACGCCGCCGTCCACACGTGCACTCTCTCAGTCACCTGCGATCCGCGATCAGTTCTTTACCGCGAACACCCACAGCGAACCGCCGGTCGGCACTTTGGCGAGCCGCTCATCTCCGGAGAAGATCGAGTAGACGCCGCCATAGCCGCTGGTGACCGCGACATACTGGACGCCGTCCTGCTGCCAGGTCACCGGCTGCCCCTCGATGCCCGAGCCGGTTTGGAAGCTCCACAGCTTCTTGCCGTCGTTGGCGTCGAACGCCTCGAACTCCCCGGTCAACTGGCCGGAGAACACGACCCCGCCGGCGGTCGACAGCACGCCGGAGAAGCGCGGGATGTCGCTTGGTACTTCCCACTTGGTCTTTCCGCTCATCGGATCGATCGCCTTGAGGTGGCCGCGCGGCCCGGTACCCCACTCCCACACGTCGGTCAGATCCATGCCGACATACCATTCGCCGGCCTTGTAGGTTGCCGGCTCGCTCTTGTAGTGGCCGCCGAAGGCAAGCGTATTGGCGTAGGCCAGCCCGGTCTGCGGATTGAACGACATCGGCTCCCAGTTCTTGCCGCCGAGGATCGACGGATAGACGGTGACCTTCTTGCCTTCACGGGCGTCCTTGACGATGTCCGTCTCGATCGGGCGGCCGGTCTTCATGTCGATGCCGGAAGCCCAGTTCACCTTCACGTAGGGATTGGCCGCGAGCAGTTTCCCATCGGTCCGGTCGAGCACATAGAAGAAGCCGTTACGATTGGCATCCATCAGCACCTTGGTCGGCTTTCCGCCGATATTGAGGTCGGCAAGCACCATCTCGGCGACTGAATCATAGTCGAACGGATTGTTCGGCGAGAACTGATAGTGCCATTTGATCTTGCCGGTCTTCGGTTCGAGCGCGAGGACCGAGCAGGTGTAGAGATTGTCACCCGGGCGCACGGCCGAATTGAACGGTCCCGGGTTGCCAATGCCCCAATAGACCGTGTTCAGCTCCGGGTCATAGGAGCCGGTGATCCATGTCGATCCGCCACCCAGCTTCCAGGTGTCGCCCTTCCAGGTGTCGCCGCCGGGCTCGTCGGGGCTGGGAATGGTATGGGTGCGCCACAGATGCTTGCCGGTCGCCGGATCCCAGCCATCGATGAACCCGCGGGTGCCGAACTCGGCCCCGGAGATGCCGGTCAGGACCACGCCGTCGGCGACGAGCGGCGCCACCGTCATCGAATAGCCCTCCTTGATGTCGGCCGCCTTCTGACGCCAGAGTTCCTTGCCCGTTGCGGCGTCGAGCGCGATCACGTTGGCGTCGAGCGTGGTGCGGAACAGTTTGCCGTCATGGATCGCGGCGCCCCGATTGATGATGCCGCAGCACACGATCCGGGGCGTTTCAGCCGGATACTCGACCTTGGTCTTCCAGATCTGTTTGCCGGTCTTTGCGTCGACCGCCATCGTGGCGGCGTGGGTGGTGACGTAGAGGACGCCCTTGTAGACGATCGGCTGCGACTTTTCGCTTCGATCATCGGCCAGGCTGTAGTTCCAGACCGGGACCAGATTTTTGGCGTTATCCTTGTTGATCTGCGTAAGCGGACTGAACCGCTGCAGATTATAGCCCATACCGTAATTGAGCACGTTCGAGGTGTCGGTCGCCCCCTTGTTCAATTGATCGGTCGTCTGGGCACTCGCACCAAACGGAGCGAGCATAGCGAAGCCTGCGACAAGCGCGATGCGTATCATGCGTTCCCTCCCAATGTATGCGCGTCTATTCGCTGACGCTGCACGTCAACAATCTTCCTGAAATCCAATAGCGTCAATACGAAAACAAAGGACGCGTGCGCGCATCTCGACGCAACCGCGGTTGATCTGCGGCGGCACGACAAAGAAGAGCCTGTGCCCGTTTTTTCCGCGAAATGAAACGCGGCGCGCATTCTGATGCGGCGCAACATCGGAAAATGAATTGATTTGGCTGGATTGGCGAGCGGGCAGGCGGGTCGCGTGGCGTCCCGAGCACTTCAGGGGACTTGCCGCGTGGCGGAATAATCGAGCTGCCGCGCTTCGCGCGTCAGTGCTGGATCATGATTCGATCAGACTGAATCGGATCATGGCTCCGGATCATGCCTTAGGGACCGCTTGTCGCGACCCCGACCTCCACCGGCTGCAGCGCGGATGAATTGCAGCGCCAGCTGCCGCCATCGGCCTTCTGGAACGCGAAGGTCTTTTCAATTCTAACGCGATACCCGACCAGGAAATTGTCCCGGTTTCCGGGCGATGACTTCGGCTTGCCGGACCTCAGGTCCCAGCAGGTGCCCGTACAACTCGATGCGATCGGACTGCAGGCCGTGAAAGGCGAAAGAACCACCATTTCGACCGCGGCGATCACGGTGGCGTTCTGCTCGGCCATCTGGTGGTCGATCTGATGGACGCGATTTACCGAAAGGAAACCCTCGCAGGCGTTGGCCGAATGGATTTGCGCGACGCACAGGTCCACGGCGTCGGCGTCGGGCGAAGGCGAAAGCTGATGCTTTCCAAAAACCCGCTTAGGGTCACCCTTGGCCGCAGCGACTTCGGCCAATCTGCTGGTGAAGTAATCAGTCAGACAGCCTTCCGACGATGGCAGCTCCTGCAGCGGGACATTGTCCTTGTTGGCCAGGTCGCACTTTCGATCGCGTTCCCTGCCCCATCGTTCGAATTCGGCGAAGGCTTCGCGCGCCTCGTTTTCCTTCAACTTGGCGATCAGCGCCAAGACACGTTCGTTGAGCTCGGTCTTTGCGAGCGCTAGCGAGGGATCGCTGCAGATCAGCACGCCGGCGGTGGTATTGGTGGCGAGGCAATCGAAATTCGGATCGGCCAATATTTCGATTCTTTCCTCGGTTTCCCGCAGCACACAGTCCCGGATCGATTTGAGGTCCCGGCTCGTAACGCTTTGCCTTCCAAAGATGCCGCAGCTCGAATTGCGATCCCTGATCCACGCGGCATTTTCCTCGATCGCAAGCCGGCGGTTCGGAAGCCTGTTCAGCCTTTCCGCGATCGCACCGGCGAGCCTGGGGGCCGCGCTGCTAAGCTCAGGGTCGCCACAAAACAATTGATCCGCGGGATCCTTGATTTCCCCGCAATGATTTTTGGCAAATAGCGGCAGCATATCGCTGATCGATCGGTCCGATCCTGCGGATTCTTCTGCACGCGCAGGGTGCGCCAGCCCGATCTGGACCGCCATGACAGCCAGCACAATTGCCCGCATCCCAATCTCCACCCAAAAGTAAAAAATCAAAATCTCCCGCGGCCATGGTAGCTTCTCGAACGTCGCGGCGAAACGAAATTATTGCCGGGCTGCTGGTGTTGCCGGCCAATATTTGATGCCGGCGGCGGCTGTGATACCATGCATTATCGTTGAGACGTCGAACCGGGGTGGCGCGCTGGGGCGCGGATTCGCTGAGGGCCAATGAATAGAACTTCCGTAACCGCTGCACTTTTACGCAGGTTGTCAGCCGGATTTGCCTTGCAACTCGGCGCGATCGTGATGTTTGGCGCGTGGTTCGGCGATGTCCTTGCCGAAAAGCTCGTCGATCCGAATGCCGTCGCGCCTGAATATCGTGCCGTTGCCGAAAAGCGGCGCGCCGGGCAAATCAAGCTGATCGAATGCTCAAAGAAGGCGGATACCGCCAAGGTGTTGCGAAGGGATCGCGCTGCGTTCGTCAGCGAGTGTCTCGACAAGTGACCGCGGGGTCTGATTTGTCACAGCCACGCCGTGGCCGGCGATCTCGCGAAGGCGCCGGCAGCTAGGGCGCCGCTCGGCCCGAATGGCGGCTCCCCGGTCGTCATCCGGTTTTAGTTGGACGGCGAAGTCAGGCCGCTCGGCGTGGCCAGATTCAGGGCCATCGCGGAATCCCGGCCGGGTACGCCGGCAAGCGGGGGCATCTCTTCATACCGCATCACGCCGTGATCATCGATCACAAACAGCGGCCGGTAGTTTCTGACATCGGCGTCCGCGACCATCGCCATCCGGCGATTGTCCAGCGCGAGCCAGTGATCGTCCAGCCGCGCCATCGCGACGGCGTGGTCTTCGCCATGGACGGTATCACGCATGACGACGATCCTGAGATCGTCGGGTGCGACGCCGGCCAGCCGCAGCGCGACGAATTTTGCGATCGCATAATCCTCGCAATCTCCGGCGCCCGTGGCGAAGGTATCGAGCGGCGAACTCCACACATCGATCTGGCCGTACTGGGCGAGATCGCTCATCGGCCTGATTGCCAGATTGATCGCGCGATTGATCTCGCCGAAGCGGGCGCGTCCCTCACGGGCTCGCGCATTGTCGACGATGGCCAGCAATCGCAGGGCGGCCGGCGATACGCAATTGGCGCGATCGCCGTCGCAAAGCGCCAGCTGCACTCTTTCGTCGTCAAGTTTGCGCTCGACACCCAGCCATTTTTCCCGCAACGCACCGCCGGACAGTTGCGAAGCGAACAGTCCGAAAGGTTCGGCCGATTTCCGGATCAGATCCAGCGCGCCGGGGGAAATCAAGCTGCCGGCCCTGAGGTCTGCTGCGGGTCCGAACCAGACCATGCCCCACGCGAGCAGGATGACACGCCATCTCCACGAATGACCGAAAAATCCCATCTGACACCCCCTGTCCGGGCGTCGGCGAGGCCCCTTAGCCAGCTCGCGACCGGATCATTTCAGTCGGGGATGATGGGCTGTGAGGCTTTTATTTCGCTTAAAGCCGATGGCTGCCGGCGGGAAAGCGCGAAACAGCCTCAAATTCGCATCGCCATTTTGCTGAAAATTTTACGGATATTCGGGTGCCGTGCCGCGAAACCGTCGCAAAAAACCCGCCAGGGTTGCGTGAAGGGCAACTTTCTGACGGATATGGCTAATTCGCTGAAAATTGCTCGGAGTGTTATTCAGATCACAGCTTTAGCTCGAAAATTGGCGCATCGTACCCGTGGAAATACGGTACGAAGGTAAAAAAGGTATCCGATGTCCATTCTATACACATGATTACATCAGAACGCCTGACCTTTGGCCAACTATACATCTCGGCTACTTTCAAAAAGTGATGGAATACTTTGAAGTGTAAGTATTCAAGGGGAGGAATTCCCGCCGGGCGGCCAATGAAGAAACTTGCGTACAAGCAGTAGATGGTTTCGCAACGCTGTTCTCGATGGTATGCAAACCTAGACTATTGAAATTATATAACTATTAACCATTTGCGGTGGCGCTTTTGAATTATGCCGGCAAATTTGACGCCAGCCTTTCCGCCGACGGATCGGGGCTGCATTCCAATGGACATGTCCACGTAGAGACGGTTCATGCGGCACATGTTCCTGCGGGCGCAATTATCGTCCCGGACGCGCAACTGCTTTTCAACGGAGATTTCAAGCGGTCCGGCGTCGATCTGATCCTTTCCAGGGACCATCAGGAACTGGTCCTGCATGATTACTTCAAGGGCGAGAAGCGCGCAGCGCTGTCCTCGCCTGATGGCGCCCATCTCACCGGCGACATGGTCAACGCGCTGGCCGGCAACGTCCAATATGCGCAGGCCGACGGCAGCGCGGCCGCCGGCCATATCATCGGTCATGTGACCAAACTTGTCGGCACCGCGACCGCCATGCGCAACGGCGTTTCCGTCATCCTGAACAACGGCGACAACGTCGAAAAAGGCGACGTGGTGCAGTCCGGATCGGACTCGACGCTCGGCATCACCTTCATCGACGGCACCGTGTTCGGTCTGTCGGCCAACGCGCGAATGGTGCTCAACGAGATGGTCTACGACCCGAACGGGTCGAACAATTCGTCGCTGCTGAGCCTGGTGGCGGGGACCATCACCTTCGTCGCCGGCGAGACTGCAAAACACGGCGACATGAAGATCGACACGCCGGTCGCGACCATGGGCATCCGCGGCACCGCGGTTCTGTTTGCGGTCCACTTCAAGTTACCCAACGGTGTTCTGCTGCCGGATGGTCAGGATCCCCCGCCCGACGCCGTGCCTGAGGGGCAGTTCCAGGTTCTGGTCGAGCCGGACGGAACGTCGGGCTCCTACATTCTGTTCGAAAAGACGACGCTCACCCCGTATGTGGTGGTCGACAAACCCGGGCTGCAGATCAACATCACCAGCGGCAACGTCACCCAGACGCTGACTCAGCTGACGCCCGAGGTGCAAAAGCTCATCACCGATGTGTTCACGCTGAAATTCTCCGATAGTTCGAATACCAAGACCCTCGATCATTTTACCGATACGATCATCCCGCAGACATTTGCGCCGACCATGCTGGCATTCGGACCGCCCGTCACCCCGACGGCTCCGACCATCAATACGCTGGCCGCTTCGTCGCCGAATTCAGGCAACTCAGCCACCGATATCGGGCACATCGGCGGCGCTCCGAAGACCACCCTCGTGCCTGCGACCGACTTCAAGATTTCCGAACTCGCCGGCAAGACCGGCGACGCTGCCGACTTCGACACTTTCTCGGGCAAGATCAAATTTGTCGACGTCAACCTCGGCGACAGGCCGACGGTCTCGTCGAAATTCGATTCCTTCGCCTACACGGACGCGCACGGAAACGTCGTGTCGCTGAATGCGCAGCAGACGGCCGACGTCGTCGCGCTTGAACTCAATCTGAACTTGAAGCCCGACACCAACAACGTCAACGTCGGTACGGTGACCTGGGCCTACAACGACCCGACCAACCCCCTTAGCCTCCCGGACAAGGCATTCGACTTCCTGGCCGCCGGCGAAACGCTGCAATTGACCTACCTGTTGACGGTCGACAACAATTTTGCGCCCGCCGACGAGAAAGCCACTGTTCCGATCACGATCACGATCACCGGCACCAATGACGTCCCGGTCATTACCACCGGGCCGCAGACCATCGGATTTGCGGCCGGCACTTCCACAAAGGGCGGCGACCTGGCCCCGGCCTCGTCCACGTCCGGCGTCGTTGTGAACAAGAGCACGTCGCCGGCGGGAGCGGTGACCGCCACGGAAACGGGAACGCTGACCTTTACCGATCCCGATCTGACCGACACCCACAGTATCGTCTTGGCAATCTCGACGGGCAATCTGAAGGGCGACCTGACGGGCGCATCGCTCGCTGGCGTGCCGTTTGATCTGACGACATTTCAGTCGCAGTTTCCTACCCCATTCCAGATATTCGAAAACGCCTTCTCCGCATCGATCGCCACGGACAGCACCGGGACGGGGACTGGGACGATCAACTGGACGCTTGGGGAGCTTCCGGTCTACGTCGCCGACTTCATCCCGATCGGCGAGACGCTGACACTCACCTATACCGTCGAGGTGAAGGATTCGCAGAGCGCGACGTCCACCCAGAACATCACCGTCAACATCACCGGCACCGATAACCCCGCCGATGTTTGGATCGCGACCGTTCCCCAAGGCGCGACCGCCTGGGGCACTGTGGAGCAATGCGTCGAACTGGGAAACCGGCAACGTTCCGACGGCTACCGACGACGTCATCATCATCACCAATCAGCTGCTCGGCCTGACGCCGTCTTATCCCGCCACGATCGATGCGACGACGAACGCGGTCGCCAAGACGGTGACGCTCAATGACTTCAGCGATCTCGGCAACGCGCACCCGAAGCTGATCAATCAGGGCACGCTGACGATCGGCGGCGAGTTCGATGTTGGCGCCGACTCGACGGTCGAAAATTTCGGAACCATCACCGTCGGCGGTCTGATGGAAGTCTCGAATACGAGCGTGCTGCAGAATTACAGCCAGCTCACACTCCAGGATGGCGGCGGTTTCAAAGATCAAACCAGCATTGCGAATTCCGGAACCATCGAACTGTCCGGCGGTACGCTCGACGTTGAGGTCGCCGTCGCCAATGCCGGCGGCATCATTAAGGTCGATGGCCCTGCCACGCTGGACCTGGTGAGCGCCACCATCGATGGCGGCACGCTCGGCAATTCCGGCACGCTGGATTCCACCGGCATCAGCGCCATCACCAATGTCGGCATCACCAACTCCGGGCTGATCGAATCGACCGCCGGCACGCTGACCATCGATCCTCCGGTCCCGGGTCCGACCCTGACCAACTCCGGTACGCTGGAAGCCAATGGCGGCGAACTCGACATCGCCAGCAACCCCATCGCCAACACCGGGACCTTGCAGGCGATCGACGATTCCACGCTGAAGCTGACCACGCTGACGGTGACCAACACCGGCAACGGCACGGTGACGGTCGGCAACGGCTCGACGCTGGACCTGGTGAGCGCCACCATCGATGGCGGCACGCTCGGCAATTCCGGCACGCTGGATTCCACCGGCATCAGCGCCATCACCAATGTCGGCATCACCAACTCCGGGCTGATCGAAATCGACCGCCGGCACGCTGACCATCGATCCTCCGGTCCCGGGTCCGACCCTGACCAACTCCGGCACGCTGGAAGCCAATGGCGGCGAACTCGACATCGCCAGCAACCCCATCGCCAACACCGGGACCTTGCAGGCGATCGACGATTCCACGCTGAAGCTGACCACGCTGACGGTGACCAACACCGGCAACGGCACGGTGACGGTCGGCAACGGCTCGACGCTGGACCTGGTGAGCGCCACCATCGATGGCGGCACGCTCGGCAATTCCGGCACGCTGGATTCCACCGGCATCAGCGCCATCACCAATGTCGGCATCACCAACTCCGGGCTGATCGAATTCGACCGCCGGCACGCTGACCATCGATCCTCCGGTCCCGGGCTCCGACCCTCGACGCAACTCCGGCACGCTGGAAGCCAATGGCGGCGAACTCGACATCGCCAGCAACCCCATCGCCAACACCGGGACCTTGCAGGCGATCGACGATTTCCACGCTGAAGCTGACCACGCTGACGGTGACCAACACCGGCAACGGCACGGTGACGGTCGGTTCCGGCTCGACGCTGGACCTGGCGAGCGTCACCATCGATGGCGGCACCATCACCGACAACGGCACCATCGACGTCACCGGCAACAGCTCGATCAACGGCACCACGGCCGGGTCACCGCCGGTGACCACCAATGCGCTCCTCAACAACGGC
Source organism: uncultured Alphaproteobacteria bacterium (assembly GCA_963829315.1). GTDB lineage: Bacteria > Pseudomonadota > Alphaproteobacteria > Rhizobiales > Xanthobacteraceae > Bradyrhizobium. The sequence goes on along the minus strand of CAWHIO010000059.1, from coordinate 16,465 downwards.
GCGGTGACGGTCGAGAGCGGCGTGACGCTGACGCTGGACGACGTCACGGTGACGGGAACGACCTTCACCGATCTCGCCTCCAGCAGCACGCTCAAGGTCGACAGCGGCGACACGCTGAAGCTGAACGGCGCCACCATCAATGGCGGCACCATCACCGACAACGGCACCATCGACGTCACCGGCAACAGCTCGATCAACGGCACCACGGCCGGGTCACCGCCAGTGACCACCAATGCGCTCCTCAACAATGGCGCGGTGACGGTCGAGAGCGGCGTGACGCTGACGCTGGACGACGTCACGGTGACGGGAACGACCTTCACCGATTCTCGCCTCCAGCAGCACGCTCAAGGTCGACTAGCGGCGACACGCTGAAGCTGAACGGCGTCACCATCGATGGTGGCACCATCAATGACGGCACCGGCACCACCCCCGTGACCGGCGGTACGATCGAGATCAGCGGTTCCAGCACCATCAGCGGCGCCAGCCTGAACCATGGCAGGGTGACAGTCGATGGCAACCAGACGCTGACGCTCGACAATGACACGGTAACCGGCGCCACCTTCACCGATACCTCCAGCGGCGCGATCTTGTCGGTGGATGCCGCCGACACGCTGACGCTGTCGGACGTCACCATCCACGGCGGCACCATCAATGACGGCACCGGCAACCACCTTCGCGACCGCCGGCACGATCGAGATCAGCGGCTCCAGCACGATCAGTAGCGCCAGCCTGAACCATGGCGGGGTGACGGTCGATGCGAACCAGACGCTAACGCTCGACAACGACACGGTGACGGGGACGACCTTCACCGATACCGCCAGCGGCGCTCAACCTTGTCGGTGGATGCCACCGACACGCTGACGCTGTCGGGCGTCACCATCGACGGTGGCACCATCAATGACGGCACCGGCACCACCCCTCATGACCGGCGGTACGATCGAGATCAGCGGTTCCAGCACCATCAGCGGCGCCAGCCTGAGCCATGGCAGGGTGACGGTCGATGGCAACCAGACGCTGACGCTCGACAACGACACGGTGACCGGGAACGACCTTCACCGATACCTCCAGCGGCGCGATCTTGTCGGTGGATGCCACCGACACGCTGACGCTGTCGGGCGTCACCATCGATGGTGGCACCATCAATGACGGCATCGGAACCACCCCCGCGACCGCCGGCACGATCGAGATCAGCGGCTCCAGCACGATCAGTAGCGCCAGCCTGAACAATGGCGGCGGTGACGATCGAGAGCAATCAGACGCTGAAGCTCGACAATGTCATCGTGACCGGAACGACCTTCACCGATCCGGGCACGATCAAGGTGGACTCCGGCACGACCCTGACCCTGGCCGGCACCGATACCATCACCGGCGGTCAGTTTGCCTTCGGCGAAGGGAAGATAGCGCAGGCGGGGCCTGGCAGCGTGCTCCTCAGCGGCGTTTCGATCGGCGATCTCAAGAGCGGTAATCCCCCGCTGACGTTGACGATTACGCCAGGCAGCGGGACGGTTACTCTTTTGTCGACAACCGGCCTCACGGTGGTGACCGGGATCAACGGGATCGTCACGGTGACCGGAGCGCTTGCGGATATCGAGGCCGCCCTCAACACCGGTCTAACCCTCAGCAATTCTGTCGGCACCTCAACGACGCTGACGATGGCGCTGGACGATGGCGTCCGGCGATACCGCGTTTCGCGAGTTGACGATCAACACCCCGCTTAGCGGCGCCCAGCTTCCAGGTCACCGATGCAAGCGGCGCGATCAGAAACGCGAGTTTTTTTCCTGATCGATATTACCGGCACCACCACGCTGAGCAGCGACTAACTGTTCAACGGGTCAACCCTGAAGGTCGATGCCGGCGCGCTTTTGAAGCTGAACCATGCCGGCACCCACGGGGGAACGATCACCGACAATGGCACGATCGAAATCACGGGCGAGAGCGAAATCAATGGCGCCGTCCTGAACATCGCGGCCAACGGGTTCCTGCAGGTCGACAGCGGCACGCTCCTGACGCTGAGCAATTCCGCCATCAACGGTGGCACGATCACCGACAACGGTACCATCGACGTCAAATCCGATCTAGCTCGATCAACGGCGCCATCCTGAATAGCGGCGGCGGTGACGGTCGAGAGCGGCATGACGCTGACGCTGGACAACGTCACGGTGAACGGGACTAGTGTTTAATGACTCTTGTCACCGGCGGCACCATCAAGATCGACAGCGGCGACACGCTGGTGTTCAACGGCGCCACCATCAACGGCGGCACGCTTGACGTCCTCGGCGTGATGGATTCGACCGGCACCAGCTTGATCTCCAGTGCGACGATCGTAAACGTCGCGCAATATTATTGTCGTCAGCGGCACGCTGACGATCGATCCCACGCCGGTCACCAATGGCGGAACGATCGAGGTGAAGGACGACAGCACCCTGGTGCTGAGCGGATGAAACCATCACCAATACTGACGGCACCACAAAGGGTGTCATCCAGGTCGATGGCGATCCGGGCCACGCCGCGACGCTCGATCTGGAAGGGTCCACGATCAGCGGCGGCACGCTCAAAATTTCCGGCGAACTGGATTCGACCGGCGACAGCTTCCTCACCGGCGTGACGATCACCAACACCGGTACGATCGATGTCACCGGCGGCACACTGATCATCGACGCGACCAGCACCCTCGACAATACCGGCAAGTTGGAGTCGGACGGCGGCAATCTTATCATCGACACCTCGTTCTCGGGCAGTCTTGAGATCAAGGGCGGCGCGGTGCTTGAGCTTGGTGCCAACTCGCCGTACGCGTCCGTCACCGTGACGTTTGACCCCGATGCGAGGACCCTGCAGTTCGATCATGCCGAACCTTCGCCGAACGGTGGTCGGCCTCGACGACAACAGGATCGACCTCGTCGACATTAAGTCGGACTTGCATGGGGTAACGGTGTTGCCCACGGTCACCTTCGACAGCGCGACCGACGTCCTCGCGATCACCAGCAATGTCGATCCCACCGAGGTCGCGCACATTCAGCTTCAGGGCGACTACACCGGTGTCACCTGGGGCGTGACCACCGATGGCAAGGGCGGGACCGACATCACCGAGGTCCCCGGCGTGATTACCGGTCTCGTCAACGGCAATGCGTCCGAGGGCAGCCCCATCAAGGCTTCCATCACGGATGGCGGTGCGGCTGTGACGACTGCCACTTACACGTGGCAGATATCCGAAAACGGCGTGTGGGTGCCCGGTCCGGTGTCGCAGACCTCAACGGTCATTACACCCCGGGCGAGACGGATCAGGGACACGCCCTCCAAGTCTCGATCTCGTATGTCGACGCGCTCCATCATAGCGAGACCGCGATCGTATCGGCTGGAACCGTCAGCGGCACCGCCGATGTTCCGGTGGTGTCGACGCCGGATGCGATCACGACCACCGAGGATGTCCCGACCGCGCTCACCGGGCTGTCGGTATCGACCACCGACGGCGGTGCTGACGATGCCGATACGTTCACCGCCACGGTTTATGTCGAGCACGGCACGCTTGCGCTCGGCAGCGCGAGTTCAGCGTCACGGCCAGCGGTGACGGCCACGACAGCAGCCATGCGCTGACCATCACCGGCACGCTCGCGGACGTCAACGCGGCGCTCGCCGCGATCACCTACACACCGACCAGCGAATACGAGGGCACCGACACGGTGCACTTCACCGCGCTCTCGACCGAGGAACAGCCGTCGAGCGGCATATCGCCACAGCGACCCCGGTCACGCGCCATACGTACCGCGTCACACGCCGGTCCTGCACGCCAGCGCCAGGCCGGCACCACGACGGAGAAACCGCGACGCTGCTGAGCGCTGTCGTATCACCACCCGATAGCGCAATGAGACGCCGACACGTTCAGCCACGTTTATGTCGATCACGCAAGCTTGCGCTCGCAGCGCCTCCAGCCACGATCAGCGCGCACGCGACAATTTAGCACGCGTGTGATCACGTTCGCTGACACGTCAACCGGTCGCCGCGATCACTACACCCCGACACGAATACAGCGATACGGGCACTTACGCGCTCTCCGGCCGTCGGCGGCAAGTCAGCCCGACGGCGACCCCGGTACCGCCACCATTACGGTTGCCGGCGTCGCCGACACGCCGGTCCTGCACGCCAGCGCCAGTGCCGGCACCATCGACGGAGAACACCGCGACGCTGCTGAGCGGGCTGTCGGTATCCACCACCGATGGCGGCAATGATGACGCCGACACGTTCACGGCCACGGTTTATGTCGAGCACAGCAAGCTGCGCTCGGCAGCGGCCTCAGCACAGATCAGCGGCGGCGCCGGCGACAATTTGGCAGACGCGGTTGTGATCACGGGTCGCTGACGGACGTCAACGCAGCGCTCGCCGCGATCACCTACACCCCGACCGGCGAATACGAGGGCACCGATACGGTGCACTTCACCGCGCTCTCGACCGAGGAAGCAGCCGTCGGCAGCAACGTCAGCCCGACAGCGACCCCGGTTACCGCCACCATTACGGTTGCCGGCGTCGCCGACACGCCGGTCCTGCACGCCAGCGCCAGTGCCGGCACCACGACGGAGAACACCGCGACGCTGCTGAGCGGCTGTCGGTATCGACCACCGATGGCGGCAATGATGACGCCGACACGTTCACGGCCACGGTTTATGTCGATCACGGCAAGCTTGCGCTCGGCAGCGGCCTCCATGCCACGATCAGCGGCGGCGCCGGCGACAATTTGGCGGACGCGGTTGTGATCACGGTTCGCTGACGGACGTCAACGCGCGCTCGCCGCGATCACCTACACCCCGACCGGCGAATACGAGAGCACCGATACGGTGCACTTCACCGCGCTCTCGACCGAGGAAGCGGCCATCGGCGGCAAGTCAGCCCGACAGCGACCCCGGTACCGCCACCATTACGGTTGCCGGCGTCGCCGACACGCCGGTCCTGCACGCCAGCGCCAGTGCCGGCACCACACGGAGAAACCGCGACGCTGCTCAGCGGGTGTCGGTATCCACCACCGAGGCGGCAATGATGACGCCGACACGTTCACAGCCACGTTTATGTCATCACGGCAAGCTTGCGCTCGGCAGCAGCCTCCATGCCACGATCAGCGGCGGCGCCGGCGACAATTTGGCGCGCGGTGTGATCACGGTTCGCTGACGGACGTCAACGCAGCACTCGCCGCATCACTACACCCCGACCGGCGAATACGAGAGCACCGAACGGTGCACTTCACCGCGCTCTCGACCGAGGAGTGGCCGTCGGCGGCAAGTCAGCCCGACGGCGACCCCGTTATCACCACCATTACGGTTACCGGCGTCGCCGACACGCCGGTCCTGCACGCCAGCGCCAGTGCCGGCACCACGACGGAGAACACCGCGACGCTGCTGAGCGAGCTGTCGGTATCCACCACCGATGGCGGCAATGATGACGCCGACACGTTCACGGCCACGGTTTATGTCGACACGCAAGCTACGCTCAGCAGACCTCCATGCCACGATCAGCGCGCGCCAGCACAATTTAGCACGCGTGTGATCACAAGATCGCTGACAGACGTCAACGCAGCGCTCACCGCATCACCTACACCCGACCGGCAAAACGAGAGTACCGAACGGGCACTTCACCGCGCTCTCGACCGAGGAATCGGCCGTCGTCTCTAGTGACTCGACGGCGACCCCCGTTACCGCCACCATTACGTTGCCGTCGTCGCCGACACGCCCGTTCTGCTCGCCAGCGCCATTGCCATCTCCACGACGTATATCACCGCGTCGCTGCTGAGCTCGCTGTCCGTATCTCACCACCGATGTCTGTCAATGATGTCGCCGTCTCTTTTCACGGCCACGTTTATGTCGATCACGGCAAGCTTGCGCTCGGCAGCGGCCTCCATGCCACGATCAGCGGCGGCGCCGGCGACAATTTGGCGGACGCGGTTGTGATCACGGGTTCGCTGACGGACGTCAACGCAGCGCTCGCCGCGATCACCTACACCCCGACCGGCGAATACGAGGGTACCGATACGGTGCACTTCACCGCGCTCTCGACCGAGGAAGCGGCCGTCGGCGGCAACGTCAGCCCGACGGCGACCCCGGTTACCGCCACCATTAAGGTGAACCCGTTGCAGATATTCCGGTGGTGACGGCCTCGGCGGCGCCGATTGTCGAGGACGGCACCAGCGCGCTGACACTGACGCTCACCAATGCGGCCGACCTGTTCGAGAACAGCGACGACAGCGTCACGATAACGGTCACGCTCAATCAAGGCGCAACGCTTCAAGGTACCGGCGTCACCAACAACCATAATGGCACCTTCACGCTGACAGCGCATTCCGCATCCGACCTCTATGGCCTTACCATTACTCCGGCCGGCGAGTTCAACGGCACCGTGACGGTCGGTGTATCGGCGGTCACGCATGACGGTACCGCGATCTCGTCCCCGGCACTGCCTCGACCACACTGACGGTCGGCCCGATGGTTACCGCCTCGGCGGCGGCGACAAGCGTCAACGAGGCGGCACGGTGGGTCTCACCATCGACGCGACGTTCGGCGATGGAGACGAAACTGACAGCGTGGTGATTACCGGTGTGCCGACCACGGCGACGCTATCAGCCAGAACCAACCACAGCAGCGGTAGCTGTACGTTGACTCCGGGCCAGCTAGCCGGGCTAAAACTGACGGCCGGCGATGACGATGTCACCAGTATTACGCTGCAGGTGACGGCGAAAGCGACCGAAAATGGCAACACGGCGTCCTCGGCAACCCAGAGCATTACAATTGCCTATAACCCTGTCGCGGAGGCGCCGAGTCTGGCGGGGACGCCGCCGGCGGTCTACCTGCCGAAGCACTTCGGCCCAGGAAGCGGCTCCTTCGATTTCACTATCAAGGATGCGCTGAGCGAAGCGGATGCCTACTCGTTCCTGAGCACCATCACCATCTCCAACGTGCCCGCTGGTGTAAGTTTCTATCATGTCAGCGCCGGCCCGAGCGGCACATGGACGCTCAACCCGGCGTCCGATCTGACCGCGCTGAAGATCATTTATCCGAGCGGTACCCAACACTTTACATTGAGTGTTGTTGGCACCACCAATGACGGCGGCAATATCGCGAGCTCTGCAGCTAAATCCATTGCAGTGAACATCGCGCCGGCGGGCGAGGCGGGCCATCCGATCAATCTGGCGCTAACGGGTACGTTGGTTGATGGCCCGAGCGATCCAATAACGGTAACGATCACCGGAGTTCCAACGGATTGGAGCCTGAATGGCGGGACAAATCTCGGTAATGGCGCGTGGACCGTTCAGACTAGCGATCCCAGTGCACTGACGATCACCCCAGCAGCGAATTTTGTTGTGGCGGTACAGCTCGGGGTGACCGAGACCTCGATCTTGGCGGATGGCAGCATCAGCAGCTACTCTTTCGGCGACAATCTGGAGGCCTATTCGTCTGGCTCCCCCATCTTCGCCTTGTCGGGCGACGACCACCTGTCTGGCGCCGGCGCGAACGACTTGTTTGTGTTCTCGCAGCCAATTAGCGTCGACATCGTCTACAACTTCAACGCCGCGTCGGACAAAATCGACATGGTGGGCTTTAATAATGTTGGGAGCTTTCGTGATATCCAAGCAAATCTAACAGACGACGCCAATGGCAACGCGGTGATTGCGCTCGGCCCCGGCAGACCATCACCCTGCAGGGGGTTCATGCGGCCGCCCTCAACGCAAACCACTTCGTGTTTGATCAGACGCCAGTGACGACCAATGCCTGCAGCATGACGATCAGCGACGTGCAACCCTTCCGTTGAGCGGCACGATCAACAACACGGGCACGATCGCGCTAAATTCGACGAGTACCGAGACCGACCTCCAGATCATCGAGCATGGTTTGACGCTTATCGGCGTGGCCATGTCACGCTGTCCGACAATGACCTGAATGTTATTTCTGGAACTAGCTCCATCGTCACGTTGAACAACCAGGACAACACGATTTCCGGCCGGCCAGTTCGGCAATCGAGAGCTGAACCTGTCAACTCCGGCACTATCGATGCAACCAGCACGCATGCCCTTGTGATCGATACCAGCTCAAACACCGTATTGAATTCAGAGTTCTGGAAGCGTCGGGAGCGCGATGATGATCGCGGGTGCAATCGCAAATTCCGGTGTCCTGTGGCCCATGAGCCGATCTGACGGTTCAAGGAGCAGTGAGCGGAGACGGAATTGCCAAGATCGATGGCGCAGGCATCCTCTATTTTGAATTGTCTTAACACGGCTTTTTCCGGCTCCGGCGAACTGATCCTCAAGGATCCCACCCATTTTACCGGAACGATTTCCGACAGCGGTGGCAGCATGACCGCCACTGACGTGATTGATGTGGCAGGCTTCGATACCAGCGCCACGGTCAGCTATTCCGGGACTACGTCGAGCGGCATAGTAACCATCAGCGAGGCCGGTCACACCAGCGTGCAGCTGAACGTGGGCGCCAATTCAGGCAACTGGAGCGCGCCCATTACCGATGGTAGCGGCGGAATTCTGATCCACGATCCGCCGGCGTCGACCAGCGACGCCCTGGGTGGCGTGGTCATGCAAGATCCCGGCCCGGCGGCGAGCAGCACGATCGTCGCGAGCGCGCCGAACCAGACGTTGAGCGGCCTTGCCGCCAGCGAAACCTTTGTTTTCAATTTCGCCGCAATCGGTCTGGATACGGTGACGAATTTCCATCCGGCTACCGATACGCTGCAGTTCAGCGGCACGATTTTCGCGAACGCGCAGGCGGCCCTGAACGCCGCACAGGATGACGGCCACGGCAATACGGTTGTCGTCCTCGATGCCCACGACACCATCACCCTGAGCGGTGTTCACAAGGCGCAACTGCAAGTCTCCGACTTCCACGTCGTCTAGGTCACGATCCGGACCCGGACAGCCGCGTGCCATCCGGCCCGTCCGCGTTTTCGAAACAACAAGAGACGTGATCAATTCCGCGCGTCGTGATATCGGAACAGCATGAAGCGGCTCAGGATATTACGACGCTGGTTTGGGCGGAAGTTCGGCTATGCGAGGCTGTTGTGCCTTGCGCTGCTGATCGGCGTTGCAGCGTTGCGCGTCGCCGATTTCGCGCCGATCGAGGAGCTTCGTGTCAGGACCTTCGATACGTTTCCAGCGCATCGATCCGCGCGTGAAGACCGCACGGCCGGTCACCATCATCGACATCGACGAAAAGAGCCTGGCGAAGCTCGGCCAATGGCCATGGCCGCGGACGCGGATCGCCGATCTCGTCGCCAATCTGACGAAACTCGGCGCCGTCGTGATCGCCTTCGACGTCATCTTCTCGGAGCCCGACCGGCTCAATCCGGATACCGCGGCCGACACGTTCCGCAATCTGGATGAAGACACCAAGGCCAAGTTGCGGGCGCTGCCGAGCAACGATCAGGTTTTTGCCGATGCGATGCGGCATTCGCGCGTCGTGCTGGGCGAATCCGGACTTTCCGAGGAGGTTGCGGAATTCGACAAGACGCTTCCGGTGACGGGGTTGGCGATGCTGGGCGGAGACCCCCAGCGCTTCATGTTCGACTTCCCGGGCCTGTTGCGCAACACGCAGGTTCTGGAGAAGGCGGCCGGCGGGCGCGGTCTGCTGACCATCAATCCCGAACGTGACGGCATTGTGCGGCGGGTGCCGATGATCATGCTGGCGCAGGGTGCGACGATGCCGTCATTGAGCTTCGAAATGCTGCGATTGGCGACCGGCACCGATACCATCTTCATCAAGTCGGATGCCGCGGGAATCAAGAGCGTCGCGGTCAAGGGATTCGAGGTCCCGACCGACCGTAACGGCCAGCTTTGGGTGCATTTCGCGCGCTACGATCCCTCGCTCTACGTCCCGGCGGTTGACGTTCTGGAGGGACGCGTCGCGCCTGAAAAGATCGCGCGCAAGCTGGTCCTGATCGGCACGTCCGCGGTGGGACTTAATGACATCAAGACCACGCCGGTGTCCGCGGCGATGCCGGGCGTCGAAATTCATGCCCAGGTGCTCGAAGCCGCACTGACCAAGTCGCTGCTGTCGCAACCGCCTTACGGTCCGCTGCTCGAATTCGCTGCCGCGATCATTCTTGGAATTCTGGTGATTGCGTTCGCGCCGCTGTTCGGACCGGTTACCCTTGTCGCCGTCGGTGCGCTGTTTGCAACGCTGCTGACCGGGGCGTCCTGGTATTTCTACACCCAGCACCGTCTGCTGATCGATTTCACCTATCCGCTGCTGTCGACCACGGTGATCTATCTCACCCTTATTTTCACCAGCTTCGTCAGGGAACAGGCGCAGCGGCGGCAGATCCGCTCCGCGTTCGGCCAGTATTTGTCGCCTGCCCTGGTCGAGCAACTCGCGCAATCACCTGAAAAGCTCAAGCTCGGCGGCGAAGAGCGCGAGATGACCATCATGTTCTCCGACGTCAGGGGCTTTACCACCATCTCGGAGTCCTACAAGAGCGATCCGCAAGGATTGACCGCGCTGATGAACCGGTTCCTGACGCCGCTGACCAACGCGATCCTGGCGCGCAAGGGCACCATCGACAAATATATGGGCGATGCTATCATGGCGTTCTGGAACGCGCCGCTCGACGACAAGGAGCATCAGCTCAACGCCTGCGAAGCCGCGCTGGACATGCTGGAACGGATCGACGCGCTCAACAAGGAGCGCGAGATCGAATCCCAAAACGGCGGCCACAGTTTTATCCCGATCAATGTCGGGGTCGGCCTGAACACCGGGACCTGCGTGGTCGGCAACATGGGTTCCAATCTGCGCTTCGACTATTCGGTGCTCGGCGACAGCGTCAACCTGGCGTCGCGGCTCGAAGGACAATCCAAGGAGTACGGATTCCCGATCATCGTCGGCTCCAGGACCGCGCTCGCGGTCAAGGACAAGTTCGCGATTCTCGAGCTCGATTTCATCATGGTCAAGGGCAAGAAGGAGCCGGAGGTCATCTACGCCATCGCCGGCCGCGAGGACGCCGCCCAGTCCGGCCGCTTTCAACGCCTGCGCAACCTCACCATCGAGATGCTCGCCTGCTATCGCAGCCGCGACTGGGAGGGCGCGCTGGCGGCGATCGAACGCGGCCGCCTGACCGACGACGCCCACACCCTGAAGCTACTCTATGATTTGTATGAAGCGCGCATTCTCGGCTATCGAGAAAACCCGCCGCCGAACGACTGGAACGGCGCCTTTGCGCTGCTGACGAAATAGTCTCCGTCGTCCCGGCCAAGCGAAGCGCGAGCCGGGACGACAGTGACCGACAGCTCATTTTTACTCCACGCCGATCGTGGTCAGGTCCTGGAACCAGTGCTGCGCCTGCACGAATTTCTTGATCCTGGGCGAGAGCGCATGCGGGTTGGTGTCGTGCACCACCCACACCAGGGCGGCATCGTCGACGATCAGGGCATGCGCCTGCGCGATCAAATCGTCCTGCTTCTTGATGTCGAAGGTTTGCTTGGCTTCGCCGATCAGGGCGTCGACCTTCGGGTTCTTGTAGCCGCCCCAGTTCACCCCGACCGGCGCCACCTGATCGGAGGCGAAGAAGCGCACGATCGCATACAGCGGGTCCGAGGTTACGTAGGCGATATTATTGGCGGTGATGCCGGCATTCATTTCATCCGCCGCACCTTTGCGCCAGTGCGTGTAGAGCGTCTCGAGCTCGACCACCTTGAAGTCGATGTCGATGCCGATTTCCTTGAAGCTTTGCTGCAGGAATTCGTTCATCGGCAGCGACAGCATTTGGCCGGTGCCGCCCTGCGCGATGATGAAAGTGGCCTTCAGCGGCTTTTCCTTCGAGTAGCCGGCCTCCTCGACGAGTTTCTTCGCGGTGGCAGGATCGTATTTGATATCGAAGGTCGGCTTGCCGAACCAGGGGCTCGAGGGATCGACCTGGCCCTTGGCGGGCTTGGCAAGACCGTTCATCAGCCCGACCACGCCGTCGCGGTCGATCGCAAGATTGAGCGCCTTGCGCAGGCGGATGTCGGTCCAGGGCGAACCCGGCAGTACGCTGAGATGATAATTCCATACATGCGGGGTGATATTGTCGACGATCCGCATGCCCGCCGATTTCAGCTGCGGCACCGCGTCGGGCGCCGGCGTCTCGATCAGATCGACTTGTCCGGCCAGCAGCGCATTGGTCCGGGTCAGCGCTTCCGGCATCGGAACCAGCACCAGCTTGTCGACTTTCGCGATCCGCTTCTTGTCCCAGTAATCCGGATTCTTCGAGAGTTCGGCCAGTTCGCGCGGCACCAGTTTTGTCAATTTGAACGGTCCGGTGCCCGACGGCTGGCTTGCGAATTTGTCCCAGTCCTTGCCGAGCTTTTCGTACTGCGCGGGGCTCGAGATCAGGAACCAGAGCATCTGATACGGGAAGAACGAGTCGACGGTCTTGGTGGTGATCTCTATCGTCGAGTCGTCGATCTTGGCGTAGCTGGCGACCGAGGGCAGGCGGGTCTTCACCTGCGCGCTCTGGCGCTTGTCGAACTGCGGGGCCTTGTCGTTGAGAACCTTGTCCAGGTTCCAGATCACCGCATCGGCATTGAAGTCGCTGCCGTCATGGAATTTGACGCCTTGGCGGAGCGTGAACCGCCATTTGGTCTTGTCCTTGTCGTCGACTTTCCACTCGGTGGCGAGGCCGGGCACCAGCTTGCCCGGCCGGTCCGACACATCCATTTCCCACGCGACCAGAGGATCGTAAATCGTGTAGGCCGTGAACTGATAGGCGCCGGCGCCGCGATCTGGCTGGCCCGTCGTCAGCGGAATATCCGCCATCGAAATACCGTATCGCACCACCGTCTCGGCTCGCGCGGAAATGGCTGGCAGGCTGATGCCGAGGGCGAGGGCAGGGCAACAAGGATCGAATTTCGGGCGCGCATGAACTAAGCTCCATTGGAGAAATGTCGCAACGCAACATGCAAGGCTGATGCCAGATTAGGCATTTGCTTTCTTTTCTTGCATGGAACCTACAAGGAATTGTAACGGCAATCACAATTTGGCGAAGGACGGCACCATTGGCACAGCCGTTGCATAAGATTGCATAAGAAATAGTCATAGAGAAGATCAAGAGGGGATTGGTTGCAATGTTGAGTGAAAAAGCCGGAAAACGCCGACTGCGGCGGCCGCTGGCTGCTGGCGATGGCCGCAGTCGCAAGCCCGCCGCAGAACGCCGGTGCCGAGACGACCCTGCGTATAGGGATGACCGCGGCCGACATTCCGCGCACGCTGGGCCAGCCAGATCAGGGCTTCGAGGGCAACCGCTTCACCGGCCTCACCATGTATGACGCGCTGACGATGTGGGACCTGTCGTCCGCCGAGAAGGCCAGCGTGATGATCCCCGGGCTCGCGACCGAATGGGCGGTTGATGACGCCGACAAGAAGAAGTGGACGTTCAAGCTTCGCCCGGGCGTCAAATTCCATGACGGGTCGCCGTTCAATGCCGACGCGGTGGTCTGGAATGTCGAAAAGGTGCTCAAGCAGGATGCGCCCCAGTTCGATCCGAGCCAGGTCGGCGTCACCGCGTCGCGGATGCCGACGCTGGCCTCGGCCCGCAAGATCGACGACATGACGGTGGAGCTGACCACCAAGGAGCCGGACAGCTTCCTGCCCATCAACCTCACCAATCTGTTCATGGCGAGCCCGGCGAAATGGCAGAAGCTGTTCGACGCGGCTGGCGGCGCGGACGCCAAGGCGAAATCGCAAGCCGCCTGGGCCGCGTTCGCCAAGGACGCCTCGGGTACCGGCCCGTGGAAAATGTCGAGCTTCACGCCGCGCGAACGGCTCGAGCTAGTGAAGAACGAAAACTATTGGGACAAGGCGCGGGTTCCCAAGGTCGACAAGATGTTATTGCTGCCGATGCCCGAGGCGAATGCCCGCACCGCGGCTTTGCTCTCCGGCCAGGTCGACTGGATCGAAGCGCCGGCGCCGGATGCGGTCGCTGAAATCAAGCAGCGCGGCTTTGTGATCTATTCCAATGAGGAGCCGCACGTCTGGCCGTGGCAGTTCTCGCGCATCGAAGGCTCGCCCTGGAACGACATCCGCGTTCGCAAGGCCGCCAATCTCTGCATCGATCGCGAAGGCCTGAGGGACGGTCTGCTCGCCGGCCTGATGGTGCCGGCGACCGGCACCTTCGAGCCGGGTCATCCCTGGCGGGGAAAACCGACCTTCCAGATCAAATATGACAAGCCGGCTGCGCAGAAGCTGATGCAGGAGGCGGGGTTTGGTCCGAACAAGAAATTGACGGTCAAGATCCAGACCTCGGCGTCGGGATCGGGCCAGATGCTGCCACTGCCGATGAACGAGTATCTGCAGCAGGCGCTGGCCGAATGTTATTTCGACGTGCAGCTTGACGTCATCGAATGGAACACGCTGTTCACGAACTGGCGGCGCGGCGCCAAGGATGCTTCCGCCAACGGCGCCAATGCCACCAATGTGACCTACGCGGCGATGGATCCGTTCTTTGCCATGGTGCGCTTCCTGCAATCGTCGATGGCGCCGCCGGTATCGAACAATTGGGGCTTTATCAACAATCCGAAGTTCGACGAGCTGGTGACGAAGGCGCGCCAGACCTTCGATCCGGCCGCGCGCGACCAGGCGCTGGCCGAACTGCATGCGGCCTCCGTCGACGACGCGGCGTTTCTCTATGTCGCCCATGACGTGGCGCCGCGCGCCATGAGCCCGAAGGTCAAGGGCTTCGTGCAGCCGAAGAGCTGGTTTGTGGACTTCTCGCCGATCTCGATGACGCCGTAGAGGCGTCGTGTGTTCCGCCTCCCCTTGCGGGAGAGGGCGCGACGAGCGAAGCTCGAGCGGTGACGCCTCCCCCTCCCGTGACTTAACCGCATCCGGCGGGGATTGCTAGCCGATGGAGGCATCGGCTGCACTACTAAAGAACGCCCGCCGCATGCGGCCTGTCGCCACCTTCTCCCACAAGGGGAGAAGGAAGATAACCGAAGGTCATTCTGTGCTCATCTACATTGTCAGGCGCATCGTCTATGTAATCCCCATCGTCCTCAGCGTGGCGCTGGTGTGCTTTCTCCTGGTGCACATCACGCCGGGCGATCCGCTGGTCGCGATCCTGCCGGCCGACGCGTCGCAGGAACTCGCCAATCAAATGCGCGTCGCCTACGGCTTCGATCGTCCGCTGCCGGTGCAGTTCGGACTCTGGCTGTGGAAGGCGGTCAACGGCGATCTCGGTCATTCGATCGCGACCGGGCGTCCGGTGCTGTCGGAAGTCATGCGCGCGGTGGGCAACACCGTGACGTTGGCGATTGCGGCAGCGTTGATCGGTTTTACGCTTGGATTGTTCTTCGGCCTGATCGCCGGCTATTTCCGCGACACCTGGATCGACAAGGTTGCGACCTCGATCGCGATCGCCGGCGTCTCGGTGCCGCATTACTGGCTCGGGATGGTTCTGGTGATCATTTTCTCGGTGCAGCTCGGTTGGTTGCCCGCCGTCGGCGCCGGTCCGGGTGGTTCCGGTGCCTGGGGATGGGACTGGGAACACATCCGCTATCTGATCCTGCCGGCGGTCACCACATCGGTGATTCCCATGGGCATCGTCACCCGCACCGTGCGGGCGCTGACCGGCGATATCCTCAGTCAGGATTTCGTCGAGGCCTTGCGCGCCAAGGGTTTGCGCGAAACCGATGTTTTCCGCCACGTCATCAAGAACGCCGCACCGACGGCGATGGCCGTGATGGGGCTGCAGCTCGGATACATGCTCGGCGGCTCGATCCTGATCGAAACCGTGTTCTCGTGGCCGGGATCGGGGCTGTTGCTCAATTCGGCGATTTTCCAGCGTGACCTGCCGCTATTGCAGGGCACGATCCTGGTGCTGGCATTGTTCTTCGTCTGTCTGAATCTGATGGTCGATATCGCGCAGGCCTCGATCGACCCGCGGATCAAGCGGAGCTGAACCGATGGGTATCTGCCGATGAGTGCGATAGCAGATGCGGCCCTCCAGGCGGCGCCCGCGAGCAAGGCGCGCGGCTACTGGGCGACGGTCGGACGGCGGATCGTGCGTGACAAGGTCAGCATGGTCTGCGCCCTCATTCTGGTCGCGATTTTTATGTCCGCGCTCTGCGCGCCGTGGCTCGGGCTTGCCGACCCCTATCAAGGCTCGATGATTCGCAGGCTGCGCCATATCGGCACCACGGGCTATCCGCTCGGCACCGACGAGCTCGGCCGCGACATGCTGGCGCGGCTGATCTATGGCGGACGGCTGTCGCTGGTTGTCGGCATTCTTCCGGTCATCCTTGCCTTTGGGATCGGGACCTCGCTCGGTCTCGTCGCCGGCTATGTCGGAGGCAAGATCAATACCGCGATCATGCGCACGGTCGATGTATTCTACGCCTTTCCCTCGGTGCTGCTGGCGATCGCGATTTCGGGAGCGCTGGGCGCGGGTATCGTCAACTCCATCGTTTCGCTGACCATCGTCTTCGTCCCGCAGATCACCCGTGTGGCCGAGAGCG